>NZ_PZJN01000004.1:0-467686 GCF_003206695.1 Salinicola halophyticus | reverse complement strand
CAACGATGCCCCGGTGGCGACGGATGACAGCTACGCGAATCCTGGCAAACTCGGCGGATTGTATTCCGAGTACTTCGCTTATCAAGAAGGGCCGAATGCCGACGGTCCGAATCTGTCGAGTATCGCCCAGGCCTATGCGTTCATCTCCGCCAAGGGAACACCTGACGCAACTTTTGTGGCGAGTTCCCTTTCCTATCAATACATCGATGGTGATCTGGCTCACCCCGATACATTGAAGACATTCCTCGGGGATGATGCCGACTCACTGAATACCGACTCACCGACGACCGGTAGCGATGCCATCCTTCGGATGCGCGGCGTCGTCGAGCTCGATGCTGGAACTTATACCTTCAAGGTGCTGGCCGACGATGGCTATCAGATTCTGATCGATGGGAAGGTGGCCGCAGCCGTCGACCACAATCAGAGCCCCGCGACCAACTACCATAGCTTCACCGTTGACCAGAGTGGCACGCACGCCATCGAGATCATCTATTGGGACCAGGGGGGCAACGCTATTTTCCAGCCCTCGCTGCAGTTCGGTGGGCAGGGGGACTACGTACCGCTTGGCCAGTATGTCGTGGATGCGCCGTTGACGACGGCGGAGGACACGCCGGTCTACCTGCGGCCGGAAGATCTTCTCGTCAACGATTCCGATCCTGAAGATGACACGTTGACTGTCGTTGGGGTTGGCAACGCCGACCACGGCAGCGTCACCTTCGAGAATGGCGTGATCACATTTACGCCGGATGCCAACTACAACGGCACTGCAACCTTCGAGTACACCATCAGCGATGGCAAGGGTGGCACCGATACCGCGACGGTGACGCTGTTCGTGACGCCGGTCAACGATGTCGCGGTAATCACGGGTGCCGCGAGCGGTGGAGTCACGGAAGACACGAACACGCTCGATGGGCATCTGGTGGCCACCGGCACGCTTGGCGTTGTCGATCCCGATGAAGGGGAGGCCCATTTCCAGGCTGGGGCGGGCACGCCATTGGGGACCACGCTTGGCAGTCTCGCCATCGGCAGCAATGGCCAGTGGAGCTACAGCGTCGACAACGCCAAGGTGCAGTATCTGGCAGCGGGCGAGACCAAAATCGAGCAGTTCACGGTCAAGACCTCGGACGGCACCAGCCAGACGCTGAGCGTCACCATTCAGGGCACCAATGACGCTGCGGTGATCAGCGGTACGGCTTCCGGTTCAGTGACCGAGGACAGCAACGTCTCCGCGGGAAGTCTGACCGCCAGCGGCGCGTTGACGGCGAGCGATGCGGATAGTGGCCAAAGTGCTTTCGTGCCCGGCAACGCTGCGGCGGCGAGCGGTACGTTGGGAACGTTGGCCATTACGGCGGGAGGTAACTGGAATTACAGCGTTGCCAACAGTGCTGTGCAGTATCTCAAGGCGGGCGAAACCAAGGTCGAGAACTTTACGGTCGCGACACTCGATGGCACCACGAAAACGATCGCTGTCACCATCGTGGGTACCAACGAACTGCCGGAAACCTCGAACGTTACAGTAACCGGCAAGGAAGATCCGTCGTCGTTGATTGCGGTCAACCTCGGCGGTACCGACGTCGACGGCAGCATCGGCAGTTTCGAAATCTCGAGCCTGGGGGCCAATGGCATTTTCTACCGCGATGCGGCAGGTACTCAAACACTGACGCCAGGCGCGTCGATCACGGCCAGCGGCAATGGCGCGACGGTTTACTTCAAGCCGACAGGTGATTGGGCCGGCACGACCTCGCTCCAATACGCGGCTATCGATAACAACGGAAGCAAGGATCCGACGCCCGCCACGGCCACGATCAATGTTGCCGCGGTCGCCGATGCGCCATCGATTACCCTGGCTAGTAACACAGCCACTGGCGCTGGTTTAACGCGCGACACCTTCTCCATTACGACGCTCGGAACCAACGGCAATGGCGCCGACCCGGCCGTCATGCAGGCAGCAATCGACCGCGCCGGCACGCCAGCTAGCAGTGGCAATGTCACGGCAGCGGCCAACACCAACGTGGCTGCCGGCACTGGGACGCATCTGTCGGGATTGATCTATCTGGAAGCTGGGAAAACCTATGCTTTCAGCGGCTCTGGTGATGACAGTATCCGCGTGCTGATCGGCGGTAACGTGGTCGGACAGGGGACGTGGGGTGGCAGTTCCGGCAACTATTCCGGCAGCTACAAGCCGGCGGTAAGCGGTTACTACACACTCGATCTTTACCATCACAACCAGGCGGGGGCCGGTAACTACTCGCTCAATGTCGGCGTCAACGGTGGCGCGTCGGTGCCGCTAAACGCGAGCAACTACGTGTTGATGCAGGATGTCAGCGCCCTGGATGCGGCTAACGTCAACCATTCGGGTCTATTGGGCGCCGATGGCAAGGGCAATGGTTACTACCAGCTCTACGCCATGAACGAAGGTGACGAAAACTCGACCATTCACCTATCGAAGGTGGCCACGGCGCTACACGACACCGATGGTTCGGAGAGCATCAGCAAGGTGGCGATCAGCGGTATCCCGGTGGGCGCGACCTTGAGCGACGGCACCAACAGTTTTGTCGCGACGGCGGGCACGACCAGCAAGGACGTTACCGGCTGGAACCTCAATACGCTGACGGTCAAACCGGCGGCCGACTATGACGGAAAATTCAATCTGTCGGTATCGGCGACCTCCAAGGAAGCCAGCAATGCTGATACCGCCACGACGAGCGTGACGGTCCCGGTCATCGTTCACAACGTCAACGATGCGCCGATGGCGGTCGCCGACATGGGCGCCGTCACGGCGCAGCCTGATCTGGTCTACCTGTCTACTGTGCAAGGCACATTGGAAACCTGGAATCTGACGACAAATACCCAGACCAGCATCACGATCAAGAATGCCTCGGGGGCGGTGGTTACCAATCTTGGGGATATTTCCAACAGCACGACGGCGGGACGTTTGTATGGTGTCGCCTTCTCGTCATCAGCCAGCGGTTCGACGCTCTACAGCATCAACGCAACTACAGGATTGGCCACGACAGTAGGTGCGATCTCGGGCCTGACCAGCATCAACGCTTTGGCATTGATGCCCAGTGGTCAGTTGATTGCTGCCAGTGCCAGCACGACCGGACTTTTCTCGCTCAATCCATCGACGCTTGCGGCGACCAAGATCGCTTCGACCAGCTTCACGGCGGGCGGAGATCTGAAATATGTGGGTAATCATCTCTACGTGTCGGACGCGAACAACAAGGTCTACGAAGTCGCGTTGAACAATGATGGCAGTGTCAAGACCACCAGCGGCAACGCGTCCACAACGCTTGTCGCGACGATGTCCACTCAGGTCTACGGCCTGGCGGAAGATGCCTCTGGCCATCTGCTGATCGTGACGACCGACAGCAAGGCTACACCGATGGATGTCGATACCCATGCGCTTGGATCTTCGACACCGCTCACTGCGCTGAACGGGGGAACGTTGTACGGGAGTGCCAGCGCCATCGCTGCCGGCTCGGCCACGGCCACGGGTAATGTGCTGACCAATGACAGCGACCCCGACGGCGATGCACTGATCGTGACGAATGTCGTCAATGCCCAGGCGCACAGTAGCGTGAGCATTGCTGGCACGGCCAACACGACCATTGCCGGCGTCTACGGTACGCTGGTACTCCACGCCGACGGCAGTTACACCTACACGCTGGATGCGGATCGGCCTACGACCCGTGGACTGTTTGGCGGGGACAAGGCGAGCGATAACTTCAGCTATACCGTCAGCGACGGTAAGGGTGGCACATCGACGGCTTCACTGGTGATCGGCGTAACCGGCGCCACGTTCAACACCGCGCCGACAGCGAGCAACTTCACGGTCGGTTTGACTAATACGAGTATCCACAAGGACACGGTCTACATCGACTTCGCCAATAACGCGAAGCTGAGTGACGCGGAGAGCGGCAGTGGATTGAGCATTCGTGTCACCAAGTTGCCCGATAATGGCGTTCTGTATGCTGCAGGCGTGGCGATCACGGCCAGCGACGTGGCCAACGGTAAGGTCTTCGATGTTAGCGCCATTACTTACAATCCTGCAGATCAGTCGCATGTCGAAAGAGGAAGCTGGGTTTGGACCGGGCTTTTATCAGGCTACTACCAGCAGGTAACTGTCGAAGACAAGCCGCTGTCGGACAGCTTCGGCTTCGCTGCCATCGATGGCGATGGCAGCATCGGCGCCTCGCAGACCGTGACGCTGAGCGCAGATGGTAGTGGGACTTACACCAACGTCATCACGTCCACATCGAACTCATCGGGCACCAGCGGCGCCGATATGATCATCGGGACTGAAAGCACAGATGAACTAAGCGGTGGTCTTGGCAATGACATCCTGGTAGGTAATGGCGGAGCCGATACGCTTAGCGGCGGAGACGGCGACGATCACCTCTATGGCGGCGCCGGCAACGACACGCTCACTGGCGGAGCCGGCAATGACATACTCTCTGGCGGCGTTGGCAACGACACGCTATCGGGCGGCAGCGGTAACGATCACCTCGAAGGTGGCAAGGGTAACGACATTCTGACGGGGGGTGACGGCAGCGACACCTTTGCCTGGATGCGTGGCGATCAGGGCTCCTCTGCGGCGCCGGCTGTCGATCAGGTGACGGATTTCAAGAGCGGCGCCGGCGGTGACGTCGTCGACCTGTCCGACATGCTCGACATCGGCGGCAGCGGAGATTTCAGTCTGGATGCTTCGCTGGCTTCTCAATATCTCCATTTCGAGAAGGGCACTGCCGCCGATAGCAATAGCGGCTCTACCCTGCAGATCAAGACCGATGGCCCCGACGGGGCGGTGACCCAGAAGATCGAGTTCAGCAACGTTGACATGACCTCGCTCGGCAGTTCGGATACAGACATCATCAGGACGTTGCTGCACGACGGCAATCTCAAGACGAACCTCGACGGCTGAGGCCGGCCGTCGAACGACAGGAGAACACAGGTTTGGTTGATGAACCGACACCGCTTCGTCCCGACCCGGTCGGAGAGAAGGAGATCGACCCGCTTCTCGGCGCGTTGATATTTCTCTCTCGGCACCACGGCACACCCAGATCGGCCGATGTCATCAGTGCGGGACTGCCGCTCGACGATGGCCGGCTGACGCTGTCGCTGGTGCCGCGCGCGGCGCAGCGGGCGGGCCTCTCGGCCAAGCTGGTGAGCCAGCGCGCCGACCGCGTCGCCGACATTCTGCTGCCCTGCATCGTGATCCTGCAGGGACGCCGTGCCGTGGTGATGCTCTCGCGTGACGCGGAGCGAAAGCAGGCCACGGTCTACATGCCGGAGGCCGATGGCACTCAAGACGTCGAGATGAGCTCGCTGATCGAGCAGGCAACCGGTCAGGTGATCTACGTGCGGCGTGAGCATCGCTTCGACGATCGCGCCCCGGAGACAGTCAAGCTGGCCGAGGGTCACTGGTTCTGGTCAACGCTCAAGCTGTCGACGCCCATCTATCGCGATGTACTGATCGCTTCGCTGTTGATCAACCTGTTCGCCTTGGCCGCGCCGCTTTTCACCATGAACGTCTACGACAAGGTGGTGCCGAACCTGGCCTTCGATACGCTCTGGGTGCTGGCGACCGGCATGGCGATCATCGTCGGTTTCGATCTGCTGATGCGTCAGGTGCGATCTTGGTTTCTGGATACCGCCGGCAAGAAATCCGAAGTCCTGCTGTCGGCCAAGATATTCGCCAAGGTGATGAACCTGAGAATGGAGGCGCGACCGGTTTCGGTAGGCGCCTTCGTCAAGCATCTGCAGGAGTTCGACTCGGTTCGTGACTTCTTCACCTCGATGACCATGACGACGCTGGTCGATCTGCCGTTCGCGATCCTGTTTCTGCTTGTGATATGGATCGTCGGCGGGCCGCTGGTCTGGGTGCCGATCATTGCGCTGGTCATTCTGATCGGTTACAGCATCATCATTCAGTGGCCGCTCAGGCGCTCGATCGAACTGGGCTCGCGGCTGGCGACCGAGAAGCATGCGCGGCTGGTCGAAAGCGTGGCAGGGCTCGAGAGCATCAAGCTTGCCAACGCCCAGGGCGAGACCCAGCGTCGCTATGAACGCGCGGTCGGCGAAATCGCCAAGTGGGGCGTCAAGAGCCGCAATCTGTCGACCTCGGTGTCGTCGTTGACGATGTCGGTCAACCAGCTCTCGACGGTGGCGCTGGTCGTGCTGGGCGTCTACTTGATCGGCAATGCTCAACTATCGATGGGCGGGCTGATCGCCGCGGTCATGCTGACGGGGCGAGCGCTGCAACCGCTGGCGCAGATGGCGTTGCTGATTACCCGGTTCGGGCAGACGCGCAGTGCCATGGCGGCGATCGATCAGATCATGAACTTGCCGGACGAGGTCGACGAGACCAAGAACTATGTGCACCGCGACAAGCTCAACATGCGCATCGAGTTCGATCACGTAGAGTTCCGTTACAGCGAACTGTCTCCCGCCGTGCTGACCGATGTCTCGTTCACCATCGAGCCTGGAGAGCGCGTCGGGATCATTGGCCGCATGGGGGCAGGCAAGAGTACCGTCGAGCGCCTGATGAGCGGTCTCTATCGTTCGACCGAGGGCAGCATCCGTCTCGATGGGCTCGATATCAACCAGATCCATCCCGCCGATGTGCGTCGTCATATCGGTTTTGCCGGCCAGGATAGCGCACTGTTCTTCGGCTCGATTCGCGACAACATCATGCTGGGTCAGCCTTACGCCAGTGACGAGGCGGTGCACCGTGCGGCAGATATCGCGGGCGCCAGCGAATTCACCCGCCGTGATCCCGATGGTCTGGATCGCCAGGTCGGCGAGGGAGGTCGACTGCTGTCCAGCGGCCAACGCCAGGCGGTGCTGCTGGCACGGGCGATTCTGACCAATCCAGCGTTACTGCTGCTCGACGAGCCGGGCTCGCATATGGACAACCGCGCCGAAGCCATGCTGCGCCGAACGCTCCGGGAGTTGCCGAGAAGCCAGACGGTGGTGCTGGTCACGCACAAGAGTTCGATGCTGGAGGTTGTCGATCGGATCATCGTGCTCGATTCTGGCCGCGTGATCGCGGATGGCCCCAAGCAGACGGTGCTCAAGGCACTCAACGAAGGACGTGTGCAGGCGCCGACCGAGCCCACGCCGCCAGCCGCCGGCCAGCAGGAGGTGCGCCATGGCCAGCGCGGGTAACGTCGTCAAATGGCCACGGCCCAACGCCCGCGAACTGGAGCTTGCCGATGACGCCAGTGCTGCCACGCTACTCTCCACGCCGTGGCGGTCGCGAGTCATCATCTGGATACTGCTGGCCGCGTTCATCGTTTTCCTGATATGGGCGGGCGTCTCGAGTATCGAAGTCGTGACCCGGGGTACGGGGCAGGTCGTCCCCTCATCGCGACTGCAGACGATCCAGAATCTGGAAGGCGGGATCGTGCGCGAGATCTATGTCGACGAGGGCGATGTCGTCGAAGCCGGCCAGCCGCTGGCGCGAATCGATCCGACCCGGGCAACCTCCGATCTCGCCGAGCGCAACTCGACGCTGGCCGGGCTGCAGGCAACGGTGGCGCAGTATCAGGCCGAGCTGGACTCGGTGGTGGTGAATTCGGACGCCAGCGACTGGCAGGCGCAGGTCAACGTATCCACGCAGACCCTTCCTCTCAGTGATGAGTTTCGCACCACCAACAAGGAGACCTATTCCGCGGTCGCTGGCGCCTATAGCGCGAGGATCAATGGCTTGCGCTCTCAACTTGACCAGGCCGCGGCGCAGATTCAGCAGCGTCAGCAGGAGTTGCAGGAGATCCGGTCCCGGGCCGATTCCCTGTCTCGTAGCTATCAACTCTCACGCCAGCAGTTGGGGATCACCGCGCCATTGGTGAAGGAAGGGATCGTCTCGCAGGTGGATCTGCTCGATCTGCAGCGTAAGGTCAACGACCAGCGCGGGGATCTGGAGTCCGCACAGCTGTCGATCCCGTCCAAACAATCCGAGCTGCTCGAGGCCATCAGCAAACGGCGCGATCTGGCGACTCAGTTTCGCTCGCGCAGCGCGGATGCCTTGACCGAGGCTCGCAACAAACTCGACAGCCTCCAGCAGGGGAGAGTCAGCCTGCAGGATCGCGTTGACAGGACGCTGATCACGTCGCCCGTTCGCGGCAGCGTGCAGTCGATCAACGTCAACACCATCGGCGGCGTGATCGAGCCCGGTGCCAGCCTGATGGAGATCGTGCCGATCGAGGACCAGCTACTGGTCGAGGCGAGAGTGTCACCACGCGATGTCGGTTTCATCCGCGCGGGACAGGCGGCGACGGTCAAGTTATCCGCCTATGACTTCACGATCTACGGTGGCCTGAAGGGGCAGGTCATGCGTATCAGCCCGGATACAGAGGAAGACGAAAAAGGCAACACTTACTACGAAGTGACCGTACGAACCGACAGCAACCATCTGGGGAAAAACGTCGACGATCTGGCGATCATTCCCGGTATGCAGGCGACGGTCGATGTGATCACCGGCGAGCAGACCATTTTGCAGTATCTGTTGAAGCCGATACTTCGCGCCCAGCAGGGTGCCATGCGTGAACGCTAGGCGTGCGCGGCAGGACAAGAAAGGGGTGAAAAGCATCATGATGAAGCAGTGGATCCTGTTCGCCGGTCTGGCGGCATCGGCCGGTGGTGCCCAGGCCCAAACGCTGACCGAAGCGGTCACTCAGGCGGTGATGGAGTACCCCACCACGCGCACCGAGATGGCGCGTTACCAGCAGAATCTGGACGACGCCAGGGCGCAGCGCGGCGCTTATCTTCCCTCGGTCGACCTTGAGACCCGCGTCGGCTATGGCGAGAACGAAAGCGAGATCGACGGGATCTCGCAGTCCAGCGAGCCCCACGACTATCGACGCGGCTCGATCACGCTGTCGCAGTTGATCTGGGACGGCAATACCACGATCGAGCGCATCCGGCAGGCGGACGCCGAAAGCGACTATCAGCGCTGGCAGGTGGCTGCAGCGGCCAATCAGATTGGCCTGGCAACGGTCCAGAGCTATCTTGACGTGCTGCAATCGCAGCGTCTGCTCGAACTGGCGCAGCGTAATGTCGATACCCATCAGCGCATTGCGTCCGACATTCGGCGTCGCGAGGAGCTCGGGGCCGGCACCACGACCGACACCAGCCAGGTCGAAGGGCGTCTGGCTCAGGCTCAGGCCAGCTTGATTTCCGCTCGCAACAACCTCGACGACGCGGTCTCTGCCTTTCTGCGCTATGTCGGCGAGACGCCCCGAAATCTCACGCTGCCAGCCGATGTCGACATGACTGGCGTACCGGGGGATTTCGACGCCGCAATCGCCATGGCGACATCGAACAACCCGCTGGTGATTTCCGCCACGCACTCCATCGATGCCGCACGTCATGAAGTGGCGGCGGAGCGAGGCGATTTTCTGCCGACGTTCCGTGCCGAAGCAAGCCGTCAGGCGGCTCGGGATTATGACTACGAAGGTAACGATTCCGACGATTGGAACGCAGATCTGGTGATGTCCTGGAATCTCTATCGGGGAGGTATCGACACGGCCGAAATGCGTTCACGCGAGGATTCACTGCGCGCCGTGCGTTACGATAGCGACCGCTCCCTGCGCGAGATTCGCGATGAACTCCGGCTAGCCTGGAATGCCCGCGACTATGTCACCAGCCAGCTGCCGTTTCTGGCTCGTCATGTCGAGTCCAGCGAGAAAACCCGCGTCAACTATCGCAAGCAGTTCGACATCGGCCGACGCACGCTGCTCGACATGCTCGACAGCGAGACCGAGCTCTACGATGCGCAGCAGGCGCAGGTTCAAGCCGAGTTCTCGCTGCGTCGGGCCAACTATCGGTTACTCTCCGCCACCGGCCAGCTGCTCGATACGCTACAGGTGAATCCCGACATGGTCGGGGCTGCCGATGATCGTTATCCGCCGCCGATTCGTCGCGACGAAAATCCCCAGGGCTGATCGGAGACCCCGCTTATGAGTCTGTTTCGCCGCTCCGTCGCCATCATGGTCGGGCTATTGCTGTTGTTCTCGATCGGTATCTTCTCCATCGAGGTGCGTCAAACTCGAGCATCATTGGCCGAGCGCCAGCAAATCGATGTCGATAATCTCGCTCAGGCGCTGAGTCTGTCGCTGGTGCCGTTCGTCGAGATCGGTGACTGGACCAGTGCCGAGACGCTGATGCGCGCCGTCTCCGATGGCGGCGTGATAAGGCGTATCGAACTGGAAGCCGTGGGCCGCGATGACCCCCTGGTGGTGGATGCCGCCCGCGAAAGCGACACGCCACACTGGTTCCAGCAGGCGATCAGCCTGCCGAGCGCTCGCGGAGAGCGTGAAATCAGCGGCGGCTGGTCGGCGTTGGGGAGTGTCAAGATCGCTTCCGAAAGTGCCTACGCCTACGATCAGCTGTGGTCTCTGGCGCTGCAGCTGATCACCTGGCTGGCCGTGGGAATGGTCATGGTCTTCGTGCTCAGTATCGTCGGCGTCAAGTTGCTCCTGGGACCGCTGAATCGGCTTTCGCGCCGCATTGCCGACATGCAGATCGACGGTTTCGACGAGCCGCTGCCGGAGAGCCGCGTTCACGAGCTTCAGGGCATCACCGATTCGGTCAATCATCTCGGCATGCGTCTCAACCAGCAGTTCGACCAGCAGGCCGAACAGGTCGTGCGTCTACAACGGCTGACCGAGCAGGACGCCGTATCGCTGCTGGGCAATCGTGCCTATCTGGCCCGCGTGCTCGACGAATGGTTATCGGCACCCGTCGGCGGCGCACTCGTCATCGTGCGCATCGATCATCTTCAGGAGCTCTACCGCCAGGATGGCTTCGAGGCGCGTGATCGGGCGATCCGCAACATCGGTACGTACCTTCAGAGCGCGCAACTCGCGGGACAGGAAGTGATGAAGGCACGCCTGTCGGCGGAGGAGTTCGCGTTACTGCTCCCCGATACCGATGATGCGCCGAGAGAGCAGTGGCTGACGGATACCTTCGATCGCATCGATGACATCGTCGATGCCAATCCGTTGGCGGAAGCTCGCGCGTTGCACACCCGGGGCGGCGTCGTTCTGCGCGAACGCGGCATGACTCGGGAGGGTATTCTGGCGCGAGCGGACAGTGCATTGCGTGAAGCGATCGAACGCCAGCAGCGATGGGTCACCGCGCATCCTGGCGACGTGACCGCGGCGCGGGGACGTCAGGAGTGGCGTCAGATCATCGAGCATGCGCTCGAAGCCCGAGATATCAGCTTCGTTGCCCAGCCCGTGTTGTTGACTGACGGCAGCGAGTTACACCGAGAGGTCTTGGTGCGACTCAACGAAGGAGAAACTCAACATCCGGCTTATATCTTCCTTCCTGTCATCAATCATTTCCAGATGGGGGTGCAGTTGGATAGAGCGGTGCTCGAAAGTCTTGGCGATCGCGAGGCCCGTTTCGGGGGGCGTTTGGCCGTCAACTTGACTGCGGACTCGGTAGCCGATCAGGCGCAGTATCGACGGCTCGTCGGCTGGCTCGAGTCGAACCCGCGCTTCGCCGCCAAGCTCGATCTGGAGGTCAGTGAAGAGATCGCGCTCGAGCATCTGGACAGGGTGCAGCAGCTGTTCCGGGTGGCGCATCGATTCGGCGCTCGCGGTGGTATCGACCGGTTCGCACGCAATCTGTCCGCGATGAGCTATCTCGCACGGTTGCGCCCGGATTACGTCAAGATCGATCAGGGCTTCTTCGTGCGTGACGATGTCGATACCGAATTTCTGCGTAGTCTGTGCATGGCAGCCCATCAGGTCGAAGCGAAGGTCATCGTGACGCGCGTGGAGTCCGACGAACAGCGCCAGCGGGTGGCGGAAGTGGGTGCCGATGGCTATCAGGGCTATCTGGCACCGATCGTGCCGCTGGAACTGACATAGTCTCGCCTCGGTGCTCTCCAACCGACGCGTCGCCGAGCCGATGACGCCACCGAACGGTGGGGGCCGGCCGCTGAAATGCTGGCTGATGGCGTTTGTCGTGGCGCTGACGCTGGGGAGCAGCGGCTTCCCGGTCGACGCTCTGCCGCGGCTGCCGCCGCGCCAGCAAGTCGAGACATTATATGGCGCGAACGGGTGGCAACGCATTCAGCAGTGGCCAGCATTGATGGATCGTCTACAGGGACGATCCATCGAGGTGAAACTGGCGGGTGTGAACGACTTTTTCAATCAGCTTCGCTTCGTCGACGATATCGATGTCTGGCACGTGAAAGATTATTGGGCAACGCCATTCGAGTTTCTCGGCGTGGGCGCCGGCGATTGCGAAGACTTCGCCATGGCCAAATATCTGACGCTGCGCGAGCTGGGTGTATCCGATGACCAGTTGCGGCTGCATTACGTCAAATACATTCCCTACGATCAGTTTCATATGGTGGTGACCTGGGCAGCATCGCCGACCTCGCCACCGATCGTACTGGACAATATCGTCAAGACCCTCGAGCCGGCATCGAAACGCAAGGATCTGGTGCCGATCTACAGTTTCAATGGTAGCCATCTCTGGATCAGCAAGCTCAGTGGTGGTGGACGCGAGGTTGGCGAATCCAGCCGGCTCAGCCTCTGGCAGAGCTGGCAACAGCGTCTCGACAGCGGGACGCTGCGCAATCCTCGTGACTGACTCGGCGATTCGGCGCCGGCTACCATGGACCCAACAGCGGGAGAGAAATCGATGAGAAAAAGAATGCATCGGCAGTGTTGGCGTCTCGCCAGTCTACTGCCCGGTATCCTGGTGTTGGCGTCCTGTGCGTCGACCCCCGATGGGCGCGATGTCGTCATCGATCGCGCGACGCCGCAGGGTGTGGCTCAGGTCAGTGCGGATAACGTGTTCGATACCGCCGACAGCGACGCCGACGGCGACCTTCTTCCGATCGATATCGAACGGTTGGGGCTGGGCGGTGACTGGCACACGCTGGATGCCGACGGCAGCGGAGACGTTTCGCGTCAGGAGTTCCGGGATCAGTTCGCGTCACCGCTCGTGCAAACGACCCTGCGGCTACCGGGTGATGCGGAACTCGCCCAGCCGATCGTTTCCAGCGATTTTCTGTTGCCGCCGCTGCCTCCCACTCAGCGCTACGCCCCCGCGCCCATCAATGCTTTCTCCCCGACGAGTCTGGCGACGCCGTCCGACGCCCCGTTGACGATTCCGGTGCTGATCAATGACCAGGAGGCCGCTGCGCTCGATCGAGCCGCTGATAATGCGCGTGCTGAAGGCGCCGTTTCCGAGGGCGCCGACGCCAATGACAATGGCGACGACATCGGTTCCGAAGATGCTGACACCTCGAACCGTGACGTTTCTCTGCCGCCGAACTGACGCCAACCCGACAAAAGCGTGCTATCTCTCTTCATGTCCCATCGAATCACGGAGTGGCTCAAGACCATGTTTTCATCGATTCCCCTCGAACGTTCAGCCGAAGCGCAGGCCGATGTCGACCGCGCTTGCCAGCGTCTCGCACTCTACCATTTCATGAGCTGCCCCTTCTGTCAGCGCGTGCGCAGCCAGATCGAGCGACTGGCGTTGCCCATTGAGCTGCGCGATACCCAGCGTGACCCTCGTCATCGCCAGGAACTGATGGCGGGCGGCGGAAGAACGATGGTGCCGTGCCTGCGCATCGAGAAAGCGGACGGCACGCTAGAGTGGATGTACGAATCCGCCGACATCAATCGCTATCTCGAACAGCGCTTCGGTTGACCGGGGCAACGCAATCTCTGTCGAGCGCCGTCGAGACGATTGTCGGTGACGCCGGCAGGGCGGATTTCGTAGAATGCCCGCTTCCCAATGGTCAAGACTCAGGAGTGATCTCATGGCACAGGCCAGCGCCCGCCACATTCTCGTCGACAGCGAGCAGAAGTGTCTCGAACTCAAGCAGCAGATCGAAGCCGGCAGCGACTTCGCCGAAGTGGCACGTCAGCATTCCAACTGCCCCTCCGGGCGCCAGGGCGGCGAGCTGGGCACGTTCGGACGTGGCCAGATGGTCAAGGAGTTCGACGAAGTCGTCTTCAATGGCGCCGTCAACGAAGTGCACGGTCCGGTAAAGACCCAGTTCGGCTACCACTTGCTGGAAGTGACCTCACGCACTTGATGTTCCCCGTCTGATTTTCATCGAGCCGTCTGCAGTCGGGCGGCTCTCGCCGATTCGCTGCGTGTTCTCTGCTCTTGGTTCTTTCCCGCGGTTCCGTGACGCGCCCTCCGCAGAACGTCCGCCTTTGCGAACAAATTGTTACCAATCTCCCGTTTCGACTTTCCCGCGGCGAACTACTCTGAGATTACGTTCGCTGTAAACGATGCTCGCAGCTCAGTATCTAAGGGAACGGCGAACGGATAAGGATATCCACGGAAAACGAGGTAGCACCCATGACGAATTCAAAGTCAGACAAGACGGAAGGCAAGGTCGACAAGGCAGCCGGTAAGGTCAAGGAAGCTGCTGGCAAGATGACCAAGGACCGCGAACTCGAAAGCAAAGGCAAAACCCAGCAGGCCAAGGGTGATGCCAAGTCCGCCAAGGGCGATTTGAAGGACGCCACCAAACCACGCCACTAAATCTTGCTGAATCTCAGTACACCGAGTCTTTCGGGCCAATCATTGCCCGGCCAAGACTCTTCACGCAGCGGCCCCGGTCTTGACCGGGGCCGCTGTCGTTTGGGCAAGAGACGTTTGGGCAAGAGACGTTTGGGCAAGAGACGTTTGGGCAAGAGACGTTTGGGCAGGAAAATTGGCTGTCAGGCTTTGCTCGAACGGTTATAAGTGTCCAGGTCGAGCTCTTTCTCGCTCTTGGCGACGAGTGTCGTCACCATCAGGTCCCCGGCGACGTTGACGCTGGTGCGCGCCATATCGAGGATTCTATCCACGCCTGCGACAACACCGATCGCCTCCAGCGGCAGGCCGATCTGCGCCAGCACGATCGATAGCATGATCAGACCCGCGCCGGGCACGCCCGCCGTGCCGATCGAAGCCAGCGTGCCGGTCAGTACGATCATGCC
The DNA here is from genome assembly GCF_003206695.1 of Salinicola halophyticus. Taxonomy (GTDB): domain Bacteria; phylum Pseudomonadota; class Gammaproteobacteria; order Pseudomonadales; family Halomonadaceae; genus Salinicola; species Salinicola halophyticus. The sequence continues at coordinate 452,714 of NZ_PZJN01000004.1, read as the reverse complement.
GTAATCCATCATCGACAGATCGGCCCCGACCAGCTGGGCGACGAACAACGCCGCGACACCTTGATAGATCGCCGTCCCGTCCATGTTGATGGTCGCGCCTACCGGCAGCACGAAACTCGAGACACCCTCGGACACCCCGAGATTCTTTTGCGCGCAGCGGATGGAAACCGGCAGGGTGCCGGAAGACGAGGCCGAAGAGAATGAGACCACTAGGGCGTCGATGATGCCTTGCAGATAGCGAACGGGGTTGAGGCGTCCGACCAGCGTCAGCAGACCGGTGTAAACCACGAGGACGTGAACCAGGCAGGCGAGGTAGACGACGCCGATGACCTTGGCCAGCGGCAGCAGCACGTCCAGCCCATACTGGCCCGAGACGTTGGCCATCAGGCCGAACACGCCGAACGGCGCGAATGCCATGACGATGGCGGTCAGCTTGTACATCGCTTCGGCGAAGCTTTCGAACACCCGCACGACGGGCTCGCCCTTTTCGCCGATCAGCATCAGCGAGATGCCCAGACCGATGGCGAAGACGATAATCTGCAGGATATTGCCCTCGATCATCGCCTGCAGCGGATTCGACGGCACCAGACCTACGACGATATCCACCAGCGACGGCGCTTCGCTGGTCTGCTGCGCTGCACTCATCGAGGCATCCGCGCCGATACCCGGCTGAAAGATCGTGGCCGCGACTAGGCCGATGACGATCGCGAAGGCGGTCGTGACCAAATAGAGCCCGATCGTGCGAGCACCGACACGGCCCATTTTCTGCGGATCGCGCATGCCGGTGATACCGACGACCAGCGTCGAAAACACCAGCGGCACGATCAGCATCTTGATGCCGTTGATGAAGATATCGCCGAGCGGTTTGAACACGCTGGCCTGCTCGCCCATCAGCGCGCCCGCCAGAATCCCTAACGCCAGGCCCGCGATGATTTTTTGCCACAAGGGAATGCGTCGCCACAGATTTGGCCGGGAGGTCGTTGATGTCATGCGCGGGCTCCTTGTGCAGGCGAAATTGCCGGGGGCAAAAGCGCGCATTCTACGCATCCCCGGGCCTTTTGCGATCCGCCCATTCGAAAACGGGATGGCATATAACCTGATTGCGACCAAAGTCTCAGCGCGTCGAGCCGGCAGTGAAACCTGCGTCGACGCTCGGAAGACGCAGGCCCGCTTGCACAGGCGGTATCAGATTTCCCGGTAGAGCTCACCGCCTTCCCGCTTGAAACGCTCCGCCTGCTCCTGCAGGCCGGCCTCCCGCTCGTCGCCGGCGACATTGGCGGTGTCGCCACCAAATCGTTCGCGCACTTCCTGGGTGATCTTCATCGAGCAGAACTTAGGCCCGCACATCGAGCAGAAGTGTGCCACCTTGGCCGAGTCCTTGGGCAGCGTCTCGTCGTGGAAGGCGCGCGCCGTATCCGGGTCGAGACCGAGATTGAACTGATCTTCCCAGCGAAATTCGAAGCGGGCTTTCGACAGCGCGTTGTCGCGACGTTGCGCGCCCGGATGCCCCTTGGCCAGGTCGGCGGCGTGGGCGGCGATCTTGTAGGTGATGATGCCGGTCTTGACGTCATCCTTGTTGGGCAGGCCCAAGTGCTCCTTGGGCGTGACGTAGCAGAGCATGGCGCAGCCATACCAGCCGATCTGTGCCGCGCCGATACCCGAGGTGATGTGGTCGTAGCCCGGGGCGATATCGGTGGTCAGCGGCCCCAGCGTGTAGAAGGGCGCCTCATCGCAGCACTCGAGCTGCTTGTCCATGTTCTCCTTGATCAACTGCATCGGCACGTGGCCGGGGCCTTCGATCATTACCTGCACGTCGTGCTGCCAGGCGATCTTCGTCAACTCGCCCAGGGTCTCGAGTTCGGCGAACTGCGCTTCGTCGTTGGCATCGGCGATGGATCCGGGGCGCAGACCGTCACCTAGCGAGAACGAGACGTCGTAGGCCTTCATGATCTCGCAGATGTCCTCGAAATGGGTGTAGAGGAAGCTCTCTTTGTGGTGATACAAACACCACTTGGCCATGATCGAGCCGCCCCGGGATACGATGCCGGTGACGCGCCTGGCCGTCATCGGCACGTGGTGCAGGCGTACGCCGGCGTGAATGGTGAAGTAATCCACCCCCTGTTCCGCCTGTTCGATCAGCGTGTCGCGGAAGATCTCCCAGTTCAGATCCTCGGCGACGCCATTGACCTTCTCCAGCGCCTGGTAGATCGGCACCGTGCCGATGGGCACCGGCGAGTTGCGGATGATCCATTCCCGCGTCTCGTGGATGTTCTGACCGGTGGAGAGATCCATGATGGTGTCCGCGCCCCAGCGGATGCCCCAGGTCATCTTGTCGACCTCTTCCTCGATCGAGGAGGTCACGGCCGAATTGCCCAGGTTGCCGTTGATCTTCACCAGAAAGTTGCGCCCGATGATCATGGGTTCGCTTTCAGGGTGATTGATGTTGGCCGGAATGATCGCCCGGCCGCGTGCGACTTCGTCACGCACGAACTCCGGTGTGATCTCGTCGGGTAGATTGGCGCCGAAAGACTCGCCCGGATGCTGATGCGCCAGCATGGGGTCTTCCGGTCCGGCGCTCGCTGCGCGGCGGCGCTGATTCTCTCGGATGGCGATGAATTCCATCTCCGGCGTGACGATGCCCTGTCTGGCGTAGTGGAGCTGGGTGACGTTGGCGCTCTTTCCCTCTTTTGTCATGCGTGCCCGACGCGGCTTGCGCTGAAGCTGAAATCGCAGCGTCGATAGACGTAGATCCTCGGCACGAACGCGACCATAGCTGGAGCTGGGACCAGCGAGCCATTCGGTATCGCCGCGCTCGTCGATCCAGGCACGGCGCAGCTCGGGCAGACCGCGACGAATGTCGATCTCGGCTGCTGGATCGGTGTAGAAGCCGGAGGTGTCGTAGACGGCCAATGGCGCGTTGGACTCGAGACCCTGCTTCGTCTGGGTCGGCGAGAGGGCGATCTCACGCATGGGTACGCGGATGTCTTCCCGTGAGCCGGTGATGTAGATCTTCTGCGAGGCGGGCAGCGGGACGATGGCGGCGCTGTCGACGCGGGCGGTTTCGGATAGGAACTGAGGTGATTTCATGTTCGGTCGTGCTCCGTGGCATGACTTGCCCGGCGTATTGGCCAAGGCTATCGGGTCAGGCCGGCGCACAGCGCAGGAGGGGGGAGAACGAATCGACGGAACGCTGCCCGGGATGTGAGATTCTCCGCTTGATCCCTACGCCGGTACTAGCCGGATCAGGTTCGTCGGGATCCGTCGTGGCGCTGTGAATTGGCTTCAGCGCAGGACGATCTCAGCCGGTTCCACCGGCACCCCGTCAAGCTGGCGATATCGTTCATCGCCGTGAGCAGTCTGTGGCGAGGGGGGAACGAGGTCAAGCCGAGTGTATGAAGGCGCCGGGTGCGATTGCGATGGCGAGAATAAAATGTGTCATGGGTCGCCGGGGCGCTGGACCAGATCGATGAACGATCGGGCCTGCGGGGTCAGATGGTGACGAGCGTGGGTGAGCCACACTTCGGAAACCGCGTCGGCATCGCTCAGCGGGCGGTAGCGGACGTTATCGATCCGGATATGCCGGAAGGACGCGGGCAGGATCGACACGCCCATGCCGCTGGCGACGAGGCTGATGATCGTGTTCGGGCCGCCGACTTCCTGAACCAGACGAGGGCTGAGCCCGCGTGTGGCGAACAGGGCATTGAACTGATCGAGCAGGCCGGTCCCGGCGGCGGGCGAGAAGTAGACGAACGGGTGGGTTGCCAGTTCGTCGAGCGTCAACGGTAGCGCGCTGCCGCCGAGCGGGCCCTGTTCATTGACCACCGCCATCAGCGGCTCGCGAATCCAGGTGAAGGCGTCGAGGCCGTCCGGCAGCGTGGCCGGGCGCATGATACCGATATCCAGGTCGCCCTGTAGCAGCGGGCCGATTTGGCGCTGGCTATTGAATTCGTGCATGCGCAATTCGACGTCGGGATAGCGTTGGCGATAGCGCATCAGTGTGCGCGGCAGCGTCGAGCTCAAAGGCACGGAAGTGGTAAAGCCGATACGTAACTGGCCGGCCTCGCCTCGACCGAGCCGGGAAACCAGCCGCGTGGCGCGTTCAGTGCGTGCCAGAATATCCCGGGCCTCGTCGAGAAACACTCGCCCAGCTTCGGTCAGCTCGACGCGGCGATTGGTCCGAGTCAGCAGACGCGTGCCTAGTTCGCGCTCCAGCGCCTGGATCTGCTGGCTCAACGGTGGCTGCGAGATGCCCAGCTGCTGGGCGGCGCGGCTAAAGTGAAGCTCTTCGGCCACAGCGACGAAATAGCGTAGATATCGTAGTTCCATGGGAACCTCGCAGTTCCATTGAGTCGTAAAACCTCTCAAAAGCATCGAATAATATATTAGAAAGCTTAATGGCGGCGGCGTAACCTACCAAGGTCTAAGTCAAATCTCTAAACCCCTGATGCCCCCGAAGCACCTTCATCCCCGGTCGGCTTCGGTCATCGATATCGGGAGAACCGGGTTGTCTCGCCACTCCTCATCCGAGATCCACCGCGCCACGCAGGCCACTCATCATCAGTTGGAACGCGAAGCGGAAACCGTCGAGAGCGGCTTCATTGAACGCGGCCAGCGGGGCTACCGGCCGACCATGCTGGCGCTGTTCCTCGGCGCCTTTTCGACCTTCGTGCTGCTCTATTGCGTTCAGCCGCTGCTGCCGATTCTGTCGAATGCATTTGGCATCGATGCCGCGACCAGCAGCCTGTCGCTGTCGGTCGCGACCGGCATGCTGGCGATCGGGCTGTTGATCACCGGGCCGATCTCGGACGCGGTGGGGCGCAAGTCGGTCATGACGGTCGCGTTGCTGGCGGCGTCCATCTGCACGCTGCTGGCGGCGGTGATGCCCAACTGGACCGGCATTCTGATCATGCGGGCCCTGGCGGGGCTGTCGCTCTCCGGGCTGTGCGCGGTGGCGATGACCTATCTCAACGAGGAGATTCATCCGCGCTACGTGGGCCTGTCGATGGGGCTCTACATCAGCGGCAACTCGATCGGCGGCATGAGCGGGCGCCTGATCAGCGGGGTGATGGTGGACTGGGTGCCTTGGCGCGTCACTTTGGCGATCATCGGCATCGTGGCGCTGATCGCGGCGCTGCTGTTCATGCGCTGGCTGCCGCCGTCTCGGCACTTCACGCCGCGCCCGCTCAACTGGCGCAGCGTGCTGTCCGGATTCACCGTTCACTTCAAGGACCGGGGGCTGCCCTGGCTATTCCTCGAAGCTTTCCTGTTGATGGGCGGTTTCGTCACACTCTACAACTATATCGCCTACCGTCTGCTGTCCGAGCCCTATCAGGTGAGCCAGGCCCTGGTGGGCCTGCTGTCGATCGTCTATCTCTCGGGTACCTACAGCTCGGCCTGGGCGGGGTCGCTGGCGGACCGGCTCGGGCGTCGGCGAATATTCTGGATGTTCATCGCGATGATGCTGGCAGGTCTGGCGATAACGCTTTTCGAGCCGATCAGCCTGATCCTGATCGGCATGCTGGTCTTCACTTTCGGCTTTTTCGCCGCGCACTCGCTGGCCAGCGGCTGGGTCGGCCAGCGCGCCCGGCAGGCCAAGGGACAGGCGTCTTCGCTCTATCTGTTCAGCTATTATCTCGGCTCCAGTGTGGCCGGCACGCTCGGTGGCGCGTTCTGGTTCTGGGGCGGCTGGAACGGGGTCTCGCTATTTATCTCGGTGCTATTGCTGGTGGCGCTGGCCATCGGCGTCGTGCATCTGAGGCGGCTGGAACCGGCCTGACGCCCGACATCCTCCGGCGATGCGCTTCAAACGACGTTCTGGGAGCGACAAGGCCGCCGATCTGAGTCGTTCAGGATCGGCGGCCTTGTTCGGTTGGCTGACGGGGTGTTACTTGGCGAACAGCTGACCCATATCCTTGAACGCCTTGAACTCCAGGGCGTTACCGCACGGATCCAGCAGGAACATGGTCGCCTGCTCGCCCGGCTGGCCCTGGAAGCGCACGTACGGTTCGATCACGAACTGGGTGCCAAAGCCTTTGAGACGCTCGGCCAGCGCTTCCCACTCCGGCCAGCTCAACACGATGCCGAAGTGCGGCACCGGCACATCGTGGCCGTCGACCGGATTGGTGTGGGCGGATTGCTGCGACGGCGTCTGCGGATGCTCATGAATCACCAATTGATGACCGTAGAAGTCGAAATCGACCCATTGTTCGCTGGAGCGGCCTTCGCTCAGGCCGAACGTTTCGCCGTAGAACTTGCGGGCGGCAGGCAGGTCGTGAACCGGAATGGCGAGGTGGAAAGGGGATAGCGCCATGGAAGAGCTCCTTAGGTCTTGGATGAAACGGATCGTGGCAATTTCAGTGGTTGTATTCTGATGGCGAATAAATTTGATGAAAAGCGCATAATATTGCTGTCTGCTATCAAATTATCTGGATTCACGGCGCCGTTTTCTTGCCATGTTCAAAGAGCTAAAGACCTTTCTCGCCGTCGTGCGTTACGGCACGTTTTCCGCCGCTGGCAATGCCGTCGGGCTGACCCAGTCCGCGGTCAGTGCGCAGATCCGCAAGCTCGAGGCCGATATCGGCGAACCGCTGTTCGAACGTACCGGACGTGCCGTCCGGCTCAACGCGGCCGGTCGTCGGCTATTGCCGCAGGCCAACGAGATGCTGACGCTTGCCGAGCGGATCCGTCATTCCGGGGTGGACGGTTTGAGCGGCGAATGGCATCTCGGCGCGATCGCCAGCCTGCAGAGCGGGGCATTGCCCGAAGTTCTGCAGACGCTGACCCGCGATGCGCCAGGGGTGATGACTCGTGTAGTGCCCGGTGTCTCGTTGGCGCTGCTCGACCAGGTCGATAAGGGTGATCTGGACATGGCGTTGATCGTCCGGCCGCCGTTCGCGTTGCCTCCCGACTTCTATTCCCGAGTCATTGCTCGCGAGCCGTTCGTGCTGATCGCACCGCCCGATGTCGAGGGCGGGACAGTGGAATCGCTGCTCGAAAACCATCCGCTGGTGCTCTACGACCGGGGTTCTTTCGGGGGGCGCCAGGTGGTGCGCTTTCTCGAACGGCGACGGTTGCGGCCGGAAATCCGGCTGGAGCTCGACGAGATCGACGCTATCGCGCGAATGGTGGAGTGCGGTCTTGGCGTCGCGCTGATTCCGCTTACCGGGTTGTGGCGCCGCCAGCAGCCGTTGCCGGTGCGGGTGATCTCGCTGGAAGAGCAGCGCTTTCATCGTGAATTGATCATGGTGTCCCGGCTCTCGCCGGCCCAGTCGCCGTTGGTAGCGTTGATCGAAGAAGCGCTGCTGAAGGCGCAAGGCATTCGCGCCCTTCCATGAATCGATGATTCGATGCAATGAAGCGGTGAAGATCATTCGCTTTTTTCGCGCTTGGCGTGCTCTAGACTGCAATCAAACGAGTCGAGGAAACCTTTATGTCTGCATTCACACCACGCCATATCATCGCCCAGCACCCGGCCATTCGCGACGACATCGGCGATCTGACGACTCGCCGGCCGTTACCGGGTCCCGGGCTCGATCAGCTCGACCCCTTCCTGTTTCTCAACCATCACGGGCCGCAGGTCTATCCGGCCAATAACGGCGGGCTGCCGTTCGGGCCTCATCCGCACCGGGGGTTCGAGACCGTGACCTTCATTCTCGAAGGTTCGCTGGCGCACGCCGATAGCGCCGATCATCAAAGCGTGATCCGTGCCGGTGGCGTGCAGTGGATGACGGCGGGCAGTGGCATCGTGCATGCCGAAATTTCACCGCCCGAGTTTCTGCGCGACGGCGGCCCGCTGGAGATTCTGCAGCTATGGATCAATCTGCCGGCCAGCCTGAAGATGACTGAACCGCGCTACGTCGGGCTGCAGCGAGATTCGATTCCGGCCATTGCGCTGGACGGTGGTGGAGAGCTTTGTCTGATCGCCGGTGAGCATGGCGCATCGACAGGCCCCATCGAGACCCTGACCGATGTCTTCATGTCGACGCTGTCGCTTCCCGCCGTCGCGAGTCATCGGCTGATGGCGCCGAGTGGCCGCCAGGTCTTTCTTTACGTCGTCGATGGCGAGGTGACGGTGGGCGGCGAACCGGTCAAGCCGCAGCATCTGGTCGAACTGGATCGTGGCGGCGATAGCGTCGAAATCGAAGCCACTACCGACGCTCGACTGCTGTTCGGCCACGCTGATGCGATCGAGGAACCGGTGGTGTCGCACGGTCCATTCGTGATGAATACTCGTGACGAGATCGCCACGGCGGTCGACGATTACCAGGCAGGACGTTTCGGCGGTCTGGCGCAGTAACGCGGTTGTTTCGATAACGCGGGTCTTTACATGCCCCGATCCCTCGACGATCAGCGCTTGCTGTACAGGCGCTGTTCGCGATACCCGGGAACCTTCTGCTGCTCCAGTTCGGTCTTCTTCCAGCGCTTGTATTCCCACTGATACTGAGCCGGGTCGAGGGCGATGGCGGCTTCGACGCAGGCATTGACACCGGCGGCCGATGTCACCTCGTCGCTGTCGTAGACGCGGTCGTCGGCGGCGAGAAAATGAATCGCGAAGCCGCGGCCTTCAGGCAGGCGCCTGGCGACACCGGTGACCACACGAGCCTGGGTACGCGCTACCAGCTTGGGCAGCAGCGTGGCGGTATAGGCGGGGCGGCCGAAGAAGCCGGCGAAGACGCCGCTGCCCCAGTCGGGTTCCTGATCCGGCAGGATCCCCACGGCTTCGGCACGCTTGAGCGCCTTGAGCAGGGCGGCGACGCCACGCGGGTTGGTCGGTACCAGTTCGGCGCCCATGCGTTCGCGACCATGACGGATGACAGGGTCGAGGTCGGCAATCTTGGGCGGCTCGTACATCGCGGTGAAAGGGAAGTGGCTGGATAGCCAGAAATTGAGCATTTCCCAGTTGCCGAAATGCGGCGCCAGCACGATCACACCGCGATTGTCGGCGCGCGCATTGTCGAGTAGCTCGCGGCCGTGGACCTCGACGACCGACGCTTCGACGCGCTTCGGCCTGGCAAGCCAGGCGAATCCGAGCTCCAGCATGGTGGCGGCGGAATGGCGCAGGCTGGTCTTGATCCGGTCGCGGCGCTTCTCGCTGGACTCATCAGGATAAGCAACCTCCAGATTGCGTCGAGTGACGTGACGTTCGCGTCGGGAAACGGCATACAGCACGTGGCTGGCCAGACCAGCCAGTGACCAGATCGTTTTTAAACGCCAATGCGACAGCAGGCGCCAGAGCAGATGGATGGCGCGAGCTTGCAGACTTTCGATCATGCGTTTCTCTTCTTCATTGCGAGTCGACTTGACGGGCCGGTTACCATAGCCAGCTCTCGACCTTGTCAGGTGCGCGGTGTTCCTGCAATGCCTTGAACCCGATCACGCAACGCACGATCAGCCAAACGGCCTGCAGTGCCATGAGCACGAATCCGATCAGCACGAAGGCCAGTATCCAACTGATGCAGGCGTAGAGCAGGCCGATCCAGAAAGTACGAATATGGTAGCGATAGTGCTCGTCCAGCCAGCGTGGACCGTTACCGCGATAGACATAGGCAATGATCACGCCAATCACCGGGGTGATGCCGGTGATGAAGACGCCGAGCAACAACGCGTAGACGATCATGGCCAGCGTGGTGTCCGGTCGCCTCGCAGCGGTATTGGATTCGGCGACGACGTTATCGATCGGCGAAGGCATGAGATTCCTCTCGTCGGCGTGCGGTAGTTGTCCGCATTTTGCCGTCGAGAGGCGTCGGTTGCCACTCCGCTGAAATTATCGATATGAGATAGCGGTAGGAAATGCCGGTGACTGATGACGAATTAGGAGGGAACCCGGGCGTCATTCGATGAGCAGATTGTCTCGGCGCCTTGCGGGAGTTGCCTCGACAAGAGGATCGCGGCCGCCACGCAGAATCGAGTTGCCTTCGAATAGCGTGCGCTGGTCGATGGGGGCCGGATCGAGCCAGTCGGCGGCGTGCATCTGACCGCTCTTGCCGTAGACCGTGAGTGCGTTTTCATAGGTGACCCGACGCACCACGGATTCGGCGATGCCGGATTCGAGCGCCAGCTGCGCCGTCTTGGGGACGCCAAGGCAGTCGGAAATTCCCCAATCGCAGGCGCTGTCGACGATGATGCGGTCCCCGCCGTACTGCTTGAGCAGTTCGACCATGCGCGCATTGCCCATCTTGGTCGAGGGATAGATCGAGAAGCCGGCCCAGTAACCCCGATCCAGTGTCTCGCGTACCGTCTCTTCATTGTTGTGATCGATCACGACCCAGGAGGGATCGAGCCCCATCTCCTCGCACACGTCCATCGAGCGCGAAGTGCCACGCTTCTTGTCGCGATGCGGGGTATGCACCATGACCGGCAGCTCGAGCTCCTTGGCCAGGGCCAGCTGGGCCCGAAAATACTTGTCCTCGAGCGGTGTCTGCTCGTCGTAGCCGATCTCGCCGATGGCGACCACGCCTTCCTTCATGGCGAAGCGTGGCAGCCACTCCATCACGCCCTCGGCCAGCGCTTCGTTGTTGGCTTCCTTGGAATTGAGGCCGATGGTGCAGTAGTGGCGAATGCCGAACTGGCCGGCGCGGAAGCGCTCCCAGCCGACCAGCGAAGACAGGTAGTCGACATAAGTGCCGACGAAGGTACGCGGCTGGCCGACCCAGAAGGCCGGTTCGACCAGCGCCACAATGCCGGCGGCGGCCATGGCCTCGTAGTCGTCGGTGGTACGGGACACCATGTGGGCATGGGGATCGATGAACATCTCAGGCGGCCTCTAGCAAAGTCAGGTTGTCCCAATTGATGCGCCCCTCGGCCACCAGTGCGGTGGTGGCGGGTGTCGTCAGCAACAGGGTTCGAGCGGAAGGGGTGTCGGCAGCGATCAACGCGAGAGTCGCCGCGCCACGTTCGTCGGGTGTTCCCGCCAGTGCGCGCTCAAGGGCCTCGTAAGCCGAGACGCTCTCCGCGAACGGGCCGATGCAGCGCCACAGTTCAGGGCTCACCTGGCGTCCGGCGGCCCAGCGTTCCTGGGCGTAATCGAGCAGAATTCTCGCCAGCTCGACGTTGGCACGTTCGTCCAGGCCGACGATGGGGCCCAATCGACTGCCGATGAACAGCGCCTTGAGCACCATGTGGTTCCAGCGGTGCTCGTCGAAGTGATCGCGCGGGTAAGGGTTGCGGTGAACGATGGACTCGAACACGGACCGCATGTTGGAGCGCAGCCCCTCACCCACCTCGAAACTCAGCAACTGCGGTTGAGGGTAGAGCGCCAGGCCGCGATACAGCGTGACCAGTTCACGGGCATCGGCGGTTCTGACCAGATCCTGAAACGCGGCCGGGAACGGTCGCGGGCCCTGGAAGATAAGCAAGGCGGCGATACGGGCCGCACCATCGAGACTCCAGCCCGAGGGGTTCCAACCGGGGTAGGCCTGATTCGCCAGCGCCAGATCAGTCGGTGACAGGATCAGATCCTGCTTGCCGAGACGACGGGGCGCGAGACCCAGAAACAGGTGCAGATCACGTTCGTTAGCGCTCTCGCCGAGTCGGGCGTATTGCGTCTTCAGCCAGTCGGCTTGTTCAGGTGTCTGGCGACAGACCCACTGGCGCAGCAGCGCCAAGGATGTAACGGGCATGTAAAAATTCCGGCCTGATATTCGATGGCACTACTCTATCGGCTGTTGAAAACAATCCCCAAGCTCAATTATCTGGCTAATTAAAGCGCCATTTCTGAACGATAAATTGGTTTTTAATAGGAAGGTTTTTAATCCCTTTTCATCCTGATTCAGTCAGGTGTTTAGTCATGATTTCGTATAATGGAGCGAAAAAGTGAATGCCGATTGTCTGGTTTCTGCCTGGCTGGTATGCAGTCTTTACATATCGTTTCGATAGGTTCGTGACGATGGTAATCAGATGACTGAATCGGCAGACAGGTACCATGCACAATACCCTGGTAATTCTCGTGGTGGGGCTGACGCCCCAACTGGTCGGTGAACATACACCGGCCTTGAAGCGGCTGGCCGAGCGGGGCGGGTTGCGACCGCTCGATACCGTAACGCCTGCGGTGACCTGTAGTGTTCAGGCAACGCTCGCGACCGGTTTGTCCCCCGGCGAGCACGGTGCGGTGGCCAATGGCTGGTATTTCAAGGATCTCGCCGAGGTCTGGTTCTGGCGCCAATCCAATCGCCTGGTCGCCGGTGAAAAGATCTGGGAAGCCGGCAAACGGAAGAATCCCGACTTTACCTGCGCCAAACTGTTCTGGTGGTACAACATGTACTCGACGGCAGACTGGAGCGCGACTCCTCGGCCCATGTACCCTGCAGACGGTCGCAAGTTGCCTGATCATTACACCTCTCCGCCTGCACTGCATGACGAACTCGACGAACGATTGGGAACGTTTCCGCTATTCAGCTTCTGGGGGCCGATGGCCGACATCTCCTCTAGCCGCTGGATCAGCGATGCCACGCGCCATGTCATGGAAACCCGCGACCCGACACTGACGCTGACCTACCTGCCGCATCTCGACTACAACCTCCAGCGTCTGGGGCCGGATCTTTCCCACCCTGAATTGCAGCGTGACCTCAGAGACGTCGATGCGTTGTGCGGCGAGCTGATCGACGCGGCCGACCGGGAAGGGCGGCGGGTCATCGTGGTGTCCGAATATGGCATCACCCCGGTGCGCGATGCCGTGCATATCAATCGTGCCCTGCGCGAAGCGGGTCTGGTCGCCGTACGTCGGGAGGAGCATGGGCGCGAACAGCTCGATGCCGGGGCGTCGCGGGCGTTCGCGGTCGCCGACCACCAGGTGGCACACGTCTATGTCCGCGATCCCGCAGAAATTCCCAAAGTCAGGGCGCTGCTCGAAGGGCTTGAAGGCGTGGAGGCCGTCTGGGGAGACAGCGAGAAGCGTGAACAGGGGCTCGATCATCCCAACTCGGGCGATCTGGTTGCGATTGCCGAATCCGACCGCTGGTTCAGCTACTACTACTGGCTGGATGATGCCTTGGCGCCGGACTATGCGCGTACCGTCGATATCCACCGCAAGCCGGGGTACGACCCGGTGGAGTTGTTCTTCGATCCTGCGCTGAAGTCGCCCAAGCTGTCGGCGGGCTGGCGTCTCGCCAAGCGCAAGCTGGGCATGCGCCAGCTACTGGATGTCATTTCGCTCAAGGACACCACGCTGGTCAAGGGCGCCCACGGGCGGGTGACAGACGACCCAGACATGGGGCCGCTGGTGATCTCGTCCGAAGCGGATCTGCTGCCTCAGGGCGCGCTCAAGGCCGTCGATTTCAAGGCGCTAGTGCTGACACATGTATTCGGGGAAGAGAATGGCGACACGTCGCCGCGGGAGACCGCCGCCGATACTGCCAGCGCCTGAGGCGGTCGCGCTTCAGCGTCGAGTCATGGCATAGGAGATATCGAGAAACGCAGGAAAGCCGGAGCGGCACCTTCACGATGCCGCCCCGGCTTTTTGTGTTTCAGAGGTTGTCGTCGATCAAATGCTACCTCTCCCAGTGTTCAAGTGCCGGAAGTTACTCGCTGCAGCGCCAAGGTCGCGACGAATGCCAGCACGCCCAGCAAAGCCATCCCATCAGCGCCCATGGCCGCCATCAGCGTGGCATCATAGAGCGAGATGGCGGCGATCAGACCCACGACGGCACGGGGCACGTCTCCCGGCGCGCGGCGAACCAGCCACATCAGGCAGCGTGCTCCCCAGGCCAGATAGCCCAGCCACAGCGCCAGGGCGAGCAGCGAAGGTTCAGGGCCGGTCAGCATGGTCGCCAGCATCAGGACGACGGGTACGGCCAATACGCCGAGGGGCCAGGCGGCACCCAGCCGGTCGTAGGCCTCCTGACGAGCGGCATAGGTCAGGCCGACGACATGACAGGCGAGACCGAGCGCGCCCCAGATGACCATGTCGTTGAGCGTGCTGGTGAAAGCCAGAGCGGCCGTCAGGTAGGTCAGCAGGCGGCACGCCCCCATCAGTACCGGGCTCCAGCCGATCCGCTTGTGCCACCAGTCGTAGCTCAGGATCGCGGCGACCAGTGCAAGCCCCATCACCCCGGCGGAGAGATCGCTCAGAAACAGCAGCAGGCTACCCAGTGCGAGCATCCCGGCCCCCAGCAGCGTGACGATCAAACGATCGATGTCGCCCCGCGGGATAGGCCGATCGGCGCGCTCACGCGCGTCGATCTCGGCATCGCAAGCGTCATTGAGGTACATCCCGCCGAGGTAAAACAGCGTCAAAGCCAGAAGCAGAGCGAGAGCCGAGGGGGAGTGCCATAGAGCGCCCGCCCCGGCGCCGGCCAACACGATGCCGGCCAGCGCGTTGCTCCAGACCGTGGGCAGGTTGGAAACCCGGCCCAGCTCCAGCCAGACCTTGGAGTTGAGCCCGGGCACCCTTGAACTCCGTAGCGTGGAAGACTCTGGTTCTGACATCGGCACGCTCAAGTCAGCTGCTGTTTGACCCAGGTCAGCTCTCGCGCCACCGCCGTCTCCACGCTCTCGGTGCGTAGGTTCTCCGGTAATACCTGCCATGTGTAGGTCTCCACTTCCAGGTGCTGGGAAATCGGCTGCTGACGATGCAGAGCGAGAATCTCGGCGAGAAACGACTGCGTGGTCTCGAACGGCGCAATGGCGTCCACGAAGATCGGCACGTGAAAGTGCACTCGCCACTCCTCGCCATCGGTGCGGGCGTCGTCAGCCAAAGCCTCGGGGAGGTCCGCATACCGCACCAGCCCGTCATCTGCGGCGACCACGACCTGGTGTAGATAGGTGCGTTCGCAGAATGGCGCCAGCGCTTCGCGTTTGGTGGCATCGAATTGCGGAATCCGCAGCGCCGCGCTCAGTTGCAGCTTGTGGATGGGAATGCCTGCCATGCGCAGGGCTTCGATGCTGGTGGTTGGATCTTCGAACTCGACCGCGGCGTGACAGACGTCGTAGCAGACGCCGAGGTGGCGTGGCAGCGCCTGCTTCGCCTCGTCGAGCGACAAGCCACTGAGTTCGCTCAGGCGAACTGCGGCAGCGTCGGAATAGAGCCAGTCGCGGAAGAAGGCAACGGTTTCCGCGATGGTTTCCAGGAAGCAGTGGGGCTCGGGCTCCAGTGCAATAGCGATGGTCACCTGGGTCTTCTGGGCGAGCTCGACACAGTGAGCCGCCGCCTTGAGCAGATTGTCCGCCATCTGCGCTTCCGCGCCCTCGGCCAGCGGCTTATAGGTACCGGGCACGGTGCTCAGGCTCAAGGTGTCGCCAGCGGCACCGAGTTCACTCATCAGATCGGCCAGCCAGCAGGTGTAGTCGAGCCGGGCGCGCTGCTTCCAGTCGGGCTGATAGACGTTCTGTTTGACCGGGATGCCGTGGAAGGGGCCGAACGGGAATCCGTTCATGGTCACTATGCGGTAGTTCTCCCGGGCGAGAATGTCCTTGAGCTCGGCCCGTGCATCGGGGGCGCGAAGCTCCTCCAGCGCCTGAGCCGACAGGCGCAACCCCACGCCGAAGGTCGCCTCGGGGGAGACGGCTTCACGCACCCGTTTCACCGGCCCTAGCAGCGCTTCACGCACAGCTTCCCATGTCTGGGTCGGATGAATATTGAGACAGTAGGTCAGTTGACCCAGATCATCAGGCAGCTGCATGGCTATTCGCCTCTTCTCGCAGCCAGTCGATCGCGGCTGTCATGGTGGTTTCATCGATCTCGTGAACGTCATGCCCACGACCCAGGCCGGACAGCAGCGTGATCGTCAGCTCACCGCCGAGATGTTCCTGGAATTCGCTGAGGCCCGTCAGTATGGCGGGCTGGCCATCGTCTTCGATTTCCAGCAACTGGGCATGGAAGACCGGCAGACCCAGGCGCTTTAACAGCCACACGATGCGCCACTCGGCACCGACGGGGAGCAGGCCCGTCAATACGGAATAACGGGCATCGAGGGCGATGCCGATGGCGACGGCTTCACCGTGGCTGATGCCGTGGTGGGTCAACGCCTCGAGTTTGTGCGCTGACCAGTGCCCGTAATCCAGCGGGCGCGACGAGCCCAGCTCGAACGGGTCGCCACCGCGGCCGATCTGCTGCATGTGCAGTTCGGCACTGCGCCGGATCATGATCTCTTCGGTGCGCGGGTCGAACTCGGCCAACGAATCGGCATTGGCTTCCAGCCAGTCGAAGAAAGCGCCATCGCGAATCAAAGCCACCTTGATCGCTTCGGAGATACCGGCGATTCGGTCCCGTCGTGAGAGTGTGCTCAGGAAGTCGAAGTCGTTGAGCACCGCCCAGGGCGGCGCGAAGGTGCCGATAAAGTTCTTGTGGCCTTTGAAGTTGACGGCATTCTTGACCCCGACGCCGCTGTCGTTCTGCGACAGCACGGTGGTCGGCAGGCGAATCAATCGCACACCGCGATGGCCCATGGCCGCGGCGAGTCCGAGTGCATCCAGCACTGCGCCGCCGCCGATTACGATGACGTAGGCATGTCGATCGACACCGAAGCGCTGGATATCTTCCAGCACCTGGTCGATCGTCTCCCGGTTGGTCTTGATGGCTTCTCCACCCGGTACGGTAATCGGTGCGGTCACCAGGGTCATCTGACTCGCATGGGTAGCGAAGTAGGCGTTGATTCGGGACTCGAGATCCGGCCAGGTAGCGGCAATGCCGGCGTCGACGTAAATCAGGCAGCGGTGATTCTTGCCCGGCTCTTTGCGTGAAATGGCGTCGGCCAGTAGCGAGTTGTCGGGGGAGAAGATTTCGCGGGTAAACGCGACGGGGTAGTCATAGGCAACCGAAAATCGCTGCCAATGGATCTCAGTCGATGATGATCGTTGAAAAGTATCTTGCTGCCTGATCGACTGCGGCTGCGTCGTGAAGGATGGCGAATCGAGGGCGACATTGCCATCGATCGAAAACGATAATGCGGGCCGGTTCATGGAGTTATCGCCTGCGTAAGGGGTCCGAAAACGAAAAAGCGGACCGCTTCGTTATCGGGCGGTCTCGCTTGGCCTCTAGCTTGGATTTCGCACAGCTAGCTTCGGGGTTGTACCGGGCAGGCGACAAGAATGGTTCTTTTGCTACGAAGTATTAGCAGCTTATCGAGTTTTTGAATGTGTCGGCACTCATTAAAACGTCGGCGAGGGTAGAAAGATGACGCTAACCCACTGTCAGGGCTTCAAACTTGCCACCCGGAAATGACCAGGCAGCTCTCTGCTCCTGGCCACCGGCGAACGTCATTGGCGTTACATCGACTTGCCGGCGGGTTCCGCGCGCGGCGCCTCCAACGGTTCCTCCTCGACGCCGTCGAGCCGGTCGGCGCGACGCAGCACCGGGAAGCTCCACATCCATAGCCCGACGATCGCCAGCGTACCCACCGAGCCGGTGACCGCCGCGGGCACGGTGCCGAACCACGAGGCGGTGACGCCGGATTCGAACTCGCCGAGCTCGTTGGAGGCGCCGATGAACAGCATGTTGACGGCGTTGACCCGGCCGCGCATCTCGTCCGGCGTGGCCAGCTGCAACAGCGTCAGGCGCACGTAGACGCTGATCATGTCGGCGGCGCCGGCGATCAGTAGCGCGCCGAACGAGAGCCAGAACGAGTGGGAAAGAGCGAACACCAGATTGGCGATGCCGAACACCGCCACCGCCGCGAACATGATCATCCCGGCGTGGCGCTTGATCGCGCGTACGCCGAGATAGAGCCCCATCAGAAAGGCGCCGATGGCGATCGAGCTGCGCAAGGCGCCAAGCCCTTCCGGGCCGACATGGAGAATTTCGTGGGCGTAGACCGGCAGCAGCGCGACGATGCCGCCGAACAGCACGGCGAACAGGTCCAGCGAGATGACGCCGAGAATCACCGGTTTGTTGCGGATGTAGTGGATGCCGGCGGTGAAACGTTGCCAGGCGGTGTCGGTGGTCTTGATGCGTTCGAACGCATAGCGCACCGGCACGCCCGCCAGCGCCAGTTGCGCGACGACAAAGCAGCCCAGGTTGACGCTGTAGGTCAGCGTCGGGCCGAAGGCATACAAGAGGCCGCCCAGCATCGGCCCGCCGATGACACCGATCTTCATGATCGACGAGTTGACCGCGATCGCCTTGCCCAGTTGGTCACGGGGAACGATCTGGGGCAGCAGGCTTTGCAGCGTCGGCCCGGTGAACGCCCGGGCGGCCCCGAACAGCACCAGTACCGCATAGAAGGGCACCGGCGAATCGGGTTGTTTCAACGACAGCAGGATCAGCATTACGCTGCAGAGTGCCTGAGCGGCCCAGCTGAGCTGGAGGATGCGTTTACGGTCGAAGCGATCGACCACATCACCGGCCGGCAGTAGCAGCACGACCATCGGCAGAAACTGCGCCAGGCCCACGTAGCCCAGCGTCAATGGGTCGTGGGTGATGTCGTAGACCTGCCACGCCACCACGATCGCCTGGATCTGCATGGCGAAGACTGCGCAAAGACGGGAAGCGAGGAACGGCGCGAAGCCGGGCTGGCGATAAACGGGGCTGTCGGGACTGGCGGAAGCATCTGCGGGCATGGTGACCTGGTCGTGAGGCAGGGGAAGAGGAAAGTAGGCGGATTAGCGTGCTAATGGCCAAGCATACGCCGTTATGTGACAAAAAGCCGCTGGCGGCGCCTTGGGGCATCACGGGGTACGTCACATCGACCATCACCTAGCTCTTCGGTCGTGCCTCAAGAAGCGTCATTTCGATAGCATTTTGTAGGTCAAACGCACTCTTTGGATAACGCCGGATAATGATGAGCGGGGCGATGCGCCAAAGCGGCGCAATAGAGCCTTTTTCAGGCGTTTTTTTGGCTTCTTTTGGCGTAGGGCCGGGCGTATAGTGCGCTCGCTCCCGCCCGTGGCGTCGCCTCTGCTGCAAGAGTCGATTCTGCTGATCCCGCGTGCGAGCCGCTACTCCACTTTCTGGTCGTTCGAGTCGGTCTTACGATGACTCGAACGGAATCTTCGGCTGCGGTGCCTCGAGTGCCGATCGCCGAGCTTATTCGCTGTGTATTTTCGAGGTCCGTGGCCTTATGTCTCGGCAGTTGCTCTCCATGGCGCTGGCACCGCTGTTGGGTCTTTTCATCCTGGGTATCGGCAACGGTTTTCTGGCCTCGCTGATTACCCTGCGGCTGGATGCGGCCGGTGAGTCCGTCACCACCATCGGCTGGGTCTCGGCTGCCTATTACATCGGGCTGGCCATCGGGGCGTTGTTCAACGATCGACTGTTGCTGCGGATCGGCCACATTCGCGCGTACGCCTGCTTCGCCTCGCTGGTTGCAGTGACCGTGCTGCTGCAGGGCATGTGGCTCAACGCCGAGCTGTGGTTCACGCTGCGCCTGATCGGTGGCTGGGCGACGCTGGGCGTCTATCTGGTGATCGAGAGCTGGCTGCTGACCGCTGCCGACACTCGCGTTCGCGGGCGGCTGCTGGCGCTCTACATGATCGCGCTTTACGGCGCCGGGGTCATCGGACAGCTACTACTGGGCGTGGCGGATCACGCCGGTGCCAGTCAGCCGTTCATGGTCATCGCCATGCTGGCCTCGTTGTCGGTGCTGCCGCTGGGCATGATTCCGCGAGTCTCGCCGCTGATCGAGCACGCCGAGCCATTGTCGCCCTGGCGACTGATCACCGTGACGCCGACCGGCGTCATGGGGTGTTTCGGTTCGGGCCTGGCGGTATCGGCGATCTACAGCCTGCTGCCGCTCTATCTGCAGCGCAGCGGCTTCGAGGTGCAGCAGATCGGCGAGATGATGGCGATCGTGATTCTTGGCGGCATGCTGCTGCAGTATCCGATCGGCCGCTGGTCGGATCGCCACGACCGTCAGATCGTGCTGATTCTGATCGGTGGGGTGCTGGCAGTGCTATGCGGCGGCGTCATGCTGCTGCCGGATCTGCCCGGCCTGATGGCGGCCATGCTGTTCCTGATCGGCGGAGGCGTGTTCGCGCTCTACCCGGTGGCGGTGAGCCACGCGGCCGACCGCGCGCCGGCCGGTGCGCTGGTGCGAATGAGCCAGGGGCTGCTGCTGATCAATGCGCTGGGCGCGACCCTCAGCCCGCCGCTGATCACGCCGCTGATGATTCATGTCGGCGATGTGGGGCTGTTCGTGGCGCTGGCCGGGTTGGGTGCGGTGCTGGTGGCGTTCTTCGTCTGGCGGCGTAGCCGGCGTCCGGCACCGACGCCGGTGGCACCGTTCACCTCCAATCCGCAGCAGTCGGTGGTGGGCGCCGAGCTCAGCGTGACCGACGAGCTGGTACAGGGCGCGATCGAGCACGAACATCAGGAAGACCTCTCGCAGGTGGTGCCGGATGTGGAAACGGCACTGCCGGATGAGGGGACGAGCGAACCCGTGACGCCTGGCGTGGAAGTTCGTGAAGCGGAAGCCGCCGGACGGCAGCGGTCGACGATCGACTGATCAGGTGGGCACGAGGTTCAGCGAGCCGGGTCGATCACGCCACCGAGCGAGGCATTGCGCCGGAACCAGCCGGCGATGCTGATACGAGGCAGCCGGGTCGGCAGCACTTCATGCGGAATGCGGTCGGAGAGAAAGCAGGCGAAAGTGCCGGCTTCGGGATGCACGCGGGCCACCTCGCGCTCGGTGTCATGTTCGTCGTAGAGCGCCATTTCGCCACCGCCGTCGGTGGGCCAGTCCGGGTTGAGGTAGAGCACCGTCGAGATGATGCGGTTGGCTCGGCCGCGGAAACTGTCGTAGTGCTTGCGATAGAAAGCTTCCGGCGGATAGTGGGCGAAGTGGGCCTCGAATTCGAACAGCCCCGCGTAGAGCGCGACGTTGATCTGCTGCTGGAGCTCGCCCATCAACGCCAGATAGCGTCGCTGTGCCAGGCTCTCGCGATCCAGCCAGTGGATCGCATCGCCTCGGATGTCGCGTCGCAGCGTGCGCTCGTCGCCACGGCCGATGGCCGCATCCTGCAGCGCGGCCAGATGATGCAGTCGCTCCAGCTCTTCCCGCAATTCCCGGCACAGCGTCACGTCCAGAAATCCCTCGCCGACATACCAGCCGTGTTCCACCAGACCATCGATCAACGCGGGTAGCTGCGCGCTGTCCCAGAAGTCGTGAAGGGCGTCATTCGCGGTGATAGGCGTCATCGAGAACTCACTTGGCTATCTTGCCGGCGGCACGGGAGTCGCGCGGGGTGTGCGTGTCGGTCTGGCGGCGGCGCTGCGGGTGATAGCGCAACTCCCCTTGCGCGGGCTTGCGGTCCAGGGCGATATCGCTGCCGAAGCCCACGGCCAGCAGCTCCACCAGCATTATCGCGGACAGGCCCCAGATCACGCGATTCTCGAAAGGGTAGCTGGGAACGTACCAGGGTTGGTCGTCGACCGGGATGACATCGGTATGACTGCGGCGATCCTCGATGAAGTAGCGCAGCGGTACCTCGAAGATCGCGGCGATCTCGCCCGGCTCGGCCTGCAGTGGCAGGTCCGGGGCGATCAGGCCGACGAACGGCGTCACCCGCAGGCCATGCAGCGACATCACATCACTCAGGCGCCCGATGATATCGACCTGGGCGGCCTCGAGAGCGATCTCCTCATGGGATTCCCGTAGCGCCGTGGCGAGCAGATCCCGATCCTCCGGCTCACGCTTGCCTCCCGGAAAGGCGACCTGACCGGCATGCTGAGCAAGATGCGCCGTGCGCTGGGTGAACAGTAGCGTAGGCTCGGGACGAGCGACGATGGGGAGAAGTACCGCCGCCTGGGGGTAGGCGTCATCCAATTGACAGGGGCGATGTGCTTGCAGGCGTTCGCGGAGTGTCTCTAACATGCGCTTTCGACTCTAGACTGGTCAGCGTACCGATCGACGATGGCTGGCGGTTCCTGCGAGGTCCCGGGAACTCGAGGCTCTCTCAATTTGCGATCCTGTGGACTTGAATCTCTATGAACTACTGTAGCCACTGCGGGCATACCGTGCGTTTCGCGATTCCCGACGGCGACGACCGTCCGCGGTTCCTGTGCGACGCCTGCGGCACCATCCATTATCAGAATCCACGCATCGTTGCCGGCACGCTGCCGGTCGCCGGCGAGCGTATTCTGCTCTGCCGCCGGGCCATTGCACCGCGCAAAGGGTTCTGGACGCTGCCGGCCGGTTACATGGAGAACGCGGAGACGGTGGAGCAGGCGGCGCTGCGTGAAACGCGCGAGGAGGCCCGCGCCGTCGTCGCCGATCCGACACTGTATACCCTGATCAGCTTGCCGCACATCAATCAGGTCTACATGATTTTCCTGGGCGATCTCGACGGCGATTTCGCCGCCGGCCCGGAGAGTCTCGAGGTCGAGCTGTTCGAGGAGTCGCAGATTCCCTGGGACGAGCTCGCTTTCCCGACCATCGAGCGCACCCTCAAGCACTTCTTCGATGATCGACGCCGGGGCACCTTCGAATTGCATCTCAGCCAGATTGGCCAGGCGGAGAGGGAGCGTTACTTCGGCTCCGCTTGAGCGGCGCCTTGCAGTTACCCCCGATCGTCAGGGAGTGACGACCCTTGTCACCCCGGGGGCAGCGAATCCAGGTCGCTCAACGGCCACACGTCGTAGGCCGGTTCTTCGTAGGGGTGGGCCTCGATCAGCGCCGTGATCGCGGCGCGTATCCGGAGATCCTCGCATACAAGCTCGACCCGATACTCTTCGACGATTTCCAGGGTATCCACCGCACCGATATGCGGCCGAGCGCCTTGAAGAGGCCGAAACTGGCCCTGCCCGTGCGTCTGAAAGCAGCACGCCTCGTAATTCTTGAAGCGCCCGGCACCGCTGGCGAAGACCGCGTCCTTGACGCTTTCCAGATGAGATTCGGGAACGAAGAACGCGAGCTTGTACATGGCCAGTTGATACCTGAGTGTTCGATCCGGATTCGGTCGTGGCGGTGGGCCGCATGCGGCGATGATGGCATAATGGCCCGCGCGCCGACAGCGGCCGGCTTTGCCCTGCCTAGGGCGCAGTGCCCGCGACGACGGGTTCGAAGCGGACCGTTCTAGACGAATGGCGTCAATTGAACCGCGCGAAATCAACCGTACGAACGAATCGTGCCGATCGGAAGCCTTGGCGATGTGGAAATGGGTCATTGTGGTATTGGTTGTCATGCTGGGGCTGATGCAGTATCGGCTGTGGTTCGGCGAGGGCGGTATTCGGGAATTCAACGACATCCAGGCGCGCGCCGACGCTCTCGAAGGTGATACCGACACGCTTCAGGCCCGCAATGACCGGCTCGCAGCCGAGGTCGTCGATCTCAAGAACGGTCTCGATGCCATCGAGGAGCGGGCACGCAGTGACATCGGCATGGTTCGCCAGGACGAACAGTTCTTCTGGGTGCCCGGTGTTGCTGATCCCAAGGATGGCCCGGCCGCCAGTACGGGGGTAGTGCAGCGATGACCCTGTGGTTGATCGTACCCGCCGCCGGCCGTGGCCAGCGCATGCAGGCCGACCGGCCCAAACAGTATCTCTCTTTGCAGGGCAGAAGCGTGCTGGCACGCACGCTCGAGCGCCTGCACCAGGCCTTCCCCGACGCCGTCCTGCGGCTCTGCCTCGATCCCGACGACGACCGTTTCGACCCCCGGGATGTGCCCTTCGAGGATTGGCTGCGTGTCGGTGGTGGCGATGAGCGCGCCGACACGGTAGCCCGGGCGTTGGCGACACTGGAGGAACAGGCGGCTGCAGATGACTGGGTGCTGGTGCACGATGCGGCACGACCCTGCGTCAGGATCGAAGATCTGCAGGCCCTGCGCGCTGCGCTCGAGGACGAGGCGATCGGCGCACTGCTGGCGACACCGGCCGCCGACACCATGAAGCGTGCGGACGAGCGTGGCCGCGTCAGCCATACCGAGCCCCGTGAAGGTCTCTGGCACGCGCTGACGCCTCAGGTTTTCCGCTTCGATCTGCTGCGCCAGGCACTCGATGCGGCGTTGGCTACCGGCATGGCAGTGACCGACGAAGCCTCGGCGATCGAGGCCATGGGGCTTTCGCCTCGGCTGGTGACGGGCAGTCGCGACAATCTCAAGATTACTCATCCCGAGGATCTCGCCATGGCGGCACGGATTCTCGCGGTCCAGACAGAGTCAGCGTCGGAACCGGCGGCAGAGTCGGCGTCGACCGCTACCGGTCAAGGAGTCGAAGCATGAGTTTCAGAATCGGTCACGGTTTCGATGTCCACCGTTTCGGCGAGGGCGATCATCTGATGATCGGCGGCGTCCGGCTGCCGTTCGAGCATGGCTTCGTCGCGCATTCCGACGGCGACGTGCTGTTGCACGCGGTCAGTGACGCGCTGCTGGGCGCCTGCGCACTGGGCGACATCGGCCGTCATTTCCCGGATACCGATCCGGCCTGGAAAGGGGCGGACAGCCGGGCGCTGCTGCGCCACGTCGTGGGACTGGTGAACGATGCCGGCTATCGGATCGGCAATCTCGATGCCACGTTGATGGCGCAGGCGCCGCGCATGGCCGAGTCGATTCCGCACATGCGCGAGACGATCGCCGCCGATATCGGTGTCGAGCTGGGCGCGGTCAACGTCAAGGCGACGACGACCGAACGGCTCGGCTTTACCGGACGCGGCGAAGGCATTGCCGCCGAGGCGGTCGTATTACTTATCAGCGGCGGCTCCTCAGTGGCGGCGGTTGAATGAGTGAGCGCGAGCCTCCCTCGAACGAGCCGATACCGCCATCGACGGAATACTGGCCTCCGAACTGGCACCATGCCGCGGGCCTGCCGGCTGCTGCCGGGGAGTACCGTCAAAGCGCGGAGGACTTCCAGGTCGAGGAGCAGTTCGATTTCGCGCCGGAAGGGCAGGGCGAACACTGGTGGCTGTGGCTGGAAAAACGCGGATTGACCACGCCGGATCTGGCGCGGCTGCTTGCGCGGGCGGTCGATATTCCGGTGCGGGATGTGGGGTATAGCGGCCTCAAGGACCGCAATGCGGTGACGCGACAATGGTTCTCGCTGGCCTTGCCCGGTCGCGAGCCGCCGGCCGATTGGGATGCCGGGCTGGCCGAGCGCGGCGTGACCTGCCTGGAAGCGGTGCGTCATCCGCGCAAACTGAAACGTGGCGTCCACCGGGCCAACCGCTTCCATTTAAGGATCAGCGGCGAGGCGGCCGTGTCAGGTGCCACGCGTGAACGCTGGCATCGATTGGTGAGCGGCGGCGTGCCCAATTATTTCGGCCCCCAGCGCTTCGGCCCCGAGGGCCGCAACCTGCATCGCGCCCGGCAACTGCTGGCTCGCGGCTGGCGCAAGCGCCAGGATCCCCAGGGGCTACTGCTTTCTACCGCGCGCAGCTATCTTTTCAATGCGGTGTTGTCGGCTCGTGTCGCCGATGGCACTTGGTGCGTTCCGCAGCCCGGCGATGTGCTGAATCTGGAAGGCACAGCCAGCCGTTTCGCGAGCGCGACAGTCGATCAGGACCTATTGGCCAGGGCCGAGGCCGGCGATCTACATCCCACCGGGCCGCTTTGGGGCGATGGGCGCCTGGAGAGCGCCGCCCAGGTCGCCGAGCGAGAAACGGCGATCGCGGCGGATTTTGCCGAGCTGAGCGAGGGGCTGGTGCAAGCCGGCGTGCGTCATGACAGGCGACCGCTACGACTGCGTCTCAAGGACGCTGACTGGACCCCGCAGGACGATTCGGTGTGGCTCTCATTTACCCTGCCGCGAGGGGCGTTTGCTACCTCGGTGCTGCGGGAGCTGTTTCGGCATTCGACGCTGATCTGATGGCAGGGCTGTTGTTCAAGGCTGTCGTCCAGGACTGGGGTTCAGAGCTGTCGTCCAGGACTGTCATCCAAAGCTGTCGATTCGAGGCAGTCGTCTGGATCGGGACAAGCCGCATTGACGATCAATCAGGAGGATAGGAGATGCGCAGACTGTTGTTGTCCAACGACGACGGTGTTCATGCCCCGGGGTTGAGAGCGTTGGCTCAAGCTCTTGAAGGCCACACCCGACTGCGGGTGGTGGCACCGGATCGCGACATGAGCGGCGCCAGCAACTCGCTGACGCTGACGCGGCCATTGGCGTTGACGTCGCTCGACGACGGTTTCTACAGCGTCGACGGCACGCCGGCGGACTGTGTCTATCTCGGCGTCAACGGGGTATGGGAAGAGAAGCCCGACCTGGTGATCTCCGGCATCAATCACGGCGGCAACCTGGGTGACGACGTGCTCTATTCCGGCACGGTGGCGGCAGCCATGGAAGGGCGCAATCTGGGCATGGCGGCAATCGCGATTTCCCTTTGCGGTCAACGTCACTTCGACACCGCCGGGCGCGTCGCGGCCAGCCTGGTGGGCGCGGCGGAAAACCTGTCGCTGCCGCCGCGCAGTCTGCTCAACGTCAACGTGCCGGATCTTCCCTGGAGCGAAATTCGCGGATTCCGGGTGACTCGCCTGGGGTATCGCGGTCCGGCGTCGCAGCCGATCCACGTCAAGGATCCGCGCGGGCGCGACCGCTACTGGATCGCCGCGGTGTCGGAAAATGCCGACGATGGTCCGGATACCGATTTCGCGGCCATCGAGGCCGGTTTCGTCTCGATCACGCCGCTGCATACCGATCTGACCCGTCACGAGACGCTGAACGATGTACAGGGCTGGCTGGATGGACTGTCACACGTCTGAGGAATTGAACGGCGTCGGCATGACGTCGCAACGAACGCGCAATCGCATGGTCGAACGTCTGGCGGCTGGGGGGATTCGTCATGCCCGGGTGCTGGAGGTGCTGGCAGCGGAGCCGCGGCATCTGTTTCTGGACGAGGCGCTGGCGCATCGTGCCTACGAAGACACTTCGTTGCCGCTGGGACTGGGGCAGACGCTGTCTCAACCCTGGATCGTGGCCCGAATGAGCGAGCTGGTGGCGCTGGCCGAGCCGCAGCGGGTGCTGGAGATCGGCACCGGATCTGGCTACCAGACGCTGATTCTGTCGCGTCTGGTCAAGAGCGTCTGGAGCGTCGAACGCATTGCGGCGTTGCAGTCCCGGGCCCGCCAACGTCTCGTTCGACTCGGCGCGCACAACGTCAACCTGCGCCATGCCGATGGCGCCATGGGCTGGCCCCAGGCAGCGCCGTTCGATGTCATCCTGTTGACGGCCTGCGCCAGTGAGCTGCCACCGCCGCTGCTGTCTCAGCTGCGCGACGGCGGCGTACTGATCGCGCCGCTGGCGGATAGCGAGGGCCGCCAGTGGCTGACCCGAGTTCGCCGGCGCGGGCCGGTATTCGATCATCAGCGTCTCGAAGAGGTGCGTTTCGTACCATTGCTTGAGGGAGTCATCCGTTGAAGCGCATTGCGTCGACCGTATTGAAAGGCATGGGCATGGGTGCGGCGGATGCTGTACCAGGGGTCTCGGGTGGCACCATCGCCTTGATCGTGGGTATCTACGAGGAGCTGATCGAGACCATCAAACGTTTCGGGCCGGGCGCTTTCGGCGTCTGGCGTCAGCAGGGCTTAGCCGGATTGGTCAGTCATCTCAATCTGCGTTTTTTGATTCCGCTGGTGCTGGGAATCCTCATCAGTCTTGTGACGGTCGCGCATCTGGTGACTTGGTTGATGGCGCATCATGAGCTCTTGCTCAACGCTTTCTTCTTCGGACTGGTGTTGGCCTCGGCCTGGGTGGTGGTGCGCCAGGTGGGCCACTGGCGCTGGCGCTATCTGCTACCGGTGCTGCTGGGGCTGCTGGTGGCGGCATTCCTGCCGCATCTGTTGCCCGACATGAGCCAGGCAGGTAGTGCGACCTTGTTCGTGGCCGGGGCCATCGCAATCAGCGCGATGCTGCTGCCGGGGGTATCGGGCAGCTTCCTGCTGCTGGTCATGGGGCTCTACGGCACGGTGATGAACGGTATCAAGAGCTTCGATCTCGGACTGATCGCGATCTTCGGTGCGGGCTGTCTACTGGGCCTTTTCACCTTTTCCCGACTCCTGTCGTGGCTGTTGCGGCGTTATCACGCGATCACCCTGATGGCGATCGTCGGTTTTATTCTGGGTTCGCTGCCTCAACTATGGCCTTGGCGCCAGATCGCCAGTTACCGGATGGCCGGCGACGGCCAGCAAATAGCCTTGGCCTACCAGTATCTGGCGCCGTCGGATTACGCCGCGATCACCGGGCAGCCCTCTCAGTGGATCGTGGCGACGGCGTTGATCGTCTTCGGCGTCGTGGTGGTAATGTGTCTGGGAGAGCGCAAGGAGGCCGCGACATGAGGCGTCTCGCCAATCACTCTCGATTTTTTCGTGGGCACTCTCGGCTTTTCGTGACGAAAAAGGAATTTTTCTATGAGTAAGCGTCGTACTGCACTGTTACTGGGGCTCCTCCCCGTCGTCGTCATCGGGCTCAATGCCTGCACGACATCGAGCGGCCGGCCTCAGGTGCAGGATCTTTCCGTCAGCCGCAACAGCGAGACGAATTCGACCTATACGGTCAAAGGCGGAGACACCATTTACGGCATCGCCTGGCAGAATCGAGTGGATTTCCGCGATCTGGCCCAGCTCAACGGCATTTCGCCCCCTTATCGTCTGGAACCGGGGCAACAGTTGAAGCTGAAATCAGGTGCCAGTGTCAGCAATGCGCAGACGGTGGCCAGCAGTGGCGGCGTGACCGCAACCGGGCTCGATGCCTCGGGTTCGACGCAATCCGCAGCGGCGGAGGGCGACAATCCCTCCTGGCTGTTGCCTTCGGATGGCGAGACGCCCAGCTCGGGCGGGACGTCGAGTAGCGGTCAGGCAACGAATGTCGCATCGTCTTCGCCGCCGACCGGTTCCAATGGAGGTGGCCAAGGAGATTCCCAAGGCCAATCTCGAACCGTCGCGCAAAATGGGTCCCAAAACGCCTCTCAGCAAGGTTCGTCGGCGGCGAGCGCGGGCGGCAATGCCGGCGCTTCTCAGAGTGGTCGATCACAGCAATCTTCTGCCGCTGTGCCGGCTGACACCGGTTCGTCATCTTCTTCTGCTTCCATCAATCGGGGAAGCACGAAAACGGCTGCCGGCAACGACGCAGGCACGGAGGTGGCGGGCGAGCCCAGCGGAGCACCGGACCGTTCCGACAGAACCTACAAACCGGTCGAGAACGTGCCGTGGCAGTGGCCGACGAGTGGACAGGTGGTGGGTAAGTTCGATGGAGATTCGAACATAACCCCCGGCATTGATATTGCCGGGCAAAAGGGGCAACCTGTTAAAGCGGCTGGGCCAGGGATTGTGGTGTATGCCGGCGACGGTGTGCGGGGATATGGCAACCTCATCATCCTCAAGCACAATGATCGCTTCTTGAGCGCCTACGCGCACAACGACTCGTTGAAGGTTAAGGAAAACGATGTCGTCGAGACCGGAGAGACGATAGCCACCATGGGCCAGACGGATGCTGACCAGGTCGAGCTACATTTCGAGGTTCGCGTGAACGGACAACCTCAGGACCCACTCAAATACCTGCCTGCGCGCTGATCACGACATCGGCGCCATGGATGGCTGGCGACTCCTGGCGAGTCGCCTGCTGAACTCACACTGAATGGCACGCATCCGATTCCCTGCACTTGACGTAGTTCCCTATCGGGAAGGCGTCGAGCGCGGTTCGAGGGCGGTGTCATTCAAGGGCTGTGTCATTCAAGGGCTGTGCCATTCGAGACGGTTGAGGTTCGAAGCCAAGATCATGCGAGGCATGAGTTCGGTGGCTCGAGGCGGGCCGAGATGCCGGACCGAGACAGGGCCGATCAATAACAGAGTCAGCCAGGACCAGCCAGTAATAGGGACATTCAGTATTAGGGCCAGTCAGTAGTATGGCCAGCCAATAGATGGGCCGATATCAATAACTAAGGAAGGTTTAAAACTGCAAGGAATACGCGGTCGCCATACGGCAGGATTGCCATGGCGAGGTACTCAGGTAGCCAAGATTGGGGGTAGTGGACATGAGCATGCTTGAACGGGAAATTCAGGATGTTGAGCTCGAAGGTGTCGATGCCACAGAAGTCGATAACGACGACACGGGTCGCAAGGATGATGAAAGCGCTTTCGAGAAGGCGTTGAACCGTGAAGAAAATTCCTACCACCACAGCCTCGACGCGACGCAGATCTATCTTAACGAGATCGGTTTTTCGCCGCTGCTGACACCCGAAGAGGAAGTACATTACGGCCGGCTCGCTCAGAAAGGAGATCCGGCGGGCCGTCAACGCATGATCGAATCCAATCTGCGGCTGGTGGTCAAGATCGCTCGACGTTATCTAAACCGTGGACTGTCGCTGCTGGATCTGATCGAAGAGGGCAATCTGGGATTGATCCGTGCCGTCGAGAAATTCGATCCGGAGCGCGGTTTTCGCTTTTCGACCTACGCCACCTGGTGGATTCGTCAGACCATTGAGCGGGCATTGATGAATCAGACGCGAACGATCCGTCTGCCGATTCATGTGGTCAAGGAGCTCAACGTCTATTTGCGCGCGGCGCGTGAGTTGACCCAGAAGCTGGATCACGAGGCAACCGCTGAAGAGATCGCCGAATTTCTCGACAAGCCGGTGGGCACCGTCAAGCGGATGCTCGGGCTCAACGAGCGCGTTTCCTCGGTCGATTATCCGATGGGGGCCGAGAGCGACAAGCCGCTGATCGACACCATCGCCGACGAAAACGAGGACGGCCCGGAGTCCAATCTGGTCGATGACGACGTCAAGCAGCACGTCGACGAATGGCTGGTGGAACTCAGCGACAAGCAGCGCGAAGTAGTGCTGCGCCGTTTCGGTCTGCGCGGGCATGAGGCCGCCACGCTCGAGGAAGTGGGCGAGGAGATCGGATTGACCCGGGAGCGGGTTCGTCAGATCCAGGTCGAGGCGCTCAAGAAGCTGCGCCGAATGCTGGAAAAGCAGGGCCTGTCGATGGATTCGATCTTCGAGTAGTAGGTGATCGGACAGCAACAAATGCGCAAATGCCGGTGAAGGCCGGTCCCGCTATTGATCCGATCGCATACATGCGGCATTGTATGTAAACCTCGAACCGAGGCGTCAGCGAGTTTGCCGACGCCTCGGTCGTTTGTTGTGTGATCCGGATGACGTCGATGACCATCGGCGTCTCGAGTCCGCCAGAAAAACAGCCATGATTGGGTCTCTGGGCGATGCCCGGCAATCTCGATTGCCTGCGCATGCCGGCAGGACTCGCGCGGTCGGTTTGGTATCATCGCCAGAGCTCAACGATAGGAAATGTCCCGATGTCGCCTCTCATCTCGTTGCCGTCGCGTTCTCAATTGCGACACGCCATATCGCTGTTGGTCGTCGCGGCGTTTGCCCCTGCGGTCCAGGCAGCAGATCTACTGACCATCACCCAGGATGCCCTGACGCATTCGGCAACGCTGAACTCGTCGCGCTCGACGTTCAAGAGCACCGAAGCCGGCCAGGACGTGGCGCGTGGCGCGTTGCTGCCGCAGATCAGCGCAACGGGAAGCGTGTACCACGAGAAGGTCTTCGATGAACAAAGCTCGACGTTCAGTGGCGGCGGCAGTGGCAGTGGGTCTATCAGCGGTACGCGCTCCGATGACAGCTATAACGGCACCAGCGCGGGCGTCAACGTCACTCAGGCACTGTTCGACGCGAGCAACTGGTATCAGTACCAGCAGAGCAAGAAGCAGGTAGGCCAGCAGGCCCTGCAGCTGGAGATCGATCAGCAACAACTGCTTTATGATGTCTCCGAAGCCTACTTCGAGACGCTACGCGCCAAGGAAGTGCTGGAAGCGCGTCAGGCGCAGGAGAAAGCGATCGGGCGCCAGCGCGAACAGGCCAACGAGCAGTTCAATGTCGGCCTGGTAGCGATTACCGATGTCAACGAAGCGCAAGCCGCCTTCGATTCGGCGCGTGCCCAACGTATTGCCGCCAAGAACGATCTGCAGGTCAGCTTCGAGACGCTCGAGCGGCTGACGGGACGGCAGTACGACAGCATCGAACGGCTGGACGACGATCTGCCGATCCAGCCGCCGACTCCGGCCCGGCGTGGCGAATGGGTCGATATGGCGATGGCCAGTAGCCCGTCGATCCAGTACGCGCAGGCGGCCGTCGATCTGGCAAAATCGGGTGTGGATATCGCTCAGGCCGGCCATTTGCCGACATTGGATGCTTTCGCGGATTACTCCTATTCGGATAGCGACAATGATTACACCCGCGGCCATGGCGAAGACCTGCAGGTCGGCGTACAGGCCAATCTGCCGATCTATTCCGGCGGTTCCACCAGCGCGTCGGTGCGCGAGAACACCTACACGCTGGAAGCGACGCAATACGATTTCGAGGATCAGCGTCGCTATACGACTCAGCAGGTTCGCTCGCTGTTTACCCGGGTAGGTAACGACGTCGAGTCGGTCGAGGCGCAGCGTGAGGCGATCGTCTCCAGCCGTAGTGCGGTCGAAGCAACTCGTGCCGGCTACGAGGTGGGTACGCGGAATATCGTCGACGTGCTCGATGCCGAGCAGTCGCTCTACGAATCGATGTCCGACTATGCCGATGCCCGCTATACCTACGTCACCGACCTGCTGCAGCTTCGCCAGCAGGCCGGCGTGCTCAACCTCGACGTGATTCGCGGCACCAACCGTTGGCTGCTCGACAGCAACCCGGTGTCGTTGAATATGGACGACGCCGATAAGGACATGGGTGCCGAGGACATCGGCCAGCGACCCAGGCCGCCGCAGTCGTGACACGACGCTGACTTGGATGGCCCCCGACGCCGCTGCTCACTCAGCGGCGTCTTCATTGGGGCACGAGGCGCGTACTTTCCAGGGTACTCACGAGCACGCAGCGCTGTCCGGCAGGGTAGAATGGCGGCAGGCATCCGCTGGGGTTGCCTGTCGTCTGGTTGCTTTTAAGGAAGTGTCATGGCCCGGCCGCTCATCGCCGATATCGATTTGAATGCCCTGCGCCACAATTACGCCGTTGCCCGCGATCTGGCGCCTCTCAGCCGCTGCATGGCAGTGATCAAGGCCAATGCCTACGGGCATGGGGCGGTAGCGTGCGCCAAGGCGCTGGAAGCCCTCGCGCCTGCATTCGCGGTGGCCTCGCTGGAAGAAGCCGAAGCGCTGCGGGAAGCGGGCGTCGAGCGTCCGATTGTGCTGCTGGAAGGCATCTTCGAGGCTGGCGAGCTGCCCCGCGTCGAGGCGCTGGGGCTATGGCAAGTCGTCCACAGCGACTGGCAGCTTCAGGCCGTGTTGAAGCATCCGGCAGTTGATCCGCTGACAGTCTGGCTCAAACTGGATTCGGGAATGCATCGGCTCGGCTACGATCCCGAAACTTTCGTCGAGCGCTGGGCGCGACTGCGGGCATCGCCTCGGGTTCGCGATCTGCATCTGATCAGTCATTTTTCCAGCGCCGACCGTTGCGATATCTCCCAATTCGAACAGCAGCAGCGGATCGTCGACTCGATCGGTGAGCGTTTGCAGGCGCCGCGCTGTGTCGCCAACTCGCCGGCGACGCTGGTCAAGCCGCAGACCCACGCGCAATGGAATCGGCCCGGCATCATGCTCTACGGCAGCAATCCGCTCGAAAGTGCACTACCGACCGGCATTGCGCTGGAACCGGTGATGACGCTGCGGTCGCGGTTGATTGCGGTGCGGTCTCTAGCGGGTGGCGAGCCGGTCGGCTACGGCGCTCGCTGGCGGACTTCCAGGCCGTCGCGGATCGGCGTGGTTGCCGCCGGCTACGGCGATGGCTATGACCGTCATGCCCGCGACGGGACGCCGATCCTGGTCGACGGCCAGCGCTGCCCGTTGGTGGGGCGGGTGTCGATGGATATGCTGACGGTCGATATCAGCCATCTGCCCGAGGCGGATGTCGGCAGCGAAGTCGTGCTATGGGGCCGGGGGCTCAGCGTCGACGAGGTGGCGACCCACAGCGACACCATCGGATATACCCTGCTGACGGGCGTTCTGCCGCGAGTACCTCGGCGCTATTCCGGCGACGCGTAGCAGCCACTCGCGCCATTTCGCTACACTGTCCGGCGTTCACACGGAATCGGAAGGTCCATGGCCAAGAAAGTCTATCCCGCCAATCATGCTCATCCTCGCTACTGGGGGGCTTGGTTAGGCATCGCCTTGATGCGCCTGGGCGCGCTTCTGCCCTGGCGCGCCAAGCTGGTGCTGGGACGAACGATCGGTCTGCTGAGCTGGAAACTGGCCAAGCGCCGTCGCCACATTACCGACACCAACCTGGCGCTCTGTTTTCCCGAGTTGGACGATCGGCAGCGGGCGGCACTGGTCAAGAAAACCTTCGTCGCCAATGGTATCGGCATTCTCGAGACGGCCACCGGCTGGTGCCGCGACCCCGAGCATCTACGTCATCGCGTCGCCTTTCGCGGCACCGAGCACATGGATCGGGCCATGGCGCAGGGCAAGGGCGCGTTGATCATCGGCATTCATTTTTCGACTCTGGACCTGGGTGGGGCGCTACATTCGCTGTTCTTTCCCGCCGATGTCGTCTATCGACCGCACGACAATCCCGTGTTCGAAGACTTCATGACCCGCGCTCGGCGCGGCATCTTCGGTGCGGCGATCGATCGCCACGATCTGCGGGGTGTGGTTCGTCGGATCAAGTCCGGCCATGCCGTGTGGTACTCGCCGGACCAGGATTTCGGTCGCGAAGCGAGCGTGTTCGCGCCGTTCTTCGGTGTGCCGGCAGCGTCGATCAAGTTGACCGCCAAGATTGCCAAGATGACGGGCGCGCTGGTGATGCCGCTGATGTTTCACCGCAACCCGGACAATCGCACCTATACGCTGGAATATCTGCCGCCGCTGGAGAACTTTCCCAGTGGCGATGAAGTGGCCGACGCGGCACAGGTGAACGCGTTCATCGAGCAGGCGATTCGGCGTCATCCGGAGCAGTATCTGTGGCTGCATCGACGCTTCAAGACGCGCCCCCCGGGCGAGCGTTCCTTTTATTGAGCAGGGAGTTACGCGAGAGACTTGACGAAAGGGTCGGAAACGGCAAGGCTTAGACTGTCCTCACGGAACGAGAGGATGGTTTGCCGAACCGGATAGGCCGGATCGGTAGATCCAACGGGTCAGCACAGGAAGAGTTGCCATGCTTAGCTACGCCGTCATTTTCCTTATCGTCGCCATCATCGCCGGGGTTCTGGGTTTCGGTGGTATCGCTGGTGCCGCTGCGACGATCGCCAAGGTTCTGTTCGTGATCTTCTTGATCCTGTTCGTCGTGTCACTGATCCGCGGCCGAGGCCGTTGACACTTAAGAGTCGGTAACGATGAAGTCGGCAGCGTTCGCAGCCAGCAGCAGCGAGGTCGACAGCGAACAAACCGGCAACGAATGATTCGGTACTTACGATTCGGTACTTACGATTCGGTACTTATGCTTCGGTACTCACAAATACCCCGCCTGATTGGCGGGGTATTTGCGTTCAACGGGGACGAAAAGCCATCCGAGAGTCAGGCGTCGATGCGCTTGTACTTCATTCGCTTCGGCGTGTCGTTGCCGACACGCTTGTGGTAGTCAGCTTCGTACTCGGCGTAGTTGCCTTCGAAGAAGACCACGTTGGAATCGCCCTCGTAGGCCAGGATGTGCGTCGCGATACGATCGAGAAACCAGCGATCGTGCGAGATCACCAAGGCGCAGCCAGGGAAGGCCAGCAACGCTTCTTCCAGCGCGCGCAGCGTCTCGATATCGAGATCGTTGGAGGGTTCGTCGAGCAGCAGCACGTTGGCGGCCTGCTTGAGCGTCTGGGCCAGCTGCAGGCGGCCACGCTCACCGCCCGAGAGATCGCTCAGACGTTTCTGCTGGTCGGTGCCCTTGAAGTTGAACCGGCCCACGTAGGCGCGCGAGGAGACTTCATAGCCGTTGATGTTGAGAATATCCTGGCCGTCGGAAACGGCTTCCCACACGGTCTGGGTATTGTCGAAGTGATCGCGCAACTGTTCGACGTAGGCAACGCTGACCGTGTCGCCGAGCACCACTTCGCCCCCATCCGGCTGTTCCTTGCCGTCGATCAGCTTGAACAGCGTCGACTTGCCGGCGCCGTTGCCACCGACGATGCCCACGATCGCGCCAGTCGGCACCTGGAAGCTGAGATTGTCGAACAGCATCTTCTCGTCGAAACGCTTGCTGACATCGTGAAACTCGATGACCTTGTCGCCTAGACGGGGCCCGGGCGGAATGTAGATCTCGTTGGTTTCGTTGCGTTTCTGATAGTCGCCCGACTGGAGCTCTTCGAAGCGGTTGAGACGCGCCTTGCTCTTGGCCTGACGCCCCTTGGCATTCTGACGAACCCACTCCAGCTCCTGCTTGATCGCGCGCTGGCGTCCGGCTTCCTGTTTGGACTCCTGCTCGAGGCGCTTTTCCTTGGACTCGAGCCACTGGGAGTAGTTGCCTTCGAACGGAATGCCCTGGCCGCGGTCGAGCTCCAGGATCCAGCCGGCGACATTGTCGAGGAAGTAGCGGTCGTGGGTGATCGCCACAACGGTACCCGGATAGTCGTGCAGGAAGCGTTCCAGCCAGGCGACGGATTCGGCGTCCAGATGGTTGGTCGGTTCGTCGAGCAGCAGCATGTCCGGGCTCGAGAGCAGCAGCCGGCATAGCGCCACGCGGCGCCGCTCGCCGCCGGAAAGATGGCCCACGCTGGCCTCCCAGGAAGGCAGCCGCAGCGCCTCCGCGGCCACTTCCAGCTTGCGCTCGATGTTATGCGCATCGGCCGCTTCGATGATGTTCTCCAGGCGCGCCTGCTGTGCGGCCAGCGCGTCGAAGTCGGCGTCCGGCTCGGCGTAGGCGACGTAGACGGCTTCCAGCTGCTCCTGGGCCTGCTTGATCTCGCCCAGCGCTTCCTCGACCGTTTCGCGAACGCTCTTGCTGTCGTCGAGCTCCGGCTCCTGCGGCAGATAGCCGATATTGATGCCCGGCATCGGCCGCGCTTCGCCGTTATGCTCGGTGTCGAGGCCGGCCATGATGCGCAGCAGCGTCGACTTTCCCGAGCCGTTGAGGCCGAGCACGCCGATCTTGGCGCCAGGGAAGAAGGATAGCGAGATATCCTTGAGGATCTCGCGCTTCGGGGGGACGACCTTGCCCACCCGGTTCATGGTGTAAACGTATTGCGCCATGGAAATCCGGTTATATGTCGCGGTGAATAGAAACAGTCAGTCTTTGCTGAAACGCCCGTCAACAGGGCTCAGCGTAGTTCTGGAAGGGTAAACCAGTCATGCCGACAATGCGAACGGGCGCCTGAGCGCCCGTGGTAAATCCCGTGGTAATGAAGTCTGCCTGTGAAACGCGTAGCGAGGCCTACTCTTCTTCGTCGCCGAAATCGTTGTACCAGTCGTCTTCGATGGCACGCTTGAGGCGACGTTCCTCGAGCAGTGCCTCGACCTGACGTCGGGCGCGTAAGGAATCCGCCTTGCTGCTGCGGGGACGCTCGAACTGCTCATCATTGACGGCTTCGGAGAAATCCTGCTCTTCGATATATTCTTCACGGCTCATTGCCTAGCCCTCCCGTGATATCGCATCTCAGTGACGCTTCGGGCTATATATCGTCGTATGATTCAGGATACAAGACTTCAGGCGTGAAAAAGTTTGTCAGCATCATCTCCAGCCCGCGGGTCACGCTGGAAAACCAAGCGTAATTAAACTGGGCAGCCCAAAACGGGCAGCGTAGACTCCGCGGCTTTCCTGAACGCCGGAAGTCTATGCATGAGCCAGTTACCTCCTTGCCCGCAGTGCGGGTCCGAATATACCTACGTCGATAGCCAACTGTTTATCTGCCCCGAGTGTGCCCATGAGTGGTCCGATGCGGATGCCGGCGCCGAGGATGGCCAGGACAGCGTCGTAACCGATGCGCACGGCACGCCGCTCGCCGATGGTGACAGCATCACCGTGATCAAGGATCTTAAAATCAAAGGCTCGTCCCTGGTGGTGAAGGTCGGCACCAAGGTCAAGAACATTCGACTGGTGGATGGTGACCACGACATCGACTGCAAGGTCGACGGTATCGGACCGATGAAGCTCAAATCGGAGTTCGTCAAGAAAGCTTGAAACCGATCCGAAGCGTTTTTGGGATACCCATTAACGTAAAGAGCATCAAAAAAAGTCGGCCGAGGGCAGCGGCTAAGATCGCATGGCGTGTGCCAATTCGGTGCGATCAGGATTCCTTCGAGCGCACTTCGTATTCGCCATCGAGGACGTGCTGGGAACGCTTGGCGGCATTGGCATCACTTTCGTGAGCGCCGATATCCGGATCCGCGCTGCCGCCGGCATATTGCGCTCGGGAAGCGCGAACCTGCTCGGCCCGCTTTTTCATCCGGTGGCGGAGAAACGGCAGCATCGCCCAGCCGATGACAAGGAAGAACAGGCCAAGCAGGGTGCCGATGATCAGCATGACGCCGAACAGTAGCCAGGTCGCCAGCAGGCGCAGACCGCCGGCCCCTTGACGCGGACGAGTTTGATGGACGCGCTCGCGCCATTGCTGGGCGGCGCGCCAGGCGGCGTTGTCATTCTGGCGGTTATCGGTCATCCGGTTTCACCCCCCGGTGTTGATATCTACGAACTTTAGATCGTCGCGATGCAGTTCGAGATCGAACTCAGTTTGATTGCCAGTGTAGCCTTCGATCTCGATGTGCCCATCACTATCGACCTCGAGCTCCTCCAAATGTTGCATGCCTTGATCACGAGCGCGATCCAGCGCCTCTCGTAGTTCTTCTCCGCTCAGACTCCAGTCCGGCGTGTTCGACTTGCGCTGGCTTTCACGCGTCGGGGCGGCATTGTCGAGCGTCATCGAAACATCGAGCTCCCAGCCGTCTTCCCGCCAGCCTTCGATCTCGAGACGGTTGTCGTCATGATCGACGTCGAGCTTTTCATAGCGACTGAAGCCGTAGCGTTCGGCACCGTTGAGCAGCGTGTCCAGCTGGCTGTAGGAGAGGGTTTTGTCGTCTGCCATGGCACCGGCGCTGATCCCGCTGCCAAGTGCCACGGCGGAGAGCATCCATGGATTTTTCATCACTAGTCTCCTGATACCGGGTATCGTGAAAACGTCCACTGCGGCAGCGCGCAGGCTCTGCCGATGTCTACCGTTATACTCGGGGGGACCTTGCCCCGAACTGAAGGCGGCGTTCATCCTGGGTTCATCGCTCTCGTTGAGCGGACGCCATCGGCGAGATGTCTTGATCTGGCGGATTCATCTCGGGTTAATGGCGATTGCGGCACACTATGGAAATGAAACTTCGAAACGCGCTCGTGCTGCTGTCGATCCTGCCGCTGCTGGTGAGCGGCACTCTGGTGCCTGTCAGCGCCGACGGCGACAACTGGAGAGATCTGCACCAGGAGGTCAAGGAAGGCCATCTGGTGGGCATCGACGAGGTCATGGATTGGCTGGAAGCTCGCTATGATGGCCAGATCCTCGAGGTCGAGCTGGAACAGGACGACGGCCTGATCGAATACGAGGTAGAAATGATCGGGCCCCAGGGGCAGGTGGTCGAATTCGAGTTCGATGCCACCAGCGGCGAGCTGTTGAGCGTCGAAGGCGTCAATATCGAGGCGATGAAGAAATCGCCCTAGGTTGTCGCCTGTCGAGCGCTTGTCGAGCGTCGAGGGCGATAACGTGTCTTGAGTCAGGGAGTCGGTAATGAAGGTATTGCTGGTCGAAGACGATGCCGCGCTCGCAGAGGCGCTGGCGAGCGCGCTGGCGGAAGCCGGCCTGTTGATCGAGTCGACCACCACCGGGCAGCAGGCCGATTATCTGGTGCGTACCGAACGCTATGACGCGGTCATTCTCGATCTGGGGCTGCCCGACGGCGACGGCACACGATGGCTTTCGCAGTGGCGCGAGGATGATATCGATCTGCCGGTACTGGTTCTGACGGCACGTGAACGCTGGTCCGACAAGGCGGCCGGCTTTTCCGCCGGTGCCGACGATTATGTGGTCAAGCCGTTCGAGACCGCCGAGGTGCTGTTTCGGCTACGGGCCCTGGTTCGGCGCAGTCACGGCCACGCTCATCCGGTGATTCGGGTGGGCGAGCTGACCCTGGATACACATTCGGGCAGTGTTTCACTGGCAGGTCGCCCGATCACCCTGACCGCCCAGGAGTCGCGGCTGCTCTCGTATCTGATGCATGCTTCGCCGCGGATCGTCAGCCGCGCCGAGCTCGTCGAGCATGTCTACAACCGTGATCATGAACCCGATTCCAACGTCATCGACGTCCAGATCAGTCGTCTGCGGCGCAAGTTCGGTCGTGCCCGCATCGAAACGCTTCGTGGCCAGGGTTATCGCCTGGTCGATCTCGAGGCCGGGGCTTGAAAGATCGAGAATTGAGAGGCCGAGACTTGAAAGGCGATCGCTCGAGAGAAGACGGCTGGAAACGCTGGCGGCCATGCTGGGTGGCCCGGCTTGGCGAGTGGCTGCGGCTGGCGCCGTTGGGCGCGAGGCTGCTGGTCGCATCGCTGGTGCTGGTCATCGTGCTGCTACCGCTGGCCGGTGCCGGGCTGAGCTACAACTTCCGCCAATCCGCCACCGCCTCTTTCGATAGCCGTCTCGAATCCCTGCTCAATGCATTGCTGGCCGGCATGCAGGTCGACAACATCGGCCAGCGCCTGCAGCTCAACCGCTCGTTGGGTGACGCCCGCTTCGATCGGGTCTATTCCGGCTGGTACTGGCAAGTGACCGACGGCGACGATCTCACCCTGACGTCGCGTTCGCTGTGGGATCAGCGACTGCCGGTGCCCCAGGATGACGATGGAATCCATGTCTACGAAGTCGAGGGTCCCCGCGACGACGACCTGCGCATGATCGAGCGCGATCTGCGCCTGCCGGGGCACCGCGAGACGGTCCATGTCGCACTGGCGGGTTCGACCGTGGAGCTGAATCACGAAGTCGGACGCTTCGAACGTCTGTTGATACTGTCGCTTGCCACTTTCGGCGTGTTGCTGCTGGCCGGATTGGCGCTGCAGATGCGCTGGGGGCTGGCACCGTTACGCCGGATGTCGGCCAATCTGCGAGCGGTGGAGGAGGGCGAGATCGAGCGCCTGGATACCCAGTTGCCGGTGGAGCTCAAGGAGCTGGCACTGGCGATGAACGGCGTGCTCGAGCGTGACCGGCGGTTGATCGAGCGCGGACGCGCGGCGGCGGGCAACCTGGCCCACGCGCTGAAGACGCCGGTGAGCGTGCTCAAGACGCTTTCCGAACGCTTCCCGGAGACGCAGCGCCGGCCCATCAATACCGAACTGACGCGGATCGACGATGCCGTTCGCCACCACCTGGCCCGGGCCTCGGCAGCGGGTGGCGTGGCTTTTTCCGGACGGGTGTCGATTCATGACGCCATCGCCCCGGTGGTGCAGGGGCTGGCCAAGCTGGCGTCGCGACGGGGAATACGCTTCGATGCCGATATCGATTCCGGGGCGACCGCGCGGATCGATCCCCAGGACCTTCAGGAGCTCACCGGCAATCTGCTCGAGAACGCGCTGCGTTGGGCAGAAGGCCGAGTGCTGTTCAAGGTCTCTCGGGTGTCACAAGGTGTGCGTCTGCGAATCGAGGATGACGGCCCGGGGATGACTCAAGCCCAGAGCGAGGCCGCGCTGGCGCGAGGCGTGCGTCTGGATGTGCGCGACGCGGGTTCCAGTGCGGGTTCCGGTCCCGGCGGTTCGGGGCTGGGGCTGGCGATCGTCGAGGATCTGATGATGCTTTACGGCGGCACGCTGCGTCTGGAGCGCGCCGCCATCGGCGGGTTGGCCGCCGACGTGTGGCTTCCGGCGTCGCCGGTCTCCGTGCAGTCCGGGGAGACTTCGACGCCCGGATGACGGCGTGTGGCTAGACCATGGTCGCGTCGGCGGAGGATCGGGTCACTGAATCATGGATCACTGCGTCAGCAGTTGGCCTCGAACCACGGTGCGAAAACCTCGTTGATCCGGTGACTGGATGGCCGCCAACGCCAGCTGCAACGCCTGCTGCGCGATCTCCGGCAAATTGTGATGGATGCAGGGAATCTGCAGGCCGAACACGTCGCTGTGCTCGATGTCGTCGATGCTGAACAGCTGGATATCACGCTGTGGAACGACCCCGCGTTCGTGACACAGCTTCAACACCGCCATGGTGATCTGGTTGTTGGCACCGATGATTCCCTGCGGCCAGGGGTGGTCGCGCAGATACTCGCGTAGCGCGTCATAGGCGGGTTCGAAGGAGAAGTCGCTGTACACCACGTCGAGCGTTATCCCACGGCCCCCGATGGCCTCCCGGATGCCTGACATGCGGCCGATCGAGACCATCGAGTCGGCCGGCCCGGAGACCGCCAGCAACTGCGTGATTCCCCGCTCGAGGCAATAGCGTCCAGCTTGATAGCCGCAGTCGAGATTGTCGATGTAGACCCCGCCGTAATGGACCGCCTTGAGCTCGCGATCCACCAGTACCACCGGGATGCCCGCCGAGGCGAGGCGATCCAGATAGGCTGGGTGGTAATCGATATCCGACGAGATCACCGACAGGATGACGGCGTCGACGGAGAACTCGATCAGTTTGCCGATCGCTTCCGCCTCCAGCGTCTCCGATTCGTAGGAGTCGAATACCAGCACGGTATACCCGCGAGCTCTGGCCGCCAGCGTGATTTCGCGGGTCAGGCGGGCAAAAAACGGGTTGCCCATGTTGGGATTGACGACGCCCAGGGTGCGGGTAACGGCGGTATCACGAGCCCCTGATGGCGGCACGTAATTGAGTTCGCGAGCGATGCGCAGTATCTGGGTGCGGGTTTCGGCATGGACTTTGTCCGGCGAGGAGAACGCCCGCGATACCGTGATCTTGCTGACACCGGCCAGTCGGGCGATATCTTCGAGCGTGGTTCGAGGCATCGCCTCATCTCCCTGATGACCCGCATGATCTTCTGTGTCCGAATGCGGCAAGCCGGATACGGATGCCCAGCATCTCGAGCGTTTGGACATTACGTATCATTTCGCATCATTTTCTATCATCGATAGTGTCTCTGTCATCTACCTTTTTCTCTAATACTTAGGTCTATCCTGGGCATTAAACATTGGTCTAATAGAGTTTATCTTTTTGAATTTGCTTGCTTATTTTAATCATCGTCAGCTTGATTCCTCGGGTGTTAACGTTATGATCTATCTTTGATGTCATGAGCGTTCAAGTATCCGTTCTTGCAATGCACACGGTCGGTCCTCGTCTCTGATCAGCGCCAGCCTGGAATCTCAAGGTCGGACCGTGCCCGGGGATCGTTCGGCACTCGGCGTGACAGCCGTCAAAGCCCTAGCAATAACAAGCACTACGAGAGGAATTCCAGATGAGACTTGCCTTGTTTGTTTCAGGCATCGGGATCGCAGGCCTTGGGGTCTGTTCCGCTGCCATGGCGCAGAGCACGGACATCACCGTGGCCACCGTGAACAACCCCGACATGGTGACGATGCAGAGCATGATGTCGGCGTTCAACGATGCCCACCCGGATATCAATGTGAACTGGGTGACGCTGCCGGAAAACGAACTGCGTCAGAAAGTGACCACCGACATCGCCAGCGGCGCCGGTCAGTATGACGTGGTCACCGTGAGCAACTACGAGACGCCGATCTGGGCACAGAACGATTGGCTGTCGCCAATGGAGAATCTGCCCGAAAGCTATGACGCCGACGATCTTCTCAAGCCGGTCAAGGATGGTCTGTCGGTGGACGGCAAGCTCTATGCGCTGCCGTTTTATGCCGAGTCCTCGGTGACCTATTACCGCAAGGATCTGTTCGAGAAGGCCGGCATCGAAATGCCGGACAAGCCGACCTGGACCCAGATGAAGGAATTCGCTTCCAAGATCCAGTCGAAATCGGATGGCGTCTACGGTATCTGCCTTCGCGGGCTGCCGGGCTGGGGTCAGAACATGGCGCTGTTCGGCACCATGGTCAACAGCTTCGGCGGACGCTGGTTCGACATGGACTGGAAACCGCAGCTGACCAGCGACGAGTGGAAGAACGCGGCCAACGCCTACGTCGAACTGCTCAACGATTATGGCCCGCCGGGGGTGACCTCCAACGGCTTCACCGAGTCCGAGACCCTGTTCGCCAACGGTCAGTGCGGCATGTGGGTGGATTCTACCGTGGCGGCCAGTTACGTCAGCGATCCGGAAACCTCCAAGATCGCCGACAAGGTGGGCTTCGCTCAGGCGCCTCACGAGAAGACCGAGAAGGGTTCCAACTGGCTGTTCACCTGGGCGCTGGCAGTGCCGCAGTCGTCCAAGCATCAGGAAGCCGCGAAGACCTTCGTCGACTGGGCGACCTCCAAGGATTACATCCAGGCCGTGGCGGACGACAAGGGTTGGCTGGCGGTACCTCCGGGCACGCGGCAGTCCACCTATGACAGTGACGACTACGTCAAGGCAGCGCCGTTTGCGCCGCTGGTCGAGACGGCGATCAAGAGCGCCAGCCCGACCGATCCCAGCGCGCAGGAAGTGCCCTACACCGGCGTGCAGTTCGTCACCATTCCGCAGTTCCAGGCAATCGGTACTCGTGTCGGCCAGCTGATGGCAGCAATGCTCTCGGGTGAGAGCAGTGTCGACGAGGCGCTCCAGCAGGGGCAGACCTTCACCGACCGCATCATGCAGCAGACCGGCAAACCGCAGTAAGCAAGGCATGGGACACCGCCGATCGATTCGATCGGCGGTGTCGCTGCGTAAGCTGGAGCTGTCCAGTCGGAGCTAACTAGTCGGAGCTGTCTAGTCTGAGCTGTCTAGTCTGACCTGCCTAGTCTGACCAAGGGTTGCGTCATGCAATCCGAAGCCACGGGAATCCCGCATGAAAGCCATTTCTCGAACTGCCCCGAGCGCTGAAGCTACCGGCGCTCGTTCGTTCGCTCGTACCACGCGGCTGCTGATGGCGCCGGCGGTCATCTTCCTGCTGATATGGATGCTCGTGCCACTGGCCATGACCATCTATTACTCGTTTCAGCAGTACAACCTGCTCATGCCGATGTACAACGGCTTTGCCGGTTTGAACAATTTCGCGATCCTGCTGGGCGACGCCACTTTCTGGAAGTCGCTGGCCAATA
Organism: Salinicola halophyticus; assembly: GCF_003206695.1. Lineage (GTDB taxonomy): Bacteria > Pseudomonadota > Gammaproteobacteria > Pseudomonadales > Halomonadaceae > Salinicola > Salinicola halophyticus. The sequence goes on along the minus strand of NZ_PZJN01000004.1, from coordinate 407,834 downwards.
CCCTGATCATCGTTGCGGCCAGTCTGGTCATCACGGTGTGTTTGGGCTTGGCACTGGCACTGCTGTTCAATCGCACCTTCGTCGGCCGTGGCGTGGCTCGCACGCTGGCGGTGGCGCCCTTTTTCGTCATGCCGGTAGTGACCGGTCTGATCTGGAAGAACATGCTGTTCCACCCGGTCTTCGGTCTGTTCGCCTGGTTGGCACGGCAACTGGGGCTGGAGCCGGTCGACTGGCTCGCCCACTATCCAATGCTATCGGTGATCATCATGATTACCTGGGAGTGGACGCCGTTCGCGCTGCTGGTATTGCTGACCGGACTGCAGTCACTGCCGGAAGACCAGATCGAGGCGGCCAAGCTCGATGGTGCCAGCGCCTGGCAGGAATTCCAGCACATCGTGATTCCGCACCTGGGGCAGGTGCTGTATGTCGTGGTGATGCTGGAGAGCATCTTCTTCCTGACCTCGTTTGCCGAGATCTACACCACCACCGGTGGCGGCCCCGGTACGGCAACCACCAACCTGCCGTACTACATCTTTCAGACCGTATTCCAGCAGAACGATATCGGCATCGCTTCGGCAGCCGCCATCGGGGCGGTAATCCTGGCGAACATCTTCGCCATCATGCTGATTCGCTTCATTGCCGGGAACCTCAACGCGGGAGCCGCACGATGAACTCATCTCGTTTCAGCAACGGTGTCATGGGCGTGCTCGCGTGGATCGTGGCGCTGCTGATCTTCTTCCCGATCCTGTGGCTGCTGTTGACGGCGTTCAAGTCCGAGCAGGAAGCCTTCACGGTCGTGCCGAGCTTCTTCTTTTCGCCGACGCTCGAGAGTTTCAAGACGGCGTTGGCGCAGGGCAGCGGCTATTGGCACTACGCCTGGAATTCGGTGCTGACCGCCGTCGCCTCGACCGTCATCGGGCTGGCACTGGCGGTGCCGGCGGCCTACGCCATGGCGTTCTATCCCAACAAGCGCACCGACTTCCTGCTGGTATGGATGGTGTCGACCAAGTTCATTCCGGCGGTCGGCGTGCTGATTCCGATCTATCTGGTCTACAGCGCGGTCGGGCTTCTGGACAACGCGTTGGGGCTGACGCTTCTGTTCACGGCCATGAACCTGCCGATCATCGTGTGGATGGTCTATTCCTACTTCCGCGACATCCCCAAGGATATCGTCGAGGCGGCCGACATCGACGGTGCCAGCATCATGCAGACGCTGTTCAAGGTGGTGCTGCCGTTGGCGCTGCCGGGGCTGGCCTCGACCGGGCTGCTGGCGCTGATCCTGGCGTGGAACGAGTCGTTCTGGAGCATCACCATGACGGATCACGACGCGGCGACTCTGGCGGTCTACATCGCCTCGTTCAAGAGTGCCGAAGGACTCTATTGGGCCAAGATGTCCGCTGCTTCGGTACTGGCCATCGCGCCGATCATCGTGCTCGGTTGGTTCACGCAACGCCAGATGGTCAGAGGCCTGACTTTCGGCGCCGTTAAATGATCGGCGAACGCGCCGGTAACGAATCTTTTTCAGAGGGCTAACGAGATGGCCATCGTCGAACTCAAGAATGTCGCCAAGAACTATGCTCAGGGTCTCGTTAAGGGCAAAGGCGACAAAAGCAGCAACGCAGTCGATAACTTCAACCTGGTCACCCGCGACGGCGAATTCGTGGTGCTGGTGGGTCCTTCGGGCTGCGGCAAGTCGACCACCATGCGCATGATCGCCGGGCTGGAGCGCAATACCGAAGGCGAAATCCTGATCGGCGGCAGAGATGTCAGTCAGGTGCCGCCCAAGGAGCGCGATATCGCGATGGTGTTCCAGAGCTACGCGCTTTATCCGCACATGAGCGTTGCCGACAACATGGGGTTCAGCCTGAAGCTGAAAAAACGCCCCGCGGCAGAGATCAAGGCCAAGATCGAGGAAGCGGCGCAGACATTGGGAATTCAGTCCCTGCTCGATCGCAAGCCGCGCGAGCTTTCCGGCGGTCAGCGTCAACGCGTCGCGCTGGGCAGAGCGATCGTGCGCGATCCGCAGGTTTTCCTGATGGACGAGCCACTCTCCAACTTGGATGCCAAACTGCGCGTCGATATGCGTGCCGAGATCGTCAAGCTGCACAAGCGTCTCAAGGTGACCACGTTCTACGTGACCCATGACCAGGTCGAAGCCATGACCATGGGCGAGCGCATCGTGGTGATGAAGGACGGCAGAATTCAGCAGATCGATACGCCGATCAATCTCTACGAATTCCCGGCCAATCGTTTCGTGGCCGGTTTCATCGGCAACCCGTCGATGAACTTTCTGCGCGCCAGGCATGCCGAAGGAGTCGTCAGTGGCGACGGCTATCGACTGACGCTGGATGACAGCCACCGGCCCGTCGTGACCACCCGGAACGTGGGTGATGTCTGGGTCGGTATTCGCCCGGAGCATCTCCGGTTGAGCGATGGCGCGGCAACCAATCGTGTCGAAGGCACGGTGGATGTGGTCGAGACGCTGGGGGCGGTGACCGTGGTGCAACTGAGCGTGGGCGAGCATTCCGTCACCGCACAGCTGCCCGGTCACCAGAAAGTCGAGATCGGTGACACCCTGACGCTGGCCTGCGACAGCGACAAGTTGCATCTGTTCGACACCGACAGTGAACTGGCCATTGGTCGCGAGCCGGCGGAGCAGTCTTCGGTCGCCGCCAAGGCCTGATCGGGGCCGAACGCATTCAGAATCTTTATGGGCAGTGACTTTTCAGGAGACAACCTATGCCATCGCTGAATTCGGCGGCCCTCGGCCAGCTCGAGAATACCGTCGCCAAGCCGTCCTACGATCGCAGTCGGGTCACGCCGGGTATCGTCCACTTCGGCGTCGGCGGCTTTCATCGCGCTCATCAGGCGATGTATCTCGATGATCTGATGAATCGAGGCGAAGCGCTGGACTGGGGTATCGTCGGGGTCGGCGTGATGCCCGGCGATCGTCGCATGCAGGCGGCGCTCTCCGCTCAGGATCATCTCTATACCCTGGTGATCAAGCATCCCGAGGGCGAGTACCAGGCGCGGGTCATCGGCTCGATCATCGACTATCGCTATGCGCCGGACGATATCGAAGGAACGCTGGAATTGTTGGCAGACCCCAAGATCCGCATCGTGTCGCTGACGGTGACCGAAGGGGGCTACAACTTTCACCATGTCACCGGCGAGTTCGACCTCGGAAACGCGGATGTCGAACACGATCTGGCCTCGCCGAAGACCCCCAGAACCACTTTCGGGATCGTCGCCGAGGCGTTGGCGCGTCGGCGGGAGCGCGGCATCGAGCCATTCACGGTGATGTCCTGCGACAACATTCAGGGTAACGGCGAAGTCGCCCACAAGATGTTCGTGGCCTATGCCAGAGCGCGGGACGCGGAACTCGGTGACTGGATCGATGCCAACGTGCATTTTCCCAACTCGATGGTCGATCGCATCACGCCGGTGACCACCGAGGCGGACATCGAAGAGATTCACCAGCGCTTCGGTATCGAGGATCGCTGGCCAGTGGTCTGCGAGCCCTTCACCCAATGGGTGCTGGAGGACCATTTCAACGCTGGCCGTCCTGCCTACGATCAGGTCGGCGTGCAGCTGGTCGAAGATGTCATGCCCTACGAGCTGATGAAGCTACGTCTGCTCAACGCCAGCCATCAGGCGCTGACCTACTTCGGCTATCTGGCCGGCTACCGCTATGCTCATGAAGTGTGTCAGGACCCGCTGTTCGTCGACTTCCTGCTCGATTACATGAACCGCGAGGGCACGCCGACCCTGCGGCCGGTGCCGGGCGTCGATCTCGACGATTACAAGCACACGCTGATCGCGCGTTTTGCCAATCCGGAGATCAAGGACACCCTGGCGCGGCTGTGTGCCGAAAGCTCGGATCGCATCCCCAAATGGCTGCTGCCGGTGATTCGCGAGCAGTTGGCACAGGGCGGCGAGATTCATCGCAGCGCGGCGGTCGTCGCCAGCTGGGCGCGCTATGCCGAGGGCGCCGACGAGCAGGGCGAATCGATCGTGGTCGTCGATCGTCTGAAAGACGAGCTGACGGCGATCGCCAAACGTAACCGCGACGAACCGACCGCCTTCATCGAGAATCGTCAGCTGTTCGGCGATCTGGCCGACGACGAGCGTTTCCGCGCGGCCTATCTCGATGCACTCGAAAGGCTTTATCGCGACGGCGCGCGAGCCTGTATCGAGCATCTCGTGGCGCATTGACGTCAGCGGGTGACGAATTGAGGTCGGCGTTCGCGCCGGCCGCGCAAGCGATACGAAATCGGAACTGATCAAGGGATGGACGCGATGTATATCGGCGTGGATTGTGGCACGCAGAGCACCAAGGTCGTGGTGGTCGATGGTGACGACGGACGCATCGTTGGTGAAGCTTCTCGTCCCCACCAGCTGGAACAGGGCGACCACGGCCGACGGGAACAGCGTGTCGAGGAGTGGACCGAGGCCTTTCGCGGCGCCCTCGAAGAGGCGCTGAGCGATGCCGGCGTGAAGGCGGACACGATCCGGGCCATCGGTATTTCCGGCCAACAGCACGGCATGGTGGCGCTGGATGGCGATGGCGCGCCGCTACATCCGGCCAAGCTCTGGAACGATACCGAGACTGCCGATTGGAACGCGCGACTGATCGAGCAGCTCGGTGGCGAACAGGGCTGCATCGACAAGCTCGGACTGGTACTGCAGACCGGTTATACCGCCTCCAAGATTGCCTGGCTGCGCGAAACCCATCCTGACGCCTATCGGAAAATCGCCACGCTGCTGCTGCCGCACGACTATCTCAACTTCTGGCTGACCGGCGAGCGGGTGGCCGAGCCAGGCGATGCATCCGGCACCGGTTATTTCGATACGCGAGCGCGAACCTGGCGGCGAGACGTGTTCGACATCATCGCCCCCGAGCTCGATTTCGACACGGTGCTGCCGAGACTGATCGATTCCCGCGAGGCAGTGGGAAAGGTGCGCCCAGAGCTGGCCCGCGAGCTGGGGCTGAGTGATGACGTGCTCGTCTCCAGCGGCGGTGGCGACAACATGATGGGAGCCATCGGCACCGGCAATATCGAGCCGGGGCGGGTCACGATCAGTCTGGGGACTTCCGGCACCATCGCCGTTCATTCCTCCGATCCGGTGGTGCCGGACAACGCCATGGTAGCGAACTTCTGCGCCAGTCACAGCGGCTGGCTGCCGTTGATCTGCACCATGAACGTCACCTCGGCCACGACCACGCTGCGGGAGCTGGTCGGGCTGGACATCGACGGCTTCAATCGTGCCGTCGCCAAGGCCGAGCCGGGGGCGGGTGGCATCACTTTGCTGCCGTTCTTCAGTGGCGAACGGGTGCCGGCGTTGCCCCAGGCGCAGGCGAGCATGAGCGGCCTGACCAGCTTCAACACCACCCCGGAAAATCTGTGCCGTGCCGCTGTCGAAAGCGCCACCTTCGGGCTGCGTTATGGGCTCGAACTGCTGGGCCCGTTGGCCAGTCAGGCAACTCAGGTGCGGCTCGTTGGCGGCGGGGCCAAAAGCCCGGTGTGGCGCCAGATCGTGGCCGATGTGCTCGATGTCGAGGTGGTCTGTCCCCAGGTCACCGAGGCCGCGGCTTTCGGCGGGGCGATCCAGGCACGCTGGTGCGATGACCGTGAGTCCGAAGTGGCATTGGATACGCTCTGCCGGGATTGGGTGCGCCTGGATGAATCCACGCTGACTCGGCCACAGCCGGAAACCGTCGCCTGCTATGATGATATCTATCGCCGCTACCGCGAGGCGCTGAGCCGCGAGCACGGTATCGCTTGAGTCTTCGGTATCCTTCCGGGGGCGGCTCTCGTATCGCCCGACGGCCGCGACCGTATCGCCGGTTGACCGCCACCGCGTCGTCAGTGGGCAGCGATGCTGTCGCCCGAAAACAGCTGCCTCAAGGCTTGAAATCGCGCTTTGTTCCCCCATTGATAGTGGACAGGAGAAGGCGTTGCCGATGGGGGCGATATTGACCGGCAGTAACATTCTTGCCGTCGCCTATTCGTCGCTTATTTTCAGTTCGGGCCTTAAGTATCATCATTCTGATTGTGTGATGCGGCCTCACGTCAAAGAGTGCGCGGAACGCGGTCAAGTCACGGTGATAGCTACGCATCGGTGTTATGCTTTCAGAATTAGGATTGCGAAGGGATGCAATCACACGCTACGACGATGGAGTGACTCATGACGCAGCAACTCGACTCTCTCAAGCAACTTTCCATGGTAGTCGCCGATACCGGCGATCTGGATGCCATCCGCCGCTATCAGCCGCATGACGCGACTACCAATCCCTCTCTGATTCTCAAGGCCTTCGATCTCGAGGGCTATCAGGCGTTGATCGACGAGACATTGACCGCGGTGAAGTCGGAAGTGTCCGATGCCGACGCACGCGTCGAGGACGCGGTTGATCGTCTTTGCGTGGCGATCGGCACCGAGATCACCAAGATCATTCCGGGTCGCGTCTCCACCGAAGTGGCCGCCAAGCTCTCCTTCGACGAGGAAGCCAGCTTCGAGAAGGCCCACCATCTGATCAAACTGTACGAGAAGCAGGGCGTCTCCAAGGACCGCGTGCTGATCAAGCTCGCCTCCACTTGGGAAGGCATTCGCGCTGCCGAAAGGCTCGAGAAGGAAGGCATCAAGTGCAATCTGACGCTGCTCTTCTCCGATGCCCAGGCGCGCGCCTGTTTCGAAGCCGGCGTCTATCTGATCTCTCCCTTCGTCGGCCGCGTCACCGACTGGTACAAGAAATCCACCGGTACCGAATCCTACGCGCCGGACGAGGATCCGGGCGTCAAGTTCGTCCGAGGTGTGTGCGACTACGCCAGCCAGTACGGTTACAAGACGGTGGTCATGGGCGCCAGCTTCCGCAACACCGATCAGATTCTGGCGCTGGCCGGCTGTAATCGCCTGACCATTTCGCCGGCGCTGCTCGAGGAACTCTCCTCGGCGGAAGGGGACGTGACGCGCAAGATCACCGACGAGGGTAGCGGCACCGAGCGCCTCGATCCGATCGGTGAAGCGCAGTTCCGCTGGGAGCACAACGAGGACGCCATGGCGACCGAAAAGCTGGCCGAAGGCATCCGTACCTTCGCCGCCGACCAGAAGAAGCTGGAAGGTCTGCTGGCCAAGCGTTTGGGTTGATAGCCCTTGGGCTGACTTCTCATCGCTGCCTCAAAATGAAAACACCCGGCCATGTGCCGGGTGTTTTTTCGTGGGTAGTTAGGATTCGTCTGATTCGCGGGCGGAGAGGTCCTGGCGCGCCTCGCGCGACATCCATGTCGCGCGACCCGGCTTGGCGCTTCTCACCCCGCGCGGTCTTGGAGACGCCGGGAGGCAAATTCTAGCCTCTAGATCTACGACTGTTCGGCAATCAGGCCTTCCATACGTCTGCCAGAATCTCGTAGGACTTCACCCGTTCGGCGTGATCAAAACAGTCGGTGTTGACCATGATTTCGTCGGCGCCGGTCTGCTCGAGCAGGTCGTCCAGTTGTTGGCGTACGCTCTCCGGCCCGCCGACCACGGCGGCCCCCAGATTCTGCGAGACCATGGCCCGTTCCTGCGGCGACCAGTCGAGATTCTCTACCGGTGGCAGGGTGCGCGTGCTCTTGCCGCGAATCAGATTGAGAAATTTCTGCTGCTGCGTGGTGGCCAGAAAGCGGGCGCGCTCGTCGGTGTCGGCGGCGACCAGCGGAATCCCGATCATGGCGTGGGGCTTGTCGAGTACACCCGGCTGGAAACCTTCGCGATAGAGATGCAGCGCCTCGACCATGTAGCCCGGCGCGAACTGCCCAGCGAACGCGAAAGGCAGACCGAGCCTGGCCGCGAGCTGGGCACTATAGCCGCTGGAGCCGAGCAGCCAGATGGGCACGTGGGTGCCCTCACCGGGAATGGCGCGCACGCGCTGGCCGGGTACGGTATCACCCAGATAGCGGCGTAGTTCATCGAGACGGTCGGGGAAATCGTTGACGCCGGCGCGTGGGTCGCGGCGCATGGCCTGCATGGTGATGCCGTCGGACCCCGGCGCGCGGCCCAGGCCGAGATCGATCCGATCCGGGTAGAGCGTGGCCAGGGTGCCGAACTGCTCGGCGATCGCCAGCGGCGGATGGTTGGGCAGCATGATGCCGCCGCTGCCGATGCGTAGCGTCGAGGTAGCGCCCGCAATGTGACCGATCAACACGCTGGTCGCCGCGCTGGCGATCCCATCGATGTTGTGATGCTCGGCCAGCCAGTAACGGTTGTAGCCAAGGCGTTCGGTCTGCTGGGCCAGGTCGACGCTGTGACGGAAGGTCTCCGCCGCAGTACCGTCGCGCGTGATCGGTGCCAGGTCCAGCACCGAGAGAGGAATATCGGCAAGTCGTGACATGAGCGTTCCCATCGAGAAGTGAGTGAGCGCTAGTTAGCGCCCTCATAATCCCTATCATGAGGGCGCCAGAGACGAATGCAACCGATTCCACCGCCGCCGACCTTTACGCTACTTCCGGGTTGGTCGGACCTCCGAACGAGGCGTGCGCCTAGATCTCTTTCAGCAGAGCCTGAATGTCCTGACGACGCCCGGCATCGGCCGTTTCCCTGCCGGGGCGCGGCGCTGCTGCCATGGCGTTCTCGATCGCCTGGCGGGCCTGCGCATCGTCGCCCTGATCGTGGAGGAAGTCTGCCCAGAAGTAGTTGCTGTCGATCCCGTCGGGATTGAGGCTCAAACCTTTCTGCAGCAGCTGTCGCGCCTTGTCGTCGTCACCGAAGCTGATGGGCCAGCCGGGCACCTGGTGATAGAGCGTACCCAGGCTAGTGTACGCCGAGCCGCTCAGCGTCGTCGGATCGATCGACAGCGCCTGCTCGAACTCGGCTCGGGCCTCCTTGACCTGCGATAGGGCGCTTAGACCGCCCTCCGCGCCTGCCTGAGAGCCACGAATGATACCCGCCCAGGTGTGTAGTTCTGCACTTTTGGGTTGTGCTTTAAGTAGAGCCTGAGCGCGCTGATAGAGCTGCTCGAAGGCATCGGCACGTCGCGCTTCCGGCGTCTGGTACTGAATGTTGGCCCAGCGGCTCTGGAGTTCATGCAGGCCCGCGGCGGCCGGCGCTGCCGAGTCTGCGGTCGATGCCGAAGCCGTCAAAGGCTGTGCCGCCAACGCCATGGGGCTGTCGGTAAGCGCCATCCCAGCCGTCGTGGCGAGAACCATGGCGAGAACCATGGCCTTCAAAGAGTGGTGTTCTGTCATGGTGATCTCCCTGTGCGAGTCAGGACGACGTGGAAGGACGACGCGCATGCTGCTGGATCGTTGGAAGCTGCTTTTTGAGCGCGCGATCGACGAGGCCGGGCAGAATGCCGTTCAGCTTGACCAGCAGGCACTCCGGCCAGCCAAGCTGTCGATCACGAGCATGCTTCTCGATGCCGCGGATGACGCTAGCGGCGACGTGAGCGGGTTCGTCCACGTGGTTGCCCAGCGCGGTGTTGAGGGCATCGGCGCGGTCACTGTTCATGCCCGTGCGGGTGGCACGAGGCGAGATATGCAGCACCTGGATCGGCGTATCGGCTAGCTCTCGACGCAAGGCTTGACTGAATCCGCGCAAGGCGAACTTGGTCGTGCAGTAGGCGGTATAGCCCGGGTGGCCAATCGCACCGAAAGCAGATCCGAGGTTGACGATCCAGGCGCTATTTTCGTGCAGCAGTCGCGGTAGCAGCGCCTGAGTGAGGAGCAGGGTGGCTGTTACGTTGAGATCCACCATCGACAAGATCGCCGCCGGAGACTGCTCGTCGAAGAGGCCGAAATGATTCACCCCGGCGGCGTTGATCAGCATGTCGACCCGTGCATCATCGGCGGCCTCGACGACCCTGCGACGCTCATCTAGCGCTGTCAGGTTGGCGGTGAGCGCACGAATGCGCTCGGGCGCCAGTGTCGTCAGTTCTTTCAGCACGCTGGCGTTGCGCCCCACGATCAGTAGCCGCGCGCCGCGCTGGGCCAGCAGTGACACGAGTTCCCGTCCGATGCCGCCACTGGCGCCCGTGACTAGGATGCGGCGATCAGACCAGCGCATGGCTCAGGCCCTCATGGCTGGCGACGTCATCGGCATCCCGCTGAAGATTGCGGAACATGGCACCGTAGAGGCGATAGACCATGTTGGCGGAATCGATGATGGCCTGCAGGTCGGCGGGGTCTTCGAGCCGGTTGATCTGCTCCTCGAAGAACGCCAGATGTCCGATATCGAGGCTGCCGTGGGATTCGAGGTAGCGAAAGGCGTTGGCCGGGAGTCCGGCACCGTCGCGCATCTGCTCGGCGGCTTGGGTGGCGATGGCGGTACTGGTGCCTTCCAGCACGTGCACCATGCCGAAGAAGCCGACCGGGTTGTCGTAGGCTATGACATCACGGATGTAGCGCACCATCAATTCGGTAGCCGGCGCGGGTGTGGCACTGGCGACGGCATCGGCATCGCCCCCAATGGCGCGAATATCGTCCAGAATCCATTCCTGGTGGCCGTACTCTTCCTCAATGTATTCCACCAGCGCGCCACGCAACCATTCGAGACGAGCCGGCAGGCGCGCCCCGCAGGCCATCATCAGCGGCACCGTCTGCTTGACGTGGTGATAGGCCTGTTCCAGAAACGCGAGATAGATGTCCCGCGTGATGTTGCCTTCCAGCGCCCGGCGAATGACCGGCGTGTCGAGCAGCCATTGGCGATGACTGGCAGTGGCTTGTTGCAGTTTTTCATAGTGGGACATGATGTCGTCTCCTGAGACGTAAGCGGATGTCTTACACATCCGCTGATGGAAAGACCGGGCTCGTAAGCCAGGTGTGGTAATGGTTGGCCAACGCGTCACGGCGCAGCCGGCCGTTGGCGGTTGCTAGACCGTTTTGTGCAGTAAAGGGGGCGCTGCGTTGCCACAGGGAGACGCGCGCGTAATCGGGCAATCGGGCGTTGGCTCGCGCCACGGCGTCTTCGATTTGGCGATCGTTGACCCAGTCGCCTCGCGGCACCAACAGGGCACGATTGAAGGACTGCGCTTCACCGCTCACCCAGGCCTGGGCAAGCGCGGGTTCGGCGGTCAATTCAGCCTCGACCCAGGCCGGATCGACATTGCGGCCGTAGGCGGTGATGAAGACCTGGCGATGACGTCCCTTGAGCCTCAGGTCATCGCCATCCCATTCACCTAGATCGCCCGTGGGCCAGACCGTCGGTGCCGGGCCGCTGTCACCCAGGTAGCCCAGCATCACATTGCCCCGAACCAGCACCTCGCCATCTTCGGACAGGCTTACCTCTGCATGAGGCAATGGTCTGCCCACGCTGCCGGGTCGATGTTCACTGGGACGAGCTTCGCCGGGACGATTGAGTGTGACGACGGACGCGCACTCGGAAAGACCGTATCCTTCGAACACCGGCCAGCCAGCGGCTTCCGCGCGCGCCAGGAGCGTGGGCGACACCGTGGCCCCGCCGACGGCGAAGAAACGGCCAAAGCCGATGGGCGCATCGCCTTGCTGGGTGAGTAACGCCGAAAGCAGTTGCGGCACCAGAATGAGACTGTCCGGCGCGTGCTCGGTAATGACCTGCCAGCCGAGGGCGCTATCGAAACCACTTGCGCCCAGCCAGCCCAGTGTCCCCAAGGAGGGCAGTGTGACGCTGCCGCCGAGCCATAGTGGGGCGTAGATGCCACCGATGTTTTCTAGCAGCGTCGCCAGTGGGAGTATTGCCAGGTGTCGGCGCACGTCGACGCTAGCGGCGATCTCGGCGAGACTCTCGGCGACGACGAGCTGGTTGTCGCTACTCAGGCAGACGCCTTTGGGCGTGCCGCTGGTGCCCGAGGTGAAGGTGATCTTGTGCGTGCCTTCGGGTAACGCTGGGAGTGACGAGACAACGCGGCGCTGCCAGAGCGTGGCGTCTTTGGTGTTCGTGGAGCCGCTGGTGTCTGTGATAGCCTCGAAGCCCAATGCCGTCGCCACGGACGGCGTCCCGATCAGCGTATCCAGACCTGCCTGATCGACCACGTGGGCTAGCTGTGACGGCGCAAAAAATCCGGGTAGCGGCACGCTGACGATGGCCTCCTGCATCATCGCGAGATCCCACAGTACCCAGTCGACGCCATTATCGAGGGCCAATCCGACACGCTGACTACCGAGTTGACGTAGCTGGTGTGCGCGGGATTCGACAAGCACCATCAGTTCGCCGTAATTGATCGACTGGGTCTCGTCCTCCAGGGCGACACGGTTCTCGTCGGTCTTCCCCAGCGTCCACAAATGGTCCAGAAAGCGCTCACGCATGATTGATATCCTTGTGAAGCGGGGCAGCGGCTGGCACGGTGTTGATGATCGTGCGGTCGCCATCCGGGGCGAGGCGATGCCAAGCGGCAAGCAAGTCGCCACCCATGACCCAGGGGCGGTGCAGGTAATAATTGCCCCAGTCGCCTTGCGCGGTACCCAAGCGGGTCGGGTCGGCCGCCGCGAGACGATGGACGTCGAGGCCAAGGCGTCGAAATCCATTGCGAACGGTTGCCGTTGCGGTGAATGCCAGCCACCGGCACTCCTCGGCGACGAGAGAGGCAATCAGTGCGCGAATCAGCGGGACCGTCATGCCAGGTCGACGAGCGGCCAGATTGCCGATTTCCGCCAATGCCATGCGATCGACCTGCGTCTCCAGAACGTCGGAGAGGGCCTGCTCGATCGGCGTTTCCAGGTAGTGCTCGAGAAAGAGCGGGGATGGGTCGGCTCGACGGACGCCGACAGCAGCCTGCAGTTGATCTTGCTCCCACAGCCCGTAGAGACGCGGTGCGAAATGGGCGATCGACGCGCCATGCTGCTGCCGGTAGGTATCCGCGATGAAGTGCTCGAGCGTGGCTCGCTCCTGACCGTCCCGACTTTCGCGCCAGATGATGTTCGCCGCTGGGGCAGATAAACCCGACATCGATAGCCCTCCACCAAATATGATGAGGGCGAGGTTGAGGCACAAAGGCTTAACGAAGACTTACGTCGAGGGAGTTTTCGTATGGCATCCCGTTGACTCGCCAAAGGCACCGAGGTAGACCCTGAGCGGCCGCAGAGAGTAGAGGCTTCGTCTACACTGTTGGCGTTAGAGGAAATCAGCACAATCAAAAGGGGACAACATGCCCAAATTCGGCAAGCAAGGGGTATTCATCGTCTCGGCGATGGTGATAGCGGCAATCGTGGCCGTCGGTGCCATTTTTCCAACGGGATTTGGAAATGTCGCTAACGCCGCATTGGGCGCTACCACGCACTATTTCGGGTGGTTCTATCTGATCTCCGTTTTCGGGTTCGTGATTTTTCTGGTGGGTCTGGCGTTCAGCAAATACGGCAAAATTCGTCTGGGACCGCAGGATAGCAAACCCACCTATGGTTTCTTCTCCTGGATAAGCATGCTGTTGGCGGCAGGGTTCGGTGTCGGCCTGGTGTTCTACGGGATGGCGGAGCCGATGACCCATTACATGACGCCACCCTACGGCGATGTGGAACCGGAATCCGCCGAATCGGCGCGCTATGCGATTCAGTACGCGTTCTTCAACTGGGGTATCCACCAGTGGGCCGCGTTTTCTGTGGTTGGCTTGATCATCGCCTATTACCAGTTCCGTAAGGGGCAGGCGGGCATGGTGTCCAACGTACTGTCGTCGGTAACGGCCAAGCGCCCGAAACTGCGCCGGCTCGGGCCGATCCTCGATATCTTCGCCGTCGTCGCCACCGTGATGGGGGTGGCCACATCAATCGGCTTGGCGGTCCTGCAGATCAATGGCGGTCTGCACTCGGTGTTCAATGTGCCCGAGAACATGATGTGGCAATTCATCATCATGGGAGCGATGTTCATCTGCTACATGCTCTCGGCGACATCGGGCCTGGACAAGGGGATCAAGAATCTTTCCAACCTCAATCTGATCATCTGCTTCGCGCTGATGTTCTACATTCTGTTCACCGGACCCACGGTCGCGATTCTCGAGACCATCACTTTGGGTATCGGCGATTACCTGCAGAATTTCATCGGCATGAGCCTGCGGATGTCACCGTATGATGACAGTCAGTGGGCATCCAATTGGACCATTTTCTACTGGGCCTGGGTCATTGCCTGGTCGCCGTTCGTGGGCACCTTCGTGGCCCGAATTTCGCGTGGTCGTACCATCAAGCAGTATGTGTTCGGCGTGCTGGTCGTACCGCCGCTGCTGGCCTGTCTGTGGATTGGCGTGTTCGGTGGCGCCGCCATTCAGATGGAAATGAACAGCGATGCGGGCCTCGCTCAGGCGACCTCGGACAACATCACTTCGGCGCTGTTTCAGATGTTCGATCTGATGCCGTTCTCGAATGTGTTGTCGATCGTGGCTCTCTGTCTGATTTTCATCTTCCTGGTGACATCTGCGGATTCCGCCACCTATATCGTGTCGCAGATGACCGATAACGGCTCGCTCAATCCGCCGCTGATGAAGCGGATCATCTGGGGGGTGCTGATCGCGGCGATCTGCCTGACGTTGCTCTCGGCCGGTGGTGAAAGCGGCTTGAAAGGGTTGCAGTCGGCCTCGGTGCTGGCCGCGTTGCCGTTCACGTTCATTCTCTATGGGATGATATTCGTGACGCTGAAAGAGCTGCGCGCCGATCGCAAGGCGATGTTGACCGCGCTCTATCGTAAGCACAGCGACACGCCGGTGGGCGCCGACGCCTTCGAAGCCGAAGAGTTGGCGGACGAAGACCGTTATCGCCGCGCGCCCGATGTCAAAAATCGTCGTATCAACCCGCGCTGATCGATAGCGCCGATCGATAGCGTTGTGGACTACGGCCCCGATCCGGACAGGATCGGGGCCGTTTTTCGTTGGCGGGGAATTCCCTGGCGCATCGAGCATTGGCCAGTGGCATGACAACGGCTCTCGATGACAGAGGTGGAGAAATTTATCGAAGCCGCTTAATTTAATACTCAATTCGAGAGGCGTGACGCCGTTAACACGATCATGACCCACTGCGGAGCTTGCCCATGCCCCCGGCCACGAAGTCTTCCCGCCAGCTCTCTCACGGGGCGACTCGGCGTGCGCCGACGCCCCCCGACGCTCGGATTGATCGCTGGCTCAATCTGGTGGTCAGTCTCTCCGTCATCACGGCGCTGATCGTCGGCAGCGTCGCGCTGATGGTGACGCTACTCTTCCACTGATTCTCGTCTTCGACTGCCGCGGCCGAAACCATGCGCTCGCGGGTCAGGCGCCGTTCTGGCGCTGGGCTTGCAGACGCTGCATGGAGGCGACCAGGTCATTGAATCGTTCTCCCTGAACCTGCACGTGGTGCTTGATGGCCGTCTCGGCGGCCTCGGCATCGCCCTGTACCAGCGCCGCCATGATGGCTTCATGCTCGTCGAAACTGCTGGCAACGCGCCCGCGAGCGTGCAGTTGCAGGCGTCGATAGGGTTTCAGAATGGCGTGAAGCCGCGCGGCCTCCCCGGTCAGGAACTGGTTGTGACTGGCCTGATAGATCAGATGGTGGAAAGTGCCATTTTCATAGTAGTAACCGTCGGCGTCGCCGGCGGTCATGCACTGCCGGCAGGCCGTCTGAGCACGCTGCAACGCTGCCAGCTCTTCGGATGTCGCACGTCGCGCCGCCAGCCTTGCGCACATGCCCTCCAGTTCCGCCATCACTTCGAAGCGCTCGACCAGCTCGGTCACGCTCAACTGGGCGACAAAAGTCCCGCGCTTGGGCAAGACACGCACCATCCCCGATGCCGCGAGCTGCTGCAGCGCCTCCCGAATCGGGGTGCGTGAGCATTCGTACTCGCGCGCCAGCGCTTCCGGATCCAGTTTGTCCCCCGGGGCGAAGTGACCGTCGACAATGGCATCCTCGAGCAGGTCGCGAAGTCGCTGGGCATGCGGGGTGCGAGCCATATTAGACTTTCTCCTAGGTTGACACCCGATGACCGGGGCGTGACTGTTATATATAACAGAGCGATGACATGTATGTTAACCGCCGGTTTCGAAATGTCTCGTTGGTTTCGAAACCAAGGCTTAGCGGCTGGACCGCCTCGCTCCGTTCAACGCTCGCCAGCGTCGCTTTACGTCGCTGGTGAAGTCATAGCCACAGACCCGAGAGGGCCGGCATGAACGTCAACATGAATTTCCTCCAGGACCTGCTATCCAGCATCGGTCGCCGAACACGGGGTCAGTACCTCACGGGGACCGGCTCCGGCAAGGCAGCCAGTAGCCTGGCGAGATTGACCTCGGTATGCGAGACGCTGATGCACCCCGGTGGCGAGGCTTCCCAGATTCTGATAGCCCAGGAAGCGCTGGAACGCTATGCCTCGCTCGACGAAGCGGACCGTATCGCCTTCTTCCAGTTACTGGGCGAGCGCTACGCCGCCGAGCCCGAGGCCATCCACCAAGCTTACGCGGCCTACCGCGTCGACGAGGACAACGCGAGTCTGCAGCAGCTGTTTGCAGCGTGTGAGCCACGACGCCAACACCTGCTGCGCCGGCTGAATCTCTGCCCTGGCGGGACTTATGAATTGGTCAAGATGCGCGCGGATCTGTTGCGCTGCCTCAAGACCCATCCCGAACTGGCGCCCTTGGATGCCGACTTCGGGCATCTCTTTGCCTCCTGGTTCAACCGTGGCTTCCTGGTGCTGGAGAGCATCGACTGGAACACGCCGGCGGCGGTGCTCGAGAAGATCATTCACTACGAGGCGGTCCACGCGATCGGTGACTGGTCGGATCTGCGCCGCCGTCTCGATCCCGGCGATCGTCACTGCTATGCCTTCTTTCATCCGGCGACCGGCGACGAGCCGCTGATTTTCGTCGAAGTGGCCCTGTGCCGCGGCATCCCCAACAGCATCCAGATGATTCTCGAAGGGGGCGACGAGGTGCGTCCGGAAGAGGCCGATACGGCCGCCTTCTACAGCATCAGCAACTGTCAGGCCGGCCTGCGCGGGATCTCCTTCGGCAACTTCCTGATCAAGCAGGTGGTGCAGGAGCTCAAGCGCGAGCTGCCCAATCTCGAGAAATTCGTGACGCTGTCGCCGGTACCCGGGTTCGCCAAGTGGCTGGCGACCGAGCGCGAGAGCGGGGCGTGTCAACTGACGGACGAGACCGCCGCCAGTATCGACGGCGGCCGCTGGTTAGAGGATGCCAAGTCGCGCGACAAGCTGACACCCGAGCTTCGCGGTCTGGCGGCGCACTATCTGATCGACGTCAAACGCGACAGCGGCATGCCGATGGACCCGGTAGCCCGCTTCCATCTGGGTAATGGCGCCAGTCTGCATCGGCTCAACTGGCCGGGGGACACGTCCGAGAACGGACGCCGTCAGTCCCACGGTCTGATGGTCAATTACCTCTACGAACTCGATCGCATCGAGCAGAATCACGAAGCGTTCAGCCGCGAGGGCACGGTGGTCTGCACCAGCGAGATCCGCCGGGAAGCCAAACAAGGTCGTTCACGCTGCCGCCATGGCTCGCGAACCGACGCCTGACCGGCCATGACCGTTTATCAAAGCAGGAGTGGTGGAATGAATCAGAATCTTTATCTGCAATTCTCGGGCAATTTCGAGCGCCACCCGGACAAGGTGTTGATCGACACGCCGAGCGGCGAACGGTATCGCTATCGCGACGTGCTAGCTACCTCGCGGCGCATGGCAAAGGTGCTGCGCGAGAGCGGCGTGGAGCCGGGCGATCGTGTCGTGGTTCAGGTCGAAAAGAGTCCGCAGGCGATCATGCTCTACCTTGCCTGCCTGCAGACAGGGGCCGTCTATCTGCCGCTCAACACGGCCTATACCGAAGCTGAAGTCGAGTATTTCCTTACCGACGCCGAGCCCCGGATCTATGTGTGTCGGCCCGAGGATCTCGAGATCGCACAGCGGCTGGTCGAGCGTTGCGGCGTGGCAGTCGTCGAAAGCCTGGGCGCCGATGTC
Source organism: Salinicola halophyticus (assembly GCF_003206695.1). Classification (GTDB taxonomy): domain Bacteria; phylum Pseudomonadota; class Gammaproteobacteria; order Pseudomonadales; family Halomonadaceae; genus Salinicola; species Salinicola halophyticus. The sequence continues at coordinate 389,969 of NZ_PZJN01000004.1, read as the reverse complement.
GATGGTTCATTGATGGAACGGGTCGGCAACGCCGAGGAGGATTCTCGTCTCGCCGAACTCGAAGCCAATGACCTGGCCTCGATCCTGTATACGTCCGGCACCACCGGGCGTTCCAAGGGTGCGATGCTGAGCCACGGCAATCTTGCCGCCAACAGCCAGGCGCTGGCGCAGACCTGGCAATTCACGGCTGACGATCATCTGCTGCACGCGCTGCCGATTTTCCATACTCATGGGCTGTTCGTGGCGTGCAACATCGTTCTGACCGTCGGCGCCTCGATGACTTTCATGCCCAAGCTCGATGCCGACCAGCTGCTGGACCTGATGCCGCGGGCGACGACGCTGATGGGGGTGCCGACGTTCTACACCCGGCTGCTGACCAGCCCGCGTCTGAACAGGGAGACGACCGCCAACATGCGACTGTTCGTCTCCGGTTCCGCGCCGCTGCTGGCCGAGACCCACCACGAATTTCACGAGCGTACCGGCCACGCCATTCTCGAACGCTACGGCATGACCGAAACCAACATGAACACGTCGAATCCCTACGACGGCGAGCGCCGCCCGGGCACTGTCGGCTTCGCCCTGCCGGGTAGCGAAGTGCGGATCACCGAGCGCGAGAGCGGCAAGACGCTGGCGGCGGGGGAGACCGGTCTGGTGGAAGTTCGCGGGCCCAACGTCTTTCAGGGTTACTGGCGAATGCCGGAAAAGACCGCTTCGGAATTCCGGGAAGACGGCTTCTTCATTACCGGTGATCTCGGTCTGATCGATGACGATGGCTACCTGCACATCGTTGGGCGCGACAAGGATCTGGTGATCTCCGGTGGCTACAACGTCTACCCCAAGGAGGTCGAACAGTGGATCGACGAACTGCCCCAGGTGGTGGAGTCGGCGGTCATCGGCGTGGCACACCCCGATCTTGGCGAGGGAGTGACGGCGGCAGTGGTGGTCAAGCCCGGCGAATCACTCGACGAAGCTCAGGTGCTGGCGGCGCTCAAGGATAAGGTCGCGCGCTACAAGCAGCCCAAGCGGGTATTCTTCATCGATAGCCTGCCACGCAATGTCATGGGCAAGGTCCAGAAGAACGCGCTGCGGGAGCGCTATGCCGATATCTATACCGGCGCAGAAACGGCGCGCCCGTAAGCGTTGCCGAACGCTTTTCACCCTTGCCGCGTGGGTAACGCGGCATGGCGGTCACCGTGCGGTAGACGGTGCTCGTCTCGAGACACGCCAGGCTCATTCGACCGAGCCATCCATGACGACGTCCTAAAGCAAAGCGCCATCACGAGGCTTCATAAAACGACGTCCCATTAAAACGCGCTATAACAATACCCAAGAGGTGATGACGATGGTGATCTACGGTGTAGCACTCCTGGCCGGCTGCATGCTGGCGGGGCTAATCATCGGCGACGTGCTCGGCCAGTTGCTGGGAATCGATTCCAATCTGGGCGGGGTGGGTATCGCCATGCTGCTGCTGATCTTCGTGACCGGCTGTCTCAAGGACCGCGACAAGCTGCCGGAAACGACGGAGAGCGGCATCAACTTCTGGAATGCGATGTACATTCCGATCGTGGTGGCCATGGCGGCGAGTCAGAACGTGGCGGCGGCATTCAGCGGCGGCATGGTGGCGATCCTGGCCGGCGTGCTCTCGGTCGTGCTGGGGTTGGCGCTGGTTCCGGTACTGACCGGCAAGAAGACCGATGACGCGAGCCCGCTCGAGTCGACCCCCACTGCCCCTAGCGGCCATTGAGCGAGATTGCCGACATGAACGATTCCATTGTCTCTCTGGTCGACAAATATCACCTGATCGCGGCTTTCGCGGTGATCGGTCTCACCATGTACGTGGCCTACTGGCTCAGTCGCCATCTGACGGCGGGGCGTCTGCACGGTTCCGCCATCGCGATCATCATCGGCCTGGTACTTGCCTACATCGGCGGCGTGTCCACCGGCGGTAGCAAGGGGCTTTCGGATGTCACGCTGTTTTCCGGGCTCGGGCTGATGGGCGGCGGCATGTTGCGGGATCTGGCGATCATCGCCACCGCCTACGGTGTCCGGCTTCACGAAATCAAGAAGGCTGGCCTTCGCGGCGTGATCGCGTTGTTTCTCGGCGTTCTCGTCTCGTTCGTGGCCGGTGCTGCCGTGGCGATCGGTTTCGGCTATACCGACCCGGTCGACATCACCACCATCGCGGCGGGCGCAGTGACCTACATCGTCGGGCCGGTCACCGGGGCCACGCTGGGGGCGAGCTCGGAAGTGATCGCGCTGTCGATCGCTGCCGGTCTGGTCAAGTCGATTCTGACCATGATCGCGACCCCGATGACCGCAAAACTGATCGGGCTGGACAACCCGCGCTCGGCGATGATCTTCGGTGGCTTGATCGGCACGACCAGCGGCGTTGCTGCAGGCCTGGCGGCGACCGATGCGCGACTGGTGCCTTACGGCGCAATGACGGCGACGTTCTATACCGGGCTGGGCATCCTGCTGGCACCGACCGTGCTGTTTCTGGCCGTGCGAACGATCTTCTAGATCGGGGCGATCTTCCCGGAGTCGTCCCCAGCGCTTTCTCATGGGCCTGGCCGATCGCCAGGCCGAGCGAACGGCGATGCAGTCGAGATTAGCGAGATGGCCGGCCAGAGGCTGGCCGTCACGTTAGAGCGACGAAAATGCCTGATTGCAACACTGCCCGGGCCGGGAGACACAAATCGGCGCGATGGCGACGCAGCCGCGGCCGGCAGACTTGGCCTGATAGAGCGCCTGATCGATCTCTTCGAGCAATCCCTTCGACGTCTGATGATGATGCTCGCCGACGCCGGCGGAGAAGCTTATCCGAAGATCGTAGGGGCTCAGCGGGTGGTCGTGAAGTTGCTCGATGAGGCGGTTCAACGTGGTCTGCGCCGCGAACCGGTCGATGCCGGGCAGAATCATCAGGAACTCTTCACCTCCCCAGCGAATGAAGGTGTCGCTTGCGCGCAGCAACTCGACCACGAGACGGCTGAAGTCCGTCAGGATGGTGTCGCCGACAGGGTGACCATACTGATCGTTGATCTCCTTGAAATAGTCAAGATCGAGCATGGCGACGGAGACTTTCTCGCCGTAGCGCTGACTGCGTTCCAGCGTCTGTTCCAGCAGTTCGAGGCCGAAACGGCGATTGTGCAGTCCCGTCAGGTCATCGCGCGTTGCCAGGTACTCGAGACGTCGGTTCTTCTGCTCCAGCCGACGTTCGAGATTGCGTCGCTCGGTGATATCGACGAGAAAGGCGATGTGCTGTGGGCGGCCGAGGTCGTCATGGTTGATCGTATCCTCGATGATGACGGTCCGGGTCGATCCATCCCGCAACAGAACCTCCACCGCGCGACGCTGATTCAGCGCATCGGGAAAACTGGCAGCGTGATACTGGTCGGCGGCTGGGCGATGCTGCTCGGGCAACAGCTTGCGGAAATGGGCATTGAGCAGCTCGCTCTCCGTATAGCCGAAGAACCGGCAAAAAGCGCGGTTGACCAGGCGCAGATAGCCCTCGACATCGATGACGCACACGCCCATGGGCAGATTCCCCAGCATCTGGTGCAGTTGGGGCTCGGCCTGGGGCAGCAGACTGGGAGTGGCATCGCTGTCGGCCTCGGTAATCTCGCCGACGGCAATCAGGACATGGCGCCGGTGGTCGCCGTCGGCGGGGGCATCCAGTGGCGAAATCTTGAGCTTGACGGCTCGCAGTGGCTTCCGGCTTTGACGGAGATGAAAGTATTGCCACTGAGGCGAGGCGTGTGAATCGTCCTCAAGCATCGCTGGATGTCGGGCGCCGGTTGCCGGACATCGCCGGGCATCCAGCCAATGCCAGGGGTCGGCTGTGGGGAAACTGTCACCTATCGATAATAGACGTCTCGCTGTCTCGTTGGCATCGACCAGCAACGGCACATCCTCATCGATCCGATAGATCAATGCGGCGATGTTGAGCGTGTCCAGCCCGTCAGCGGTGGATGAAGCATCCACCGACTGGCGGGGCAACCGATTTTTCGAAGCAACCATAAGCTAGGATACCGAGGTTCATACGGTGAGAAGAGTAGCCAGACGCGTCGGATCGTTAGCGTTCACCCCGGGCCAACGCGAAGCGCGAATCGGGGCAAGTAGGTAGTTGTCCTGCGATCGGTCTGGCAAACCAGTATCCCTGCTGCCTCGCAATACCATGCTGATAGAGCCAGCGAGCTTCTTCTATTGTTTCGACGCCCTCGGCGATCAGCGTAATACCGAGCTGATGGGCCAGGGTGACGATGTGTTCGACGATTCGTTGTTGTCTTGGTGCTACCTGTATATGGCTGATCAGTTGGCGGTCGATTTTTAGCACGTCGGGCGAGATATCGATCAGCAGATCGAGATTGGCGTGACCGGTGCCGAAATCGTCCAGCGCCGTTTTCATTCCCATTGCCCGATAGCTGTCCACGATGTTCTGGAGATGGCGACGGTCCGCGACGCTTTCGGATTCGGTAATCTCGAAGCAGAGTCTGCTGACCGGCCAGCCGACGCGTTCTGCAGCCTTCAGGGTCGCCTGAATACAGGCTTGCGGCTCGTAGACGGCATTGGGGAGGAAATTGATCGACAGCATGCCGACGGCGCCCAGCTCGTGGGCCAGTTCGATCGCCTTGACACGGCATGCCTGATCGAAGCGATAGAGTGTCGTGGCGTCGACTCTGGCCAGAATCGAGGCGGCCGACTCCCCGCCAGGGCCTCTGACGAGCGCTTCATAGCCATAGACATGGCCTTGGGCGATATCGACGAGTGGCTGAAAAGCCATGGTGAAATCGAAGTCCAGCGGCGCATCACAGCGTCCGCAGAGGTTCTCGTGTCTGGCGCAGCCCGGCATTGCTGTCCTCCTTGACGACATGCGCGGTAGTGACGACGTTGCCAGAGATGCGATGCTGATATTCTCGGCAAGCTAACCAAGCTTAGATCACTTGATCGGAATCGAATAGCAGTGATTTAGCGGAAACGTGTGAATGTCGCTGTCAGTCTTCGTCTCGATTGACGGGTTCGACGTCTGGAACGCATTTATCGGCCCTTGGGAACCTATGAAACCTTCCTGGAGCACCATGTTCTGTCTGCTGGCGATTGCCGTCGGTGTCGCTTTCGACAAGGGGGTCTGGCAGATCCCGCGAGAGTGGAATCCCTTCGCGCCGCTAGCGATAGAGGACCCCGTCACACCGATGACACGCTGGAAGCTCAAGCGTTTGGCCGGCGATCGCGAGGCTTGCCTCGCCGCTCTCGAGACCGCGCCAGCAATCTCTTTCACACCGCTCGACGACTATACGCCGACGGCGGGCTGTCCCCTGACAAACGTGGTTCGGCTATCGAGCACGCAGGTGGCATTCAGTTCGAGCTTCGTCGCAAGCTGCCCTTTGGCATTGGCATGGACGATGTACGAGCAGCACGAGTTACAGCCGCTGGCCGAGCGACTGCTCGGCTCGCGTGTCTCGAGCGTTCAGCACTACGGCTCTTTCGCCTGCCGCAATATATACCATCGCGAGAACGCCCGGCGCAGCGAACACGCCACGGCCTCGGCACTCGATGTCGCAGGGTTACGATTAGAGAATGGGCGGGCCATCAGTGTGCTCGACGACTGGGATGACGTCGGCACGCAGGGTGAGTTTCTGCACCAGGCGAAAGCCGGCGCCTGTCACTATTTCGGGACCACCTTGGGGCCGGACTACAACGCCGCTCACGCCAACCATTTTCATCTCGGCATGCGCGGCGTGTCGTTCTGCCGCTAGCCTGGGCGTCGGCGGCGTACCGCAATCACGATGTCAGTGACTGACAGATCGCCGGTTTTCTACTGACGCCGATGGTGCCAACGATTTCCGGATCATGACAAACGATTTCCGAATCATGACAAAAGGCGCGCGGCCACCTAAGGTTGTCGATAAATTCCATGACGATCTTGCCGACACGGGTGTCGATTGCGGGGCCCACGTCGTTGTCACCGTAATCATCGATTTTCCGTTTTACCTGCAGCCAAGGAGAAGCTCATGCGTTTGACCGTCAAAGGTATCGAGGAAGGCCAGCCGATCCCGGCACTGTTCGCTTTTGCCATCCCCGACCCCGACCAGCACATGCGTCTGGGTGACAATCGCAATCCGGAAGTGCGCTGGCTGGACGCCCCGCAGGGGACACAGAGTTTCGTTATGCTGATAACCGATCCGGACGTGCCGGGCGTAGCGGACGACGTCAATCAGGAAGGCAAGACGCTGACCGCGAGTCTGCCGCGCGTCGATTTCTATCATTGGGTGCTGATCGATATTCCTGCCGAGGTCAATCTGATCGAGGAAGGCGAGATGGCCGATGGCGTCGTCCCCAAGGGCAAGGCGCCGGGGCAGACCGCCAAAGGCGTCAGCGGCATCAACGGTTACACCGGATTCATGGCCGGCGATCCGGACATGGCTGGCGTCTACGGCGGCTACGATGGGCCTTGCCCGCCGTGGAACGACGAGGTCGTTCATCGTTACACCTTTGCCGTGTTCGCGCTGGATATTCCCACCCTCGGGCTGGCGGGCGAATTTACCGGCGAGCAGGTGCGCGAGGCGATGGAGGGGCATGTTCTGGCCGAGTCCAGCATCACAGCGACCTATACGCTCAATCCGGATCTGCGCTGATTCGTCATGACTTCAGCCACGGATTCGGCGGCGCTGAGTCGCGCGATACTGTCGATGGCGGCGTCGCGCGGCTCGGGCAAGACCTTCTGCCCCTCCGAGGTGGCGCGCCAACTGTCAGACGACTGGCGCCCGTTGATGGTCGGCGTACGCGACTGCGCGCGTGAGCTGGCCCAGGCCGGGTATCTTCGGGTCAGCCAGAAGGGCCGGACACTATCGCCCGACTTGCCCTGGCAGGGACCGATACGCCTGCAGCTGAAGGCTCGCCCGAATGGGAGATGATGGCCGCGGCGTGCGTCGTACCGGCGTCGGCATGATGGTGGTGTTCTGGGTCCTGCTGCTGTTGCTGGCCGGGTGGTGGTTTCGGGGCGTAGAGCAGCGTCGCAACGACCCCAACGCCGGTCTTGCTACCGCAACGTCGATCGAACAGCCCCCGGTCACATTGAAGCGCAATGCTCGCGGGCACTTCGTGGCGCCGGGCGAGATCGACGGTCATGCCGTCACGCTGCTGATCGATACCGGCGCCACCTACGTTTCGCTCTCCCGGTCGCTGGCCCGCGCCCTGGAGATTGAGCCCGGTCCGGAAGCCATGTTCAGCACCGCCAACGGTCGTGTCAGCGGCCATCTGACAGCGCTCGATAGCGTTAGGCTCGGGGGGTTGGAAGCACGTGGTGTCGCCGGATCGATCCATGCCGGGATCGATGACGATGTCGTGTTGCTCGGCATGAGCTTTCTCGATCGCTTCGATATCAGGATAAGCGGCGACCGGATGATCATCGGTCCGCCCGAATCGTGAGCGGTCAGCGCAACCGGCGTCGGGATGCCACCCCGCGGATGCGCTGGCCCGGGGATGCACTGGCCCGCGGGTGCGCTGGGCTGGATAGGAAACGGGTTGCGAACTCGTTGCCCGATTGGACGGGTGAGCGATTGAGTCACGATTCGAGTGCAGGACCAAAAGAGGACGAGTCGTCGAGATGACGGGTCGTGATGAATTCTCAGGGAGACATCGATGATGGCGGGAAATCTGTGGCGGGGGGCCTTGGCGCTGGCGGTGACACTGATCCTGGCAGGCTGTGAGAGTTTTTCCACGGGATCGTTGCAAATGCCGGACATCTTCGATCGTTCCGGCAGCGACGAAGTCGTGGTGAAGCGTCAGATTCCCTTTCCGGCGGAGGAGTATGCCCGGCTCGAGAAGACCGGCACATCGGCCGTGCAAGGGCGTTTGACCTATACAACATCAGATGGCCAGACTTTGGTGGGTGGCGGCGAGACGGTATCCGTGGCGCCGGCCACGCGCTATGCGGCCGAGGCTGCCGATGTGGCGCTTTCGGGGCGCAAGATCGAACCGGCCGATCCGCGCGCTCGGGAATACACCCACTATGCCAAGACCGATGGCAACGGGTATTTCGTCGTCAGAGGCATTCCGGCGGGCGTGTTCTACGTCGCCGGAAGCGTACTACTACCCGGTGGCGAGTCGCGTAGCCCGATCATCATCAAGCAGATTGAACTCGGCAAGGGGCAGACGCGGGACGTGGACCTGAGCCGCTGAATCCAACGACAGGGAGTCGAATCGTGCTGACCATCTGGGGAAGGCGTAGCTCGTACAACGTGCAGAAGGTGCTGTGGCTGGCCGACGAACTGGCGCTCGATTACGTTCATCGACCGGCAGGCGGTGAGGATGGGGGACTGGAATCGGCGGAATTTCTGGCGCTGAATCCCAACGGTCGAATTCCCGTGATCCAGGACGGCGAGACCGTGGTCTGGGAGACCCATTCGATCCTGCGCTATCTTGCCGCTGCCCATCGCAATGACGATTTCCGGCGCAAGACGCCTGCCGCTCAGTCAGAGGCCGATCGCTGGCTTGACTGGTCGCTTTCCGAACTGGAGCCCGCTTTTTTCGGCGGCGTGTTCTGGGGATTCTATCGGACTCCGGGCGACCAGCATGACGATGCCGCCATCGAGCGTTCTCTGGCACGGTGCGACCGTCTTTATCGGCGGCTCGACAGCCACTTGGCGGACACGCCATTTCTCGGTGGCGAACGTCTAGGGCTGGCCGATATTCCGGCCGGGGCCACGCTCTACCGCTATTTCGAACTCGAGATTCCTCGACCGCCGCTGCCTAACATCGAAGCGTGGTATCAGCGACTGCAGGCACGGCCTGCCTATCAGCGCCATGTGATGCGGCCATTCGGCGAACTGTATGGGCGCCTGGCTTACTGAGAAGCAGAGCGATGGCGCGAGCCGATGTGTCCGCGGCAGTCAGTCGATCTCGCCGGTGTCTCGTCTGAATTTACCCATGACTGGCGTAGACCATTGGCGATACGGGGTTACAAAGGGAACAATTCGGGTATGATGCTGTGTAACCCGCTACGCTTCTCCGACTCGCGTGGCGTGAATTACCGTTTCCATAAGCCTGTTTTCAAGCAGACTGAAGCAGTTGCAGCTAGTGATATTGCCCGGCTTTCGACGCTGGCTTTACCGGCAACTGACCCATAATAAATGAACATCATGGTATGCAGGGTTTCGAGGCCAACTCAAAGGGATGGATGACAGCTTGGACAGCACTGCACATCAAGATCGCGTATTGATTATCGAAGACGACGAACGTCTGGCTCATCTGACGCGGGAATATCTCGAGGCCAATGGCTTCCAGGTAGGACTCGAACACGATGGTGCCCGCGGGGTGGAGCGCATCATCGAGGAACAGCCGGATATGGTGATCCTCGATTTGATGCTGCCCGGCGAGGATGGCCTGTCGATCTGTCGCCGGGCACGACCGCATTATCCCGGCCCCATTCTGATGCTGACGGCACGCACCGACGACATGGATCAGGTGCTGGGCCTGGAGATGGGGGCCGATGATTACGTGCCCAAGCCGGTCCAGCCACGAGTGCTGCTGGCCCGCATGCGGGCGCTGATGCGTCGTGCCGACAGCATGATCTCTTCGAGCGGGGCGACGCGTCTGACGTTCGAGAACCTGGTCATCGACAGCGCAACGCGTGAAGCGTGGCTGGAAGAACAGCGGATCGACCTGACCAGCGCCGAATTCGACCTCCTCTGGCTGCTGGCCGACAATGCCGGTCGCGTACTGACGCGGGAGGAGATCTTCTCCCAACTGCGCGGCATCAAGTATGACGGGCAGGATCGTTCCATCGACGTGCGAGTCTCGCGCATTCGTCCCAAGATCGGTGACGATCCCAATCACCCTCATCGCATCAAGACCGTGCGTAGCAAAGGGTATCTCTTCGTCCGGGACAGTTGAAGCGAGAAGGGGCCGGCTCGCGTGGCCGCCGTCGGCAGTGACATGACCGCCGCTCGGCGAGCCGCCTGGTGCTGGACTCTTCTCCTTGGGCTCCCGTTGACGACGGGCGAGAATAATGCCGGATGGCAGGAAGGCTCATGGCCGATTTCCCTTCTTTCCGCTCGTCGACTCCGGTACCGTCCCTCGGTGGGCCCCGTCTCTTCCTGTAGGTAGCCGGAGTCCCCGTTCGGGCTGCTCTATAAGCCGATTGCCGCGCGAGATCCAACATGCGTCGTTCCTTTACCGACAGCACATTTCTGCGATTCTACGCGTCGCTGCTGGCGGCGTTGGTCATCACCTTCACGATGGTGCTGTTCGGCTTCCTGATGGTCGATAAAGTGCGCCAGGAGCACTACCGGGAAAATCTGGTCAGCGGTCCGCTGGCGTTGCTCGCGGATCTCGTCTCGCTCCAGCCGTTGGCCAAGCGCGACGAATGGCTGGCGTCGATGGCGTCGACCCTGGGCATGCCGTTGGGACTGTTCAGGCTCGATGATCTGTCGCTGAACTACTTCGAGCGTGCACGTCTGCGCGAGAATCGCCCGGTGATCGAGTCGACCGACGACGGCTGGCGCTCTCTCTACCAGCTGCCTCACTCGAACTGGGTGCTGGCGTCACGCATCAATAGTCTCAACGAGATGCAGCTTCGGGGGATAACCGAGGTGCTTCGCAGCTGGTTGAGTGGCGAGAAGGCCGATATTCAGGCTCGCCGGCTTGCGCGCGTCAAACGTCAGTTCCACGTGCCGATCGGTCTGTATACGTCACCCCCCACGGATGTCGACCCGATCCAGGCGACGCGTCTCGATGCCGGCGAGGTGGTGGTGCGTTTCGATACCGGCCTCAGCGAGCTTTATATTCACGCTCGAGTCGGTGCGGACCGCTGGCTGCGGATCGGCCCGCTGCCCGGATTCGAATCGGTGCCACTATCGTTGGCCCTGGCGTTGTTGATCATGGTGCTGACCGCTCTGGCGGGGGGGATCTATCTGATCGTGTGGAGCGTCGAGGGCCGAGTGGGTCGGCTCGAGCGCGCCGCAACGCGAATTGCGGCGGGCCATCTCAATTCGAGAGTGCGGGTCGACAGCAACGATTTCGTCGGACGCCTGGGCATGGCGCTCAACGGCATGGCGTCCCAGGTTCAGTCGCTATTGCGCAGCCAGCAGGAGATGATTCGTGCGGTGTCGCATGAATTGCGCACGCCGGTGGCACGCATTCGTTTCGCGGTACAGATGCTGGAGGATCTCAGTCGGGATGAAGTCGCCCAGCGCCAGCTGGCCGGCATCGACGAGGATATTGCCGAACTCGACCGGCTGATCGATGAAATTCTGACCTATGCCAAGCTCGACAGCGAAACCGCGCAGGGGGTGTCGCTGAAGACCGAGAGCCTGGAGTGTCGCGCGGTGGCGTGGCGAGTGCTGGATACCCTGAGTCCGCTACATCCCCATCTCGAGTTGCGGGTTGCCGATGGCGAAGAGCTGGAGGTGGAAGCGGAACCGCGCTATCTGCAGCGGGCGGTGCAGAATCTGGTCGCCAATGCCTGTCGCCACGCTGAGCATCGGGTCATGGTGAACGTCCACCGCGAGCCGCGAGCGGTCCGTATCGATGTCGAGGATGACGGCCCCGGTGTACCGGAAGAGAAACGTATCGCCATCTTCAAGCCGTTCGCCCGGCTCGATGATAGTCGTACGCGACGCTCCGGCGGCTACGGGCTGGGACTCTCCATCGTCCAGAAAATCATGGCCTGGCACGGGGGCAACGTCGTGGTCGATCGCAGCGAGAGCCTGGGCGGTGCCCGATTCAGCCTGTTGCTGCCGCTGCACGGGCGCGAGGCAATCCGGCCGCTGACTTTCGATGAAGAGTCGACCTAACGACGATGCGCTTCCAATCCGTGTCGCGGTTTTTCGTTCAGGCAGGCTCCGTCATGCCCGCCGGCTTGATCCCGCTCAGCACCGCGAACGAGGTGTCTCGCGCGGTACGAATGAAGTCTTCCATCCAGGGTAGCTCCAGCGTGTCTTCCCGAATCGCCGCGTAAAGCGTACTCCATACCCCATCTTTGCCCAGCGGCAGCGCCTTGACGTAGTCGCGTTCCAGATACTCGGTGAGTGCCCAGTTGGGCAGGGCGCAGACGCCACGGCCACTCGCCACCAGCTGCATCATCATCACCGTGAGTTCAGCACTGCGAATCTCCTGCGGACGCACGTTCACCGGGTCGAGAAACTGCGTGAAGACGTCCAGGCGAGAGTGTTCCACCGGATAGACGATGAGCGTTTCCGCGATCAGATCTGCCGGCTCGACCCAGCTGCGAGCAGCCAGCGAATGCTGCCTGGCAACGGCGAGCAGACCTTCGTAGCGGAACAGTGGGGCGTAGTGAACGCCCGGTAGCGGCTGGGGGTTGTCGGTGATGACCAGATCCAGCGCTTCACGGGTCAGCCCGGGCAGCAGATCGAAATTCTGACCGCTGGGAATATCGATCTCGATTTCCGGCCAGTGATCGCGAAAGTGATCGATCGTCGGCATCAGCCACTGGAAACAGCTGTGACACTCGATCGCCATGTGCAGGCGACCCTGCTCATGCCCCGCCAGTCGTGCCAGATCCCGCTCCGCCAGACGTAACTGGGGCAGTACCTGTTCGGCCAACGTCAGCAAGCGTTCTCCGGCCCGGGTGAACGAGACCGGGCGCGTCTTGCGAGCGAACAGCGGCATGCCGAGCCGCGACTCCAGATCCTTGATCTGGTGCGATAACGCGGACTGGGTCAGGTGAACGCGTTCCGCCGCCTCGACCAGCGAGCCAGTGTCGCGCAGAGCGATCAACGTACGTAGATGGCGAAGTTCGAGCATTCTATGAATTTTGCTCACGTTGATGATTAGGTAAACGCGTTTGATTCAGGATGCGTCGATGGACAGACTGCGTGACAGGCCAGCACCTCGTTCATTCTAACCGCTAACCCTGAGAGACCCTACCCATGACCACTCTGGCGCATACCTTGGGCTATCCGCGCATTGGCGCCCATCGTGAATTGAAGAAGGCGGTCGAGGCCTACTGGAAAGGCGAACTCGATCGTGACGGTCTCGAGCTGGAAGGGGCAAGCCTGCGCAAGATTCACTGGCAGCAACAGATCGATGCAGGTCTGGATCTCGTCACGGTCGGTGATTTCGCCTTCTACGATCAGGTGCTCAACGTTTCCGTGCTGGTCGGCGCGGTGCCGCCGCGTTTCGGTAGTGTCGAAGGCGAGGTCGATCTCGATACCAGTTTCCGCATGGCCCGCGGCCGGGCGCCGTCCGGCGAGCCGGCGGCAGCATGCGAGATGACCAAGTATTTCGACACCAACTATCATTACCTGGTGCCGGAACTGCACGAAGGGCAGACCTTCCGTATCGCCAGCGAGCGCCTGTTCGACGAAGTCGCCGAGGCGAAGTCGGCGGGGTATCCGGTCAAGGTGGCGTTGACCGGCCCCGTGACCTGGCTGTGGCTGGCCAAGTCCAAGAGCGAAGGTCTCGAGCGTCTCTCTCTGCTCGATAATCTGATGTCGACCTACGGTCAGATTCTGAGCCGGCTGGCGGATGCCGGCGTCGAATGGGTGCAGCTTGACGAACCGGCGTTGGTCCAGGACCTGCCCGACGAGTGGCAGCGTGCTTTCGAGTTCGCCTACAACCAGTTGCAGTCGGCCCCAGTGAAGTTGCTGTTGGCGAGTTACTTCGGCGGCCTTGGCGGCAATCTGGGTCTGGCGGTGTCGCTGCCGGTCGAAGGGCTGCACATCGACCTGGTACGGGCCCCACAGCAGTTGACCGCGGTGCTCGACCGCCTGTCCCCGTACAAGGTGCTCTCCGTGGGTGCCATCGACGGTCGCAACATCTGGCGTGCCGACCTGAGCCGCCTCGCCGCAGAACTCAAGGATGCCAGGGCCCGTCTGGGCGATCGCCTGTGGCTGGCGCCAAGCTGCTCACTGCTTCACGTCCCCGTCGATCTGGACAACGAGGCCCGGCTGGATCCGGAATTGAAGAGCTGGCTGGCGTTTGCGCGTCAGAAGCTCGATGAAGTCGTCACGCTGGCGCACGTGCTCGAGGGTGCCGAAACGCCCACGGATCGCCAGCGGGTCGAGGAGTCGAACCGGGCACTGGCCACGCGGCGTGAATCCCAGCATATCCATAAGCCACAGGTCGCCGAGCGTCTGACCAGAGTCGGTGTCGCCGATACGCGGCGTGACAACGTCTATTCGGTGCGAGCGTCGGCACAGCGGGCGCGACTCGAGCTTCCGCTGTTCCCGACGACGTCGATTGGCTCCTTCCCGCAGACGCAGGAAATCCGCACGGCGCGCCGCGACTTCAAGCGCGGCGAGCTCGATGTGGCGGATTACGAGAACCGCATGCGCGAAGAGATTGCTCAGGTGGTCGAACGCCAGGCGCGGCTAGGGCTCGACGTGCCGGTGCATGGCGAAGCCGAGCGCAACGATATGGTCGAATACTTCGGCGAACAGCTCGATGGCTTTGCCTTCACTCAGAACGGCTGGGTCCAGAGCTACGGCTCACGCTGCGTCAAGCCGCCGGTGATCTTCGGAGACGTGACGCGACCCGCGGCGATGACGGTGCGCTGGAGCGAATACGCCCAGTCGCTCACCGACAAGCCGATGAAAGGCATGCTCACCGGTCCGGTGACCATCCTGCAGTGGTCCTTCGTGCGCGATGATCAGCCGCGGGCCACCACCTGTCGTCAGATTGCGCTGGCGTTGCGTGACGAGGTCGCCGATCTCGAGCGTGCCGGCATTGCGATCATTCAGATCGACGAACCGGCGCTGCGCGAGGGGCTGCCGCTGCGTCAGGCCGAGTGGCAGGCGTATCTCGACTGGGCGGTGGAGTGCTTCCAGTTGAGCGCGGCGGTCGTCGCCGACGCGACCCAGATTCATACCCACATGTGCTATGCCGAATTCAACGACATCATCGGCGCCATCGCGGCCATGGACGCCGATGTCATCACCATCGAAACGTCGCGCTCGGACATGGAACTGCTCGACGCCTTCCAGCACTTCGATTACCCCAACGAGATCGGACCCGGGGTCTACGATATACACTCGCCGAACATTCCCGAGCGGGCCTGGATGGTCGACCTGATGGCCAAGGCGGCAGAGAAGATTCCCGCCGAGCGGCTCTGGGTCAACCCGGACTGCGGCCTCAAGACCCGAGGCTGGGCGGAGGTAGAGCCGGCGCTGGCCAACATGGTCGAGGCCGCTCGCGAGCTGCGCCAGCGCTACGCCTGAGACGTGTTTCGAGCGATGAACGCGTTCATGGTTTGGCCCGCCAGTAGCCCTGGCATGTTAGGCTGAACGTTGCGTCGCGAGACGATCTCGCGGCGCTTTTTCATGACGGCTCGCCGTGTTCAGACATCTCTCGGAAACCTTGCTCATGTCCAAAGCGCTTCAGGCTGGCAAAGACCGCCGCGCCCTCTATCGTCATCGTTCATCGGTCCGCTGGCTGACCCTTTCACTCGGCGCGCTCATGCTCGCGGGTTGTGCCAGCGGCGGGCATCAGGAGACGCACTCTGCCGCGCCGTCGTCGACGCTGGACTCGCTCAAGTCGCCGCTGCTGCCCAGTGCCTTCTTTGCGGATGGTGGCGATACCTTCACCGCCTGGCGCTGTACACCCTCTCAGGATCTGGTCACGACGACTCCGGATGACAAGCGGTTGCGACTGTGGACGGCGCTGGGCGAGACCGAGCTGCCCCGCGCGGTGGTGGGCGCCGGATCCCGTTACGAACTCGATGGAGTCTCGTTCTGGCGCCAGGGCCGCGACGCCCGTGTCGAGAGCGACAACGGGCAGCTGGTCTGCACGCTGGCCAACGAGCGTGAGACGACGACCCGTGAGCAACATCCCGACAGCATTTTCTACGCGGGCGGCAACGAGCCGGGCTGGAATGTATCGCTCGATCGCAATAGCCATTCGTTGACCCTGGTATCCGACTACGGCCAGGCCAGTGACACGTTCGATTACCGGGTTGCTTCGATCCACAACGGAAGCGATGCCAACATGGTGTTGGTCAGCGATAGCGGGCGCTACCCGATGGAGCTGAACCTTCGGGCTGGCGCCTGTTTTGACGATATGAGCGGTAAACCCTGGCCGGTCAAGGTGATGCTACGCTATGGCGGACGCGAGTTTCACGGCTGTGGACAGGGGGTCGAAGCGCACCGCTAGTCAAGCCGATGCCTAACGGCATAAAACGATGCATTCGAATGATTCGCGCCATTTTTCGCGATTTTCATTTCAAAAATGACAACGAATAATGCCTCCAACGTGCGCCGGCCAGTGCCGGCGCCTTGGTTAATCGACTCAGGCTTGGAGATAGGTTCATGACGCAACGCATTCTTCTCATCACCAGTTCCCTCTTCGGCGAAGGTGGCCAATCCCGCGCGCTGGCGGAATCTTTCAAGCAGGCCCTGGAAGCTCACGATGTCGAGCTCACCGAGCGCAATGTGGTCGAACAGGCATTGCCGCATCTGACAGGGACGGAAATGAAGAGCTGGATGACCGAGCCCGCCGAGCGCAGCCCCGAACAGCAGGATCTGGCGCGGATCTCCGATGAACTGCTGGCCGAAGTCGAAGCCAGCGACTTGCTGGTGCTGGCCGTACCGCTCTACAACCTGGGGATTCCCAGCCAGCTCAAGTCGTGGTTCGACCGTATCCTGCGCGCCGGCAAGACCTTCCAGTACACCGCCAATGGTCCGGTGGGGCTGCTGGAGAACAAGTCGGGCCTGATTCTGGCAGCACGCGGCGGCATGTATGCCGGCACGGAGATGGATTCCCAAACGCCGCATCTCAAGCACATGCTGGGGCTGATCGGCATCAAGGATGTCGATACGATCTATGCGGAAGGCCTCAACATGGGCGATGAGCGCAAGCAGCAGTCCTTGAAAGAGGCGCAGCAGGCGATCGGTCAGTACGTTTCATCGCGATTTTAATGGTCCGGAGACTCCAGCATGCGTCAACTGCTTAAAAACGATGATCTCGGCAAACTGATCGTTCGCCTGTGCGTCGGCATCCTGATTCTTTTCCATGGCATCAACAAGGTCATTCATCCGGGCAGCTTCGACGGCTTGGGCCAGATGCTGGCAGGCGTGGGTCTTCCGGCGTTCCTCGCCTACGGCGTAGTGCTGGGTGAAGTGGTGGGGCCGCTGATGGCGATCGTCGGTTGGCGGGCGCGAATCGGCGGCCTGCTGATGGCCGGCAACATGGTCGTGGCGGTCCTGCTGGTTCATCTCCCCCAATTGGGAACGCTCAACGAGCAGGGCGGCTGGGCGCTGGAGCTGCAGGGGATGTACTTCTTCGCCGCATTGGCCGTGATGTTCCTGGGCAGCGGTCGCATGGCGATCAGACCCGACTGATCGCGATAGGCGGTAGATTCACCGAACGGCGCTCGTGGTCTACGCTAGAGTGGTTCAATACACTGACGAATCAGGAGATTTCATGGAATACCTGCACACCATGGTCCGCGTCGCCGACCTCGACGCCTCGCTGCGTTTCTACTGTGACCTGCTGGGTCTGCAGGAAGTCTCGCGCAAGGAAAACGACAAGGGACGCTTCACCCTGGTTTTTCTGGCGACGCCCAACGACACACCGCGCGCCAAGTCCGAGCAGTCGCCGATGGTCGAGCTGACCTATAACTGGGACCCGGAGACATACACCGGCGGTCGCAACTTTGGGCATCTTGCCTATCGCGTCGACGACATCTATGCGCTGTGCGAAAAACTGCAGGCGGGCGGTGTCACCATCAATCGCCCACCGCGCGACGGCCACATGGCCTTCGTCCGCTCGCCGGACGGCATCTCGATCGAGCTGCTGCAGAAAGGCGACGCACTGGAACCTCAGGAACCCTGGGCTTCGATGGAAAACACCGGTAGCTGGTAATCATCGTGAGTCGTTCGAGTTTCATTCTCTGCGCCTGGCTGCTGCTGGTGGCGATCGCCGCCAGCAGCGGCATTCTGGCGCCGCCCGGCGAGTGGTATGCCGCACTCGACAAACCGCCGCTGACGCCCCCTGACTGGCTGTTTCCCACCGCCTGGACGCTGCTCTATCTGATGATGGCGGTGGCGGCCTGGAAGATCACCCTGATCGTGCCGCGCGGCGAGCGCCGAAGAGCGTTGACGCCTTTCGTGCTGCAGCTGATCGCCAACGGTCTGTGGTCGTGGCTATTCTTCGCGGCACACTGGATGTTGATCGGCTTGCTCGATCTGCTGCTGATGTGGGGGCTGATCGTGTGGACGATCGTGACGTTCTGGCGCCATTCGCGGTTTGCTGCCGGATTGCTCGTGCCGTACCTGGTATGGGTCAGTTTCGCCGCCTATCTCAATGCGTCGCTGCTGATACTCAACTCGCCCTGGAACTGAGACTGCTGTGGCCCGCGGGCTGTTCCACGACACCTCGTTTCGGGAGGAATAAGCATGTCCATGAGGCGTCAGGCCCAGCCCCTGCCTGCCGATATCGAGAAAGCGATGCGTCGCGAGGCTGCCGAGCTCGAGCGGCTGGATCGCGAGGTCTATCGCCAGTTCGATCGAGATCCGCTGACGCCCATCGTCGGCCTTGGGCCGCGGATAGCAAAGCTCGCCGTCTTCGGCCGTGATCCCGGCAGGAAGGAGATCGAGATCGGGTTGCCATTCGTGGGGGCCGGTGGACAGAAGGTGCGGGAGGCGCTCTATCGTCACCGTCATGGGCGGTCGTTGCCGGACTTCGAGGCATCACTGTCGGTGGGGGCGGATCTGTTCTGGATCAACACCGTTCCCTACAAACCGCTCGGCAACAAGGCCTGGCCAATGGCGGTAAAACGGCGTTTCCAGCCGCTGGTGGCAGCGCTTCTGACCCGGCAGTGGCAGGGCGAGCAGGTCATCACCCTGGGGCGCGAAGCGTTTTTCTGGTTCGGTATCGGCCAGACGAAAGAGGTCCGCGACGCACTCGAAGCCTTCTGGTCCCGAGACGATCGTTTCAGCGCGACGCACGTCACCGAGCTGACATTCGACGACGGTGAACGCAAGCGCTTCGTCCTCGCACCTCTGCCACATCCATCGCCACTCAATCAGCGCTGGTTCAAGCGCTTCCCCGAATTGCTGGCGCAAAGGCTGACAGCTTTGGCTATCGAGTGACGGCCCGAGCCGTCAGTCAGGCCTGGCGGCCATATGTCCGCTACCCAGAAACATGATCGCCAGCGCCCCGAACAGGAACATGCCCTGCAGCTCGAGGGTCCAGCCACCCTGACTATTGAGTGTCCATAGCTGGCCTGTATGGACGAGGGCCAGCGCCACGATCATGTTGATCGCCATCAACAACCCGCCGATGCGCGCTCGCCAGCCGACGATCGTCATCAGCGGCGCGACGATTTCACCGACCAGCACCCCGTAGGCAACGAACGAGGGTAGCCCCACACTCGTCAACTGCTGGGCGATGCCGCTGATAGTGGCGGGATTCATCAGCTTGTCGATGCCGTGGAGCAGGATCAGGCCGCCAACGCACAGGCGCAACAGGAGTCTGCCCAGGTCGTCCTGGTGTAGAAAATGCATTGGGAATTTCCGTATGTGAGCGCACTAATCGACGGCGAGAAGATGCCGTTCCGGGAAGCCAGGCTACCAGAACTCGCGGATGATTCTGGCACAGGAATTCTGGGTCAGCAGTTTGGATATCCATTTGTAATCGGTGGACTACAGTATTCTTAGCAAATTTGACAATGTTATCTTTTGTTAAAAACAGCGATACTCAGAAGTGCTTTCTTCTCGATTTACCAGGGCGCTGGAGGTAGGGTTCGATCTTTCCCTGGTTTACGTCTTCCCGTCATTACCGATAGGGAAGGGCCTGGCAACGGTGCGCCCCTCAATACAATAACGAGTCGAAAATGCAAAGCCTGCTTCTTTCTCTCTGGTGGAACTGCACCCAAGCGCCCGACTCACTGCCGGCGGAGCGCCGACGCAGCTTTGAAATCATGGCCGAAATCTATTTGCTGGCGCTATGCCTGCAGACGGTCGTAGCGCCGTTGTTTTTTGTCGTTGGGCATTCTCTGCTGGGCGGTCTGAACCTGCTCTGCCTGGGTGGATACGCGCTGGCGTTGTCATTGCATCGGCGGCTCTACGTGGCGACGGCGCTGGCGGTCAAGCTGGGTGTCTTTCTCGTCTTCGTCAGTGCGGGCACCGCCATCGCCGCCAACCAGAGCAGCCTGATCTACTATCTGCTGTTCGCCGAGGTCGAGCTGATGCTCGCCGATCTTCGAAAGCGAACCAAGATTCTGGCCACCGGCGGCTTGATCGCGCTCTCGCTTGGCGTGATCCACATGCCGTCGCTGCGCTTGCCTGCCGTACCCCATTCGATGGTGAATACGCTGCTTTCCGACCTGGGTTTGGGCTTGGTCTTCGTCATGCTGTGTGCGGTGATTCTGCGCATGCTGGCGATCACCGACCACCATGAGCATCGCTATCGACGTGACGCCATGCACGATTCGTTGACCCGGGTGCTCAATCGGCGGGCGGTCTTCGAGCGAGCTTCCAGTTATTGGAAGAAGGGGCAGTCGTTCGCCGTGGTGCTGGTGGACGCGGATCATTTCAAAGACATCAACGACAATCATGGGCACACCGCCGGTGATGCCGTGCTTCGCCACTTGGCCAATTTGCTGCGGGATTCGCTACGCAACGACGACAGTATCGGTCGTGTCGGCGGAGAGGAGTTCCTGATTCTGTTGCCGGGTGCCGGCCAGACGCAGAGTATTGCCGCCGCCATGCGTATTCGGGATCGGCTGGCCCGCCACCCCTGTCGGCTGGATGACACCGTGTTGCCGGTGACGGTCTCAATGGGGATAGCCCTGTCTCGTGAAGGTCTGCATCTTCGAGATGTGATCGATCTGGCGGATCGTCGCCTCTACGCCGCGAAATCCGACGGTCGCGATCAGGTGGTGGCTGACGGGCACGCCGACAGCTCCGCTTCGCGCAACGCCGATCGCCTTACCCGGGGCGCGGAGAACGCTCTGGAAATCGACGAGGTCTGAGCCTTATCAAGGCTCGAGTGCCAGGCAGGTTCTCCCGCCGTTCGTGACTGGAGTGATGCCTCGAACGCTCTCGATGATGCCATTCAGGCCACGCGGTGACTGTTGCCTGGCGGGAGGCTCGTTCAGTTCGATTTTCGCGTGTGATTCTTGCGGATAGCGACCGTTTGCCACACCGGGGGCAGATGGCTCGTCTCGAGCTTGCCCTGCTATGATACGGCTTCTGATCAGCTCGGCCGAGGAGTGGCGAAACATGTTGAATATCACGATGCTGTTCTTGATTTTCGTGGGTGTCGCGATCTCCGTCTATCAGGTCTACGACATCTATTATGCTCAGAACTTCGAGGACGACGAGCGACAGGCCAGTAACGATAGTGACCTGAGTCGACTCTCGACCCAGGCCGAGCAGTACAAGACAACGGGAGAAACCCACGGTCTGCTGGAACTCTCCGGCCGGCTGTTCGGTGCCCGCTTCGACCGCCA
The DNA here is from genome assembly GCF_003206695.1 of Salinicola halophyticus. Taxonomy (GTDB): domain Bacteria; phylum Pseudomonadota; class Gammaproteobacteria; order Pseudomonadales; family Halomonadaceae; genus Salinicola; species Salinicola halophyticus. The sequence goes on along the minus strand of NZ_PZJN01000004.1, from coordinate 368,560 downwards.
CCTCGTACTCTCCGCCGCTTCCCGTCCCCAGGCCTCCCCATATCTCGCGGCACTGTTGCGCCGCCAGCGCCACATTCTCTCCAACGGCCGAGTCATGGTGCGTCATGCACTCTCCTGGAAGACTCGACTGCCTGCCAGCGATAGCCGTGCCGTACTGCTGACGATCGTCTTGGTGAATTGTCTGATCGTGATGTTTTTCGGCGGGCTGAGTCTCTACACGATCGCCTATCAGGTCTCCGTGGAATCGCTGAAGTGGATGAACAGTGAATGGGTTCTGATGCTGCTGATCTATGCAGTCATCCTGCTGACGCATGCTGTCTCGAAACTCGACGCCTACCTTCACGATCTCTATCTGATCGGGACTCTGGCGCGTACACCGGGCTAGCCTTTCCCGCCGAATGACGCTCAACGCTCAACGCCCTCTGCCAATGACGAGCCGATCCCCGTCCGTCCCGGATCCGGTGACGCGATATCCCCTCGGGACGCGATAACACCTGCGAGGGCGGTCGAAGCGGATTCTGGCCCCACCGATAATCCCAGTCTCGACAGGCGCTTGCGAGGGTAATTTAGCTGGACGATCTAACCGATGTTATGTAACTCGCTTTCCTAACATGCTGTCATTATTGAAAAATTCGATAAGGCAAGAGCATGGGTCAGCAGGAAGGCTGTATCGCTCGTCAGTTCGGCCACTACGGCGCCATTTCGGCAAATGATCGTCGTCGGCTCGACGCTCTTGAGGGTGTAGCGACGAGGGTGACCAAAGGGCAGGTACTGTGGCACGAGGGCGACACCGCAAGAGACTTTTGCACCTTGCGGCAAGGATGGGCTTATTCGTTTCGGCATATGGAAGATGGTACCCGCCACATTCTCGAGATATTTCTTCCCGGAGATATCATCGGGCTACATGAATTTCCCTTCAAGCAGCGGCTCTCCAGCGTTGCCATGCTGGAGGACGGAGAGATTCGGCTGGTATCGAATCGACAGCTGCATGATCTGTTCCGGCAATCGACCAACTTGATGTCGCTCTGCTTCGCGGTCTGCTCCTATCAGCAGGCGGTGCTGAGCGAGCGAATGGTCCACCTTTCGCGACGCAGCGCCCGCCAGCGAGTGGCCTATCTGTTATTCGAGATATTTTGCCGCCTTCGACGCTGCGACGACGACCAGCGCGAGTGCTTTCGTCTGCCGTTATCGCAGCAGCATCTGGCGGATGCGCTGGGCTTGTCCCCGGTGCATGTCAGCCGTACCTTGACCGCGTTTCGACAGGAGGGGCTGCTCAAGCTGGCGCGAGGTTGGGTCCATATGCTGGATAGACGGGCGCTGGCGCGCGAGGGCAGTGTGCTCGGCTGTCTGCACGATCACGTCGAGCCGCTGGTGTGAACCGCGTTGGCGAGTTTCAGAGAGAGATAACGCAGACGTGAAAACTCGCTCTCGTCAGGGGGCGAGAGCGAGCCGAGATGACACCTGGCACCGAGATGGAGCTTGAGGCTGGACCTAGGTTGAAACGATCTAGACGGCGGCGCGACGTGACGCGCGACTCAGCGCGCTGGTCATTTCGATCGCCATCGTCAGGTCCGCCAGTTCCCGCGGTGAGAACGCATTCAGCGCCAGCTTTCGCGTTGCCAGGTTCGCCGGGCGGAAGTGCGTGAACGACTCGCACCATGCCAGCGCCGCTTTTTCCCGGTCGTCGAATTCGTCGGATTCGGCCCAGGCCGTCAACGCCTGCAGCTTGCTGGCAGAAATACCCAGCGCTTCGGCTTGCTCACGGCGAAAGTGCGTGCAGCTCAGGCAGCCGTTGATCTGCGAGGTACGCAACTCGGCCAGGCAGCGAATCGAGGGATCCAGTGAACAGGCATGCAGCGATCTCGCGGATTTATCGATATTCTCGACATCGATCGTTTGCCATTTATTGACGGTCATCTCGGGCTCCTGAAACAGGTTTCATGCGATTAAATGACTATCGTTCTCAAGTTTCTACAGCTCTGATTGGAAAGTTTGAATACGGTTAAACTGTTCAACCATGGTTCCGATCACTCGAGACAACGAAAACGCCCCCGCAAGCGGGGCGTCGAGGGCGCTTCAGCGGCGACTGATCAGCAGGCCGACAATGGCGCCAGCCAAGGCAGCGACGCCGATACCTGACCACGGATGTTCACTGACGTAGCGGTCACAGTCATTCATGGACTGGTTCGCCGAACGCTTGAAACGGCGATTGCGCCGACGCGATTCGGCTGCCATGCGGGCGTACTGCTCTTCACTTTTGATCCGAGCTTCTTCGATGGCGTCTCCGGCATCGTCCCGCAGGTCGCGTCCCAGTGCCTGACCCTGATCACCGATATCGCGCAGGTCGTCACGGATACGGTCGGTACGTGCCTGTCGGTCGTCGCGCTTGTTGAATAAGCTCATGGTTCACTTCCTTGATGTATGTGGTCCTGTGCCTCTGACAGCGTAGACGCTTCGAAGTGCCCGTGCCGCGGTAAAATCGACCTGATGAGCATGGCCGAGGGCTTCAGTCCATGGGCGACCGGCTTGCTGTCCGGCTGGTTCGCCAAGCGCGCGGCGGATCCCCACGAGTAAGTGCAAGCGAATACTGCTGCGCGCCTACGAGATCGCCGGCCCCGGTGGGTTCAACCTCCTACTGGATGCGTGGGTGGCGTGGTTCCTGAGCCCGGAGGACGTGAATCAGTGGGCAATCGCGGCCAGTACTATATAGGATAGGGTCCCCGATCGCGGGGATCCTTGGGCCGTACTTCATTGGGGAGGGATAACCATGTGGTTCATCGTCGGTGTGTTCGCTGTGTTGCTGGTTGCCCTCATTGCTGGCACCGTCTACGTCGCCCGCAATGGGTGACGTAAGCCCTGATAAATTCCTACAGTAGGAACTTCTAATATCCGAGACGTGCCCTAACCCTTAAATTTTCCTAGTGTTTCCCAAGTACCAAAAGAAATATAGTCGGTCCTCGGATATCGAGAGTGGAAACAGGAAGGCGGCGTGTCGTTGGAACTCTGGTTTTCATTGCTGGCCATATGTGCCCTCGGGGCCATGTCTCCAGGGCCCAGTCTGGCCATGGTGATGCAGAATACGCTCGGTGGCGGGCGGCTCTGCGGCGTGGTCGCGGGTCTCACTCACGCGCTCGGGGTCGGGCTGTACGCGGGACTGACGGTGCTGGGGCTCGCTGCGGTCATCGTCCATCAGCCGTGGTTGTACCGGCTGGTGACCTGGGGTGGCGCACTGTATCTCGCCTGGCTGGGCATTCAGGCACTCAGGGGCGGTGGCAGTGCCGACTTCGATATCGTCCGGCAGGCCAGGGATTGGCGACGTGCCATGCGCGATGGCCTGCTGGTGGCGTTGGGCAATCCCAAGCTGATCGTTTTCTTCATCGCCTTGCTGAGCCAGTTCGTCACTGCCGATCTGAGTACCCACGCGCGCTGGCTTATCGTGGCCACGGCGACAGTGGTCGATGGCGGATGGTATGTGCTGGTGGCGCTGGTTCTTTCGCATTCTCGAGTGCTGCTGTGGTTGCAGCAGCACGCACGGTGGATTCACCGCTTGACCGGCATCGTGCTACTGGGACTGGCCGCTCGTGTAGCGCTGGGATGAACGGCCTCGGCTCTCGCCCGCGATTCTCGCTAACGGCTCTGGCTTGAGCTTTCGCCAAGGGCTTTCGCTAAGGGCTCTCGCTGATCTATTCGTCGCTCACGCGCTCGAGTATTGACGCGATAGGCGCATCGACAGGCATCACGCCGAAAACGGGCGAGGCGTCTCTCAATCGGGTGGCGCAGAAGGTATCGGCGACGGCGTTCGGGGCGTGACGAATCAGCAGCGCGGCCTGCAGCGTTTGCGCCATGCGCTGGGCGAGCCAGCGTGCCTCGGCCTGCAGCTGCTCCGGGCTTGCCGTCAGTCGATGATCGAGTGCGGCGACCGTAGCATCGAAGGCGGGATGAGTGCCCAGCGCCAGGCCCAGTTCGCTGCGTAGCGCCGCGATGCTGGCCGGGTGACGATCCAGAATGCGCAGCACGTCCAGGCAGATCACATTGCCGGATCCCTCCCAGATCGAGTTGACCGGCGCCTCGCGGTAGAGTCGCGCCAATGGCGTCTCCTCGACATATCCGACGCCGCCGAGACACTCCATCGCTTCGGCCATGAAGGCGGGGCCGCGCTTGTTGTGCCAGAACTTGGCCAGCGCGGGAATCAGCCGCGCCAGCGCTGCCTCATGCTCGTCATCCACCGCCCGGTCCATGGCTTGCGCCCCGCGCATCGCCAGCAACAGGCTGGCTTCGGTCTCGATCGCCAAGTCTGCCACCACACGCTGCATTAGCGGCTGGTCGGCCAGTCGCCGATCGAAGACCGTTCGCTCGCGGACGTGGCGCCAGACCTCTCTCAGCGCCTGTCGCATCATGCCGGCCGGTGCGGTGGCGGCATCGAGTCGTGTCTGCTGCACCATGGCCAGAATGGCCGGTACGCCACGCCCGGGTTCGCCGACGAGCTGCGCCCAGGCGCCGACGTATTCGATCTCCGCCGATGCGTTGGCGCGATTGCCGCACTTGTCCTTGAGTCGCTGAATCTCGATGGCGTTACGTTCGTCCTCGGGCGTGAATCGCGGGGCCAGAAAGCAGGAGAGGCCGTCGTCGGTCTGCGCCAGTGTCAGGAAGGCGTCCGACATCGGCGCGCTGCAAAACCATTTGTGACCGTCGAGCCGGTACCACTCGCCGGGGCCGGGCGATGCCACCGGCTGCGCCCGGGTGCTGTTGCGCCGTACGTCGCTGCCGCCCTGTTTCTCGGTCATCGCCATGCCGAAAGTATTGGTCGTCTTCTGCCAGGGCGGGAGTGCGGTCGGATCATAGTCCCGGCCCATGAGTCGCGCTTGCCACGCCTCGCCGCCTTTCAGATGACGCAGAACGGGCATCGCCGCGTGGGTCATGGTGATCGGGCAGCAGAAGCCGGGTTCGGCCTGGGTCAACAGATAGAGCGCGGCGATGTGCGCCTGATGGCCACCCTCGTATTCGCGTTCCCAGGCGACGGCGTGCCAGCCATCGCGAATCGCCAGATCCATTAGCGCGTGGTAGGCGGGATGGTAATCGACCTCGTCAAGGCGGCGGCCGTAACGGTCGAAGGCGTGCAGCTGGGGCGGGAATCGATTGGCCTGGTCGCCCCAGTTGGCGACTTCAGGCGCCGCCAGACGTTGACCCAGCGGCGCAACGCGCGCTCCCACCCAGGGCGGTGCAAACCGCGCGACGGCCTCGCGCAGCGGCCGGTCCGAGCGCCACAGGTCGCCCGCGCCCTGCGAGCCGGGCTGATTTTCGACCCGGTGGGTTTTCAATTCGGTACGGGGGGCGTAGTCGGCCATGCAGTCCTCCAGAGTGGCTGAACTCAGCATAAACCGCTCATCGCAAGTTGTGCGGGATCTTCGACCAACGCGGTATTCGACACGATATTTGAGTAGCGCCACACGTGCGCCTGAGAGCTGACGAGGCGACGCGCACTTTCTTTTCGATGGAACGAGTCGCAAGTCGCTCGTGATACGCTGGCCACTCTTTTTTTATCGTCAGGTTCCTCATGAGCACGTTTTCCATGAGCACGTTTTCATCGAGCGATAGGGTCATCGCTGACGAGCAGGTTCAGCTCGTCGATCCGCGCAACCGACCTTGCGGCAGCACTTCGCGCGTCATCATGCGGCGTTTGAGCTGCTGGCACCGTGCAACCTACATCATCGTGCGTAATGTGGCGGGCGAGATCTGCGTGCAGCAGCGCACGTCGATCAAGGAGACGCATCCGGGATGGTTCGATCTGGCCGCCGGCGGTGTGGTCGGGGCCGGCGAGGCGTCGCTGCCGGCGGCGCGTCGGGAGCTGTTCGAGGAGCTCGGCATTGGCGGCGTCAAGCTGGTGTCCGGCGGCGAGTTCGTGTTCCACGACGCGGGATTGAGGCTTTATGGCAGCCTTTACTGGGTGGATTATGCGGGCCCGTTGCGTCTGCAGCCGGAGGAGGTCGTCGCCGTCCGCTGGCTGCCGGTCGCTGACGCACTGGCGCTCGAGAAGGCCACGCCGGATACGCAGTTGGCACTATCGACGGCCATCGAGCTCGACCGCTGGTGATGTGAGGGGGAGCGTGGCACTCTTTCGAACGGGAGCGTTGCCTCTAGGGGCTCGCGCACCGATTCCATGGATCTGAACTTGGTGTGACCCGGGTCGACTCATCAATGTCGTTATATACGCAAGACTGTCGGACGCAAACCGGCGAATTTTTCAATCTGCGCGCGCTGCGCGGACAGGTGCTGCTGGTTGTCAACGTTGCCAGCCGCTGCGGTTTCACGCCGCAGATGGAGGGGTTGGAAAAGCTTTACCGCGAATACCGCGATCAGGGATTCACCGTGCTCGCGTTTCCCTGCAATCAGTTCGGGCGTCAGGCGCCGGAGTCTTCGGCGATGTTCGGCGCGTTCTGCGAGCAGCGCTATGCGGTGACATTTCCGGTAATGGAGAAGGTCAGAGTCAACGGCCGCCAGGCACATCCGCTGTTCATCCACCTGCGTCGTCAGGCGCCCGGGATGCTGGGTAGTACGCCGATCAAGTGGAATTTCACCAAGTTTCTGGTGGGGCGCGACGGCCAGATCATTCGGCGTTTTGGCCCTCGAGACGTACCGCGATCGCTACGTCGCGCCGTCGAAGAGGCGCTGGAGACGCCGTTCTCGGCTTGAGCCAAGGCGGCTCGACGTGCCGCATCGGCGTCTCAGCCGCCGGGAGGTCGCTCGCCTCTGGCAACCATGACTCGCATCGCCAGTTCGTTGAACCGGGGGCGGCTCATCATCGTCGTCAGCCCCGAGAACAGCGACCAGCTCACCTTGCGCCAGCCGCCGAGCTTGCGGTTATGGCGCACTAGGCGCGTCAGCAGTTCGGTCTCGTCGAACGCACGCCATTCGCCGGCCATGGAGAGCTGATTGCGCGCCATCACCGGTGACATCTCGAGACGATAGACCCACTCCAGCTGTTGCAGCGTCAGTTCACTGGCCTCGATCTCGCGGATCATGCGCGCGTAGTCCGACTCGCGCGGATCGCGCTCGAGCCACAGCGGTGACAGCGCCAGCCACAGGGCGCCGCGCCTGACGACCAGCTCTTCGATCTCTTGCTCGTGATGCATGGGATTTTTCTGTCCTCGGGTCTGGCTCGGCTGGTGAGCCATCTTCGAATACCCGCCGCGTCGAGACAAGCCCGGGCTCAGGCAGTCCGGAATCCGTCGCGAAGGACGTCGAGCGTAGCGGGGATCAATCCAGGGCTCGAACGAGAACGGCCGCTCACGAGTTCCTATCCTTTTTGCCGCTCGGTTTTGCCAAGCTGTTTTGCCACCCTGCTAGAATGCGCCCAGACAGCGCTAGAGCTGATAACATTCGACCCACGCCATTTCCCGGCGATAGTTCCTCGCGAGAGTTCCTGGCGAGAGTCGTCGGGGCTTTCCGTTTCGGCCCAAGAAGACGAGGTTAGACGTGATCATCAAGCCCAAGGTTCGCGGTTTCATCTGCACCACGACGCATCCGCTCGGCTGCGAGCGCAACGTACTCGAACAGATCGAGACCACCCGTGCCAATCTGAGCGACCGCAAGGCCGGCCCGCGCAACGTGCTGGTCATCGGTGCGTCCAGCGGCTACGGCCTGGCGGCGCGCATCACCGCGGCCTTCGGCTACGGCGCCGATACGCTGGGAGTATTCTTCGAAAAGCCCGCGACCGAGACCAAGACGGGCACGGCAGGCTGGTACAACTCGGCCGCCTTCGACAAGTTCGCTAAGGCCGAGGGGCTCTACAGCAAGTCGATCAACGGTGATGCGTTCTCGCACGAAGTCCGCGACAAGGCGATCGAGCTGATTCGACAAGACATGGGCCAGATCGACCTGGTGATCTACTCGCTGGCTTCCCCGGTGCGCAAGTTGCCGGATAGCGGCGAACTCAAGCGCTCGAGCCTGAAACCGATCGGCGAGACCTACACCGCGACCGCCATCGATACCAACAAGGACACCATCACCGAGGCTTCCGTCGAACCGGCCACCGAACAGGAAGTGGCCGACACCATCGAAGTGATGGGCGGCGAGGACTGGGAACTGTGGATGGATGCGCTGGACAAGGCCGGCGTGCTGGCCCCGGGCGCCAAGTCGGTGGCGTTCAGCTACATCGGCACCGATATCACCTGGCCGATCTACTGGCACGGTGCGCTGGGCAAGGCGAAGGAAGATCTCGACCGCGCGGCCGGCGAGATCGACGCACGCCTCAAGACCACCGGTGGTGGGGCCAACGTGGCCGTGCTCAAGTCCGTGGTCACTCAGGCCAGCGCTGCGATTCCGGTGATGCCGCTCTACATCTCGATGGTCTACAAGGTGATGAAGGAGCAGGGCGTTCACGAGGGCACCATCGATCAGCTCAACCGGCTGTTCGGCGAGCGTCTGTATGGCGACGGCGAATCCGAGGTGGACGAAGCCGGGCGCCTGCGCCTGGACGACTGGGAACTGCGCGACGACATTCAGCAGGCGTGCAAGGAGCTGTGGCCGCAGGTGACCAGCGACAATCTGTTCGCGCTCACCGATTATGCCGGCTACAAGCATGAATTCCTCAAGCTGTTCGGCTTCGAACGCGACGATGTGGATTACGACGCCGATGTCGACCCGCTGGTCGAATTCGACGTCGTCCGGGTTTGATCGCGTCGATCGAGGTCGCATGAAACATCAGCCATGAACGCCAGCGATACTCCACGTCGAGTGGGGTTCGTGATGCTGCCGGGCTTTTCCCTGCTGGCACAGGCCTGCGCCATCGAGCCGCTGATCGTCGCCAATACGCTAGCGGACCGGCGGCTCTATACGGCCACGACCTTCGGTATCGACGGTCGCCCGGTGAAGAGCGTGGCCGAGCTGGCGCTGTCGCCGGAAAGCGTGGCCGGCAGCGATGCGCGCCATCTCGACATGCTGTTCGTCTGCGCCCCCACGCCGGCCTGGCCGGTGGCCGCGGGCGACGACAGCGAGACGCTGATCCATTGGTTGCATCGCCTCGCAAGCCGGGGCGTGATGCTGGGGGGCATCGCCGGCGGTACCCATTGGCTGGCGAGAGCCGGCGTGCTGGACGGTTATCGGGCCTCCATTTCCTACGCCAGTGCCGATGGCTTTGCGCGGACGTTTCCCACGATTCATATTTCCCACCAGTTGTTCGAGATCGATCGCAACCGCCTCACCTGTGGTGGCGGTACCGCAGCGATGGACATGCTGATGACCCTGATCGGTCAGCAGCAGGGCACGGGACTGGCGCAAAGGATCTCCGAACATTTCGTCTGCGAGCGGATTCGCATGGCCGACGAGCCGCAGCAGATTCCGCTGCGTTCGCGCCTGGGACATGTCCCGCAGAGTCTGATCGATGCGGTGGCGCTGATGGAGGCCAACATCGAGGAGCCGCTGACCACCCATGAACTGTCGGCGCATCTGGGACTATCGCGGCGCCAGCTGGAACGACTGTTCAAGAAGCATCTCCAGGCCGTACCCAGTCGCTACTATCTCAATCTGCGTCTGCAGCAGGCGCGCAAGCTGCTGCGGGAAGGCGATCAGGCGGTGGGGGAGATCGCGCTGGCGCATGGATTTTCGTCGGGTGCGCATTTTTCCACCGCCTATCGCCACCATTTCGGCATCAGTCCAAGAGACGAGCGGCTGGGCCACGCGGGAGACGAGTCATGACAGCAGAAGTCGCGTTCGGAATCGACAGCGACGGGGTGACCGACGATCACTGGCTGCGCGCGGCGCGCCGGGTGGTATCGCCCAACGCCAACGACCGGCCGACGGACGAGATATCCGCGGTGGTGCTGCACGGCATCAGTCTGCCGCCGGGGGAGTTCGGCGGTGAGGCTATCGAGAGGCTGTTCACCAATACTCTGGAGCCGGACGCGCATCCGGCTTTCCCCGCGATCGCGTCGCTGCGAGTGTCGGCCCACCTGCTGATTCGGCGCGATGGCGAGTGCGTCCAGTTTGTGTCCTTCGATCGGCGCGCCTGGCATGCCGGGAAGTCGCGCTGGCTGGATGACGAAAGACCAGGTCAAGAACAGCTGCGCGAGGGGCTCAACGACTTTGCCATCGGCATCGAACTCGAGGGCACCGACGAGCGTGCCTATCGCGAGGTGCAATATCGCACGCTGGCGGCCGTACTGAGGGTGTTGATCGCGCGCTATCCGGCAATCACTGCCGAGCGGATCATCGGCCACGCCCATATCGCGCCACTGCGCAAGACCGACCCAGGGCCGGCGTTCGATTGGGCCTATCTACGTCGCTGCCTGACAGAGATCGTTTGAATGCTATGCTTGCCTGTAGCAGGCGTCCCGGCTGTCACTCAAGCGCGAATTCGCGATGGCGGTAGATTGGCCGCCTCGTTCGATACACGCTTGCATTAATGTGGTTGAACGCCAAGTAATTGATTTTGATCGATTTGGGCGCAGGTTTCAGCACCATCAATGCGTCCGTGAATTGGCAGATGCCAGCGTTTGCGGTATCTTCTTCGCCTGATTTCTCGCGTCACGCACGCCTGCTGTCATTTCATTACAGCCAATAAATGTCGGAAAGCGGCCCCAAAAGAGCCGCGCCCGCACCGAAGAGCGCATATTCCCAAGCCCCGCTGCGGCTACCCGCCATGGCCGGGCGAATGGCAAACCTTTTCCCATTCGGAGAGTTGTCTATGAGTCTGGAGACACGAGAAGACCTCGATCCGGTCGAAACCACGGAATGGTTGGATTCCCTGGCCTCGGTCGTCGAGCATGAGGGCGAAGAGCGCGCTCGGTACATCCTGACCCGGTTGGCGGACCGCCTGCGTCGTGACGGATCTTCACCGCCGTTTACCGGCACCACACCGCATCGCAACACCATTCCCGTGCACCGTGAAGCCAAGATGCCCGGCGACATGTTCATCGAGCGCAAGATCCGCTCGGCGATTCGCTGGAACGCCATGGTGCAGGTGCTCCGTGCCAACAAGAAGCACAAGGGCCTGGGCGGTCACATCGCCAGCTATCAGTCCAGCGCGACGCTTTATGAAGTCGGTTTCAACCACTTCTTCCGCGCCGACAACGGCGACCACAAGGGCGATCTGCTCTACATCCAGGGCCACGTCACGCCGGGCATCTACGCGCGCTCGTTCCTGGAAGGCCGGCTGACGCAGGAGCAGATGGATAACTTCCGTCAGGAAGTCGACGGTGAAGCTCTGCCGTCCTATCCACACCCCTATCTGATGCCGGACTACTGGCAGTTCCCGACCGTTTCCATGGGTCTGGGCCCGATCCAGTCGATCTATCAGGCCCACGTGATGAAGTACCTGCACTCGCGTGAGCTGGAAGACATGAAGGACCGCAAGGTCTGGGCGTTCCTGGGCGACGGCGAATGCGACGAGCCGGAATCGCTGGGCGCGCTGCACCTGGCCAGCCGCGAGAAGCTCGACAACTTGATCTTCGTCATCAACTGCAACCTGCAGCGTCTCGACGGTCCGGTACGCGGCAACTCGCGGGTCATCGACGAGCTCGAAGGCGTCTTCCGCGGTGCCGGCTGGAACGTGATCAAGGTGGTCTGGGGCGGCCTGTGGGATCCGCTGTTCGAACAGGACACCAAGGGCATGCTGCAGAAGCGCATGGACGAGGCGGTCGACGGCGAATACCAGAACTACAAGGCCCAGGGCGGCAAGTACACCCGCGACAACTTCTTCGGCAAGTACGAAGAGACCGCGGAGATGGTCAAGGACTACTCCGACGAGCAGGTCTTCCGGCTCAATCGCGGTGGCCACGATCCCCAGAAGGTCTACGCGGCGTACCACGAGGCGGTTCACAAGTCGAACGGTCGTCCCACCGTCATCCTGGCGCACACCGTCAAGGGTTACGGCATGGGCGGCGGTCACGGCGAAGCCGACATGGAAGCCCACCAGATCAAGTCGATGGACGTCGATGCGCTGAAGGCCTTCCGCGATCGCTTCGGCATTCCGGTTTCGGACAAGCAGATCGAAAGCGGCGACATCCCTTACTACAAGCCCGAAGACGACAGCCCGGAGATGAAGTACCTGCATCTTCAGCGCGAGAAGCTCGGCGGTTTTCTGCCGGCTCGCAAGGCGGACTTCGAGGCGATGGAGATCCCGGGACTCGACGACAAGATGTTCGCGGCGCAGCTGAAAGGGTCGGGCGATCGCGAGGTCTCGACCACCATGGCCTTCGTGCGCGTACTGAATGGCCTGGTCAAGCACAAACAGCTGGGCTCCCGCGTGGTACCGATCATCCCCGACGAAGCACGGACGTTCGGGATGGAAGGGATGTTCCGGCAGCTCGGAATCTACGCGGCCGAAGGTCAGAAGTACGAGCCCATGGATATGGGCCAGATCATGTACTACCGCGAGGACAAGAAGGGTCAGATCCTCGAGGAGGGCATTACCGAAGCGGGTTCGATGTCGGCCTGGATCGCCGCGGCGACCTCCTACGCCAACCATCATCTGCCGCTGCTGCCGTTCTACGTCTATTACTCGATGTTCGGCTATCAGCGTATCGGCGATCTGGTCTGGGCCGCCGGCGATCTGCAGGCGCGTGGCTTCATGGTCGGCGGTACCGCCGGTCGGACCACCATCAATGGCGAGGGTCTACAGCATCAGGATGGCCACAGTCATATCCTGATGTCGACGGTGCCGACCTGCCGTGCCTACGACCCGTGCTACGGCCACGAGCTGGCGGTCATCGTGCAGGATGGTCTGAAGCGGATGTTCCAGGACAAGGAAAACTGCTTCTACTATCTGACCGTGATGAACGAAAACTACGCGCATCCGGAAATGGCGGAAGGTAGCGAAGAAGGCATCGTTCGCGGCATGTACCTGCTCAAGCCGGGCGAAGCTGGCGGCAAGAAGAAGCAGCCGCGCGTTCAGTTGATGGGTAGCGGCACGATCCTGCGCGAAGTCGAAGCGGCCGCCGTGATGCTGGCGGAAGAGCACGGCGTAAACGCCGACGTCTGGAGCGTGACCAGCTTCAACGAGCTGCGTCGTGAAGCGCTCGAGTACGATCGGCTGCAGTTCCTCGACTACGATGAGAAGCGGGAAAAGCCGTGGGTCGTGCAGCAGCTCGACGGGACCGAAGGCCCGGTCATCGCCTCGACCGACTACATGAAGCTCTACGCCGATCAGATCCGCGCCTGGGTACCGAGCGACTTCCACGTTCTCGGCACCGATGGCTACGGTCGCTCGGATACGCGCGAGCAGCTGCGCCGCTTCTTCGAGGTCGACCGCTACTACGTGACGATTCAGGCACTGCGTGCGCTGGCCAATCGCGGCGAGATCGACGCCAAGGTCGTCAACGATGCCATGAAGAAATACGGCATCGATCCCGCCAAGCCCAGCCCTCTGCTGTCCTGAGTGGGCGGATCACGTCAGGGTGTCGCCGCCGACGAAATGGCGGCGACCAGATTGCCTGAATTAGCCGGCTTGCCCGCTAGGCAGGCTGGTGGATGATTAAAGGAGCGCGACCTTGAGTAGCGAAATCATCAAAGTTCCCGACATCGGCGGCAGCGACGATGTCGAAATCATCGAGATCGCGGTGAGCGTCGGCGATGTCATTGCCGCCGAAGACACCATTATCACGCTGGAATCCGACAAGGCCAGCATGGATGTTCCTGCGCCCAAGGGCGGCAAGGTCGTCAAGATTCTGGTCAAGGAAGGCGACACCGTCTCCGAGGGCGACGATATTCTCGAGCTGGAAGCCGAGGATAGCGGCGACGACCAAGATGGCGATGATGCCGACGGCGAGCCGTCGCAGGACGAGAGCGAGTCATCGGACAAGCCCCAGGCGGACGATGGCGACGAGTCAGACGACAACGGCGGCGATGACGCCGAGCCCCAGAAGGCTGCATCGAAGAAGAAGTCCTCCGGTGGTGGCAAGCGTACCGTCGAAGTGAAAGTGCCGGATATCGGCGGTGGCGACGGCGTCGAGATCATCGAAGTCGCTGTCAGCGAAGGCGACGAGATCAGCGAAGAAGACACGTTGATCACGCTGGAGTCGGACAAGGCCTCGATGGATGTGCCGAGCCCGTACAGCGGCAAGATCGTCTCGCTCTCGATCAAGGAGGGCGACAGCGTCTCCGAAGGTGACCTGATCGGCACCATGGAGATCGCTGGCGAAGGCGATGATGAAGGCGAAGAGGACGCTGATGAAGCGCCCGCGGAATCCTCCGATAGTGCCGAGAATGAAGACGCCGATGGCGACGAGGATGAAGGCGGCGAAGGCGAAGACGACGGCGAAGCCAGCCGTCAGGAAATTCGTGTTCCCGATATCGGCGGCGGCGAAGGTGTTGAAGTAATCGAAGTTGCCATCAGCGAAGGCGACGAGATCAACGAAGAAGACACCCTGATCACGCTGGAGTCCGACAAGGCCTCCATGGACGTACCGAGCCCTTACCAGGGCAAGGTCGTCGAAGTCTCGGTCAAGGAAGGCGACAGCGTCTCGGAAGGCGATCTGATCGGCTACGTCGAGGTTGCGGGTGCCAAGAAGCCGGCGAAGAAGAAATCGTCCCCGAAGAAAAGCGACGATTCGAAGCCGGCACCGGCCAAGTCCGACGCCGAAAAGACGTCCGACGCCGAAAAGACCTCTGACACCGGAAAGACGTCCAAGGCCGACAAGCGATCCGACGCTCAGGCGCAGAAGGACGTCAGCGGTGAGCCGAGCCCGGAAGCGCGCCACAAGCATGGTGACGACAAGACCGAAGGTGCCCACGTGCACGCCGGCCCGGCCGTACGCAAGCTGGCCCGCGAACTGGGCGTCGAGCTCGGTGAAGTCAAAGGTTCCGGCCCTAAGGGTCGTGTCCTTAAGGATGACGTCGACGGCTTCGTCAAGCAGGTGATGAAGGATCGCAAGAGTGGCGGCGGCGCGGCGAAGGCCGGGGCCACTGGTGGTGCGGGTATCCCTCAGGTGCCGGCGATCGATTTCAGCCAGTTCGGCGAGATCGAAGAGAAACCGATGAGCCGTCTGATGAAGGCGGGCGCCAACAACCTGCATCGCAGCTGGCTCAACGTACCGCACGTCACTCAGTTCGACGAAGCGGACATTACCGAGCTCGAAGCGTTCCGCAAGTCGATGAAGGCCGAGGCGGAATCCCAGGGTGCCAAGCTGACGCCGCTGCCGTTCATGATCAAGGCGTGTGCCTATGCACTGCGCAAGTTCCCGCAGTTCAACGCAAGCCTGCATCCGGACGGCGACAAGCTGATCATCAAGCACTACGTGCACATCGGCGTGGCGGTCGATACGCCGGATGGCCTGATGGTGCCGGTGATCCGCGATGCCGACAAGAAATCCTTGATCGATCTGGCCAAGGAGTCGGTCGAGCTGGCCAAGAAGGCGCAGAACAAGAAGCTGTCCCGCGACGAGATGAGCGGTGCCAGCTTCACCATCTCGAGCCTCGGTTCCATCGGGGGTACGGCCTTCACGCCGATCGTCAATACTCCGGAAGTGGCCATTCTGGGTATTTCCAAGTCGTCGATGAAGCCGGTCTGGAACGGTAGCGAGTTCGCACCGCGGTTGATGTTGCCGCTGTCGCTCTCCTATGACCACCGGGCAGTCAACGGTGCCGATGCGGCGCGCTTCACCGCCTTCCTGGCGCAGGTGCTGACCGATATCCGTCGTATGCTGGTCTGATCCGACGGGCGATGCGATCGACGCCAACGGCCTCTACGGAGGCCGTTGGCGTTTTCGTCTCTACCACGCCAGCGTGGTAGAAACGAAAGGCCGGATCCCGCGGCGGCGTTAGCCCAAGCGAGTCTTGTGCGCTACCGGATCGGCAGGTATCGTCTTGAGCCATTGACGGTGTCTTCTGCATCCTGTTTTCCATGTCACCGACCATTCCAAGAACCGACATCATTCTTCAAGGAGCCGTATCGATGCGTTTGATCCTCTTGGGCGCCCCCGGCGCTGGCAAGGGTACCCAAGCCCAGTTCATCTGCGAGCATTTTCATATCCCGCAGATTTCCACCGGCGACATGCTGCGTGCCGCGGTAAAGGACGGTAGCGAGCTGGGAGTCAAGGTCAAGGAGACCATGAACAGTGGCGCTCTGGTATCGGACGATCTGATCATTGCGCTGGTCAAGGAGCGCATTGCGCAGCCCGACTGCGCCAACGGCTTCCTGTTCGACGGTTTTCCGCGCACGCTGCCGCAGGCGGATGCAATGAAGGAAGCCGGCATCAAGCTCGATCATGTGGTGGAAATAGCCGTCGACGACGAAGAGATCGTCAATCGACTTTCCGGACGTCGCGTGCATCCGGATTCCGGGCGCATCTATCACGTCGATTACAAGCCGCCCCAGGAAGAGGGCAAGGACGACGTCACCGGTGAGCCGCTGATTCATCGTGACGATGATAGCGAGAAGACCGTACGCCATCGTCTTTCTGTCTACCATGATCAGACCGAGCCGTTGGTCGGCTACTATCAGCAGTGGGCGGCGGAGGATGCCGACGCAGCGCCGGCGTACCACCGTATTGCCGGTATCGGCAGCGTCGACGAGATTCGCGAACAGGTTCTCGCCGCACTCGAGGCCTGAGCATCCGGTTCCTTGCCAGTCCGACTCCTCGCTAGCCTAAAACGCCGCTAGCCAGAAACGCTGCTAGCCAGAAACGCCGATAGCCCGAAAAGTCGTCTCGAAATAGGCTCCGCCTCTTGGCGGAGCGTTCGTTTTGGCGTCACGATGGCGCTATACTCGCCCCCTTCTTTTTGCCGCCATTCCCCGGGACACCGATGCCGACGTTGCTGGCGCTGGACGCCTCCTCTACCGCCTGTTCCTGTGCGCTGATTCAGGATCAATCCATCGTTCAGCGCTTCGAGATCGCCCCGCGCGAACATACCCGCCTGCTGCTGCCGATGATCGACGAGGTTCTGGCCGAGGCCGGTGTATCACTGGAGCAGCTCGATGCGATTGCCTACGGGCAAGGTCCCGGATCGTTTACCGGCTTGCGAATCGCGGCCGGGGTCGCCCAGGGGCTGGCCTATGGCGCCGATCTGCCGTTGATGGGAATCTCGACGCTGGACGCTCTGGCGCTGGCTGCCCATCGCCAATGGCACGCGCGATATGTGATCGCGGCGCTCGACGCGCGCATGGACGAGATCTATGTCGCCGCCTATCGCTGCCATGAGGGGACGCTGACTGCCCTCCTGGAGGAGCGGGTCATGCCGCCTTCGAAACTCTCGCTGCCGCAAGGCGATGACGAACTCGAGTGGCTGGGGATCGGCAGCGGCTGGCAACTTTTATCTGCCATGCCTGTCGATGTACAGGCTGCATTGGTGCAGACCCTCCCCGATGAACTCCCGGCGGCTGAGGATATTGCACGTCTGGCCGCTGCTTCGTGGCAGCGTGGCGCCCGCGGTGGCTCCCCCCATGAAGTTATACCCGTCTATCTGCGTGACGAGGTGGCGTGGCGTAAGACGTGAAAGGTCGAGGCTAACGGTGGCGACCTCTTTACATAAGGATATTGAACGATAATGGATGTTTTTCAGCTGGCCGCGCTCGCCATCATCCAGGGCTTGACGGAATTTCTGCCCATCTCTTCTTCCGCGCATCTGATTCTACCTTCGCAGCTGTTTGGCTGGTCCGACCAGGGGCTGGCCTTCGATGTCGCCGTCCATATCGGCTCGCTGGGGGCCGTGCTGTTCGCGTTCCGCCACGAAGTCTGGCGCATCCTTCACGCCTGGTTTACCCAGTTCGGCGAGCGCGGGCCGACCCCGGAAAGTCGTCTGGGGTGGGCGATCATCATCGCCACCATCCCGGCGGTGATCGTCGGTCTGTTGATCGAAGGCTGGGTCGAGAGTGCAGGGCGCTCGGTGCTCGTCATTGCCACGACGACGATCCTGTTCGGGGTGCTGCTGGGCGTGGCCGACAAGCGCGGTAGCCGGGTCAAGCCGCTCGAAACCCTGAGCCTGAAGAGCGCGCTGCTGATCGGCCTGGCCCAAGCCATTGCCCTGATTCCGGGCACTTCGCGCTCGGGCATTACCATGACGGCAGCTTTGATGCTCGGCTTTACCCGGCAGGCCTCGGCGCGTTTCTCTTTCCTGCTGTCGATTCCGCTGATTCTGGCGGCAGGGTCGTTGAAAGGATTCGAGCTGGTTCAGTCGGGTACCGCAGCCCAGTGGCACGAGATTCTGCTGGGTGTGGCGCTGTCGTTCGTGGCGGCCTGGATCTGCATCAAGCTGTTTCTGGCAGCACTGGACAAGATCGGCATGATGCCGTTCGTGATCTATCGTCTGCTGCTGGGCGTGGCGCTGTTCGTATGGGCGACGTGAATTCCCACTCTCCGATGGCAGCCGGCGAGCCGCTGACCGTGGTCGGCGACTCCCTGATCGATCTCGCCGCGCGCTATGGATTGCCCTGGGCTTCGTCGGCGCCCGCTGGCGGGCTCGTCTTGCAATGTGGCGAGAACGGACTGGAAATCGGCGGTGACGTCAGACTCTACGGTCATCCGATACGCGCGGATTTCGTGACGGGAGCCGCGGCGCATCGCCGGCGTTACGGCGGCGGGCGCGGGCAGCTCGTCGCCAGAGCCTGCGGCTTCGCTAAGGGTGTGGTGCCGCAGATCGTCGATGCCACCGCAGGCCTGGGTCGGGACGCTTTCGTGCTGGCCTCTCTGGGGGCCGAGGTGTTGATGGTCGAACGCGTGGCGGCGGTCCACGCGTTGCTGCAGGCGGCTCTGCGGCAGGCGTCGAGCGACGACGAGGTGGCACAGATCGTCGAACGGCTTTCACTGAGACACGCCGACAGCGCAACGGCACTGGCGCAAGCAGTCGGCGACTGGCCGCACCAGCCTCAGGTCGTGCATCTCGATCCGATGTTTCCGCATCGGGAAAAGTCCGCCATGGTCAAGAAGGAGATGCGGCTCTTCCGCGAGCTCGCGGGCGATGATATCGATGCCCCGAGCCTGCTGTCGGCGGCGCTGGATGTCGCCACGCACCGCGTCGTGGTCAAGCGCCCACGCAAGGCGCCGCCTATCGAGGGCCCCGCGCCCAAGCACGTTCTGGAAGGCAAGACCAGCCGATACGATCTGTATGTGCATCGTTCACTGAAGACTTGAGCCTTTAAACGAGCGAACCGGGCATGAGCCCGGTTCGTCGGCTGGTCCTGGCTGAACTTACTGACGTTTCAACGTCATGTCGGCGCCGGACTGGATCGTCTGCATGTGAGTATCGAGGACTTCGAGATCGCCGTTGTCGAGGGGGCGTAGATAGTAGATCGTATTGCCGCCGGCGCCTTTGAGCTCGTAGATCGTCGGAATCTGCTGCGGTCCGGCATCCTTGAGCACCAGGAAATTGCCCTTGGTGGTCATCGGCTCATCGCTCCGTCCCTGGTAGAGGCTGTTGAGCGAATAGGCGCCACCAGTGTCATCCATGTTCATCATTTCCAGATCGACCTGGATGCCCGAGCAGTCCGCGCAGGGCAGGACGCCTTCGTATTCACCGGCCGCCTTCTCGTATGGAGACGGCGGCGCCCCGGCACAACCTGCGAGTGTCAGAGTCAAACCCAGCAGCCCTGCACCCATCAAACCTGAAGTACGCATTGCTTATTCCTTTTTTAGCAGAATGCGTTTCTCAGTATAGTTCGAAAATCCAGAGGCGGGAGATTCGCTGATGCGCTCTCTCGCTGCAGGTCGGTGGATGATGTTCTGCCGGCGACGTCCGCTCGCCAAGGATCTGTTGCCGCTGTTCCATCACCAACGAGCTATCACCCACGAGCTATCGCCAACCAGCTATTGCCAACCAGCTATTGCCAAAGAGCTGTCGCTAAAGAGCTATCGCTGGCGCCTGAACAGAATCAGCCACAGGGCTCCCGCGATCAGCAGTCCGCCGACAGCGTGCGCCCAGGTGACCCGCTCGCCGAGGAACAGCGCGCCCCACAGCACGCCGAACAGGGGGACCAGCATGGTGACCGTCAGTGGTTTGATCGGACCGAGATCCTCGACCAAGCGGAAGTAGAAGAGGTAGGCCACCGAGGTGCAGGCAAGGCCCAGTGCCAGCATTGCCCACCAGACACCGAGGTCGTTCCATACCAGCGCGTTTGGCGCGAGTGCGACCTGCCCCAGCATGAAGGGCGCGAGTAACAAGGTCGCCCCCACCTGTGAGCCCATTGCGATCAGCCGCGAATCGAGCCCGCCGCGCTCGGCTATCCAGCGTCTGACGGCGAAGCCGCTCAATCCATAGCAGCCAGCGGCGACCAGGCAGGCGCCGGCACCGATCAGCAGACCCCGGCTTAACGCGACAGGGCCGGTCCCCACCAGCACGCTGACGCCCAGTACGCCCAGCGCCACGCCGATCAGACGATCCCGCGTAAGCCGTTCCTGAAAGAAAGTGGCGCCGATCACCACGCCCATCAGTGGCGTCGAGGCGTTGAGCATGGCGGAGTAGCCGGCAGGCAGATACTGGGCCGCGATACAGAACATCGCGAACGGAATGCCGGAGTTGACCATGCCGATCGCCAGTGACGTCTTGAACTTGCCATCGAACTGCCAACGCACGCCCAGTACGGCGAGGATCGCCACCAGCCCCAGCGCGCCGAACAGCACGCGGAAAAACGCGGTGGGAAACGCCCCCAGTGCCGGAGTGGCAATTCGCATGAACAGGAAGCTGGCTCCCCAAAGCGCGGATAGCAGAAGCAGACGGAGCAGCGACGGTAGCGGCATGGCATTTATCCTTGGTCATGATCGCCACGCAGCGTAAACCGGTTCGGCGCTGATGTCCGGCAGTTTTCGGCGTTCGAGCTCGACCGAAATACGCGAATTTTGTCGAGAACGCGCAAGCCAACTATGCTCAAGGGCCAGTGGAGTGATTCTGCTGTAAAGTCAGTCATCAAGGAGATCGACATGTACGAAGATCAAGTGAAAGGACGCACCGAGGAACTCAAGGGTCGCACTCAGGAAGCCGTTGGCGCTTTCACCGAAGATGACGATCTGCGCAGCGAAGGCAAAGCGCGTCAGACAGTAGGCAAGGTGCAGGCCAATTACGGCGAGAAGCTCGACGAAGTCCGTGAGGCAACGGTCAAGAATCCGATCAGCGCGCTGGCGATTGCAGGCGGTGTTGGCGTGTTTCTGGGTATTATTCTCGGCCGTCGTTGAAGTTCGTTCGAACTTCTCGGCCAAGAGCGTTTCTCGATCCCGGCTTCAGGCCGGGGTCGTCGTTTTGGCTCGTGGAGACGTCTTGGTCGGTAGCGTTGGAATGGCGCCTGTCAGGTGAGGCGATACCGCCGGATCCTACGGTTTTAGACAGGCCCACATCTTGTTGACCCCCCTTATCTACCTCGCCGCCGCGCTAGCAGAAATCGCCGGTTGCTTCGCATTCTGGGCGTGGTGGCGACTGGACAAGTCTGCACTGTGGCTGGGCCCGGGCGTCGTCAGCCTGATGCTGTTCGCCTGGCTTCTGACGCTGGTCGACAGCGATTACGCAGGGCGTGCCTACGCGGCCTACGGCGGCGTCTACATCGTCACGTCGGTGGTATGGCTATGGCTGGTCGAGCAGCGCCTGCCGGATCGGTGGGACGTGATTGGCGCGACGATCTGTCTGATCGGCGCCGGTGTCATTCTGTTCGGGCCTCGGGGTTGAAGGGCGGCGAGCGAGGGCAAGACACTGGAGGGCGATGTTTAGTCGGATGGTAACGAATCTATCCTAAAATCGGCCGGAATTTGACGCGAAAAAGTCTTGAGGCCAGTCTCAGACGAGGTCATTATCTGCGGCCTCTCGCCGGTTCCCGGGTCGGTGCGAGACCAAGACCGGGGTGGCATCGGGTCGGGACGCGCTGAATCTTCTGAGAAGTTAGTTGCACACTCATTCGACAAGCCCTTGACCACTGATTTGACTCGCCTTGGCCACTAGCGATAAGACCTTATCACTGTTGACTTTTCCCGATCTGGAAGCGAATTCATGAGCAAAGTCCTGATTGTTGGCGCCGGTGGCGTCGGTGGTGTCGTTACTCACAAGTGCGCCCAGCATCCCGAGGTATTCAGCGAGATCTGTCTCGCCAGCCGTAACGAAGCCAAATGCAAGGCGATCGCCGAGCAGTTGCCGCGTCCGATCCAGACCGCCCAGGTCGATGCCGACAGCGTCGAGGCGCTGGTCGCGCTGATCGAGTCGTTCAAACCGGATATCCTGATCCATGTGGCACTGCCATATCAGGATCTGACCATCATGGAAGCCTGCCTGCAGACCGGCGTGCCGTATCTCGACACCGCCAACTACGAGCACCCCGACGAAGCCAAGTTCGAGTACAAGGAACAGTGGGCGTTCCAGGATCGCTACGCAAAGGCCGGCGCGATGGCCACGCTGGGCTGTGGTTTCGATCCGGGCATGACCAATATCTACTGCGCCTATGGCCAGAAGAATCTGTTCGACGAGATTCACCGCATCGATATCCTCGATGCCAATGGCGGCGACCACGGCTATCCGTTTGCGACCAATTTCAATCCGGAAATCAACATTCGCGAGATCACTGCGAACGGTCGTTACTGGGAGAAGGGTGAGTGGGTCGAGACACCGCCCCTGGCCGAGAAGCGCAAGTTCGATTTCGACGGCATCGGCGAGAAAGATCTCTATCTGCTCTATCACGAAGAGCTGGAATCGCTGTCCCAAAACATCAAGGGGCTCGAGCGCATCCGTTTCTGGATGACCTTCTCCGAAAAGTACATCACCCACCTGAAGGTGCTCGAGAACGTGGGCATGACCCGCATCGATCCGATCCAGGTCAACGGCGTCGACATCTCGCCGCTGCAGTTCCTCAAGCAGGTCCTGCCGGATCCGGCTTCGCTCGGTCCGCGTACCAAGGGCAAGACCAACATCGGCGTCATCCTCGACGGCATCAAGGATGGCAAGCGTCGCAAGGTGTACATCTACAACATCTGCGATCACGAGAAGTGCTACGAGGAAGTCCAGTCCCAGGCGATCTCCTACACCACAGGCGTGCCGGCGGTGACCGGGGCGATGCTGATGCTGGAAGGCATCTGGAAGGGCGAGGGCGTCTACAACGTCGAGCAGCTCGATCCTAACCCGTTCATGGAGCGCATCGGCGAGATGGGCCTGCCGTGGCAGATGGTCGAGCTCGACCCCGATCAAGACCCGCTGGCCTGAGCAGGAGATGACGACTATCGCCTCTCCCATCGCCGACTATCCCTTCGACGTTCGGGCCTGTCCGTCGCCGGCCTACGTGGTCGACGACGCGCTGCTCAGGCGCAATCTGGAACTGCTGGGCAAGGTGCAGGCCGACAGCGGCGCGAGAATTCTGCTGGCGCTGAAAGGGTTCGCCATGTGGAATACCTTCCCGCTGGTCAGCCAGTATCTGGTTGGAACCACCGCCAGCGGTCAGGATGAAGCGCGTCTGGGTGCCGAGACCTTCGGTGGCGAGGTGCACGTCTACTCGCCGGCGTTCACCGCGCCTGAAATGGACGTGGTGCTGCGCTATGCGGACCACCTGAGCTTCAATTCCCCGCGGCAGTGGCGGCACTTTCGCGACACCGTGAAAGCGTCGCCGCGTGAAGTCTCCTGCGGGTTGCGCGTCAACCCCGAGCACTCCACCGGCGAGGTGGCGCTGTACGACCCTTGCGCGCCGGGTTCACGGCTCGGCACCCGGGCTGCGGATCTGGCGCCGGAGGATCTCGAGGGGCTGGAGGGACTGCACTTTCACGCGCTCTGCGAGCAGAACAGCGACGCGCTGGAAGCGACTCTGGATGCCTTCGAGCGGAAGTTCGGCCAGTATCTGGCCAGCCTGCGCTGGGTCAACTTCGGCGGCGGTCACCACATCACGCGGGCCGACTACGATGTCGAACGGCTGGTGCGAGTGATCCGTGACTTCCGGTCGCGCCACCCGCATCTCGAGGTCTATCTCGAACCCGGCGAGGCGATTGCGCTGAATACCGGTTATCTCGTCTGCAGCGTGCTGGATATCGTCGAAAACGATGGCCCGATCGCGATTCTGGACACGTCCGCCACGGCGCACATGCCCGATGTATTGGAGATGCCGTATCGTCCGGAGATTCTCGGCGGCGCCAGGCCCGGCGAGAAGGCGTACACCTATCGACTGGGCGGCACGACGTGTCTGGCCGGTGACGTGATCGGCGATTACGCCTTCGATCGTCCGCTCGAGATCGGTGACCGTCTGGTGTTCACCGACATGGCGCACTACACCATGGTCAAGACCACCACCTTCAATGGCATCCGTCTGCCGTCGATCTGTCGGATCGACGAGACGAGCCGCGAAGTGCGCACGGTTAAGACCTTCGGCTACGAGGACTACGCTCAGCGCTTGAGTTGAGCCCGAGTTGGCAATAACCGAAACGATTACGCCCCGCCATACGGGGCGTTTTTCATGGCGAAGCCGGTTCGTGGCGCTCCAGCGAGGGGCTCCGAGACGTCTGATGCTGGGTGATGATATCCAGCAGCTCCTGGCCAAAAGCGGGGAGGACATGATCTTCGCGGATCAGCACGCTGCGTTCCCGATATGCCCAGGCATCGCTCAAATGGCGCACGCTCAACCGCATGTGATTCTGATAGCGCAAGGCGCAGGACTCCGGCAGGATGCCGACGCCGACGCCGGCTTCGATCATCCGACACGCCGATTCGAAACCGAAAACCTGAATTCTGACCGGCAATGGCTTGCCGAACTCCAGCGCCTTGCGCTCCAGGTAGTGAAAGAGGGTGCTGCCTTCGTGAAGCGTCACGTGGGGATAATCCAGCGCATCTTCGTAGGTGATCTCTTCGCGTTCGGTCAGCGGATGATCGAGTGGCGTGGCCAGGACCAGCCTGTCCTGACTGAATGGCAGCGTTTTCAGTCGTGAAGGCACCTCGACGCCCACCATGATGCCGAGAATTCCCATATCGGCGGTGCCATCGAGAACGCCGCGAATGATATCGCTGGTCAGCCGCTCCTGAAGATCCACCGTGATGCCGGGCCGCGTGGCGAGGAAATCGGCCAGTACCTCGGGCATGAACTCGATGACGGCGGTGGTGTTGGCGAATATCCGTAAATGGCCGATGGCGTCACTGGCGTAACCGGAGAATTCATTCTTGACCCGCTCGACCTGGCGCAGGATGAGGCGTGCGTGCTGCAGCAGGCGCTCGCCGGCCGGCGTCAGCTCGACACCCTGACTGCTACGATAGAACAGCCGACTTTCCAGTTGCGCTTCGAGAGACTTGATTCGGCCGCTGACCGCAGCGGTAGAAAGATGCGCGCGCTGAGCCCCGGCTGTCAGGCTGCTCTCTTCGGCGACATGGACAAAGATGCGCAAGTCCGCGAGATCGAAATGCATGAGACCGGACTCCTTCAGCGCTCGGCAGGCTGTGACGACGCCATGATTCTAGCATTACCGGGCGCCGATGCCCGGCGCGGGATGACCGCCGATGGAGTTGGTTGGGGCGTATTTGGCCGCTAGCGCAATTGACTATCCTTGCTGCCGCGACGGTTGTAGTTGGCGCGATGGGTTTGATGACGGTCTGCTTCCGCCTGACACGCGATGCACAGGCGCACGCCGGGAACGGCCTGTCGCCGTGCCTCGGGAATCGGTGCCTCGCACTCTTCACAGACCGTCAGGCTAGGGCCCTGATTCCGAAGCCGTTGGCGTGCTTCCTCGATACCGTCTTGGACGGTGCTGTCGATCTGCTCCTGCACTGCGCCATCTTTTGCCCAACCGCTGGCCATGATCTTTCTCCTCGAGACTTTGCCTCTCGGCACTGTTTCAACATGGTGGCGATCCCGCGGCCTTGCAAGGCGTGGGCCAGCTGCAAGCTACGGAGGTGGCCGCGTTAATCCACGTCGATGAACTCGTGAGGCGCCTGGGTTGCATGCCGATGCGGGGTCTCGTGTACGCAGATAACACGACAGTTGGCGACATGGGTCACCTTGTGCGAAACGCTGCCGATCATCAGCCCTTTGAATTGCCCCATGCCACGACTGCCCATCACGATGGCATCGACGCCCAGCCGCTCGGCCTCGGAGACGATCATGCGTGCCGGCGAACCCTGCTTGACGAGCGTATCGAACTCCCCGTTATAACCGGGGAAGGAAGGTAGCGTATCAAGCGCGGCATCGAGAATGGCGTGACCCTCGTGATCGGCGGTATCCACCGAAGCCGCCTTGATCGCCGCTTCGACACTGAGCAATTCGCCTTTATGCAGTTGTGGGTAAGGGTCGCGAACGTTGAGCAGATACAGCTTGCCCTGAACCGGTGCTGCCAACTGACAGGCAACGTTGAGCGCGATATGGGAGTCCTCGGAACCATCGATCGGGACTAGCAGAGACTTGAACATAAACACCTCGCCACCGTGAAAGCATCGAACGGAAGCGCTCGGGTACCGCCTGGTTGCTGATTATCTGTCGCTGCGGCGAGCCGAGTCGCCTTGCGACTCTCAACATAGGTTACCCGCGAGGAATGTCCTAGCGGATAAATGTCGCACAGTGTGACGCACCCCAGGCTGAGCGGGGATGCATGCCGACGTTAGCGGTCCGTGCCGGGATGGAGCAGCGTCATGACATCATCGAGCCAGGTACGGGGGCCAACGCTATCGATCACCCGGATGGACTCACCACTATTTTCCGCGGTGAGATGGGCATCGGTTGCGACCAGCACGGTGCCGGGTTCCAGCAGGGGTAACACCTTCCGCTTGAAACCATCGGGTACGACCACCTGATTGACCAGGTTGGTCGAGACCAGTTGGCCGGCAGTGCTTTCGTAACCGGGGACGCCAATTGCGATCCAGGTCGGCATGGGAAGAGTACGCAGGGGCACTTCATCGCTCTCTCTAGCCGGCGGTGGATGGAAATGGCCTTCGACGATATAGGCGCGCGTACCCGTCACCCTGTCGGGGCTGCCGATCTCGACGCGTGAACGGCCAATTTCGACGCCATTGCGATAGACCACGATCAGGCGATCGCTACGGCTGAGAACCATCGAGACCGGGCCTTCGGAAGGAGGGTCCATGGCCCAGCGCCAGCTGCTGCCACTGGCCAACAGAGGAATCTCGACACCACTGCCAGTATGGGCATCGATGGGGCTCAATGGTCCCGGGTGAACCACGGAGATCGGCGCCTGGCCCGCCTTCGCCACGACCACCGTCATGCCCAGGTTGGATGCATCGAACAACAGACGAGCGAATTCGGTCGGCAAGTGGACGCAGCCGTGGGATTCCGGGTAACCGGGCAGCCCGCCGGCATGCAGCGCCACACCGTCCCAGGTCAGGCGTTGCTGATACGGCATCGGTGCATTGCCGTAGAGGTTGGAGTAGTGGTCCTTGTCCTTCTGGAGCACGGTAAAGACGCCGGTCGGCGTCTCGTAACCCTCGCGACCGGTACTGATGCTCGTCACGCCAATGAGGATCCCGTTGCGATAGACGTAGGCGCGCTGCTCGGTGAGGCTGACGACGACGGCCATCGGGCCGGCATGCCTGTCATCGCCACCCCAGATCCAGGCGCCGGGAGGAAGCTGGTCGATCGGCGTATCGACAGGGCTTGACTGTTTTTCGCCCCAGTAGGGCACGGCGAAGCTCGCTGGCGAAACCATCAGGGTGACGATCAATAGCAGCAGTGTAATTCCCGTACGTGACATGCTGACTCCCTCGAACGACGCGCCGAAGAACGACGCATTCTTGATTCACGTCGTGCGCACTACCGGGATCGGTGGCTGCTGTGGGTGGGGCGGCCGCCAATGATGGGATGACTGCCATGAACAGGGTACTCGCTATCGACGTCGTGCGCGCCCCCGCCTGCACTCGATAAAGGCGATGCTTGATCAGCGTGTGCCGAGGAAATACTCGCCGGTGTCCTGTTGCTCGACGCGGGCCTGAGCGCACTGCGCCAGCGCCGAATTCATCAGCCATTCCCGTTCGGGATAGTAGGAGAAGATGAACTGGCCTTCCTTGAGCACGTCGATGACATCCCCAGCGACGCCGGGACGCAGAGCGGGGCATCCCCAGCTACGTCCGAGTCGTCCCTGACGCTCGGCAATGCCAGGATCGACGTAATCGGCGCCGTGCATCACGATCGCGCGGCTCATGGCGGCATCGTTGAAGCCGGGCTCGAGCCCATCCATACGCAACGAGTAGCCGTTCTTGCCCTCGTAGGTCTGGCGCGTCACGAACAGACCCAGGCTCGAGGCGTGTGAGCCTTCCTGGTTGGAAAATCGATCGGGAACGTCACCCCCGGAACCTTGACCATGGGCCACGACTTCACGGTACAGCAGCTTGTTCCGGGCGAGATCGAAAACCCACAGGCGTGGTGTCAGCGAGGAGCGGCTGTAATCGATGATCGCCAGGCGCTGCGCAGCTTCGCCCACGCCGTGGCGCTGGGCGCACTGCATGGTGGCAAGACCCAGGGCGATGACGTCGGGATCGGCGTCCGGGGCGAGGTGCTCGAGGGATGTCACGGTGGGTTGATACACCACATCGGCACGAGCCAGAAGATCGTGAGAGTGCGGTGGTGTCGACGCGACCGCGGCAGAGATCGACATCGACAACACGATGGCAGCCGTTACGGCTTTCGAAGTCAGGGAGTCGATAAAAGGCGCTGAGAGTAAGGACGCATATGTCTTGATCATCGAAGCAGGCTACCCGAGGTGACGGGAAAGGCGTCAGCATGCGGGACAAGGCGAGACCCGGCAAGCGCCTCGGCGCCGAGTCCGCCACTAAAGTCTAAATGTAATTATTTGACCTTGTTCGTAAATTGGCGCGGATAACCATACTGCGACCGCCGTTGGCCCGCCAACATCCCTATCAAGGTACCTGCCGGATACCCACAAGGTATCCCCTTCGCTTCAGGGGCACTAAATGATTACATTCATTGGATCGATCCTGCTATTGATAGCGGGCTACTTCACGTATGGAAAATTCGTGGAGCGAGTCTTCGTCACCGACCGCAAGCGGCGCACGCCCGCTTTCACCATGCGTGACAACATCGATTACGTGCCGATGAACACGACGCGTAACTCGCTGATCCAACTTCTCAATATTGCCGGTGTCGGACCCATCTTCGGGCCGATCCTGGGTGCGCTGTATGGTCCGGTGGCATTCGTCTGGATCGTGGTCGGCTGCATCTTTGCGGGCGCGGTACATGACTATCTCACCGGCATGATCTCGATCCGTAATCACGGCGCGCACCTGCCGCAGCTAGCGGGCAAGTTCCTGGGCAAGGCGATGAAGCACATCGTCAACGGTTTCGCCATCCTGCTGCTGCTGCTGGTCGGCACCGTTTTCGTCACCTCGCCGGCGGCGCTGCTGGCCAACATGACGCCGCTGTCGATCACGCTGATCACGATGGTAATCTTCGCCTACTACCTCTTGGCGACGTTGCTGCCGATCGACAAGGTCATCGGCCGAATCTATCCCTATTTCGGTGCGCTGCTGGTGTTCAGCGCGCTGGGTATCGGTCTCGGCATGATCTTCACCGGGGCCCCTATCCCGGAGCTCTCGTTCCAGAACATGCATCCGCAGGGCGCGCCGATCTTCCCGCTGCTGTTTTTGACCATCTCCTGTGGCGCGCTCTCCGGCTTTCACGCCACCCAGACGCCGATCATTTCGCGCACCACCGAGAACGAAGGCAACGGCCGCAAGATTTTCTACGGCATGATGATCACCGAGGGCGTCATCGCGATGATCTGGGCCGCTGCGGCGATGAGTCTGTTCCATGGCGACCACACGCTGTCCGACGTTCTGGCTGCCGGCGGCCCGGCCGCGGTAGTCAGTGAAGTGTCGACCACCATGCTCGGCGCCATTGGCGGTACGCTGGCGATTCTCGGCGTGATCGTGTTGCCGATCACCTCCGGCGATACGGCTTTCCGCAGTGCGCGCATGATCATTGCCGACTATCTGAAGATCGATCAGCGGCCCATCGTCAAGCGTCTGCTCATCGCCGCGCCGCTGTTCGTGATCTCCTACGCGTTGACCCACATGGATTTCACGCTGCTGTGGCGCTACTTCTCCTGGGCCAACCAGACCACGGCGGTCATCGCTCTCTGGGTTGCGACGATGTATCTGGTGCTGGCGCGCAAGCCGCACCTGATCACTTCGATTCCGGCAGTATTCATGACCATGGCGACCTTTACCTATCTGGCCTACGCGCCGATCGGCTTCGGTCTGTCGCTGCAGATGAGCTACGTGGTGGCGGCAATCGGCACGCTGATCTGCATCGCGCTGTTCATGAAGCGCGTCCGCCGGCTGAGCGGCGGCATCTTTGCCGTCGACGAGCCGGAAGTACCGGTCTTCAAGAATGGTAAGGCAACCGGATTACTGGCAACGAGCCTATTGTCGATATCGCGTTTCTGGTAACGCCTACCCGCCCAAGCAAACGGGCCCGTGCCATTGGCACGGGCCCGTTTCTTTTTGGCTCCGTCGTTGCCGAAGCAGGACGAAAGACGGGATACCGGCTCGGTAGTCCGAGCCGGTCGCCGATCAGGACGCCTGGTAGAGCTTGTTCAGCGCTGCGTTCAGCGTTTTGCTGGGACGCATGGCGTCACTCACCCGCTCGCGATCGGGATGGAAATAGCCCTTGATGTCCACTGGCTTGCCTTGCGCGGCATTGAGCTCGTCGACAATGGCCTTCTCGTTGTCGCCGAGGGTCTTGGCGATCTCCTCGAACAGCGCCTTGAGTTCGCCGTCTTCGGTCTGAGCGGCCAGCTCTTTCGCCCAGTAGAGCGCCAGGTAGAAGTGGCTACCGCGGTTGTCGAGCTCGCCGACCTTACGCTTGGGCGACTTGTCGGCGTCGAGGAATTCACCGTTGGCGCGGTCCAGCGTGGACGCCAGGATCTTGGCGCGAGCGTTGTCGAAGGTGCTGCCCAGATGTTCGAGAGACGCCGCCAGGGCGAGAAATTCACCCAGCGAATCCCAGCGCAGGTGGTTCTCTTCCAGCAGCTGCTGAACGTGCTTGGGTGCGCTGCCGCCGGCGCCGGTCTCGAACAGGCCACCACCGTTCATCAGGGGCACGATCGAGAGCATCTTGGCGCTGGTGCCGAGTTCCATGATCGGAAACAGGTCGGTCAGGTAGTCACGTAGCACGTTGCCGGTGACCGAGATGGTGTCCTCGCCCTTGCGGATACGCTCGAGAGAGACTTTCATCGCTTCCACCGGCGCCAGGATGCGGATATCCAGGCCGTCGGTATCGTGATCCTTGAGATAGGTCTCGACCTTCTCGATCAGCTTGGCGTCGTGGGCACGGTCGGCGTCAAGCCAGAAGATCGCCGGGGCGCCGCTTTCACGGGCGCGAGTGACGGCCAGCTTGACCCAATCCTTGATCGGCGCGTCCTTGGTCTGGCACATGCGCCAGATATCACCGGCTTCGACGTCGTGGCTGAACAGTGTCTGACCGTTCTCGTCGGTGACGATCACGGTGCCGTCCGCCGGGATATGGAAAGTCTTGTCGTGGGAGCCATACTCTTCGGCTTTCTGCGCCATCAGACCGACATTGGGCACGCTACCCATGGTGGTGGGATCGAAGGCGCCGTGCTTCTTGCAGTCCTCGATCACGGTCTGATAGATCGTCGCGTAGCAGCGATCGGGGATCACCGCCTTGGTGTCGTGCAGCGCGTCGTCGGTGCCCCACATCTTGCCGGAGTCACGGATCATCGCCGGCATCGAGGCGTCGATGATCACATCACTCGGCACGTGCAGGTTGGTGATGCCCTTGTGGGAGTCGACCATCGCCATCGGCGGACGCTCTTTGTAGAGCGCGTCGATATCGCTCTTGATCGCATCCTGCTGTTCGCTGGGCAGCGATTCGATCGAGCTGTAGAGATCGCCGATGCCGCTGTTGGCGTTGAAGCCCGCGAGTTTGAGCGCCTCGGCGTGCTTCTCGAGCACGTCCTTGTAGAACTCCTCGACCACGATACCGAACATGATCGGGTCGGAGACCTTCATCATGGTCGCCTTCAAGTGCAGCGAGAACAGCACGTTGCGCTTCTTGGCATCCTTGATTTCGCTATCGATGAAGTTGCGCAGGCGACGGCTGCTCATGCGCGAAGCGTCGACGACTTCGCCTTCCTTGACCGCGAGGCCGTCCTTCAGGGCGATGTGGGTGCCATCTTTCTGCTGCAGTTCGATCTTGAGCTTGCCGGCCTTGGCGATCACGGCGGACTGTTCGCTGCCGTAGAAGTCGCCTTCGCTCATGTGGGCGACGTGAGACTGGGAATCGCCGCTCCATTCGCCCATGCGATGCGGGTATTTGCGGACGTAGTTCTTGACCGATTTCGGCGCGCGACGGTCGGAGTTGCCTTCGCGCAGCACCGGGTTGACCGCGCTGCCCTTGGCCTTGTCGTAACTCGCCTTGATGGCTTTCTCTTCGTCGTTCGAAGGTTCGTCCGGATAGTTCGGCAGGGGGTAGCCCTGGCCCTGCAGCTCCTTGATCGTCGCCTTGAGCTGCGGACCGGAAGCGCTGATGTTGGGCAGCTTGATGATGTTAGCTTCCGGCGTCGTCGCCAGCTGGCCAAGCTCGGCGAGGTCGTCGCTGACGCGCTGCTCGTCGCTCAGTAGGTCCGGAAACTGGGAAAGCACGCGGGCGGCCAGCGAGATATCGCGAGTCTCGACCGTGATACCGGCCGTACCGGTAAACGCCTCGATGATCGGCAGCAGAGAGTAGGTGGCCAGTGCAGGCGCTTCGTCGGTCAGGGTGTAGATGATCTTCGGGGTATTGGACATGTCTATTCGTTAACCTCTCTTTGGCAATGGCACGAGTATCGCGTGCTTGACAGCAATTCGAATACGCTTCGCGCCAGTGGTGCGATGAAGACGCTGGCGATCGATACGTCGGACGGGCGTCTCCGGTTGATATCGTCCGTCATCACCGGTTCGCCCGCAGGACGCCATGCAGCACGGCGCCGGTTCCCCCTTGACTGAAGCAACCGTGGGTCAACCGGCAGCGTGGTCCTGAAATCGGTCGTGACGGCTGTGAATTGAAGTTGTCGACAACCTGCGGTCGCGACAGAGTATACCAGCGCCACGTGACCAACGCATTCACGCGGCGCGCCCGCGAAAGCGCCTCGACTAGCCGAACGACACGATCTCCACCCAGTTGGTCTTGCGACCGACCGGGGCGTCGCTTAAATGGGTCAGCTCACCGTTGGCGGAGTCGATGCGGTAGAGCGACAGGTGATCGCTCAGCTCGCCGGCGGCGACCAGATAGCGTCCGGCAGGATCGATCTCGAAACCTCGGGGCTGCTTCACGGTGGGCTGATTGGCGACGTACTGCGGCTTGCCACTTTGCGGATCGACACGCAGCGTACTCAGCGTGCTGCTGGTACGCTCGGAAAGGTAAAGATAGCGACCGTCCGGGGTGATATGCAGATCGGCTGCCCAGATGCGTGGAGTATCGTCACCGGCCGGGATCTCCTCGCGGGGCATGCCCGGCGCCAGCTCGAGCGTATCCGGCAGGCCCTGACACACGCTGACCTGGGACAACGTACCGGCGTCGGCATTCAGTGCAAAGGTCGTTACCGTCGCGTCGAACTCGCCCAGCACATAGACGAATCGGCCGTCGGGTGAGAACACGAAGTGACGCGGCCCGGCCCCGGCGGCGGTCTCGGCAGCGGGCGGATCGTTGGGGGCGAGCGCACCGTCCGCGAAATAGAACTGGGCCAGCCGGTCGTCTCCCAGATTGGTGGCGAAGACGTGATGGTTGTCCGGCGTGGTCAGGATCGCGTGGGCGCGGCTGCCGGTTTCCAAGGTCTGGGTGGCATCGCCGGCCACGCCGTTGCCGTCGATGGGGCTGACGCTGACCAGGTTGCCGCCGTAGGAAGCCGCCAGCAGGTAACGCCCGGATCGATCGGTGGCGACATAGGCCATGCTGCCGTAGAGCGCGCCGCTGCCCAGTGGCGTCAATCCACCGGTGTTCGAGTCGATGCGATAGCTCAGTACCCGCAATGGATCACTGCGAATGGCGGCGTAAAGGAACTGCTTGTCCGGGCTGACGGCCAACGGCATGACGTTCTCCGCCGCCTCGGTGGTGGCTAGCGGGATCAGCTTTTCGGTCTGACGGTCCAGGCGATAGCTGCCAATGGTCCCATCTCCTGAGCTGGCGACGTAGACGACAGTATCGATGGAGGGCTCGGCTGGGTTCATGCGCTTTCCTTGACGGTGGGAGGAACAGATCGAGATATCCGCCGCCGCGGCCCCGTGCATGACATGTCATGCACGGGGCGGGCAATGCGGCACGGTCGGTGGACAAACCTTCTTTTTAGCATTGAGCGTCTGGCAGCGTCGATTGTCGATAGGTCGACAAGGCGATGGCCCGCATCGGTCGCTCGTGCCGATAGCGCATAGTGAAGACCTGCTAGGTGCGGGTTCCATCCAGCGGTGGGGCGTCAGCTCGCCGATTCCAGCCGGCTTCTCAACAACCTGAGAATGGCGCGCTCGTCCGGGCCGGTCAGCTTGTCGTCCGCCTCCAGTTCGGTCTCCACCAGTTTGCGGAAATGATCCAGCGTCCGGCCATCGAGATAGCTTTCCACGACCCGCGGATCGATATAGCTCGCCTTGGCGATACTCGGCGTGTTGCCCAGCGTCTTGGCGACGCGTTCGACCGCCTGGCGGACATTGCTTTGGCTGACCTTGTCGTTGTCGCCCGGGCCGAGCTCTTCCAGCGCCAGTGCGGCAATCGACGTGCCGGCCCAGGTGCGGAAATCCTTGGCGCTGAAGCGTTCGCCCATCACTTCATGGATGTAGTCGTTGAGATCGTGACTGTCGACTCTCACTTTGCGGCCGTCGTCGTCGAAATACTTGAAGATCTGGTAGCCGGGAATGTCGTCGAGCTCGCCGACGATCCTGGCCAGGCGCTCATCCTCGACCACGCGATGCTGATGCTGGCCACTCTTGCCCTGGTAGTCGAATATCAGCTCGTCGCCATCGATGGTCAGGTGCCTGGAGCGCATGGTGGTCAAGCCGTAGGACTCGTTCTCTTCCCGGTAGCGCTCGCTCCCCGGTCGAAAGTAGGCGCTGTCGATCAGCCGCACCATGCAGGCGAGCACCTTCTGCCGGGGCATTCCTTCGAGCGTGAGATGCTGGCCGGTGACGCGACGCATGGGCGTCAGCCGTAAAGCAAATTCGACGATGCGGTCGAATTTCAGCACTTCGCGCTTTTCGCGCCACTCGGCGTTGTAGACGTACTGCTTGCGGCCGGCGCTGTCGCGGCCGGAAGCGTGGATATGGTGACGTTTGTCGAGCACGATCTCGACATCGCGCCAGGCCGGCGGGATCGCCAGCGACCGGATCCAGTCGCGCCACGCCTTGTCGTTCAGCGTCCTGCCATTCGGTGTGCGATAGGTGAAGCCCTTGCCGCAGCGATGGCGGGTCACCCGCCTTGCGGGGGTCGTGGTCATGGCAAGCTCCTTTTGCCCGAACCGATGGTCGATGCTGTCCGTCATCGTGATGGACAGGTTCGAGATCAGAATAGACCAGCATCGGCAAAAGGCTCGTCGATAGCCCGTTTGGCGTAGACTGAGCGTGATTCAATCCAGGGATGGGAACCGTATGTTAATGGGGCGCTTTCAATGGGTGTGGCGTCAGCTACGCCGCTCTCTGTGGTACCGCGCAACGCTCTTTTCGTTGGGCGGCGTGGTCACGGCGTTGGTCGCCTGGCTGGTGACGCCCTGGCTGGACGTGCCATCGGTGGTCAGCATCGGGGCTAGAGCCGTAGACAGCATTCTCAATATCATCGCCTCGAGCATGCTGGCGGTGACCACGTTCTCTCTCGGCGCGATGGTGACTGCCTACGGTTCGGCTACCAGCAACGTCAGCCCGCGGGCCAATCTTCTGCTGATCGAGGACCGCGTGACGCAGAACACGCTGGCAACCTTCATCGGCGCCTTCCTGTTCAGTCTGGTCGGGATCATTGCGCTGGCGGCCGGCATCTACGACGAAGATGGCCGGACACTGCTGTTCGCGGCGACGCTCGTCGTCATCGTGATGATGGTCTACCAGTTGATCAAGTGGGCCGGTTATCTGACTCGGCTGGGTCGGGTGCGAGACACCATCGACAAAGTGGAAACGGCGGCCAGGAAAGCGCTGGAAGGGCGCATGGATCAGCCCTATCTGGGTGGCCAGGCGATGCCTGCCACGGTGCCGGAAGGGCTCGAGCCGGTTCGCGCCGGCAAGGTGGGTTATCTTCAGCACATCGACATGCCGCTGCTGGATTCGCTGGCCGAGGATCTGGGCCATGCCATCTACGTGCAGGCATTGCCGGGAACGTTCCTCGACATGACCAGAGTGCTGGCGTCGACGCCCACGCTGGATGAGGCGCGTGCCGAGAAAATTGCCGAGGCCTTCACGATCAGCCCGTCGCGCCGTTTCGAGGAGGATCCGCGATTCGGCATCATCGTGCTGGCGGAGGTGGCGTCGAGAGCGTTGTCACCGGGAATCAACGACCCCGGTACGGCAATCGACGTGATTGGCTGCGGCGTCCGGGTGCTGACGCCATGGGTACGTCATGCGGAGGGCGGTATCGACGAGTCGGACCAGCCGGTCCGGCATGTGTATGTCGAGGCGTTACAGACGAAAGACCTGTTCGAGGACTTCTTCACTCCCATCGCTCGCGATGGCGCCGCAACGGTAGAGGTCGGCATTCGCTTGCAGAAGGCTTTGAGTGCGTTAGGCGCAATCGGAGACAACCGCGTCAAGCGCCTCGTCGACGAACATCGTGAACGGCTTATCAATCGCTTCGATATCGGACTGACGCTGGAAGAGGACCGTCAGCGTGTGAAAGCGGCGCGGCGGGCATGAACCGATTCCGAAGCGATGTCGGGAAGCCTTCGAACCGCGGCCCCGAACGAACAGGGCCGGCGATCAGCCGGCCTGTTGAAGAAGTGCGCTTCGCCCCGTCAAGACGCCTATTTCGGGCTTCGGCGCGTTATCACCTGATGATTCAGTTCAAGCCGAGCACCCCGCGCAGCGTCGACAGATCCTCGGCGAGCACCGTCACCGGCCCGGTCAGCGCGCGGCGATCGGCATCGCTGACCTTGTCGTAGGATTCGAAGCCGGCATTCGGGTCGTCGGCGTCCAGGCGATAGTCGGCCAGGGTCGCTTCCACGTCGTCGAAATTGTCCTGTACTCGAGCGACGAAGTCGGCGTCCTCCTTGGCTGCCAGCGGCTTGAACAGATCGAAAATTTCGCGGGCGCCGTCGACGTTGCCCTGAAAATCCCATAGGTCGGTGCGGCTGTAACGATCCTCTTCGCCTGACACCTTGGTTGCCGCGACCTCTTCCATCAGCGCGGCAGCGCCGCCAACGACCGTTTGGGGCGGAAAGGTCAGGTCCTGAACGCGGCCGTCCAGATCGTTGACGTCGTCCATCAACCCCAGAGCATAGGTCTCCATGCCTTGGGTACTGTTGTCGTGGAACAGGGCGTACTCGAGACGGTGGAAACCGGTGAAATCGGGATCCTCGACGCCTTTTTCGTAGTCGTCTTCGCGCGCGTCGATGCTGGCATCAAGATCGGCGAAAAGCTCGGCGATCGGCTCGATGCGCTCGTAGTAGACCCGCGTCGGCGCGTAGAGCGCCTGGGCCTTGTCCACGTCACCGGCCTGAACGGCGGCGGTGAAATCCTCGGTATGCGAGACCAGCTGTTCCAGGTTGTCGAGCACATAGAGCTTGTAGTCGGCGACCGGGCCCACCAGCGCCGCCGGCGCGACATCGGCGTGAGCGGTGGTGGTCAGCGTCATGGTTGACGAGACAAGGCCGAGTGCACCGGCGGCGAGCCACGTCTTGGGTATGATCGTCTTCATTGTGTGTCTCCATTGAATGATCCGGGTGCCAGTCGGCGGTCATGAACCATCGGCTCGTCGTCGCGAGCGGTGTTGTCTTCCAGAATCGAATTGGCTCAAGCGGTCGCAGCCAGCAGGCTGCGACCCAGAAAATCGGTATCGTCTTGCGCGCCGGGCAGTACGAAGAAGTAGCCGCCGCCTACCGGCTTGATGTACTCCTCCAGCGGTTCGCCGTCGAGACGCTGCTGAACGGTGATGAAGCCGGCCTCCAGGTCAGCCTGAAAGCAGAGGAAAAGCAGCCCCATATCGAGCTGGCCATTGGCCTCGACGCCGTTGGAGTAGTTGAACGGTCGGCGCAGAATGCGATTCCCCGCCGTCTCCGGCGTGCGCGGATTGGCCAGGCGGATATGGGCATCGAGCGGGGTGATCTCGCCCTCCGGATCCGACGAGTAATCGGGAACGTCCTGCTCCTTTCCCTCCGGGCCGTCTTCGGAAAGCGGCGCGCCGCTCACCTTGCGACGGCCGAAGATCATCTCCTGCTCGTGTAGCGGGGTACGGTCCCAGCGCTCGACGAAGTTGCGAATGATGCGCGCTGCCAAATAGCTGCCGCCGTTGGCCCAGGCCGGCTCGTCGTGGTGCTTGCCGACCCACACCAGTTCGTCCATCAGCGCTGCGTCGTCGCCCTCGGGGTTGGCGGAACCGTCGCGAAAGCCGAGGAAGTTGCGGGCACTGCCATCGACATCGCCCGGCGCGGGCGGTAGCAGCGGCACGGTGCCTTCCTGCTTCCAGCGGACCATCAAAAGCCCCGGCGTGTTCTTGATGATGTCGCGCAGGGCGTGGTAGCCGGTATCCAGCGTGTTGGCGCAGATCTGCAGCGCGAGGTCGCCATGACAGCGCGCGGCCTCCAGCGCGTCGTTGGGAAAGCCCTGCATACGCTGCAGATGTCTGGGCCTTACGTCACCCAGCCCGTAGCGGTCATCGAACAGCGAGTCGCCCACCGCCAGCGTGACGGTCAGCCCGTCGGGGGCGATTTGCGGCCCCAGAATGCCGGAATCCGGCGGCGGGAACAGCGGATCGCGCTCGGGGATCCTGCCGCCCTGAGTGAGAAAGGCGATGCGCTCGGTGAGGATCTTCAGCAACGTCTCCAGATCATCCCGATCCCGCGCCAGCACGTCGAAGGCGACCAGCATCCCGCTGGCCGGGCGGGGCGTGACGACCCCCTGCTGATGGAGGCCGTGGAACGGGTAGCGCAGCTGCGAATCCTGTTGCTGCGGTGCGCTGGTCACGTCCTGACCATGGCCGGTGGCGGCCAGCGCCCGGGCGGGACAGGCGCTGCCCAGCGCGAAACCGCCGAGTGCGACGCCAAGCCCGGACATTCCCGCACCTTTGAG
Source organism: Salinicola halophyticus (assembly GCF_003206695.1). Classification (GTDB taxonomy): domain Bacteria; phylum Pseudomonadota; class Gammaproteobacteria; order Pseudomonadales; family Halomonadaceae; genus Salinicola; species Salinicola halophyticus. The sequence continues at coordinate 329,482 of NZ_PZJN01000004.1, read as the reverse complement.
AAACCGGCGGCGTTCGAGTTTCATCGAGACATCGATTGCCCTCGATTCAGAAGCCTCGGCTCCGCGAGGCTCGTTCTCGCGAGGCTTGTTCTCACGAGGCTTGTTCTCACGAGAGGGGGGCTTGAGTGAAAAAGGGCAGCGTGATGAACGATCGGACTGACTCATAAGCGATAAACCGGGTCGTTAACCTTCCAGAGTGAGTGCAGGGTTGATGCCGGTAAGTGACCTGGCCAGCGCCCGGGTTGCCTGCAGCAGGTCGGCATCGTCGGCGGCGCTTCGGGACGCGGACGAATCGGCATCCGCCTGAAGGTCCCGCTGCAGGGCGGCAAGATTGGCCTCGAGTGTATGGAGAGTTGCCGGAGACTGGCTTTCCAGTAGCGGCGACAGCAGCGAGACGATCTTGTCGGCGCCTTCCGTCAGGGCGACCAGATCGGCGAGATCGTGCTGCCCGATGGCGTCGTCGTCGCGATGATGATCGAGCCATGTCTCGAGGATGCGAGCGCTGCCATCGGCCAGCTGCGCGGGTGGAATCGAGGCGCTCTTGAGCCGGGCGGTCAGCGTATCCACGTCCGCCACCAGCTGTTCGGCCGCGCCGTTCAGACCGGCCGTGCTCTGCTGCTCGAACAGGCCGCCGGCGAGGCGCTGGAAACCGACGAAAGCGGGGTCGTTCTCGCGCTGTTCGAAATCGGCGGCATGGGCGTTGAGACGCTGGTCGAGATCACTGAACAGACCGATCGGCATGGCCAGATGCAGATCGACACGACGCGCGTCCCGATAGGCCTGCTGCGCCGCCTCGAGATCGCCGGCAGCGATGGCGTCACGGAGTTCCGCGGCGCTGCGGTGGAGCTTTCGCAGCTGCAGAGTGGTATAGACACGATACTCGGCCAGCGGCCCGACGAAGGCCGTGGTGGAAAGCGCGGGCGTCTCGGCATCTGATTCGCCGGCGACGACGTGCAGGGTGCCGTGGGGGTTGCTCAGTAGACCGCAGGTCATCGCATAGTCGCCGGCTTTGAGCGTGGCGGTCAGCGGCTGGCGCAGGCCGGGGGCGATGTTCTCGCGCTCCGCGAGCACCATGACGCCGTCGACGATCTCCCACTCGATGGCTCGATCCGATCGATTGACCACGGTGAAGGTTCGTTGACCGGCGGGGACTTCCAGACGATTCGGCTCACAGCCACTGGCGGTGACGTCGACCCGATAGCCATCGTCGTTCGGCGTTCTGACCGCCTCGAGCGACAGGATAAATACGCCCAGGGCAAACAGCATCAGCAAAAACGACATGACGAGCCCGAGGCGCATCGCGCGAGGTGACGGCGGGACGAGTTCAGCGTTGCGAGTCATGGGGTCACGCTCGCTCTGGCCGGGCGTGCGCTGCCGGCGTCACACGGTAGGACGGACGCGGCCGCAACAGCCATAGCGCAATGAGAAGATAGCCGATATAGGCCGTCACTTCACTGACCGTGGGGGCAGGCTGGTAGCCGAAGATTCCCGAGAACAGCGAGCCCAAAGGGGTGTCCAGCGGCAATAGGTCACTGAGGTCGAAGACCACCTGCTGGGAATGATTCCACAGCCCGGCTTCATGTAGCGCACGCACCGATCCGGCAAACAGGCCGGCGGCTACTAGCAGGATGAACAATCCGGTAGCCCGGAAGAAGTGGCCCAGCGGCAAGCGCAGGCTGCCGCGGTAGAGTGCCAGCCCCAGAACGACGGCCACGCCCAGTCCCAGTAGTGCCCCCAGTGGCGCATGGGCATCATGGCTCTGCTGAAAGACTGCCAGCAGAAAGAAGATCGATTCCAGCCCTTCTCGGGCCACGGCGAGAAACACCATCGCGATCAGCGCGTAGGTGTGCCGCCGACCGGCGCGGAACGCCTGGTCGAGCGCCTGATTCAGCTCGTGGCGCATGCCGCGGGCGGCACGACGCATCCATAGCACCATCCAGGTCAACACGCCGACGGCGAGAAAGCCAACCACGGCCTCGAACAGCTCCTGTTGACGCTGCGGAAATTCCGCGCTGGCAAATTGCAGACCTGCGCCAAGCAACAGGGCGAGAGCGGCAGCGAGAAAAATGCCGATCCAGACGGCGGGCATCCACGCGCCACGCCCGGTCTGACGAAGATAACTGGCGATGATGCCGACGATGAGGGCCGCTTCCAGGCCTTCCCGCAGCATGATGAGAAACGGTACCAACATGGCAGAAATCCAGTGACGAGTCGCGATGACCGATGAAGAGTCGTAGAAAGGTTAAGGATTGGCGTGAATGATACTTGTTATCAACTGCAGCGGGTAATATTTTTCGCCCTTTCGATGCCAACGTGTAAAGCACGTCATGGAGGACGTCACTGGGAAGGGCGGCAGCGGGGCTAAACAGGCCGATCTGTTCTGAAAACGACACTGAGCTATCCAGAGACGGTGTCGCTGTCGCTGAGAGATAAAAACGCATGCGTCGTGTCGTCACAGGGATTACAGTCGAATCAGGTCGTCAAGGCACTGGAAAAGTCGCCTGACGGTCGCTGTCACGAGTCGTCCGACGCCGATGAAATCGCCATGGATCGAGACCGACAGACGCCAGGGAACCCCGATAACAATAATCGTCCTATATCCTTGGAGGAGACGTGAAATGGCAATCCATCCCGTGCGGGGCCCCGGCCGCGCCAATGCCGTCCCGGAGCCGCAGACACTCGGTTTTCTGCTGCTGGAAGACTTCACCCTGATCTCGCTGGCGTCGGCGATCGAGCCGCTGCGCATGGCCAATCAACTAGCCGGTCGCGAGCTGTACCGCTGGTACGTGATGACCATGGACGGTGCCCCCGTGCGGGCCAGCGACGGCATGCAGGTGACGCCGGACGCCAGCGCCTACTCGCCGCTACGACTCGATTGGCTGGTGGTCTGCGGTGGCGTAGCACCGCAGCGTTCCGTCACGCCGGCGTTGCTGACCTGGCTACAGAGCCGCCACCGCCAGTTGAGGCGAGTCGGTTCGGTCTGCACCGGCAGCTGGGCGCTGGCCCAGGCGGGGCTGCTGAACGGATACGACGCCAGTATCCACTGGGAGTGTCTGGCCGCGATTCAGGAAGCCTATCCACGTACGGCCTGGAGCACCCGGTTGTTCTCGATCGATCGCGACCGTTTTACCGCTTCCGGGGGTACCGCGCCGCTGGACATGATGCTCAACCTGATCGGCCGCGATCATGGCCGCGAGCTGTCGGCGGCCATTTCCGAAATGTTCATCTACGAACGGGTCCGCGGCGAAGAGGATCAGCAGCGAGTGCCGCTCAAGCACGTGCTGGGTACCACGCAGCCGAAGCTTCTCGAGATCGTGGCGCTGATGGAAGCCAACATCGAGGAGCCGATCGAGCTCGACGAACTGGCAAGCTACGTCGATGTTTCCCGGCGTCAGCTGGAGCGCCTGTTTCAGCGTCATCTGCACTGTTCGCCATCGCGCTACTATCTCAAGCTGCGATTGACGCGGGCGCGGCAGCTGCTCAAGCAGACCCCGCTGCCGATCATCGAGATCGCTTCGGCCTGCGGCTTCGTCTCCACGCCTCACTTCTCGAAGTGCTACCGCGAGTTCTTCGGCACGCCGCCGCGGGAAGATCGCGGCGAGACGTTGAAGATTCAGCGTCTGGAGCCGGCATTCGTGCCGCTGGCGGGAAGCGACCCGTTGATGCAGTCCAGCAGCGCGACCGTTGCGTTGAGTCACGCTCGCGGAGAACCGACCTACGCCAGTATCGCGCTGGGCTGAAAGGCACGATTTTCGTTCATGGATCGGGCGGCCGCGTGCCGCCCGATGTCGTTTTTTGCCGCCTGCCGCCTGCCGCCTGCCGCCTGCCGCTTTGCCGCTCGCCGCCGGATGTCTTGACAGGGTGTCTTGACAGTTTGTCTTGGCAAAATGTCTTGACGCCGACGGCTACAGGACGACTCTGGCCAGAATCACCACGGCTCCGAAAGTGGCGACACCGGCAACGACCGGCCAACCCAATGAGCGCGTACGACGCCAGACGACGAGCGTCACCCCCAGACCGATAATCGTCGCCAGCCAGCCGGCGATGTCGGGCGTGCGCGGGACCAGCGAGACGCCCAGTACCGCGGCGATCATCATCGGCCCCAGAATCACCAGCCATTTGGGCAGGGCATCGACGGCCCCGTTCGGATCGCTGCGTTTCAGCCGTTTCTGCATCCATAGCAACGGCAGCAGCCGCATCAGATACGTCCCCAGCGCGGCGATCACCATGCCTATCCAGAGTGAGAGACTCATGGGTGACCTCCTTTTCTCGGGGCGATCGTCTCCGGCAGGCGGATCAGATAAAAGCAGAGCGCCCCGCAGGCAGCGGCCAGCGGAATGCCGATATTGGTCAATCCGGTCAACGTGCAGAGCAGGGCGATCGCGATACTGACACCCAGCGCTGCGGCCCAGCGCCGGGACGTGAAGCGCGGCACGATCAGTACCACGAACAGTGCCGGCAGCGCGAAAGGCATGACCTCGCCCAGTAGCGGCCAGCGGCTCGTCAGCCACTCTCCTCCCACCGCGCCCAGCAACGAACCCGCGATCCAGCTGAACCAGGCCAGTAATGCCGCGCCCAGGAACCAACCGACACGCTGGTGCTCGGGCAGCTGCGGCAGCCGGCTATGGGCGAGAGCAAAGACCTGATCGGTAAGACCGTGCATCAGCCACGGCCACCAGCGGCTTTTCGGCAGCCACGGCGCAATATTGGGGGCGTAGACGACATGGCGCACGTTGATCAGCAGGGTCATCGCTACGGTCAGCCAGAGTGGCGAGCCGCTGGCGATCATGCCGACGAACAGGAACTGCGAAGCGCCGGCATAGATCAGGGTCGAGATCGCCAGCGTTTCGATCGTGCTGAAACCGGCCTGTGCGGAGATCAGACCGAACGAGATCGCCACCGGGATATAGCCGCCCAGCAGCGGAATCGCTTCACGCATTCCTGTCAGCCAACCGTGGGGCCGACGTGATATCCCGATGTCAGACATTCGATACCGCTTCCTTGGCTCGACGAAACCTTCATGAAGAGAGTAGCCGGCGGCGGTGCGGCCATGTCGTGCAGACGACAGTCCTGAGCCGGATCGACTGTTCTATCCAACGCGCTCTCGCGCGTCAATCGCGTCTCGCCTGATCGCCACCGTCGGATCCCACTGTCGCAGACAGACAAACGGGCGTGACGCTATCGGAACACTGGGATTCGCTTTCGGTCGCCGGGGCGCGCGGGCGCAGGGATATGCTGCTGCGAACGCTCGTCTTCGGGCATTCGACGAAGCACCCCGGCGCCGCGACGGTCCGAAAGACGCACAAACCCAGGAGGAGTTCCGCATGCCGAGGTCAACGCTCCACGACGACGCCATCATCATCGACGGCCTGATCATCGCCAAGTGGGATCGTGCGCTGTTCGAGGATATGCGCAAGGGCGGCCTGACCGCCGCCAACTGCACGGTATCGGTGTGGGAGGACTTCGAGGCGACCGTCGATAATATCGTCGCCGTCAACCAGCTGATGCGCGACAACGCCGAGCTGGTGCTCCCGGTACACACCACCCGCGATATCACTCGCGCCAAGGAAGAGGGCAAGACCGGCATCATCCTCGGCTTCCAGAACGCCTACGCCTTCGAGGACAAGCTGGGCTACATCGAGATATTCAAGAAGCTCGGCGTGGGTATCACCCAGCTCTGCTACAACACCCAGAATCTGGTCGGCACCGGCTGCTACGAGCGCGACGGGGGCCTATCCGGCTACGGGCGCGAGGTGATCGCCGAAATGAACCGCGTCGGCATGATGTGCGATCTCTCCCACGTCGGCTCCAAGACCTCGGAGGAGGTCATCCTCGAATCGCAAAAGCCGGTCTGCTACTCCCACTGCCTGCCCACCGGGCTCAAGGAACACCCTCGCAACAAGTCCGACGATGAGCTCAAGTTCATTGCCGATCACGGCGGCTTCGTCGGTGTCACCATGTTCACGCCGTTCCTGCGGGCCGGTGTCAACGCCACCATCGAGGATTACGTCGAAGCGATCGTCTACATCATGAATATTGTCGGCGAAGACGCCATCGGCATCGGCACCGACTTCACCCAAGGCCAGGACGAAGCGTTCTTCGAGTGGCTGACCCACGACAAGGGTTACGCCCGCCGCCTGACCCGCTTTGGCGAGATCATCAATCCCAAGGGCATCCGCACCATCGGCGAGTTTCCCAACCTGACTCAGGCGCTGCTGGATCACGGCCTTGCCGAACCGGTCGTCAGGAAAATCATGGGGGAGAACTGGGTGCGGACCTTGAAGGACGTCTGGGGCGAATAAAGCTCGAAGCTCAAAGAACAAACTTCAGAGGTAACCGATATGACCCTGATGGCCCCCGAACTGCCGATCGACGTGGACAGCGACACCGGAATCTGGACCACCGATGCGCTACCGATGCTCTACGTGCCGCGCCACTTTTTCATCAACAACCATGTGGCGATCGAGGCGGCGCTGGGCGTCGAAGCCTATGCAAAGATCCTCTACGACGCCGGCTACAAGTCGGCCTGGTTCTGGTGCGAGAAGGAAGCCGAGCTGCACGGCATCGAAGGTGCGGCGGTATTCGAGCACTACATGAACCGGCTGTCACAGCGGGGGTGGGGGAAGTTCACCACCGAGTCGATCGATCTGGATGCGGGTACCGCCAGGGTATGTCTGGAACACTCCTGCTTCGTCTACCAGCTCGGCAAGACCGGCAAGCGCGAGGAGTACATGTTCACCGGCTGGTTTGCCGGCGCCATCGATCAGATTCTCGAAGCGCGCGGCAGCGACGTGCGGACTCGCGCCGAGCAGACCCAGAGTGGCGCCGAAGAGGGCTGTGACGTCGGCTACTTCGAGGTCCAGCCGCGCTGATTACGCCTTTTGGCAATTCGCAATTCTGTGTACCAGAACGCTCGAAGCGGCACATTTTTCACAACGATGCCGTCCGGGTCCGAGGAGATGACTGGCAATGGCCCACGAAGCCCTGTTCAAGCCGATCCAGATCGGCAAGCTGACGATCCGTAATCGGGTGGTCAGCACGGCGCATGCCGAGGTCTACGCCACCGACGGCGGCATGACCACGGATCGCTACGTGAAGTACTACGAAGAGAAATCCAAGGGCGGCTGCGGGCTCTGCATCTGCGGCGGGTCGTCGCCGGTCTCCATCGACAGCCCCCAGCAGTGGTGGAGTTCGGTCAACGTCGCCACAGATCGCATCATTCCGCATTTCCACAATCTCGCCGATGCCGTTCACAAGCATGGCGGCAAGATCATGATCCAGATCACGCATATGGGTCGCCGCTCACGCTGGGACGGCCATCACTGGTCGACACTGATGTCACCGTCCGGCATCCGCGAGCCGGTTCACCGCGCCACCTGCAAGACCATCGAGGAAGAGGAAATCTGGCGGGTGATTTCGGATTTCGCCCAGGGCGCCCGGCGGGTGAAAGAGGGTGGGCTGGACGGCTGCGAACTCTCCGCCGTGCACCAGCATCTGATCGACCAGTTCTGGAGCCCGCGCGTCAACAAGCGCACCGATCAGTGGGGCGGCAGCTTCGAGAATCGCATGCGCTTCGGCATGGAAGTGCTCAAGGCCGTTCGGGCCGAGGTCGGCGAGGACTTCTGCGTCGGCATGCGCATCTGCGGCGACGAGTTCCATCCCGATGGCCTGTCCCAGGACGACATGAAGCAGATCGCCGCCTACTACGATGCCACCGGCATGGTCGATTTCTTCGGCGTCGTCGGTTCCGGCTGCGATACCCACGATACGCTGGCCAACGTGATTCCCAACATGTCCTATCCGCCGGAGCCGTTTCTGCATCTGGCGGCGGGCATCAAGGAGGTGGTCTCGGTCCCCGTCATCCATGCCCAGAACATCAAGGACCCGACCCAGGCCGAACGTATTCTGGAAGGCGGCTACGTCGATCTGGTGGGGATGACTCGTGCGCATATCGCCGATCCCCACATCATCGCCAAGATCAAGGCGGGGCAGACAGATCAGATCCGCCAGTGCGTCGGTGCCAACTACTGCATCGACCGCCAGTACCAGGGCCTCGACGTGCTCTGCATCCAGAACGCGGCGACCTCGCGGGAGTACATGGGGCTGCCGCATATCATCGAGAAGTCCACCGGACCGAAACGGAAAGTCGTCGTGGTCGGCGGCGGCCCCGGCGGGATGGAGGCGGCCCGCGTGGCGGCCGAGCGCGGCCACGACGTCACCCTATTCGAAGCCCAGCCCCAGCTCGGCGGCCAGATCACGCTGGCCGCCAAGGCACCACAGCGCGACCAGATCGCCGGCATCACCCGCTGGTACGAGATGGAGCTCGCGCGCCTTGGGGTGGAGATCAAACTCGAGAGCCGCGCCGACGACTCGACGATCCGCGATCTGCAGCCGGACGTCGTGGTGCTCGCCAACGGTGGCCATCCGTTCCTCGAACAGGTGCCGGAGTGGGGCGCTGAAGACGGCCTGGTGATCAGCAGCTGGGACATCCTTTCCGGCAAGGTCGAGCCGGGCAAGAACGTACTCATTTACGACACGATGTGCGAGTTCAGCGGCATGTCGACGGCAGATTACTGCGCCAGCAAGGGTGCAACCGTGGAGATCGTCACCGACGACACCAAGCCCGGCGTGGCGATCGGCGGCACCACCTTCCCGACCTATTACCGCAGCCTCTACCAGAAGGCGGTGGTGATGACCGGCGATCTGGCCCTGCACAAGGTCTATCGCGAGGGCGACAAGCGGGTAGCGCTGCTCGAGAACGAATATACCGGCGAGCAGGAAGAGCGGGTGGTCGATCAGGTGATCGTCGAGAACGGCGTGCGACCGGACGAATCGCTCTATTACGCGCTCAAGGAGCGTTCGCGCAACCGCGGGCAGATCGATATTGAGGCGCTCTATGCGGTTCAGCCGCAGCCGACGCTTTCCGAGAGTGGCGAATTCGCGCTGTTCCGGTTGGGCGACTGCGTGGCGCCGAGGAATACGCATGCGGCGATTTACGATGCGCTTCGCCTCTGCATGCACTTCTGAGGCACGAGCCACGAGCCACGAGCACTGCTCTAGCGCCGACTGCGGTGATTAGTTGCTAAAAAACAGAGCAATGAGTTCGCAGAATCAGTGGGGATTGCGCGGCCCAGCCGCGCTCACAATCTGAGCTTGAAGCTCGAAGCTCGAAGCTCGAAGCTCGAAGCTCGAAGCCTGCGGCCAAACCAAGGAGCGAACCATGCTCAATTCTTTACTGCCGCTGTTGATCTTCGCGGCGCTGGCGGTGGGCGTGATCGGCGCGCTGCGTCGCGCGCGGCTATGGCGTCAGGGGCGGCAGACGCCGGTCGTGTGGGCCCACCTTTTTCTGATGCCGAAGCGCTATCTCAACGATCTACACCACGTCGTTGTCCGCGACAAGGCGATGGCGCACACCCACGTGGCAACCGCTGGCGGCTTCGTCGCCGCCATGGCGCTGGCGCTGGTGGTCCACGGGCTCCAGTGGCGCAACCCGATTCTCGGTGGACTACTGCTGGCGGCAAGTGCCGTGATGTTCGTCGGTGCGCTGGCGGTCAATCACCGCCGTCTCAACCCCCCGGAAAAACTATCCAGTGGGCCTTGGCAGCGGCTGTCGAAGAGCCTGTTGGCGTACTCGGTCGGGATGTTTTTGATCAGCTTGCCGCTGGTGGGTGTGGCGCCGACCGTGCTGGGTGGCGGCGTGCTGGCGCTGATCCTGCTGGCACTGGTCGCCTGGGGCCTGGCCGAGATGCTGATCGGCATGGGCTGGGGCGGGCCGATGAAACACGCTTTCGCCGGCTCGCTGCATCTGGCGTTTCATCGCCGACCCGAGCGTTTCGACGATCAGCATCGTGATCCGAATTCGAGCGAGCGTCATGACGCTCATCGGGGCAGCCGTTCCACCGCGCTGTTTCCGCTCGATTTGACCGCGAAGGCGCTCGGCGTGGAGAAGCCCGCTGATTTCCAATGGCAGCAACTGCTCGGGTTCGATGCCTGCGTCCAGTGCGGCCGCTGTCAGTCGGTGTGCCCGGCCTACGCCGCCGGCCAGCCGCTCAACCCCAAGAAGCTGATCCAGGACATGGTCGTGGGCATGGCCGGCGGTTCGGACGCTCGCTACGCCGGTAGTGGTCATCCCGGATTGGACGTCGGTCGCCATCATGGTGCGTCGAATCAGGCCATCGTGCCGCGGCTGGTCGAGGCCGAGACGCTATGGGCCTGCACGACGTGCCGCGCCTGCGTCGAGGAGTGCCCGATGATGATCGAGCACGTCGACGCCATCGTCGACATGCGGCGTTTCCTGACGCTGGAGCGCGGCGAGACGCCAGAGAAAGGCGCCGCGGCGATCGACAACCTGATCGCTACGGACAATCCCGGCGGGCTCGACAACGCGTCGCGGCTCGACTGGGCGGCGGATCTGGAGATCCCGCGTATTCAGGATCGGCCCGCAGGCGTCGACGTGCTGTTGTGGCTGGGTGATGGCGCCTTCGACATGCGCAACCAGCGCACCTTGCGCGCGCTGGTCAAGATCCTGCGGGCTGGCGGCGTCGATTTCGCCGTGCTCGGCGAGGAAGAGCGCGACAGCGGCGACGTGGCCCGACGGCTGGGGGATGAAGCGACCTTCCAGCGTCTGGCCGAGCGCAATATCGCCACGCTCTCTCGCTATCGCTTTCAGCGCATCGTCACCGCCGACCCGCACAGCTTCCACGTGCTGGGCCGCGAATACGGCGACTTTGGCGGGAATTATCACGTGCTCCACCACTCGACCTTTATCGCCGAGCTGTTCGACGCCGGCCGCATCAGCGTGGCAGCTCCGGCCCAGGCTGAAACCGTCACCTACCATGATCCCTGTTACCTGGGCCGTTACAACGGCGAGTTCGCCGCGCCCCGACAGGTGCTCGCCGCGCTGGGGCTGGAAGTCGCTGAGATGGCGCGCTCCGGCTACCGTTCACGCTGCTGTGGCGGCGGCGGCGGGGCGGCGCTCTCCGACGTGCCCGCCGATTTACCCGGTCGCGCGCGCATCCCCGACATGCGCATGGAGGACGTGCGCGAGACCGGCGCGACCACGGTCGCGGTAGCCTGTCCGCAATGCACCGCGATGCTCGAGGGCGTGGTCGAGCCGCGCCCGCGGATCAAGGATCTGGCCGAGCTGGTTGCCGACGCGCTGGTGGAGCCCGTTAGGGCGACGAACGCTACCAGCGCGCCAAGCCAAAGCCGCGAGGAGGAACCGGCATGAGTGTCAGACGACTCGACCCCCACGCCGAACGTATCCGTCGCAACCGGCTGCATCCGCGCCATCTTGAATTTGCCCGCCCGGCGTGGCGCTGGGTCAGTCGTGAAGGCGTCGTCCGCATCGATCCGCATGCCCTCGGCGCGATCGGGCCCAACGGACTCAAGCGCATCGATCGCAGCGGCGCTGCGGTGGAGGCGAGCCCGGCGGCGGCTGCCTCGACGAGCGCGGAGCCGGCGCGGCGCCAGGTCGTCATCGATCAGCCGGTGGGCCATGTCGTGGTGGTGCCGGAGTTGCCGGAAGGTCGGCTCAACGACCACGACCGCGACCTGTTCGGCCTAGCCCGTCAGCTCGCCGACGGACGCGATCTGGCGGTGACCGCGGTGGTCTTCCGGGGCGGTGCCGCCGGATTCGAGGACGCTGGCGCGGACCGCGTCGTCGATCTCTCCGCCAAGGTCGGCGACGGCTACGACCCGGTGTCGCGCCTGGCCGCACTCGTCGATGTAGAAGCGGTGCTCTCGCCCCAACACTGGATCTTCGCCGATTCGTTGCCGGATGGCGGCGATCTCGGGCGGCGGCTGGCCGCGCGTCTCTCTCTTCAAAACGCGAGTCAGAGCGCGAGTCAGGACGCGAGCGGTAGCGTGGGCGATGCCCGTCCGGCGACGCGGGTCTGGCAGCTCAGTGATGGCCAGACGCTCTCCCGCGCGGGGGACCGCCAGGACATTTTGCGTGACGTGCCTCGGGTGATGCTGGCGCTGCCGGAGTGCGCCGAACCGGTCAGCGAAACATGCCACGAGGCGCGGGTCATCGAGCTGGCGACCAGGGGTGGGGAACTCTCTTCGGCAGCAAACGAAGTGCCGGCCTCCGGGGTCATCGACCGTGGCCGGGTCGCCGTCGACCCCCAGGAGATCCCGCTGGCCCAGGCGCCGTTCATTCTCTCCGCCGGCCGCGGCATCAGCGATTGGGAAGGCTACCATCACGCCGCCCGCGTGCTGGGGGCCAGCGAAGGCGCCTCGCGGGTGGCGGTGGATGACGGCAACATGCCACGCGCCCGGCAGGTCGGTGCGACGGGCACGTTCGTTTCCGCCAGTTGCTATATCGCCGTGGGGATCTCCGGGGCGGTTCAGCACTTGCAGGGCATCGCCAGGTGTCAGCGGGTCATCGCGATCAACAACGACCCGAGCTGCGACATGGTCAAGCGTGCCGACCTGGCGCTGATCGCCGACGGCGACGCGGTGCTCGCTGCCGTCTGCGAGCGTCTCGGCCAGCCGCGAGACCAGACCGGTTCGGACGGGTCTTGGAAGGACGAGGAGTCGCAACATGCCGCAGCCTGAACCCCAAGCCATAGCGAAAAGGCCTCATGGCGTGAAGACCGCGGCGCTGGTGTCGAGCGGTCGTCACCCGGTCTCCGGACGCGCCGGGCGAGCGCGGGAGGATGCCCGAGCCGTCGAGATGGGCCTGGCGCTGGTCGGCGCCGATCTGTCGCTGGTGCACGCAGGCGACCCGGAGCAGGCTTCGCTGCGGGAGTCTCTCGAAGGATATCTGGGGATGTACCACGGCCTCGACGGCGGGCGTCCTGGTGATGAACGCGACGGGCAGCTGTCGCTCCTGCCGCTGCGTGCCGGCGAGGATGCGGTAGCGCCGCTTGCAGCGTGGCTCGAGCAGCGCGGTGTACGGCTAGCCCTCACCGGCCAGCGCGCCGAGTGCGGCGAGGGTTCGGGCATGGTGGGGTATCTGCTCGCCGAGCGGCTGGGCTGGTCGATCGCCACCGGGATTGCCGCTATCGAATGCTGCGACGAGGAAAGCGTGACGGTGCTGCAGGCGCTGCCTCAGGGCCAGCGTCGGCGCCTCGAAATCCGCCTGCCGTGCCTGATCGCGGTGGACGCTGTCGCCGAGGCGCCACGTCAGAGCGCCTTCGGCCCGGCGCGACGCGGACGCATCGAGACCGTCGACGATCTGCTGCCCGCGGACGAATCGCGCCTCGACACCGGCAGCGCCGACTGGCGCTGGCAGCCGGCCCGCGCGCGGCCCAAGCGTCTCAAGGTGGTCAAGTCCACCAATGCGCGGGACCGTTTCAAGGCCGCCGCGGCCAAGTCCTCTGCGACCGGTGGTCAGGTGCTGACCGATCTCTCGCCGGAGGAGGCCGCCGAGAAGCTGATCGATTATCTGCGGGCGGAAAAGATCCTCGCGCAGGACGATCAGTAATCCATCAGCTTCGGCAGCCGTTCCGATAACCGCTGGCCGCCGAGCACGACGCGCGCCGGATCGACGGGGTGAAACGCGCCGTCGCGGTAGATTTGGGCCTTCTCGCGGTCGAACGTCACGATCGGCGCCAGATCGGTGCGACGCGATTCCGGCAGCATCATCAGGGTCAGATTATCCAGAATCAGATGGCTGCCGTCGTCTCGTCGATAACGCAGCACGGCGTGGTAGGTCGGTGTCAGCTTGTCATCGGCGGCGAGAAAGTCGAGCCGATCCGCCGGCGTGCCGGCATCGATCAGGATCTGGTATTTGGCGATGGCGAAATCCTCGCAGTCGCCATATTGATCTTTGGCTAACCGGTCGAAACCCTTCCAGGTATCGATCTTCTCGAACTGCTGGCGAGCGGCGTTATTGACCACGCGATTGACGTAAGCGAGCCTCGCTTCGCCCCGATAATCGTTTGCCTTGTCGACGAACTGCGCCCGGGTGAGCGTGACGGCCGAAGCCGTGGGGTCGTCCCAGTAGACGAAACTCGCCGAGTGCGCCGCCGCGGCATGCAGCCCGATCAGGCAAAGTGCCAAGACGCGAACCAGTTCGCGAGGTACGCAACGTAATGAGTGCGACGAAGACATGGCGCTCCATGAGTGACTTCCATTATCTCGAAACCGACAGATCGACGATTCGCGTATCGACGTCGTCCCACCGTTTGAGATAAAGATTGGCGTTGCGAGGCTTATTTTAGCGGTGTGATGCGTGGTGAACGCCAACAACGTCGAACGGGAGGTGGAATATGATGATCGTCGATCTCATCGATGGCGAGGATTTTCGTCAACGACTGGTGTCTCTGGGCATACGCATTCCGGAGGAGGCCTGCCCGGAAACCTGCGCGCGGCTGGCCGCGGGCTGCCATCGCGCCAGAGGGGTCGAGGGGCTGGAACCGGCCATTCGCGAGCTGATGCAGAAAACTGACGTGATGCTGCCATCAGTCCGAGAGGCGATAGAGCGCCATCTGCTGCCGGTCTTTAGCGCTGCCTGATCATCGGATCCTAAACTATCCGGCTAGGCTTTGTACGAAAAGTCGGCGAGCGATGACTAGACAAGGAAAAAATCAACGAAAAAGCGGAGTTTACGGGTTGTAAATGAGCATTTTGAGGCGATTTTTAACGCCGTATTGTCGAGCGCAGGCAGTTTTCGTACAAAGCCTAGAGGCGGCGCAATCCCCACATGAAATAGACGCCGCCGATCAGCGCGGCGATCAGACCTGCCGGCAACTGATAGGGGAAGAACAGGTTCCTGCCCAGCCAGTCGGCGGTGACCATCACCAGCATGCCCAATAGCCCCGCGCCGATCAGCTGATGGCGCGCGCCGTGGAAGCCCATCAGCCGGGCCATGTGCGGGGCCATCAGGCCGATGAACGAGAGCGGGCCGATCACCAGCGTTGCGGCGACGGTCAGTAGTGCCACCAGCGCGAGTAGCAGCAGGCGGCTACGATCCACGTCCACCCCCAGCGCTTTGGCGGTGGGAGCACCCAGCGGCAGCAGCGTCAGCCAGCGCTGCAGTGGCAGCGTCAACAGGGTGAGCACCAGCGCGATCACCACGATCCAGGCGGTCGAGGTCAGACTGGCGTAATAGGTCGAGCCGCCCAGCCACGAAAGCAGCTGCTGTGCGCGGGGATCTTCGCTGGCCAGGACGATGGCGCGCATCGCATCCAGCAGCGACGAGATGGCGATGCCGGTCAACAGCAGACGCTCTGGCGCGAAACCGCTGCGACGATTGCAGACGATCAACACTAGTAAGGCGACGACCGCGCCGCTGAATCCCATCACCGAGCCGCTGAGCGGGGCGATGCCCAGCGGCAGCAGCATCAGCGCGATCACCCCGATCGCCACGCCGGCGCTGATCCCCAGCACTTCCGGGCTGGCCATCGGGTTGCCGGTCATCCGCTGCAGCAGCGTGCCGGCCAGGGCCAGCATCAACCCGGCAGCCGCAGCCGTGGCCACTCTCGGCAGACGCCAATCGGCGATCAGTGCCAGATCATCGAGCCCCGCCAGGCTGGGAACTTTCGCATGGGCGTCGAGCCTGAAGCCGACGACGAGTGCCAGCACACAGGCGACGATCGTCAATCCTGCCAGAATCCATAGCCGCCGCTGCGGGCGCGCTTCGCGAGGCAGGGTCAACCCCGTGCTGGGTGTCGGTCGCGTGCCGCCGACTTTGAGTCGTGGCAGCAGCCACAGCAGTAGTGGAGCCCCTAGCGCTGCCGTCATGGCGCCCGTCGGCAGCAGTGAAGCGGTGAATGGCGCCAGTTGTTGCACGGCCAGATCCGTCACCAGCAGCAGCAGAGCCCCCACGATCATCGACCAGACCAGGCGCTGGGGTAGCGTACGCGCGCCGGAAAGCCGCGCGATGGCAGGAGCGGCCAGACCAATGAAACCGATCAGGCCGATAGCGCTGACCACGCAGGCGGTCATGAAAACGCCGAGCCCCAGACCGGCGAAACGTAGCTTGCGCAGCGAAATCCCCAGGCTCCTGGCGCCGTCCTCCTCGAGATCGAGAAGTGACAGCGGGCGTAACAGCAGCAGCGCCAATACCACCACGATGGCCAGACGCAGGATCAGAAACCGGGTGTCATCCCAGTTGTCCTGGGACAGCGCGCCGGAGCCCCAGATGAACAGTCCCGACAGGCTCTCCTGGTGGAACAGCAGTAGCGCACTGTTGATGGCACTGAAATAAAGACTGACCACCATTCCGGAGAGCACCACTACCATCGGCGCCAGACGTCGCTTCCAGGAGAGCGCGAAGACCAGCAGCGTCGCGACGATGCCACCCAGCAGCGCGATCCATTCCTTGCCGGCCAGCATCCAGCTGGGCGCCCACAGTGTGGCGATCACCAGCGCCAGCTGGGCACCGCTGGTCACGCCCAAGGTGGCCGGCGACGCCAGGGGGTTTCGCAGTACCTGCTGCATCAGACACCCGGCCAGCGCCAGTGCCGCCCCGCCCAACATCGCTACCAATAGCCTTGGAACGAAGGTGTAGTGCATCACGATCTGGCGAATCTGCTCGTCGTCCGGAGCGACGATGGCTTGCCACCAGTGCCCCGAGAGATCGGCGAACTGGGTCTCGAGAGTGGCATAGCCGAGGATCAGCGCCAGCAGGGCCAAGCAGGCCGCGAACCAGACCGGCGTTTTCGCTCTCAGCATCATGGGCGGCCTTCCATTGCCGCGGGGCCCGGGGTGCTGACCGCAACCAGCGAGCGAGCCAATCGTTGCAACGAGATCAATCCGCCGTAGGGCCAGACGGGGTCGATGTAGCTCACGCGGCCCTCGCGCACGGCCGGCAGATGCTGCCAGATCTGGTTGTTGTCGAGCTCGTCACCGACGCCGCGCGGGTAGGGTTTGATGATGACGATGCGCGCCTCGGGGTGCTCCGCGAGCCGATCGATCGGGATGCTGGCATAGCCCCAGGCGTTGGTCGGGCCGGTCCAGGCATTGGTCAGGGCCGTGCGCGAGAAAAGGGTTCCAATCATGTTGCCCTGGCCGAAGACGCGAACGTGCTGGGCATCGCTGAACTGGACGATATAGAGCGGCGTCGCTGCATCCTCCAGGTCATGCGCCGCCTGCTCCAGAACCTGGTTCGTCTCGGCGATCAGGGCTTCTGCCTGGGATTGGCGACCGGTCACGTTGGCGATCTCGCGAGTCATCGCCAGGGTCGCCTCGTAATAGGGCTGATCGGTATAGAAGTTGTCGATCACCTTGACCGGCATCAGCCGCTCGAGACGCGCGTTGTCGCGAGAAAACAGCGCGCTGGTCATCAGCAGGTCCGGTGGATTCTGGGCCAGTAGCTCTAGGTTGGGCTCGTTGCGCAGCCCCATGTCCAGCGTCGATTCGGGGATCGCAGGCGACTTGACCCATTCGTCGTAATTGGGAATGTCTGAGACCGCATACGGCTCGACGCCGAGCGCAACCAGCGTCTCTGCCACGGTCCAGTTGGAGGCGGCGATTCGTCCTGACGGTGAGTCGTCTCCAGCTTGCGCACCCATCGACACGAAGGCCAATCCCGACATCAGGATCAGGACGATCGTGGAGAGAACGGTGGAAGGGCGGGCACGCGACAAAGCGACGAATTCCTGATGACGGACGGTAAAGACTCGGGCGCCCTCCGATTCGAAACGCGGGCGGCGGAAGTCGCTGCGGGCGATGATGGTAGATCGAATGACAATCGTTATCAATCAGCGCTGGCGATCGCACGCTAATCGTTAATACACATAAGACTGATTGTCATTTAGAATTACCCTCAGAACAATATCCGGCAGCTCGCTGCCGGCTCCTACAACGCCATACAACGGGCATTCGATCCGATGAAACCAGGGAACACTCTAGCCGCCATGAGCGGTGCGTTGCTGTCTGTCTATGCGGCGGCGGCCACGGCGCAGGATGCCAGCGTGACCAATGACACGGTAGTGGTCACGGGAACGGCACTCAAGGTCGATACGCCACTGCTGGAGACGCCGCGTGCCACTTCCGTCGTCAATGACACGGAGCTGGAAAAGCGGGCGGTCAATCGATACGACCATGTGTTGCGTTACCGCGCCGGTGCGCTATCGGCGCCGTATGGCAATGATGCCAAGGCGGACTGGTTTTTCTTTCGAGGGTTCTCGGGTGAGGATTCGACCTATCAGGATGGCTTGCGCCTGTTTCGCGAGGCGGGTTACCTGTGGTGGAAAACCGAGCCTTTCGGTCTAGAACGGGTCGATTTCCTGAAAGGGCCGGCGTCGATTCTCTACGGTGAGGCGCCTCCCGGTGGCATCATCAACGCCGTCAGCAAGCGCCCGACCGAAGACACTCAGGGGTTGTTCGAGATCCAGGCCGGCAACAAGGGGCATCATCAGGTCGGCATCGACACGTCTGGGCCTGTCACCGACAGCGGTGACGTGCGCTATCGTTTCGTCGGTCTATTCCGGGACCAGGATGGCGAGCTCGACGGCACCGATAACGAACGGGTCTACTTCGCGCCGAGCCTGGCGGTGGATCTTTCCGATCGAACGACGCTGACGCTGCTCGCCAGCTACCAACGCGATCACGGCACGCCCGCCAACGTGTTCTATCTCCCTTACGGTTCCGTCGACGATACGCTGTTCGGCAAGGTGAACCGTGATACCGACCTGGGCGACAACGACAACGACAGGCTCGAGCATGAGCAGATTGCCGTCGGCTACGAACTCGAACATACCTTCGACGATACCTGGAAATTTCAGCAGAACGCACGGTTCGCGTCCCTGGATCTCTTTCTGCGTACGGCTTATCCCTCGTACATGCTCGATGATCGTAACGCTCAGCGGGGTCTGACCTACCGCGACGGCAGCTATGACGCTTTCACCGTCGATAACCGCATGATCGGCACCTGGTACACCGACAATACCGAGAACACGCTGTTGGTGGGGCTGGATTATCAGCACCTGGATGCCGACTATCTCAGTCGTGATAACTTTGCCTACGACCAGATCGATATCTTTGATCCACGGGATAGCGGCGCAGGTGTACCTGGCAATTCGGCCTACTACGATCAGGGCAAGGAGCAGATCGGCGTTTACGTCCAGGATCAGTTACGCCTGTACGATCGCTGGATTCTGCTGGCGGGTGCGCGCCATGATAGCGTCGACGTGACCAACAAGCAGGATGGCGGCGACGATCAGAGCTACGACGACACCCAGATGTCCTATACCGGCGGCGTCATGTACCTCGGTGATTACGGCCTCTCGCCATACCTGAGCTACAGCGAATCGTTCACACCCAATATCGGCAACGATCTCGACGGAGATGCTTACCAGCCCAGCGAAGGCAAACAGTGGGAGCTAGGGCTGAAGTACGCGCCGAATTGGCTGGATGGATACGTGACGGCCGCTGTTTTCGACTTGAAAGAGAGCGACACGCTCTTTCCCAGCGGCGGCGCTTCCAGTAACCAAGGTGGAGAGCGCCATTCGCGCGGTTTCGAGCTGGAAGGCGTGGGTTACGTAACCGACAATCTCCAGGTTACCGCAGCGTACACCTACACCGATGTGACGTTGGATGTCAGCGATACCCAGAAGGAACTTCGGGCCGGGCTGATACCGCGTCATCAGGCGTCGCTATGGCTGGACTATGATTTCACGCGGGGTGCGCTGGATGGACTGGGCCTGGGTGCCGGGGCGCGTTACATCGGTACCAGTGTGGACTCGCCTCAGTACAGCGACACAAAAGTGGCGGCCTATACCGTTTATGACGCGATGGCGAGCTACGACATCGATTCGCACTGGACCGCGCAGGTCAACGTCACCAATCTGACGGATAAAGAGTACGTCAGCGGTTGTGACTACTGGTGCTATTACGGCGAGTCACGCAGCGTCATCGGCAGTCTGAAATACCGCTGGTAAACAATTTCTGCACTGAACCTCTGCCATGAACAGAAGCCCGGCCAATGCCGGGCTTTTGTTGGATGGCGCCTGGCTTTCGACATCTGGCGTCATGCGCAATTCAATAATGATTCTCGTTTCTATTCATATTGATCTCGGGACGCTATAGAATGGGCCCGCTTTTTACTCCGCCCGCCCCATATCGACAGGTCCAAGGTTAATGAACTCAGGTATCGCGTCTCCCGAGAACAGACGTCTCTTCGGCAGGTTGGCTTTTGTTGCGGTGACGATGGGCGCACCGCCTTTCATCAATGCGAGCTGGGCGCAAAATGCTTCCGGCGAGAGTCAGTCTCTCGAGACGGTCACCGTGACCAGCCAGGCGATCCTGACCCAAGGCGATACACCGCCGCCGGCTTATGCGGGCGGGCAGGTCGCTGCTGGCGGACGGATCGGCGTTCTGGGCGAGCAGGACACGATGGATGTGCCGTTCAACGTCATCAGCTATACCCGCGATCTGATCGAGAACCAGCAGTCGGATACGCTGGGCGACGTGCTGCAGAACGACGCCTCGGTGACGGTCGGCAGAGGCTTTGGCAACTACTCGGAATCGTTCAAGGTTCGTGGCTTCGATCTCTACGGTGACGATATTTCCTACGGCGGGCTCTACGGGGTACTGCCGCGCCAGTTGATCAACACCAGCATGATGGGGCGGGTCGAGCTGTTCAAAGGGTCGAGTGCCTTCGCCAACGGCGTGCCGGCGGGGGGAACCGGTGTCGGGGGCGCGGTCAACATCGAACCCAAGCGGGCGACCGACGAGCCGATCACGCGGGTCGGCACCGGGTATCGCTCCGACAGCTACGGCGAGACGCAGCTCGATGTCGGACGACGCTTCGGCGCCCAGAATGAGTACGGGGTGCGGGCCAGCGTCAATCGCGGGCGTGGGGACACGGCTATCGATGACGAGAGTCGCAAGAATACCTCGGCGATCGTTGGGCTCGACTATCGCGGCGATCGCGCTCGGGCATCGCTGGATGTCGGTCACCAGAAATCGGTCATCGATGGCGGGCGGCTGAACGTGAACCTGACCAACTACACGGGTGATTCCGTGCCCTCGGTGCCCGATGCCGACAGCAATTACACGCCGAGCTGGAATCGCGCGAGCCTGGAAACCAATTTCGCCATGCTGCGCGGTGAGTATGACTTCAGCGACGCCTGGACCGGCTATGCGGCCATCGGCGGTAATCGCACGCATGAACGGAGTCTGGCCGGGTCACCGAGCGTCATTAACGACGATGGCGATGCCACGGTTTCACAGCTCGATACGGCTTATCAGTCGGAGACCTTCGCCAGTCAGGTCGGGCTGCGCGGGCAACTGGATACCGGCCCCGTTTCGCATCAGTTGAATCTGGGTTATTCCAGCGTCTACTTCCGGAAAGACGTGGCGTTCGATGGCATCTTCACCGGGGCGCCGACCAACATCTACGATCCGGCCGATGTTCCCGTGCGTGAGCCCAACTATCCCAGCGGCGATTTGAGCGACCCCACGACGACCGGGCGTACCTATAACAACGGCGTTTCTCTGTCGGACACGCTAGGTTTCTTCGATGATCGTGTGTTGCTGACGCTGGGCGGTCGATATCAAGAGATCGAGGTCAACAACTACGACGGCAACACGGGGGCCCGCGATAGCCGTTTTAGCGAGTCGCGCGTGACGCCTGTCTACGGGATCGTCTACAAGCCGACCGCCGCCATTTCGCTTTACGCCAATCATATCGAGGCCCTTCAGCAGGGCGAGTCAGCACCGGCGAAAATCGGGGGTGCGCTGGCCAGCAACGCTGGCGAAATTCTCGGCATCGTGCGCTCCAAGCAGGACGAGATCGGCGCCAAGTTCGATTACGGCAAGCTCGGCGGTGGTATCAGCCTGTTCCAGATCGAACAGCCGCAGGTCAGCATCCAGGACAATACGGCCGGCTACAACGGCGAGCAGCGCAACCGCGGCATCGAGTTGAGTGGCTACGGCGTGCCGCTGGATGGCGTGCGCGTGTTGGCGAGTGCGACCTTCATGGACCCGGAACTCCGCAATACCACCAATGGCGAAAACGATGGCAACGACGCGCCGGGCGTGCCGACCTATCGCTATGTGCTGGGCGGTGAGTGGGATATCCCGCACATGGACCGGCTGACGGCGACCGGCCGAATCATTCGGACCGGCTCGCAGTACGTCGACGACGCCAACAACCTCCAAGTCGATCCCTGGAATCGTCTCGATCTGGGTTTCCGCTACACCATGCCGCTCAACGAGGCCAGCCTGATCTGGCGCGCGGGTGTGGATAACGTCACCGACGAGGATTACTGGGAATCGGCCGCAACGACGGGCAATCAGACACTGGTTCAAGGCGAGCCACGGACGCTCAAGCTGTCGGCGACGGTCGAGTTCTGAGACGCAGAAACACGGGCCGAAACAGGAAAAGGCGCTCCCGAAGCGGGGCGCCTTTTTCGTTATCGCTGATCGGATGGCTCGTCGGCCGGAGGATGGTTACCGCGTGAGTGTTACCGGGCGGCGACCTGCAGCGTTGCGGGCTGATCGACTCCGAGGTTGGCCCTCAACGTCTCGCTGTACCAGTCGACGAAGTCGATCACGCCGAATTCGTAGGTCGTCGAGTAGGGGCCGGGCTGGTAGGCGAGCGAGTTGATGCCGAGCTGGTTCTCCTCGGCCAGACGACGGTCCTGGTCATTGGTGGCATCCCAGACCTGGCGCAACCGCTCGGGATCGTAGTCGACACCTTCGACGGCATCCTTGTGGACCAGCCATTTGGTGGTGACCAGCGTCTCCTGCGGGCCTAGCGGCAGCACGCGAAAGACCACGGCGTGGTCGCCCATGAAGTGGTTCCACGAATTGGGCAGATGCAGGATGCGCAGCGAGCCCATGTCGGCGTTGGGCATGTGGCCCATCAGCTTGTTGCAGCCGGGCTTGCCGTCCATGGTCATGGAGACGATGCCGTCGATCAGCGGCGTGCGGGTGAGGCGGTTGCGCTTGCCGAAGCGGGCCAGCTGCCACGGCACTTCGCAGGCGGTCCAGTCGGCCTGCTTGCGGGCGACCAGATCGCGATATTCGCCGGTGGAGCGCGGATCGTCGGTATCGTCGAATTCGATCAGCGAGTTGAGCAGTTCGGGGTGGGCGCCGTTGCAGTGATAGCACTCGCGGTTGTTCTCGATCACCAGCTTCCAGTTGGCGCGCTCGACGATGTTCGACTCCACCGCGACCTTGACGTTGTCCATCTCGTAGGGCGAGAGATAGTGCTCGAGCGAGACCAGAAAGTCGTCGATCGGCTCCGGGTCGTCGCTCAGATTGATGAACACGAAACCACCGGCGCTCTTCACTGCCACCGGCTTGAGGCCGTAGGCGCTCATGTCGAACTCGGTGCCCATGTCGCTGCCGGCAAACAGCAGCCGACCGTCCAGCTCGTAGGTCCACTGGTGATAGGGGCAGACCAGCTTGGCGACCTTGCCCTTGTCCTTGAGACATAGCCGCGATCCGCGATGACGGCAGACATTGTGGAACGCCTGAATGCGATTTTCGGCGCCGCGGACCACGATGATCGAGTTGCTGCCGATTTCGACCTTGAAGAAGTTGCCCTTGGCAGGAATTTCGCAGCTCATGCCGGCGAACAGCCACTGCTTTTCGAACACGTGCTGCATGTCCAGTGCGAACAGACGCGAATCATTGTAGAACGGCTGTGGCAGCGAGAAGTGGGGGTTTCGCTGGTCCAGCATGTCGGCCACGGCTTGACGGGTATCGGCGAGCGAATCCTCCAGGCTGTCGCGTGGAAGTGCAGACATGAACGCATCCTCATCGGGGTGTAGCGTCGCCTCCGCATGGCGGCGGGAGCGATCGGATCATTGACGTGTGACAGTGGCGGCGACTTCATCCTTCGAGCTGTCCCTCGAGAGAAGTGTCGCCCAGGTGCTGGCGATGAAATTGTCCGCCTGCGACATTCGTCGCGTCGAGGGCGACCGACAGGTAAAAATCGCGGGCATCGCTCTGAAAATCGACGAAGGAACCGGCGAGTGAAGCGCGCGCCATCGGGGGCGTCAGCGCAGCAGATAAGCGGGTGCGCGCCGACCGATTATCATCGCTTTGGGTACGGTTGGCATGCCCGTGTCGTTAACGGGCAAGTCGATCAGCGCGGGCGTGTCCAGAATCCGCTCATGAGAGTCATTCACTGGAAACGGCGGCGCGGGGCGATATCAGTTCGCCGAGGCCATTTCCCTGATCGAGCGCGGTGGCGATGGAATTCTTCAATCCGGTCAATACGCAAACCTGGACCAACGGCCGGCATCAGGTGCGATGCGTCAAGGTCATTCAGGAAACCTGGAACGTGCGGACGTTCTGTTTCATGGCCGACCAGCCGGTGATGTTCTTCTTCAAGCCGGGGCAGTTCGTCACGCTGGAGCTGGAGATCGCCGGGCAGCCGGTGATGCGGTCCTATACGATCTCGAGCTCGCCGTCGATTCCCTACAGTTTCTCGATCACCGTCAAACGCCTGCCCGGCGGCCGGGTCTCCAACTGGCTCCACGACAACCTCAAGGTCGGTGAGCCGATGGTCGTGCATGGGCCGGTGGGCGATTTCAACGTCATCGATCATCCGGCGGAAAAGGTGCTGATGCTCTCGGGCGGCGTCGGTATCACGCCGCTGATGTCGATGACGCGCTGGTTCTTCGATACCAACGCCGCCGTTGACCTGGAGTTCATCCACTGCGCCCAGGCGCCCAACGACATCATCTATCACCGCGAGCTGGTGCACATGTTCTCGCGGCTGCCGGAGTTCCGGCTGCATATCGTCTGCGAGCGCAGTGACGAGCTCAGCCAGGCCTGGTCCGGGTTCCGCGGCTACCTGACACGTCAGATGCTGACGCTGATGGCAGCCGACTATCTGGATCGAGAAGTGTTCTGCTGCGGCCCCGCGCCCTTCATGAACGCGATCCGCCAGGTGCTGCTGGAAGACGGTTTCGACATGTCGCGCTATCACCAGGAGTCCTTCGGGGCGACGCCTCTGAGCGTTCAGGAGGATGTGCTGGAACTCGCCGAGCAGGCCGAAGCCGATGCCGAAGAGGTGGATACCGCCGACCTGGTACCGGTCGAGTTCACCGGGAGCGGCAAAAGTATCCGCGTCAGCGAGAATGACACCATTCATTCGGCCGCCGCTAAGCTTGGCCTGCATATTCCCAAGGCCTGCGGGATGGGGATCTGCGGCACCTGCCGGGTGATGAAGCTGGAAGGCGAGGTCGAGATGGAGCACAACGGCGGCATCACCGAAGAGGACGAAGCCGAAGGATTCATCCTGTCGTGCTGCTCGAAGCCGCGGGGCAAAGTCGTTATCGATTTCTGAGCTACGAGCTACGAGCTACGAGCTACGAGCTACGGGCAAAGAGCTGCAAGTGTTAGACCTTTGGACCTGGCGGCTGTCGTCGCAGCGTCACTCGGTGGCGTGACGAGACCGTTCCACCGTCGAGGTAACTCCTAGTCTGGTTTCGCGCCTTCATTCGATGTCGTCGCCAGAGCGGCACGACACAAGGCATTCCGAGATCAGACCCAGGAGTTCACGCCATGTCTTCACCCGCCAACCGAGGCGTCGTTTTTCGCGGTGCCGGCAAGGTCGCCGTCGAAAGCATTCCCTTTCCCGAACTGGCGCTCGGCAGCCGCCAGTGCCATCACGGCGTCATCCTCAAGATTCTGACCACCAATATCTGCGGCAGCGACCAGCACATGGTGCGTGGCCGAACCACGGCACCGGAAGGGCTGGTACTGGGCCACGAGATTACCGGCGAAGTAATCGAGTGCGGCCGTGATGTCGAATTCATCAAGCAGGGCGACATCGTTTCGGTGCCGTTCAACGTTGCCTGCGGGCGCTGCCGCAACTGCAAACGTGGCGACACCCACATCTGCCTGCACGTCAACGGTGATCGCGCCGGCGGCGCCTACGGCTATGTCGACATGGGCGGCTGGGTCGGGGGGCAGGCCGAATACGTGATGGTGCCCTACGCCGATTTCCAGTTGCTGGTCTTTCCCGACAAGGATCAGGCGATGGAGAAAATCCTCGATCTGACCATGCTCTCGGATATCTTCCCCACCGGCTTCCACGGCTGTGTGACTGCCGGTGTCCAGCCGGGTTCGACGGTCTATATCGCCGGCGCGGGTCCGGTGGGGCTGGCGGCGGCAGTTTCCGCACAGCTGCTGGGCGCGGCCTGCGTGATCGTCGGCGACATGAACGACAAACGCCTCGATCAGGCTCGCAGCTTCGGTTGTGAAGGGCTTGATCTCAAGCAGGATGCCAGCATGTCGGAGCTGATCGAGTCGGTGCTGGGCGTCCCGGAAGTCGATGCCGCGGTGGACGCGGTGGGCTTCGAGGCCAACTGCCATGGCCACAACCACGCGCATGAGCAGCCGGCGACCGTGCTCAATGCCGTCATGGAAATCACCCAGGCCGGCGGACGAGTTGGTATTCCCGGGCTTTACGTCACCGAAGATCCCGGCGCGGATAGCGAAGATGCCAAACATGGCAATCTCTCGATGAAGTTCGGTCTCGGCTGGGCCAAGGCGATGTCGTTCCACACCGGCCAGACCCCGGCCATGCGCTATCAGCGTCAGCTGATGCAGGCGATCCTTCACGACAGAGTACAGATCGGCAAGGCGGTGAACGTGCAGACCATCTCGCTCGACGAGGCGCCGCAGGGTTACGCCGATTTCGACGGCGGCGCGGCCAAGAAATTCGTGATCGATCCGCACGGGACGCTCAAATAGCTACGAGCTACGAGCTACGAGCTACGAGCTACGAGCTACGAGCTACGAGCTACGAATAGCGCCGGTTCTGGGGCGCTGAAAAAGCAGCCGGCACCGCTTTCGAGCGGCGCCGGCTCATTAGTATTTGGCGAGCCGGGGGCAGGGCGTCACAATCAGACACGATTTCATGACAGTGACGAGAGCCGATGATGAGTGAACCGATCCCTGACCTGCCGCGCTGTGCCTGGGCTCAGACCCACCCGCTGAATGCCGAGTATCACGACGAGGAGTGGGGCGTTCCGGTGTACGACAGCCGCGCGCTGTGGGAAAAGCTGATCCTGGACGGCTTTCAGGCAGGGCTTTCCTGGCTCACCATCCTCAAGAAACGCGACGCCTTTCGCGACGCCTTCGAGGAGTTCGATCCCGAGCGGATCGCCCGATACGACGAGCACGACGTCGAACGGCTGATGGGCAACGCCGGCATCATCCGCTCGCGATCCAAGATCGAAGCGACCATCGGCAACGCCCAGGCATACCTCGCCATGCGTGATAACGGCGAAGATTTCTCCGAGTTCCTGTGGGGCATGGTCGGTGGGCGGCCGATCCAGCGAGACTTCGAGCGCGATGGGCCGGTCCCCACCCAGACACCGCTCTCCGTAGATATCTCCAAGGCGCTCAAGAAACGCGGCTTCAAGTTCGTCGGTCCGGTCATCGTCTACGCCTGGATGCAGGCAGTGGGCATGGTCAACGACCACGCCGAGACGTGCCATCGCCGCAAGCCGGTGGCGGCGATGGGGTGATCGCCGCACGCTTGGCGCGGGCGCCTCGTCTCGCGCTCAGTCCAGGCGTCCACCGAACAGATCGCGAAAGGCGGCATAGCGTCTCTCGTGGAGCTCCCTGGTCGTCGGGTCGGGCTCGATCACACCTTCGCTGGGCGCAAGTTCACGAGCAACGGCCAGCAAATCCCCGTCCCGCCGAGATGCCATGGCGGCTACCGCGGCGCCCAGCAGCACGGGTTCCGGCGCTTCCGACAGCACCACGCGACAGCCGGTGCCATCGGCGTAGAGCTTGCGCAGCAGCGGCGAACGATTGTGGCCACCGCTGAGATGGAGCGTGTCGATGGCATAGCCGTTGGCGTTCATGCGCTCGATGATGGCGCGGGTCCCGTAGACCAGCGCCGTTGCCGTAGCCCAGTACACCTTGATGAAGCTTTCTCTCGGCGGTTCCAGCGTGAGCCCGACGATGGCGCCACGAATGTCGGGATCGGCCAGCGGCGAACGATTGCCGATGAAGTCCGGGCGAACGTGCAGGCCCGGTGCCGGATCGCCTTCCACAAGCCGCGCCAGCAGTAGTTCCGAAAGTGCCGCGTGAGGATCGTCGCCAAACTCGCTGCCTGCGCTGAACAGAGCAACGATGTGATCCAGCAGCGCGCCGGTCAGACTCTGGCCGCCTTCGTTGGCGACGAATCCGGCGCACAGGGCGTCCGGGTAGGGCCCCCACACGCCGGGGACTTCGCGACGTTTCGGTTGGGCACCGATATGACAGGTCGAGGTGCCAGCGATCACCGCCAGTCGGTGAGCCGAATGCGCGTCGAGGCTACGTCCCAGCGTGCCCATGGCGCCAGCGTAGGCGTCGATCATGCCCACGGCGAAAAGGCAGTCGGTAGTGAGTCCGAGCTCGGCCGCAGCCTTCTCGCTCAATCGCCCAAGCGGCTCGCCCACGGCAGCGGCGCGATCGGGAAGCGCGGCTCGCTCGAGCACATCCGACATATCGATCTGGGCGAGAAATTCCCGATCCCAACCGCGATCCGGGCGTGGGTCGAAGGTCCACTTGCAGGTCAGGGTACAGACCGAGCGGCGATCGACTCCGGTGCAGTGATAGCCCAGCCAGTCGCCTAGGTCACCGGCGTAACCGATGCTGCCGTAAAGCTCTGGACGGTTTCGCTTGAGCCACATGAGCTTGGGCATCTGCATTTCCGGCGACATCACGCCGCCGAGATTGGCGAGTGGGGCTGCCTCAGTCGCGGTACAGATTGCCGCCTCGGCCGTCGCTCGATGATCCATCCAGACGATGATGTTCCACGATTCGTCGCCAGGCGATAGCGTCAACGGCTCGTGCTTGCGATCGAGCAGCACCAGCGAACAGGTCGCGCTGACCGACATGCCCATGACCAGGGCCGGGTTGATGTCCGCCTGGCTCACCGCACGTCGGGTGGCGTCGCAGACGGCCCGCCAGATATCGGTGGTGCTCTGTTCGACATGGTGTTCGAGAGGACGATGAATGGCGATCGGTGATTTCGCCTCGCCCAGCAGTTCACCGCGGTCGTCGAAGACCCCGACGCGGGCGCTACCGGTGCCGATGTCGACGCCCAACGAATAATGTGTATCGGTCATGGTCGGCCTGTTCAAGAGCGTTTAAGAAAGGGCATGCGCAGCGTCATCACGACGATCAGGAACGCACCCCAGACGGCGGTGGCAAGGTGCTGGCTGGCGCCCATCAGGTTCATGCCCGAGGCGATCACCTGAAGGCTCATCAGACCCAGTACCAGCGGCAGCACGCGTCCGAAGCCGCCGAACGGATTGGCGCCGGCGAGAAAACAGGCCAGGACCGTGATCAGCAGGTAGCTTTCGCCATGGCCAACGCGTACCGAATTGAAACGCGCCAGCATCACCATGCCGGCGATCGCGGCCAGCAACCCGGAGAGGGTATAAAGCACGATCAGCACCCGCCGCACGTCGATCCCCGAGTATTCGGTGGCACGCAAATTGGAGCCGATCATGTGGATCGAGAATCCGGTACGGGTGAACTGCATGAAGTAGGCGAGTCCGCCCGCGGTCAGCAGAAAGATCAGCATGGGAATGGGAATACCGATCAAACTGCCGCTGCCGAGCCACTGGAAGCCGGCCGGCATGCCGGAGATGCCGCCGCCTCGGGTCAGAAACTCCCCCAGCCCCTGGAGGAAGATCATCGCGCCCAGCGAGACCAGAATCGGGTGGGCGCCAACTCTCGCGACGATGACGCCGATCAGAAATCCGGCCGCGCTGCCCACGCCGAGGCCGGCGCCGATACCCGCAATGATGCCGAGCGCGCCGGCATCACCGAGGGCGTTCTGCACCAGCCAGGCCGTGGTCAGCCCCGCGATGTTGGCGGTGAACGTCACCGCC
Source organism: Salinicola halophyticus (assembly GCF_003206695.1). Taxonomy (GTDB): domain Bacteria; phylum Pseudomonadota; class Gammaproteobacteria; order Pseudomonadales; family Halomonadaceae; genus Salinicola; species Salinicola halophyticus. The sequence continues at coordinate 299,726 of NZ_PZJN01000004.1, read as the reverse complement.
AGGTTCAGACCGCCGGAGATGATCGGCACGAGCATGGCCAGCGAAAGAAGACCGAGCTCCGGTAGCTGTACGGCCATCGAGCGAACGTTGACCGCGCTCAGGAATCCGGGCGCCATCAATGCGAAGAACGAGAAACTCGCCACGAGCAGCAGCGCCATGATGCCGATTTCGAGAGTGTCGGCGCCAGGACGAAAGGCTCGACGGGGGGCGGATGCGGAGCTCATGAGTTTGCCTCCTGGGAAACCGCGCGACGGGGCAACAGCTTGTCGAGATTGCTGCAGGTGATCGCGACGAGAATGATGAAGCCGACGATCATGCGGAAGGCGTAGGGTGTCACGCCGAGCAGATTGAGCCCGTTCTGTACCACCGCCAGCAGCAGCACGCCGAGCAGCGCACCGGTCACCGAGCCGCGTCCGCCACCAAGCGTCGCGCCGCCGAGGACCACGGCCGCGAGAATCGGTAGCTCCTGGCCGATCAGGGCATTGGGGACCACCTCCTGCACGATGTGGGCCTGCATCAGTCCGGCGACGCCGGCGCAGAGACCCAGCCAGCCGTAGGCGAAAGCGTGGACCATTCCCACCCGTACACCCGAGCGTCTGGCCGCTTCGGGGCTTGAGCCGAAACCGTAAATGGCGCGACCGAAACCGGTCCGGGTGAGAATGAATCCGGTGGCCAGGCTCATCGCAACCATCACCGCGACAGGAAGATATAGTGTCGCGCTGCCGCGTGAGGCGGGCAGGTCGATCAGGGGTACCGAATAGTAGAGCCAGTCGGGTACATCGTAGATCGAGACTCCGCCGGTGAAGACCATCAGCAGGCCGAAATAGAGGTTGAAGGTGCCGATGGTGACGATGATCGAGACGATGCGAAAACGGTGAATCAGGAAGGCATTGACCAGACCGAGAAGGCTACCCACGGTCATCGACAGCACGATGCCAAGCAACCAGCTGCCACCACCCATGTGATCGATCAATAGCGTCATGACCACGTACTGCACCACCGACGCCGCCACCGCGAACGAGATGTCGATGCCGCCGGCGATAAGTACCACCACTAGCCCGACGGCGAAGATCATGTTCACGGACTGGTTGTTGAGCAGGTCGAACAGGTTCTGCGTCGTCAGGAACGTATCCGTGGTCAGCCCGAGGAGGACACAAAGTGCCACGATGATCGCGGCCAGCACGCCCTCGGTGCCAAGGTGCAATCTACGCATTGATGATCTCCTCGAGCGATGCCTCGGTGGTAGCATCCGGTGTGAGTTCCCGGCTGATTCGGCCCGCCTTGAGTACCACGACGCGATCTGAGTTCATCCATATCTCGCCGGCCTCGTCCGAAATGAGAATGATCGACATGCCCTCGTCGGCCAGTTGCCGAATGATTTCGAAGATGCCTGCCTTGGCGCCCACGTCGACGCCCACCGTGGGGCAGTCGAGAATCAGCACGTCAGGCTTAGTCGCCAGCCACTTGGCCAGCACGATCCGCTGCTGGTTGCCACCGGAGAGTGAAGAGACCGCGAGTTCGGCGTCGCTGACCTTGGTGCCGAGACGCCGGATCCAATCGGCGGTCAGCCCGCGAAGGCGTTGTGGAGAGAGGAAGCCCCGGGGCTTTTCCAGCTCGTCCAGTACCGTTACGGCGGTATTCATGTTGATCGACTGGTTTTGAACTAGCCCTAGGCGCAGGCGGTCCTCGGAGACGTAGGCGATGCCGTTACGGATCGCATCCCGGTTGGAGCGCAGCGTGAGCGGCTTGCCGTTCTTGAGCAGTTCGCCCCCGGTGGGGCGGTTCATGCCGAACAAAACGTGGGCGAGCTCTGTACGTCCTGCGCCCAGTAGCCCGGTAAGGCCCAGTATCTCGCCGCGATGCAGCGTCAGGGAAACGTCCTCGAACTCGCCGGTACGGCTCAGGTCGCGCAGTTCGAGCACGGGGTCGCCCGAGCAGGCGGCATGGCGTGGAGTGAGCATCAGTTCGCGGCCGGTCATCAGTTGCGACAGCCGAGTTTGAGTCATGCCCTCGGTCGAGTAGGTACCGACCAGGGCACCGTTGCGCAGCACGGTCACTCGCTGACAGACCGCCAATACCTCCGACAGCCGATGACTAACGAAGACGATGGAGATTCCCTGCGCCGAGAGCGAACGCGTGATCTCCAGGAGCGTCTGCACTTCGTTGCGGGTCAGCGATGCCGTGGGCTCGTCCATGAACACGATTCGAGCACCGGCGCGCAGAACCCGGCAGATGGCGACCAACTGGCGTCGCGCGATGGAGAGATCCTCGACGCGGCTATCGGGGTCGAGCGGAACCCCGAGTCGTTCGATCACCGCAAGAGCCTCTTGGCGGGCGGCTCGTCGGGAGAGTGGTCGGAAAGGGCTGGCCACGTAATCGTCGAAGACGATGTTCTCGGCAACGCTCAGATGCGGGAAAAGCGCCAGATCCTGCCAGATGACATGGATCCCGAGCGAGCGGGCGTCGTGAGGGGTGATGCGGCTCACGGCGTCGGCGTTACCGAACGAGAACGCCGCGCCCGCTTCCGGCGTGTAGACCCCGTTGAGTATCTTGATCAACGTGCTTTTGCCGCAGCCGTTCTCGCCGGCGAGGCAGAGCACTTCGCCGCGGCGAAGCTCGAAGGAGACGTCATCGAGTACACGGCTCTGGCCGAATATCTTGCTGACGTGCTCCGCCCGCAGTGCGATGTCATCCATCGCTGTCTCTCCCGGAAGGCAAGATGAAGAAAGGCTGCGCGGATATCGCGCGGCCATGGTTGTGCAGCCGCGTCAAAGACCGAGTTCGGCCAGCTCGTCAACCGTCTTTTCGTTCAGCTCCAGCGGCTTGGAAGCGAAGAGGGTATGGCCGTCGAGATGAACTTTACCCAGCACCGGCAGATCGTCGCCATCGGCGATCTCGCCGCCTTCGTAGAGTTTGTCGCCAAGTGCGACGAAGGCCTTGCCGGCTTCCAGCGGACTCCACTGGAAGCCGCCGGTGATGACGCCTTCATGAACCAGACGGCGACCCTGGCCGGGGGAGAACAGACCCATGACCTTGATGTCCCCGGCCAGACCTCGCTCCTTGACGGCTCGGGCGGCACCAATGGTGCCCTGGCTGCCGAAGGACATGATGCCGGCCAGGTCCGGATGGGCGCGAATCAGATCCAGCGTGGTATTGCGGCTGTCGTCGACGCTCTCGGCGACACCGAAACGATCGGCCGCTTGCTTCATGTCGGGACAGTGCTCGGCCAGCCAGTTCACCGCAGCATCGGCCCAGGCGTTGTGGGCCGGTACGTTGAGTCCGCCGACAAAGACGGCATAAGAGCCTTCGCAGCCGGTGGTGTCGGCGAGCAGCTTGGCATGCTCTTCACCCAATTGCTGGGCAGAGATCATCTCGAAGTCGTAGTCGATATTTTCAGAGTCAGGGCTTTCGTGAGTGAGGACGATGATGCCCTGGTCGCGCGCCTTCTTGAGTACCGGCTCCAGCACCTCGCGATCATTGGGGACCACCCCGATGACATCCACGCCGCGAGCGATGAGGTCTTCGACGGCACGCACCTGCAGCGCGGGGTCGGCGCTGGTCGGGCCGATCATGTAGGCGTCGACGCCGAGTTCGTCTCCCATCTCCTCGATGCCCTTTTCCATGGCATTGAACCACGGTATTCCGCCAACCTTGGCCACGACCGCAATGGTGGGTTTGTCTTGAGCCTGCGCCATGCCAGCGCCGCCGACAACGCCCGCGAGGACGGTCGCGGCGAGATACAAATTGCGTTTCATGATCGGTTCCCCATCGTTAGTGGTCCGACAGCGCAGCCCTGTTCAGCGGTCTTTACCAAAGTCGCTTATGAATGCGCAATCGGTTGTGCAACTATTCGTTTCTATGCCGATCAGGTCAATGCTACTTTGATCTATTAAAAGAGAGGGCCCCAGTGTCGATCGAGCAATCCAGAAAGCTGACGATCTATGATCTCGCCAGACTGGCGAAATCCTCACCCAGTACCGTCAGTGCCGTCTTGAACGGAACGTGGCAGCAGCGCCGGATCAGCCGCAAGTTGGCGCGACGAATCCTGGATCTGGCCGAGCGTGAGGGATATTCGACCAATATGCAGGCGCGAGCGCTGCGACGTGATCGCTCCGGCATTCTCGGCATGATCCTGCCGCTGTACGACAATCGCTATTTCAGCTCGATTGCCCAGATATTCGAAGCCGAGGCCCGACGGCGCGGCATTTTCGCCATCGTTTCCTGTACCAATCGTGACCCGGACCAGGAGCGCGAGGCGGCCAGAATGATGCTGGCCTACCGCGTCGAACATCTGATCTGTACCGGAGCAACGAACCCGGACGTCATCGCCGAGATGTGCAGCGCGGCGGGTATCTCCAGTCTCAATCTCGATCTACCCGGCACGGCCGCGCCGTCGGTGATATCCGCCAATCGCGAGGGCGCACGCCGCTTGACCGATGCGCTACTCGACCGGCTCGAGGCGCGGAAGATCGACTCGACGCGTGTGCTGTTCATCGGTGGGCGAGCCGAGGATCACAACACTCGGGAACGCATCGAAGGGTTTCGCCATGCCCATGAAAGACGCGGATTGATCACGAATCCCACGGATATCGTCCCTTGCGACTACGCTGCCGAGAAGGCCCAGGCAGCGCTCGAGGCTTACGTTGATCGTGAGGGCCGATTACCCGCTGCGATGTTCGTCAACTCCACGATTTCGCTGGAAGGTATCGTCCGCTGGCTGCGTCTTGGAGGACATAACATGAACGAGATCATCATGGGCTGCTTCGACTGGGACCCGCTGGCGGCGGCCTTCCACCCCCGACTGATCATGATGCGTCAGGACGTTCCCACGATGATCGCGCGCCTTTTCGACTGGATCGACACTCCCCCCGAGGATCCGACGGTGCGCCTGGAGGTCATGCCGGAGATTGTCGGCAATCCCATGGGAAATCGGGTGGCCGAATAGCCTTACTTTCTCCTCCACGCGGCGACGCCCGGACCGCCTCACGAATGGAAAGGGCGATCGCTCCTGTCGCAAATCGCATTGTCATGTCGCAAACACGCTTGAGCGTGACGTCGCAGAACATCATGCCCCCCTGAGCGGACGATACCATCGCGGAAAATCATCGATCCGTCGATCGATGCCGCCGTCCGCCGTGGCGTAGAGAGGGGCTCATGCAACGCTATTCCGGTTTCAGTCTGGTCAAACACGCGCTCAGCCATCACGAGAACTGGCAGCGTCATTGGCGTAACCCGGTCCCGAAGAAAGAGTACGACGTGATCATCGTCGGCGGTGGCGGGCATGGGCTGGCCACCGCCTATTACCTGGCCAAGCAGCACGGCATCACCAACGTGGCGGTGATCGAGAAAGGCTGGCTCGGCGGCGGCAACACGGCGCGCAACACCACGATCGTGCGCTCGAACTATCTGTGGGATGAATCCGCCGCGCTCTACGAGCATTCGATGAAGTTGTGGGAGGGGCTTTCCCAGGATCTCAACTACAACGTGATGTTCTCGCAGCGGGGCGTGCTCAACCTCGGCCATACCTTGCAGGACATGCGCGACATCCAGCGCCGCGTCCACGCCAATCGCCTCAACGGCATCGACGGCGAGGTGGTTACGCCGGAGCAGATCAAGGAGATCGAGCCGGCGCTGGATACCTCCGAGCGTGCCCGCTATCCGATTCTCGGTGCTTCCTGGCAGCCACGCGGCGGGGTGGCCCGGCACGATGCGGTGGCGTGGGGATTCGCCCGTGGTGCCGATGCACGCGGTGTCGACCTGCTCCAGCAGACCGAGGTCACGGGCTTCAAGATCGTCGACGGCAAGGTCGTCGGCGTCCATACCAACCGCGGCGATATCGGCGCCAGAACGGTGGGCTGCGTCACCGCCGGCAACTCGGGCGTGCTGGCGAAGATGGCCGGCTTCCAGCTGCCGGTGGAGTCGCATCCGTTGCAGGCGCTGGTGTCCGAGCCGCTCAAGCCGATTCTCAATACCGTCACCATGTCGAATCACGTTCACGGCTATATCAGCCAGTCCGATAAGGGCGATCTGGTGATTGGTGCGGGAATCGACGGCTACCTCGGCTACGGCCAGCGCGGCAGCTTCTCGGTGGTCGAGCACACCCTGCAGGCGATCATCGAGATGTTCCCGATGTTCTCCCGGGTGCGCATGAATCGACAGTGGGGCGGCATCGTCGACACCACGCCGGACGCCTGCCCGATCATCTCCAAGACGCCGGTACAGGGGCTCTTTTTCAACTGCGGCTGGGGAACCGGTGGTTTCAAGGCGACGCCGGGTTCCGGCAACGTCTTCGCCTGGACGCTGGCCCACGGCCAGGCCCACCCGATCGCGGCAGCGTTCTCGATCGATCGATTCCGGACCGGGGCGCTCATTGACGAACATGGCGCAGCCGGCGTCGCGCATTAAGGAGAAAGACCATGTTTCATATCTACTGCCCTTACTGCGCCGAGTATCGCGAGGAGGAGGAGTTTCATCCCAAGGGGCAGGCGCACATCGCGAGGCCGGCGGATCCGACCGCGAGCTCCGATGATGCCTGGGGCGACTATCTGTTCTTTCGCGACAATCCGCGCGGCGTGCACCACGAACTGTGGGTGCATGCGGTGGGCTGCCGCAAATTCTTCAATATCACCCGCGATACTCGCAGCTACGCGATTCTGGAGACCTACCGCATGGGCGAGCAGCCCGGTGTGACGGCGGAGACCGCGACTCTTGCCGAGCGAGACATCGAGCGCAGAACCTCTGACACCGCGACGATCCAGGGAGTGCCGTCATGAGTGCTTCCCAACCCTGCCGTCTGGCATCGAATAGCGGCGCCGGCAGCCAGATCGATCGCGACAAGCCATTGTCGTTTACCTTCAATGGCAAGTCTTACCAGGGGTATGCCGGCGATACGTTGGCCTCGGCGCTGCTCGCCAACGGCGTCGACGTCATCAATCGCAGCTTCAAGTACTCGCGCCCCCGCGGTGTCGTCGCCGCCGGCGCGGAGGAACCCAACGCCATCGTCCAACTGGGCGCGAGCGAAGCCGCTCAGGTGCCGAATGTCCGGGCCACGCAGCAGTCGCTCTACGATGGTCTGACGGCTCGCAGTACCAACGGCTGGCCGGACGCCCAGCGCGACATGATGGGGCTGGTCGGCAAGTTCGGCGGCCCGTTCATGCCGGTCGGGTTTTACTACAAGACCTTCAAGGCCCCGGCCTCGATGTGGCGGACCTACGAGAAATATATCCGCAAGGCGGCCGGGCTGGGTCGGGCGCCGATCGAGAGCGATCCGGACATCTACGATCACCTCAACCGGCACTGCGAAGTGCTGGTGATCGGGTCTGGCCCCGCTGGGCTGATGTCGGCGCTGGTTGCCGCCGGCAGTGGCGTCCGGGTGATTCTGTGCGACGAGCAGCCGACCTTCGGCGGCTCGCTGCTGGATAGCGGCGAGACGATCGACGGTATGGCCGCCTCGGAGTGGGCCAGCAATGCCGTCGAGCGGCTGGCGGCGATGGACAACGTCACGTTGCTGCCGCGAACGACGGCCAACGGGTACTTCGATCACAACTTCGTGACGCTGCACGAGCGCCGCACCGAGCATCTGGGTGACACGGCGCCAACCCTGGATGGTCGTCGACAGTCGCGCTCGCGTCTGCACCGGGTGCGGACGCGGCATGTCGTGCTGGCGAGCGGCGCCCACGAGCGGCCGCTGGTCTATGCCGGCAACGATGTGCCGGGCAATCTGGTTGCCGGGGCGTTGTCGACCTATATCCGGCGCTATGCCGTGCGGCCCGGTCAGCGGCTGGTGCTTTCCACCACCAACGATCATGCCTATCGGGCGGCGCTGGACTGGCAGAACGCTGGCGGCGAGGTCGTGGCGATCGCCGACGCTCGCGCCAACCCGGACGGCGAGCTTGTCGAACGGGCGAAAGCGGCAGGGATCCGGATCGTGACCGGCAGTGCAGTCATCGAGGCGACCGCTGATCGCAAAGGGCATCGCGTCAGCGGCGCCCGGATTGGCGCTATCGATATCGAAGGCTTCCGCGTCAGTGGCGAAGTGGAGACGCTGAGCTGCGATACCGTCGCCACGTCCGGCGGCTACAGCCCGGTGGTGCATCTCGCCGCGCATACCGGCGTTCGGCCGGTCTGGCGTGATGACATCCTGGGCTTCGTGCCGGGGCAGACGGCATCGAGGGTCGAGGGTTTCAGTGTGGTCGGCGCGGCCGCCGGTCTCTACCCGACCGGCGCGTTACTCGAGGACGCCGTGGCGCAAGTCGTCCGCGCGCTGGAAAGCGATGGCATCGACGCCGAGAGCGTAAAGATTCCCGATATCGAGACCCTCCGCGAGGGGTCGGCCGTCGCGCTGTATCAGGTTCCCCACGACAAGCCGACCATGCGCGCGCCCAAGCAGTTCGTCGATCTGCAGAACGACGTCACCGCCGCGGCGATCGAGCTGGCGACGAAAGAGGGCTTCGAGTCGATCGAGCATGTCAAGCGTTACACGGCGATGGGCTTCGGTACCGATCAGGGCAAACTGGGCAACATCAACGGCATGGCAATCGCCGCGCGCTGTCTGGGCCAGACCATTCCCCAGACCGGGACTACCGTGTTTCGGCCCAACTACACGCCGGTCAATTTCGGCGCCATCGTCGGTCGCCACTGCCGGGAGCTGTTCGATCCCGAGCGTTACACCGCCATGCACCAGTGGCACATCGAACACGGGGCGGCGTTCGAGGACGTCGGGCAGTGGAAGCGACCTTGGTTCTATCCACAAAAACGCCGCGACAACGCCGATGGCGAGTTCGAATCGATGCACGAAGCCGTCATGAGGGAATGCCGGGCGGTGCGCGAGAAGGTCGGCGTGCTCGACGCCTCGACGCTGGGCAAGATCGACATTCAAGGGCCGGACGCGCGGGAGTTCCTGGGCCGGATCTATACCAACGGCTGGGAAAAGCTGGCGGTGGGCAAGGCGCGCTACGGCCTGATGTGCAAGGACGACGGCATGGTGATGGACGACGGCGTCACCACCTGTCTCGCCGACAACCACTTCCTGATGACCACCACCACCGGCGGTGCCGCGGCGATTCTCGAGTGGCTGGAGATATGGCATCAGACCGAATGGCCGGAGCTGGAGGTCTACTTCACCTCCGTGACCGATCACTGGGCGACACTGACGTTGACGGGGCCCGAAGCAAGAAATCTGCTTGCCGAGCTGACCGATATCGATCTCGATCGCGATAGTTTCAAGTTCATGGAGTGGCGGGAGGGCGCCGTGGCCGGGGTACCGGCGCGGGTCTACCGAATCTCGTTCACCGGTGAGTTGTCGTTCGAGGTCAACGTGCAGGCCAACTACGCCATGCAGGTCTGGGAGGCCCTGTTCGCCCATGGCGCGAAGTACGGGTTGACCCCTTATGGCACCGAGACCATGCACGTGCTGCGAGCGGAGAAGGGTTTCATCATCGTGGGCCAGGATACCGACGGTTCGATGACCCCGGAGGATCTCGGCATGCATTGGTGCGTCGGCTACAACAAGCCGTACCCATGGATCGGCAAGCGCGCGCTGACCCGCTCCGATACTCGGCGGGAAGATCGTAAGCAGCTGGTCGGTCTCAAGCCGCTGGATGCGAAGGTGGTGCTGGAAGAGGGCGCCCAGATCGTGCTCGATCCCCAGCAGGCCATTCCGATGCGCATGGTCGGCCATGTGACCTCGAGCTACTACAGTCCGACGCTCGATCATGGTTTTGCCCTGGCGGTGGTCAAGGGAGGACACAAGCGCATGGGGGAGCGAGTCTATCTGCCGATGCCGAACGGCGAGACCCACATGGCCGAAGTGGTCGGCTCGATCTTCTATGACCCGAAAGGGCAACGTCAGAATATTTGAGGGAGCCGTCAACATGGCTAGAGTCGCTCAGTTCGATCCGCATCCGGTCCAGGGGGCGGCGACCCAATCGCCGCTTCATCATCGGGCCGCCAGCAAACCTTCCGGCGACAGCCGGGTCACGCTGGTCGAGCTTGCTTTTCTCGACCATCTGGTGCTGCGTGGCGAGCCCCAGGGGCTGGCCGCGTCGGTCCAGGCCGTGCTCGGCCTCGAGCTGCCTGTTGAGCCGCAGCGGCTGGTCATCGGTGAGACCGGTTCGTTGCAATGGCTATCGCCGGACGAGTGGCTGTTGATCGTTGCCGCTGGCGAGGGATTTCGTCTTCAGCGTGAACTGCGCGAGGCCCTGGGCGACTCCCACTTCAGCATCGTCGATGTCAGCGGCGGTCAGACGCTGCTCGAGCTCGGTGGCGAGCGCGCCATCGACGTGCTGATGAAGTCCACCGTCTATGATGTCGATCCCCGGGCTTTCCCGATAGGCAAGGGGGTCACCAGCGTCTTCGCCAAAGCGACGGCCGTGATCCGGCGTGTCGGCGAGGAGCGGTGGGAACTGGTCGTGCGGCGAAGTTTCGCCGACTACTGCCTGCGCTGGTTGCTGGATGCCGGCGAGGAGTATGGCATCGACTATCGTCCCGCCAAGGTGGCGGCCACGACACCGCGGGCCGCGGTCGCGGACACGGAGACGGTGTCGTGAGCGGTGCCCGAGACGTATGGGTGCTGGCGGCTCAGTGCCCCAGTCGGCTGGGAACGGTGGATGTCGTCACCCGGTTCCTGAAAGAGCAGAGCTGCTATATCACCGAGCTGCATTCGTTCGACGACTATCAGGGTGGTCAGTTCTTCATCCGCGCGGCGTTTCGTCCGGAACTCGCCGAGTTCTCCGAGTCGCTCTTTCGGGATCGCTTCGCGGCCCGCGCCGCCGAGTTCGGCATGTCCTTCGAGCTGATGGCGCCGGATTATCGGCTGCCGGTAGTGATCATGGTCTCGAAGGCGGACCACTGCCTGAACGATCTGTTGTACCGCTATCGAACCGGCCAACTCTCGATCGACGTGCGCGCGATCGTCTCCAACCATCCTGACCTGGAACCGTTGGCCAGCTGGCACGGGTTGCCGTACCACTGCCTGCCGATCACGCCGGAGACCAAGCTGGAACAGGAGGCCGCCGTTCGGCGCGTGGTGCAGGAGAGCGGTGCGGAGCTGGTGATTCTGGCGCGCTACATGCAGGTGCTGTCGCCGGCGTTGTGCCATGAGTTCGCCGGTCGCGCGATCAATATTCACCATTCGCTGCTGCCGGGATTCAAGGGCGCCAAACCCTACCATCAGGCCTACGAGAAGGGCGTCAAGCTGGTCGGCGCGACCGCGCACTACATCAACGACGACCTCGACGAAGGACCGATCATCGCGCAGGGGGTCGAATCCGTGGATCACAGCCACTATCCCGAGGATCTGGTGGCCCGGGGGCGCGACATCGAGTGCCTGACGCTGGCCCGCGCCGTGCGTTTTCACCAGGAAAAGCGGGTGTTTCTACATGGCGGACGCACGGTGGTCCTGACGGGTTGACGCGAGGCCGTCGGTCGCTCGTGAAGTTTGCGTCCACGCCGGTTTCCCCGCTTGCTTACACCCTGACTTCAGGACACAATGCGGCCAGCACGGAAGGGGAGTATCCCACGGGCAGGATCGGTCAATATCCGCCCCGGCGATAGCGTCGTCAGCACGGGCCATATGCCCCGGCGTTATCGGTCGCCCTGACAGTCAGCAGATGACGGTCAGGGCGACGGGAGAGACTTTCGGTGACGTTCACCGTCTACCGGAGGTTCCCCTATGCATGTACCCGTCTGGGTCTGGCTGGCGACTGTCGCTGGCATCGCAGCACTCTTCATCTTCGACTTCTACGCCCATGTGCGTAAGCCTCACGATCCTACCTTCAAGGAAGCGGCCTGGTGGTCGGTCTTCTTCATTGCTCTGGCTGCCATCTTCGGTGGTGGCCTGTGGTGGGTCTGGGGCGCGCAACATGGCGCCGAGTACTTCGCGGGCTTCATCACCGAAAAGAGTCTGTCGGTCGATAACCTGTTCGTCTTCCTGATCATCATGTCCAAGTTCGCGGTGCCGCGTGCCTATCAACAGAAGGCGCTGCTGATCGGCATCGTGATCGCGTTGATCCTGCGCGGCATCTTCATCGCCGTCGGCGCGGCGGCCATCGCCCAGTTCAGCTGGGTGTTCTATCTGTTCGGGCTGTTCCTGCTCTACACCGCGTTCCAGCTGGTGCGCGAAGGTGCCGGCGGGCATGACGAAAACGAGGAGTACGAGCCCAACGCCATCGTGCGCTGGATCCAGAAGCGCCTGCCGGCGACCGACGAGTTCGACCGCGACCGCCTGCTGACGGTCAAGAACGGCAAGCGTCTGGTGACGCCGCTGTTCATGGTGGTGGTGGCGTTGGGGATGACCGACGTGCTGTTCGCGCTGGATTCGATCCCCGCGATCTACGGGCTGACCAAGGAGCCCTACATCGTCTTCACCACCAATGCCTTCGCCTTGCTGGGCCTGCTCCAGCTCTACTTCCTGCTGGGTGGCCTGCTGACCCGTCTGGTCTATCTCAGCCTGGGGCTGTCGTTCATCCTGGCCTTCATCGGCGTCAAGCTGATCATCGAGGCGATGCATACCAACAGCCTGCCGTTCATCAACGACGGCCAGCCGCTGCATCTGGTCCCGGAGATTCCGATCTGGCTGTCGATGACGATCATCCTCGGCACGCTGGTGATCACCACCGTGGCCAGCCTGATCAAGAGCCGGAACCTGAAGTCGTCGCCGTCACATCAGGAGTGACGGCACCGTAAATCTGGTGGAGCAGGCCGCGCATCGCCTGCATGGGAATCGCGGCTTCCGGCCCGGGCGGGAACATGCCGGTCCGGAAGCCGCGATCGATGAAGCCCTCGAGCAGGGCCGGGTCGTCGCTGATGACATGCATCGGCACGTCCCTGCCGGGATTGCTGCCGATGATGGCCGGCGCAGCCTGATGGTCGCCGAGGATCATCATCAGCGTGTGATCGCCGCGATCGCCTTTGTCAGAATCGTTTTTTCCCGGAGCCTTTTTTCCCAGAGCCTCTTTTCCCAAATAGCGCCGGGCGAAGCCGCTGGCCGCTTGCAGTGAATAGTCTATCGCCGGCGCGTAGTTCCGCCGCATCGCTTCGGTGTCGTGCCATAGCGACGCGTAATCCTCCCCGGCACCCTGCCAACGATCGAAGACCTGACCATCACCGATGGTCGACCAGTCGTCGATCATGCCGATGACCGGCGACCACGGGGCATGGCTCGATAGCGTGGCCAGTTCGGTGAAGGTCGGGCCAGGATGGCGCGACAGCACGTAGTCTTCCACCCGCTGCCAGGTGAACTGGTCCGGCATGCTGGCCCAGCCCATCGAAGGACCGTTATAGCCCATGCTGCCGGAGGTATGGATCTCGTCGTAGCCGTAAAGACTGCCTTCCGGCCAATCCCGCGTGATACCCGGCATGATGGCGGCGGTGTCGTGGCCGGTCGCCTTGAAATCGTCGATCAGGGTCGAATGCGGGCTGTCGATCATCAGTTCGAAGCGCAGCTCAGACGTGACCGGCAGGCCGCTGGCGAAAGTGGCGTGGTTGAGCCAGGACTGGCCGCCCAGCGTGGCCGCGGTGACGCGTCCGGTGACGACCGATAGCCCGGCGGCGGCGAGCTGGTTCTCGATCGTCTCGAGGCGCGGCTGGATTTCGGCCTTGAACGGCCCGCGCTCGATGGCCGCGACGCCGTAGGACTCGATGAAGCCCAGAATCACATTGGTATGCGCCAACCCCGGCAGCGGCTGGCCGCCGGGAGCCGCGTAGGCGTGATCATCGGCGTAGAGCTGACGGCCGAACGTTGCCATGGCCTGGCGAGTTTCCTGCGCGCGCTGCCATTCGAACGTCACGAAATTGACCGCGGGGTGGCCGATCCTGGCTACCCATGACGAGGTTTCGTCGCGATGCATGGCGTCGAGGCGAGCCAGACCGACACCGCCGATCAGAACCAGCAGCAGCGCCAATCCACGTGACGTATTGCGAGCGTGAAAGCCTTGCAGCAGCCTGGCCAGGACCAGCCCCACGGCGAACAGGCCCAGGCCGATGGCCACCAGCCCGCCGATCGCCAGTGGCAGCCCGAGATTGGTCGCGATCAGCTCGATCAGAATCGGTACCAGCTTGATATCGGTGTAGAGGTTCAGCGACCGCCCCTGCATGGTCTGGGTCAAGGCGTCGCCCGCGGCACCGAGGACGACGGTGAGGACCAGGATGGCGACCAGGCCGGCTATCCAGCGTCGCCAGCGCGCGGGGGGCAGCAGGGCCATCAATCCGGTAATCAGCGGCGCCTCGAGCGCGATCCAGTGTCTGGGTGGAAATCCGGCCCAGGGCAGTTCCGGCGTCAGCAGCAGAACATTGAGTAACACCAGCGCCAGCAGCAGGTAGCCGCGAGGCGTCCGAAGATGGGAGAACATCATGGCTCTTCCTTGAGTGCCTCGGGCGTTGCGGAGTCAGCACGCTGCTGACCTGGCGCCGTCGGACGAGTGAATGTCGGATCCGTTTATCAACCTACGCAGCGGGCAAGCTCGCGGATGGCACGTTAGACTGGGCGGCGATAATTTCCAATCCAGACCGGGCCGCCCGGGTGACGAGGACGATCTCACATGGCATCTGCGCAAGAATTGATCATTGAACCGACGAATGGGCGAAAGGCCGATGCCTGCGTCATTCTGCTCCATGGACTGGGCGCGGATGGCCACGACTTCGAGCCGCTGGTGCCGGCGCTCGGATTGCCGGACTCGCTGGCGGTGAGGTTCGTGCTGCCCCATGCGCCGCAGCTGCCGGTCACCGTCAATGGTGGCATGACGATGTCGGCATGGTACGACATTCTGGAGATGAATCTCGGGCGCCGGGTCGATGTCGATCAGCTGCGCGCGTCTGGCGAACGCATCCACGCCCTGATCGACGACCAGATCGCCGCCGGCATCGACAGCCGTCGCATCGTGATTGCCGGTTTCTCCCAGGGTGGTGCGGTGGCCTACGAGGCGGCGCTCTCTTATCCGCAGCCATTGGCCGGTCTGCTGGCGCTGTCGACCTATTTCGCCACCGCCGACAGCATCGACCTCGCCGAAGCCAACCGGCGTCTGCCGATCGAAGTGCATCACGGCTCGGCCGATCCGGTGGTCCCCGAGTCGCTGGGTCGTGAAGGCGCCGAGCGGGTCGAGTCGCTGGGTTATCCGGTCAATTATCGTACCTACGAGATGGGTCACAGCCTGTGCCCGGAACAGGCCCAGGATATCGCAGCCTGGCTGACCGCCACGCTCGAATGAGCCCATTCCCTCGTAAGCTCAGCCCCTCGTGAGCCCAGTCCCTCGTGAGCCCAGTCCCTCATGAGCTCAGTCCCTCGTGAACGAACTCCTTCATGAACGGAGCCCTTGATGAACAGCATGGATAGTCTTGAGCACGGAGACGACCGACGCCTGTCCAGTCCGGCGGTTCAGCGCAACCGCGAGCCGATTCTGGCGGTACTCCGATCGGTATTGCCAAAGACGGGGCGGGTGCTGGAGATCGCCAGCGGCAGCGGCGAGCATGCGGTCTATTTTGCTCGCCATCTTGCACCGCTGTGCTGGCAGCCGACGGATCCCAGCGAGACGGCGCTGGCGTCGATCGCCGCCTGGCGCGACCAGGAAGCGTTGGAGAACCTCGCGGCACCGGTTCGCCTGGACGTCACCGGGGAGTGGCCGACATTGCCGGATCTCGCGGCTATCGTGTGTATCAACATGCTGCATATTTCGCCCTGGGCAGCGAGCGAGACGCTGTTCGCTGCGGCCGGTCGCCAGCTTCCCGTGGGCGGCGTACTTATCGTCTACGGTCCTTTCCGTCGCGATGGCGAGCACACCGCGTCCAGCAACGAGGCCTTCGATCAAGATCTCCGCTTGCGGGATCCGCGGTGGGGAATTCGTGATCTCGAAGCGGTCCAGGCGTTGGCCAGCGACCAGGGATTGACCTGCGAGGCGGTCAACGAGCTCCCGGCGAACAATCTCTGCGTCGTCTGGCGACGCTGAGCACGCCGGCCGCATTGCGGCATCACCGAATGACGTCGTGGCCTATAACTCGACTACACTCAACCCAGAACGTCCAACGCACATTGATCGATGTTCAGCGATCCATGTTCAGAGATCAGTGTTCAGCGATTACCGTTTATCGGTCAGCAAGGAGTGATGACATCGTGTCAGATTTTTCCGAAGAATTTCGCATGCCCAAGGGTTGCCCCAACTGCGGCAATCATATGATGAAGGTGTCACAGGCCAAGTCGCCGGACGATCAGGTGTTTTGTACGTCCTGCAACGAGGAAGTCTGTGCATGGGAAGAGGCCGAGCGGATCATGGCAGAGACGCCACGCAGCGAGTCCGAACAGCTGATCGAGGACGTCATGAACAACAAGAAACCGTCCGAGGACGACGACCGATAGCGGCGATCGGAACCCGTCGACGAAAACGCCCAGGCCAAGGCCTGGGCGTTTTGCGATCGGTAGTCGGTTGGCGAACGGAGCTATAGCAAACAGAGCTCCAGCAAAGGCTACAGCAACTCTTCGGCGGCCAGCGCGAGTCTCGATCTCTCGACGCTTTTCAGGGTGATGTGGCCGGCATGCGGCCAGTCACGGAAACGTTCCACGACCGCTGCCATGCCGCAGCTGTTGGCCGTGAGATAAGGGGTATCGATCTGCCCCACGTTGCCCAGACAGACGATCTTGGTGTTGCGTCCGGCGCGGGTGATCAGCGATTTGAGCTGCTTGGGCGTAAAGTTCTGGGCCTCGTCGATGATCAGAAAAGTGTCGTTGAGCGTACGTCCGCGCATGAAGGTGGGGGAGCGGATCTGCACGCGTGAGCCGATCAGCTGCCGCGTTGCGCCATCGTTCCAGCTCGACGAGCCTTCGCGCTCGTCGCGTAGCAGGTTGTCCATGTTGTCGTGGAAGGCGCCCATCCATGGCGACATCTTCTCTTCCTCGGTGCCCGGTAGAAAGCCGATGTCTTCGCCCATCGGGATCGGCGCCCGGGTAAAAACGATCCGCTCGAACTGCTTGCCGTCCAGCGTCTGCTGCAGGGCGGCTGCCAGGGTCATGAAGGTCTTGCCGGTACCGGCGCTGCCGGCGAGAGTGAGGAAATCGATGGACGGGTCCATCAACAGATTGAGGGCAAAATTCTGACGGCTGTCGTGCGCATGCACGCCCCAGACACCCCCGTGATGACGATAGTTGGTCAGTAGTTGCAGGGTTGCCTTGCGCGGCCCGTGGCCACGCACGATCGCTTCGAACTCCGCGCCGTTGTCGCTATCGGAGACGAGCATTCCCACATGCCAGTCTTCGGGAATGCGACCTTCAAGGTGATAGAAAGTGTGGCCATCGGTGCGCTCGACCATGACCTCGACGTCCAGCGATTCCCACAGACTGCGGCCGTCACGGCCGGCGTCGGCGTAGACCTTGGCGCCTTCGATCATGGCATCGAGATCGTCGAACGCCTTGTCGTTGAGATAGTCTTCGACCGGCACGTTGAGCGCCGTGGCCTTGACCCGCAGATTGATGTCCTTGGTCACCAGCGTGACCGAGGCATCGGGGCGTTCATCGCGTAGCCGACAGGTTTCGGCAAGAATGCGGTTGTCCGGGGAGTTCTCCAACGTCTCCAGCGGCGCCAGATCCTGGTAGCAGAGGAAGCGCAGCCGGCCGGCCGGGCCACCGGTAATACGGGGGATGGGAATGCCTTGCTGGATTTCCTGCGGAGTCACGTGGGCGGTGAGATCGGATAGGGTGCGGCTGATCTGTCTTGCCGTGCGCGCGATCTCGCGCATACCGTTTTTGTGCTTATCGAGCTCCTCGAGCACCGTCATGGGAATGACGACATCGTGCTCCTCGAAATGGTAAAGGGCTGCTGGGTCGTGAATCAGGACATTGGTGTCCAGTACGTAGAGCCTGTTAGCTTTCTTGTCGATTCGTACCATCGGCAAAAGCACTCCTGTGAGTTCAAGGCTTCTCGACCCTGACAGAGTGCGATGACAGATTAATATCATCCGCCTTGCTCCGTCAGTGCCACGCTCGTTCGAACGTAAAAACCGTGTCGGCCTTACCTCTCTGACGGATGAAGTCGATATCAGAATGGCGCGATGTGACGCAAAGCGCTACCCCCTTTTTCCCCTGAATATCGAAAATAATTGCGGGTCGACAGCGCCGGGTAGGCCGGTGAATTATCCCGGTCCGGTTGGAATCGACTTGCGGCACCGCAATAATGGGCTTTCATCCCGAGGAGCCGACTCATGGATCGACACATTGCGCCGATCAACCGCTTCGATGCCGACGATGTCGAGCGAATCGAGGATCAGCTGCTGTATTCGGGTTTCTTCGGCCTGGAGAAACGCCGCCTGCGTCACCGCCAGTTCAACGGCGAGTGGAGCGAGACGATCGATCGCGAGGTTCACGTTCGCCGCGATGCGGTGGGCGTACTACTCTACGATCCAGCCTGCGACAAGGTCGTGCTGGTCGAGCAGATTCGCGCCGGTGCCCTGGACGATGACGTCTCACCGTGGAAGCTGGAGCCGGTCGCCGGACTGGTGGAGCCCGGCGAGACCCCCGCGGAGGTTGCGCGCCGGGAAGCGCAGGAGGAGGCAGGCTGCGACATAGCCGAGCTGATCGAGCTCCATCGTTACTACCCGAGCCCGGGTGCCTGTACCGAACAGGTCACGCTGTTCTGTGGTCTGATCGACAGTGCCGGGGTGGGTGGGGTACACGGTGTAGAAGACGAACACGAAGATATTCTGGTTCACGTCATGTCGTTCCCCGAGGCCTGGGACCGACTGATGGCGGGCCAATTGGACAATGCCATGGCGTTGATTGGCTTCCACTGGCTGGCGCGTGAGCGTGCCACGCTGAGAGCCAAGGTCTAGCGCGAGCGGGCGGCGTTGCTGAAAAACGCCGCCAATAGTCCGCTCGATATTCGGGCTACGCAAAGGCCGTCAGACGCCGGGAGAACTTGATGAGAAAGACTGCTTACGTGACCGACCTCAAGACACTCCAGGCGGAGTGCAGCAGCAATTATCTGCGGCTTCGTCGTCTGGTCATGAACATGGTGGCGGGGGAAGTCAGGGAGGTGCCGCTCGCCGGTGAACGCGCCCGCTTCGGCACGCTGTGGCTGGAGGTGCTCGAGCAGGCTCCTTACACGACCGTCGCCCGAGTGTCCCAGACCGGCGTGCTGGACGGCTTCGTCGATTCACCGCGGATGACGGTGCATCTTTATCACGACGCCAATATGGCGGAAGTCACCGATTTTCAGCGTCAGCGCCATTTCCAGGGGCGCTACCGTTACCCCAACCCCCAGATGCATCAACCGGACGAGAAGCTTCAGATCAATCGGTTTCTGGGGGAATGGCTACAGCACGGCCTGGCCCATGGCCATGCTGCCGAAGTGCCGGAAACGCCCTGATGCGACTGGTTCAGATCAGCGATTGTCATCTGCTGGCCGATCCGAAGGGCGCTTCGCGCAAGGGGTTCCCGCTGCGTCAACTGCACGCCGTGGTCGAACGGGCGCGAGCGCTTCGTCCCGATGTGCTGCTGGTGACCGGAGACATCGCCCAGGATGAAACTTCCGTGGCCTATCGGCATGCCAGCGAGGCCTTTGCGGCGCTGGAATGCCCCTGGTTCTGGATTCCCGGCAATCATGACCAGCCGGAGCTGATGGCCGAGTGCCAGCCGTTCCACGAAGAGGTCGATCTCGGTGAGTGGCGGGTGCTGTTGCTGGACTCCCGTGTCAGCGGTCAACCCGGGGGCGAGCTGGGGCAGCGTCAGCTGCAGCGTCTGGCCAGCCAGCTGGAAGCGGACGATCGACCGGTGCTGGTGGCGCTGCATCATCCGCCGCTGGATGTCGGCTCGGTATGGATGGACGCCATCGGTCTGAAGGACCGGGATGCGCTGTGGCAGACGCTCTCGCCCTATCCGCAGGTCAAGGCGCTGATCTGTGGTCATATTCATCAGGCGTTTGCCGCCTGGCAGGGCATGGTGGCCGTCTACGGCTGCCCGGCGACTTCGGATCAGTTTCTGGCGAAAAGTCACGAGTTTGCGACCGATGAAGCGGCTCGCCCCGGTCTGCGCGTGATCGATCTGCGCGGAGAAGCGTTATCGACCTGGGTCGAACGAGTCGACATCTGATTTTTTATAACTAAAAACGATTTTTGGATGATCTTTGATTCTTTGACGTTATTACCAATGTCTCGCTAGGGTGAGCGTCCTAGGTACGCATTCCTTACGTTCATATTCTGTTTTTGCCGTCTGGTATCAGGTGGCGACAGTGAGACATCGACCATGACAGCTCCTATCGTCAGCGCCCAGCGCCAGACTCATCTCAAGCAGCTCGAAGCCGAGTCCATTCATATCATCCGTGAAGTCGCGGCCGAGTTCGGCAATCCGGTGATGCTCTATTCCATCGGCAAGGACTCCTCGGTGATGCTGCACCTGGCGCGCAAGGCTTTCTATCCCGGGCCGCCGCCGTTCCCGCTGATGCACGTCAATACCACCTGGAAGTTCAAGGAGATGATCGAGTTTCGCGACCGGATGGCCGCGGACGTCGGTATGGAACTGATCGAGCATATCAACGAAGAAGGGCGCGTCGCCGGTATCAATCCGTTCGACCACGGCAGCGCCAAGTACACGGACATCATGAAGACCCAGTCGCTCAAGCAGGCGCTGGACAAGTACGGTTTCGACGCCGCGTTCGGTGGCGCCCGTCGCGACGAAGAGGCTTCACGCGCCAAGGAGCGGGTCTACTCGTTCCGCGACAAGCACCACCGCTGGGATCCCAAGAACCAGCGCCCGGAGCTGTGGAACCTTTACAACGGCAAGGTCGACAAGGGCGAGTCGATCCGTGTGTTCCCGCTCTCCAACTGGACCGAGCTCGATATCTGGCAGTACATCTATCTCGAATCGATTCCCATCGTGCCGCTGTATTTCTCCGCGCCGCGCCCGGTAGTCGAACGTGACGGCATGCAGATCATGGTCGACGACGAGCGTCTGCCGCTGGAACCCGGCGAGGTTCCCGAAGAGAAGTGGGTGCGTTTCCGCACGCTGGGCTGCTATCCGTTGACCGGCGCCGTGGAATCCAGGGCCGCCACGCTGCCCGAAATCATCCAGGAGATGTTGCTGACGCGCACTTCCGAGCGCTCGGGCCGGGCCATCGACCGCGATCAGGTAGGTTCGATGGAGAAGAAAAAACGCGAGGGGTACTTCTAAATGTCTCACCAATCGACTCTGATCGCCGACGACATCGGACAGTATCTCAAAGAGCACGAGCAGAAAGACCTGCTGCGCTTCATTACCTGCGGTAGCGTCGACGACGGCAAGTCGACCCTGATCGGGCGGCTGCTGCACGACTCCAAGATGATCTACGAAGACCAGCTGGCCGCGATTACCCAGGCGTCGAAGACCAGCGGAACCACCGGTGACAAGGTCGATCTGGCGCTGCTGGTCGATGGTCTGCAATCGGAGCGCGAGCAGGGCATCACTATCGATGTCGCTTACCGTTTCTTCTCCACCGACAAGCGCAAGTTCATCATCGCCGACACGCCGGGCCACGAGCAGTACACACGCAACATGGCCACCGGTGCCTCGACCGCGAGCCTGGCGGTGATCCTGATCGATGCCCGCTACGGGGTGCAGGTGCAGACCCGTCGTCATAGTTTCATCGCCGATCTGCTGGGCATTCAGCACCTCGTGATCGCGGTCAACAAGATGGATCTGGTCGATTATTCCCAGGCGCGTTTCGATGAGATCGTCGCCGACTATCGGGAATTCGCCGAAAAGCTCGACGCCAGCGATATTCGTTTCGTGCCGATGTCGGCGTTGGAGGGCGACAACGTCGTCAATCGCAGCGAGCACATGCCCTGGTATCGGGTCGGCGGCGCCCCGGGCCCGGCGATGCTCGAGCTGCTGGAGAGCGTCGAGATCATTCACGACAGTAACCTCTCCGATCTGCGCCTGCCGGTGCAGTACGTCAACCGTCCCAATCTCGATTTTCGCGGCTACTGCGGTACGCTCGAGGCGGGCATCCTACGCCCTGGCCAGGCAGTGAAAGTGCTGCCGTCGGGCAAGCTTTCCACCATCGATCGTATCGTCACTTTCGACGGCGATCTGGAAGAGGCGTATCCCGGCCAGGCGATCACCGTCACCCTGACGGACGAGATCGACATTTCCCGCGGCGACTGGCTGGTGGCGGCCGATGCCGAGGTCGCCCAGTCGAATGCGCTGGCCGCCGATATCGTCTGGATGCATGACGCGGCCCTCGAGCCGGGTCGGCTCTACGACTTCAAGATCGGCACGCAGGAGATTGCCGGCCGGATCACCGCGATCGACTACCAGATCGACGTCAATACGCTCGAGCATCACGATGCTGCCAGCCTGCCGCTCAATGCCATCGGCCGGTGCCGAGTCGAACTGACCGCCAGCGTGCCGCTGGACGACTACCGTAGAAGCCCCGGTACCGGGAGCTTCGTGGTGATCGATCGGTTGACCAATATCACGGTTGGGGCTGGCCTGATTCGGGGCGCTATCGACAGCGCAACGCATGCATCACCGGCCGGCGACGTCGACTGGCAGGCATTCGAAATCGAATTCAATGCGCTGATCCGCAAGCACTTCCCCCACTGGGAAGCCAAGGATATGGGTGAGCTTTTGAAAGGCGTTTCACGCGAGGCTCGTCAAGCGGGAGGCGGCGGGCAAAGGGAGGTATAAGGGAGGCATAAAGATAGGCGCGACGGGCCTCACGATTGCCACGGCAAGGCGCCGCAGCGGCAACGTTTGGCCCGGGCGTCGGCAGGTGTATCATGGCGCTCCGGCCCCGACGCTTGCGTCCGCGATTGAAAGGAAACTTCCATGCAACACGTCAACTGGCAGCTCGACGGTATCGTCTCCCAGCTGCGTGCCACCCGTGAACAGTGGCGCGCTCAGAACGGGCGGGAGAAAGAGAAGGGGTGTCGCGAGCTGCCGTCGCGGCATCGTATCCGCGAGACGCTGGAGTTCCTGAGCGGGGCGATCTTCCCGATGCGACTGGGGCCTTCCGACCTGCGCAAGGAGAGCGAGGACTTCTACGTCGGCCACACGCTGGACCGGGCGCTCAATGCGCTGCACGAGGAAGTGCTGCTCGAGCTGCGCTATATGGCAAGACTCAACGGCGAAAAGGCTGCCGAGCATCAGGCGGTGGCGACGCAGATCATTCAGGGATTCGCCGATAGCCTGCCCAGTCTGCGTCGGCGCCTGGACGACGATGTGATGGCGGCGTTCTATGGCGATCCGGCGGCGCGTAGCGTCGACGAGGTGCTGCTCTGCTACCCCGGCGTCCACGCCGTGATCTACCACCGCATCGCGCACTATTTCTATCAGGCGGGAGCCGGGCTGGTGGCGCGGATCATCGCCGAACTGGCCCATTCCGATACCGGCATCGACATTCACCCCGGCGCCCGCATCGGCGAAGGCTTCTTCATCGATCACGGTACCGGCGTGGTGATTGGCGAGACCGCGATCATCGGCAATCGCGTGCGGCTCTATCAGGCCGTCACGCTCGGCGCCAAACGCTTTCCGGCGGACGAGAAAGGCCATCTCGAGAAGGGCCTGCCGCGTCACCCCATCGTCGAAGACGACGTGGTGATCTACGCGGGTGCGACCATTCTGGGGCGTATCACCGTGGGCAAGGGCGCGATCATCGGCGGCAATGTCTGGCTGACCTGCGACGTGGAACCGGGGCGCAACATCACTCAGGCCAATATCCAGAGCGGGCCGTGCCCCTGACGCCAGGCAAACGACGAAGTTCCACGACGCGCGGCTCATGCCGCGCGTTTTCGTTTACGGGGCGCCGCTTTTCGCGAGTCCGCCAAGTCATCGTCAGCGTCGACCGGGGTCGGTATAGTGTGCCCGCCTATTCGGTCGAGATGACATATGCCCAACGAACCCATGACGACGACGCGCTGGCAGCACTGGCGTGAAATGAACCGCCAGCTCTGGCGGTTGGGCCTCATCGCGGTCGTCACGCTGGCCCTGATGCGCTTCGCGTTGTGGCAACTCGAGGCGCCGCCTTCGCTGGATGTACCGGCCAGCGAGATCGCCAAGGCGTTCTGGATGGGGTTGCGCTTCGATGCCAAGATCATGGCGACGCTGCTCGGCCCCTGGCTGCTGGTGGCCACGGCGCTACTGCCGCTGCCGCGGGTCGTCATCGCGAGCTGGCGCCGCCTATGGCTGGTCTGGGCCATCGTGATCATGGTGCTGGTCAACCTGCTGGCATTGATCAACCATTTCTACTTCAGCTTTTATCAGGGCCCGATCAACTCGCTGATCTTCGGCCTGTTCGAGGACGATACCCGAGCGGTACTGCAGACCATCTGGAGTGACTATCCGTTTATCCCCCTGGTGATCGCGCTGATCGGCATGACGGGGACGCAGATCGTGTTGATGCGCCATGGCCACCGACGTCCGCGGCCCGGACTCGGCTGGCGACGGATGGGTCTTCTCGCTGTGGTTTCCATCGTCGCGCTGGTAGGCCTGGGGCGGGGCAGTCTGGGCGCATTCCCGTTACGCGAGATGCATATGGCGGTCTCGTCGAATGCGTTCGTCAATGACCTGGTGCCTAGCGGGCCGCAGGCGTTCTATCTGGCCTGGGGCGAGCGCGAGGTGAGTCAGATCGATGACGATCCGCGTTCGGGATTGAAGCGTTATGGTTTCGCCACACCCATGGAAGCGGCAGCGGCGCTTGGCTGGTCCGGGGCAGAGACCCCGCAGGCGGTATCCGAGCACATGAGCGACAAGACGCCGGCGGTCACCGCGGCAGAGCGCCGACCACCGCACGTCGTGGTCAGCCTGATGGAGAGCTGGGGACGTCCTCCACTGGATTTCGATGACCCCGAACGCAACGACCTGCTGGGCCGGCTGCGACCGTGGCTGGAAAAGAAAGCCGACTACTTCCCTTACGCCCTGTCCTCCGGTAACGGCACGCATCCCAGCCTGGAAGGACTGCTCTTCGATACGCCGATTACACCGCTGACGCAGGGGCGCTACGGCTATCGACAGTACTCCACTTCGGCGGTCGCGCCCTACGAGCACGCTGGCTATCACACTGTCTTTCTGACGTCTGGCTCGGCCCACTGGCGCAATCTCGATGGCGCGCTCAAGCGTCAGGGCTTCGACGAGGTGCTTGGCGAGAACGCGATCCGGGAACGATTCCCCGAGGCGCAAGGCAGTACCTGGGGGCTCTTCGATGAGTGGATGTTCCGCTACGGCGAGGCGCTGCTGAAGGAGGCCGATGCCAAGGGCGAGAAAGTGCTGCTGGTGATGCTGTCGATCACCAACCACCCGCCTTACGAGATTTCCGAGAGTTACGAGACCGGGCCGCTGGATGTCTCGAGCCTGGGCGATGCGCTTGCCGTCTCGTCCGAGCTTGGCAGCTCGATCCTCGAAACCTACCAGTATGCCAACGACAGCATGGGCGGTTTCCTCGACGATCTGGAGGCGGCGGGCCTGATGGACCATACCCTGTTCGCGGCCACCGGCGATCACAATACCCGTTCGCTGATGAGCTATCCCGACGCCGAGAATCTGTTCGACCAGTTCGGTGTACCGATCCTGATGTGGGTGCCGCCAGCCTATCGGCAGGGCGATGAAGCGCAGATCGACGACTGGACCAGCCATCGCGACATTTTCCCCACGCTCTGGGCGCATTCGCTGTCGGAATCGCGGATACCCTGGGTTGGGCGTGATCTCTACACGCCGATGGCGTCACCCGCGGCGCTGACCTTCAACTACCAGGATGGCGGGGAAGGCGTGATGGTGAGCGAGGCTGGCGCGGTGACGAATCTCGCCGACCCGACCTACTATCGCTGGTCGAATGGGCTATTGGAATCCGAAGCGGCTCCCTCCGACGCGCTGCGCGAACAGGCACGCCGCGCGCAAGCTCGCGTGGGTCTGGAAGATTGGCGGATTCGGCGCGAGGCGGTGGCGACTGAAGAGTCGCCCAAGCCCTGAGCTGTTCGGTCCATTATCTGGGCTTGCGGGCGACCAATGTCGCCCGGCGTGGCGCAGGATGGCCCTCGATCGTCTTCGTCCGGTCGTCCGGATCCAGGAAATCGGCCAGCGAGTGGAAGGTCATCCACTCGGTGGAACGCTGCTCGTCGAGCGTGGTGATCGTCTCGTCGACGCAGCGGACGGCCTCGAAACCGCAGCGCTCAAGCCAGTGTGCCAGCGCGCTCGATGAGGGCAGGAAATAGACGTTGGGCATGCTGGCGTAGCGCTCGCCGGGCATGAAGACAGTCTGTGCGTCGCCCTCGACCACCAGAGTTTCCAGTACCAGCTCGCCACCGGGTACCAGCGCGTCTTTCAACTGCAGCAGATGCTCCAGCGGCGAAGGCCGATGATAGAGCACGCCCATCGAGAACACGGTATCGAAAGCGGCAAGTTTCTCCGGTACGTCCTCAATGCCCACCGGCAGAAAATGCGTGCGATAGCCGTCGGCGTCGCCGACGAAGTGGCGCACGGCATGGAACTGGTAATGAAAACGCGGCGACGGGTCGATCACCAGCACGAAGGCCGCGCCGGCCCCCGCCATGCGCCAGGCGTGATAGCCGTTGCCGCCGCCGACGTCGAGAACGCGGCGCCCCGTCAGCGGGGAGAGATGCGGGGCGACACGTTGCCACTTCCAGTCCGAATGCCACTCGGTATCGATCTCGATGTCGCCGAGCCGATAAGGGCCCTTGCGCCACGGCATCAGGATCTTCAACAGGTTCTCGCTGCGCCGACGCTCGGCATCGCTCAGTGCGAGTTCCACCGTGACGCTGTCAGCCTGCAGGTCGACCTGGCGTATGGCCGGCAACGCCGGCAGCTTGGCCACCGCCTTCTCCCACGCCGGCAGATCGCCGTGGCGGCGGCGATCGAGCCCACTTGCCAGCTGCTCGGGCAGCAGCGCCAGCCAGCGAGTCAATCCGATTTCCAGAAAAGCGAGATAGAGTCGGCGTTCGGCGTCCTCGAGCGTGGTCGTCGGGGTGTCAGGCATCCTTGTCCTTGAAAGCAATGAGGGACGCAAAGTTAAGGTACTGAAACCAGGTGGTGACCCGCGAGAAACCGGCCTGAGTCAGGCGCTGGTGGTGCGCGGCCAGCGAGTCCGGTACCAGCACGTTCTCCAGGGCGGTACGTTTCTGACTGATCTCCATGTCGCTGTAGCCGTTGGCGCGCTTGAAATCGTGGTAGCGCTCGACCAGCCAGGCGTTCTCCTGCTCGTCCTCGGCAACAATCTTTTCCGACAGCACCAGGATGCCGCCGGGCTCCAGTGCCGCGTACAGCCGGGCGATCACGGCGTCACGGTCCGCTGGCGGCAGGAACTGCAACGTGAAGTTGAGCACGATCATCCCGCTGGAGCAGTAGTCGACGTGGCGAATGTCGCCTTCGACAAACGTGATCGGGTGATCGGGGCACTCTGTCGCGGCGATCTCGCGAGCTCGCGCGATCATCGTCGGGGAAAGATCGACGCCGGTCAGTGCGAAGGCGTCAGCGGGCAGACGCCCGGCCAGCGCCAGCCCAACGGCACCCAGCGAACAGCCGAGATCGTAGACATGCGCGCCGTGGCGCAGGTGGCGCTCGGCGATGACGCCGAACATGCCGAGTATCTGGCCGTAGCCGGGAATCGAACGCCGGACCATATCCGGAAAGCAGGCCACCACCCGTTCGTCGAACGAGAAGCTCGCCACGCGATCGAGGGGTGTCGAAAAGATGGCGTCACGGTAAGATGCGTCAATCATTGCCGAAAGATATTCTTAATTGGGAGAGCGTGAAGCGAACGGAACGCGTGGGATACGCCCGCTGAGGCGACAGTGTACGTTTTGCGTCTCTTCGCTGCACGTGACAAGGAGAGCCATAGATGTCGATTCGTGAAACCCAGGCATGGAAAGCGCTCGAGCAGCAGCTCGACGGGGGCATGCGGGATGTCCATCTGAAGACCCTGTTCCAGCAGGCGCCGCGCTTCGACGAGTTCCATCTCGAGGCCGCGGGCATTCAGATGGATCTGTCCAAGCAGCGGTGGACGACGGAGGTCCGGGAGCAGTTGCTGTCGCTGGCGCGAGAGGCTGACGTACCTGACGCCATCCAGAGGCTGCTGTCGGGAGAGCGGGTCAATCGCACCGAAGATCGCCCGGCACTCCACACCGCCCTGCGCCTGCCGCGTGATGCCGAACTCGAGGTCGAAGGCGTCGAAGTGGTCAGCGACGTTCACGCCACCCTCGACAAGATGGAAACGCTGGTCGAGAAGCTGTTGAACGGCCAATGGCGCGGTGCGACCGGCAAGCCGATCACCGACGTGGTCAATCTCGGCGTCGGCGGCTCGGATCTGGGGCCGCTGATGGTGACGTCGGCGCTGACCGATTTCGAGCCCGACGACGTCTTCGAGGTGTCGACGCACTTCGCCTCGACCATGGACGGCTCGCAGCTGGCAGATTTCCTGAGCTGGCTCAATCCCGAGACAACGCTGTTCATTCTGTCGTCGAAGTCCTTCGGCACCATCGATACGCTATCGAATGCCTCGACCGCGCTCGACTGGATCGCCACCCGTCTGGGATGCGGCGAGTCGTTGATCAAGCGCTTTCACTTCGTCGGCGTCTCCACCAAGCCGGAAAAGATGACCGAGTGGGGTATCGATCCCGCCAATCAGCTGCTGTTCTGGGATTGGGTCGGCGGTCGCTATTCGTTCTGGAGCGCGATCGGGCTGCCGATCGCGATCCGTGTGGGTATGGCCAACTTCCGCCAGCTGCTGGCGGGCGCCCATGCCATGGACGAGCACTTCCGTACCGCCGATCTGGCGGAAAATCTGCCGGTGCAGCTGGCGTTGATCGGTATCTGGAACGTCAACTTTCTCGATATTCGCTCCCATGCGGTGCTGCCCTACGACGGGCGTCTCAAGCACCTGCCCGGGTATTTCCAGCAACTGGAGATGGAGTCCAACGGCAAGTCGGTGACCAACGACGACGCCGTGGTCGATTATTCCACCTGCCCGGTGATCTGGGGCGAGATCGGCCCCAACGGTCAGCACGCGTTCTATCAGCTGCTGCACCAGGGTACCCAGCCGGTGGCCTGCGATTTCATCGCCCCGGTCAACCGCTACAACGACGTCGAGGACGAGCGCTTCCGTGATGATCTGATGGCTCAGCATCGCCTGGCGCTGGCCAACTGCTTTGCGCAATCCCGGGTCCTGATGCTCGGCGACGATGCGGTGAAGACCGAGGGTACGCCGCCCAGCTACAAGCGGTATCGCGGCAACCAGCCGTCGTCGACGCTGATGTTCGACAGCCTCAATCCGGCAACGCTGGGCGCCTTGATCGCACTCTACGAGCACAAGGTATTCGTGCAGGGCGTGATCTGGGATATCGATTCCTTCGATCAGTGGGGCGTCGAACTGGGCAAGCAGATCGCGACCGAAACCGAAGAGATCATCGCGACCCAGAATGGGTTGGACTCGCTGGACGATTCCAGTCGTGGCTTGATCGAGGCGATCTGGCAGGGACAGAAGGCCCGGTGACGGACGAAAGCGACGGAGCGACGAATGTCGAATGATCCGCAGGCTGGCGTTCGGCCGGCCAGGGCGCTGCTGTATCTGCACGGCTTCAACAGCAGCAGCGCTTCGCCCAAGGCGCAGCTGGTCAAGCGCGCCTGCGAGGCGTTGGCGCGGCACGAAGGGCGCCCGTTCGAGTGTCTGATCCCGGATCTGTCGCATCGCCCGAATGTGGCGTGGCAGCAGGCGGAAGCGGCTCTGGAACAGCTGGGGCATGACGATACGCTGCTGGTCGGAAGCTCCATGGGGGGCTTCCTGGCGACGATTCTGGCGGAGCGTCACGGCCTTCGCGCCGTGCTGATCAACCCCGCGGTTCAGCCCGCCCGGTTCGTGGCCGATTATATGGGGCAGACGCTGGTCAACGACGACTCGGGTGAGCGTTTCACGATCGACAATAGCTATTTCGACCAATTGACCACGCTGCAATGGGACCGCATCGTGCACCCGGCACGCTATTTGCTGCTGCTGGGCGGCGCGGACGAAACGCTGGACTGTCGGGACGCGCTGCGCGCCTATGCCGGCAGTCGAACGCTGATTCATCCGGGCGGCGATCACAGCTTCAATGTTCTGCCCGACTACCTGCCCGCGCTTTTCGCCCACGGCGGCTGGCACGTGCCGGATTCCCTCGAGTTCTCTTGAGGGAGCTCTGCTGATCTCCGGCGGCAAAACCATTACTGTATGCCTGTCCAGTAATGTATCATCGTCGCCAATCCTGCTCGGGGTAGAGAAATCTTGATATCGGTTGTTGTTCGATCATCACGCCTTGCCGGTGTCAGGGCTGCCGCGACGATTTGATGGCGCGGCGATTTCGATCCAGTGACTTTGACGCGGCAACTTTGACCCAGTGACTTTGACCCAGTGATTCTGACCTTACAAACGTGGCGAGACCCTGCATGACGCAATACAGTGCCAGCTCCATCGAGGTGCTTTCCGGCCTCGATCCGGTCCGCAAAAGGCCGGGCATGTATACCGACACGACCCGCCCCAACCATATGGTGCAGGAGGTCATCGACAACAGCGTCGATGAGGCGCTGGCCGGACACGCCCGGACGGTTCGTGTCGTCCTACTCGACGACGGCGGCATCGAGGTCTCCGACGACGGCCGCGGCATGCCGATCGACATTCACCCGGAACATGGTGTGACCGGGGTGGAACTGATCCTTACCCGGCTGCACGCCGGCGGCAAGTTCTCCCAGTCGAGCTATCGCTTTTCCGGCGGTCTGCACGGGGTCGGCGTCTCGGTGGTCAACGCGCTGTCGACGCGCCTCGAGGTCGAGGTGTGTCGCGAGGGCAATCGCTACGGCATCGCGTTCGAGAAGGGCGAGAAGGTCGAGGAGCTGTCGATCATCGGCAGCTGCGCCAAGCGGGCGACCGGCACAGTGGTGCGCTTCTGGCCGGAAGCCGACTATTTCGACAGCGCCAAGCTCTCTCTGCCACGGTTGAAGCATCTGATGCGCGCCAAGGCGGTGCTTTGTCCCGGGCTCACGGTCGTGCTCAAGGAGACCGACGGCGCCGAAAACGTGTGGCAGTACGAAGATGGTCTGCGCGACTACCTCGCCCAGGCGACGGATGGCTTCGAGGTGCTGCCGCCGTCACCCTTCACCGGCCATTTCGAGGACGAGGAACAGGGCGTCGACTGGGCCATCCAGTGGCTGCCGGAGGGCGGCGAGCCGGTGCTCGAGTCCTACGTCAACCTGATCCCGACGCCGCTCGGGGGAACCCACGTCAACGGCTTCCGCAGCGGTCTGCTCGAGGCGGTGCGAGAGTTCTGCGAATACCGCAGTCTGCTGCCGCGCGGCGTCAAGCTGTCGCCGGAGGATCTGTGGGAGAAGGTGTCGTTCGTGCTCTCGATCAAGATGCTCGATCCGCAATTCGCCGGCCAGACCAAGGAGCGGCTGTCTTCTCGCACGGTGGCGGGCTTCGTCTCCGGCGTGGTCAAGGATGCCTTCTCGCTGTGGCTCAACCACCATGTCGACCAGGCCGAACAGCTGGCCGAACTGGTGATCAACGCCGCCCAGCGCCGCCAGAAGAGCGCCAAGAAGGTGGCGCGCAAGAAGATCACCTCCGGGCCGGCACTGCCTGGCAAGCTGGCCGACTGCTCCGGCCAGGATCCGGTCTCGAGCGAGCTGTTTCTTGTCGAGGGGGACTCCGCCGGCGGCAGTGCCAAGCAGGCGCGCAATCGCGAGACCCAGGCGATCCTGCCGTTGCGCGGCAAGATCCTCAACACCTGGGAAGTCGAATCCGCCGACATCTACAGCTCGCAGGAAGTCCACGACATCGCCGTGGCGATCGGCCTCGATCCGGGCAGCGACGATCTCTCCAAGCTGCGCTACCACAAGGTGTGCATTCTCGCCGATGCCGACTCCGACGGCCTGCACATCGCCACACTCCTGTGCGCGCTGTTCGTGCGCCACTTCCCGGCGCTGGTCGATGCCGGTCACGCCTTCGTCGCCATGCCGCCGCTCTACCGCATCGATCTGGGCAAGGAAGTCTTCTATGCGCTCGACGAAAGCGAAAAGGCGGCCACGCTCAAACGCCTCGAAGGCAAGCGCGGCACGCCCAACGTTCAGCGCTTCAAGGGCCTGGGCGAGATGAGTCCGCTACAGCTGCGCGAGACCACCATGGCCGTCGACACCCGGCGGCTGGTCCAGCTGACCCGTGAGCGCGACGACGGCACGCTGGAAATGATGGACATGCTGCTGGCGCGCAAGCGGGCGGGCGACAGGAAAAGCTGGCTGGAAGACTACGGCAACATGGCCGAGATCGAAGTCTGAGCCTTTCTGCGCTCGAATGGGCTCCGCGACGTGACTGCACGGCTAAAAACGACTCGCCATTACAGTTGCTCGTAGCTCGTAGCTCGCGGCGGCTAACAGGTTTAACGAGGGCGCTGCCCTCAACGATTCCACAATCGTGAACAAGGTCAAAATCGTATGACCATGGATATTCAGGTAGCGGAAGGCGACGTCGAACGCCTTTCGCTCAAGGAGTACACCGAGAAAGCGTATCTCGATTATTCGATGTACGTGATTCTCGACCGCGCGTTGCCGCATATCGGCGACGGCATGAAGCCGGTGCAGCGCCGTATCGTCTACGCCATGCGCGAGCTGGCGTTGACCGCCAACGCCAAGTACAAGAAGTCGGCGCGCACCGTCGGCGACGTGCTGGGTAAATTCCACCCCCACGGCGATAGCGCCTGCTACGAAGCGATGGTGCTGATGGCGCAGCCGTTCAGCTATCGCTATCCGCTGGTCGACGGTCAGGGCAACTGGGGTAGTCCGGACGATCCCAAGTCTTTCGCCGCCATGCGCTATACCGAGGCGCGGCTGTCGCGTTTCTCCGAGACGCTGCTGGCGGAGCTGGGGCAGGGCACCGTCGACTGGACGCCCAACTTCGACGGCACCATGAACGAGCCGGCGGTGCTGCCGTCGCGCCTGCCGCACGTGCTGCTCAACGGTGGCACCGGCATCGCCGTGGGGATGGCCACCGATATTCCGCCGCATAACGTGGTGGAAGTGGTCGAGGCGACCTGCCATCTGTTGCGCCAGCCCGAGGCCAGCGTCGCGGATCTGATGCAGTATCTGCCGGCGCCGGATTTCCCCACCGACGCCGAGATCATTTCGCCGCCGGCCGACCTGCGCAAGCTCTACGAGACCGGTCGCGGCTCGGTCAAGCTGCGCGCCCGCTACGAGCGTGAAGACGGCAACATCGTGATCACCGCGGTGCCGTACCAGGTCAGCGGAGCCAAGGTGCTCGAACAGATCGCGGCCCAGATGCAGGCCAAGAAGCTGCCGATGGTGGCGGATCTGCGCGACGAGTCGACTCACGAGACGCCCACGCGGCTGGTGATCGAGCCGCGCTCCAATCGCATCGACGCCGACGGACTGATGGCGCACCTGTTCGCCACCACCGATCTCGAGAAGAGTATCCGCGTCAATCTCAACGTGATCGCGCTGGACGGCCGGCCTCGGGTCCTGGCACTGAACGCCATGCTCGGCGAGTGGCTGACGTTCCGCCGCACCACGGTGCGTCGCCGCCTGGAGCATCGCCTCGGCAAGGTCGAGGATCGTCTGCACCTGCTCGAAGGGTTGCTGATCGCGTATCTCAACATCGACGAAGTGATCCGCATCATTCGCGAGGAGGACGAGCCCAAGCCGGCGCTGATGAGCGCGTTCGGCATCACCGAGCGTCAGGCGGAAGCGATCCTGGAACTGCGTCTGCGTCACCTCGCCAAGCTCGAGGAGATGAAGATTCGCGGCGAGCAGGACGAGCTCGAGGCCGAACGCAAACGTCTCAACAAGCTGCTCGGGTCCGAGTCGGCGATGACCGACCTGGTCGAGAAGGAGCTGCGGGAAGCGGCCGAGGCCTACGGCGATCCTCGCCGCTCGCCGCTGGTCGAACGCAGCGAGGCCAGGGCGCTCTCCGAGGTGGAACTGGTGGGCGCCGATCCGGTCACAGTAGTGCTGTCCGATAAAGGCTGGATTCGTGCGGCGCGGGGCCACGATATCGATCCCGCGGGACTTTCCTACAAGGCCGGCGACAGTTTTCATCTGGCGGCACGAGGCAAGACCAACCAGCCGCTGGTGCTGCTCGACGATAGCGGGCGCAGCTATACGCTGAGCGCGCACAACCTGCCCTCCGCGCGCGGCCAGGGCGAGCCGGTGACCGGGCGGATCAATCCCCCGGCCGGGGCGACCATGACCGGGCTGATGCTCGACGTGCCTAGCGCCCGCTATCTGCTGGCGTCCGACGGCGGCTACGGTTTCGTGGTCAGGCTCGAGGATCTGCTGGGCAAGAACAAGGCCGGCAAATCGGTGCTTTCGGTGCCCAAGGGTTGCAATGTCATGTCGCCCAAGGCGATACCGGCGGGCGACGGGGTAAGGGTCGCCGCGGTTTCCAATGAGGGGCGGCTGCTGGTCTTTGCGCTATCCCAGTTGCCGGAGATGTCGAAAGGCAAGGGCAACAAGATGATCGACATCCCGGGCGCCAAAGCGGCGAGACGTGAAGAGTTCGTCCGCGATCTGGTGTTGCTGCCGGAGGGCGCTTCGCTGATCGTGCATGCCGGCAAGCGCAAGCAGACCCTGAAGACGGCAGACCTCGAGTACTACACCGGCGAGCGCGGCCGCCGCGGCAGCAAGCTGGCGCGGGGATTCCAGAAAGTCGACCGACTGGAGATCGAGTCCTGAAAGCACGAGTTGATGATGAATATCTGGTAACGAGTATTTGATAACGAGCATTTGATAAAGAGAGAAAGCGCATTGCGGCGCTTCGTGGGGAAAAGATGTCACAACGTTTTGTGGTGCGAGCCACCGGGCCTGCACGGCCCGGTCAGACGGCTGCACTGGGTACGGCACTGGTCAGCGCCAACTGCCGTCTGCTGGACCTGAGCCAGCACGTCGCCTTCGGTGAAGTCACGCTGGAAGCGCTGGTCGAGACCGCCGATGATCTCGGCGCGATGCTGCCGACGGCCGGTGACGTGTTCGGTCTGGATTGTCGAGTCGAAGCGGTGTCCGCCAAAAGCGAAACGCTATGGGCGGATGTTGCCAAGGATCCTGTCTGGATACTGACCTTGATGGCGCCCGCGCTGTCGGCGGAGGTCATGGCGGAAGTCGGTGCCCTGACGGCCGAGCAGGGATTGACCATCCAGCAGGTCAGACGTCTTTCCGCCGAGAGCCGGCTCGATGCGGCCAACTCGCCGGGCGATGCAGGTGCCTGTCTGGAGTGGCGGCTCAGTGGCGCGGTACGTGACTCGACGCTGCTGCGCGAAAAGATCCTTGCCCTGAGCGAGCGTTTCGCCGTCGATCTGGCATTGCAGCCTGCCGATCTCTGGCGACGGCATCGCCGACTGATCTGCTTCGACATGGATTCGACGCTGATTCAGGCCGAGGTCATCGATGAATTGGCCCGACGTCACGGTGTCTACGACGAAGTCGCTGCCATAACCGAGCGCGCGATGCGGGGCGAACTCGACTTTCAGCAGAGCTTTCGCGAACGCATGAGCAAGCTCGAGGGCCTCGACGAGTCGGTACTGGCCGACATCGCCGAGTCGTTACCGCTGATGCCAGGGCTCGAGCGGTTGATGGGCTATCTCAAGCGGCTGGGTTATCGCACGGCGATTCTGTCCGGCGGGTTCACCTATTTCGCCCGCTATCTGCAGGCGAGGCTGGGTTTCGACGAAATCCACGCCAACGAACTGGTGATTCGCGATGGCAGGGTGACCGGCGAGGTACAGGAGCCGATCATCGACGCCGAGCGCAAGGCGATGATGCTCAAGCAGATCGTCGAACGCGAAGGCTGGGATCCGGGCCAGGCCGTGGCCGTGGGTGACGGCGCCAACGATCTCGAGATGCTGGCGGCCGCCGGCCTGGGCGTGGCCTTTCACGCCAAGCCGCTGGTACGTCGTCAGGCTGCGCTTTCCGTCTCGGTCATGGGGCTAGACGGGCTGCTTTATCTACTGGGCTACTCCGCCTCGGATCTGGCGACGCTCTCTCCAGAGCACTGAGGGACATCACTGTAAGTGGATCGGGCGACGAAGAGCGGCTCAGGATCAAGAAGGTTTCGGAACGGTCGATAACGAATTGTTACATAATGTCGGGAAACGGCGGTAAACTCGTTTCCTGAACCGTTCTTCGCGATCGCGCCACGTGTTTTCGGAGCCCTCATGTCCGACTCTGCCTCCACGGATATCTATCAAGCACCTGCCCTGCAGGAGTGGCTGGAGCCGCTCTGTCTTCAGGGCAGCGTCAATCTGGCATTCGATGCCGCCGGTAGCGCCTTCTGGCCGGTGCTGCTGGACGACGTTCTCCATCCTCAATCTCTGGTCGTGGATGTGACCACGGCGCCTGCTCTGGCCGAGCCGCTAACCCGGGGCGATCCGTTTCACCTCATCGGTCATGTCAGGGGCGCACTGGTTCGCACCTCGGCGCTGACGATGATCGAACGCCTGGACGAAACACCGCGGATAAAATTTCTCTGCAGCTATCCGGAGTTCGTCAGCACGCTTCACCGGCGCGGTACATTTCGCGCCCCGCTACGTCCTGAGATGGGGGTCGAGACGCGTTTGACCCTGGCGGCCGACCTGCCCGTCATCGAGGCAGACGTTCGCAATTTGTCGTTGGGCGGATGTCTGCTGGCCATGCGGCTGGTGGACGCCGTCAAGCTGGCTCCCTCGCAGGCGTTTTCCGTCCTCGAGCTGATCTTTCCCAATCAACGGTATCTCGAGCTCAAGGGCCGGGTGCGGCATATCCGGACCGATGACGACTGGACCATGGCGCTGGTTGGCTGCGAGTTCGATGAGTTGTCGATCGATAGCGAGCGATTTCTGTGGTACTGCGTCAAGGAGATCGAGCGTGAGGGCGTGCGCAGGGCATCGGCCAGCGATCAGCCGCTGGAGCCTTCAGCGCTGTTTCGGTTTCCGAAGGGGCGTCGGCCATCATCGGCCAGATCGGCCGTCACCGCCGATAACGTCGCCGCGGGCGATGCCAGCGCGATCGTCCGGCGTCTGCGGAAAATAGCCGACTATCTCAATGCCCAGAGTCTACAGCTGCAAAATGGCACTGTGATCGCACCATCGCTGCTATCACGGCACGCCGATACGCTGCTGACGCTGGGCAGCCAGAGTCGGGAGTCGTTGCTCTATGCACTGGGTTATCTCGAATCCGAGCCCGCTGCCGTGCGACACGCGCTGTCGGTAGCGGTGCGCGCCGCCGATATGGCGCGCAGTCAGGGATATGATAACGACTCGCTGAAAGCGATCGTGGCCAGCGCGCTGGTGCACGATCTGGGCAAGGCGTCGTTGCCGAGCAGCCTGCTCGAGAGTCGCGCGCCCCTGAGCGATTCGCAGCGGGCACTGCTGCCGGGGCATGTCACGCAGATCAGCGAACGACTGGCCGAATGCCGCTGGTTATCGCCGGCCATCGCCTCGCCAGTGATCGAACAGGTCAACGAGCGCCTCGACGGCAGTGGTTATCCCCACGGGCTTCGCGGTGACGCTATCGACGATCTGGGCAGAATGCTCGCGGTGGTCGATGTCATCGATGCGCTGACGCGCCCGCGCGCTGACCGCAAGGCCTGGCCGCTGGTCGATGCGTATCGGCATCTGCTGAGTCAGCCGGAGGTGTTCGACAATGTGTGGGTACAACGCTATGTGCGTCTGTTCGGCATCGCCCCCGTAGGCTCATTGGTGCGATACGCCAGCGGAGCGCTGGCCTGGGTGCAGCGATTGGACGCCCAGGGCCGACCCTCGCAGGTCCATCTGGTTCTCAATGCCCACAGCCGCCATGGCCGTCTTGATCGGATCCTGGCCGGCCAGGGTCTCGAGCAGCTCGGCCGGCTGTCAGGCGTGGTAGAACCCACGGACTATGGTTTGTCGAGAGTGGCGGCTTGACTCGCTGGACTTTGGCTGAAAACTGCCTGCCCTCGGCCATACGTCGTTAAAAATTGGCTCAAAGTCCTCATTTACACCCCGGAAACTGGGACGCCAGCCCGGTCCCTCTTCGCCGATTTTTGCCTTGTCCGACATTCGCTCGGCGACTTTTCAGACAAACCCCAGGTCGTTGCGGGGAAACGACCTTCAGTTCCTTTCCTGACAAAACGGAACAATGACGCGGCAGCGACGGCCCGAAGATTGGACCACACTGTGAGCATTCACTCTGGCTCACAGGAGGTGATCGAATGGCAGGAACCACTGATTCCACCCGGTTCGCAGGCATCATGCCGCCTCATGTTCTCGAACGCATCATGTCTCACGGCAACGCGCGACTGCAGCAGTGTGCGCGGGCGACGCTGCAGACCGATGCCCAGTTTCGATTGCGTAACGCCACGGCGATCCAGGCGCGGCCCGCCGATAGCGGCAAACCCGGCGAGGCCGCGCGTTACATCTACTCCGCGAACAACCAGCAGACGCTGCCGGGCAATCTGGTTCGGGAAGAGGGCGATCCCGATAGCGGTGACGTGGCCGTCGATGAAGCGTATCGATGGCTTGGCGCCACGCATGTCTTCTACTGGCAAGTGTTCGAGCGCGCTTCCATCGATGGCGAAGGCATGGCCCTGCTGGGGACCGTCCACTATGGCGAAGACTACGACAACGCCTTCTGGAACGGCGCCCAGATGGTCTTCGGGGACGGTGACGGTGAACTGTTCAATCGTTTCACGGCGGCGCTCGATGTCGTTGCCCACGAATTGACCCACGGCGTCATCGAGCGTGAAGCCGGACTCGTCTATGCCGATCAGTCCGGAGCGCTCAACGAGTCGCTGGCGGATGTTTTCGGCGCCATGGTCAAGCAGCATCACTTCGAGCAGAGCGTCGATGAGGCCGACTGGCTGATCGGCGAGGGGCTACTCACCGATCGCGTCAATGGGCGCGCCCTGCGTTCGATGGCCAATCCCGGCAGCGCCTACGACGATCCGGTGCTGGGCAAGGATCCGCAACCCGGTCACATGGACGATTTCGTGCGGACCTCTTCGGACAACGGCGGCGTGCACATTAATTCGGGCATTCCCAATCGCGCGTTTTATCTGGCGGCAAAAGCGTTCGGCGGCTTTGCC
Organism: Salinicola halophyticus; assembly: GCF_003206695.1. GTDB lineage: Bacteria > Pseudomonadota > Gammaproteobacteria > Pseudomonadales > Halomonadaceae > Salinicola > Salinicola halophyticus. The sequence goes on along the minus strand of NZ_PZJN01000004.1, from coordinate 260,700 downwards.
TGGGAGCAGGCCGGTCCGGTCTGGTTCGACGCGTTGACCGACCCGCGACTGCAGCGCGACGGCAATTTCGCCGAGTTCGCTCGGCTGACCGTCGACTGTGCGGCCAAGCGGTTCGGCGCCGACAGCGATGCCACGCGCATCGTTCAGCGTGCCTGGGCGGACGTGGGCGTGTTGTCATGAACAGCAAGGGCCGCTTCTGGCTGGAGTCGACCAGCGTATTGCTGGTTAGCCGAGAGGGTGGTTTCGTGGTGACTCCCGGCCTGTCGGCACCCAGGCGAATCGACTGTCAGGAATTGAGCGAGCCGCAGCGCAACAAGCTGCAGCGGGTGCTGGAAGAGCTCGATCGGCAGGGTTCGATCCATCAAAGCGCTGACGCTAACGGCACTGCCGATTCGCCATCGGACTCTCAGGGGGATGCTCGACGAAACTCGGGTGCCGCTCCGGCCGGGGCCGACGGACGCTGGTTTCGCGTCACGCTGGAGATTTCGTCGAGTCTTCCTTCACGCGAATGGGAACTGGATGAACGCGCGGCGCCCAGCTCGTTGATTGGCCTGTGGAAACGGGGAGTCCAGATACTCGATGAGAGTGACGATTAACCCGGGAGGCGAGAGTTTACGGGTTTTTTTTCATCCAGCCGGAACTCTTTCGACAGTTCGTCCTCAGAGTAGGTAGCCCAGGACGGGCACACAGCGTAGGCCGAACCTCAATTGGGTTCGGCCTTTTTTTGTGCGTCTGTACGGCCGATTTCGACATCGGGACAGTGCCGACCAATATAGCGTCGGCGAATATAGCTTCGGCGAATATAGTAGCGACGAAGATAATGTCGGCGCATTTGGTCGAGGGCGTTGAGTCGTCGTTGTCGATTGGACGTCGAAGCGACGTAAAATCGAATCGACGTAAATCCAGGCGATCGAAAAGCGAGTTGGCATGCGACAAAGCGGTTTCAGGCGTTATCGATGGGTGCTGGTCGGGCTGTTGGTTCTGGCTGCGGTGACGCCGCTGGTCAAGCAGCTGGGCGGGGCCGGAGGGCTCTTTCCGTCGTCCGTGCCTGGCTCCGATACCGGTGATGGCGTTGCCTCCCAGAGCCGCGCCGAGACGACGCTCAAGCATGCGTTCGAGACGCACCGCGAGGCGTTCTGGATCGAAGCGGCGGGAAGGGTCGAGCGTGTCTTGCCGGATGACCGAGAGGGGAGTCGTCACCAGCGTATCATCGTCGCGCTCGCGACCGGGCAGACGCTGCTGATTGCGCACAACATCGACGTGGCGCCGCGCCTGGCGTCTATCGCGCCGGGCGATCGCTTACGCTTTCGCGGGGAGTATGTCTGGAATGCGCAGGGTGGCGTGATCCACTGGACTCATCACGATCCGGCTGGCGAACGCCCTGGAGGCTGGCTGGAACTCGACGGGCGACGCTACCGTTAGCGTCGCTACTGTCGGCTGCGCCATCGTCAAAGGCGCTATCTTTAAAGGCACTTTCGTCGGAAGCCATTGCCCTCAACGGGCGTAGACACGAACCCGGGGTTTGCCCGACGGGCGCTGGGCGTGCCAGCGTCGGGAAAGCCACCACATGCCCAACCAGTCCCTGGCGTATCCCGCCACTCGCGCGGGCATCGACCAGCGTGAAGACCGCGGCATCGACGACACCTGACGCCGATTGACGCGGTAGCTGCCGATACGACCGCCGCTGCGGCGGATCAGCAACGGCAGGAAACGGTGCAGGCTTTCCACCGATGGCAGAGAGGTCAGCACCTCGCGCTGAATCAGGCGAAGGCCACAGCGTTCGCTATCGGCCAGCTCGATACCGAGGATTCTCGCCACGCGAAACAGCGGCTTTCTCCACCGGCAGCGCGGGTCGAGGGGAATCCCTTCGACCAGGGTCAATCCCTGATGCCGGGCCTCGCAGAGCATGTCGGGAATATCGTGCGGATCATCTCTGCCATGAGCGTCGAGCGTGACGATCCACTCTCCGCGCGCCAGGCTGCCGGCTTGCCACAGGGCGGCGTCCGCACCGAGGGTGGCCGGCTGACGATAGAGCCGGATCCGGTTATCGGTGCCCGCTAGCTGCCTCAGGGTGCCACGGTTGTTTCTGTCGTCGCTCTCGCCCGAGCCGGCATCGATGACGATGAATTCGAGACTCGTCGCATGACGTAGCGCCTGGGAAGCCTCGGCGACAACGTTGCCGACGCGGTGCATGGCGTCCTGGACGATGATCACGAGTGATAGAGTGGGTAGTTCGAGCATGATGAAATCCTGTTGGTTTCCAAAGCGTCGACTTAGCTCGTCCCGTTCGGAACACTCACTATGACAGCCTAATCTTAAAATCGGCTTACACTCGCCGCCGGGCCTGTTGCCGATTGTCGGCCGAGCCCATGACGATGCCATGGCAGAAATGCCGCGACGGCTACGGCATCGCCACCGGCCGGAACCATTGCATCCCGCCATGGTAGTGAGGGACCCAGATCGAAGAGTGCGTGGTACCGAAAGAGTGCGTAGTACTGAAAGAGTGCACGGTGCTGGAAGCGTGGCGTGGTATTGAAAGGGTACGGGTACTGGACCGGCGCAGTGGACTGGGACAGTGAATGGATAGTGCAATGAATCGGCGATCGAGCGGTCTGAACGATATGAATGACTTCGAAATTCCGGTTTCGCCCACGCTGGCGACCGTACGAAAACGATGGCGACAGTAAGAGAGAATGCCATGAGGGTAATGCTGGTTGAAGACGACCCGTTGTTGGGAGAGGGGGTCGTCGATGTACTGCGGCGTGAACAGATGGTGCCGGAGTGGCTGACGGAGGGTCGCGGGGTCTGCGAGGCGCTCGACGACTCCACTTTCGACGCATTGATACTGGACCTGGGACTGCCGGATATCGACGGTTTCGAGGTGCTGAAACAGCTGCGGGAGTCCCGCAGTCAGATTCCCGTACTGGTACTGACCGCCAGGGACGATGTCGTCAACCGAATTCGCGGGCTCGACAGTGGCGCCGACGACTATCTGATCAAGCCGTTCGACAATGGCGAGCTGCTGGCGAGGCTGCGGGCGTTGGTACGTCGAAGCGCGGGGCGTGCTTCACCCACGGTGAACTGTGGTCGCCTGACGCTGGACCCGGCAGCCCATGAGATACGCTTCGATCACGCTGTGGTCGCGCTTGGGCGCCGCGAGCACGACCTGCTGGCCAACCTGATGACACATCCCGGCCAGGTCTTCACCCGCGATCAACTGGTCGAGGTGCTCTACGGCTGGGATGCCGAGGTCGAAAGTAACGTCATCGAGGTTCACGTTCATCACCTGCGACGGAAGTTCGGCAGCGATGTGGTGGCGACCGTGCGTAACGTCGGCTACCGGCTGGGAGCGACGGATTGATCTCGATTCGTCGCTATCTTCGCCGTGTTCTGCTGATTTCGGTGACGCTGATCACCTCGATCGCGGCACTCTGGAGCTATCACGACACCCGCGATCAGATCAACGAGCTGTTCGACGCCGAGCTGGCGCAGACCACGCGAACGATGGTGGCGCTCTACTTCGAGTATCGTGGCGATGGCGGCCGCGAGCCTCAGCAGATGATCCGCGATCTTCAACTGCAACCGGTCCTGGTACCTGAAAGCTCCACCGATGCGCCCACGCCGCTGGGCCATCCGTACGAGAAAAAACTGGGGTTCCAGATCTGGGACACCGACGGCCATGCGCTGCTGGGCATGAAAGCCCCCGGGCTGCTGGACACGCTGATACCCGCGCCGGGCTATGCGCATGCCGAAGGTGGCGGTCACGACTGGCGCACGTTCACGCTCTACGATGAGGTCCACGGTGTCTGGGCCAGCGCCGCCCAACGGGATGACGTGCGCGACGAACTGACCTGGCAGATCGCGCTGCGCAATCTGATGCCGCCGGTCATCGGGGTGCTGTTGATCGCTCTGCTGATACCCTTCGCCATCGCGCGCGGGTTCCTGCCGCTGCTGCGCGTCAGCCGCCAGATCACGGCGCGCCAACCGAGCTTTCTCGAGCCCATCGATGGCAGCCAGGTGCCGGAAGAGATCCGCGGCATGGTCAGCGCACTCAACGGGTTGTTCGGTCGGCTGGCCGAGACGCTGGAAAAGGAGCGGCGCTTCACCGCCAACGCCGCGCACGAGCTGCGCACGCCGCTGGCCGCCATCAAGGTGCACGCCCAGAACCTGCTGAACGATACCGGCGAGGAGCGCGCCCAACGCGGTGCTCGCTCGATCATCTACGGCGTCGATCGGATGACTCGCGTGGTCGAACAGCTGTTGACGCTATCGCGACTGGAAAGCGAGGGTGGCCTGAATCGCCAGAGGATCGATCTGACGCGACTGGGGCGAGAACTGCAGCGCGACATTCAGCCGCTGATCGAGAGTCGGGCGATTCGATTCACTCAGGACATCCCCGGGGCGTTGAGTGTGCTCAGTTACGAGAACGGGCTCTACGTGCTGCTGCGCAACCTGCTCGACAACGCCGTGCGCTATACGCCGGAGGGCGGCCTGGTGCGCCTGCGAATGTGGCAGGCTGAGATGCGATTGCATATCGAGATTGCCGACAGCGGGCCGGGCATCCCGGTCGCCGAGCGGGAGCGCGTGTTCGAACGCTTCGTGCGCCTGGCCGGGCAGCGCACCAGCGGATCGGGGCTCGGGCTGTCGATCGTTCAGGAGTTGGCCGAGCGGCTCGGGGGAGATATCCGTCTGGACGAGACTTCCTTGCCGGCCGCCAGTGGCCTGAGCGTTCAGGTGACGCTGCCGCTATCCTGAGTTCTTATAAAGCCTGTCAAACGCACTGCCACACAGGATGTTGCCGATGTTGCGTTTTCTCGTACCTCTGATGACGCTGATCGTGTTCATGGGATACACGATCTTCGCGATTTCCACCAGCGACCAGACGCTGGGCCAATTCGCCAGCGGCTTGATGAGTCGTCCAACGACCGCAATGGTAGTGTTCGATGTCTACCTGGCGTTGATCATGGTCGCGGTATGGATGTTCTTCGACGCACGCCGACGCGGCCACGGTATCGGCTATCTACTGGTGTTTTACGTCATCACCTTTTGCTTTGGCTCCGCCGGGCCGCTCGCCTATCTGACCCTGCGCGGCTGGCGAGACTATCGACATCTCTCCTCGTGACGGAACCGGGTTGAGTTCCTCATAGCGGTGTCTTGCTCAGCTCACCGGGTACTTCGCGTACCAGGCGCGGCATCAGAAAACCGGCGAGACGCTGACGCAGCGCTTCCATCAACTGACGGGCCTCGTGATCGGGCACGTCGAAGTGAGCCGCTCCCGATACCGGATCGAGCACATGCAGGTAGTAGGGCAGAATCCCGGCCTCGAACAGGCGCTCCGAGAGTGCAGCCAGCGTGTCGACATCGTCGTTGATTCTGCGCAGGAGCACACTCTGATTGAGCAGCGTGACACCGGCGCCCTTGAGCCGGGCGCAGGCGGCGACGACGGCTTCGTCGATCTCCTGAGCGTGATTGATATGCAGCACCATCACGGTCTGCAGTCGAGTCTTGCGCAACCAGTCGAGCAGCGCATCGTCGACCCGGTCGGGAATCACCACCGGCAGGCGGGTGTGGATGCGCAGCCGCTTGAGGTGCGGAATCGCATCCAGCCGCTCGACCAGCGTCGCCAGGCGACGGTCCGGGGAGGCGAGTGGATCGCCGCCGGAAAGGATCGCTTCCAGGATCGAGGCATCCTCGCGCAGGTAATCGAGCGTCTGCTCCCACTCGCGCATCGAGGGCGCGTTGTCGGCGTAAGGGAAATGCCGGCGAAAACAGTAACGGCAGTTGATGGCGCAGGTCGGGCTGGCGATCAGCAACGCCCGGCCGGGATACTTGTGGATCAAGGCCGGCTTGGGAGTGTGATCGCGCTCTTCCAGCGGGTCATCGACGAAGCCCTGCACGGCATCGCTTTCGACGTCCAGCGGCAGTACCTGGCGCAGCAGCGGATCATCGGGGTCGCCACGACGTATTCGGGAGAGATAGGCCTGCGGTACCCGCACGGGGAACAGTTCGTGGCCCGTCCGTGCGCCCAATACCCAGTTGGGGTCCAGGGCCAGGTGCTGACATAGCGCCACGGGATCGCGAACGACATCACGCAGCTGTTGCTGCCAGTCGCCAGCCGGGGTGTCGGATACGGACGCCGAGTGTACGACCTCTTCGCAATGCACAGCGATCGGGGTTCGGGTTATCATGCTGACCACTTAAAATCAGAGCGCATGCCGCAGGGCATAGCGCGGAATTGGGATTTGTCGTCGCGGATGGCCCGCGATCGTTCATTTGTGAGGAATCATGGCGAACTATTCTACCAACGAATTCAAGGGCGGCCTGAAGGTGATGCTGGATGGCGACCCGTGCAACATTCTCGAGAACGAATTCGTCAAGCCGGGTAAAGGCCAGGCTTTCAGTCGCGTCAAGCTGCGCAACCTGAACACCGGACGGGTCTGGGAGCGCACGTTCAAATCCGGCGAATCGCTGGAAGGCGCCGACGTCATGGATCTGGACATGGAGTATGTCTACTCCGATGGCGACATGTGGCACTTCATGAAGACCGACGGCTCTTTCGAGCAGTACGCGGTCGACAAGAAAGCCATCGGCGACGTCGAGAAGTGGCTCAAGGAACAGGCGGTCTACACCGTGACGCTGTGGAACGATAACGCGATTGCCGTCTCTCCGCCCAACTTCCTCGAGCTCGAAGTGGTCGAGACCGATCCCGGCCTCAAGGGCGACACTGCCCAGGGTGGTTCCAAGCCGGCGAAACTCTCCTCGGGGGCGACGGTGCGCGTGCCGCTGTTTATCAACCAAGGCGAAATTCTCAAGATCGATACGCGCAGCGGCGAGTACGTCTCCCGAGCTTGAAAAGTTCTTCCTGCGAGCGCTGGGAGAGCACACGGCGTTCGCGGAAGAAACTCGATATTGATTCTTCGAAAGCCACGCCTGCGCGTGGCTTTCGTCGTTAGGGCGACCTCTGGCTGGCCGGCGGGACATCGACTGCCGTTCGCCGATCGCATTATGCTTGACAGAGTGTTTGCCGAATAGCGCCGGACAGTGGGTGAGGAGACATGAAATGGCCAGACTAGCGGGGCGCAAGGCGTTGATCACCGGCGGTGCCAGCGGTATCGGCCTGGCAACCGCGGAACGTTTTCTCGCCGAAGGGGCCGATGTCGTCGTGCTGGATCGCGATACGGTTGCTCTCGAGCGCGAATCGACAAGGCTCGCTGCCCGCTTTGCCTCGCGCTGTGTGGGGGTCGAGGCCGACGTCGCCGATGTCGACAGCATTGCTGCCGGCGTCGAGCAGGCACTCTCGACGACGGGGCGCATCGATATCCTGGTCAACGCCGCCGGCGTCAACGTCTTCGGCGATCCGCTCGAACTCGATCGGGAAACCTGGCGGCGCTGCCTGGCGATCAATCTGGAGGGCGCCTGGCACATGATTCAGGCGCTGTTGCCGGGTATGCTGGCGGCGCGATACGGCCATATCGTCAATATCGCTTCGGTTCACGGCCACAAGGTCGTCCCCGGTGCCTTCCCGTATCCCGTAGCCAAGCACGGACTGATCGGGCTGACCCGGTCGCTGGGCATCGAGTACGCGGATCGCGGAATTCGGGTCAACTCGATCTCGCCGGGGCTGATCCGCACGCCCGCCGCCGAGGCCTGGCTGGCGCAGTGCGACGAGCAGGAGCGTCAGCGCCAGGTCGAGCTGCTGCCCTGCAAACGGCTGGGCGAAGCCGACGAAGTCGCCAATACGGCGCTATTCCTGGCCAGTGACGAAGCCCGTTTCATCAACGCCACCGATATTCTGATCGACGGTGGCCGCAGTCAGGTCTACCACCTGTGACGGATATTCGCGGCGCCGATGACTGGCAGCCCACGGCCACGATCGAGACGCTGCGCGCGCGGGCGCAGCTGATGGCGAAAATCCGGGCGTTCTTCGCGGCTCGGGACGTGCTGGAAGTGGAGACGCCGATTCTCGGTCATGGCGGCAGCACCGATCCGCATCTCGACTCGCTGGCGCTCGAAGCGATCACGCCGGATGGCCATGAACGCCTGTGGCTGCAGACGTCTCCCGAATTCCACATGAAGCGGCTGCTGGCCGTCGGCAGCGGTCCGATCTTCCAGCTGGCGCGCAGTTTTCGCGACGGCGAGGTCGGGCGGCGCCATAACATCGAGTTCACCATGCTCGAGTGGTATCGCCCGGGTCTGTCGCTGGCGGGGCTGATCGACGAATGCGATGCGCTGATTCGCCACGTACTGCCGATCGACCCGGGCCCGCTGCGTCAGCGGCGCTACCGTGATCTTTTCCGCGAGACGCTCGATGTCGATCCGTTCACCACGTCGCTCGCGATCTTGCGCCAGCGTGGCGCCGAGATCGGCGGGTTGTCTATGACCGATGCCGATCGTGACGGCTGTCTCGACCTGCTGATGAGCTTCGCTATTGAGCCGCTGCTGGGCCGAGAGGGGATCGATGTCGTCGTCGACTATCCGGCCAGCCAAGCGGCGCTGGCGCGCAAGCATCGAGATCCGGAGGACGGCGCGGAAGTGGCCTCGCGATTCGAGATCTATCTTCACGGCATCGAGCTCGCCAACGGGTACGACGAGTTGACCGATGCCGCGGAGCAGGCCGTGCGCTTCGCCGATGACAACCGCCAGCGCCAGGCGCTTGGCAAGCCAACGGTCGATATCGATCATCGTTTGGTGGCAGCGCTCGAATCCGGCATGCCGCCCGCCAGCGGCGTGGCACTCGGCGTCGATCGCCTGATTCAGCTGGCGTTGATGAAAGATTCGATCGCCGAGGTCATGGCGTTTCCCACGCCGCGGTGTTGAACCGCGCCTACCAATCGACCCGCTCGCGTTCACCGAATGGCCAGAGGTCGACGATCTCCCTCAGCAGCTGCTTGGCGGCCGGCGATAGCGGACGCTGACGACGCACGATGACGTGCGCTTCTGCTTCTTGAAAGACCGGATGATCGATCTCCAGCGCGACCAGTTGGCCGCGCCGCAGCTCGTGCAGCAGAGCCACGCGGCCGATGAAGGTCACGCCGTCGCCGGAACTCACGTACTGCTTCAGCGTAGCCAGTGAGTTGCTGACCAGGCTGGCATGGAAATGACGCTTGCTGATGATTGCCGCGGCGTCGATCAACTGCCGGATACCATAACCATGACCCACCAGACCCAGCGGCCATTCGAGGGTGGCATCCAGCGCGAGCGGTTGGGGCAGTCGAGTCAGCGGATGTCCCGGGTGAACGATAGCGCAGAGCGGCTGATGGACTGAGACGACCGACTCGATACCAGGAGTCAGCCTGGGCGCATAGGCGATGCCGATATGGGCTTGGCCCTCGTAGACCTGACGCACCACGTCGTTGACGTTGGCCAGGTTCATTTCGACGGTCAGTTGTGGATGACGAGCGCAGAAATCGTTCATCACACCACTCATCAAGCGGTCGCTGTACCCCTCGCTGATCGCCAGACTGATATGACCGCGTTGCAGCCCATCCAGTTCGGCTAGCTGTCCGAGCAGCGTCTGCTCGGCGACATCTCGCTCTCGATAGAAGTCGAGCAGAATGCCGCCAGCTTCGGTGGCGCGTACGCCGCGACCATGGCGTTCTACCAGCGTCACGCCGAGCGCCTGCTCGAGCTGTCGAATCTGGCGACTGATGACGGAGGGTTCGACATCGAGGCGGTCCGAAGCGGTGCGGATCGAGCCGGCGTCGAGCGCCTGCGAGAAATAGTGAAGCCAGCGGCTGTTCAGGTGGGCCGGGAACGGTTCTTTGTCATGGGCCACGGGGCGCGTCCGAATAGAAGGAGTTCCAAGAATGCTTCGGATGTTGCTTTTTAAGCAACACTAACCTGTCGACGAAAGTATTGTTTTCTTCACTGCGGGATCTACTCTCGGGGAAGAGCGACATGGGCCGGGCGGTCCTGCCAACGGCAGGAACAATAACAATCGCGTCCGTCCTTATCGTTAACGACAACCATAAGATCGACAACGAGGTTTCTCATGGCGACTCCTTTCTCGCGTCGTTTTTCCGTTGCACGCCGCCGTCTGCTGGGCGGTATGACAATGGTGGCATTCCTCTCCACTTGCGGCGCGATTTCATCGCTTGCCGCTGCGCCGGCCGAGGCCAATACCCTTCGCGCGGTCATGCACTCCGGACTGCGCGTACTCGACCCGATCACCACGACCGCTCACATCACCCGCGACCATGGCTACATGATCTGGGACACGCTGCTGGGCATGGACGATAAATTTCAGCCGCAACCGCAGATGGCGGACTGGTCGGTTTCCGACGATGGCATGACCTACACCTTCACCCTGCGCGATGGACTGTCGTGGCACGATGGGGGAGAAGTGACCGCCAAGGACGTGGTGGCGTCGTTCAAACGCTGGACTGCTCGCGATGGCGGCGGTCAGATGCTGATGGATCATGTCGAAAGCGTCGAAGCGACGGATGCCCGCAACATGACGCTGACGCTATCGTCGCCGTTCGCCTATGTCCTCGAGCTGATGGCGAAGCCTTCATCGGTGCCGCTGTTCGTGATGCCGGAGCGTATCGCCAGCAAATCGCCCGACGAAACGCTGACGGTCGAGGATCAAATCGGCTCAGGCCCCTTCACTTTTGTCGCCGACGAGTACGATCCTGGCAACCGGGTCGTCTATGAGAAGTTCGAAGACTACGTTCCACGTAAGGAGTCGGCCAGCTGGACCGCCGGCGGTAAGGTGGTCAAAGTCGATCGCGTCGAATGGATCAACATGAGTGACGCGCAGACCGCGCTCAATGCGCTCAATTCCGGCGAGATCGACTTTCTAGAGAATCCCTCCACCGACCTGTTGCCCGTGTTGCAGGCCAATCCTGAACTGACCATCGACAAGATCAACGAGCTGGGCAATCAGACCATCGGGCGTTTCAATTTTCTCTATCCGCCATTCGATAACCCCGAGATCCGTCGTGCCGCGCTACTCGCGATGAATCAGACCGATGTGCTGGCTTCCCTGATCGGCAATCCCGAGTTCTACACACCCTGCGATTCGATGTATGGCTGCCAGACGCCGCTAGCGACCGATGCCGGCGCACCGGACTCGCTGGCAGCCGGTGGCGGGACCGAGGCGGCGAAAAAGATGCTGGCAGACGCCGGCTACGATGGTACGCCCGTCGTCATGATGCAGCCGACCGACGCGCCGACGGTAAGCCCACAGCCAGTGATAGCAGCGCAGCTGTTGCGCCAGGCCGGTTTCACTGTCGATCTGCAGCCGATGGACTGGCAGACGTTGGTGACGCGCCGCGCCAGCCAGCAGCCACCGTCGGAAGGCGGCTGGAACATGTTCTTTACCAACTGGTATATCCCCGAGGTATGGAATCCGCTGGTCAACCCGATGCTCAACGGCCGCGGCAAGGACGGCGGCTGGTTCGGCTGGCCGAACGATGCCGAACTCGAATCGATGCGCAACGAGTTCGCCAAGGCCACCAGTGACGATGACCGCAAGGCGATTGCCGAGCGCATTCAGCAGCATGCCTTCGAACAGGTGACCTATATCCCGCTGGGCGAGTACTCGGTCCCCGCAACCTGGAATAACGATCTCTCCGGCATTCTGCATTCGCCGGTGCCGGTGTTCTGGAACATCACCAAGTCCGAGTGATCGAGGAGGGGCGCGGCTGTCGTCGCGTCCCGTTCCTGCTGTGAACTGCAACGGAGTACGCTCATGTTCAGCTACTGTCTGCGTCGGACATTGGCGGCAGTACCGGTGATGGTAGTGGTTGCGCTGTTCGTCTTTCTGCTGCTGCGACTCTCGCCGGGTGACCCCGCCGCGATCATTGCCGGCGATATGGCCACGCCGGAGCAACTGGATCGCATCCGCGAAACCCTGGGGCTGAATCAGCCCATCTATATTCAGTTTTTCCACTGGTCCGGCGAGCTGTTGCGCGGCGATTTCGGCACGTCGTTGATGTCGAATCTTCCGGTGACGCAATTGATGGCGCAGCGTCTCGAGCCGACCGTCAGCCTGGCCCTATTGAGCATCGCGCTGTCGGTAGTCGTGGCAGTGCCGATGGGCGTCATCGCGGCCTGGAAACACGGCAGCCTGATCGATAACGCCATCATGTCGATGTCGGTGCTGGGGTTCTCGGTACCGGTGTTCGTGATCGGCTACATCCTGATCAAGATCTTCGCCATCGATCTCGGCTGGTTGCCGGTGCAGGGCTTCAAGCGAATTTCTCAGGATGGCTTCGGACCTTTCATCCAGCATGCGATTCTCCCGGCGCTGATGCTGTCGACGATCTATATCGCGCTGATTGCGCGCATGACCCGCGCCAGCATGCTCGACGTGCTGGGTGAAGACTACATCCGTACAGCGCACGCCAAGGGCGCCAGCGAGAAGCGGGTCCTGTTCAAGCACGCGCTGCGCAACGCCGGCGTGCCGATACTCGAGGTGATCGGTACCGGCTTCGCGTTGATGATCACCGGTGTGGTCGTGACCGAGAGCGTATTCAACATTCCCGGACTCGGTCGTCTGACCGTCGATGCCATTCTCTCCCGCGATTATCCCGTCATTCAGGGCTTGATTCTGGTCACCAGCGGGGTCTACGTGCTGATCAATCTCGCTATCGATCTCTCCTATGCGCTGCTCGACCCGAGGATTCGTTACCAATGAGTCTATCAAGGCCCGAAGCCGTTGCCGCTGAGCGCTCCGAGACCATGCCACTCCGACGGCGACTGCGATTGTGGCCACGTCGACGCCCCGGATGGACCATCATCCTGGCCGCGATCTGTCTAATCCTGATCGTTGTCGTGGCCATCCTGGCACCCTGGCTGGCGCCTCACGATCCGCTCAACATGTCGCCGGCAAACCGCCTGAAGCCGGCTGACGACACCTACTGGCTGGGAACCGACGCCTACGGTCGAGACCTGCTGTCACGAGTGCTCTACGGGGCTCGAGTCTCGCTGACCGTGGGGATCGGCAGCGCCCTGATCAGCGTTGTCATCGGCCTGCCGCTGGGTATTCTGGCCGGCTTCTTTCGCAGTCTCGACGCGGTGATTATGCGCGTCATGGATGGTTTGATGGCGATTCCCAGCGTACTGCTGGCAATCGCCATCGTCTCCCTGATCAGTGCCAACCTGTGGACGGTCATGGCGGCGATCACCATCCCCGAAATTCCCCGGATCGTGCGCCTGGTCCGTTCGGTGGTGCTGTCCGCGCGGGAAGAGCCTTACGTCGAGGCAGCCGTGGCGCTGGGCAGCAGTCTTTTCACCATCATGTGGCGCCATCTGATGCCCAACACGCTGGCGCCGCTGATCGTGATGAGCACTTATATCTGTGCCTCGGCGATTCTGACCGAGGCCATTCTCTCCTTCCTGGGCGCTGGCCTCGGTACCGAGACGCCGACCTGGGGCAATATCATGGCGGAGGGCCGAACCTACTTCCTGATCAAGCCATCGCTGATTTTCTGGCCGGGCATCATGCTGTCGATCTGCATTCTGTCGATCAATCTGCTCGGCGACGCCGCCCGTGACCGCCTCGACCCCCGATTGCAGAAACGTGGAGGTGCGCAATGATCCATGAAGCCATCCATCCCGCCCGGATGCCGGATCCGGTGCTGACTATCGAGGGGCTGAGGGTCGCGCCGCAATCAACGCCGACCAAGCCGATTCTCAAGGGCATCGACTTCACGATTGCCGCGGGCGAAACGCTTTGCCTGGTCGGCGAATCCGGATCCGGCAAGTCGGTCACCTCGCTGGCGGTCATGGGGCTTTTGCCCAAGGGCATTCTCAAGGCAACCGGGGGACATATCGACCTGGAGGGGGATTCCCTGCTCGAGGCTTCGAGGGGCCGGCTGCGAGACCTTCGCGCCAGTCGCATGTCGATGATCTTCCAGGAGCCGATGACGGCGCTCAACCCGCTGATGCGGGTCGGCGAGCAGATCGAAGAGGTGCTGATCATGCACCAGAAGGGGCTCTCTTCGAAGCAGCGCCAGGACCGCGTGCTGGAGATGCTCGACCAGGTACAGCTGCCGGATATCGCGCGCGTCTACGCCAGCTGGCCGCATCAGCTTTCGGGCGGCCAGCGCCAGCGAATCATGATCGCGATGGCGTTGATCCTCGAGCCCAAGCTGTTGATTGCCGACGAACCCACCACCGCGCTGGATGTCACCACGCAGAAGCAGATCCTCAAGTTGATCAATGAACTGCAGAAGCGCCATGGCACCTCCGTGCTGTTCATCACGCACGACATGGGGGTGGTGGCCGACATTGCAGATCGTGTCTGCGTGATGCGTGACGGTGAAGTGGTAGAGACGCAGCCGATCGAGGATCTGCTGCGCTGGCCCAAGACGGAGTACACCCGCCAACTGCTGACGGCGGTGCCGAGCCTGCGACCGAGAACGGCACGCGCAGTGACCGATCGCGAAATCGTGCTGGAGGCGATCGAACTCGAGAAACGTTATGGCGAACGTTCGGCCTGGGCGCGCTGGACCGGTAAGACGGCATTGCAGACGCCGGCGGCCAGTGACATCAACTTCGCGCTGACGCGCGGGCGGACGCTGGGCATCGTCGGTGAGAGCGGTTCGGGCAAGTCGACCGTAGCGCGCTGCGTCATGCGCATGATCGAGCCCACCGGTGGTGGCGTGCGGGTGATGGGCAAGGATATCGCCAGCCTCGGACACGCCGCGCTGAAGCCGCATCGCAAGCGGATTCAGATGATCTTTCAGGATCCCTTCCGTTCGCTCAACCCGCGGCTGACGATCGCCACCAGTCTGGTCGAGGGCCCGGTAAACTACGGTACGCCTCGGGAAGAGGCACTGGCGCGAGCCGCCGAGCTGCTGGCGTTGGTAGGTTTGCCGGAAGATGCGCTGGACCGCTACCCCCATCAGTTTTCCGGTGGACAGCGTCAGCGGATCGCCATCGCCCGGGCGCTGGCGATGGAGCCCGATGTGCTGGTCGCCGACGAAGCAGTCTCGGCGCTGGATGTTTCGGTTCAGGCCCAGGTTCTCGAACTGCTCGACGAGCTTCAGCGTCGGCTCGGCATCGCGGTGCTGTTCATTACCCATGACCTGCGTGTTGCCGCCCAGATCTGCGACGAGGTGATGGTGATGCAGAAAGGGATAGTCGTGGAGTATGGGCCGGCCGAGCGCGTGCTGGGCTCGCCCGAGCATGCCTACACCCGCTCGCTGATGCTCGCGGCCCCGGGACGACATTGGGATTTCGCCGGGTTTCGGCCGCTCGATCGCGTCTTCGAAGATCACCCGACATCAACCGCCACCGTCTATCAGTGAAGGGTCGGGTGCCACATGGCCGAATCCTCTCTTCCCCATGACCAAGGAATGTTCATGTCACACCCCCGGATTGCCGTCGGTGGTTTTCTCCACGAAACCAATACTTTTGCGCCTAGTCAGGCGACCTATGAAGACTTCCTGCGCGGTGGTGGAGCGCCACCGCTGAGCGAGGGCGAAGCAATCTTCGACGCGGTGGCCGCCAGTAATATAGGCCTGTGCGGTTTCATCGATGCTCCCGAAACGCGGGCATGGACACTGATTCCCACCCTCTGGACGGCGGCGAGTCCGTCGGCCCATGTCACCCAGGACGCCTTCGAGCGTATTGCCGCACGGTTGTTGGCGGCCATCGACGAGGCGATGCCGCTCGATGGCGTCTATCTCGATCTGCACGGTGCCATGGTCGCCCAACACTTCGATGACGGCGAAGGCGAGTTGCTCCGTCGCGTCAGGGCCCTAGTGGGTGAAGGCGTACCGATCGTCGCCACGCTGGATCTGCACGGTAACGTCACGCCGATGATGGTCGAACAATCGGACATGCTGATCGCCTATCGCACCTATCCGCACGTCGATATGGCCGCAACCGGCGCCCGCTGTGCCGCCGCGTTGGCGATGCTGCTGGCAAGTGGACAGCGTCCGGCCAAGGCGTTTCGCCAGCTCGGTTTCCTGATGCCGATCGCCTGGCAGTGCACGGCGGAAGAACCATGCCGCTCGCTCTACGCAGAGGTGGCGGCGATGGAGAGCGAATCGCTACCCTCGGTGTCGTTCTTGACCGGATTCCCGGCCGCGGATTTTGCCGACTGCGGTCCCAGTGTCATCGTCTATGGCGCGGATCAGGCCCGCGCGGATGAGGCTGCCGATGCCCTGGTGTCGCGGATTGCGGCGCAGGAGTCGGCATTTGCCGGACAGGTCTTCGACCCGGAAGCGGGCGTACGCGAAGCAATGCGCCTGGCCGAACGGGCGATGAAGCCGGTCATCATCGCCGATACCCAGGACAACCCCGGCGCGGGTGGCGACTCCGACACCATGGGCATGCTGAAAGCGCTCATCGCTTGTAGAGCCCAGCGCGCCGCCATCGGCAATGTGTTCGACCCGGCCTCGGCCAGTGCCGCACACGAGACGGGCGTCGGCGCGGTGATCCGGCTGGCGCTCGGTGGGCATTCCGGTGTGGCGGGAGACTCGCCGCTGGAGGCGGCGTTCACGGTCGAAGCGCTCTCGGACGGTCGCTTTATTGCGCCCGGCCCCTATTACGGCGGCGGACGCCTCGACATGGGCCCTTCGGCCTGCCTGCGAATCGACGATATCTGTGTCGTGGTGGTCAGCCGCAAGGCGCAGATGGCGGACCAGGCGATGTATCGTTCTGTGGGCATCGAACCCTTGGAGCAGGCCATTCTGGTCAACAAGAGTTCGGTCCATTTCCGCGCCGACTTCGCGCCGATCGCGGAGACGATTCTGGTCTGCGCTGCACCCGGTCCGATGGCGGTCGATCCCGGAGCGCTGCCCTGGAAGCGGCTGCGCCCGGGCGTTCGTACCTCTCCATCGGGCCAGGCGTTCGTACCGGCTATCGAACCCGCCTGATCCCGACTTTCGCCAATGCGGATTTTTCCCTACCGAGGAGTTCTCATGACCACGTTGCCGCGCATCGATGCCTTTACCGCTGAACTGATCGAGATTCGTCACGATATTCACGCTCATCCCGAGATCGGCTTCGAGGAGCTGCGCACCGCTGGAATCGTTAGTGCCTATCTCGAGCGCTTGGGCATC
The DNA here is from genome assembly GCF_003206695.1 of Salinicola halophyticus. Taxonomy (GTDB): domain Bacteria; phylum Pseudomonadota; class Gammaproteobacteria; order Pseudomonadales; family Halomonadaceae; genus Salinicola; species Salinicola halophyticus. The sequence continues at coordinate 243,682 of NZ_PZJN01000004.1, read as the reverse complement.
GCGGTCCATGCCGGCATCGGTGGAACCGGGGTGATCGGCGTGATCGAGGGTAATCATGGGCCGGGCAAGACCGTAGGGCTGCGTGCCGATATGGATGCGCTGCCCATGAACGAAGAGACGGGGCTACCGTTTGCGTCGACAAATCCCGGCCGGTTTCATGGCTGTGGTCATGACGGTCATACCACTATGCTGCTGGGCGCGGCGCGCTATCTTGCCGAGACCCGGGACTTCGCCGGTCGCGCGATCCTCATCTTTCAACCGGCGGAGGAGGGGCTGGGCGGGGCGCGGCGGATGATCGCAGAGGGCCTGTTCGACCAGTTTCCCTGCGATGAAGTCTATGCGCTGCACAACGCGCCGCACCTCGATCACGGTCATATTCGTGTGATGAGCGGCAAGGCGATGGCGGGCGCGGAGTTTTTCGATATCGTCATTCACGGCCGAGGCAGCCATGGTGCGCAGCCCAATAACGCACGGGATCCGATCGTGGTGGCGACCCAGCTTTCACAGGCCATGCAGAGCATCGTCAGCCGCAATACCGACCCGCTGGACGCTGCCGTGGTCTCGATCACGCAATTGCATTCGGGCTCCGCCTATAACGTGATTCCGCAGTCGGCCACGCTCTCCGGGACCATTCGCACTTTCGACGACAGCGTCGCGTCGTTGATCCACGGACGCATTCGTGAACTGGCCGCCGGGCTCGCCGACGCCTATGGGGTCGAGATCGATGTCGATATCCGCAACATCTTCTCGGTGCTGGAGAACCACGTCGAACAGACCGAAGCGCTGGCGGCAGCGGCCAGAGAGATCGTCGGTGAGACCGGCGTCGGCGATCTCGGCCGTCCGGTGATGGGCAGCGAGGATTTCGCCGACATGCTGAAAAGAGTCCCGGGCTCCTACTGCTGGGTCGGTCACGCTGGCGATATCCCGGTTCATAACCCGGCATTCGTGCTCGATGATGGCATTCTGCCGGTCGGCGCGAGCCTACTGGCGCGAATTGCCGAGCGCCGTCTCAATGAGCTGGCCGGTATCAGTGCAGCCGGGGCGATCAGCGCATGAGTCTCGCTCAGAATTTCACAAGGACTCTTGCGTTCGATCTCGACGAACTGCTGGCGGGCCTGAAGCGTTGGATCGAGTGCGAGAGCCCGACCTTCGACACCGGTGCGGTCAATCGCATGATGACGCTGGCTGCGGAAGACCTGGCCACCTGGGGTGCCGATGTCGAGCGCATTCCGGGTCCGCCGGGGCTTGGCGATTGCCTCAAGGCGAGCTTTCCGCATCCCGATAGCGAACGTGGCGGCATTCTGATCATGGCGCATCTCGATACGGTTCATCCCGTCGGGACGCTGGAAACATTGCCCTTCAGGCAGGAGGGTACTCGCTGTTACGGCCCCGGCATCTGCGATATGAAGGGCGGGACTTACGCCGCGCTTCAAGCGGTCGTCGCGCTACGGGAAGCGGGAATCGACACAGCGTTACCGATTCATGTACTGCTGACCTGCGATGAAGAGATCGGTAGTCCCGGCACCCGCGAGCTGATCGAACGGGAAGCGTCAAAACATCGCTATATTCTGGTGCCGGAACCGGCGCGAGAGGGCAATGGCGTGGTCAGCGGGCGCTACGCCATTGCCCGTTTCGAGCTGCTGGCTCACGGCCGGCCGAGTCATGCCGGTGCCGCATTGGCGGAAGGGCACTCGGCGATTCGCGAGATGGTCGCGCGGATTCCCGAAATCGAGGCAATGACCGACGACGACTGTACCTTCAGCGTCGGTGTGGTGCAGGGCGGTCAATGGGTCAACTGCGTGTCGACCACCTGCCGCGGCGAGGCGCTGAGCATGGCCAAGCGTCAGACCGATCTGGATCGCGGTATCGAACGCATGCTGCGATGGAACCAGCTTGACGAGAGCGGGGTCGGTTTCGAGGTCAAGCTGGGCGTGGTGCGTCCGGTGTGGGAGCCGAACGCGGCGACGCTAGCGCTTTATGATCACGCCAAGGCCGTTGCGGATGAGTTGGAAATGCCACTGCCGCATTCCAGCAACGGCGGTGGTTCCGATGGCAATTTCACCGGGGCGTTGGGGCTGGCGACGCTCGACGGTCTGGGCCTGCGCGGTGCCGGTATTCATACCCTGAGCGAACACATCGAGGTCGACAGCCTGATCGAGCGCTCGAGACTGATGGCCGGTTTGATGGCAAGACTGACATAGCGATTCGACCGTCTCGAAGAGGGTAGGTAGTTCACTCATCCACGCGGCCACGCAGACGCTTTTTCTGACCCTGGCGGGTCTTGCTATCGGCGCGCTTGCGTTTGGCGTTACGGCTGGGCTTGGTTGCCTGCCGCGGCTTGTCGCCGTAGAGCACGGGTTTGATCAGCTGCTTGAGCCGGACCAGCGCGGCATCCCGGTTGAGCTCCTGGGTACGGTGCTCCTGTGACTTGATCACGACGACGCCGTCGCGGGTGATACGTCGGTCACTGAGCGCCAGCAGTTTTTCCTTGAAGCCGGGATGTAGACTCGAGGCACGGATGTCGAAGCGCAGGTGAATCGCCGAGGAGACCTTGTTGACGTTCTGGCCCCCGGCGCCTTGCGCGCGAACCGCGATGAGCTCGATCTCGTTGTCGGGGATCGACACGTTGCGGGAGATTTCCAGTGGCATTGCATGCTCCCTGAAGTGTCCATAGATTGAATGGGTGTTTTAGATGGTGCCGGGCAGTGCGCCCATCGTCTGGCCCATGCTGATCGGGTTGCCCTCGGGGTCGAAGTCACCGAACGCGGTTTCGCGACCCAGGCACATCACTACGGTGGAGCCGAGCTTGAAGCGGCCCATCTCCTCGCCTTTCTCGATCACGATCGGCTCATCGAAACGGGTGGTCTGGACGCGTCCGCTCAACGGGGTGACCTGGCCGGCCCACGTCGTCTCGATCGCGGCGACGATCATCGCGCCGACCAGCACCATGGCCAACGGCCCGTGTTCGGTATCGAAGATACACACCAGCCGCTCGTTACGAGCGAACAGTCCGGGAACATGGTTGGCGGTGGCGCTGTTGACCGAAAACAGCCGTCCCGGCACGTAGGTCATCTCGCGCAGGGTGCCGGTCATCGGCATGTGGACGCGGTGATAGTCCTTCGGCGCGAGGTAGACCGTGGCGAAGCTGCCCTGACGGAACGGCGCCGCGCGCGAGACATCGCCGCCGAGCAGTGCGCTGAGCGAGTAGGTCTGGCCCTTGGCCTGGATCAGGGTGCCGTGTTCGATACGCCCGTAGCGCGAAAGCACGCCGTCGGCCGGCGATACCAGCCCTTCGCCGATGGGGCGAGCGTCGGGTTTGAGGGCGCGGGTGAAGAAATCGTTGAAGCAGGCGTAGCGGGTCGGATCCGGCTCCAGGGCCTGGCTCATGTCAACGCCGTAGGTGTCGATGAAGCGGCGAATGAACAGGTCCTTGACCGCGGCGATTCGGCAATCGGCGAGCTGGCCGATCAGTCGCGAGATCGCATGCTGGGGCAGCGGGTACTGAATTCTGGCGAAGAGTTCCTGGCGATCCACGATGACGACCCCGATATTGGAAGAGAGACCCGCTTGAAGACGGATAAGCTGAAAGGCGGACAAGGTAGCGAGAGTCCCCGGTCCGCGCAATAGACTGAGCTACGAGCTACGAGCTACGAGCTACGAGCTACGAGCTACGAGCTACGAGCTACGAGCTACGAGCGACTCGTACTATTTCTCGACGGGGGTATCGTCGCGATTGCCCCATTCCTTCCACGAGCCGGGGTAGGCGCGAACGTTGTCATAACCGAGCGCCTTGGCGGCGAGCCAGGTTAGCCCGCTGCGGTGATGGGTCTGACAGTGGGTGACGATCTCCTTGGCCTGGGTCAGGCCGCGAGCTTCCAGTTCGGTGACAAGCTCCGCATAGTCGCGAAGACGCAGGTCGCGATCTTTATCCATCACGTCCAGCCAGTCGAAATTGACCGCGCCGGGAATATGCCCGAGCTGCCGGTTGTCGCCCTTGATGCCACGGTACTCTTCATCGGAACGGGCGTCCCAGATTGCGAGATCTGGGTCGTCGAGACGCTCGATCAGCTCCTCGCGCCGGATCTGGGCTCGAGGGTTGAGATAGGCCGCTTGGTATTCGCTGGGGGGCGGCGAGTCCTGCGTCGTGGAGACCGGCTGGCCGTCGGCACGCCAGGCGTGAATGCCGCCGTTGAGATACGAGTAACGACGATGCCCGATCAGTTCCAGCGTCCACAGTAGACGCCCGGCCCAGCCGCCGCCCTCGTCGTCATAGGCGACGACATGGGTCTCCGGGGTCAGCCCAAGTTCGGAAAACAGCGCGCTCAGGGCGGCTTCGGAAGGCACATCGTTGGGCACTTCGCCCGAGCCGGCCAGTAGGCGGCGGGACTCGAGGAAGATCGCACCCGGCACGTGACCCGATTCGTAGCTTTCGGCCTTGAGCGGAACGTCGATGATCAGCAGGTGTGGATCTTCGAGATGTTGCGCAAGCGTGGCCGGATCCACAATCAGCGGCAACTGAGGAATTTCCGAGCTCATGAGCGGTGACTCCTGTCGTGATCGTTTGTGTCGTGATCGTTTGTGTCGTGATCGTCATGCGGCGATGGCTATGATGATGGCACACACGCTCGCTCCTCGGGTAGCGACCCGGTAGCAGGCGGGTGGCGGCAACGGAAGGATTCGTTATACTGCGCGCCGCTCGAGAGTGGTGCCAATACGCCGGTCCGGTTGGCCGTAAAATCGGGCGGGATGTATTTTTGAACGGAATGGCTCCCGGACCTTTTTATTGGAACTAGTTTCGTATACAAAATTTACCAACGCGACTCGCGTTACCAATAACAATCATGATTGCCAGGAGATTGCTGCGTGCTTGAAAAAATGTTCTCTCTGCGCTCGCTGGGAACGACGGTCAAAACCGAGGTGCTGGCGGGCATCGCGACCTTCCTGGCGGCGATGTACATCATCGTGGTCAACCCCTCGATCCTTTCCAGTGCGGGTGTGCCGTTCGCCGGCGCGCTGACCGCCACCGTGCTGATCAGTTTCTTCGGCAGCGTGATGATGGGTCTCTATGCGCGCAACCCGATCCTGGTCGCACCGGGCATGGGCATCAATGCGCTGTTCACCTACACCATGGTGCTGGGCGCGGGTATCGAATGGCAGACGGCGCTGGGCTGCGTGTTCTGGTCCGGGGTGCTGTTCGGGATTCTGGCGCTGTTCAACGTGCGTCGCTACGTGGTCGATGCGATCCCGGCGACCCTGCGCCACGCCATCGCCTGCGGTATCGGGCTGTTCATCACCGTGATCGGGCTGGTCAATGCCGGCATGCTGGTCTCCAACCCGGCCACGGTGGTCGGCCTCGGCGAGATGACGCCGACCCTGGTCACCTTTCTGATCGGTCTCGGCATCACCGCGGTGCTGGTGGCAAAACGCCTGCAGGGTGCGCTGATTCTGGGTATCGTCGTCACCACGATCATCGCCATTCCCATCGGTCGTCTGTGGGGCGACGCCAGCGCCATGTCGCCCACCGGTTCGCCGACACTGGTCAACTTCCACGGCATCTTCGCCTGGCCCGATTTCGGCGCCATGGGGCAGGTCGATTTCCTCGGCGCGTTGTCGATCGCCTACTGGCCGTTCATCTTCGTGATTCTGTTCACCACCTTCTTCGATGCGATGTCGACCTTCATCGGCGTGTGTCAGGCGGGCAATCTGCTCGACGCCGATGGTGAGCCGCGCAACATTCGCCGCTCGATGATGGTGGACGCGGCCTCGGCGCTGATCTCCGCGCCGCTAGGCACCAGCCCGGCCAATGCCTACGTCGAATCCGCCGCGGGTATCAGCCAGGGCGGGCGTTCAGGCTTGGTCGCCGTAGTCGCGGGGCTACTGTTCCTGCCGTTTCTGTTTCTGTCGCCGTTGCTGGCGCTGGTTCCGGCCATCGCTACCGCGCCGGCGCTGATCATGGTCGGCGTATTCATGCTGTCACCGATCCGGACCATCGACTGGCAGCAGTACGACGATGCCATTCCGGCCTTCGTGGCGATGATGTTGATCCCATTGACCTATTCGATCACCCACGGAGTGGTGTTCGGCTTTCTGACCTTCGTGGTGGTCAAGGTCGGCGTGGGCAAGTCGAAGGAAGTGCGCCCGGCGATGTGGGTGCTGTTCTTCCTGTCCATTCTGATGTTGTTCGAGGGTTGATCCAGACGGCCTGCGCTCAGGCCGCTCTTAAGCAATCGCCGCGCCTCAGGGCGCGGCGTTGTATTTCTGAGCCTGGTTGATTTGCTCGAAGTCTCGCACCCTAGACGCCTTCCAGAACGGCGCTGAACGCAGAGCGTCGAGCCGGGTCTCGCGTCATGGATGACGCGAGAGGCGCGTTGGGCAGGATGCCCTTTCGCGCCGACCCGAGCGCAGACGCTCTAGCGTTCGGAGTCCGCCGTTCTGTGGCGTCAAAAAGGGGAGTTTGAGGGGCTTGCCCCTCAAGAGTAACGTGCAGGAGGACGGTAGCGGCTTCGTCAGTGGTGACCTGGTACTGTTTGAATGAGTCAGCTCAGGCATTTATGGATGATCAGATATCGCCGCGTCTCAGGACGCGGCGATGTCGTCTCTGATGCGCTGAAAACTGGCGAAACGTTGAGGATGGATATCGCCACGTTCGACGGCACCCAGCAGGGCGCAACCGGGTTCCTGTCGATGGCGGCAGTCACGGAATCGACAGCGGCCGAGATAGGGTCGGAATTCGATGAAGCCTTCGGCCAGTTCGCGCTCGTCGAGATGCCACAGGCCGAACTCGCGGATTCCGGGGGAGTCGATCAGATCGCCTCGTCGACTGCCTTCGGCTTCGGTTACGTCGAGATTCTCCGCAGGAGGTAACGGATAGAGCCGGGCGGTGGTGGTGGTGTGCTTGCCCTTGCGGGTGTCCGTCGACAGCTCGCCGATCCGCAGCGTCTCCTCGGGAAGCAGCTTGTCGATCAACGACGATTTGCCGACGCCGCTCTGACCGACGAATACCGAGGTGCGATTTGCCAGTTGACCGTGCAGGGCGTCGAGGCCGTGCTCGCCGCGTGCCGAGGCTTCGATCAGCGGATAGCCCAGCGCATCATAGCGTCTCAGCCAGTCGCGCAGCGCGCCACCCTCATCGGGTAGTAGATCGCTCTTGTTGAGCACCAGCACCGGCGGAATGCCGGTGCTCTCGGCGGCGACCAGATAACGATCGATCAGGTTGGGATGCGGCTCCGGTTCGACCGCGACGACGATCAGGATCTGATCGATATTGGCGGCAACCGGGCGCAACTGGCCGTGGGTGTCGGGGCGCTCGAGCACGCTGTGGCGCTCGCCCCGGGCAACTACCACGCCGCTGCCATCGTTGGCCTCACGCCAGATCACTTGGTCGCCGGTCACCAGCCCTTCGAGATTGGCGCGCAGGTGGCAGCGGTGGAGGCGAATCTGATCGTCTTCGACGGATTCGACCTCCAGCGAACGGCCGAAGTGCGCGGCGACCCGGCCGGGGCGCTCGCTGCCGTATTCGCCGGCATCGAGGCGGCCGCTGTCGCGCTCGTCCTTTTTTGACGCTCGTTCGGTGCGTTCTGCCTGGATCTTCTCCACGCGCCAGCGCTGTTGGCGGGTCAGTTTGCGGCGGCTCATGGCTTATGATGACTCATGGTTGTCGTTGTCTGGCGGATGGGTTTGCTCTCCCGTTGTGCCCTGGGGGTAGAATGGCGGGCATTGTAGCCTTTACCGTCTTGCCGTGTCCGCCCGCGTTCCTTGCCGGGCGACACCAACCTGGAGTCGTTCATGTCTGACCCATCCACTTCAAGCGCCCGCCGTGACCTGCTGGTCTGGATCGATCTGGAAATGACCGGTCTCGACCCCGATCGAGAGCGCATCATCGAGGTGGCAACATTGATCACCGATGGCGACCTGAACCTGATCGCCGAGGGGCCGGTACTGGCCGTGCACCAGCCGGCGTCGCTGCTCGAAGGCATGGATGCCTGGAACCAGAAGACCCACGGCGAATCCGGCCTGATCCGGCGAGTTGGTGAAAGCACCGTCGATACCTCGGAAGCTGAGCGCCGTACGCTGGAATTTCTGGCGACCTACGTCGAGCCCGGCAGCTCGCCGGTATGCGGCAACAGCGTGCATCAGGATCGCCGCTTCATGGAAAGAGAGATGCCGGCGCTCAACAATTTCTTTCATTACCGCAATCTGGATGTTTCGACGTTGAAGGAGCTGGCCAAACGCTGGAATCCGGCGGCGGCGAGCAGCTTCACCAAGCAGAACACGCATCAGGCGCTGGATGACATTCGCGAATCGCTGGCGGAGCTCAAGCACTATCGCGAGACGTTCCTCAAGTTGCCGAGCTGAACGCTGCCCCGGCATCGTCGCAAGACATCAGGCGCTGGCGATCCGTGCCTCGCGCTTGGTGCGTTGCTCTTCCAGCGCCCAGCGCACATGTTCACGAACCAGATCGGACGGGTAGGCGAGACGCGCCCGCAGCGCGCTCTCGACGCGCTCGCTCCAGGGCGCATTACCCAGCCCGATGGCGAGATTGCGAAGCCAGCGTTGGTAGCCGATGCGTCGGATCGGACTGCCTTCGGTGCGCTTGAGAAATTCGATCTCACTCCATGCGAACAGGTCGATCAGCTCGGCCCGGTCGAGGTCGTGGCGCGGGGCGAAATCCGGCTCGGTGCTGGCGCGGGTGAAGCGGGTGAAAGGACAGAACAGCTGGCAGTCGTCGCAGCCGTAGACACGATTGCCCATGGCCCTGCGAAACTCGGTGGGGATGCTGCCGTGGAGCTCGATGGTCAGATACGAGATGCAGCGACGGGCGTCGATCACCTTGTCGTCGATGATGGCGTCCGTCGGGCAGGCCGTCTGACAGCTGGAGCAGGAACCGCAGTGATCGCGTTCGAAGGGCGGGTCCACCGGTAGCGGCAGATCGGTATACAGTTCGCCGAGAAAGAACAGCGAACCTGCCTGGGGGTTGAGCAGCATGGCGTTCTTGCCGAACCAGCCGAGCCCTGCTTTTTGCGCCAGGGCGCGTTCCATCACCGGCGCCGAGTCGACAAAGGCGCGGTAGCCGATCTCGCCGACTTCGTCCTCGATTCTGCGGGCCAGTTGATCGAGACGCTTGCGGATCAGTTTGTGATAGTCGCGGCCGAGGGCGTAGCGTGAAACATACGCTTTCTGCGGTTGTCCGAGTATCTTGGTGGTTTCGACCTCGGGCGGCAGATAATCCATGCGCGCGCTGATCACGCGTAACGTTCCGGGCACGAGCTCCTGAGGCCGCGTGCGTTTGTTGCCGTGCTTAGCCATGTAGTGCATCTCGCCGTGATGCCCGGCTTCCAGCCAGCGCTGCAGGTAGCGCTCATGGTTCGACAGATCGGTATCCGTGATACCGATCGCCTGGAAGCCGAGTTCTCGTCCCCACTGCTTGATGCGTGAGGCGAGCTCATTGAGATCGATGCTGGGTGGCTGTGACATACCGCCGAAACGCTGATGGGGATGGGGGCGCTACCCTACACCACTCTTCAGTTTGACGTCAGCCGAACGTCGTCCGCATTGGCGTTCGGCAGCACCGTTCATCACGGGTTGCGTTTATCCATGGCCTCCGGGGTCATCTGCAATTTTTGGAAGACGACAGGAGTCACGATGTCCGCCTCTTTCTCTCAGCGCCCGCTCTATCTTGCCGATCAGGTGCGCGAACTGGATCGCCGAGCCCTCGAAGCCGAGGGCGACAGCTTCGCGTTGATGCGGCGTGCCGGTGAATCGGCCTACGACACGCTGCGCGCCCGATGGCCTCAGCTACGTCGTCTCTGCGTGCTGTGCGGCGGTGGCAACAATGGTGGCGACGGTTATGTCATCGCGGCGCTGGCCGTCGCCGATGGTCTGATGGTCGATCTGGTGGCTCTCAAGCCGGTTGCCGAGCTCGAGGGCAGCGCGCGGAAAGCGGCAGCGCTGGCAGCAGAGGCCGGTGTCGTGCCGGTAGCGTGGGAGGATGGGCTGACCCTCGACGGCGAGCTGATGATCGACGCGATGCTGGGTACCGGCGCTCAAGGAGCTCTTCGCGAGCCCTATGCCGCCGCGATCGCCGAGGTCAATGCCAGCGGCTGCCCGGTGCTGGCCATCGATGTGCCGTCCGGCGTCGATGTCGATACCGGCCATGTCGAAGCCGAGGCGATCAAGGCGACGCTGACGATCACCTTCATCGGCGACAAGTTCGGGCTGCATACCGGCGCGGCGCTCGACGTGGTCGGGGAGGTCATCCATGCCACGCTCGGCGTGGATCCGCTGCGGCATGGCGATATCGTGCCGGTCGCCTGGCGGCAGAATCGCCAGGATCTGGTCGCAGCGTTGCCACCGCGATCACCCAATAGCCACAAGGGCAGTCACGGCCACGTGCTGGTGGTAGCCGGGGCGCCGGGCATGGGCGGCGCCGCGCTGATGACCAGTGAGATGGCGGCGCGGGTCGGAGCGGGCAAGGTCAGCTTGGCCACCGATGCCGCGCATGTCTCGGCCAGCCTGACCCGATTTCCCGAAATCATGGCGCGAGGCGTGCGCGGCGCGCCGGACCTCGAACCGCTGGTCGAGGCCGCCGATATTCTCGCCGTTGGCCCGGGAATCGGCAGCGATGCCTGGGGCCAAGCGGCGCTGCAGAGCGTGCTCGCGGCAGGCAAACCTTGCGTGGTCGACGCCGACGCGCTCAATCTGCTGGCGCGCGATGCGACCCAGAGCCGCCGCGACGACTGGGTCCTGACGCCGCATCCCGGCGAGGCAGGGCGGCTGTTGGGGATTTCCACCGCCGAGGTTCAGCAGGATCGGCGTCGCGCCGTCGTTGCCCTGCAGCGGCGATGGGGCGGGACGATCGTACTCAAGGGCGCGGGCACGCTGGTCTACGACGGCGAACTGCTCACGCTGTGCCCGTTCGGCAACCCCGGCATGGCCAGTGGTGGCATGGGCGATGCGCTGACCGGCATCATTGCCGGGCTCGTTGTTCAGCTCTCCTCGCTCGGCCAGCTCTCCTCGCTCGGCGAGGCGGCGAGTGTCGGGGTGCTGCTGCATGCGTTGGCGGCCGACGCTGCCGCCCTGGATGGCGGCGAGCGTGGTTTGCTGGCGACCGATCTGGCATCCTATGCGCGAACTTTGGCCAACCCTCAACCATTTCCGAGTCATGCCGATCATTCTCAACGATGAAGCCGCCCAGGTAGCCTTGGGAGAATCCCTTGGACGGGCGCTGGCCGGTCGCGGCCAGGTTCACCTGATCGGTGATCTCGGCGCCGGCAAGACCACGCTGGCGCGGGGCATACTGCGTGCCTGTGGTCATGCCGGCGCCGTCAAGAGCCCGACCTATACACTCGTCGAGCCCTACGAGACCGCCACGGGCTGCGTCTACCATTTCGATCTCTATCGCCTGGGCGATCCCGAGGAGCTGGAGTTCATCGGTGCGCGCGACATGCTGGGCGGCGACGCGCTGTGTCTGATCGAATGGCCCAGCCGCGGCGCCGGCTGGTTGCCAGTGCCGGACCTGGAGCTCCATCTCGAGGTGGTGACCGGTGGCCGCCAAGCGCTGGCAAGGGCGCGGAGCCCGCGTGGACACGCCGTGCTGGCTAGCCTGCCGGTGGATTTGCGCGATTCGGTGAGCGGTGAAGTACCCGTCAGTCACAAGGAAGATGAATGCTGAAAGATGTTCGAGAGATATCGCCCACGACCGCGACTTCACCGTGCGATGTCTCGACGCGATACCGTGTTGGCGTTTTGAGGGCGCTGCTGCCCCTGACGCTGCTGCTGGTGACCTTCGTGACGGGGTCGGTTCGACGCGGCGGCGATCGGATCAGGAATTTCGAAATCGGTCGTCGGTTGATGGTCGCACTGGCCTCGCTGTGCTGTCTCGGGGTTGTCGGCCAGGCCCAGGCGGTCAACGTGGATAACCTGCGCTTATGGTCGGCGCCGGATCACGTGAGGCTGGTGTTCGACATGTCAGGGCCGGTCAACGCCAATGTCTTTACTCTCGATAATCCCGATCGAGTCGTCATCGATCTCGACCGCACCGATCTGAACTTCGACATCGACAAGCTCGATCTGGACGACAGCGCCATTTCCAAGGTGCGCACCGGCGTGCGCGAAAGTGGCGGGTTGCGTGTCGTCCTCGATGTCGACCGCGCCGTCGTTCCCAAGAGTTTCACCCTGCCGCCCAACGAGCAGTACAGCGATCGCCTGGTGGTCGATCTCGATTATCCTGGCGCCAGCGCGGTCAAGGATCCCATCGATCCCATCGAGGCGATGATCCGCGATCAGGAAATTGCCGCGAAGCGGGCACAGACCGAAGCGGTTGCCGAGGGTAACCCGCAGAAGGCCGAAGCGGTGGCATCGACCGCCGAAGCGCAGCCCCACCCCAAGCGCGACATCATCGTTGCCGTCGATCCCGGTCATGGGGGCGAGGATCCCGGCGCCTCGGGACCCGACGGTACGCACGAGAAGGATATCGTGCTGCAGATCGCCCGCAAGGTTAAGCAGCGCTTCGACCAGACGCCGGGGTTCAAGGCGTTTCTGACCCGGGACAGTGACTATTACGTTGGCTTGCGTCAGCGCACCCTGATCGCCCGCCAGCAGAAAGCGGATTTCTTCGTCTCGATTCACGCCGACGCGGTGCGCAGCAGGCAGCCTTATGGCAGCTCGGTCTATGCCCTGTCTCAAGGTGGCGCGACCTCGGAGAACGCGCGTTGGTTGGCGGCCAGCGAGAACCAGTCCGACCTGATCGGCGGCGTCGACGGCAGTCTCAGCCTCGATGACAAGGACGAGGTGCTACGCGGCGTGCTGCTCGACCTGACCATGACCGCGACGATGAACGACTCGCTGGCGACGGGCGGTCAGGTGCTCGACCAGCTCGGGCGAATCAACAAGCTGCACAAGTCCAGCGTCGAGCAGGCGGGCTTCGTGGTGCTGAAATCGCCGGATATTCCGTCACTGCTGGTCGAAACCGGCTTCATTTCCAATCCGCGTGAAGAGGCACAGCTCAAGTCGTCGGCGCACCAGGCCAAGCTGGCCCAGGCCATCTACGAGGGTATCGTCGCGCACTTCAAGCAGCATCCGCCGCCCTCGAGCCTGCTGGCGTGGCAGCGCGATCAGGGTCGCGGCAGCGCCAGTAACGAGTATCGCGTCAAGGGCGGCGACACGCTGTCCCAGGTGGCGTCCAGTCATCGCATCAGCATGAAGGCGCTGAAGCAGGCCAACGGGCTGGACAGCGATATTCTTCGGGTGGGTCAGGTGTTGACCATTCCATGAGGCCGAGTTCTGCTCGGGAGCGTAGCAACGCACGGGAGTTCGCCGATGGCTGAGTCATCACGCATCCGCATTCTCGATCCCCGGCTGGCCAACCAGATTGCCGCCGGGGAGGTGGTCGAGCGGCCGGCCTCGGTGGTCAAGGAGATCGTCGAGAACGCCATCGACGCCGGCAGCCGACGCATCGAGGTCGAGCTCGAGGCGGGCGGTTCGCGATTGATCCGGGTGCGCGACGACGGCATCGGCATCGGCGCGGACGATCTGCCACTGGCGCTATCCCGCCATGCCACCAGCAAGATCGCCTCGCTCGACGATCTGGAGGATGTGTCCAGCCTGGGCTTTCGCGGCGAAGCGCTGGCATCGATCAGCTCGGTATCGCGTCTGGAGTTGATCTCCAATGCTGCCGATGATCCGTCGGGAGGCTGGCGTGTCGTCGCCGAAGGCCGGCAGATGGAGCCCCGGGTCACGCCGGCGCCGCATCCCCGCGGCACCTCGGTACTGATTCGCGACCTGTTTTTCAATACGCCGGCACGGCGCAAGTTCCTGCGTACCGAAAAGACCGAATTCGGCCACGTCGAGGAGGCCTTTCGGCGCCTGGCGCTATCGCGCTTCGACATCACCTGGCTGCTGCGTCACAACCAGAAAGTGGTGCATCAGCTGCCCGGCGTGGCGGTGGATCAGGCCGGACGCGAGCGTCGCATCAGCGCGATGCTGGGCAAACGCTTTCTGAACGAAGCGTTGTTCGTCGACCTGGAAGCGACGGGGCTCCGGCTGTGGGGCTGGGTTGGCCAGCCGACCTATTCGCGGGCGCAGGCCGATCAGCAGTACTTCTTCGTCAACGGCCGTATCGTCAGGGACCGCCTGGTCGCACACGCCATTCGTCAGGCCTATCGTGACGTGATGTTTCATGGGCGCCACCCGGTGTTCGTGCTGTATCTGGAGCTCGATCCGCGGGTGGTGGACGTCAACGTGCATCCGACCAAGCATGAAGTGCGCTTTCGCGATGGCCGTCTGGTTCACGACTTCCTGTTTTCGAGCCTGCATCGCGCCTTGGCTTCGGTGAAGCCCAACGACAGCGAGGCGGGCGCCGGCGACGAGTCGGCGAGCGTCGACCAAGGGCAGGCGAATAGCCCGCTGGTCGGCCCGGATGGCGCTACCCAAGGCAGTTCGGACTGGCAGCAGCAACGCATGTCCCTGGCCGGGCAACACCGAGAAGGGGCGGGAGGGTCGTATTCGTCCGGCTCGGAGGCGCAGCGGGCGGATCGTCCTGCCGCCCAGCGAATCCGCGAATTCATGGCCGGCTACCACGCGCTGCATCCGGATCACGAGTCGTCGTTGCTCACTCCACGTGCCGATGGTGCAGGTGCGCCCGGCGGTGAGGCCGCCGATGTGGCGCTCGGGGAGCGGCCGGCAGCGGCGGTGACGACGCTTGCGCAAACCGATGATACCCAGGCACCCCCGCTGGGCTACGCGGTGGCTCAGCTGCACGGCGTGTACATTCTGGCGCAGACCGAGCGGGGCATGGTGATCGTCGATATGCACGCCGCCCACGAGCGCATCGTCTACGAACGCATGAAACAACAGATTCACGCCGGTGCACTCGACGCGCAACCGCTGCTGGTGCCGGTATCGATGGCGGTCAGTGCCGGCGAGGCCGAAGTCGCCGAACAGGAACGCGAGGCGTTTGCCCGGCTGGGAGTGTCGCTCGATGCCGCCGGCCCCGAGACGCTGTTGATCCGCCAGGTGCCGGCGCTGCTGGCAGACGCCGATATCGAACCGCTGATCCGCGACATGCTCGGCGATCTCGAGCGCTATGGCCGCTCTGACCGGCTCGAGACGCGCATCAACGAGCTGCTCAGTACCATGGCCTGCCACGGCAGCGTCCGCGCCAATCGACTGCTGACGCTGCCCGAAATGAACGCGCTGCTGCGCGACATGGAGCGCACTGAGCGCAGCGGTCAGTGCAATCATGGCCGGCCCACCTGGACCGAGATGTCGATGACGCAGCTCGACAAGCTGTTTCTCCGTGGCCAGTGATCTAAGGCGCCCGTGCACGAGGATGGTGATCGCGTGAACGACGAGACCCCTGATAATTCGGCGCCAACCGGCTCGGGACGCGATAATCGGCCGCCGGCGATTCTGCTGCTCGGCCCCACGGCCTCCGGCAAGACCGATAACGCGATCGCGCTGCATCAGCGCTTCGGCGCCGAGCTGATTAGCGTCGACTCGGCGATGGTCTATCGCGGCATGGATATCGGTACGGCCAAGCCTTCCGCCGACGAGCTGGCACGAGCGCCACATCGGCTGATCGATATTCGCGATCCTGCCGAGATCTACACGGCTGCGGATTTCCGTGTCGATGCCTTGCGTGAAATGGAGGCGATAACCGCCTGCGGCAAAATGCCGCTGCTGGTGGGCGGGACGATGATGTACGCCAAGCGCCTGATCGAGGGCGTCGCCGCCATGCCGGGTGCAGATCCGGCGTTGCGCGAGCAGTTGCACCAGCGCGGCGAGCACGAGGGCTTCGAGGCCCTCCATGAAGAGCTTTCCCGGGTCGATCCCCAGGCGGCGCAGGCCATCCACCCGCGCAATCGTCAGCGCCTGATCCGGGCGCTGGAAGTCTATCTCGTCAGCGGCGTGACGCTGTCCGAGCACTGGCAGCGTCAGCAGCGCGAAAACTTTCCCTGGCGTCTGTTGTCCATAGCTCTCGCACCGGCCGAGCGTCACGTACTGCATGAGCGTATCGCGGCGCGCTTCGATGCCATGCTCGCCGATGGTTTTCTCGAGGAAGTGGCTACATTGAAGCAGCGGGGCGATCTTCACGCCGATTTACCCTCGATGCGCAGCGTCGGTTATCGTCAGGCCTGGCAGTATCTGGAAGGTGTTCATGATCGGGACACGCTGCGAGAGCAGGGAATCGCCGCCACTCGTCAGCTGGCCAAGCGGCAACTGACCTGGTTGCGGCGCTGGCCAGAGCTGCACTGGGTCGACAGCTGCGCGTCGGACGTGGGTGAGCAGATTGCGAAAATCGTGCGTGACCAAGGCAGTTAGCGTAAAATGGCTGGCTTCGTCGAGACGGATGCCGGAAGCATGCAATGCGCCCGGCGTGATGCCGAGTCAGAACGAAGCGCCGCGCAACTAAAACAGCACCACTCATAACAGCATTAGGGAGAGCAACATGTCCAAAGGACAGTCCCTTCAGGATCCGTACCTGAATATTCTGCGCAAGGAGCGCATCCCGGTGTCCATTTTTCTGGTCAACGGCATCAAGTTGCAGGGGCAGATCGAGTCTTTCGATCAGTTTGTCATCCTGTTGCGCAACACCGTCAGTCAGATGGTTTACAAGCACGCCATTTCGACGGTCGTACCGTCCCGCAATGTCCGGTTGCCGCCGCAGGATCCCGCCGCTGCGCCCGGACTCGATAGCTAATCGAGAGGTAGTGATTGTTTTTCGAACGTCCCGACGCCGGCGAAACGGCGATTCTGGTCCATGTGGACTTCCAGGACGAGCAGGAACGCGAAGACTCGGGTGAACTCCTCGAGTTGGTGCGCTCTGCCGGGGCGGAGTCGGCTTCCCTGATTCAGGGGAGTCGGCGCCGCCCCGACCCTCGTTATTTCATCGGCAGTGGCAAGCTTGAGGAGGTCAAGACCGCCCTCAAGACTCACCAGGCCGAACTGGTCATTTTCAATCATGCCCTGTCTCCCTCCCAGCAGCGTAATATCGAGCGCACGCTCGAATGTCGCGTGCTCGATCGAACGGGGCTGATTCTCGATATCTTCGCGCAACGTGCGCGTACCCATGAAGGCAAGCTTCAGGTCGAACTGGCCCAGCTCGAATACATGTCCACGCGGCTGGTGCGCGGCTGGACTCACCTCGAGCGTCAGAAGGGCGGTATCGGCCTGCGCGGCCCCGGTGAAACCCAGCTCGAGACTGACCGCCGGCTGCTGCGCGGCCGGATCAAGTCGATCAACAAGCGTCTCGAGAAGGTTCGCAAGCAGCGCGATCAGAATCGGCGTGCCCGGGCTCGGGCCGAAATACCCAGCGTATCGCTGGTCGGTTATACCAACGCTGGCAAATCGACCCTGTTCAATGCGATCACCTCGGCGGAGGTCTACGCCGCCGATCAGCTGTTCGCGACGCTCGATCCCACGCTGCGGCGCCTGGACGTGCCGGATGTCGGCGATGTCGTGCTGGCGGATACGGTGGGGTTCATTCGCCATCTGCCGCACAAGCTGGTCGAGGCCTTCCGCGCCACGCTGCAGGAGGCCACCGAGGCCAGCCTGATCGTGCATGTGATCGATGCCGCCGATCCCGACCGTGAGCTCAATGTCGCCCAGGTCGACAGCGTGCTGTCCGAAATCGACGCCGACGACGTACCGCGGCTGCTGGTGATGAACAAGATCGATCGGCTGGGCTCTTCGCCGCGGATCGAGCGCGACGATCACGGATTTCCGCAGGTGGTCTGGCTGTCGGCGCGCGACGGTGAGGGCCTCGACCTGCTGCGCGAGGCGCTCGGCGAATGGCTGGCCGAGGATATTCTCGATATCCGCTTGACGCTGACGCCCGAGCAAGGTCGACTACGAGCGGCGCTGCACGAATCGCAAGCCGTACAAAACGAAACGTTCGACGAGCACGGCCGCTCGAATCTGGAGATTCGCTTGCCCCGGCGGGAGTTTATGCAGATGATGGCTCGCTTGGATGAACGCGCCGATGATTACTTGCCCGCCTCGGAAAAAACGCCGGTTGCCGATTGGGAACAGGTCTGAGGCGAGGAAAACTACGCGGGGGAGCTTCGTGGTCTGACGATCAGGCCCGAAGATGCAGGCCAAGAGCGATTCGACATCAGTTCGAACTGACCTTTTGCACGCCAGTGCACCGCCACGGCGGCTCCCGATGCCATGCGTAACGCTTTGGCCTGACGCAACGCTTTGACTGCATCATTGGAGACTAGGTATGGCTTGGAATGAGCCTGGTGGTGGCAACAACCAACAGGACCCCTGGGGTGGCGGTGGGGGCCGGCGCCCGAGTGGTAATGATGGCAAAAATGGCGGTGGCAACAACGGCGGAAGAAACCAGGGTCCGCCGGACCTCGATGAGGCCCTGAAAAAATTTCAGGACAAGATCAACCGCCTGCTGGGCGGCCGCGGCAAGCGTTCCGGTTCGGGCGGTGGTTCCGGCGGCGACGGGTCCGATGGCAGCAAGCGCAACCCTTTCATACTGCCGATTCTAGTGCTGATCGTTGCGCTGGTGATCTGGGCCGGATCCGGCTTCCATCTGATCGACCAGTCCGAGCGCGGTGTGGTATTCCGGCTCGGCAAGTACACCGACACTCTGAATCCGGGGCTGCACTGGAATCCGCCGATCATCGATCGCGTGGACAACGTCAACGTGACCAGCATTCGCTCGGCAACGCAGACGGATTCGATGCTGACCAGCGATGAGAACATCGTTCACGTCAGTGTCTCCGCGCAATACGTGGTCAGCGATTCGCATGCGTTTCTGGTCAACGTCAACGAGCCGGAGATGACGCTGCAGAATGCCATGGATTCCGCGTTGCGCCAGGAAGTCGGCAACATGCATCTTCAGGAGATCCTGACCACGGGTCGTGATCGCCTGGGGCAGCGGGTCTTCGAGCGCTTGACGGCCTATATGGAAGCCTACGGTACCGGCCTGAGACTGCAGACGGTCAACGTCGAGTCGACCGCGCCGCCGGATCAGGTTCAGAACGCTTTCGACGATGTCATTCGTGCCCGGGAAGAGCGCCAGCGCTCGATCAACCAGGCCAACGCCTACAGTCAGGCGGTGGTGCTCGAGGCCAAGGGTCAGCAGCGGCGTCTGATCGAGGAAGCCGACGGTTACAAGGCGGCTTCGGTCTCCGATGCCACGGGTCAGACCAATCGCTTCAACTCATTGCTGGGCGAGTATCAGCAGGCGCCGGATGTGACGCGTGAGCGTCTCTATCTCGAAACCATGAGCCAGGTACTCAGCAAGACACCCAAGGCGCTCGTCGATCTCGGCGACGCCAACGGGGTGACCGTGCTGCCGCTCAACCAGATGCAGGCCGGTGGCAACAGCAGCAAGAGCGATTCCTCGTCGATGAATATGCAACAGCTCGAACAGATATCACGACAGGTAGTCGATCACATGAATAGTGGCTCGCAGCAGCCGACGCGTAGTTCCAGCCTGCGGGAGGGTCGCTAATGTTTAACAATCGCGCCCTGATTGGGGTCATCGTTCTGGCACTGCTGGCATGGTTTGCCAGTGCCAGCTTCTACGTCGTCAACGAAACCGAGCGTGCCATCAAACTGCGTTTCGGCGAAGTGATCGAGAACGATATCGGCCCCGGCCTGCACTTCAAGCTGCCGGTGTTCAACACCGTGCGGATCTTCGATGTGCGCGTGCAGACAGTCGACTCCAGCGCGACACGGTATCTGACGGCGGACTCCAAGGCGGTCATCGTCGACTCATTCGTGAAGTGGAAGATCGCCGATCCGCAGCAATTCTACGAAGCGACGCGGGGGGATATTCAGGTGGCCGAGAACCTGATCGCGCCGCGAACCGACGAAGCGTTGCGTAACAAGTTCGGTCAGACCGAAATGTCCTCGATCATTCAGGAGCGAATCGCCGCCGAGAGCGACGACAAGGAACTGCCGGGCAAGGACAAGGGCCCCGACACCGTCGAGGGCGCCCGGGAAGAGCTGATGGTCGAGCCGGTGCAGCAGCTCGATCAGGCGATGCGTGACGAGTTGGGGGTCCATATCCTCGACATCCGCGTCAAGCGCATCGAGCTCCCGCCCGAGGTGACCCAGGCTGTCTACGAGCGGATGAACTCCGAGCGTGAACAGGCAGCGCGAACCTATCGTGCGGAAGGGTCCCAGCAGGCCGAGGCGATTCGTGCCGATGCCGATCGCCAGCGCCAGGAAATTCTGGCCGACGGTCGTCAGCAGGCTGAAACCACCCGCGGTGAAGGCGATGCACAGGCGGCGAAGATCTACGCCAGTGCCTATCAGCAGGCTCCGGACTTCTTCTCGTTCTATCGCTCCATGCAGGCCTATCGCGACAGCTTCAGCGGCGAAGGCAAGGACCTGCTAGTGCTGAGCCCGGAGAGCAATGACTTCTTCCGGTATCTGAAAGACCCTACACCTGCGGCCTCGACTTCGCCTTGAGCGAGGAATTCAGAGTGTAGGAAATCGAACGCCCGCGGGATTTCCCCGCGGGCGTTTCGTGATATCATGATATAGCCGGGTTTTGCCCGGCTTTTTTGTGCGGCATGCATCGGCACGGCGCGCTCCTGACGGCCTCTTTTTCCGGTCGGGAGCAGGCCGCGCGAGAGCTTGTGCCGCGACTATCATGGCATGGCGGGACGGCTATTCACCGTCCAGTCATCCCCGAATTAGCTGGGCAGGATAGGCTCATGACGATCGCTGACCGCTGGTTGCTGCCCGACGGCATGGATGAAGTCCTGCCGCCGCAGGCGACCCGGATGGAGGAGTTGCGTCGGACGCTGCTCGACCTTTACGACCGCTGGGGCTATGACCTGGTCATGCCGCCGCCGGTCGAGTTCCTCGACTCGCTGCTGACCGGTACCGGCACCGATCTCGACTTGCAGACATTCAAGCTGACCGATCAGCTCACCGGCCGAATGATGGGCGCCAGTGCCGACGTGACCCCTCAGGTCGCGCGGATGGACGCGCACTCGCTGAAGCGTCAGGGGCCGGTACGTCTGTGCTACTGCACGACGGTATTGCGGGCTCAGGCCGACAAGCATCAGGGCGGTCGGAGTCCGATGCAGGTCGGTGTCGAACTGTTCGGACACGCCGGGCTGGAAGCCGATATCGAAGTGCTGCGGCTGGCGCTGTCGAGTCTCGAGGCGGCGGGCGCCAGCAAGGTTCATCTGGCGCTGAGCCATATCGCGATCTATCGCGAGCTGGTGCGGGCCGCCGACTGGCGTGCCGACGTCGAGCGGGCGCTGTTCGACGCCATCGAGCGCAAGGCGTTCACCGTCGTCGACGAGCTGGTGGCGGCCAACGTCGAGGATGCCAATCTGGCGCGCATGCTTAGCGAGCTGCCGCGTCTTCACGGCGGAGCGGAAATCCTCGAGCACGCCCGCGTGGTACTGGCCGAAGCGCCGAGTGCCGTGCAGGAGGCGCTGGAGCAGCTGGTACGGTTGCATCGCGGTGTCGCCGCCGAGCATCCAGAGGTGTCGCTCTACTTCGATCTGGCCGAGCTCAGAGGCTATCAGTATCACACCGGAATGGTGTTCGCCGCTTACGTGCCGGGTTACGGTCAGGCCTTGAGCAAGGGCGGTCGCTATGACGATACCGGCCAGGCTTTCGGCCGGGCCCGACCGGCCACCGGGTTCTCCATGGACCTCAAGCAGCTGGCGACGCTGGCCGAACGGGAGCCGCCGACGGATGGTATCTGGGCGCCCAGTGAGCAGGACGCCGCGCTCAATGACGCGGTCAGCCGCCTGCGGGCCCAGGGCGAGCGGGTCATCCAGGCGCTGCCCGGTCAGCGCACGGGTCCGGAGTCACATCGCTGCAATCGTCACTTGGTGCGCCAAGCGGACGAATGGCGTGTGGCGCCGCTGAACTAGGCTGACGTCGGCAGAGGCCGATGCCGGTACCGAAAACGGATCGCGAGGCATGACGAGTTCGCGACGGGTTGATCGAGAGACGAGAGCAATGGGCAAGAACGTAGTCGTATTGGGTACTCAGTGGGGCGACGAAGGCAAGGGCAAGGTCGTCGATCTGCTGACCGAGTCTGCCAGCGCCGTGGTGCGATTCCAGGGCGGGCACAACGCCGGTCATACCCTGGTGATCGACGGCCACAAGACCGTCCTGCACCTGATTCCCTCCGGCGTGTTGCGCGATGACAATATCTGCGTGATCGGCAATGGCGTGGTGCTGTCGCCGGAAGCGCTGATGGAGGAGATCAAGGAGCTCGAGGCCAAGGGCGTGCCGGTGCGCGAGCGCCTGCGGCTGTCGCCGGCTTGTCCATTGATCCTGCCTTACCACGTGCGTCTCGATCAGGCGCGCGAGAAGGCGCGAGGCGTCGCCAAGATCGGTACGACCGGTCGCGGGATCGGCCCTGCCTATGAGGACAAGGTCGCGCGTCGGGGTCTGCGCCTGGGCGACATGCTGCACCGCGAGCGCTTCGCGTCAAAGCTGGGGGAAGTGCTCGATTATCACAACTTTGTGCTGACCCGCTATCACGGTGAGCCGGCCGTCGACTTCCAGGAAGTGCTCGACCAGGCGATGGCGTTTGCCGAAGAGCTGCGGCCGATGGTCTGCGATACGGTCTCGCTGGTTCACGATATTCGCAAGTCCGGCGAGAACATCCTGTTCGAAGGCGCCCAGGGTTCGTTGCTGGATATCGATCACGGTACCTATCCCTACGTCACCAGCTCCAATACCACGGCTGGCGGCACGGCCACCGGCTCAGGCGTCGGTCCGCTCTATCTCGATTACGTGCTGGGTATCACCAAGGCGTACACCACGCGCGTCGGCTCTGGTCCGTTCCCCACCGAGCTGTTCGACGAGTTCGGGCGCCATCTGGCCGAAAAGGGCCATGAGTTCGGTGCCACGACCGGTCGCGCTCGCCGCTGCGGCTGGTTCGATGCCGTGGCCCTTCGCCATGCCGTGCAGATCAACTCGGTTTCCGGCATCTGTCTGACCAAGCTCGACGTGCTCGACGGACTCGAGAACATCCGTGTCTGCGTCGGCTATCGCAGCAAGGATGGGGAGACCATCGACAACCCGGTGGACTCCGAAGGCTACGAAGTGATCGAGCCGCTCTATCACGATCTGCCGGGCTGGAGCGAATCCACCATCGGGGTGCGGACTATCGACGGGCTACCGGCCAACGCACGGGCCTATATTGCGTTTCTGGAAGAGGAGGTAGGGACCCCCATCGACATCATCTCTACCGGCCCCGACCGGAATGAAACGATCGTGTTGCGCAATCCGTTCGATTGATTGTTCTCCGTGCCCGAACAGACGACCCGCTGCCCATGCAGCGGGTCGTCTTGTTTGGCGCCTGTCACCGAGTCTCGATCACCGTCGTTGAGCGTGCCGTTCGCTCTTCCGGCCCCGGCCGAGGGTTCACAGCGTCTGCAAAGAGGACTAAAATGGTCCTATATGGCGGCTGTCAGGATCGAGAGGGCATCACGGCGTGCTGAAACTATCGAAAATGACGGATTACGCGGCGGTCATCATGGCCCAGATCGCGCGGGACCCGGAGCAGGCACACACCGCCTCCGAACTGGCGGCGCGCGTGAACCTTCCCCAACCGACGGTAGGCAAGACGCTCAAGATGCTTTCCCGAAGTGGGTTGCTCGAGTCCCGTCGGGGTTCTCACGGCGGTTATGTGCTGTCGCGGTCTCCTGCGGAGATTACGGCCAGCGACATTATTGCCGCGATCGAGGGGCCGATCGGCATGACCGAATGCAGTCATGCCGACGGTGACTGCGAGCTGCAGAACACTTGCGGCGTTGCCGACAACTGGCAGCGGGTATCGCAGGCGATACGCACGCTGCTGGACTGTGTGACGTTGGCACATCTTGCACAGTCCAACCCGCTCAAGCTGCCCGTGCAGCTACCGATCCAGAGCGTGACGCTGCCATCGACGGTGGCATCACGCGAACATTAAGAGGGCGTGGCGAGAGCGCCGAACGACGGCAGTGGATTGCCTGATCGTGTCGGTGTCCGGGATCGCGTCTTCGTCATAAGACTCTCGGTGGAGAGGAGTGGAGACCATGGCTAGCGAAGAGATGGAGCAGTTGGTCCGTCGCGAATACAAGCAGGGATTCGTGACCGACATTGAAAGCGATACCGTGCCGCCTGGCCTGGATGAAAGCACGATCGCTTTCATTTCCCAGAAGAAAGGCGAGCCCGAGTGGATGCTCGAATGGCGTCTCGAGGCTTACCACCAATGGCTCAAGATGACGCCGCCTTCCTGGGCGCATTTGGAGTATCCCCCGATCGATTATCAGGCGATCTCCTATTTCAGCGCGCCGAAAAAGCCCGAGGATCGCCCACAGAGCCTGGACGAAGTCGATCCCAAGCTGCTGGAAACCTATGAAAAGCTGGGGATCCCGCTGCACGAGCGGGCGGCGCTGGCAGGGGTTGCGGTTGATGCGGTGTTCGACTCCGTCTCCGTGACCACGACGTTCAAGGAAAAGCTCCACGAAGCGGGCGTGATCTTCTGCTCCATTTCCGAGGCGATTCGCGAGTACCCGGAACTGGTCCGTCAATATCTGGGCACCGTGGTGCCGCAGGCGGACAACTACTTCGCAGCCCTCAACTCGGCAGTGTTCACCGACGGCTCCTTCGTCTACGTGCCGGAAGGCGTGAAATGTCCGATGGAGCTCTCCACCTATTTTCGAATCAACGCTGCCAACACCGGGCAGTTCGAGCGCACGCTGGTCATCTGCGACAAGCGGGCCCAGGTCTCCTATCTCGAGGGGTGCACCGCGCCGCAGCGCGATGAAAATCAGCTGCATGCGGCGGTCGTCGAGCTGGTCGCGTTGGAAGACGCCTACATCAAATACTCGACGGTCCAGAACTGGTACCCCGGTGATGAAGACGGCAAGGGTGGCATCTACAACTTCGTCACCAAGCGTGGCGACTGCCGTGGTGACCGCTCGCGGATCAGCTGGACGCAGGTCGAGACCGGCTCGGCGATCACCTGGAAATATCCTTCCTGCATGCTGCGCGGCAAGGAAAGCGTCGGCGAGTTCTACTCGGTCGCGGTCACCAACGGTCGTCAGCAGGCCGATACCGGCACCAAGATGATCCATATCGGCGAGAACACCCGCTCGACCATCGTCGCCAAGGGTATCGCCGCCGGCCGCAGCGACCAGGCCTATCGCGGTCTGGTCAAGATCGGTCCGCGAGCCAAGGGCGCGCGCAACTACACCCAGTGCGATTCGTTGCTGATCGGCGACCAGTGCGGGGCGCACACGTTTCCCTATCAGGAAATCGGCAATAGCACCGCGACCGTCGAGCACGAGGCGACCACCTCCAAGATCGCCGACGACCAGCTGTTCTACTGCCGTGCGCGCGGCATCGGTGAAGAAGACGCCGTCAGCATGATCGTCAACGGCTTCTGCAAGGACGTCTTCCAGGAGTTGCCGATGGAGTTTGCGGTCGAAGCGGAAGCGCTGCTCAACGTGACGCTGGAAGGTTCGGTAGGCTGATCCGCCGCCATTGTCGAATTTACACGCCAATCCGGGAGGCTGCGTCGGCGGTCTCTCTTGTTTCAAGGGTTACACATGCTCGAAGTCAAAGATCTTCACGTCACCATCGAGGACAAAGTGATCCTCAAGGGTCTGAACCTGACCATCAATGCGGGTGAGGTTCACGCCATCATGGGCCCGAACGGCGCGGGCAAGTCGACATTGTCGGCCGTGATCGCCGGCAAGGACGGTTACGAGGTTACCCAGGGCACGATCCTGTTCGAAGGCCAGGATGTGCTCGAGATGGAAATCGAGGAGCGTGCTCGCGCCGGCCTGTTACTGGGCTTCCAGTACCCGATTGAGATCCCCGGGGTCAAGAATATCTACCTGCTCAAGGCCGCGCTCAATGCGCAGCGCGCCGCGCGGGGTGAGGGCGAAATTCCGGCGCCGGAATTCATGAAGCTGGTGCGCGAGAAGAGCGCCGAGATGAAGATGGATCCCAGTTTCCTGCAGCGCGCGGTCAACGAAGGGTTTTCCGGCGGCGAGAAAAAACGTAACGAGATTCTGCAGATGCTGATTCTGCAGCCGAAGCTCGCGATGCTCGACGAGATCGACTCCGGGCTCGATATCGATGCGATGAAGGTCGTGGCCGATGGCGTCAACTCGCTGCGCAACGCCGATCGCGCGATCCTGCTGGTGACCCACTATCAGCGCCTGCTCAATCATATCGTGCCGGATCACGTCCACGTGCTGGTCGACGGCCGCATCGTCAAGAGTGGTGGCAAGGAGCTGGCGCTCGAACTCGAAGATAGGGGCTATGACTGGGTCCTCGAGGAGTCTGTCGCATGAGTGCAGCGGAACGCTTTCTTCAGCGTCTGACCGCACGCCGTGCCGACGATCCGAGCTGGGTTGCGGCACGTCGTCAGGCCGGCGCGGCGCGATTCGAGGCGATGGGCTTTCCGACCCGTCGTGACGAACACTGGAAATATACCGACGTGCGTCGTATCGCCGAGGGCGACTTCGCCCTGGCCACGGACGCCGCGTTCGATACCACCCGTTTCGACGAGCAGCGCCTGGATATCGACGCCTATCGTCTGGTTCTGGTCGATGGCCGATTCAGCCCGGCGCTTTCCGAGCTCGACGGACTGCCTGCCGGGGTTTCCGTCGAGCCGCTGTCGCAGGCGCTCGAAGCCAATCACGAGTCCGTTGGCGGCTCGCTGGGTCGTCTTGCCGGGGTCGATTTTTCGCCCTTTACCGCGCTCAACACGGCGTTTGCCGACGAGGGCGCCGTCATTCGCCTGGCTGCCGGCACGGTCGTCGACAAGCCGATCTACCTGTTGATGCTGTCACGCGCTGACGCAGAGCCGGTGATGAGCCACCCGCGGGTGCTGATCGAAGCCGGCGCGCGCGCCGAGGCAACGGTCATCGAGCACTATTCGGGAGAGCCGGAAGCGGCGAATTTCACCAATGTGGTGACCGAGGTGCTGCTCGATCGGGGCGCGATCATCGATCATTACAAGCTGCAGGAAGCGGCGCTGACGGATCTGCATGTGGCCAGCATCCATGTCGATCAAGGTCGCGATAGCCACTTCAACTCGTACAATCTCAATCTCGGTGGTGCGCTGGTGCGCACGGATCTGGTGACGGATCTGAACGCCGAGGGCGCCGAGGCGGCCTACAACGGGCTGTTCTTCGTCCAGGGCCGTCAGCACGTTGATAACCACACGCTGGTCAATCATAACGCGCCGCGCACGTTCTCCAACGAGAACTACAAGGGCGTGCTCGACGACCGCTCTCGAGGTGTCTTCAACGGCAAGGTCTTCGTCAAGAAGGACGCGCAGCAGATCGAGGCGTATCAGAACAACGCCAACCTGTTGCTGTCCGATCGTGCCGAAATCGATACCAAGCCGGAGCTGGTGATCTATGCCGACGACGTCAAGTGCTCCCACGGCGCCACCACCGGTCAGCTCGACGAGGAAGCCGTCTATGCGCTGCGTAGTCGCGGTATCGACGAGCCGATGGCGCGGGCATTGCTGACCCTGGCGTTCGTCGGCGAGGTCATGGACAAGGTGGGCCTCAACGTCATTGCCGAACGCGTCGAGAGGGCTGTCGCGGGTCGTCTGCCGGAGCGCTTCAACCTGGCGGAGCTGGTCGAGACCGCCGAGGCCATTCAGGAGACTTGAAATGACGGCGCTCACCGATTTGACGCTGGACCTGGCGGCGATTCGCCAGGATTTCCCGATCCTGGAACGGGAGGTCCACGGCCAGCCGCTGATCTATCTCGATAACGCGGCCACCAGCCAGACGCCGGTGGCGGTCATCGACAGCCTCAGCGACTACTATCGCCGTTACAACGCCAATATTCATCGCGGCCTGCACACCTTGGCCGACGAGGCGACTGCGGCCTATGAAGGCGTGCGTTCCACTGTCCAGCGGCATATCAACGCGTTCGAGCCGCGCGAGATCGTGTTTACCCGAGGCACCACCGAAGCGATCAATCTGGTGGCCAACAGCTGGGGGCGCTCCAACCTGAAGGCGGGTGACGAAGTGATGGTCTCGTTGATGGAACATCACTCCAACATCGTGCCGTGGCAGTTGCTCGAGCGTGAGCTGGGCATCGTGATCAGAGTCATCCCCGTCGATTCACGCGGCGTCCTCGATCTCGAGGCCTATCGGGAAATGCTCGGCGAGCGAACCCGGCTGGTCTGCGTCAATCATGTCTCCAATGCCCTGGGGACGATCAATCCGATCGCCGACATCGCCCGTGATGCGCATGCCAACGGCGCATTGATCCTGGTCGATGGCGCCCAGGCGGTGCCGCATCAGGCAGTCGATGTGCAGGCCCTGGATGCCGATTTCTACGCGTTTTCGGGCCACAAGGTGTACGGGCCGATGGGCGCGGGGGCGCTATACGTCAAGGCGTCCGTACTCGAGGCGATGCCGCCATGGCAGGGCGGCGGGGAGATGATCTCGCGCGTCTCCTTCGATCGCGGCACCGAATTTGCCGCCATTCCCAACCGCTTCGAGGCGGGTACGCCGGCCGTGGCCGACGTCATCGCCATGGGTGCGGCGCTGGACTGGGTCAACGCGCTCGGTATCGAACGGCTGTCGGCGTGGGAGCATTGGCTGCTGGATCACGCCACCCAGAAGCTCGAACAGATCGATGGCCTGCGGATCATCGGCACGGCGCCGAACAAGGCCGGCGTGATTTCGTTCGTCGTCGACGGTGCCCACTCTCAGGATATCGGGCTGCTGATCGACCAGTTGGGCGTGGCGATTCGCACCGGGCATCATTGTGCCCAGCCGGTATTGAACCATTTCGGTGTCGAGGCGACTTGCCGGGCTTCTCTGGCCGTGTACAACACGCCCGAAGAAGTCGATGCTTTCGTCGAGGCGCTTCAGCGCGTGCTGGGCATGCTGCGCTGAGCCGGTCCCGGTACTGGGCGTGTCCGGGCCGGCCATTCTGTCAGGAGCGACGATGGATTCCCTAAACGAGGTCTACAAGGGCCAGGAAATGCCGCTGCAGCGGGACGTCGAGGTGATCTCGATCCCGTTCGGCAAGACCATCACGCTGTCTGAAGACAGTACGGTCGTGGTCATGCAGGCCAAGGGCAGCTCGATCAGTGTCAGTTTCGAAGGGCGTCTCTATCTGATCGAAGGGCATGACTTCGACGCGCTGGGGCTCGAGTCACTCGAGCGGCCGACGCTGGATCCCGAGGCGACGGAAGCGGAGATGGAGCGCTTCGTCTGGGATCAGCTGCGGACCTGTTTCGATCCGGAGATACCGGTCAATATCGTCGATCTGGGTCTGGTCTACGGCTGCCGTCTCGAGCGCCTGCTCACCGGTGAACTCATGGTCACCATTCGCATGACGCTGACGGCGCCTGGCTGCGGGATGGGAGACGTCATCGCCGAGGATGCGCGGCGCAAGATACTGGGTGCCTCGCAGTTCTCCAAGGTTCACGTGGAAATCGTTTTCGATCCGCCGTGGAGCCGTGAGATGATGAGCGAAGAGGCACGCCTCGAGCTGGGCATGTTCTAGGCGCCTGGCAAAAAGCGCCTGACTGACCCTCGAACTGCACGAGCCGGTTTCTGGCAGAGCAACGAACGCAATATGTTGATCGATACCCCCACACGCTATTCGATTCCCGATGACGGCCCTCAGCGGCCGCTTTCCGCTCATCACCGTCACGTTGATTCATGCTTCGGTTACTGAAGGGGCCACTCAAGACCTTGGCAGCCTGCGCGCTGTTGCTAACGGTCGGGGTGGTGGTCATCAACCTGTGGATCCTGCAGAAGACCCACGCTCGCATCGAGCATGAGGTACCGCTGTGTGCCGCGCAGCCGGTCGGGCTGGTCTTCGGTACCGCCCAGTGGCTCCGGCAGGGCGGTTCCAACCCTTACTTCAAGGCCCGGATCGAGACCTCGGCGGAGTTGCTGCGACTCCATCGAATCCAGCATCTACTGCTGTCCGGCGACAATCGTACGCGTTATTACAACGAGCCCATCAACATGTGGCGCTCCCTGCGTCATCGCAATGTCGACGATGAATACATGACGCTCGACTATGCCGGTTTCAGTACGTTCGATAGCGTGGTGCGCGCCAAGGAAGTATTTGGCGCGGGTCGCCTGATGCTGATATCGCAGGACTGGCATCTACCGCGGGCCCTGTTTATCGCCGACGCCCTGGGAGTCGAGGCTTCCGGTTGTGCAGTACCCGACGACGGGGTCGAAGGCGAGTGGCGTCTACGGGTGCGTGAGTGGCTCGCGCGTGCCGCCACCTTTGGAGATCTCTACATCTGGGGCAGGGAGCCGTATTTCCTGGGGCCGCTGGAGCCGATCCGGTTATCGCCGCCTTAGGTCCTCGTCTTGTCCACCTGTTGATCGGTCGGGCGGATCAGGTCGCCTGTCAGCGTTGGCGCTGCTGCAGCTTGTTGATCTCTCGAATCAATGCGCGGCAGTTTTTCCAGCAGCGCTCCAGCGTCGGCTCCAGCACTTCCGGTAGCGGATGGGTGAAAGCGTTGCCCAGCGCCTGCATCAACACACGTTCCTGTTCGAGGAGTTCTCCTAGCAGGACGGCGCTGTCGTTGCCGACGAAGCTCTTGATGCGGCTCCATAGCCACAGATAGTCATCGCGTTCGACGTCGGCATCGCGGGGCAGGATATCGAGATGTTCGCGAACCAGCTGCTGTAGTTCGCGCATGGCGACCCCACGTTCCTCGTAATGGGGTTTCAGGGCATTACGCAACGCCGGTCGCAGGCGATCGAGATTGTCCTGAAAATAATCGAGACTGTCGGCCAGCGCTTCGAGAACGCTGTCCATCGCCACTTGGCGATTGTCGAGAAACATGTGCGGCCACCTCCTGAAGTGACACAAATTGTGCGGCCGGAAACACTGTTTTGCTACCCCTCAAAGCAGAAAATTTAGCATTTTCGGCTATTTGTTCCATTTCTCCTCGATCTAGCCTTTGGGCTTCGGCGGCGCCTTGCGCGGCGTGCTGGCATTTTTCTGCAGATGCTCGATGATCAGGCCCGCAATGTCCTTGCCGGTTGCCGATTCGATGCCCTGCAGGCCGGGCGACGAATTGACTTCCATGATCACCGGGCCGTGGTTGGAACGCAGCAGATCGACGCCGGCGACACCCAGCCCCATCGCCTTGGCCGCGCGAATCGCGGTAGAGCGCTCTTCGGGGGTGATGCGAATGACGCTGGCGGTGCCGCCACGGTGCAGGTTCGAACGAAATTCACCTTCGGCGGCCTGACGCTTCATCGAGGCAACGACCTTGTCACCGATCACGAAACAGCGAATGTCGGCCCCCTTAGCTTCCTTGATGTACTCCTGAACCATGATGTTGGCTTTCATTCCCATGAACGCCTGGATCACCGACTCGGCGGCCTGATTGGTTTCCGCCAGCACCACGCCGATACCCTGCGTGCCCTCCAGCAACTTGATCACCAGCGGCGCGCCCTTGACCATGGTGATCAGGTCGGGAATGTCGTCAGGCGAATGGGCGAAGCCGGTAATCGGGAGGCCCAGCCCCTTGCGCGACAGCAGCTGCAGCGAGCGCAGCTTGTCGCGAGAGCGAGTAATGGCGACCGAGTCGTTGAGCACGTAGGTGCTCATCATCTCGAACTGACGCAGTACAGCGCAGCCGTAGAACGTCACGGAGGCGCCGATACGCGGCACGATGGCGTCGAACGGCTCGATTTCCTCGCCCTTGTAGTGAATCGACGGCCGGTGTGAGGCGATATTCATGTAGCAGCGCAGCGTATCGACCACGCGGGCGGTGTGTCCGCGCGCTTCGGCAGCCTCGATCAGACGGCGCGTCGAGTAGAGGTTGCGATTGCGTGACAAGATGCCGATGTGCATGCGCGAAAGGCTCCGTAGCGTGGATGAGAGGGCGAAGTGGAAGGGGCGGTCAGGGGTCACCGTGCAGGAAGGCGGCACCCGGGGCAACCAGTAGCCGCCGCATGGCGCGTCTGCCCAGCAGCATGGGGTGACGCATGTCGCTGCGGTCGGTCAAAGTCAGTTCGATGGGAAATTCCAGCTCCCCCAGTATAAGGCGCGTGCGAATGACGTACCGCCATTCCTGATGGCCGTTGGAACTTCTGACTCGGCGGCGATCGTGCAACGGGAGCTGACATTCGTGTTGCGCAATGGGCTGACCGCTCGAGCGGGTAATGAAGCGAACCCAGGGATGACCGCCTTCCTCGTAGGGTTCGATCTGCTCTGCATGCAGGGCGGACGTACGAGCACCGGTGTCCGCTTTGCAGCAGAGCGTCATGTGAAGATCCGGCAGCGTGACCATCTCGCGTCGGCCGATGATCGCCTGGGCCTGGTACGGCAATGCTTTCATGGATTCAGATGTTCCCTTCTCTGACGAGCCGACCCAGGGAGGAGTCCGCAGGCGCCTGACGCAACATCACCAATATGGGCAGCCGCAGGCGCGGGATCAATGCCAAATCGTGCACGACAGGACGAAAGTTGGCATCCGGGCAGTTCGCCAGCCGCTCGAGGAACCGCGCGAGACGGGATTCATGCTCGAGATGATGCCAGCCGCGTGCGGCGATGGCCGCCAGACAGTCGGCCGCCATGAGATCCTCGTCATCGAGAATGCGATCCAGCCAATCGCCGACTCGGGTATCGTCGCTGCCCAGCATCGCTCTCAACAAGGCGCAGAACGTTTCGATATCCTGTCGTTGTCTTGCGTCGCCCATCGCTTCACATAACGACGGCAGGAGATCGGCGGGCGTGTCGCCATGTTCCATCAGGTAGCACAGCGGGAGAACGACTTCTCTCGGCAGTGTGTCCAGGCGCGAGATCAGCGCGCGGGTAACGGCCGGGTCCTGGGCGACGACCTGATCGGCCAGCCCCTGAAGACCGAGCATCTGCCAGTTGAGCGTGTCGTCTCCCATCAGATAACGGCGTGCCATGTCCGAATGCGATGACGACGGTTGCTCGAACCGGCGAGACAGGCGAGCATGCAGCAGCGCGCGTTGATGCAGTTCCGGCTCGAACGCCAGCGGGTTGTCCTGCATGAGATTGTCCTGCATCAGATTGCTCTGAGCCAGAATCCCTTGCGTCACATCGCCCGGTGGCTGGACATCGGTGGAGCCCGGTTGGGTGCTCAGCGTCAGTAGCAGGCGATCGAGAAACGCATCGCGTGCAGCAGGCACCAGCAGCCCTTGCTCGTCCAGCGGCAGCGACAGGAACCAGATCGCCGGGTCCCCTTGCAGCGCGGGCCAGTGCAGGGCACAGGCTACCTGGGCATGGCCATTCCAGGGTAACGGCCAGGGTTGGCGTTCCTGTTCGAAGGCGGTGAAAGTGTCACGGCTGATCGGTGTCACACGCCGGCCCAGGGCCGACAGCGCAAGCTCGGCGCGACTGGTCGTGAAAAAATCGCTCAGCGTCTGCATGGTAGAGAGCCGTCATGTCCATCGAGGCGCGCACTGTAACGTGCAGGGGTGACGCTGGATAGGGTATGGCCAAAAATTGAACAGCCTCTTCGATCGCATGTCTCATGCCGGATTGGCACAAGTGTCCCAAGTTTATCCACAGGCTCTTTCAAGT
The DNA here is from genome assembly GCF_003206695.1 of Salinicola halophyticus. Classification (GTDB taxonomy): domain Bacteria; phylum Pseudomonadota; class Gammaproteobacteria; order Pseudomonadales; family Halomonadaceae; genus Salinicola; species Salinicola halophyticus. The sequence goes on along the minus strand of NZ_PZJN01000004.1, from coordinate 210,163 downwards.
TTTCTGTGCGCAACCCGAAGACGGCGCTCAAGCGCTTTGGCAGCATCGAAGAACGACAGCACTAAAGAAAGACAGCACCGAAGAACGAAAGCAACAGGAGAAAGCATGACGGTAACGGGAGAAGTGATCTCATCGAAGGGCCCAGAGGCTAGCCACGATGGATTGGCGCGGGCACTGCGCGAGCTGGAAGCCGAGCTGGCAAGCGCCGGGCTGTGGGAGGTACCCTGGCCGGAGCCTTCGGCATTCGAGAGTCAGCAGCCATTTTGTGTCGATACGATGTCGATGCCGCAGTGGTTGCGCTACGTCTTCATTGCTCGTCTGTGGGCACTGGTCGATGCCCGAGCGACCCTGCCGGCTAGTTGCGACGTCGCGCCGGCAATGGAGGTATGGCTCAAGGACGTTCCTGCCGCGCGGAAGGCGCCGCTGCTCGAGAAGCTCGCCGAAGTCGATCAGATCGTGACCCGAGCGTAATCATCGTTAGGCAAATCAATGCCCGGCTCCGCCATCGGATTCTCGAGTCACAGGCACAAAAAAACCGGGCCATGAAGGCCCGGTTTGACTATCGACTGCGATCGCTTAGAAGCGGGCAGTGACGCCGGCACCGACGGTGACCGGGTCGAGGTCGATGTCACGGCCGCCGCTGATATCGGCGCTGACGTCGGTGTACTGTGCGAAGGCGTTGAAACCGAAGTTGTCGGTAACGTTCAGATCAACACCCAGCTGGCCAGCAGCACCCCAGGATTCGTCGACACTGCCGACGCCGCTCTCGTCAGAGAACGTGGTGTAGTTGACACCAACACCGGCGTAAGGCTGAACGCGGGAGTCCAGGCCGCCGAGCGGGTAGTACTGCGCCATCAGGTTGATCGGAACCTGCTTGAAGGTACCGCCTTCAGCATGAACCTTGGTTTCGGTCATGGAGCTCAGTTCGACGCCGATCTTGTCGTGAACCATGTAACCCAGGCCCAGGTAGGCGCCCTTGTCATTGTCACTGGTGTAACCAGTGTCGACGTCGGTCTTGGCAACACCCAGACGGCCGTAGAAATCACCGGCGCCGTAGGCGAATGCGGCTTGGGCTCCGAATGCGCAAGTGCCGGCAACTACCATTGCAGAGAACAGTTTGGTCTTGGTCATGATAAGGACTCCTTTTCTTTCATCATGAAGCCGTGTTACCGGTCTTCACATTCTATGAGACAACGTCCCTATGATAGGAAACGGTGTTTTTTATGTCCAGTAAAATTTTGAAACAGCGTTTTTTTACGTCAGGCCAGACGTTAAGTCTGTTTGTGCGCGTTTCGCTCTGACCCGCTAGGATTACCGTAGTCATTGATCGTCCAGGTTGCCAACATCGCAAGGCCTTGATTCATTTCGTACGAGGAGCGCTCGTGGACAGACGTCGAACAGAGTGGATGTTATCGCTCGTGGTGCCGGTAATGAACGAGGAGAGCGCCATCGACCGATTTCTCGAAGCGGTCGATGGCGCGCTGGGTGCCAGCGTCCCGCGGCTCGAGATTCTGTTCATAGACGATGGCTCCACCGATGCAACGCTTGCCAAGCTTCGCCAACGGGCTTCGGAGGATCTTCGGGTTCGGGTTCTGTCGCTGACCCGCAATTTTGGCAAGGAGGCCGCCATGAGCGCCGGCCTCGACCACGCTCGAGGTGACGCGGTGGTACCCATGGATGTCGACTTGCAGGATCCACCCGAGGTGATCCTGGAGTTCATTGGGCTGTGGCAGGACCAGGGCTACGATATGGTCTATGGCATTCGTGGCTCCAGGGATGACGATACCCAGGCGAAGCGTACCTCCGCAGAGCTCTTCTATCGCCTCTTCAACCGGCTGGCGGAAGCACCGATCCCCAGCAACGCAGGGGACTTTCGGTTGATGGATCGCCGAGTCGTCGAGGCGGTCAAGCGACTGCCCGAACGTAATCGGTTCATGAAGGGGCTGTTCAGCTGGCCAGGGTATCGCTCCATCGGGGTCCACTATGACCGGCCGGCCAGAACGAGCGGCGTCAGCAAGTTCAGTTTCTGGAAACTGTGGAATTTCGCCATCGACGGTCTGGTCAGCTTCTCGACCTGGCCTCTGCGTATCTGGATGTATTTTGGCGCCGTCGTTGCGGGGCTCGCGTTTCTCTATATCCTGCTGCTCGTCGGACGGGTCATCGTGGTGGGGAGTGACGTGCCCGGCTACGCCTCGCTGATGACGGCGATCCTGTTCTTTGGCGGCATGCAGCTGCTCTCCATCGGGATCCTGGGAGAGTACGTCGGACGCCTGTTCATCGAAGCCAAGCGGCGGCCGCTGTACTTGGTGGCCGAAGATAGCTTGATCACCGAGGAGAGCCTGGGTGCCGAAAGCGGCCTTAACCTCAAGAGTGAGGCCGCTGGCGTAGGCAAGGCCGAGGCCACCTCTGGCCGGTTCGATGGAGCGTCCGGTATTTCATGAAACGTCGACTCAAGCGCGAAGCGAAAACTGCCGCCCGTTTCGGTCTGGTAGGAGGCGTTGCAACGGTGGCCCATCTGTCGGTCGCCGCCATTCTCAGTGCCTTGTGGCCGGCGCTGTCCGAGTTTTTCGTCAATCTCTGCGGCTTTTTGGTCGCCTTTCAGATTTCTCTCGTCGGCCACCGGCGCTTGACGTTTCGTCGTCAGGGGCGCGCCCGACGCTTCTTCACCCTGGCGTTGTTGGGGTTTGCCCTCAATAACGGGGTGCTGGCCACGTTGCTGGCATCGACAGAAATTTCTGGTTTCTGGGCTATCGGCATTGCCACGCTCACGGTACCGCTGATTACCTACGTCGGCTCGAGGCTGTGGGCGTTTCGAGAGCATCAGGGGTGACGAGCGGGCAGTAGAGGGCACCGCACGTGGCTGGCTTTACGTTTGACTAGCGTTGCGTTTGACTAGCGTTGCGCGTGCCTGGCGTGGTGCGGCTCGGTGTGGCGGGCAACTTCGACCGGGGTCGAGTGTGGATTGGCATGCATGGAAAAGGGCTCCCGCAGGAGCCCTTTGTCAGTTTCGCGTCGAGTGTCGGTAGCGCATCGATGACCCGCTTTCACCGACGCGTTAGCTGGAAATCTGCTTATATTCGCCAGCGTCCTTGGTCATGCTGCTCACCACCAGGATGGCAATGAAGGAGGCGATGAAGCCGGGAATGATCTCGTAGACTCCCGGTCCGCCCAGAAACGCGTTGCTCCAGCCCAACGAGATCCAGACGATGACGGTGAGAGCGCCTACGACCATGCCCGCAATGGCGCCAGCGCCGTTGGTGCGCGACCACATCAGCGACAGAATGATCAGCGGGCCGAACGCCGCCCCGAAGCCTGCCCAGGCGTTACTGACCAGCCCCAGAACCTGAGAGTTCGGATCCGATGCGATGACGGCTGCCACCAGACCCACCAGCACGACACTGATTCGGCCCACGGCGACGGTTTCCTTTTCCGACGCTTCCTTGCGCAGGAACAGGCGATAGAAATCCTCGGTCAGGGAGGAAGATGCCACCAGCAGCTGACTGGAGATAGTGCTCATGATGGCGGCGAGCAGGGCCGCATAGAGGAAACCGGTGATCAGCGGGTGGAACAGCAGGTTCGCCAGAATGATGAAGATCGTCTCCGGATCCTCGACATCCAATCCGTTGCGGATCGCATAGGCCCGGCCGAAGATACCCAGAGAGACCGCGCCGATCAGCGAGATCAGCATCCAGCTCATGCCGATGTTACGGGCCACGGGCACGTCCTTCAGCGAGCGAATGGCCATGAAGCGCACGATGATGTGCGGCTGGCCGAAATAGCCCAGCCCCCAGGTCACGGCGGACAGCCAGCCGATGAAGGTCAACCCGTCCGTCCAGGAAAGCAGCGTGGGGTCGACTTCATTGAGCGTCTGCGAGGCCTGGGAAAACCCGCCGCCGCCCTCGCCGAAGATCACCACTGCCGGCATGATCACCAGTGCCAGCATCATGATGCAGCCCTGCACGAAGTCCGTCATGCTCACGGCCAGGAAGCCGCCGACCACCGTGTAGACCAGCACCACGCCCAGCGTGATGATGATGCCGGTGGCGTAATCGCTCAGGCCACCGATGTTGATCACGCCGGAAAAGGCGCTCTCGAACAGCTTGCCGCCTGCTACCAGGCCCGAGGCCGTGTAGATCGCGAAGAAGACGACGATGACGATAGCGGAGATCGTCCTCAGCGACAGGGCCCGCGTCGGAAAGCGGTTTGCCAGAAAGGCGGGGATGGTTATCGCATTGCCGTAGTGGACCGTCTGCTCCCGCAGGCGTGGGGCGACCAGCACCCAGTTGAAGAATGCACCCACGAACAGGCCGATGCCGATCCAGGCCGAACCCAGGCCGGAGACGAACATCGCCCCGGGCAGGCCCAGCAGCAGCCAGCCGCTCATGTCCGACGCACCGGCCGACAGGGCAGCCACTTGCGGGCTGAGAGTCCGGCCACCCAACATGTAATCTTCGGAGGTGGAGGTGGACGTGCGCATGGCATAGAGGCCGATGGCGATCATGAGCACGAAGTAGGCGAAAAGACTGATCCAAACACCGATAGCCATAGAGGCGTCTCCTGTTTCTTAGTTATTAGGCCGGAGTTTGCTCCGACGAGCTTTTACGCACGCGAGCCCAAGCGCTGGCGAGGAGTGTCCCGCTCGGGAAGCGTACGAACGGGAAGCCCATGTCGGCATTGTTATTGGCCATTGCGAGCCTCCCGTGATCTGCGGTCGTCTATAAGGCGTCGTGCATTAGTCGCCCATGGCGAGCAGTGAAGCGTTGCCGCCCAGCGCGGCCGTATTGACGGTGCGCGTTTTTTCGGTGGCGAAGCGTAACAGATAATGCGGTCCACCCGCCTTCGGGCCCGTGCCCGAGAAGCCTTGGCCACCGAACGGCTGCACGCCGACGACCGCACCGATGATGTCGCGATTGACGTAGACATTGCCGACGCGAATGCGGCTGGCCACATGATTGGTGAAGTTCTCGTTGCGGCTGTGGACGCCGAACGTCAGGCCGTAGCCCTTGGCATTGATGGAATCGATGACGTCTTCGAGCTGGTCGGCTCGATAGCGCGCGATATGCAGCAGCGGTCCGAACTGTTCGGTCTGCATCGATTCGATGCCATCGATACGGAAGGCCATCGGCGCGACGAAGGTGCCATTGTCGGTCTGGGCCGGATCGAGTCTGGCCTCGGCGATCAAACGGCCTTCGGCCTTCATGGTTTCGATATGCTCGAGCAGCCCCTTGCGTGCCTCTTCGTCGATGACCGGGCCGACGTCGGTGCCCAGGTCGCGCGGGTCACCAATACGCAGTTCGTCCATCGCCCCGCGCAGGATCTCGATCACGCGCTCGGCGATATCCTCCTGCAGATAGAGCACGCGAAGGGCGGAACAGCGCTGGCCGGCGCTCTGGAAGGCCGAGTGGACGACGTCGGCAACGACTTGCTCGGGCAGGGCGGTGGAGTCGACGATCATCGCGTTCATGCCGCCGGTCTCGGCGATCAGCGTCGGCAGGGCGGCGTTCTCCCTGGCGGCCAGCGCCCGGTTGATGATCTGTGCGGTATCGGTGGAGCCGGTGAAGACGACACCGGTAATCCGGGGATCGCTGCTCAGTACGCTACCCACGGTCGGGCCGTCGCCGGGCAAGAGCTGTACGACATCCCGGGGCATGCCGGCTTCATACAGCAGCTCGATGACGCGGTTGGCGACCAGCGAGGTCTGCTCGGCGGGCTTGGCGAGCACGGTGTTGCCGGCCACGGCAGCGGCGACCAGCTGGCCGGTGAAGATCGCGACCGGGAAGTTCCACGGGCTGATTGCGGCGAAGACGCCCTTGCCGCTCATCACCAGCTCGTTGGATTCGCCGGTGGGTCCCGGCAGGGCGATGGGCTCGGCGAAGAGCTCACGAGCGCGCGCCGCATAGTAGCGGCAGAAATCCACCGCCTCGCGAATCTCATCGACGCCGTCGGTGAGCAGCTTGCCGCCCTCGCGGGAGCACAGCGTCATCAGCTCGGCGAGGTGCGTTTCCATCAGCTCGGCGTGTCGCTCGAGGATGGCCGCGCGCTCTTCGACCGGGGTTTCGTTCCAGCGCGGAAAGGCCTGCCAGGCGATGTCCACCGCCTGCTCGGCCTGCTCGTGGGTCGCCCACTGCACGCTACCCACGGGCAGGCGGCGGTCATAGGGGCTGGTGACGCGCTGGCGCTGACTGTCGTCATCGGCGACATCGACGCCCAGCAGCGGCTTGGCGTGATATTCCCGATCCATGAACGCCGCCATGCGATCGATGAGCGGCTGATACTCACTGTTGATGTTCAAGTTGACGCCTTGGGAGTTCTTGCGTGCCGTACCGTAGATGTCCTTGGGTAGCGGAATCCGGGGATTGGCGAAGGTCGGATAGGGCTTGAGCGTGGCCACCGGATGGACGCAAAGCGACTCCACCGGGACCCGGGGATCGACCAGCTGATGGACGAACGATGAGTTGGCGCCATTTTCCAGCAGTCGTCGGACCAGATAGGGCAGCAGGTCCTTGTGCGCGCCCACGGGCGCATAGATACGACAGTAGGTGCCCTGGGGGGCCCGCGTCAGTGCCGCATCATAGAGAGCTTCTCCCATGCCGTGCAGGCGCTGGAATTCGAAAGCGCGATCTGCATGGTTGGCCAGCTCGAGAATATTGGTGATGGTGTGCGCATTGTGGGTCGCGAACTGCGGAAAGATTCGTCCGCGGGTGTTCTCGGAGAGCAGGAACTGCGCGCAGACCAAATAGGCAACGTCGGTACACGCCTTGCGGGTGTAGACCGGATAGCCGTCGACGCCGAGTTTCTGGGATTCCTTGATTTCGGTATCCCAGTAGGCGCCCTTGACCAGGCGCAGCGGAATTTCGTCGCCCTGCTGATCGGCCAGTCGGTTGATGTAGTGAAGCACCGGCAGGGCGCGTTTGGCATAGGCCTGTACCACCAGGCCAAAGTGGCCCCAGCCGCGGCAGGCGTCGCTCTCGAAGACGGCCCGGAAGACCTCGAGCGAGAGTTCGAGACGATCGACTTCCTCGGCATCGATGGTCAGTGCAACATGGCGTTCTCGCGCCAGCTCGACGAGCTGCTTGACGGTGCCGACCAGCTCTTCGAGAACCTGGCTGCGGCGACCGAATTCGTAGCGCGGGTGCAGCGCCGACAGCTTGATCGATACCGACGGGGCCGGGGTCTTGGCATCGAGCTTGACGCTGGTCTCACCCACCTGGCGAATCGCCGAGGCGTAGTCGTCGAAGTAGCGCTGTGCATCCTGACGCGTACGAGCAGCTTCGCCCAGCATGTCGTAGGAGTAGGTATAGCCCTTGTTGAACAGCGGCTTCGAGCGCTTGAGCGCCTCGTCGATCGTGCGCCCCAGCACGAACTGCTGGCCCATGACCTTCATCGCCTGGTACATCGCGCTGCGGATGACCGGCTCGCCCATGCGATTGACCATCTTGTTGATGAAGTTGGCCGGTTTGCCTTCGCGGGGCTTGTCCATCTGGATCACGTTGCCGGTCATCAACAGGCCCCAGGTCGAGGCGTTGACGAACCAGGATTCGCTCTGACCCAGATAGCGCTTCCAGTCTGCGACGCCCAGCTTGTCCTCGATCAGCGCGTCGGCAGTGGTCTTGTCGGGAATACGCAGCAGCGCTTCCGCCAGACACATCAGCAGCACGCCTTCCTGAGTATCGAGGCTGTACTGTTGAAGCAGTTCATCGATGGAGTCGACAGCCGTATCCATGGCGCGAACGTCGCGCACCAGCTGCGCGGTGTTGTCGCCGATGCGGGCGAAATCGGCCTCACCCGCACCCAGCAGTTCGCATAGCTCGGCGAGGTAGGCGTCTTCATCGACGATGTAGTGTTCGCTTATCCTCGCAAACAGGGTTTCCAGCGAGGTCCGCCAAGTGGCAGCGTCCAGCATTTGTTCGGCTTTCAGCATCGTTCAGCCCCTTCGGCATGATTGAATCATAGTGATCAGCGTTGGCTTGGACGGCTTCCGCGACGGGATGCCACAGCGACACCGATAAAAGGAAGTGGTAGCTGACTCTAGCGTGAAACAGGGCGCGGGTTCTTGCCAATTATCCGGGGAGATTTGCAAGAAAAGCCGGATTATCTGGCTGAAGAAGGGCGGCGTAGCTGCACGGGAGAATGGCCGTAGCGGCGTCGAAAGGCGTTGCTCAAGGCGCTCTGGTTGGCGAATCCGGTGCGTTCCGCGATGTCGGCAAGCGGCAGGTCGGTCAGATCCGTGAGGTCACGGGCCGTGGCCAGCCGCAACCGCATCACGAATTGATAGGGCGTGATCCCGGTTTGATCCCGAAAGCGCTCGCTGAAATGGGCCTCACTGAGACAGACGAGATTGGCCAGATCCGACACGCTCAGGCGTTGATCCAGCCGCGCCAGCACGAAATGTTCGAGGCGCTGAATGTCCAGCGATCGGCTGGCGCGTCTGGTCACCGGGGGAGGGCAGAGCGTCGCCCCGAGACGAGCGTGAAGCGAACTGAGCAGCGTCGTGACCAGCAGGTCGCCCGGTGCGTGGCGGGCCTGCGCCATTTCCTGTACCAGGAACTGCAGATAGTGCTGCAGAGATTCATCGATCGCGAAATAGCCGGGGCGATCGAACAGGGCTCTCAGCTGGCGATGGGTGCCGGTCAACGCGGCCGCATCGTCCGGGAGGTCGATGATCAGCTGGCGGTTATCGCCGATACCTTCGTAATAATGCTCGATATTGGCCGGTACCAGACAGCCGGAGAGCGGTGCCACGACACCGCCCTGGCCGGCAATTTCGAACTCGGCGTAACCCGATAGCCCGATCACGATCTGGTGATAGTCGTGATGATGGTGCTGAATCGCGTTGTCGAGCGGCGCGAGCCGTATGATGCCCGTCATGGTGATCGTCGCTGCGGAACCGGATCAGGCACGATATTCGCCTCCCTGAAGCGCCTGGTGCGCTGCCAGATGATCGCGCAGTGCGGCCAGTTCTTCACGACCGCTGCGTGAGAAGAGCGATCCTCCCTGGGCGGCCTGCCACGGTCGACCGTAGGTTTCCATCAGATGCTGGCTGCGCCGGCGCAGATTTTCCAGATAGGTGTCGTGGCGGATCGGATAGCCGATCAGCGTATGCCAGCGCGCTTCACTGGCGCGATTTTCCAGCACGGCATCGAACAGATCGAGCAGATCCTGCGCCTGGGTACGATAGCGTGGGGTGCGGGACAGCATCAGCGCAGTCACGGTCGCCAGACTGACCAGCAGACAGACGGCGAAAACCAGAAGAAAGAGTGACATCGGAAGGCTCCCCGGCGCGCGGCAACCGACACAGTCTACCATGTCGGTTGCCGTGACTCTCAAGCGGTTGAGAAAGGGGTAAGGCGGCCGGGATAGGTGGACAAGACGGCCGGGATAGGCGGGCGCCCGTCGCCGTAAGGGCTAGTGCGTCATGCCCAGTTCGGCGCCGATCTCCTGGATATCGCTGATCTGTCTAGCAACGAACTGATTCAGTTCGTCACCGGATTTGTGGAATGGCAGGAGTCCATTCTGGGTCATGATCTGTTGCCACTGCGGGGTGTCGTAGAGCCCGTTCAGAGTCTTTTTCCACCAAGCATAGCTCTCTTCGGAGGCTCCGGCGGGGGTGTAGAAACCCCGCCAGTTGGGGGCAACCACGTCGATGCCCTGTTCCCTGGCCGTGGGGATGTCGGCGAACTGCCCGGGCAGCCGTTCATCGGAAAACACGGCCAGAATGCGCAGATCGCCGCTGTCGACGAAACTCTTGGCTTCGCTGATATCACCGGTGAACGCGTCGATGTGGCCGCCCAGCAGCTGGCTGATGGCCACCGAGCCGGAATCGAAGGCGAGGTACTTGATATCGCGAATGGGTTTGACGCCGGCTTTGCGCGCCGCCATCAGCACCTTGATGTGGTCGAAGCCGCCCGCCACATCGCCGCCGGAGAACGTCACGCTACCCGCATCGGCCTTGAGGGCGTCTAGCAGCTGCGTCAGTGACTGATAAGGCGAGTCATTGGCGACGGCGATCACGCCATAGTCGGCGCCCAGCGTCGCGACCCAGCGTACCTGGTCGGCACGCCCGCCGGGGTAGTTGCCCAGCGCCAGTTGAGTCGTGGTGGCGGTCGATGCCGCGACGATCAGGTCGTCGTCGCTGGCACGCTTGGCCTGCACATGGCTGAAAGCCACGCCACCGCTGGCGCCCGGAACGTTGATCGTCTGCATGGCGGCAGGGATCATCGACAGATCCTGTAACGCCCGTGCCACTGAGCGACAGGTGAAATCCCAGCCGCCGCCGGGTTGTGCCGGTGCAATGCAGTCGACCTTGCCCTGTGGCGCGGCATGGGCGGGAACCGCAAGGATCAACGCCAGCAACGGCAGGGCCTGGCAGAGCCGCTTGAGGGGGCGTTTCGGCGAGCAGTGATCGGAAGAGAAACTCATGGTCATGAATCCGTAATAGAGGGAGCGACCGCGCGACAGTAGCGGATTGACCGTGAGTTCGCTATTGCCCTTTGGCAAGGTTGAAACGGGTGGTTGGCGCAGATACGGGCCGGCAGTGACGTGAGGGGAAAGCCTTGTTCATGGGCATGACGTAGGCAAAAAAACGCCGCGCAGGGCGCGGCGATAACGATCATTGCAGTAAGCTCGAGAAACCGCATAGCGACAGCTGTGATGAATCTCTTGGCTACTCAGAGCGGCTATCGTTAAAAAAGTTCCTTGACGAAATCCCCAACGGCTGAAAATAGCGCCGTGAGCCAAGGCAGGGCCCCGAGAATCGCTGTGGATTACACTGTTTCAGTTTCCATTTGACGACAAGCTGTGAATAATTGCGCCGTACGCAATTAGACTAAAGTTGGAGAGTGTTGTGGCTCACACGGCTGAAACCGGCGCCGCGAAACCGTCGCGGCGGTTTACGTTATTGATCGAATTCGCGTTGGCGGTCGGCGGATTTGCCATCGGCGTGGGCGAGTTCACGATCATGGGGCTGATGCCCAACGTCGCCGAGGCGCTGAACATCACGGAGCCGCAAGTGGGCAACGTGATCAGTGCTTACGCCCTGGGCGTGGTGGTGGGCGCGCCGCTGATCGCGGTGCTGGGGTCACATTTCTATCGGCGCCACCTGCTGCTCATGCTGATGGCCTTTTTCGCGCTCGGGAATATCGCCAGTGCCCTGGCGCCCAATTACCCTACGCTGATGATCTTTCGATTCATTTCCGGACTGCCTCACGGGGCCTATTTCGGCGTCGCCTCGTTGGTCGCGGCCTCGTTGGTTCCCTCGCACAAGCGTGCCCAGGCGGTCAGTCGAGTCATGTCGGGCCTGACCATCGCGATGCTGGTGGGTAATCCCTTCGCGACCTGGCTGAGTCAGCTATTGAGCTGGCGCTTCGCTTTCGTGCTGGTCGGCGGCATTGCCGTCCTTACCGTGATTCTGGTGTTTCTCTATCTACCGCTCAATCGGCAGGAGGTGCGTAACAGCCCCTCCCAGGAGCTGACGGCGCTCAAGCGGCCTCAGGTCTGGCTGACGTTGGGGATCGGTGCGATCGGCTTTGCCGGCATGTTCTGCGTCTTCAGCTATCTGGCGCCGGTGCTGATCAACGTGACCCAAGTGTCGCCCCATTGGATACCGGTGGCGCAGGCGGCGTTTGGTGCCGGGGCGATTATCGGCAATATCGCCGGCGGTAAACTCTACGATCGGATGCAACTCAAGGGCGTGGGTTGGCTGCTGGTGTGGTGTATCGCGATCCTGCTGCTGTTCCCGCTGGCGGCGCAGTCGCTGTGGTCCATCCTGCTGATCTGCGTGGCCATCGGCACCATGGTGTCGTTATCACCGGCGTTGCAGACACGCCTGATGGATGTGGCGGCAGATGCCCAGACACTGGCGGCTGCGTCCAATCACGCGGCGTTCAATGTCGCCAACGCCCTGGGCCCGTGGCTGGGTGGCGTGGCGATTGGCGCGGGTTTCGGCTGGACCGCTACCGGCTACGTCGGGGCGGCGACGGCAGTAGGTGGGCTGGTCGTGTTCTTCTTCGCCTATCGCCAGCAGCAACGCCACGGTTGAGCGGACGCAGGCTTAGGTTCTGAGTCAGGCTCGTAGGAAGGTGTGATTCAAAGTGCTTCGTTCCCGCGAGCGGGGCGCTCGAAGAAGCGACGCGTTCCCTCCGGCGCAGCGCCGAGCCGGCCTCTCCGCAAAGCGCAGGTCGGGCTGCTCCGGGCTACTGACGGCTCCAGCGGGCACGGAGATAGCCGATGATGCGAAACGGTGGATGACGAACGCTCTCGACGGTCACGCCGTGCAGCTGTTCGCCGCTGACCCGCATTCTGCCGGACGCGAGATGCTCCAGATACTGAATCTGCAGCTTGTCGTCGCGCTCCAGTAGATAGAGACCGTCCTGCTGGAATCTATCGCCAGGTGCGATGGCGGCGATATCCCCCTCGAACAGGAAATCGAAGGACTCGTTGTCCGCGGGCGTGACCAGGTGGCAATCCTGCGTCAGCATCTGCAGCGTGGACATCTCCTCGGCGCCGCCATCCCGCCGCTCCCACGGCGCTGCCAGATGGGCCTGCAAGCTGAACACGGTCGCGCTCGACGTCCGGGAGGTGGCTGCCATCGCGTTCAACGAGTCATCGTCGAGCAGTTGCTTGATCGAACAGTTCAGCGCCGAAGTGAGTGCCACCAGGCGTTCGTGTCCGATCTGCTTGATGGTGCCTGACTCCCAATAGGAAATCGTGACATCAGAGACGCCTACCCGTCTTGCCAGTGCAGCCTTGCTCATGCCTGCCTGGAGGCGGAGCTGTTTGATTCGTGGTCCTAACCCGTCCATCCATGAATCTCGCCTGCGTATTGGTGCTGTGAGGATATCCACTCATTGCCGAAGTATGTTTCGGGTTACAGAGTTGTGAAGTGTTATGGCGATAAATTTTTTTATCGTGCCCAAAGCCTTGGCCTCGGGGTGCCTGCTGTCAAGCGAAAACCCCGGAGCAGTGGTCCCGTGCAGGCGGGGCTGACGGTCGTTATCGACGTTCTGGGCGCCAGCGCGACCCACTGGAGCCTCGAAGGCCCAAACTTGGACATGAGGAGACACTGCAGTCGCGCCCGATGGGGGCGTATAATCTGGCGGCTCGTTCATCAACGGAATGGATTTCATGACGGTACGCACGCGTATTGCGCCTTCGCCCACCGGCGACCCGCACGTCGGCACGGCTTATATCGCTCTCTTCAATCTCTGCTTCGCTCGTCAGCATGGCGGGCAGTTCGTTTTGCGCATCGAGGACACCGACCGTCAGCGCTCCACTGCCGAATCGGAGCAGATGATTCTCGATTCGCTGCGTTGGTTGGGGCTGGATTGGGACGAGGGGCCCGATGTCGGCGGCCCCCACGGCCCTTATCGGCAGAGCGAGCGCGGCGATATCTACGCCCGGCACGCCGAGGAGCTGCTCGAGCGTGGGCACGCCTTCAAATGCTATCGCACCGGCGAAGAGCTCGATGCCCTGCGCGATGAACGAAAGGCGGCGGGGCTACATCTTGCCCTGAAACCGCATGACCTTGCCCTGGACCCTGAAGAGCAGCGACGGCGGGAGGCGGAAGGATTTCCGTACGTCATCCGCATGAACGTGCCTTCCGAGGGGGTATGTGAGGTCGATGACATGCTGCGCGGTCGGATCGAGGTCGACTGGGCGCAGGTCGATGCCCAGATATTGATGAAATCGGATGGCATGCCGACCTACCATCTGGCCAACGTGGTCGATGACCATCTGATGGGGATCACTCATGTCCTGAGGGGCGAGGAGTGGATCAATTCGGCGCCCAAGCACAAGCTGCTCTATGAATATTTCGGCTGGCCGATGCCTGAGCTGTGCCATATGCCGCTGTTGCGCAATCCGGACAAGTCGAAGCTGTCCAAGCGCAAGAACCCGACCTCGATCCACTATTATCGTCGCATGGGATTTCTGCCGCAGGCTGTGACCAACTATCTCGGACGAATGGGATGGTCGATGCCGGATGAGCGTGAAAAGTTCAGTCTCGATGAGATGATGGCTCACTTCGATATCCAGCGCGTTTCACTCGGTGGCCCGGTGTTCGATCTCGATAAGCTGACCTGGCTCAACGGCGTCTATATTCGAGAAGATCTCGATGATGCAGCCTTGCTGCAGGCGCTACGCGACTGGGCGTTCAACGAAGCGTATGTCGGTCAGATTCTGCCACAGATCCGTCCACGTATCTCGACGCTATCGGATGCCATGCCGCTGGCCGGGCATTTCTTCGCCGGTCTGCCTGATATCGACGAGTCCAGCTTCGAGGATGTCGATCTCGAGAAGGAGACCTTGCTGGCGCTGCTGCAGTTCCTGGTATGGCGGCTGGAAGTCGTGCCGCGTTGGGAGAAAGACGAGCTGCTCGGCGAGGTCAAGCACCTTGCCGCCTACTTCGAGTTGAAGATGAAGGTGTTCCTGGCGCCGGTGTTCGTTGCCGTAACGGGCAGTACCCATTCGACTTCGGTGCTCGACGCCATGGCGATTCTCGGCTCCGACATGACGCGCGCGCGTCTGCGGCATGCCATCGACGTATTGGGCGGAATTTCCAAGAAGCAGGCGAAGCGGCTGGAAAAGACCTTCCGCGAAGTGTGACGTGGCTGGGTGCCGGGTTATCGAGAAAGTCATTTTTATCACGATAAAACGTTGACTTATCAGTGGTGTGAACGTATATTTCGCCCCGTTCTTGGGACGGGGCCTTAGCTCAGCTGGGAGAGCGCAACACTGGCAGTGTTGAGGTCAGCGGTTCGATCCCGCTAGGCTCCACCACAAGAACCGGCATCAGCCGTTGTCCGCGTCCCATTCGTCTAGTGGTCCAGGACACCGCCCTTTCACGGCGGTAACAGGGGTTCGAACCCCCTATGGGACGCCACTTTCTCGTCTGAAGTCTCTCCTCTCTTCCCTGTATGTCGTCTTTGATATCCCTGTTCGCGGATTCTTGCGGCTGTTGATAACCCTTCCAGATTCGTCATCTTCAGGCTTGACATCGCGTCGGCTTTTCCACTGCTTGATCCTGTCTCTCCTGCATCGCCGCTAACTTGCTGAAAGTACGCGCAAGAATTTTTTGCTATTAAAATCAATGCCTTATTGTTGGTCAAAAATTACTCAATTTGCTGGCGGGGCGCCTCTGGAGGCGGTTTGGTGACATTATCGAGTGGTTTTTAACAGGGTTATCCACAGTAAGTGTGGAAATCTTCCGGGCGACCCGTCCGCATAAAAAAACCGCCGACCCAGGGTCGGCGGTTTTGACGGTGCTGGCTATTCGCTGTCCGGATCATCTTACTTGTCGTTCGGGTAGTCGCGCTTGTCGTATCCGGTGTAGAGCTGGCGAGGACGGCTGATGCGATAGCCGTTGGTGATCATCTCGTTCCAGTGGGAAATCCAGCCAACGGTACGCGCCATCGCGAAGATCACGGTAAACATGTTGGTAGGAATGCCGATGGCCTTGAGAATGATCCCCGAGTAGAAGTCGACGTTGGGGTAGAGCTTGCGCTCGATGAAGTACTCGTCCTCGAGGGCGATCTGTTCCAGGCGCTTGGCGATCTGCAGCTGGGCATCGTCCCCGACCCCCAGTTCGCCCAGGACCTCGTCGCAGGTTTCCTTCATCACCTTGGCGCGTGGATCGAAGTTGCGATACACACGATGACCGAAGCCCATCAGCTTGAACGGGTCGTCCTTGTCCTTGGCCTTGTCGATGAAGCGCTGGATGTTCTCTTCCGAGTCATCCCCGATCTCGTCGAGCATGGCCAGTACCGCTTCATTGGCACCGCCGTGTGCCGGTCCCCAAAGTGCTGCGATCCCGGCGCTGATGCAGGCGAACGGGTTGGCGCCGGTCGAGCCCGCCAGACGAACGGTGGACGTCGAGGCGTTCTGCTCATGATCGGCATGCAGCATGAAGATGCGATCCATCGCCTTGGCGATGACCGGATTGACCTCATAGCTCTCGCACGGATTGCCGAACATCATGTGCAGGAAATTTTCGGAGTAGTTGAGGTCATTGCGCGGATACATGAACGGCTGGCCGATGTTGTACTTGTGACACATCGCCGCCAGGGTCGGCATCTTGGCAATCAGGCGTATGGCGCTGACATGGCGCTGATCGGCCTGAGTGATGTCGAGGTTGTCATGATAGAACGCGGCAAGACCGCCAACGACACCGCAGAGGACTGCCATGGGGTGGGCGTCGCGGCGGAAGCCCTTGTAGAAGTTGACGATCTGCTCGTGAACCATGGTGTGGCGAGCGATCGTGCTTCTGAACGTTTCATATTCATCGGAAGAGGGGAGTTCGCCGAACATCAGCAGATAGGAGAGCTCGACGTAGTCTGAGTTCTCGGCCAGCTGTTCGATGGGGTAGCCGCGATGAAGCAGGGTGCCGGCAGCGCCATCGATATAGGTGATGCCAGATTCGCACGAAGCAGTAGCGACGAAGCCAGGGTCGTAGGTAAACAGGCCTTCTGCGGTCAGGCTGCGGACGTCGATGACATCGGGGCCGACGGTGCCGGAGTAGACCGGCAGTTCGATGGCATTGTCGACACCATCGACCGATAATTTCGCTTTTCTGTCAGCCATGTAGGCCTCCTTTAACGTGACATAAGCCTTTGTCTTTACTGCCGTGCGGGCGAAAAATCGTTCGCCCACTATAGGTTTCCGCGGGGGATTGTCAATTCGCCAGAGGGGCCCCGGCGCCGCGGTTGCGGCGCCGGTCCCCATGCGCGAGATGATGGCGGGTGCCGGGCTGGTTGGAAGTGTGCCCGTTCCTGTACTGGTCAGAGCACCATCATACCAACTGAAGGGGGCGGGCTGACAATAACGAAAGAATTCGAAATGAGTGTCGACAACCTTAAGTCTTCACCGGAGCTGGAATTTTTCGCTGTTTTGCCGTCAAGGGAACGATGTGGCGATTTGTCATACCGCTACCCAAACCCTATAATCTGCTACCGCACGATTTGGCATCGTCAGCCGGTTTGGGCCGCATCGGAACTGCTCTTGCGACCGTGATCCTGCTTCTAAAAACCACCGCCCCTGAACGGGCATGACCCGTCAGGGTTAAGAGAGTGTTTAAGCGCCGTGAATAGCAAACGTCCAGTAAACCTCGACCTATCCACCATTCATTTTCCACTTCCCGCACTCACTTCCATCGCACATCGCATTACCGGCGTGATTCTCTTCGTCGGCCTGATCTT
This sequence comes from Salinicola halophyticus, assembly GCF_003206695.1. Lineage (GTDB taxonomy): Bacteria > Pseudomonadota > Gammaproteobacteria > Pseudomonadales > Halomonadaceae > Salinicola > Salinicola halophyticus. Next base: position 192,974 of record NZ_PZJN01000004.1, on the reverse strand, counting down.
CGGCTTCTGGGCACTGGATGCGTCACTGTCCTCGCCCGAGGGGTTCGAATCGGTGCGTAATGCGCTGGCTCACAATGTGCTGGCGAAGCTGATTACCTGGGGCCTGCTGTCGGCACTCGGTTTTCACTTTGTCGCGGGGATCAAGCACCTGCTCATGGATACCGGCTACGGTGTCGATCTCGAGGGTGGCAATCGCAAGGCGCAGATCACGGTCGTGATCAGTGCTGTCTTGGTGGTTCTGGCGGGAGTCTGGGTATGGTAACCAATATTACGAATCTGGGTCGCAGCGGGCTCTCCGACTGGCTCATCCAGCGGGTGTCGGCCGTCGTTCTGGCGCTTTATGCGCTGTTCGTCGTGGCCTATCTGCTGTTCCATCCCAATCTGGACTATGCCACCTGGAGCGGCCTGTTCGCCCAGACCTGGATGCGCATCTTCTCCTTGCTGGCCTTCATATCCATGGCCGCTCACGCCTGGGTCGGTCTGTGGACGGTTTCCACCGACTATCTCAAACACACCGGTGTTCGCTTCGGTTTCCAGGCCGTGGTGATTCTTGCCATCTTCGTTTTTCTGGTGTGGGGCGTTCAAGTCCTCTGGGGAGCCTGATTCATGTCTACCATGCGTAACCTGTCATTCGACGCCATCATCATCGGTGGTGGCGGTTCCGGCCTGCGAGCGGCGCTCGAACTGGCCAAGTCCGGCAAGAAGACCGCCGTGCTGTCCAAGGTCTTCCCGACCCGCTCCCATACTGTGTCTGCTCAGGGTGGCATCACCTGTGCCATCGCTTCCGCCGATCCCGATGACGATTGGCGTTGGCACATGTACGACACCGTCAAGGGCGGCGACTATATCGCCGATCAGGACGCCGCCGAGTATCTCTGCTCCGAAGGCCCCAAGGCCGTGTTCGAGCTCGAGCACATGGGGTTGCCGTTCTCGCGTTTTGACAACGGCCGTATCTACCAGCGTCCGTTCGGCGGCCAGTCCAAGGACTTCGGCAAGGGCGGCCAGGCGGCGCGTACCTGTGCCGCGGCTGACCGTACCGGCCATGCGCTGCTGCACACGCTCTATCAGAATAACCTGAAGAACAACACCGTCTTCCTGGACGAGTGGTACGCCATCGATCTGGTGAAGAATGCCAATGGCGATGTCGTGGGTTGCATTGCGCTGTGCATCGAGACTGGTGAAATCGTTCACGTCACCTCCAAGGCGACCGTGCTGGCCACCGGCGGGGCGGGACGTATCTTCGCCTCGACCACCAACGCGCTGATCAATACCGGCGACGGTATCGGCATGGCGCTGCGTGCCGGTTTCCCGATGCAGGATATGGAAATGTGGCAGTTCCACCCGACCGGGATCTATGGCGCGGGTACCCTGGTGACGGAAGGCTGTCGTGGCGAGGGCGGCTATCTGATCAACAAGGATGGCGAACGCTTCATGGAGCGCTACGCGCCCAACGCCAAGGATCTGGCCGGCCGCGACGTGGTCGCCCGCTCGATGGTCATGGAAGTGCTGGAAGGTCGCGGCTGCGGCGAGAACGGCGACCACGTGATGCTCAAGCTGGACCACCTCGGCGAAGAGGTGCTGATGAAGCGCCTGCCGGGTATCGTCGAGCTCTCCAAGACCTTCGCCCACGTGGATCCGGTCAAGGAACCGATCCCGGTGACGCCGACCTGCCACTACATGATGGGCGGTATTCCGACCAACGTGCATGGCCAGGCCATCACCCAGGACAGCGATGGCAACGACCACATCATCAACGGCCTGTTCGCCTGCGGTGAGGCGGCCTGCGTGTCGGTTCATGGCGCCAACCGTCTGGGCGGCAACTCGCTGCTCGACCTGGTGGTCTTCGGTCGTGCCGCCGGCATCTACATCGACAAGGCGCTGAGCGAAGGGATCGACTATCTCGATGCGTCCGCTTCCGACATCGAGCGCGCCACCAGCCGTCTGGCGCGCTGGAACGAGTCCAGCGGTGGCGAGTCGGTTTCGGAGCTCAAGACCGAGCTGCAGAACACCATGCAGAATGCTTTCGGCGTGTTCCGTCAGGAAGACAACATGCAGGAAGGCGTCAAGAAGCTGGGCGAGCTGCGCGAGCGTATCGCGCAGGCACATCTTGGCGACAAGTCAGACGTCTTCAATACCGCCCGTGTCGAAGCACTCGAGCTCGACAATCTGCTGGAAGTCGCCGAAGCGACCGCGATCGCGGCGCTGGAGCGTAAGGAAAGCCGCGGCGCTCACTCGCGCTACGACTATCCGGATCGCGACGACGTCAACTGGCTCAAGCACTCGATCTTCAATCCGGGCAACAAGACCGTCACCCAGCGTGACGTCAACTTCACGCCCAAGACGGTCGATACTTTCGAGCCGAAGATCCGTACCTACTAAGGGGGTTGTCAACGATGTCCAGTCTTCAGGTTTCCGTCTATCGCTACAACCCTGAGACCGACTCCGCGCCGTACATGCAGGAGTTCCAGATCGATACTCAAGGTCGCGATCTGATGGTTCTCAACATCCTGACCATGATCAAGGATCAGGATAGCTCGATGGCGTTTCGCCGCAGCTGTCGCGAAGGTGTCTGTGGCTCCGATGGCATGAACATGAACGGTACCAACGGTCTGGCCTGCATTACGCCGCTATCCGGCGTGGTGAAGGACAACAAGCTGGTGCTGCGTCCGTTGCCGGGGCTGCCGGTCATGCGCGACCTGGTGGTCGACATGGGGCTGTTCTACAAGCAGTACGAGCGGATGCAGCCATATCTGCAGAACGATACCGCCGAACCGGCGATCGAGCGTCTGCAGTCGCCGGAAGAGCGCGACAAGCTCGACGGTCTGTACGAGTGCATTCTGTGCGCGTGCTGCTCGACCTCTTGCCCGTCGTTCTGGTGGAATCCGGACAAGTTCGTCGGTCCTGCGGGTCTGCTGCAGGCGTATCGCTTCCTGGCAGACTCTCGCGACAACGCGACCCAGGCCCGTCTGGCCGAACTGGAAGATCCGTTCAGCCTGTTTCGGTGCCGCGGCATCATGAATTGCGTGGCGGTGTGTCCGAAGGGGCTCAACCCGACTCGGGCGATCGGCAAGATTCGCGAAATGTTGCTGTCCAACGCCACCTAACTCGTCGAAGGCGGCATCTACGACTTAAATCGTAGCGCTTGGCTTGTTATCATGTCGCCACGCTGTCGGCTGCGGCGCGATGTCGCAGTCGAATTCAGCTCAAGATGTTGGCCGGTGCCTTGTGCATCGGCTTTTAACGATCATGACGTAGCTCTGAAGGCATGTTCGTTGGCCGTCTCGCGACGGTTCCGGAGTGACGCCGAGGCGCAACCGCGACCGGCGCCGACAACACCCCATCAGTGTAGGGTGAACAAGAGATGCAAGAAGGCATAATGGAGTTGATGTGGCGCACTTCTCACATGAGCGGCGGCAACGCTCACTATGTGGAAGCGCTCTACGAGCAGTATCTGAATGACCCCGCGACTGTCCCCGACGAGTGGCGCCAAGCGTTTGATCAGCTACCGCGACTGGAAGGCACTCCCGCCCAAGATGTTCCTCTCAGCCCCATTCGAGAGCAGTTCTACCAGCTGGCGCGCGAACGGCGTCCTGCCGCAACGGCCGCCTCCGGCAGCAGCGAGAACCGTAAGCAGGTCAAGGTTCTTCAGCTGATCAACGCCTATCGATTCCGTGGCCATCAGCGCGCCGAAATCGACCCGCTCGGTCTGCGCAAGCCGGACACCGTCCCCGATCTCGACCTCTCCTTTCACGACCTGACCCAGGCCGACATGAACACCGCGTTCCAGACCGGCTCGTTCTTTCTGGGCAAGGAAGAGGCACCGCTCAAGGAGATCGTCGAGGCACTGGATCAGACTTACTGCCGTTCGATCGGCTGCGAGTTCATGCACATCGTCAACACCGAAGAGAAGCGCTGGCTGCAGCAGCGGTTCGAATCGGTGCGCTCCAAGCCGAAGTACAGTCAGAGCGAGCGTGAACATCTGCTCGAACGCCTGACGGCGGCCGAGGGGCTGGAAAGCTATCTCGCCTCCAAGTACCCCGGCACCAAGCGTTTCGGTCTGGAGGGCGGCGAGTCGTTCATTCCGATGATGGACGAGATCATCCAGCGCAGCGGCAACTATGGCGTCAAGGAAGTGGTCATCGGCATGGCCCACCGCGGGCGTCTCAACCTGCTGGTCAACATCCTCGGCAAGAGCCCTTCGGAGCTGATCGACGAGTTCGACGGCAAGAAACAGATCGAGCACGGTTCCGGCGACGTCAAGTATCACCAGGGTTTCAGCTCCAACGTGATGACGCCCGGTGGCGAGGTCCATCTGGCGCTGGCGTTCAACCCTTCGCACCTGGAGATCGTTTCGCCGGTAGTCGAGGGTTCGGTTCGCGCCCGCCAGGATCGCCGCCAGGATGACGACGGCAAACAGGTGCTGCCGGTCGTCGTGCATGGCGACGCGGCGTTCGCCGGTCAGGGCGTGGTGATGGAAACCTTCCAGATGTCGCAGACTCGCGGTTACAAGACCGGCGGTACGCTGCACATCGTGATCAACAATCAGGTCGGTTTCACCACGTCGCGTGCCGACGATGCGCGCTCGACCGAGTACTGCACCGACATCGCCAAGATGGTTCAGGCGCCGATTCTGCACGTCAACGGCGACGATCCGGAAGCGGTGCTGCATGCAACTCAGGTTGCCGTCGACTATCGCAAGGAGTTCCAGCGCGATGTCGTCATCGATCTGGTCTGCTATCGCCGTCGGGGCCACAACGAAGCGGATGAGCCCTCCGGCACCCAGCCGCTGATGTACTCCAAGATCAAGTCGCACAAGTCGACGCGCACGCTCTACGTCGAACAGCTGATCAAGGAAGGCGTGCTGGACGAGGACCAGGCCAAGCAGCTGGGCGAGCAGTATCGTGACGACCTGCTGGCCGGCAATCATGTTGCCAACGCGCTGGTCAAACAGCCCAATACCGGACTGTTCGTCGACTGGACGCCCTATCTCGGCCACGAGTGGAGCGGCGATACCGATACCAGCTGCGACCTCGAACATCTGACGCAGCTGGCGCAGAAGATGAGCGAGATCCCCAACGGTATCGACGTTCAACGTCAGGTATCTCGGGTCTACGAGGAGCGTCGCAAGATGCTCGCCGGCAACCAGCCGCTCAACTGGGGCTTCGCCGAGACGCTGGCCTACGCCACCCTGGTCAACGCCGGTCATCCGGTCCGTCTGACCGGCCAGGACACCGGCCGAGGCACGTTCTCGCACCGTCACGCCGTGGTCCACAATCAGGCCGACGCGTCGACCTATGTGCCGCTTCAGCACATCAAGGACGATCAGCCGGCTTTCGCCATCTACGACTCGTTCCTGTCGGAAGAGGCCGTGCTAGCGTTCGAATATGGCTACGCCACCACGGCGCCCAACTCGCTGATCGTGTGGGAAGCGCAGTTCGGTGACTTCTTCAACGGTGCCCAGGTCGTGGTCGATCAGTTCATCTCATCGGGTGAGTCGAAGTGGGCCCGCTTCTGCGGTCTGACCCTGCTGTTGCCGCACGGCTACGAAGGGCAGGGGCCGGAGCACTCCTCCGCTCGCCTCGAGCGTTTCCTGCAGCTTTGTGCCGAGCACAACATGCAGGTCTGCGTGCCCACCACGCCGGCGCAGATCTTCCACTTGCTGCGCCGCCAGGTGATTCGTCCGTTGCGCAAGCCGTTGATCGTGATGTCGCCGAAGAGTCTGCTGCGTCACAAGGATGCGACTTCGACCATGGAAGAGCTGTCCGATGGACGCTTCCAGATGGTCATTCCCGATATCGGCGAGCGAGATCCCCAGCAGGTCAAGCGGGCCGTGCTCTGTTCGGGCAAGGTCTACTATGACCTCGCGACGTACCGCTCCGAAAACGAGCGTGACGATACGGCGATCATTCGTGTCGAGCAGCTCTACCCGTTCCCCAAGGACGAGCTGCTGGAAGCGCTGAAGACCTATCCGAATCTGGAGCAGGTCGTCTGGTGTCAGGAAGAACCGCTCAACCAGGGTGCCTGGTATCAGAGCCAACATCATCTGCGCCTGGTGGCAAGCATGGTGCGCGAGGGGCTGGATCACGGCCTCAAGTTCGCCGGTCGTCCGGCGTCTGCCGCCCCGGCCGCAGGCTATATGTCTGTCCATGTGGCCCAACAGAGCCAACTGGTCGACGACGCTTTCAACGCGTAAGGCGCCTTGCCGCTGAGACAGGCGCGAGAGAAAAGAGACTAAGGATACGACATGGCTACTGATATCAAAGCGCCGACTTTTCCCGAATCCGTTGCCGAGGGAACGGTCGCCACCTGGCACAAGAAAGTGGGTGATAGCGTCGAGCGCGATGAACTGATCGTCGAGATCGAAACCGACAAGGTCGTTCTCGAAGTGGTGGCGCCCGAGGCGGGCACGCTCTCCGAGATCAAGATCGAGGAAGGCAATACCTGCGAGTCCGAGCAGGTGCTGGGCGTCCTCGGCGCGGCTTCCGAAGGCGGCAAGAGCGAGGACAAGCCCTCAGCCGATGCCAAGGGCGAAGCCGAGTCGGAAGACAAGGGCCAATCGGCGAATGAAGAGAAGCCGGCTGCCAAGGATAAGCCTGCGGCCTCCGGCAAGAGTCATGAGGTCAAGGCGCCGAGCTTCCCTGAATCCGTTCAGGAAGGCACCGTCGCCAGCTGGAACAAGAAGGTCGGCGAAGCGGTCAAGCGCGATGAAGTGCTGGCCGAAATCGAGACCGATAAGGTCGTGCTCGAAGTCGTTGCACCGGCTGACGGCGCGCTCGCCGAGATCAAGGTCGAAGAAGGCGAGGTCGTCGAATCCGAAGCGCTGCTGGCCGTGTTCTCCGAAGGTGCCGGTGGAGAAGGTGCCGGTGGTGACAACGACAGCAGTGCTTCCGCCGAATCCGCCGGCGACCAGGACCAGGCATCAGCCGCCGAAGGCGAGCAGGACGCCAAGGTCGACGGCAAGATTCTGGCCCCGGCCGCGCGCAAGATGGCGGCCGAGAACGATCTCGACGTCAGCAAGCTCGAGGGGACCGGCAAGGGCGGTCGCGTGCTGAAGGAAGACGTGCAGAAGGCGATCGACGACGGCTCGGCGAAGAAATCCGCCAAGCCGGCAGCGTCTGCTCCGAAAGCGGCGGCTGCGCCGGCGGTCGAGGGCGAGCGTCCCGAACAGCGCGTGCCGATGAGCCGTCTGCGCCAGACCATCGCCAAGCGTCTGGTCCAGGCTCAGCAGACCGCCGCCATGCTCACTACCTACAACGAGGTGGACATGAGCGCGGTGATGGCGCTGCGCAGCGAATACAAGGACACCTTCCTCAAGGCGCACGACGTCAAGCTCGGCTTCATGGGCTTTTTCGTCAAGGCGGCGACCGAGGCGCTCAAGCGCTTCCCGGACGTCAACGCCTCCATCGACGGCACCGATATCGTCTATCACGGCTATCAGGATATCGGCGTTGCCGTTTCCACGCCGCGAGGTCTGGTCGTGCCGGTGCTGCGTGACACCGACAGCATGAAGCTGGCCGATGTCGAGAAGGCGATCGGCGATTTCGGTCAGCGTGGCAAGCAAGGCAAGCTCGGCATCGAAGACATGCAGGGTGGCACGTTTACCATCACCAACGGCGGCATCTTCGGTTCGCTGATGTCGACGCCGATCCTGAATCCGCCGCAGACCGCGATCCTGGGCATGCACAAGATCCAGGAACGTCCGATGGCAGTGAACGGCAAGGTTGAGATCCGTCCGATGATGTATCTCGCCGTCTCCTACGATCACCGCATGATCGATGGCAAGGACGCGGTCCAGTTCCTGGTGGCCATCAAGTCGTTGCTGGAAGATCCGGCGCGTCTGCTGCTGGACATCTAAGCGCCTTCGACTCAACCATCCGACTGTCGATTCGCCGGGCTCGCCCGGCGAATGGCAAACGAAGCGAACAGGATATTTTTCATGGCCGATAAATTCGATGTAATCGTCATTGGTGCGGGTCCTGGAGGCTACGTCGCCGCGATCCACGCCGCTCAGCTGGGCCTCAAGACGGCCTGTGTCGAGAAGTGGGTCAACAAGGAAGGCAAAACGGTTCACGGCGGCACCTGTCTGAACGTGGGTTGCATCCCTTCCAAGGCATTGCTCGAAACCTCGCACAAGTTCGTCGAGACGCGCGATCACTATGCCGAGATCGGGATCAACGTCGGCGATGTCTCGACCGATGTGACCAAGATGATGGAGTTCAAGAACAGCGTCATCGCCAAGAACACCGGCGGTATCAGCATGCTGTTCAAGTCCAATGGCGTCACTGCTCTGGAAGGCACCGGCAAGCTGCTCGATGGCAAGAAGGTCGAAGTGACCGGCCACGACGGCAAGACGGAAACCTATGAAGCCGATAACGTCGTCATCGCCTCCGGTTCCGTACCGGTGAACATTCCGCCGGCACCGATGACCGACGATGTCATCGTCGACTCTGCCGGTGCGCTGGAGTTCACCGAGGCGCCCAAGCGTCTCGGCGTGATCGGCGCCGGCGTCATCGGGCTAGAGCTAGGCAGCGTGTGGAGCCGTCTCGGCAGCGAAGTTACCGTTCTCGAAGCGCTCGATACGTTCCTGCCGATGGTCGACCAGGCGGTTGCCAAGGATGCCCAGAAGCTGTTCAAGAAGCAGGGTCTGGACATCAAGATGGGCGCCCGGGTGACCGGTTCCGACATCAAGGGCAAGGGCAAGTCGCGCGAAGTCGTGGTCAAGTACACCGACGGCGACGGCGAGCAGGAACAGACCTTCGACAAGCTGATCGTCTGTGTCGGGCGCAAGCCGTACACCGACAAGCTGCTCGACGAGTCGGCGGGCATCAAGCTCGATGAGCGCGGGTTCGTGTTCGTCGACGACCAGTGCCGTACCAATGTTTCGGGCGTCTACGCCATCGGCGACGTGGTTCGTGGGCCGATGCTGGCGCACAAGGCCTCCGAAGAGGGTGTCATGGTGGCCGACATCATCGCTGGCCAGAAGCCGGAAATGAACTACGATGCCATTCCCAGCGTGATCTACACGGCTCCGGAAGTGGCGTGGGTCGGCATCAACGAGCAGCAGGCCAAGGAACAGGGCATCGAAGTCAAGACCGGTGCTTTCCCGTTCTCGGCCAGTGGACGCGCGCTCGCCAACAACGCGCCGGAAGGTATGGTTAAGGTCATTGCCGACGCCAACACCGACCGTGTTCTCGGCGTTCATATTCTGGGTCAGCACGCCGGCGAATTGATCGCCCAGGGCGTGATCGCGATGGAATTCGGCTCCAGTGCCGAAGACCTGGCGCTGACCTGCTTCGCGCATCCGACGCTGTCGGAAGCGGTACACGAAGCGGCGCTGGCGGTCGATGGGCACGCCATCCACATGGCCAATCGCAAGAAGCGAAAGTAAGTCGTTCTCTCGCGCTTCTTGCACTAGGTGCCATTCCACCGGGATGGCACGGGGGTGACGAGCCGGCTTCCGGCTCGTTGCCATTCGAGTCACATGCAACCTAATGGCATGAATCGATGAACCTTCACGAGTATCAGGGCAAACAGCTGTTTGCCGATTACGGTCTTCCAGTGTCCAAGGGCTTTGCCGTCGACACGCCGGATGAAGCCGCAAAGGCCTGCAAGAAAATCGGTGGCGACAAGTGGGTCGTCAAGGCACAGGTTCACGCAGGCGGTCGCGGCAAGGCCGGTGGCGTCAAGCTGGTCGAAAGTCCGGAAGCCGCCAAGGCGTTCGCCGAGCAGTGGCTGGGCAAGAATCTGGTGACCTACCAGACCGACGAAAAAGGTCAGCCGGTTGCCAAGATTCTGGTCGAGAACTGCACCGATATCGCCAGCGAGCTGTATCTGGGCGCGGTAGTCGATCGCGCCACACGCCGCGTCGTGTTCATGGCCTCCACCGAAGGTGGTGTCGAAATCGAGAAAGTGGCCGAGGAAACGCCCGAGAAGATCCTCAAGGCCGAGATCGATCCGCTGGTCGGCGCACAGCCGTACCAGGCGCGCGAACTGGCGTTTCAGCTGGGCCTGAACAAGGATCAGATCAAGCAGTTCACCAAGATCTTCCTGGGCCTCTCCAAGCTGTTCCTGGACAAGGACCTGGCGCTGCTGGAAGTCAACCCGCTGGTGATCACCGACGAAGGCAACCTTCACTGCCTCGACGCCAAGATCAACCTCGACGCCAACGCCATGTATCGTCATCCCGACCTGCAGGCGATGCGCGATCCGTCGCAGGAAGACGAGCGCGAAGCGCATGCCCAGGAATGGGAGCTCAACTACGTTGCGCTCGACGGTAACATCGGTTGCATGGTCAACGGCGCAGGCCTGGCCATGGGTACCATGGATATCGTCAACCTCAACGGTGGCAGCCCGGCCAACTTCCTCGATGTCGGTGGCGGTGCGACCAAGGAGCGCGTGGCGGAAGCGTTCAAGATCATTCTCTCCGACACCAACGTCAAGGCCGTTCTGGTCAATATCTTCGGCGGCATCGTACGTTGCGACATGATCGCCGAGGGCATCATCGGTGCCGTCGAGCAGGTCGGCGTCAACGTACCGGTCGTGGTGCGTCTGGAAGGTAACAACGCCGAGCTGGGCGCCGAGAAACTGGCTTCCAGCGGACTCAACATCATCGCTGCTACCAGCCTGACTGACGCGGCTCAGCAGGTCGTCAAAGCGGCGGAGGGCAAGTAATGAGTATCCTGATCGACAAGAGCACCAAGGTCATTTGCCAGGGTTTCACTGGCGGCCAGGGCACCTTCCACTCCGAGCAGGCGATTGCCTACGGCACCAACATGGTCGGTGGCGTCACGCCGGGCAAGGGTGGCCAGGAACATCTCGGTCTGCCGGTGTTCAACACCGTCAAGGAAGCGGTCGAGAAGACTGGTGCCGAAGCGTCCGTCATCTACGTGCCGGCGCCGTTCTGCAAGGACTCGATCCTCGAAGCCGCCAATGCTGGCATCAAGCTGATCGTCTGCATTACCGAAGGCATTCCGACGCTGGACATGCTCGACGTCAAGGTCAAGTGCGACGAGCTGGGTGTGCGTCTGATCGGCCCGAACTGCCCGGGCGTGATCACGCCGGGCGAGACCAAGATCGGCATCATGCCGGGTCATATACACAAGCCGGGCCGCGTCGGTATCGTCTCGCGCTCGGGGACTTTGACCTATGAAGCGGTCAAGCAGACCACCGATCATGGCTTCGGCCAGTCCACCTGCGTGGGCATCGGCGGCGATCCGATCCCGGGCTCGACGTTCATCGACATCCTCGAGATGTTCGAAAAGGATCCGCAGACCGAAGCGATCGTGATGATCGGTGAAATCGGCGGTACCGCCGAAGAGGAAGCGGCAGCCTACATCAAGGCCAACGTGACCAAGCCGGTGGTGTCCTACATCGCGGGTGTCACGGCGCCTCCGGGCAAGCGCATGGGCCATGCCGGTGCGATCATTTCCGGCGGCAAGGGCACTGCGGACGAGAAATTCGCGGCGCTGGAAGATGCCGGCGTCAAGACCGTGCGTTCACTCGCCGAAATCGGCGATGCACTGAAAGCTGCCACCGGCTGGTAAGTCAGTGATGCGCTAGGCAGTGCGAGACGTCATGTCTCTTCGACGGCCCGTCAGGTTTTCCTGGCGGGCCGTTGTCGTTATAGGCGGCGTTTTAGGTGTCGTTTTGGACGGCCGTTTCGGGCGGTCATTTCGTGACCTTCGAATGAAGGAGGGGATGTGCCGGAAACGGCCAAGCGTCGACCGTCTGCACCTGGCTATCGGCAACCGGCTATCGGCAACGGGCTATTGGCAACAACGACCAGGTACGCCGGCTACGCGCGTTTGCGCTTGTTGATCATGCGCAGGAATGCCTTTCCGGCGGTCGCGAGGAAGATCGGGAAGCCGGCCAGCAGGTAGAAATAGTAGGTGACGAAACGCCAGATCAGCACGGCGGCAGCGGCGCTTTGTGCACCGATCAGCGGCGTCAGTAGAGCGGATGACGTCAACTCGGCGCCCCCGGCGCCCCCGGGTAGAAAGCTCAGCTGCCCGGCGGCCATCGATACCATCTGGACCAGAAAGGTCCAGGCCCAGTCGATGTGCTGCCCCAGTCCCTGAACGACCAGGTAGAGAATGCTGTAGCGGATCAGCCAATGAGCGCAGCAGAGCAGGAATACACTCAGCAACAGCCAGCGCGGTAGCCGCAGGGTTTCGATCAGCGAGTTGCGAAAATGCAGAAGCCGGCGGGCGAAGCCGAAGCGCGATCGGCGCTTGACGTTGAGTCTCTCCAGCCAGCGGCCGGTGATATGCATGACGCGGGTGTAATGGGTCAGCGTCAGCCATAATACGACGAGCGCGCTGAGCAGCAGCAGCGTGGGTAAACCCACCAGCCAGCCGAGTTTCAAGTCGACGGCCTCGATCAGAACGTAGAGTGCGACGCCGATCAGGCCCGACAGGAAGAACAGCAGGTCGGTGAGCTGATCGACGGCAAAAATGGCCGATGCCTGAGCCGGTCTGATGCCGCGCCGGGCCAGCAGGCCCAGCAGGGTCAACGGGCCACCGGTGCCGCCAGGCGTGGCGCAGATCGCGAATTCCGTCGCCATCACGATCGAAAAGGCACGGATCTGGGAAAGTTTCCCCGCCCGTCCGGCCAACAGCAGTCTTAGACGCAGCGCGTTGAGATTCCAGCAGACCACGATCATGCCCATCATCAGCAGCAGTTGCGAAGTCGGGAAGCCTCGCAGTTCGGCAACGATGCCGCCGCCACCGATCAGAATCGGGATCGCCAGCGCCGCTACCAGACCCAGTGCCAGCAGCCACAGAATACGTTTCATGCCGCTGGACGATCCTTGTTCGCTTGTCTGGCGAGATCGTCAGTCGCGAGGTCGGGCGCCTCATGATCGAGCCAGGTCCGTTTGGTCAACGGTTGGCGACCGTTTTCCAGCAAGTGCTCGACCAGCTGCAGCCAGTAGTCGTAGGAGGGCTTGTAGCGCATGTCGACAGGATGCAGCGCCAGCCGCAGCAGCGGCGTGTGCTGGAAGCGACGATACTGAATGGCGCTGACCACACGCGACATGCCGCGTCGCCAGGCGCTGCGCGCGCTCCAGACGATGCTCGGCGCTTCCAGCGGGGCGAAGCCGGGTAGGCGATACAGCTGCTGCGGATCGCTGGTGTAGCTGAACGGGCGAGCCTGCAGGGCTTGACGCGTGCCCTGGCTCATCAGCCAAGCGGGCGCCACGAAGCCGCCATGGGGCCAGCCGCAGGCATCGAACTGCGCCAACCCCTCATCGAGCAGGGCGCCCGCCTGGTCACGGTCGAGCGCGTAGAACTCGCCCTCCCAGGTGTAGATCCGGCGCATGTAGTAATCGCGCAGCGAACGCGGCGCCGGCGCATCGTCACGGTGGTAATAGCCATGCAGCGTCAGCTCGTCGCCGAGCGCCAGGCGGGTATCGAGCACTCGGCGCAGGGTATCGCTCTCCCGGCATTCGCCACGGCCATGAAAATTGGGCACGACGAGCCAGGTGATCGGGATGCGTTGCCCCAGTCGTTCGCCCAGACGGTCGATCGCTTCGACGAAGCCGCGATAGTCCGGCCAGGTTTCGGGGGCGATATCGTGGAGCACCAGCGAGAAATGCCGTTTATCCATGCTGAGAGCCCTGCTGGGTTTCCCCCGCACCTTCGGTGGCGCTGGTCAGCCGGCGGTAGTGAGAAAGCAGCCCGTCGATGACGACGTCCCAGTCGTGGTTGCGCTCGACGTAACGGCGCGCGCGACGTCCGGCTTGCGGGGCGTCGTGATTGGCGAACAGCTCTTTCACGGCGCGCGCCATGTCCGCCGGCGAGTGCGGCTCGCTCAACAGACCACAGCCCAGCGGCACGTTTTCGGCCAGCGCGCCCGCCCGGGCGGCGACCACGGGAATACCGCTGGCCATGGCTTCCAGAGCGACCAGGCCGAAGGTCTCCTGGGTGCCGGCGTGAACCAGCGCATCGCTGGACGCCAGCCAGCTCGCGACTTCCTCGGTCGGCGTATAGCGATCGATCACGCTGACGTTGTCGGGAACCTGGGTAGGCATGCTGGGGCCGACCAGCAGCAGGTGATAGCCCTTGCCGAGCAGGCGGGCGGTTTCCAGCAGATCGTGCAGATTCTTTTCGCGCGAGCCACGGCCGACGAAGATCAACAGTTTGGTGTCGTCGTCGAGATTCAGTCGCTGGCGCATGGCGGCGTTCTGTCGACTGGGGTGGAACGTCTCCAGATCAACGCCCAGCGGCTGGATGGCGACTCGCTCGATTCCGAGCCGTGTCAGCCGCTCGGCCATCACGCGGCTGGGTGCCAGCACCTGATCGAAGCGACGGTAGAGCTGATAGACGTAGCGCTCCACCAGTTTGTCGGTGCCGCTACCCAGCCGATTGCTGATCAGCCTGGGCAGATCGGAGTGATAGAACCCGACGACCGGTACGTCGAGCTTGCGTCCGGCACGCAGCGCCGCCCAGCCGGTCACGTAGGGATCGCCCGCTTCGATGATATCCGGCGACAGGCGAACTAGCTCGCGCTCCCAGCCGCGTCGGCGCAGCGGAAACCGATAGCCCTGGCTGAACGGCAGCGGCGGTGACGGAATTTCGTGAATGCCGTTATGGGTGAAGAGCTGCGAGCCAGGAATCAGCAGGCTGCAGGTGACGCCGGGCAGCTTGGCAAGGCGCCGGTGCTTGGCATCGAGATAGGTACGAACCCCGCCACTGGCGGGGGCATAGAACATCGTGACGTCGGCAATATGCAACGCGCCGCTCCTCTTAAAAACATCCCTGTCGGTACGGCCCATTCGGAGAATGGCGACGACTGATTGAATCGATGACCGGCGATACCAATGACCGACGATATCCATGACCGACTACATTGCAGTATATCGTCTTACCGCCGCAGGGCGTTCACACCATAGTGGTAGTCCGTCCGCGCGGCTGTCGGCAATGCGGACGGACCTGCATACCGCTCAATCGGCAGGCGTTGCCACCAGCGAGCGGGTCGCCTCACGGGCCTCGACGAGCTTGACGCGCGTACTGCCGCCTAGCTGGTAGCGCAACTCGCCGGCGATCTGGATACGGCCTTCCTTGTCGTCGATGGCCACCTGGGTGCGGTCGCTATGAATCATCGGCGCCGGCACGAACGCCGTGGCACCGTTGGCCGTCAGGCGAACGCGCATGCCCCCACGGCGGATGTCGATGATGTCGGCATCGAAAATCTCACCCTGCTCGAGGGTGGCGCCCAGATAGCGCACGTAAAGCCAATCTTTGACGTCGCGTTCGGCCATTCGGTTCAGTCGGCGGCGCTCGGTCAGTTGTTCGGTCAGTTGCTGGCTGGCCTCGGCGGGAGCCGCTTCCGACTTCAGGAAGCGCTTGATCAGGCGATGGTTGACCATATCGCCGTACTTGCGGATCGGTGATGTCCAGGTCGCGTAGGCGGGCAACCCCAGGCCGAAATGCGGTCCGGGACGAGCCGACATGTTGGTGTAGCCCTGGAAGCGGCGCAGGCGGACGTCCAGCCAGGCGTCTTCGCGAGCATCCAGCGCCCGGCGAAATTCGCGATAGCGGGGGAGTTCGGAAAGCTGCTCGCGCTCTGCCGGGATCTCCTGGGCGGCCAGAAACTCCAGTGCCTGGTCGATTTTCTCCGGCTCGAAGGCGTGATGCACGTTGAAGATGCCGTGGCCGACTTCCTTGGCCAGCAGATCGGCGCAGCAGGCGTTGGCGACGATCATCGCTTCTTCGATCATGCGCTGGGCGATGCGGCGCTCCTCGACCCGGATACCGAGCACGTTACCGGCATCGTCGAGATCGAACGCGTAATCCGGACGATCCTTGAACACCAACGTGTTGGCCTCGCGCCAGGCGGCGCGGGCGCGGGATAGCTCGGCCAGCGCCGTCAACTGCTCGGCGATCGGTGCTGCCGGCGCTTCGGCGTTCGGCTCGCCGTCGATCCAGTCGGAAACCGCGTCGTACACCAGCCTCGCGTGGGAGCGAATCGTGGCGGCGAAGAAGCGATACTCGCCCAGGGTACCGTCGCGACCGACATGCAGCCGGCAGGCCAGTACCGGACGCTCGACGTCCGGTTTCAGCGAACACAGGTCATCGGCCAACGCTTCCGGCAGCATGGTGATGTTCTGGCCCGGCAGGTAGACCGTGAAGGCGCGCGTGCGGGCTTCCTTGTCCGCCGGGTGGGACTCGTCCACGTAGGCGGTGGGATCGGCGATCGCCACCGTCATTGTCCAGCCGTCGTCGGTCGCTTCGACGCGCAGCGCGTCGTCCATGTCGCGAGTCTTCTCGCCATCGATGGTGAAGAACGGCTCGGCGGTGAGGTCTTCGCGGACCAGACCTTCTTCCTGCAGCGGCCAGGTGTCGGCAGCCGGCGGGCACTCCTGTTCGAGCGCGTGGCGTGCCAGCGTGACCCGCCAGGGCACGGAAGGATCCTCACTCTTGACCACCAGCTCGTCGATCTGGGTAAAGAACGCGCGATCGTCCGGGCGCAGCGGGTGGCGGATCAGCCGCGCGACGACCCAGTCGCCGTCGGCGATGTCGGACTCTTCCAGCGAGCGCTTGAGACGCGCCTTGAGTGAAAGATTGATCGAAGGATGATCGGGAACCACGGCCAGCCGGCCGTCGCGTTTCTGCACGCGTGCCACGAAGCGGTCCAGCGAGGCTTCGATCAAGCTTTCCGGATCGGCCTGTTTCTTGTCGCCATCCTCCTTGATCACCGCTTCGATGCGATCACCATGAACGACCTGCTTCATGGCGGGAGGCGGAATGAAATAGGACGTGCCATCTTCGGCTTCGAGGAAACCGAACCCCTTGTCGGTGGCCTTGACGGTGCCCTGGACACGGGGAGTGTTGGCCCGGATATTTTGCTTCAGCTGGGCTAGAAGAGAGTTGTTCTGCAGCATCGGATCGGATCGAATCGGTCGGTGGACGAGAGCGACACTATACGGATTCCTCCCGAGCCACGCCAATCGTCCCCGCCGGGGGCGCTCGCCGACGTCGGGCAAGCGAGAGGTTCGCCGAATTCGACCAAAGTTGGCGGCTGAAAGTCTGGCAGATTGGTATGCGACTGGTTATGTTGGTGGTATTGAAGTGGTATTCATCACGATGCCCCTAAAACGGATCTGCCATGCAACCGACGCTGTCCCGTCTCAAGCTCGATGCCGCCCAGTCGACACCGCTCTATCGCCAGTTGGCCCAACAGCTGGTCGAGGCGATCGAAGCGGGTGACTGGGAGACCGGCGAGGCGCTGCCCTCGGAGCGGGTGCTTGCGGAATCGCTCAATGTTTCCCGTATTACCGCCCGCAAGGCGCTGGACCGGCTGGTGGCACTGGGGCTGATTCAGCGCACTCACGGCTCCGGTACCTTTATCGCGCCGCGGCTCAATCAGTCGCTGACCCGGCTGACCAGCTTCACCGAGTTGCTGGTCCAGCGCGGCCATCGCCCCAGTTCGCGCTGGTTGAGTCGCCAGCTCGGCACGCCGACGGTGGAAGAGAGCCTGCGGCTCGGGGTGAGCGCGGACCATCAGGTCTCGAGGCTCAAGCGGCTGCGGCTGGCCGACGACGTGGTGGTCGCCGTCGAGGAGAGCTGCCTGCCCCATCGCGTCCTGCCTGATCCCGAAGTCGTTACCCATTCGCTCTATCGTCACCTCGAAAGCCTGGGGACGCCGATCGTTCGTGCCCTGCAGCATGTCTCGGCGGTCAATGCCGATGCCGAACTGGCGCGGCTGGCGCAGGTGCCGGAATCCCAGGCGCTGCTGATGATGACCCGACTCGGCTATCTCGCGGACGGCCGCCCCGGGGAGCTCACAGTGACTTACTGTCGCACCGACTACTACGACTTCATGGTGGAACTGACTCAATGATGAGGCGCAATTGACTGCCATCGCTCAAGCAGGAGACGAGATGCTTTACGGCAATATTCTGACTGCCGAGGGCTGGCGGCTTGGCACGCTCGAATGGCGCGACGGACGAATCGTCGCCATCGAGGGCGAGCCGGTCGATCCCGATGCCAACGATCATCCTCGGCTGTTGCCGGGCTTCGTCGATCTGCACGTGCATGGCGGCGGCGGGGCGGATGCCATGGAAGGGGGCGACGCCGCCGCGACCATGGCCCGAACCCACGTGCGTTTCGGTACCACCAGTCTGCTGGTGACCACCATGACGGCGCCCATGGCCGACATTCGCCAGGCATTACAGGATATCGCCCGGTTGATGAAGGTCCCGCTGCCTCAGGCATCGCGGCTGCTGGGCGTGCATCTCGAAGGGCCTTATCTCAACCCTGGCAAGCTGGGCGCCCAGCCGCCGCATGCTCGCCCCGGCGTGGCCGAGGAGGTCGATGCGCTGCTGGCGCTCGCCCCGATCCGGCTGTTGACGCTGGCACCGGAGCTGTCGGGACATGCCGAGCTCATCAGCCAACTGCGCGAGCGCGGTGTGCGGGTGCAGATGGGCCATACCCTGGGCAGCTACGAAGAGGGCGTGGCCGGGCTCGAACACGGTGCCCACGGCTTCACCCATCTGTTCAACGCCATGACAGGGTTGCACCACCGCAAGCCGGGCATGGTCGGCGCAGCGCTGGCGCATGCTGACTACGCCGAGATCATCCCCGACCTGCTCCATGTTCATCCCGGCGCCATTCTGACGGCGCTGCGCTGCATTCCTCATCTCTATGGCGTGACCGATTCCACCGCCGCCGCCGGCATGCCCGACGGGGAGTATCGTCTCGGCGAGCAGCATGTCACCAAATGCCTGGGCGGTGTGCGGCTGGCAGACGGCACACTGGCCGGCAGTACGCTTACCATGGATCAGGCGCTGCGTAACCTGGTCCGGATCGGTCTCGATCTCGATGATGCCAGCCGGCGGCTATCGCAGTATCCCGCCGATTTTCTCGGCGAGAGCGACATTGGTCGGCTCGAGATCGGCTGCCGGGCCGACATCGTGGTGATGAATGAGAGACTCGAGATCGATGCCGTCTACGTGGGCGGCGAACTGGCTCATCACGTCTCGTCGGCTGGGCAGGGACAGATGGCCGCGCAACAACGGACGACACCACAGGCGGCTGGCGCGCCGCGGGAGACCCACTGATGTCACTGATGCTGGAAGAAGCCCGGAGCGCGCCCGCCTGCCTGCGGACGCAATGGCGAGCCAATCGGGAAGCGATGGCCGAGTTCGGCAAGGCACTGCGAGCGGCCGACCTGCACGGGGCACTGACGGTGGCGCGCGGCAGCTCCGACCATGCCGCGGCCTATTTCGCCTATCTGGGGATGAAACATCTCGGCTTGCCGATGGCCTCGGTGCCGCCGTCATTGACCACCGTTGCCGATACGCCGTGGCGGGTTCGGGGTCAGCTGACGGTGGCCATCTCGCAGTCCGGCGCCAGCCCCGATCTGGTGGCGACGCAAAAGGCGCTGGCCGCCGGCGGGGCGCGCAGCGTGGCGCTGGTCAATACGCCCGATTCACCGCTGGGGCACGTCTCGGAGCGCGAGATCGCGCTGCACGCCGGCGTCGAGAAGAGCGTCGCGGCGACCAAGAGCTATCTTGCCACCTTGGCCGCCTGCGCTCATCTGATCGGTGCCTGGGCCGAAGACGAAGCGCTGCTGGCCGCTCTGGAAGCGCTGCCGCCGAAACTCGAGGCGGCAGCGCAGCAGGAGTGGCAACAGGCGGTGGATGCGCTGGTCGACGTCGATCGGCTGCTGGTGATCGGGCGCGGCGTCGGGCTCGCCATCGCCCAGGAAGTCGCGCTCAAGTTCAAGGAAACCTGCGCCATCCAGGCCGAACCATTCAGTGCCGCTGAGGTTCGTCATGGGCCGATGGCGCTGATCGAACCGGGCTACCCGGTGCTGGTACTGGCGCCGCCGGGACCGGATCAGGCCGGGCTGCTGGAACTGGCTGAATGGTTGGAGAGCATCGGTGCCAAGGTGCTGCTGGCCGCCGATGACCGTGTTCCCGCACGCCAGCTGCCATTGATCGATGCCGGCCACGACGATCTGCAGCCGCTATCGGTGGTCCAGAGTTTTTACGTCATGGCGGCCAGACTCGCGGTCGCCCGCGGTGGTGATCCGGATCGGCCGCGCCATCTGCAGAAGGTGACTCGAACGCTCTGAGCGCGAACCACGAGCTACGAGCTACGAGCTACGAGCCACGAGCCGCGAGCCGCGAGCCGCCTCAGTCGATGTGACGGGACGCCGCCAGGTCCAGATGTTCAAAACTGGCGCGCCGAATGAAACAGGATCGAAACAACAACAAGTTGGGAGTCTTCATGTCATCCACATTACGATTTCTCAGAGCCCCGATGCGCGGGGTGGTGGTTCCGCTGGCGGAAGTGCCCGATCCGGTCTTTGCCGAAGGCACCATGGGACCCGGTATTGCCATCGATCCGTTGGGGGAGACGCTGCATGCGCCCTGCAACGGCGAGATCATCCATTGCGCGCGAACCGCACACGCCATCACGCTGCGCGACGACGGCGGCCATGAATGGCTTTTGCATATCGGACTCGACACCGTCGATCTGGACGGTGACGGGCTCGAGCTGCTGGTCGCGACCGGCGAGCGTGTCTCCGCCGGTGATCCGCTGTGCCGGTTCGACGCCGATCGTCTGGCGCAGCGAGTCAAGGCGCTGGTGACTCCCGTCGTGCTGACCAATGGCCCCGATACCGACCTGGAAACGCTGGTCGCGCCGGGCACGATCGTCGAGATGGGCGAGAATCTGTTGCAGTGGCAGGCCGCGGCGGATCGTCGCGACGAAGCCGGTCGAGCAGACTCGGCTCCGCGTGCCAGCGCCAGCAGAGATGCCACCATCGCGGCGGCCAGCGGTCTCCATGCGCGTCCTGCGGCGCGGCTGCGAGCCATCGCTCGAGAGCACGCGGTCGAGCTGACGCTGACACGAATCGGCGAGAAGGCCGGCGGGAGCCGCGATGCCGCCACCGCGAACGTCGCCAGTCTGAGCGCGCTGCTGAATCTGGGCCTGGTTCAGGGCGACCGGGTCACTTTCTCGGCGCATGGCGCCGGGGCGCAGGCCGCGATCGAGGCGGCAACGACATTGCTCGAAACGCCCGAGCCGGGGGCTGACCGGCCCCGCGAAACGCCGCCCGAGGCGCAGGCGAGCGGGCTGCCCTTAGCGTCACGGATGCCCGCTGCCGAGCCCGGCCGGTTGAACGGTCTGGCGGCAAGTCCGGGATTGGCGGTGGGGCCGCTGGTTCGCTACGAAGTGGCGTTGCCCAGTGTCGCCGACACCGCGAGCGATCCCGAGCAGGAGAAGCGGGCCTTGGTCGCTGCCATCGCCGAGGTCGATGCCGAGCTGGAACGATCGACTCAAGCGGCGAAAGCGCGCGGCCAGCAGGCTGAGGCGGACATCTTCGAGGCCCATCGGGCGTGGCTGGACGACCCCGATCTTCGTGCGGCGGCCGAGACGGAAATTGCCGCCGGGCGTAGCGCCGGGCGTGGCTGGTATCTGGCGCTGGAGCGCGAGATTCAACGTCTACGTGGCGGGGCCAATACGCTGCTGGCGGCGCGGGCGGACGATCTGCGCGATCTGCAGCGCCAGGTCATGCAGCCTTTCGCCGTCGAGGCGGCAGCGATCCTCTCAGGCCTCGACGGGGCCATACTGATCGCGCAGGAACTCACACCCTCGCAGTTCGTCGAGGTGGCGGATCGAGTTGCCGGGCTATGTCTGGCCGCCGGCGGGCTGACCTCGCATGTCTCGATTCTGGCGCGAGCGCGGGGGTTGCCGTGTCTGGTGGCCATGGGCGATGCGCTGATGGAAGCCGCCAGTGACAAGGCGTGTCTCGATATCGGCCCGGACGAGCCTTACGGAGCGCTGGAGCTGGCACCCGACGATCGACGCCTGACGAGGATCGACGAAGAAAGGACGCGACGGCATCGGCAGGCGGTGGCGGAGCATGCGCAAGCCCAGAATCCCGCAGTGACCCGAGACGGTCATCATCTCCACGTCGGGGCCAACATTGCCTCAAGCGCAGACGCCCGGGCGGCTGCCCAGGCGGGCGCCGACGGCGTCGGGCTGATGCGCAGTGAATTCCTGTTTCTGGAGCGACAGTCGGCGCCGTCGCTCGACGAACAGCAGGCCGAGTATCGTGCCGCGGTCGAAGCGATGGGGGGCAAGCCGGTCATCGTCCGTCTGCTGGATATCGGTGGCGACAAGCAGCTTCCCTATCTATCGCTACCGGCATCGCCCAACCCGGCGCTGGGGGAGCGGGGCGTGAGGTTGTGGCAGACGCACCCGGCGCTTTTTGAAACACAGCTCGATGCGCTGCTCGAAGCGGGCCGCGAGCTGGCGCTCGGCGAAGACGGCCTGTCGACGTTGCGGCTGATGGTGCCGATGGTCGCCGATGTCGGCGAGTTGCGCTGGGTGCGGGAGCGGCTCGAGGCGCGCGCTGGCGCGCTGGGTATCGAGCGGCTGCCGGCGCTGGGGGTGATGATCGAGGTGCCGACGGCGGCGGTGTGTGCCGACAGCCTCGCTCGCGAGGCCGATTTTCTCTCCATCGGCACCAACGATCTGACCCAGTACGCTCTGGCCATGGACCGCGAAGTGGCGTCGCTGGCGTTACGCAGCGACGTGCTCCATCCCGGCGTGCTGCGGCTCATCGCCGCCTGTCTCCAGGGGGCTGCCGGTCACTGTCCGGTGGCCGTCTGTGGCGCGGCGGCGGGGGATCCGCTGGCCGGGGCCCTGTTCGCGGCCATGGGTGTCGACGAACTTTCCGTCGAATCTGGACGTATCGCCGCCGTCAAGGCGGGCCTGCGTCGGCTTGATGCCGGGGCGCTTGCGGCGCAGTTGCCATCGCTGCTGGCGCTGGCCGATGGCGCCGCCGTGAGGCAGGCCCTGAAGACAATACTGGAACCTGAACGTGGACATGAACCCGGCGTGGCGGACTCGAGCGCAGAAGGCATCGAGAAAGCCATCGAGCAAGACATCGAGAAAGGCGTCGAGCAAGGCGTCGATAAAGACATCGGGAAAGGCGCCGATACCGTCGGCCGCACGACTTCGGGTCCCTCCAATACGACAACAAGATCTTGAGGAGCGTGTCATGACCACAACCTTCGGTTCCCGGCTCATGGCCGGCATTCAGAAACTCGGGCGCTCACTGATGCTGCCCATTGCGGTACTGCCGGTCGCAGGCCTGTTGCTGCGGCTGGGCCAGCCGGATCTGCTCGATATTGCCTTCATCGCCAATGCCGGCAACGCGGTCTTCTCCAACCTGGCATTGATCTTCGCCATCGGCGTGGCGGTCGGTTTCGCCGATGACGACAATGGCGCTGCCGGATTGGCCGGGGTGATCGGCTATCTCGTGCTCACCGCGGTACTGGAGACGTTGAATCCCGACATCAATATGGGGGTACTGGCGGGCATCATCATCGGCAGTGTGGCCGGGATACTCTACAACCGTTATAAATCGATCAAACTGCCGGACTATCTGGCCTTCTTCGGCGGGCGCCGCTTCATCCCCATCGTCACCGGACTCTCCGCCGTAGTACTCGGCGGTATTTTCGGGCTGATCTGGCCACCGGTCCAGCAGGGCATCGACCAGTTGGGGCAGTGGCTGATCGACGCCGGTGATCTCGGCCTGTTCGTCTACGGCGTACTCAATCGGATTCTGATCGTGACCGGGCTGCACCACGTGCTCAACAGTTTCGTATGGTTCGTGTTCGGCAGCTTCGACGGCGCCACCGGCGATCTCAATCGCTTCTTCGCCGGCGATCCGTCGGCTGGCTCGTTCATGGCCGGCTTCTTCCCGGTGATGATGTTCGGGCTGCCGGCAGCGGCGTTGGCGATGTATCGCGCCGCGCCGCCGTCACGTCGTGCCCAGGTCGGCGGCCTGTTGCTGTCGCTGGCGCTGACTGCGTTTCTGACCGGCGTCACCGAGCCGATCGAGTTCACGTTCATGTTCCTGGCACCGGCGCTGTATGCCGTTCACGCGGTGCTCACCGGCATCTCGATGGCGGTGATGAACATGCTCGGCGTCAAGCTTGGGTTCACCTTCTCCGCCGGCGCATTCGACTACGCGCTCTCCTACGGTCTCTCGACCAATGGCTGGATGATGATCCCGGTAGGGCTCTGCTACTTCGTGCTCTACTACGGCATCTTTCGCTGGGCGATCGTGCGCTTCGACCTGCCGACGCCGGGCCGCGAACCGGAAGTGGCAGCGCCAAACGTCAATCGCGATCCCGGTGAACGGGGGCCTGCCTTCGTGACCGCCCTGGGTGGCGTGGCCAACCTAGTCAGCGTCGGTGCCTGTACCACGCGCTTGCGTCTGGTGATGAACGATGACACGGCGATCGACGAGCCGTCGCTCAAGGCGCTCGGGGCCCGGGGGATCCTGCATCTGCGCGGCGGCGGCCTGCAGGTGATCGTGGGGCCGATCGCCGACGCGGTGGCCGACGACATTCGGGTGGCGGTGCGCGATCACGGCAAGACGCTGGAAGTACCGGTGGCGGTCGAGAGCGATGCGGCCCTGAGCGATGCCTCACTAGCTAATGCCAGGCTCGACGATGAATCCCGTCAGGCGTGGCTGGCGGCGTTGGGTGGTGCCGATAACATTCGCACCCTCGCTGCCGTGGCGGCGACCCGGCTGCGCGTGGAGCTGGGCGACCGCAGCCGGATCGATGAATCCGCACTTCAGACACTGGGCGCTGCCGGCATTCAGGACTTGGGCGACAGGGTCGTTCACCTGGTCGTCGGGCGCCAGGCCGGCGCGGTGGCCAACAGTCTCGAGGCCTGAGCGTTTGCTCCTGAGGCAGAAGCTAGCCATAGGCCACTGATGACGAGCGCAGGATCCGGTGCGGGGAAGCGGGCGATTGACGCCCGCGGGTCCCCGCCCGACACTGTCTACTTCTAAACAAGCTCTTTGAAACAAGCCGTCCAGCTAATCCTCTCGAAGCAAGCCGTCCAGCCAAGGTGACTCCATGCCCCAGTATCTGATTGCCAGCGATCTCGACAGCACTCTGCTGAATGCCGAGCATCGTGTCGACGCCTTGACCCGCGAAACGCTGCGGACGTTGTCGGGCCAGGGGCATGTGATCGTGCTGGCCTCCGGACGGCACTATCACGACATCGCGGCCATTCGTCGGCAACTGGAGATTCCAGCCTGGATCATCAGCAGCAATGGGGCTCACGTTCACGATCCCGACGATCGCCTGGTCAGTGAAACACTGGTGCCGACGGATCAGGTGCAGGCGCTGGTGGCATTGCCGCGCCCGGCTTCGGTGAGACTCAACATCTATACTCACGATCGCTGGCTGATCGATGCCGAAGCGCCCGAACTGCTGCCGCTTCACGCGATGAGCGGCTTCACCTATCAGGTCGACGACATGCGCGATCTGGAGCGTGAACGCGTCGGCAAGGTGCTCTACATCGGCGAGCCGGCGATGCTCGAGCCGCTGGAGCGAACCCTGCGGGAACGCCATGGCGACGCACTGCATATCACCTATTCAGCGGCCAACTCACTTGAGCTCATGCAGCGCGGCGTGAACAAGGGCACCGCGCTGAGTCGCGCGCTCAAGGCGCTCGATCTCCCCATCGAGCGGGCGCTGGCATTCGGCGACAACTTCAATGACGTCGAGATGCTGACGCTGGCGGGCAACGCCTACGTGGTCTCCAACGCTCACCCGGAAGTCATCGAGCAACTGCCCCGCGCCAACAGGGTCGGCGCTCATCACGAATCGGCCGTGGCGCATACGCTGCGAACGTTCTTTGCGCTCGATTGATCTCGGCGCGGCCTCATTCGAGCTGCGGTGGTACGGTACACGCCAAGACGTATTCTGTTTCGCTGAGGCTGTTCCGCTGACTCAGTCTTGCTGAGCCTGTACTGATGACGCCGTCTTGAGAGCGCTCAGCGCTTTTCCGCGGAATCGTCCAGCCTGCGCAGCTGCTGCCAGACTTCGCGGCGCAGGTCGGCGAGCTTGGGCTGTTCGTCGCGTTCGAAGGCCACCGGCCGGGTGGTGCGCATGGCCCGCAGCCCCAGGCGAGCCGTCAGCAGTCCGGCGCCCAGGCCCTGTCCGGCGCGAGTCGACAGCTTGGCGGCCAGGTTCATCGACAGCAGGTCCATGCCGGCGTCGCTGACCATTTCGCTGGCGCCGGCGAACGCCATGTTGCGCAACACTTCCCGAAACAGGCGCAGGCGACTGGCATAGCCGAGCTGCAGACCATAAAGCGCGGCGATGCGATCGAGCATGGCGATGTTGCGCCACGCCATCAGTGCCATGTCGACCAGCGTCAACGGGCTGACAGCGACCATGACCGCGGTTTCTCCCGACATCCGCGTGACCAGCCGACGGGCGGCCTGGTCGCGCGGGTGTAGAAGATAGTGCGCGATCAGCTCGCGGGTTTCCTGCGCGGTGTGATGCGTCTGATGGGCGTGGAGAAAGGACTGCCAGTGCGGATGATCCTTGGAGAGTCCCATCTGGCTGCGTAGCTCATCGGCCAGGGTCATCGGGTTCGAGTCCGTTGCGGCTTCGCCACCGACCCATTCGTCATCAAGCTGCTGGCGCAGTCGCGCGTGACGTCGCAGCTTTCTCAGTCGCCACAGCTCTCGGCACAGCGCCTTGGCGCCCAGGCCGACGGCAAGCAGCCCGACCAGGCTCCAGGCACCGGCGAGCCAGTCGCCGCCGAGCGTGGAGATATAAAGCGACTGTGCCGCCTCGATCGTTCCCAGGCCCAGCGTGCCGCCCAGGACCGCCATTAGCCCCCAGCGGCGCTTGCGCGGCGGTTTGATCGCGGCGTCGAGCGCCGGCGAGTCGTGATCGTCGGCGGCGGTGTAGGGGTCGCTGGCCTGGGTCGGCAGATAGGCCCGTGCCGCCTGTAGCGAAGCATCCTCAGCGGGCGTGGGCGGTTCATCGAACGTGAAACGTTGTCCGGGGCGAGGGTCGCTCATCGAAGTTTGTCTCCCATCAGCCACTCCAGTGCGGCGTCCATGCGGATGTGGGGTAGCGCCTCCGGGCCTGCGGGTGCCGGTCGGAAAGGCGTGAAGGCGAAGCCCTGGCGTCGCCAGAACTCGGGTTCCGGCAGCTTGGCCGGTACGTCGCCGGGATAGACCAGCAGTGGCTCACCGTCGAGACCGTGACCCCGCAGGGCGGCCTGGCGCTTGCCATCACTTTCGACCTCGCGCGGTTCGGTCGCTCGAATCGATGCCAACGAGAAGGCGCGTACCGGCACGTTGGCAAAGCGCAGATCCTTGATCGGTTCGGCCAGTAGCGACTCCAGCAGGGTCACCAGGTTGGCGTGCTGATCCGGGGTGACGTGATCGGCCTTGGTGGCGGCGATCGCCAGACGATCGATGCGTGGCGAAAACAGCCGATTCATCAGGCTCCGTTTGCCGTAGTTGAAGCTCCTCATCAACGTGGCGAGGGCCTGAGACAGATCCTCGAAGCGTTCGGGACCGGCGTTGAGCGCACCGAGCACATCGACCAGTACGATCTGCCGATCGAAGCGGCGGAAATACTCGCGGTAGAAGGGTTTGACCACGTGCTGCTGATAGAAGCGAAAGCGCTTCTTGAGCACCTGATAGAGGCTCGAGGCAGGCAGCGCTTCCAGCGCTTGGCGGTCGTCTTCGCCGACGCCGGGTAGCGGAAAGAACTGCAGGACCGGCGCGCCCTGAAGTTCGCCGGGCAACAGGAATCGGCCCGGCTGCAGATGAGAGAATCCGGCTTCCCGCGCCTGGCGCAGAGAGTCGGCGTAGTGCGCCGCGAGTTCGGCCAGCCGAGATTCTTCCACCGTCTCGTCGGCTGAATGCTTGGCGACGGCGTCCTGCCAGGCCTGGGCGTACTGCTGGCGTGCCGGCCCCATGCCCTTGAGCTGGGCTTCGCTCCAACTGAGGAAATCATGTTCGAGCAGTGGCAAATCCAGCAGCCACTCGCCGGGATAGTCGATCAGGTCCAGCGTCAGTGTGGCGGTATCGCCCAGCAGACCACGGGCACGGCGTGTCTTGTAACGCAGCTGCAGGCGCAGTTCGCTGATGCCGCGCGTCGGCTCCGGCCACTGAGGCGGTGACGCCTCGAGCGAGGTCATCGCTTCGTCGTAAGGAAACCGCGGGATGCCGAGATCGGGCTGGGAGACGCGCTGCGCGCCGAGCAGGCGCTCTTCGCGGGCGGACTTGAGCAGATCCAGGCGCGCATCGATGCCGGCGTGTCGCAGCTGATTGACCAGCGAGGTCAGAAACGCCGTCTTGCCGGCGCGGGAAAGCCCGGTGACGGCCAGGCGTAGCTGGCGATCCCGGCCGCGATCGATCAGATTCTGGAATTCATGAGTCAGTTGTCGGCGCATCGCCTCTTTTCCGAAGAAAGCCTACGCGCATGGTAAACGATATGAGCGGGTGTGAGGGCGGTGAGACAGCGCGCGAGCGTTAAAAGGGAGGGGTCGAGAAACGAAGACGCCTCGCACGGTGGCGAGGCGCCGTCAGGGTCGCGTCGAGTCGCGTCGTTCTCGATGAGTGATGCTGTGGTCGACTCAGCCTCAGCCCGCGAAAGCGAAGTAGATCGCGAAGACCAAGATCAGCAGCACGATACCCACCGGCACGGCACCTTTCCACGGCGTCAGGTCGACCGCCTTGACGTCTTCGTGGACCCAGGCTTCGCGGCGCGGCGCGATCTTGCCGATCAGCAGCATGACCACCACGAGCAGCACGAACACGCCGGCAACGAAGTGATACTGGTTGGTGATCTCCAAGATGCCGTTGAACGGTGGTACGAAGTAGCCGGCAGCGATCAGCACGATCCCACCGACAAGACCGAAGATGGCGGCCGATTCCGGCACTCGCTTGGTCAGCAGACCCACGATCACCACGGCCAGGATCGGGATGAAGTAGATCGCGTTCATGGTCTGGAGGTAGTCGAACAGGCTGTCCTGGCCGGCCAGCAGCGGGGCGATCGTCATGGCTGCCACCGCCATGATCCAGCCGAAGATCTTGCCGGCGTTGACGACCTGCTGCTCGCTGGCCTCCTTTTTGAATATGCCTTTGTAGATGCCCAGGCTGAAGAGCGTCGTGGTGCTGTTCAGTGCCGAGTTGAAGGACGACAGGATCGCGCCGACCATGACGGCGGCGAAGAAGCCGGTCAGCCACGGCGGCAGCAGATGGAATACCAGATAGCCGTAGGCCTGGTCGCCGGCAATGCCGTCATCGGCATAGAGCTGATAGGCGATGATGCCCGGCAGTACCAGGTAAAGCGGCCCCAGCAGTTTCAGGAAGCCGGTCAGCAGCACGCCTTTCTGGCCTTCGGAGAGGCTCTTGGCGGCGAAAGTACGCTGGATGATCTGCTGATTGGTAGACCAGTAGAACAGATTGATCAGGAACACGCCGGTGAACAGCGCCGGCCACGGCACTTGCTGATCCGGACGGCCCAGCGAGTTGAGGCGATCGGGTTGCGCTTCCTGAATGGCATGCCAGCCGGCAGCCATGCCGTTGCCGTCACCTACGGCATCGAGCCCCAGGTAGACGATCAGGAAACCACCGACCAACAGGCCGATGGCGTTGATGGTATCGGACACGGCGACCGTGCGCAGACCACCGAACAGGGCGTAGATAGCGCCGATGATGCCGACGATCCACACCGTCATCCACAGCAGCGTGGTGCTGGATTCGATCCCCGTGAGCACGGGCAGGTCGAGCATACCCTGAAGCCCCACGGCGCCGGAGTAGAGAATGATCGGCAGCAGGATGACGGCGTAGGCGACCAAAAAGATGACGTTGCAGATCAACTGGGTGGTCGGGCCGAAGCGTTCCTGTAGCAGCTGCGGCACGGTGGCGATACCGCTGCGCAAAAATCGCGGCAGAAAGAACAGCGCCAGCAGCACCAGAGCGACGACGGCAACGACTTCCCAGGCCATGACGCTCAAGCCGTCGGAGAAGGCTGCGCCATTCAGCCCGACCATCTGTTCCGTGGAGAGGTTGGTCATCAGCAGAGAGCCCGCGATCAGCGGGAAGCTGAGGCTGCGCCCGGCGAGAAAGTAGCCGCGAGTATTGCTGAGATCGTCACGATGGGTAATGCGCCAGGTGATCAAGGCGACCAACCCCGTGAAGAACAGAAACGAGATTAGAGTCCATGCATGCATAGAGAGTGTCCTAGTTGAATGCATCCCAGTGGCGGCCGCTGTTTGGGGTTGCGCCACATTACCCGCGCAGTTTCAGACAACTCGGATCAAACCGCTATTCGCCATTTGTCTGACATAGCTAAACCAATGTGTAGGCGTTTGGACAATGTCGACGCTGATCGGCAGTTCAAAAACGGACAAATAGCCCCGGATGGCGCACCGGCGGCGTTTCAGTCGTCTATCGGAAGTTCGCTCGCGGTCAGGCCGCGATGGCACTCGGCGTTGAACGAGGCAACGTAGTTCCCCTCGAACGCGTAGAGCGTGTACCAGGCGTGGCGGGCCAAAGGCTGGAGCTGTCGGCACCGAGCCTCGAATCGTTGGCGCAGCTTTGGATCGTCGTTGAGCTCGAAGGCCGACGATAGCCCCTGGCGATAGAGGTCCTGATAACCCCACCAGTAGCCGTTGTCGAGATAGGGTGAGATCAGTTCACCGATAAAAGGATGGATGGCAATCGCGTTGCGGGTGGGTCGGGAGTAGGGAAGGGCGCCATCGATCATCAACGGTGCGGCGATCGGTTGGGTGGCGAGATCGTCGATCAGCGTCATGGAGACGTTGTCGGTTAACAGTGCCTGCTGACGCTGGGCGTTGCCGTAGGCGTAGGCCAGGCTCAATGGTGTGCCGAGCGCCACGGCGATCAGCGGCCAGCTGAAGCAGCGCCTGCCGATCGGCGACAGAGGCAGCCGCCCCAGCCCGGCTAGGGCGCAGAACAGCAGGCCGGCGTACAGCGCGCCGAACCCCGTCATGACTCGGGGTTGCCAGATCGGATTCGCCAGCGCAGACAGAAACCCCAGCCCGCTCATCGGCAGGCAGAGCAGTATCACGATCATCAGAGCCAGCCCCGCGGGATTGCGCCGACGGCAGGCTGCGACCGTCAGCCCGACCGGCGTCACCACCGCCAGCCCGATCACGAGCCACCAGGTCGGCTTGTCCAGGGTCGCTGCCGCGTAATGCCAGAATTGTCTCGTCTGTTCGATCAAGTGGCCGGGCAACTGGTCCAGCGGGGCCAGGCTGCTGTGCTGCATGCTGTAGGCGCCATCGATCAACCCGGAAGAGACGATCTTTGATATCACCAGCGCCAGACTCCCGATCGCCAGCGCCCCCAGGTGGAGGGGCCAGTTCGGGCGTCCGCGGTGCGCTATGCTCAGGGCGACGTGAAAGGCAAGCAGCACGAAGTAGACGTTGGCGGCCGGCTGGTAGAAAAACAGCGAAGCCAGCATCGCCCCGCCACCCGCCAGCCAGCGAAATCCGGTTTGCCACCGATGGTTTTCACGTGGATCCAGCGCGCAGGCGATACCGGTGACGGCGCAGGCCAGCGCCAGACTCATGGGCAGGGCATCGAAATGATAGGAGAGGTTCTGTAGGAAAAACGGCTGTACGACCAGAATCAGCATCGCCAACCAGGCGTAACCCGGGTCGAATGGCCGCAGGCGACGCCGCCATGGCAGAAGCGAGAACGCGATGGCGGCGAGGCCCAACCATAATGGCAGTGGCGAGAGATCGGCCAGGCGCGGGCCGCCGTTGACGAGCAGAACGAGCAGACTGGAGAGCGGACGACCGTTGGAAACCCAGCCCATTTCTCCGTGAAAGGCTCGCCAGATATCGTCGCGATACAGCTGGTCGGCCTGGACCAGGGGGTAGCTGAAAATCGCCAGATACGCCATTATGCCCAGCCAACGGGGCAAGTCGGCTGGCATGATCATCCGATCGGGGTGCGATTCGATACGCATTCATCGGCCTCATCCAACGATGATTCAGATGGCAAGCGTCGATACGGCGCGGGCCGGCCAGGAGGACTTTCCGTGCCTCAGTGTAGCGTATGCTAGACTTACGGAGTACGAAGCATGGAGGCTTCGCTATCCCGTCATTATTCATCGCAAGTTGTGTCGTTGCGCCGTCCTACGGTGGCGCTTTTTCAGCTTGGCTTGGCTTACCGTTTACAGTATGGCGTGCATGGCCTTGAACGATTCGGGCCCTTGGTTATTGGGCAAGATAGCTATGACAGGAGTATGAGTGTGAGTGCATTGATCCGGCGGAGTAACCTTGAAAAACGCAAGGCGCTTCTTCCGGTGGTAGCCCTGACCGGGCTGCTACTCAGCGGTATCGCCCAAAATGTGTTGGCTTTTGGTTTCGATGATGTCGCGAAGAAAGCCGAAGACCTTTCAAAGCAGGGTTACAGCGAACCTGAGAGAAATTTGCCGGAGGCGCTGCGCAATCTGGATTATGGTCAGTACGAGCAGATCCAGTATAAGCGTGACCGTGATGTCTGGAGTGGAGATGAAGGAGTCCCTTTCACTCTCAGCTTCTTCCATGAAGGCATGCATTACGACAGCGCCATTCAGCTGCATAGCGTCGACGACCAAGGCGTCCACGATTTCGCGTTCAACGCCGACGATTTCACCTATGGCAATCTGGATCTGGCGGATGACGTCAAGAACAACGATGGCCTGGGCATCGCCGGGTTCAAGGTCAATTACGCGCTCAATCAGTCCGATCGCAAGGACGAAACCATGGTCTTCCTCGGGGCGAGCTACTTTCGCGTCATCGGTAAAGATCAGGTTTACGGCGTTTCCGGCCGTGGTCTCGCGGTGGATACCGGCTTGCCCTCCGGCGAAGAGTTCCCCCGCTTCAAGGAGTTCTGGATCGTCAAGCCAAGCAAGGCGAGTCAGTATCTGACGATCTTTGCCCTGCTGGATTCGCCCAGCCTCACCGGCGCCTACCGTTTCGTGCTGCGTCCGGGCGATGACACTGTGGTGGACGTCAAATCGAGCTTGTTCCTGCGCCGCCCTGTCGAGAAGCTGGGTGTGGCGCCGCTGACCAGCATGTACCTGTACGGCCCGGAACAGCCGTCTTCGACGCTGAACTATCGGCCTGCTATCCACGATTCCAATGGCCTGCTGATCAGTGATTCTCAGAACGGCTGGACCTGGCGGCCGCTGGCCAACCCGGCGAAGTTGATGATGAACGAGCAGGCCACGCCGCGACTGCGGGGCTACGGTCTGATGCAGCGCGATCATGATTTCGACAATTACCAGGACATCGATAGTCGTTATGACTTGCGTCCCAGCGCCTGGATCGAACCCCAGAACGAATGGGGCGCGGGCAAGGTAGAGCTGATCCAGATTCCGACTCCCAACGAGACCAACGACAATATCGTCTCCATGTGGCTGCCGGAAACTGCGCCCGAACCCCAGCCCGACAAGACGTTGGACTACGACTACCGCCTCACCGTGACCAAGGACGAGAGTCGTTACCTCGATTCCTCGCTCGCCTGGGTGGATCAGACGCGGCGTTCTCGCGGGGAAGTTCGCAAGGACGACCTGGTTCGGGAAGCCGACGGCTCGACGGCCTTCGTACTGGACTTCGTCGGACCTTCGCTGTCCGGTCTGGGCGACGATGCCAACATCAGTGTTCAAGCCAGTGTCGGTGACAACGGTGAACTGGTGGACAGTCATGCCGAGCGTAACCCGGCGACCGGCGGCTGGCGCGTGTTCGTCAAGATCAAGCGCAGCGACAAGAATCAGCCGCTGGATATTCGCGCCCATCTGAACCAGGGCGACAAGCGAGTCTCCGAGACCTGGTATTACCGGCTGCCGGCCAATGGCTGAAGCGACGTCCACTTCCAGGATGACGTCAGCCGATCACTACCTGGAACGGCTGGCGCTCGAGACCCAGGATCGCGAGGAGCGGCGCAGGCTGCTGGCCAGTGATCTGGATACGCATGACATGGCATCTCTGCATGCCGCGCTGGGCGGCGGCGAGGTCGAAGGCGACGACCCGGCGGCCAGTTCGGTGGGCCGTCGCCTGGCCCTGGCATATGCCCAGCCGCCGTTGGCGCCGCCCGAGTTCCTGAGCAGCGACGAGCGCGGTGTCACGCGACTGCGGACCGCGCCGCCGATGCAGCGTACGGCGCTGGCCCCCGAGCAGTGGTCGACCAACCCTTTCGTGCGTTACGGGCAACGCTTCAAGAACTGGGTGGGTCGCGGTTTCCGCCGCAGACAGCGGGAAACCCGGCCGGCGCCGCGATGGCAGCGGGTGGCGTCCGTTCGCCGCTGGGTGCTGCTGGTGCTGATCTTCGGTCAGAGCTTCGTAGCGGCCAACCAGATGCGCACGGTATTGCCTTATCAGGGGCAGCAGTGGCTGGAGATCGCCATTCTCGCGCTGTTCGTGCTGCTGTTCGCGTGGGTGTCGGCCGGCTTCTGGACCGCCTTGATGGGGTTCTTCCAGCTGCTACGTGGCAAGGACCGTTACGCCATCGATTCCGAGGTGGGTGACGAACCGATTCCGGACGACGCACGCACCGCGCTGCTGGTGCCGATCTGCAACGAAGATGTGCCACGGGTTTTCGCCGGCGTGCGGGCAACGATCGAATCGCTGCGCCAGAGCGGTAACGATCGTCATTTCGACGTTTTTATCCTGAGCGACACCTTCGATCCCGACATCGCGATCGAGGAAACCCACGCGTGGTTGGCGCTGTGTCGGGATCTCGATGTCTTCGGCCAGGTCTTCTACCGCCGTCGTCAGCGACGCGTCAAGCGCAAGAGCGGCAATCTCGACGACTTCTGCCGACGCTGGGGGGCGCTCTACCGCTATATGCTCGTGCTCGATGCCGATAGCGTGATGACGGGGAGCTGCCTGACTCGCCTGGTTCAGATGATGGAAGCGCATTCGGAGGCCGGCATCGTGCAGACGGCGCCGCGGGCTTCCGGGCGCCTGAATCTCTACGCGCGCATGCAGCAGTTCGCCACGCGCGTCTACGGCCCACTGTTCACCGCCGGGCTGCACTTCTGGCAGTTGGGGGAGTCGCATTACTGGGGGCACAACGCCATCATCCGGATGGCGCCGTTCATGCGCCACTGCATGCTAGCGCCGCTACCCGGCAAGGGATCGATGTCCGGCGAGATCCTGTCCCACGATTTCGTCGAGGCCGCGTTGATGCGCCGCGCTGGTTGGGGGGTATGGATCGCCTACGAGCTGGAAGGCAGCTACGAGGAAATGCCGCCCAACCTGTTGGAAGAGCTCGGTCGCGACCGGCGCTGGTGTCACGGCAACCTGATGAACTTCCGGCTGTTCTTGTCCAAAGGGATCCACCCGGTACACCGGGCCGTGTTCCTGACCGGTCTGATGTCCTACATCTCGGCGCCGCTCTGGTTCCTGTTCCTTGTGTTGTCGACCGCGCTACTGGCGGTGCACACCCTGAGTACGCCCAATTACTTCCCCGAACCGGGAATGATGTTTCCGGTATGGCCCCAGTGGAACCCGACGCTTGCCGTGGGTCTGTTCGGCGCCACGGCGACACTGCTGTTCCTGCCCAAGGTATTGAGCGTGATCTTGGTGTGGGTTCAGGGCAGTCGTCAGTTCGGCGGGCCGCTCAAGGTGCTGCTGAGCATGGTGCTGGAGTCACTTTTCTCGATGGCGCTGGCGCCGGTACGCATGCTGTTCCACACGCGTTTCGTGTTGACGTCGGTCATGGGCTGGGCCATTCAATGGCGATCGCCATCGCGTGAGAACAGTGATACCACCTGGGGAGATGCGGTCCGCAACCACTGGAGTCAGACGCTGATCGGTGCCGTCTGGGCAGTGGGGGTCTATCGCATGGAACCGACTTTCCTGTGGTGGCTGTCGCCGATCGTGGGGGCCATGATGATATCGATCCCGGTGTCGACGCTATCGAGTCGGGTCTCGCTCGGCAGAGCCTGCTTCCGGGCGCGCCTGTTCCGGATCCCCGAAGAGACGCATCCACCACGAGTGCTGCGTCGAATGGTGCGTCATCTGGGCCGGATGAACGCCGCGGCGCCCGCGCCGACTTTCGTCCAGGTGGTTCTGGATCCGGTTTCCAATGCGTTGGCGACGGCGCTGGGCACCTCGCGCCATGCTCGCGCCGAGCCGCTCGAGCGCCGCCGCCACGAGCGGGTGACCCAGGCCGTCAGGCAGGGGCCGTCATCAATGAGTAACCTGGAGCGATTAGCGTTTCTGGACGATCCGGTGATGTTGTCCCAGTTGCATTGGCGAGTCTGGGAAGACGCTGATGCCCATGCAGCGTGGCATCAGCACGGGTTGCCGACCAGGGCCTCTTTCCGAGTACCGGCATTCGCCTGATCGAGGCGGCAGGTCGGCCCGCGATAAAAACGTGCCACGATGGACGTCGTTCACGTGTTCCAGGACTTCGAAGATTGTTCGATTGGAGTCTATGCTTAGAGGGGGATGACGGTACGTTATCCCCGCGCTATCCATGCAGAAGGGAATCAAGGAGTAACACTATGGGCTTTATCTTGTGGCTGATCATTGGCGGGATCGCTGGCTGGATCGCCGGGAAGGTCATGCGCGGCGGCGGTTTTGGCGTTCTGGGAAATATCGTAGTCGGTATCATCGGTGCCGTGCTCGGCGGCTTCCTCTTCAGCCTGCTGGGGCTGTCCTCCAACGGATTTATCGGTTCACTGGTCGTTGCGACCATTGGCGCGATTATCCTGTTGTGGATCGTTGCCAAGGTCAAGAAAGCCTAGGCGCGTCTCGTGGCGCCAGGTTCTGAAACGGAAAGCCGCGCTGATGCGCGGCTTTCCTGTATGGGGCTTTGACAAGCAAGCCCTCAAAGCGGATCCCAGAAAAGTAAGCCGCCGAAAAGAATGTCGTAAAAAGCGAGGCCGCTGGGTGCCGAGTCTCGGAGAAGCCGCTTTTGGGGAAACAGCTTTCGGGAAACAGGGCGCGAATAAGACGGCGGCAAGCGAGAATATTGCGGGCAAGAATCGGGTACACTAGCGCCTTTTGACGGCCAGAGATCTGCAACGGATGCCTGATTCAACGACCGCCATGCGCAAAGAACGCTTTATCGGGCTCGAGTGGTTACGCTTTCTGCTCGGCCTGTACATCGTCATTTTCCACACGCTGCATAACTACCCGTCGATTCGTGACTGGTCGCACTATGTGACCGATATCGGATTCTTCTCGACCAGCGCCTTCTTCGCGTTATCGGGCTTTCTGCTGACACACGTCTATCTCGATGCGTCGCATCAGATGCGGGAACCGCCCCGAAGCTTCTGGCTCAAACGCTTCTCCAATCTCTATCCCATTCACATCGGTTCGCTGGTTCTCGCCATGGCGGTGTCGGCTCTGGTCGGCTACCTCGCGATAGCGCCGGGGGACAGCGATATCTCGCTGCAGTTCGTGGTCTACGACGTCAATAACGATGTCGGACAGCTGGACTGGGAGAGCTTGAACCACACCATGGGGTCGGTGGAGACGGGCATCAATTTGCTGCTCAATCTGACATTGCTGCACGCCTGGAACCCGCTTTATCTGACGTTCAATCCGCCGTCCTGGTCGATTTCCGCGCTATTCTTCTTCTACCTGACGTTCCCGTGGCTGGCGCCGCGATTACGTCGCGTATTGCACCCGCGTCGCGCGATCCTGCTGGT
Source organism: Salinicola halophyticus (assembly GCF_003206695.1). GTDB lineage: Bacteria > Pseudomonadota > Gammaproteobacteria > Pseudomonadales > Halomonadaceae > Salinicola > Salinicola halophyticus. Next base: position 155,494 of record NZ_PZJN01000004.1, on the reverse strand, counting down.
CAATATCCTCTATCTGATTCCACCGCTCTACGTCATCCTGACCACTGACTATGGCGTACCGGAAACCGGTATCCTGCATCGCAATCCGCTCATCCGCTTACCGGAGTTCGCCTCCGGGATCCTGCTGTATGTCTTCTATGCCCAGCGCAAGGCTCAGGGACGATTGATGTCGCTGCCTCAATGCTGCCTGACGCTATTGATCGTGGCGCTCAGCGTGGTTGTCGCGGTCTATCTGCTGGGGTTGGGTCACGCCTGGTACTACGCGCTGCACAACGGTTTGCTGCTCTGGGCGCAGCTGGCACTGATCTATGTCGCCGCGCATTGGGGGGAGCCTCGGAGCCCCCGGCTGATGCGGTGGGCGACCAGGCTAGGGGGCGCGTCGTTGCCGATGTTCGCTTTGCACGTGCCGCTATACGCCGTGTTCTCGCGGGTCGAACGAGTATTGTCCGGCGATCCCGGTCTGTGTTCCACGAACTTCAAGGGCTGTCTGGCCGCGGCGGGCGAGCTGCATCTGTGGCTATATCCGCTGTTTCTGGCCATGACCGTGCTCCTCTGCGTTCTGTTCCAGGAACAGTTCGTGGTCAGAGTCAGAAAATTCCTGCTGCGCCATCTGCTGGGGCAAGCCACGCGCTCCCACACCGAGAAATTGAGCTAGCCTCGGTTCGATCGGTTGTCTCTCGCCGGGGCGGTCGGTCCTCGGGCCATCGGCGTGAGGTCGGCTTTCCGGTATACTGTGCCGCCGCGTCTGCTGTCTGCGGCGCGATTCAAGCCGACCGGCGCTAGCCGCTTCCGTGTCACGAGGTCTTTCTTGAGCGAACTTCTTTTCCCGTGGTGGGCCCAGCAACTGACGCTCCGAGGTTGGCCCTTTGCCAGCGATCCTCGTCAGGCGCTCGGCGCGGACGAGGTATTTGTGCGCCTGCAGTCCCTGGGGATCGGTGATCGGGATGAGTTCGCGTGGCGACTCTGGGACAGTGCGACGAATACCCAAGAGGTGGCATCGTCGCGTCTCGAGGCCCTGGAGCTGCTGGCACTCGGCAGTCGAGCCGGGTGGGCCGATCCCCAGTCCGATGACACCTGGCTGTGCTTGCTGGCTCGCGACATCGTGACGACTTTTCCGACGCTCAGAGGCTGGGTGACGGCATTGGCGCGCGCGGGTGAGCCGATTCCGGACGAGGCGGGCCGCGAACTGTTGAGCCGCGAGCGCCAGCAGCGGGGCGTTTCCTGGTCCCGGCTTCGACATGACCTGCGACCGATCGAGTCGTCCACGCCGTCGGGGTCGGGCAACCTCTGGTCGGCTGGACCTTGGCGGGCGAGAGCCGCGATTGCGCCAGTGCTGGCATGGCCTTTCGAGTGCTCCGCCGATGAACGTCGTCAGCGCCAGGCGGTGCTGCGTGAGCAGGGCGAGGTCGGCGGGCGCGATGAGCTGCTCTCGCTGCTGTTCTGGCTTGCCGGTCAAGGACATCGATATGGATGGGACATGGATGCGACCCGGGTTGGCCGTCAGGGGCCGGCGGCGCAGGTCGAGTGGCTTGAGTCACTCAATGACCAGCGGGATTACGGTCAGGTTCTGCTGCGCTTGCTGGCTGACGGCGAGCCGCTGGAATGGGCGGCGTGGGACTGGTTGCGGCTTGTCGACCAAGCCTTTCTCGGCTATTGCGCCGGTTGGCTTTCGGCATCCGAGGCGGAGACTTTCGCCGCCCATGCCGTCGATCTTCTGCAGCAGCGCTACGCGGACTGGCGGGAGGTAGTCCAGGCCTATCAGCGAGGGCGCAGCCTCTATGAGGGCAGGGATCTTCGCGACACGTTCGAGGACGATTGGGAACCTCTGCTGGCTGGCAGCGCGAGCCCGTGGCAGGTATCACTCCGAGATACGCTGAAGCCGTCTCAGCGTGACTCGTCACGAGCGTTCGTCCAGCAACACCGGGCCGCGGCTGATAGCTGGGTGTTGGCCATAGCCGCGATCCGGGATCCGGATCTGGTTCACCGTCGACATCTTGCCGAACCGATAGGCCAGTCCAGGCTCGAAGATGCGGAACGCTATCTCAGCGAAGTGCTGGGACTCCATCAGGAAGAGGGCGTCGCCGGACTGTCGCGCTTCTGGATGCCTGCCCAGGTTCATCACCTCAACCAGTTGGCGGCGGATGCCCGTCAGTCGTCGAGCCGCCGAGCCGCCGGACGCTCCAGGCGTCAGCTAGCCGCTTGTGCGGAGCATGCGGCGACGATCACGATGGCGGAGAAGTATGCCTTCTATCTGGTAATGGCGGCGGACAGCGGCCGTTATCCGCCGGCAGAGATCGAGGCGCTAGCTCGCTCGCTGTGCGATGTTCTGAGCCGCTTTTACAGTAGCCCGCTGAGGCTGCTGTCCGCCTGGCATGCCTGGGAAACGGTCTTGAGCCAGGATGAGGCGCCGGAGGAAGTATCACTGGCCGATGACATCGACTGGCACCTTGCCGACCCCGGTTCGCCATTCCGCTGGTTGTCACCTTCACGGGCAATCACCTGGCGAGAGCCTGGCGTCAGGCCGACATTGACGCGTTTCACCGCGATGTCGCTGGCGGGGCCGCTCAATGAAGCGTTGTGGCAGGCGCCGCAGCCATTGTCGCCGCAGGATCGGGCCGATCTGGGTGAATGGGTAGAACACCAGTATGCGCTGCAGGGCGCTGCCGGGCTGGTGGATTTTCTCGATTTTCTGGTCGGGTCGGGCGATCGACAGGACTATCTGATCAACTACGCGCCCTACACGCTCAATCGAGCAAGACTCGATGCCGAGATCGCGATCCTCGAGTCGGGCGACTGCGCCGACGAGGAGCGAATTCATCTCCTGCGGCTGAAACACGTTCGGGATAACGCCTGCCATTGCAACGATCAGGACATGACCGCCTGGGACGTCGCGCAACTGGTCGATCTGGCGCTGGCCGGGCGTCAGCTCGACTGGCTGGACGAAAACCGACTCTCGTACTATCTCGACGCCGCGCTGCGTCTGGCCGAACGTCACTACAGTAGTTGGCAGGATTATGCCGAGGGGCTGTACAGTGGCTTCGGGTTTTTCATGGACGATACGCCAGAGCGAGACGCGTTTCTGGCTCGCTTCCGGCAGGCGCTCGACGCCTGGCTCGAGGCCTCGCCGCTGCTGGCCGGCGCCTGGGCAAGCCTCGATTTCCCCGGTAGCTCCATGGGTCATTGGACCTCGCTTCACATCGATATACTTCCCGGTGAGCCGCAGCATTTACATTAACGCTGTTCAATAACACGATGGGCTCGCCAAACACTATTCGATGACATATGATCTCCGCTGTGCTACGCCGGCCGTTGGGACGGGCGTGGCTTTTTTCTGTCCATCTAGTCGATAATTCGAGCCGAAAACTGGCCGTTATGGCGGTGACACCTTAAGTCGGTAGTGTCACCACCACAGCGACTCATTTCGCCGGGCGACCGCAGTTTCGTCGTCGGGAGAGGCGTGCCCGTGATGGCTCACAGGCGAAAGAGGTTGCGCTGAATGCTAAGACGCACGGCCATGGGGCTGGCACTGGTAATGGCCATATCCGGCTGTACCGCCCCCGTAAAACAACAACAGGTTAACGCGCAGTATTCACTTCCACTGGTCAATTCGCGTTCCGTGGCAGTCGATATTCCTCGGAATGCGCCCCCGGCCCCGCAGACCATCCGCGATTTCAAGCCGCTGCCCGTGTCGCCGACGGTGATTCGCCGGGCGCTGCTGAACGAGCACCAACGTTGGGTGGGAACGCCCTACGTGCTGGGCGGGACTACGCATCACGGTATCGATTGCTCGGCGTTGATGCAGCACGTATACGGGGAAGCCTTTGCTCTCGAGCTCCCGCGCACGACCGAAGAACAGGTGCTGGAGGGAAACCGGGTTGACGAGTCGAATCTCAAGGCCGGAGATCTGGTCTTCTTTCGCCCGCCCGGCCCGTACAACCATGTCGGTGTCTATGTGGGAGAAGGTTATTTCCTGCATGCCTCGTCGTCTCAGGGCGTGAAACTGTCGCGTCTGGATAACGTCTTCTGGAAGCGATACTACTGGCAGGCGCGCAGGCCCGTCGAGCGCACCCAGCTTGCCCAGCGGGTGATGCTGGCGAGCGAGGGTTGAGGGTCGCCGAAATCGAGCCGGAACCGCTGATGGGAGCTTGATGCCGCTTGCAGACTTTTTCAGTATCGACAGCGTCGAGGCTTTGAAGCGAGGGGCAGAGTCAGTCTATTGATGGTGGGTCGTGGGACCAACAAGTGGCACTAACAAGTGTTACTGAGAGTGGCACTAACTAGTAGCACTAAAAAGGGCAGCCGAGAGGCTGCCCTTTTGCGTATCGACGAACGATCTCGCCGGACAAGGTCCGGAGATCAGTGCTCGTGACCGCCTTCGCCGTGGACATGACCGTGAGAGACTTCTTCTTCGGTCGCTTCGCGAACTTCAGCGATTTCGACGTCGAAATTCAGCTTCTCGCCAGCCAGCGGATGGTTACCGTCGACGGTTACGGTATCACCTTCGACCTTGGTGATCGTGACCATGAGCGGTCCTTCCTGAGTCTGAGCCTGGAACTGCATGCCGGGCTGCACTTCGTCGACACCCTGAAAGGCGTCCCGGGGCACTTCCTGCACCAGCGCCGGCTGCACTTCACCGTAACCTTCTTCCGGAGCGACCGCGACCTGGAGCTTGTCTCCGCTACCGTGACCCTCGAGCTCTTTCTCGAGACCCGGGATGATGTTGCCCGAACCGTGTAGATAGGTCAGGGGATCCCGACCTTCTGAACTGTCCAGTACCTCTCCCGCATCATTGGTCAATGTATAGTGGAACGCGACCACGGAGTTCTGGGCAATTTGCATCTCGAAACCTTTGCGTTTGTGCATGTCTCCCATATCCTAACGTGCCAAGACGATTCTGTCAGGTCGCAATGCGGCAGAAGTTCGACTGACACGAGGTTATCTGCTGCCGGAAACGCCGGGTGCGGCGGTTGCGAAGCCCTTCGGGTGTGGTTAACCTGCCTCGAGGATAACCCCTCTTTTCTGCGGTTGAGGAGAAGTTCGTCATGACCGTTTTTATCGTTTGGCTGATTGCCTTTATCGTCTTGTCGTTTCTGGCGCTCAAGGCTTGGGATGGCGCGCTCGGCGGCGCGATCATGCGTTGGCTGCCGGTCCAGCTGCGCGGTGATCCCGCTCAGGATCGCTGGGTGATGGCCGTTGCCCTGGGCGTATTGGGCGCCACTTTCATCATCAACCCGGTTTCCATGCTGCTGACGCTCATTCTGCTGGCGCTGGGGGTGTGGGTCGGCAAGCGCCTTGCCTGCTGGGGCATGCGCAAAGCCAAGCTGCACTGAAGGTAGTGCTGAGCCCTCGCGGTCAGCTCGATACGGCAGCGGGCGGTGCTTCAGGCACCGCCCGCTGCTGTTTTCATGGCCTCGATCATCCGATTCGGAATGAAGGCGACGGCCGACGAAGTGTCAGAGCCAGGTCGAGAGGGTGAGAGAACCGAACTGATCGCCATTGTCCTGGCTTTCGAACTCATGGGTGCGCCAGACCGAGCTGTAGGTCAGCTGCCAGCGGTTCCAGGATAGCGCCAGGCCGAGCTGAGCGTCTCCCACCCAAGGACGGCGATCGACCGAATGGCTGTCTTCGAACGTATTGCCATCGAGCAGCATGTTGTAAGCCATGAGGCGCCCTTCGACGTTGGCGAAGAGATACCAGTTGAAGCCGCTGTTTTTCTCGAAAAAGATCCGACTGCCTTGGGAGGGCGCCACCGCAGGGATACCGAAACTCTTGTCGAGTCCCTGGCCCAGGCGCAGACCGAGCCCCGTTGCACCGTAGGTATAGAGGTTGCCGACCGCGACGCCGACGGAAGGGCCGTACTCCGCTTCCAGAGCGCCCAACTGACCCTGCTTCCACCATGCCGTCTGATAGGCGACATTCACGAATGGCTCGTTGCGAAGCTGATTGTGCCAGCCTTTGGGCTCGTCACTGTCGATCAAGTGATGGAAATTCTGCTGCACCGTATGGCCGCCGGCACCCGGGCCGACGAGACCCACGTCGAAGAAGAGTCCGCTGGTTCGTCTCCATCCCGTCAGCTGCTGATCGTCGAACAGCGATAACCCTGCGTAGAGTACGCCGGCATAGGGGCGATCATCCTCGATCAGACCACGCTCACTGATGTCTTCCGGCGTGTAGATCTGCTGGCCTACGCGGTAGGCGGCTCCGTCGAGCGTGGATGCGCTCCATCCGGGAATGACGCCGGCCAGCTCCCGTGTCCAGTGATCAGGGCCAGGTCTGAAAGACCAGTCTCCCTCGAAGCCGTTGGTGTAATGGCCGTCGTCACCGCTGGCGAATATGTCGTTTTCCGTTTTCAGGGTCAGAATGCCGTCTGCCCAGACAGAGCTGGAGATCGCAGCCATGACAATGGCCAACCCGGTGTGCGTCCAAAGGTTCCCTTTCATGAATCGTTCTGTTCCCTTAAACGAATGATGTGACACTTGAAACATACAATAACGTACGTAAAGTGTCGATGCATCCGAAATTGGTAACGCGCTAACAAAAAAAACGGCGCCCGAGGGGCACCGTTCGAAGGTGATACCGTTGTAGTGACTCTGGGATGGTCATTTCCGTCGCCGTGTCGCAGCTCCGGAAACGTCGCAGTCGACTCAGTAAGGCGCGACGCTGACGCTGGAGCCGCTCGCGACCAGCTTGACGCGCTGGCCCACCTGCCAGTTGCGATCGGCTTTCTGAACCACGACCACGCTCTGACCACTGTCCTGACGAATCTCCAGCTCGTAGCCATCGACGCGATCGGTAGCCTGCTGAACCTTGCTGCCCGCGATAGTGCCGCCGAGAGCGCCAGCGGCCGTGGCGATGGTGCGTCCGGAGCCGCCACCGACCTGATTGCCCAGCAGACCACCGATAACGGCGCCGCCCAGGCTGCCCAGAACGCTCTCACCGTTACCGCCCTGAATTTGTACCGGGCGCACCGACTGGATCGTGCCGTAGCTGACGGATTGCGCGGTGCCAGCCTGATCCCCGCGATAGACATCTCCTGAGTACGTGGAGGTGTTGGTACAACCGGCCAGGGCCAGCAGGCTCATGACGAGTGCGGGGGCAATGAGTCGTTTCATCATCGAATTCTCCTTAACATCCAGGTAGGCGTTGACAGCCAGCATACTAAAACGGTGTTTTAAAACCAATCCAGCGTTTTTGGCTCATCGGGAACGGAGTCACGTCCGGTTATCTTGCCCGTCTAGAGTGTAGGGGGCGCCGGCAGATTTTGCTTTACCATCCCGCGAGTCATTCCTCGTCATCGATGCCGCTCAGGCTGCCGCTGTCGAGAAGTGCGGCGAGCACGCGCTCGCTGTCGGGATAAGCCAGCACGTTGGCATCGATGAGAGACTTCGCCGCCAGATACCGGGCCAGCGCTGGATCGCAGACAACCGCGTCGCCGTCCACGAACAGCGTGGCCCGGGCGTCGTCCTGGCGCCGCCAGGCGAAGCGCGAGCCCGGGCTGCGAACCAGCTGCTCACCGCGTTCTAGCGAAGCGCGCAAATCCTCCGGCGTCGTCGCGGACTCCGCCGGTACGACCTGATCCAGATACTTGGGCTGAGTCATCGCGCGGCCGAACCACTGGGCCATCTGCTCCGGACGATCAATGGCGCTAAGCAGCAGATCTCGGACTCGTGCGATGGCCTGATCGTCCAGTTCTCCGACATCGAGGGGCGGCTGCAGATCGGCGTCGCCGTAGCGCTGACTATCGCCGAGCTGCTCCCCGATATAGTCCGCGTAAGAGGTCACGACCTCGTCGGCGGACGGAGCGCGAAAGCCGATGGAGAAGGTCATGCAGTCGTCGGATTCGCTGACGCCGTGATGGGCGACGCCGGGGGGGAGGTAGAGCATATCTCCCGGTTCCAGCACCCACTCCTGACCGGCTTCGACACTGAAGTTTTCCAGGATACGCAGATCGATTCCGGGGATCAGGCTGGCCTCGTCGCCGGGGCTGCCCCCTAGCTGCCAACGGCGCTTGCCGCTGACCTGCAGTAGAAAGACATCGTATTGATCGACGTGGGCACCGACGCTGCCGCCGGGCGGCGCGTAACTGACCATGACGTCATCGAGCCGCCAGCTCGGCACGAAATCGAAAGCTTCCAGCAGTTCGGCGACTTCCGGGACATAGTGATCCACCGCCTGCACCAGCAACGACCAGCCGCTGGTGGGCAGGCGCGAGAACGTCTCGTCGTCGAACGGGCCATGGCTGACCTGCCACGCCTTGTCCGGGCCGTTCTCTTCCACCAGCCTGGCCTCGATCCCTTCCTCGCAGGCCAGCCCGGCGAGATCGTCCGGCTCGAGCGGCGAGCCGAAATCGGGGAGGGCACCGCGAATCAACAGCGGTGATTTCTGCCAGTGCTGGCTGAGAAACTGGGCGGGCGTGAGGCCGCCGAGCAGCGTGCGGGGCGTATTGGCCGACGTCATGTCCGTTCTCCTGCCTGGAAGGTTCGTGTAAGAGGAATCAGAGCGCCCTGGCCTGATCGACGGCGTTGCCGATGTAGGTGGCCGGGGTCAGCGTCTTGAGTTCGGCCTTGACCTCGTCCGGCAGCGCCAGGGTCTCGATGAAGGCGGCAAAGCCGGCCTGATCGACGCGCTTGCCGCGGGTCAGCTCCTTGAGCTTCTCGTAGGGCTTTTCGATGCCGTAACGGCGCATCACGGTCTGAATCGGCTCGGCCAGCACTTCCCAGTTCTGATCCAGATCGTCGGCGAGGCGCTGCGGGTTGGCCTCCAGCTTGCCGATGCCCTTGAGTGCGGCTTCATAGGCGATCAGGCCGTACGCCAGACCGACGCCCAGATTGCGCAGTACGGTGGAATCGGTCAGGTCGCGTTGCCAGCGAGAGATCGGCAGCTTGCGAGCCAGATGATCCAGCAGCGCATTGGCCAGCCCCAGGTTGCCCTCGGAGTTCTCGAAGTCGATCGGGTTGACCTTGTGCGGCATCGTAGAGGAGCCGATCTCGCCCGCGACGGTGCGCTGCTTGAAGTAGCTCAGCGAGATATAGCCCCACACATCGCGGTCGAAGTCGATCAGGATGGTGTTGAAGCGGCTGATCGCATCGAACAGCTCGGCGACATAGTCGTGAGGTTCGATCTGGGTAGTGTAGGGATTGAAGGTGAGCCCCAGGGATTCGACGAACACCGCGGCGTTTTCGGCCCAGTCGATTTCCGGGTAGGTAGCGAGATGCGCGTTGTAGTTACCCACGGCGCCGTTAATCTTGCCCAGCAGTTCGACCGATTCGATCTGCTTCAACTGACGCTGCAGGCGATAGGCGACGTTGGCCATCTCCTTGCCCAGCGTGGTGGGGCTGGCGGTCTGGCCGTGAGTTCGCGACAGCATCGGCTGTTCGGCATGCTCGTGGGCCAGCCTGGCGACGGCGTCATGCACCTGGCGCATCGTCGGCAGCAGGGTGGTCAGGCCGTCGCGCATCATCAGTGCGTAGGAAAGGTTATTGATGTCTTCGCTGGTGCAGGCGAAGTGCACGAATTCGGTGATGGCGTGCAGCTCGGGCTGATCGGCGATCGCTTCCTTGATGAAATACTCGACCGCCTTGACGTCATGGTTGGTGGTGCGCTCGATGGTCTTGATCCGCTCGGCGTCGGCGATCGAGAAATCCTTGACCAGCGCATCCAGAAACGCCTGCGACGACGCGGAGAGCGGCGGCACTTCGGCGATGCCCGGGTGAGCCGCCAGCCGTTCCAGCCAGCGCACCTCGACGGTCACACGGGCGCGGATCAGGCCGAACTCGCTGAAATGTTCACGCAGCGGCGCGGCTTTGGCGGCATAGCGACCGTCGACGGGTGAGAGGGCGGTCAGTGCAGAGAGTTCGATCATCGTGGGTTCCCGAAACGTCGCGCGAGCAGAGAGTTCGCGGTGAAGAAAGTCGTGCGGCTCGAAGTCAATGGGTGTCGAGCTGGCGAAGGGTGCGCTTAATCGCGCCGCGCTGGAATATTAGCCGCCAGCGGCGGCCACCTTGCTGGTGCCACAGCAGCGCGAAGCGAACCCCGGCGAGCAGCGCGGTGCGGATACGTTCCGGCATGCCGGGGCTCTGCAGCAGGCTCGGTTCGCCCTGCACCACGATCCGGTAGCGGAAAGTGGAAAGGGTCTCCTGATAGAGCTCGCCCAGGCTGGCGATGACGTTCTCGTGGCTTTCGCCGAAATGTTCGGCCTGGCCCTGCACGCGGCCGAGGCGCTGCCCGAGGGTACTCATCATGGCATCGTCCTGGCGCAGTTTCTGCATCAGCAGAACCATCGAGAAGCCGTAGCGCATTACCGCCGGTTGGGCATTCTGTCGTGACATCACCGTCAACAGAGTGTCGATGCCCTGTCGCAGGTTGTTGTGATGACCGCCATAGATCGACTCGAAGCTAGGTGGATCGGTATCCAGCGTGGCATGGATCAAGGTGCTCCAGGCGCGTTCGTCGCAGTGTCCCGTACGGGCGAGCTGATCGACCACGGCAGCGGCCTGAAAAACGCCGGCCAGGGCAAGTGCCTGGCGACTGGTGCTGTCGAGCGGTGCCGATTGGATGGGCGTCGGGTTCATGCCGGGCGCTGGCTCCCTGTCGTTGCGGTCGTCGCTGCGCTAGCCGTAGTGGCAAATGAAGTGGCAAAGGAAGCGGCAAAGGTGGACGTGCCGGTCAGCTCGGCAACGGCCGCCGTGTCGGCCGTGGTCGTGGCACGAATGACCGCGCCGCCAAGACATACCTCACCGTCGTAGAGCACCAGTGATTGCCCTGGGGTGACGGCGCGCTGCGGGTCGTCGAAGCGAACTTCGAGTTCGCCGTCGTCCAGCAGCGTTACCTCGCAAGCGACATCCTGCTGGCGATAACGGGTCTTGGCACTCAGACGGCGTTTCGCTGGCGCTTCGTCGGCAATCCAGGCCGCCGGTTCGCAGTAGACGACATCGCTGTAGAGCAGCGGATGCTCACCCTGAACCACGATCAGCACGTTGCGTTCGAGGTCCTTGGCGGCAACGAACCAGGGGTCCTCGCTGTGATCCTTGAGGCCGCCAATGCCCAGTCCGCGCCGCTGCCCCAGGGTGTAGTACATCAGCCCCATGTGCTCGCCGACCACGTCGCCTTCCGGGGTTTCGATGCGGCCGGGTTGCGCCGGCAGATACTGCCGGAGGAAATCACTGAAGCGGCGCTCGCCGATGAAACAGATCCCGGTGGAGTCCTTCTTGCGCGCCGTGACCAGGCCGTGACGCTCGGCCAGCGCCCTGACGGCCGGCTTCTCCAGCTCGCCCACGGGGAAGAGCGTACGGGCGATCGCGGCTCCCGGCACGGCGTGCAGGAAATAGCTCTGATCCTTGTTGCCATCGAGCCCCTTGAGCAGCCGAGCCTGGCCATTGCCGTCGTCGTCCTTGCGAACGTAATGTCCTGTCGCGATGAGGTCCGCGCCGAGCATCTCGGCGTAGTCGAGGAAGACCTTGAACTTGATCTCGCGGTTGCACAGGATGTCCGGATTGGGCGTCCGACCTGCCTGGTACTCGGCCAGAAAATGTTCGAAGACGTTGTCCCAGTATTCGGCGGCGAAGTTGGCCGTATGCAGTTTGATGCCGAGCGTGTCGCAGACCGCCTCGGCGTCTGCCAGATCGGCCATCGCGGTGCAGTAGTCGGTGCCGTCGTCCTCGTCCCAGTTCTTCATGAACAGGCCTTCGACGTGATAGCCCTGCTGGATCAGCAGTAACGCCGTCACGGAGGAGTCGACGCCGCCCGACATGCCGACGATGACTTTTCGGGCGTCCTGGCGGGGAGCCGGCGACGCAGAGCCTTCGCTGGGCGAGCGCGCGGTATCGCTGGATGAGCTGGCTGTAGTCATGGCACTTCCCCGACGACAATGAGCAGGCAGCGCCGGAATCGGCGCCCGGCGCATTTCTGCTGCCTGAATAAATGACCGGCGATTATAGCCGAAAGCGGGCTGTCGCATCGAGTCCATCCGATGGAGTGCGACGAGCCAGTTGGCGGGAGCGGCCTGCCCGGACGGCGTAGCCGGTCTCAGCGCTCGCGAATGACCTCGAGGGGATAGCGGCGGCCGTCGCGGGCATCGCGCAAGCGCTGCATCACGACGGGAGTGCGCAGCCGGCGGCCGCGGTCGAGATCGTCGATCTCGTCGAAGGTCAGCCAGTGTGCGCTGATGATGCCTTTGTCGAGGGTGTTGCCCAGATGAGCCAGCGGCAGGCTGAGAAAGGCGTGGCTGTGGAAGGTGAGCCCATCGGGCGTCTGGTGAACATACAGGCCCAGGTAGTCGGTGATGGCGACCTGCCAGGCCGACTCTTCACGGACCTCACGTTCGGCAGCCGCGATCAGGCGCTCTCCGCGCTCCAGGTGTCCGGCAGGCTGGTTGAACAGACTGAACGGCCCGCCGCGATCCTCTTCCACCATCAGGTAACGACCGGCCCGTTCCACGACCACGGCGACGGTCACGCGGGGTGTCCAGCGATTCATGTGATTTCTCCCAACTTGGTACGCCCAACTCGATACGCGGCCCTCGACACCGGGCCGCGGGGCTCACGCCGATCATACCCGGTCTGCGCCAATTCGAAAGTCCGCCAGCGGATAAGCCGTTGCCGGATCGAATATGGTCAGCGTCTTCGACCCGGCCTCGAGCGTCCGGTCGGGGGCTGACGTGGCGAGCTCCGAGGAACGTTGACGGTTTCCCAGCGCGACTCACCGGGCTGCAGGCCGTCCAGACGCCATGGGCCGATCGCGACACGAATCAGACGCAGCGTGGGGTGGCCCACGTGGGCCGTCATCCGGCGAACCTGACGATTGCGCCCCTCGCGTAGCTCGATCGCCAGCCAGGTGGTGGGGATCGATTCACGATAACGCACCGGCGGATCGCGCGGTGCCGGCTCCGGTTCGGCCAGGCGCCTGACTCGGGCAGGCCGGGTCGGGCCATCCTTCAGAGTGACGCCCTCGCGCAGTGCCTTGAGGGCGGCCTCGTCCGGCTCGCCCTCGACCTGGACCCAGTACTGTTTCGGCAACTTGTGGCGCGGATCGCTGATGCGGTGTATCAGGGCGCCGTCATCGGTCAGCAGCAACAGGCCTTCGGAATCGTAATCGAGGCGTCCGGCGGGATAGACGTCTCGCACATCCAGATGGTCGGCCAGGGTGGGTCGGCCCTGGCCGTCAGTGAACTGACAGAGAACGTGATAGGGCTTGTGCAGTAGATAGATTCGACTCATTCCGGTCGCCGACGCGCCTCTGAGCGGATGGGTTGATGACCTTCGACAGAGCGACATCGTGGCGGTCGAGGGCTGTCGTGACTATTTTGAATAGGGACTTGTTTGAACGAGGGCTTGCATACGAACCCCGTCGGCCGCATCTTCAAGGAACCTCCGGGCTCCGATGGTATCCAATACCTGACCTCAGTCCCAACTCGTACCCGAGCCGATGCATCCAGGGCTTCATCCAGATTGTGCCAAGAACCGTATGTCAGAGATCGTAGAAAAACTATCGTCCTATCCGTTTCGGAGGTCATCGATTATGGGTATGACGCGGCCCCCTGATCCCGACCATCAGGAGCAGGGCGACGTCGCCGAGCAGGTTTCCGACCCGCAGCTGGCGCCACCGCCCATGTACAAGGTCGTGCTTTATAACGACGACTACACACCCATGGAGTTCGTGGTCGAGATCCTGCAGCGATTCTTCGTCATGGACAGCGAGAAAGCGGTGCAGATCATGCTTGCCGTTCACACCCAGGGCAAGGCGACCTGCGGCATCTTCACCCGCGACATCGCGGAGACCAAGTGTCATCAGGTCAACGAATATGCCAGAGAGTGTGAGCATCCCCTCATGTGTGATGTGGATGCCGCAGAGTAGAGAAACCGATAGCGGTCACATATCGTTGACGCATTTGTCCCAGAGGACTTGCGAAACCGCCAATTGTGCCCGATTGTGAAAGTGCCGACCGACGCCCTCAGTGGCTAAAAGGGGACTGCCATGTTGAGTAAAGAACTTGAACTCACCCTGAACACGGCCTTCACCGTGGCGCGCTCGAAGCGACACGAGTTTATGACCGTGGAGCACCTGTTGCTGGCGCTTCTCGATAATGCCTCGGCAGCCGATGTGCTGAACGCCTGCGGCGCGAACCTGGAAAAGCTTCGTGCCGATCTGCAGGACTTCATCAATTCCACGACCCCGCTGATTCCCGAAGAGCAGGAAGATCGGGAAACGCAGCCGACGCTGGGCTTCCAGCGTGTGCTTCAGCGTGCGGTCTTTCATGTGCAATCCTCCGGCAAGAGCGAAGTGACCGGTGCCAATGTGCTGGTGGCGCTCTTCTCAGAGCAAGAGAGCCAGGCGGTCTATTTCCTCAAGCAGCAGAGCGTGGCTCGCGTGGATGCGGTGAACTACATCGCCCACGGCATCTCCAAGGTGGCCGGCCACGGCCAGTCACAGCAGCCGTCGCCGGAGTCCGAAGAGGGCGAGGAAGCGGCCGGCGAGAACGGTCAGAGCCCGCTCTCCAACTACGCCACCAATCTCAATGATCAGGCGCGCCTGGGCAAGATCGATCCGCTGATCGGCCGCGATCACGAGCTCGAGCGAGTGGTGCAGATCCTGGCGCGGCGACGCAAGAACAACCCGTTGCTGGTAGGTGAGGCCGGCGTCGGCAAGACCGCCATCGCCGAAGGTCTGGCCAAGCGCATCGTCGAGGAAGACGTTCCGGACGTCATCGCCGACGCAGTGGTCTACTCGCTCGACATGGGCGCATTGCTCGCCGGCACCAAGTATCGCGGCGATTTCGAGAAGCGGCTGAAGGGTTTGCTTGCCGATCTGCGCAAGCAGGACAACTCGATTCTGTTCATCGACGAAATCCACACGGTGATCGGCGCCGGCGCCGCTTCCGGCGGGGTAATGGACGCCTCGAATCTGCTCAAGCCGTTGCTCTCCTCGGGTGAGCTGCGCTGTATCGGTTCGACCACGTTCCAGGAATTCCGCGGCATCTTCGAGAAGGACCGCGCGTTGGCACGGCGTTTTCAGAAGGTGGACGTGCCGGAGCCGACCGTCGAGGACACTATCCATATTCTCAAGGGGCTACGCGGGCGCTTCGAGGAGCACCACCAGCTGAAGTACACCGATGCGGCGCTGGAGAGCGCCGCGCGGCTGGCGGATCGCTACATCAACGATCGCCATCTGCCCGACAAGGCGATCGACGTCATCGACGAGGCCGGTGCGCACCAGCGTCTGCTGCCGCCGGAAGCGCGCATTGCCACGATCGATGTCGATCAGGTCGAGGCCGTGGTGGCCTCCATCGCGCGCATTCCACCGAAGAGCGTCTCCAGCTCGGATCGCAAACTGCTCTCCAATCTGGAGCGCGATCTGAAAATGCTGGTGTTCGGTCAGGACGAAGCGATCACCAGTCTCTCCGCCGCGATCAAGCTGTCACGCGCCGGGCTCAAGTCCCCGGACAAGCCGGTGGGCAGCTTCCTGTTCTCCGGCCCGACCGGCGTCGGCAAGACCGAAGTGGCGCGGCAGCTGTCGCTGCTGATGGGCATCGAGCTGGTGCGGTTCGACATGTCGGAATACATGGAGCGCCACACGGTATCGCGGCTGATCGGTGCGCCTCCGGGCTATGTCGGCTATGACCAGGGCGGGCTGTTGACCGAGGCGATCACCAAGCAGCCTCACTGCGTACTGCTGCTGGACGAAATCGAGAAGGCGCATCCGGAAGTCTTCAACCTGCTGCTGCAGGTAATGGACCATGGTCGTCTGACCGACAACAACGGCCGTGAAGCGGATTTCCGTCACGTGATCGTGATCATGACGTCGAACGCCGGGGCCGAGCAGATCTCGCGTCGCTCGATCGGTTTCCAGACTCAGGATCATTCGACCGATGGCATGGAAGTGATCCGTCGCACGTTCACGCCGGAGTTCCGCAACCGTCTCGACGGGATCATTCAGTTCCATGGTCTCGAGCCGTCCATCGTGCGCAATGTCGTCGACAAGTTCCTGGTCGAATTGCAGGCGCAGCTGGACGAGAAGCGGGTGCAGCTGGATGTCGATGACGACGCTCGTGCTTGGCTTGCCGAGAAGGGCTACGACCCGGAGATGGGGGCGCGTCCGATGGCCCGCGTCATCCAGGAGAAGCTCAAGAAGCCGCTGGCCGAGATGATCCTGTTCGGCGAGCTGGCCGAGAACGGCGGCCTGGTGCATGTGCGCGTCGAAAACGACGAGCTGCAGCTCGAGACCGAAGCCGAAATCGCCTGACGCAGCAGCGGCAAACGACAACGCCTCGCCATGGTCGACATGGCGAGGCGTTTTTGATTCTGTCGTCGTTTGCGTCGCCTGCCTGACGTGGAACCAGCGTGTCAGATGCGTTCAGGGAGGCGAGCGGCCGCTGGCGCGATGGGCCGAGCGAGTCGCGATATCAGCGAGAGCGGTAGACGATGCGGCCTTTGGAGAGGTCGTAAGGAGTCAGTTCCACTTTGACCTTGTCACCGGTCAGGATACGAATGTAGTTCTTGCGCATCTTGCCGGAAATATGGGCGGTCACGACATGACCGTTTTCCAGTTCGACGCGGAACATGGTGTTGGGAAGCGTGTCGACGACGACGCCTTCCATTTCGATGTGATCTTCTCGTGCCATATAGGCGATCCCTCTTGACGTTTTGAGCTAGGGCTTGGTGAGGGCCTGGCATGGCGCCTCGCGGTCGGCAATCGACGTAATATGACGCGAACAGCAGTGTCGCCGTCCACGTTATCATCGTGCCAGCCCGCCATTGGGCCTCTGAAGTGCGCGATATTATGGGCCATCTCGCCGGGGAAGGCAAAAATACGCTTGAAATCGAGCCGGAAGCCCCTGGCGAATGCCAGACCGGACCGCTTTGTCATCATGGCCGAGCCCGGTTTCGCTGGGGCGCTTTTGATAGGAGAGCGCTACTGTCGGATCAGGAGGGCGCTACTGTCGGATCAGGAGAGCGCTGCTGTCGGAACCATGCGCTGCCAGCGTCCGCCGTTGAGGTACTCGAGCGGCTGGTAATCCTGCTTGTAACGCATTTTCTGGCTCTCTCGGATCCAGTAGCCCAGGTAGACATGGGGCAGATGGCGTTCACGCGCGAGTTCGAGCTGGCTGAGGATGGCGAAGCTACCCAGCGAGCGTCGTTCGAATATCGGATCGGGGTCGAAGAAGGTGTAGATCGCCGAAAGTCCATGACTCAAGATATCGGTGGCGGCCACCGCCATCAGATGACCGCCGAGTCGAAACTCCAGCAGCTTGGCGAACGGATGCGCCTGGGTCAGAAACATCCGGTACTGCTCCCGGCTGGGCGGGAACATGTCGCCATCGGCATGGCGGGCGCCGATATAGCGGGCGTAGAGCGCGTAGTGCTGCTCGTCGAACTCGGTCGGCCGCAGTCTCAGCGTCAGGTCCCGGTTGCGGTTGATCAGCTTGCGCTGCGTTCGAGACGGGACGAAGTCATCCACCGGTATCCTGACCGACGTGCAGGCGCTGCAGGCCTCACAGTGGGGGCGGTAGAGATTGCTGCCGCTGCGCCGGAATCCCAGCAGGGTTAGCGCGTCGTAGACTTCCGGGGCTACGGTCTCCTGAGGGTCGAGAAACAGCGTCGTTGCCTCTCGTCCCGGCAGATAACTGCAGGGATGTGGCACCGTCAGGAAGAAACGAAGGTCACGTGTCTGACGCTGCGGGCCATTCGCGTTGTCGCTGCTCACGTTGGCTCCGTTGGCCAGAGATCGGCCGGGTTGGGTGCGTTGACGTTTTTCTCAAGATAGTTGATGAACGTCTCGCGGGCGATGTCTCTCGCCCCCATGCTGGCCAGGTGCGGCGTGTGCATCTGGCAGTCGATCAACGCGAAGTCGCGCTGATGGAGTTCGTGTGCCAGATGAACCAGCGCGATCTTCGAGGCATCGGCGGCGCGGCTGAACATCGATTCACCGAAGAAGATCCGACCGATCGACAGCCCGTAGAGCCCACCGACCAGCGTCTCCTGGTGCCAGACTTCCACGCTATGCGCGTGTCCCAGCCGGTGCAGGTCCTCGTAGGCCCGACGCATGGCATCGTCGATCCAGGTGCCATCGGTGTCGGCGCGAGTCTCGGCGCAGGCGGCGATGACACGTTCGAAGGCGACGTCGAACGTCACTCTGAACCCCCCGTTGCGTAGCCGCTTGGATAGACTTCTCCGGATCCGAATCTCTTCGGGGAACAGCACCATGCGCGGATCGGGCGACCACCACAGAATCGGCTGGCCTTCGGCGTACCAGGGGAAGATGCCATGACGGTAGGCGTTCAGCAGCCACTCGGGCGTCAACGCGCCGCCGGCGGCGAGCAGCCCATCGGGATCATCGAGAGCGTGAGTGACCGGAGGAAAAGCGACGATATGGGGCGGTAGCCAGGGGAGCATGCATCACGACCGAATGAGAAGGCGGCTGAAAACGCCAGCCATCATATCAATGCTGGTCGCATCTTGCGCGATGCGGATTTTTTCTCGTGGGCGTTATCAAGATTGTCACTGTCGCCGCCGATAGATTGTCCGACTACTCAACTCGCGGAAAGACTCATGGCTGCACTCCGACAGCGTCTTCGCCATGCCAGTATCGGTATCAAGCTGGCTTCCATCGTTGCCTTGTTACAGGTCGCCGTGCTGATGGGGCTGGCTTTCGCCATGGCCCAGTCAAGCACGACGCAGCTGCGTGCGGCCACCCAGCACGAACTGCAGACCCAGCAGGACTCCATCACCGACATGCTGTCGCTGTTCGATTACAGCCTGCAGCAGCAGGCCGATCGCTTCCTGAATATCTTTTCCGATCAGTATTCGGGCCGGTTCTCGTTGAGTCCGGATCAGCAGGTGGAGGTCTCCGGGCGCCAGACTCCGACGTTGAAAGATGGGCTGGAGGTGCTCAACGACAACACCTGGAAGCTCGATCGCTTTACCGCCCAGACCGGGACGCCGGCGACGATCTTCGCCCGCGACGGAGACGATTTCGTGCGGATCTCCACCTCTCTCAAGAACGAGGCGGGCGAGAGGGCAATGGGAACGTTGCTCAAGCGTGACTCTAAGAGCTACGCCAAACTGATGGCGAATGAGCCCTACATCGGCCTGGCCAATCTATTCGGGACCTCCTACATCACCAAGTACCAGCCGATTCAGGACAGCGATGGCAACGTAGTCGGGGCGCTTTTCGTCGGGGTCGATGTCAGCGCAGAGATGGCACAGGTGCAGAATCGCATTCGCGAAATGGGCATCGGCGATGCCGGCTACACCATGCTGATCTCGGCCGTAGGTGATGCGCGGGGCCAGGTCATAGCCGGTGGACCTTACGAGGGGCAGAATCTGCTGGACGGCGAGCTGGCCGATACCTATGCGCCGCTCTTCGACCAGACAACCGGTGAGATCGACTACCAGGCCAGCGACGGTGACGAGCGCCTGGTCTCCTACTCCCGCTATCCGGAGTGGCAGTGGATCGTGGCCGGCTCGGTCTCGGTGGACGAGATCCAGGCCGGGGTCATTGCCGCGCGGGACCGCTTCCTGTTGATCGCACTGGGCTTGGCCGCGGCGCTGGGTCTGACGCTCTACTGGATCGTCAAGCAGCTGGTGACCCGACCGATGAACCGTGCGGTGGGTCTGGCACAGGCGCTGGCGCAGGGGGACCTGTCGCAGCGTATCGATACACGCCGACGTGACGAGATCGGCCAACTGATCGCCGCCATGAACGGCATCGGCGACGGGCTCGAACGTATCGTTGGCCAGGTGCGCGGTGCGGTCGCCTTGACGGAAAATCATACTCGGGAACTGGCATCCGGGAATGCCGAACTGGCATCGCGCACCGAATCCCAGGCGGCCAGCCTCGAAGAGACCGCGGCCAGTACCGAAGAGATCAATGCCACGGTGCGCCAGAACGCGCAGCGAGCGCAGGAAAGTGACGAGCAGGCGCGACGCACGGCGCAGGCTGCCGGCGAGGCGCAGAGTACGGTCGAGGCCACGGCCGACGCCATGCAGCGTATCGTCGCCATGGCTCGTCAGATATCCGAGGTCGTCGGAGTGATCGATGGCATCGCGTTTCAGACCAATCTGCTGGCTTTGAACGCTTCCGTCGAGGCCGCTCGGGCCGGCGAGCAGGGCAGAGGATTTGCCGTGGTTGCCCAGGAGGTGCGGAGTCTGGCGGAGCGTTGCGCGACCTCGGCGCAGGAGATCAAGGCGCTGATCGGCCGCACCGTCGACGAGGTCGATAGCGGCAATCTGCGAGCCGTCGAAGCAGGCGAACGTGTCGCCGAAATCGTCTCCCAGGTGGAGCGCATCAGTACGCTGATCTCGGAAATCCGTCTGGCCTCCGATGAGCAGTCCCACGGGATCGAGCAGATCAACGTGGCGATTTCACAGATCGACGAGAGTACGCAGAGTAACGCGGCGCTGGTGCGCCAGTCCCACGCCTCGACCCAGCAGCTTAGCGAGCAGAGTCGCGGGCTGGCCGATACCGTCGCCCTGTTTCGTCTGCGTCACGCGCCTCAGGTCGGTTCCGACGAATCCGAGACGGCTCCGCGGGTATCCGGCACCGGGCAGCGAACGGTGGTCGAGGATTCGCTGCCGGCCTGAATCGATAGGTTGCGAGATAGGGTTGCGAGATAGGGTTACGAGATAAGGCTGCAAGATAGGGCGACAATCGTAACGCCGCGAGCTCGCGGCGCCCCCTGTGATGTCGGCCCCGCCCCCGGTATGATGGCGAATCGAAAGAGCCGGACCCGCCAGTGGGTTCGGCCGCTGATCGCCAATGCCGCGAGCGGAATGGAATGCCGCCAGCGGCGTGGCAGTTGATTGTGCTACGCCACGCCAGATCTGGCGCGAGGGGGTTGATCATTTGAGTGCCAAGAGTTCGGCTAAGAAGAGCCGTCGTTCATCAACGCAAGCGCAAGCCAGGGAGCAGGCCCGCCACGTGATCATGCGCCTCCAGGGTGTGACTCGCGAGGGCGCGGTGATCCTGCTGCTCGCCATCTGCGTCTTTTTGCTGTTGGCGCTGTTCAGCTACACGCCGACGGATCCGGGGTGGTCGCACAGCGGACCGGATCAATCCGTTTCCAACTGGATGGGCCCGATCGGCGCCTGGCTATCCGACGTTCTTTACTCACTGTTCGGCGCCAGCGCGCTGTGGTGGCCGGGCATGTTCGGCCTCGGCGCATGGCGCCTGATGCGTCAGGCGCAGGTTCAGATCGCCTGGGATCCGGTCGCCCTGGCCGTTCACACCGGTGGTCTGCTGCTGCTGTTGATGAGCACCACGACGCTTGGCGATCTGCACTTCTACAGTGCGGCCAGCGAACTGCCCAATCAGGCCGGCGGTATTCTGGGGCGGGGTATCGCCGGCTCTCTCACCTCGCTGGTGGGGGTGAGGGGGACCACGCTGATCGCCATTGCCGCTTTCATGTCGGGCTTCACGCTGTTTTCCGGGATGTCCTGGTTGACGGTGATGGACGAACTCGGCAGTTCGCTCAGCCGCCTCTTCCATTGGTCGAAAGCGCGCGCCGGCGAGCGACGTGAGGTTCGCGAGACCCGCCGGATCGACAGGGCCGAGGCGCGTCGCGAAGCGTCCATCGAGCCTGCGGGTGTCGAACGTGACGATGAGGAAGATTCGGTCAGCGAAGATGACACGCCACGCAAGACGGCGTGGTGGGCGCGCTGGTTGCCCTGGCACTGGTTATCCTGGAACAGGGCGCCGGATCTGGAGCAGTGGGACGACGACGCCGGCTATGCCCGGCAGAGCCGTCAGGAACCCGCCTGGGAAAACGCCGTCGGCGTGACCGACGGCGGCGAGCGTCATGAATCCTCCCTTTGGCGCAACGATGGTCGCACGGACATTCCGTGGGACATTCCGGCGCGCACGCCGTCGGCCAAACGGCCGGAAGCGTCCTATACCGCTCGCCAGCAGCGCGACGAGAGCCGTGAGCCGACCCTGGGCTCCGTACCGCTGGATGCCACCCCGGCGCAAGATAGCGAGCCGACGCCGCGGCGCGCTTCGGCGGCAACGCGTCCGGTCACCGACGCTGGCGTACGTTCGTCCGGTGTCGAGCCGGCGTCGAATCGCATCTCCGCCCACGATCCGGTTTCAGGTATTGCTGCGAGTTCGGTGACAACGGCAGGCGCCAGGAACGAAGCCGGTGCCAACGATAGAGTGTCGTCGGAGCCCCAGTCGGACAGTTCAGCATTCCGTGCCGACGTTACACGGCGACGTATTCCGGACGCCTTTCAGGCCCCTGCTGGTGCTCCTTCTGGCTTCGCCGGCAGAGTCGATCCTGAGATTTCCTCGCAAGGCGACGCTTCCCTCGGTGTCGATGAGAGGAATGTTGATGAGAGGAATGTCGATGGCAGGGGCATCGATAAAAGGGGCATCGATGAAAGGGGCGTTGATGAAAGGCAAGGCGCTGAAGCGACCTTCGACACGACTTCAGGCCCCGATAGACGCTCTGACGCCGACCGGCATCCGGTGCCTGAAGCAGGCCGCAGTTCGGTAGCGACGTCGTGGCCGTCTCGGGATGACGAGCGCCAGGTATCACCGGCAGATGAACCGCACTTCTCCGGCCTCGCGGCAGACGATGACGACGCACCCACGCAGCAGTGGGGCATTAGCGCCGATCGTCATGAGCCCGCGTCGACCTGGCAGCCAGAGGACGACGCCGATGACGAATCGGTCGCCGGCCCCCTCGAAACGTCGCCTTCCTGGCAGCAGGACGCTTCGCGAGATCGGTCCGGCATCGATTGGCGCAAGGCCGAAGCCGAGGGTGGCGAGATCCCGGCGCTTTCGGCCTTCCCGGATAATGAGCCGGTCGATGAACCGAGCGATAGGCCAGCTCGATCCGCGACCGAAAGCCCGGCCCGACGTCAGGAGCCGCGTTTCGATATTGAGGATGACGCCGAGGCTGTGGACGACAACGATAGCGAGCTCGCCGGAGGGGCGCGATCGTTTCAGCATGCGCCGGCACCTCAGCATTCGCCATCAGCGTCAGAATCGGCATCCGTGCCCAACGTGGCCACCGCCGCGCAGGCAAGGGCCGCGGCCGGCGACCAGCCGACGCTGTGGACGGTCGAACATCTGCAGAGCCAGCGCCCGGTGATGGACGACATGCCTGAGCCGAGTGGCAATCTGCCGTCGATTCGCCTGACCACACCCGCCGATCCCGAGCAGCCCAACTACACCCCCGAGCAACTCGAAGACATGGCGGAACTGCTCGAGATGCGTCTGCGTGAATATGGCGTCAAGGCGGAAGTGGTCGAGACCTGGCCCGGCCCGGTCATCACCCGCTTCGAGATCCGTCCGGCGGCGGGCGTGAAGGTCTCCAAGATCAGCAACCTGGCCAAGGATCTGGCGCGTTCGTTGATGGTCAAGAGCGTACGCGTGGTCGAGATCATTCCCGGCAAGCCCACGGTGGGCATCGAAATTCCCAATCCCAACCGGGCGATGATTCGCATTCGCCAGGTGCTGGATTCCGATGTCTATCAGAACGCGGAGTCCCCGGTCACCTTGGCTCTGGGCCAGGATATCGGCGGCAA
This sequence comes from Salinicola halophyticus, assembly GCF_003206695.1. Taxonomy (GTDB): domain Bacteria; phylum Pseudomonadota; class Gammaproteobacteria; order Pseudomonadales; family Halomonadaceae; genus Salinicola; species Salinicola halophyticus. The sequence goes on along the minus strand of NZ_PZJN01000004.1, from coordinate 131,975 downwards.
CCCGGTGGTCGCCAATCTCAACAAGATGCCCCATCTCCTGGTGGCCGGCACCACCGGCTCGGGCAAGTCGGTGGGTATCAACACCATGCTGGTGTCGATGTTGCTCAAGGCGACGCCGGACGAAGTTCGCATGATCATGGTCGATCCCAAGATGCTCGAGCTCTCCGTCTACGACGGCATTCCGCATCTGCTGGCACCGGTCGTCACCGACATGAAGGAAGCGGCCAACGCGCTGCGCTGGTGTGTCGCCGAGATGGAGCGGCGCTACAAGCTGATGGCGGCGATGGGCGTGCGCAACATTGCCGGCTTCAACGCCAAGCTCGATGAAGCCGAGAGCCACGGGGCGCAGGTTCAGGACCCGATGTGGGAACCCCAGCCGTGGGAGATGCACCAGCCGCCGCCGACGCTCGCGAAGCTGCCCTACATCGTGGTGGTGATCGACGAATTCGCCGACATGTTCATGATCGTCGGCAAGAAGGTCGAGGAGCTGATCGCGCGTCTGGCCCAGAAGGCGCGAGCGGCGGGTATCCACCTGATCCTGGCGACCCAGCGGCCTTCGGTCGACGTGGTCACCGGCTTGATCAAGGCCAACATCCCCACGCGCATGGCGTTCCAGGTCTCGTCCAAGATCGATTCGCGCACGATCCTCGATCAGGGGGGCGCCGAGAACCTGCTGGGCCACGGTGACATGCTATATCTGCCGGCCGGTGCCGGCATGCCGCAGCGGGTCCACGGTGCGTTCGTCGACGACGATGAAGTGCATCGTATCGTCGAGGACTGGAAACGTCGTGGTGAGCCGGAGTATATCGAGGAGATTCTTTCGGGCGGCGTTTCCGCCGACGCACTGGCAGGGCTCGAAGCCGACGGCGGCGATGGTGACGATGCCGAGCAGGATGCGCTCTACGACGAGGCCGTACAGTTCGTCACCGAGACGCGGCGGGCTTCGATTTCCGCTGTGCAGCGTCGTTTCAAGATCGGCTACAACCGCGCCGCGCGACTGGTCGAGGCGATGGAACAGGCCGGCGTCGTGACCTCGATGGGTAACAACGGCTCACGCGAAGTGCTGGCCCCGCCCCCCGTCGGCCACTGAACGATCGCTTACGGCCACGGGGCAGCGTTAAACCCCGTGGCCGTTTTGCTGTCCAACGCTTCAACATGCCGGATGAAAGCTACCGGGAATGAAGACAACTGGTAGATGATCGTCGGCCGAGATTCGCCAATTCACGACTCATCGTTTCAAGACTCGCCGTTCGAGGCTCGCCGTTCGAGGCTCGTCGTTCCAAGACTCGCTGTTTCAAGAAAGGAATATCCATGCGCAAGATGAAGACGTTGGCTATCGCCGGAGCCGTGTTGCTGGCGCCGGCATTGATGACCCAGGCGGCAGTGGCCGATCAGGCCTCTGCCGATCGCCTGACACATCTGCTGGAGCCGCTGAAGACTTATTCGGCGGATTTCGAACAGCAGATTCTGGATGCGTCGGGGTCGAGCCTGCAGGACACCAGCGGTCACATGTGGCTGTCGCGGCCGGGGCATTTCCGCTGGGAAGTGAACGAGCCCTATCGCCAGCTGGTCGTCTCCGATGGCGATGAAGTCTCGCTGTACGATCCGGATCTGGAGCAGGTCACCATCCAGCCGCTGGATGACCGCGTCACGCACACACCGGCACTGCTATTGTCGGGGAGCGCTTCGGAGCTGGCCGATAACTACGACGTGTCACGTCAGCAGCAGGGCGCCAGCGAGACCTTCACCCTGGTGCCGCAGGCTAATGACACCCTGTTCGAGCAGCTCAAGCTGACCTTCTACAGCGAGCAGCTCGACGCGCTGCAGATGACCGACAGCACCGGGCAGCGCACGGCGATCGACTTCGACAATGCCGAGACCAATACCGATATCGATCCGGCGCAGTTCCAGTTCCAGCCTCCCGAAGGCGCCGACGTGATCCGCGAGCAGTCGCCCGCGACCCCGTAAGCGGTTCGTTCGTCGATTGATTCGCCCCTGCCGTGGTTCCCACGTCGGGGGCGAATTTTTTCTGCAGCGGCAGCGGGCTCGGCCGAACGGGCCGAGGGAGTTGGTTCCGCCAGGCAAGGACGTCAATCAGAGTTCGGTAACCGGATCTCGTTGATTAGGGCCGTCGATCAGAGCTCTTCGATCAGGCCGCGCCATCGGCCTGTCGATCCAGCTCCTCGCGCCACGCCTGCATCTGCTGGAAACGCTTTTCATGGCCGAACTCGCTGGCGGCGTAGAAGTGCATTCTGGGCAGATTTGGTGGCCAGCAGTCGTGGGCACTGCCGGCTGGATAGCCGTTGGGCTCGCCATGAGCGTAGCGGTAGCCGTCACCATAGCCCAGCGACGCCATCAGCTTGGTAGGGGCGTTGCGTAGGTAGACCGGCACTTCGAGGTTGGGGTGTTCGGCGACGTACGCCTTGGCCTGGCTCCAGGCCTGATCGATGCGGTTGCTCTTCGGCGCGATCGCCAGGTGGATCGCGGCGTGGGCAATGGCGCGCTGGCCTTCGTAATCGCCGAGTCGCAGGTAGGCATCCCACGCCGCTATCACCAGCGGTAACGCGCGCGGGTCGGCATTGCCCACGTCTTCCGAGGCGATCGCCGCGAGACGTCTGACGACATCCAGCGGATCGCCGCCACCGCTGATGAACTGGGCCATGTACAGAAGGGCGGCGTCGGGGCGCGAGGAGCGAATCGATTTGTGGATGGCGGACAGCAGGTCGTAATAGTGCTCGCCCTGCTTGTCGAAGGCGGCGGCCTGGTGGCCGATGACTTCGATCACCGCGTCACGATCGAGATGCTCTCCGTGTTCGTCGGTCTTGACGAAATCGCAGGCGGTTTCGAGCAGGCCCAGGGCGCGCCGGGCGTCGCCGGAGGCCGCTCGCGCCAGGATCGAGAGCGTCTCGTCGCTGGCGCGGATGTTGCGCTGTCCAAGGCCCAGCGTCTCGTTGGCCAGGGCGCGCTTCAGCACCGTGATCAGCTCGTTGTCGTCGAGCGTCTTGAGCACGTAGACCCGTGCGCGGGAGAGCAGCGCCGAGTTGACCTCGAAGGAGGGATTTTCGGTGGTCGCGCCGATCAGCGTCAGCAGGCCCGATTCGACGTGCGGCAGCAGGGCGTCCTGCTGACTCTTGTTGAGACGGTGAATCTCGTCGAGAAAGAGCAGAGTCTGGCGCTCGCGCATCTGTCCTTCGCGGGCGCGTTCGACCGCCGCGCGGATATCCTTGACCCCGGCCATCACCGCGGAGAGCTGCTCGAGCCGGGCACCGGAGGCCTCGGCGAGGATTTCGGCCAGCGTCGTCTTGCCGACACCCGGCGGTCCCCACAGGATCATCGAGCGAACGCTCGCCGTCTCGGCCATTCGGCGTAGCGGTTTGCCGGGGCCGACCAGTGCCTGCTGGCCGACGTAGTCTTCCAGTCGGCGCGGTCGCATGCGATAGGCAAGAGGCGCGCTATCCGGCTGGGTGTCGCCTCGCGAGGCATCGTCGGTGAAGAGATCCATGGCATCATCCAGGCTGGCTGAGGGCAACGAAACCGTACATTTCGCTACAGCGATTCAGACGTTAGGCGTAGAGCGTTTATTCGGAAAACCGCTAGGGTAGGAAATTCTAGCGTGCCGTTGGCGATACGCCCAATTGCCTGTCGATTGGATCCGGTTCTTCACGGGTACCGTTTCCTCGCACACATGTTCTTCACAGAACACGTTCTTCACACAACACGGTCTTCGCACAACACGCTATTCTGGCATCACGCTATTGTTCTGACACCCGACGAGTCTGGAACTACACTTGGCTTGCGGTACGCTATTCTGGCATTGCGCCAACCTGGTATTACATCAGGCTGACAAGGCAGCGTGATCGAGATCACGCTTCCCGGACAGGAGTCTCACCATGCCCATGCTGACCCAATTGCGTCAGGACCATGCCAACATGGCGCGCCTGCTGCATGTGTTGCAACTCAAACACAAGACACTGGCCGCTGGAGATCGTCCCGATTTTCGGCTGATTCGGGAAGTGGTCGATTACATCCTCGACTACATGAACGGATTCACGATTCCCCTGGAGCGCATCTGCAGCGAACAGCTGGTGGCCAAGGAGTCGCACATCCATGAGCTGAGCAGTCGGCTGGCCGATGACTACCAGCATCTCCATCAGCAGTTGATGCAGCTGTCTCAGGATATCGACATGATCCTGATGGATGGCGTCATGCCGATGGACAAGTTTGCCGAAGATCTCCGCTCCTATCTCGAGGCGCATCGCGCCTATCTGCGCGCCGAACGCGAAGAGCTGTTCCCGCTGATACGTGAGCACTTCGACGAGGAAGACCTGGCGCGCCTGGCCGAGGAGATGCCTGCCCAGGCCGGCGCCGAACTGGCGCGGCTGCAGGAGGCCTATCCGGAGCTGTACACCGAATTTCGCGAGGCTCCCTCTCCGCTCTAGTCGTTTTCGCTATAGTCGTGTTCGTTATAGTTGTTTTGGCTATAGTCGTTTTCGACGCTGCGCCCCGGGGTGGCAATCGTCCCGGCCGTCTGCCAGCACGGATCCTCGATCTCCAGCCTCTCCTCACGACGACGATCGCCACTGCGCGATCGTCGTCGTTTGCGTAGAATATGGCGCTGAATCGACGCGCGAGGGCGGAATGGATCGATCGCATGAGATGCCGATTTCCCCGGCGAGGGCCAGAGTTGATGCACTGATCTTCGACTCGGGCGTCGGCGGTCTCTCCGTCAGCGCCGAGATTCGCCGACATCTGCCGCAGCTCTCGCTCGGCTACGTTTGTGACAACGCGGCGCTGCCGTACGGTACCCGGGAAGACGCCTGGCTGGTGGCGCGAATCGTCAGCGTCTGCGAACGCGCCTACGAACATGCCCGGCCGCGCGCGCTGGTCATCGCCTGCAACACGGCCAGTACGCTGGCGCTGGACGCACTTCGCCAACGCCTGTCGATTCCAGTGATCGGTACCGTGCCGGCGATCAAACCGGCCGCTGCAATGAGCGAGCATCGGATCATCGGATTACTGGCCACCAGCGCTACCGTTCATCGGCCTTATCTGGATCGGCTGATCGAAGAGTTTGCCGTCGATTGCCAGGTCGTGCGCGTGGCGGCGGACCCGCTGGTAATCGAGGCGGAGCGTCTGTTGCGGGGGCTGCCCATCGACGCCTCGGCACTGGCGACCGCGATCGCGCCGCTGAGGGCCGCGGTGGGTCTCGACGTAGTGGTGCTGGGGTGCACCCATTTTCCGCTGTTGCGCGAGCCGCTCGAGGCTCTGTTGCCGAGGGGCGTTCGCTGGATCGACTCGGGCCAGGCCATTGCCAGACGCCTGAGTGCGGTGCTGTACGAACCTGGCGTCGCGGGCGATCGTGACGGACCCCCGTGGCCACCGGAGGTCTCAGGGCTCCCGGAGGCATCCGTTGCGGAGCCCGGGGCGGCCAGCTGGGCCACGGCTGCTTCGGCGGTAGGGCTGGCCTTGGCGTTGGCACGATTCGGCTACGCGCCGCCGACGATGCTCGAGGTCGATTCACCGCCGTCAGGGTAGATTGCTCCAGATTTCATGTCTCGGTTTAGGCGCTCGTCTTTTCCGATCCTGGGTTTGGGAATCGATTTTCGAGGGTTTCAAAGGCTTCTTTTTAAGAACGTATTTCCAGAGCTTATTTTCAAGGACCTATCTTCCAAGGATCTATCTTCCAAGGACTTATCTTCAAGGACTTATGGTGTGGTGATTTTCGATATAGACCCTTCCCGCTACGACGCCCAGCTCGAAGCCAAGCGCGAGCGAATCGAACGGCAGTTCGCCCGGTTCTCGCCGCCGACTCTGGAAGTCTTCGCGTCGCCGCCATCGCACTATCGCATGCGCGCCGAGTTTCGGATCTGGCACGAGGGAGATGATCTCTACTACGCCATGTTCGAGGCTGATCCGGAGGCGCCCCTGCAGCGAGGCCGGGTCGCCCAGCGCGTCGTGCGGGTCGATCGCTTCCCGGTCGCCAGCGAGCGGATCAACGCGCTGATGCCGCAACTGCTGGACGCAATTCGCGACGAGCCGCTGATGCGTCGCAAGTTGTTCCAGGTCGAGTTCCTCACCACGCTGAGCGGCGAGGCGCTGGTCACCATGATCTACCACAAGCCGCTGACCGAGGAGTGGGAGGCGCGCGCCCGCGAACTGCAGGCCCAGCTCGGCGTGTCGTTGATCGGGCGTTCCCGCAAGCAGCGGCTGGTGCTGGATCGGGACTACGTCTGGGAGCGACTGGAGGTGGATGGTCGCGAGTTTCGCTATCAGCAGGTCGAGAACAGCTTCACCCAGCCCAATGCCGAGATCTGCCGTTCGATGCTGCACTGGTCGCGGGATGTGACTCGTGACGCGACACAGGAAGGCCAGGATGATCTGGTCGAGCTCTACTGTGGCAACGGCAACTTCACGGTGGCGCTTGCAGAGAACTTTCGCCGCGTGGTCGCCACCGAAATTTCGCGGACCTCGGTCGCCTCCGCCCAGGCCAACCTCGAGGCCAATGCGATCGACAACGTGCACGTCGCCCGGATGGCGGCAGAGGAGTTCGCCCAGGCGCTGAGCGGGGAAAAGCAGGGTCGCCGAGTCACCGCCATGCAGCTCGACGAATGCCATTTCTCGACCGTTCTGGTCGACCCGCCGCGGGCCGGGCTGGACGCCGAAAGCTGCGAGCCGCTGATGCGTTATCAGCGTATTGTCTATATTTCCTGTAATCCCGATACACTGGCCGCCAATCTCGAGCAGCTGAGCCAGACCCATCGCGTGACGCGAATGGCACTGTTTGACCAATTCCCGTGGACGGACCACTGTGAGTGCGGGGTGCTGCTCGAGCGTCGATAGCCGCCAAACCCGGCAATCAAACCTCGACGGCCGATATTGTCAATCGTTAGTGCTGTCGAGCAGGGTCGCCGCCGATGCATAACCGACATGCGTCATGACGAAGCTTCAATTGAGTGGGGCGCCGTGTGACGCTGACGTAAGCTCCCATCCTATTGAATGCGGCCGCCATATTGACGGTCGATGCCAGCCGAGGTGATAGATGCAACACGTCGCGATCGAGGGAAAAACGGAATTTCTGGAACAGCTGAAAGAAAAGCTGTCCAAGCGCCTCCCCGAAGACAAGGTCAAGCGGATCACGGCGTTCGCCGAGGATCTTTACGCCACCGCGCCTTTCGAAGAGGCCGCGGATCGGCAGCTCGATGACATCTACGGCGCCACACTGGCAGCCTGGCACTTCATGCGGACCTTCGATCCCGACGAGGCCAAGGTGCGGGTCTTCAACCCCAATTTCGAAGCGCATGGCTGGCAGTCGCCACACACCGTCGTCGCCGTACTTCATCGCGACATGCCGTTTCTGGTCGACTCCGTGCGCATGGAGCTCAACCGCCGCGGGCTGACCCTGCACGCGATCCATAACGCGGTGCTGGCGGTCGAACGAGACGCGCGCCACCACGCCACGCGGATTACCGGGACTCGGGCTGAAAAGGCGCCGGAAGCGCGCGAGTCGATCATCCTGATCGAGGTCGACCGCCATACCGACAGCGATACGCTGATCGATCTGGAGCAGGGCCTGCGCGACGTGCTGCTCGACGTACGCACGGCCGTCGTCGACTTCGATCCGATGCGCGACAAGGCTCGCGAGATCATCGCCGAGCTGGAAAAACGACGTTCGGAAGGGGTTGCCGAGGACGATCAGCAGGAGACCGTGGCGTTTCTCAAGTGGCTGCTGGACGAACACTTCACCTTTCTGGGCTATGCCGAAAGCCGCCAGGTCGGCAGTGGCAAAAAGGCCCATGGCGAGCGTGTCAGCGGTAGCGAGCTGGGCGTGCTGAAGCTCGACCAGCCGCGCTACCGGGAGCCGGTGCGCTTCGAGCAGGACAAGGGTTCCGCGCTGCTGCACTTTGCCAAGAGCGCCTATCATGCACGCGTCCATCGTCCAACCTACCCGGACTACATTGCCATCACCCGGCATGACGCCAAGGGCAAGGCGATCGGCGAATGGCGTTTCTTCGGTTTGTTCACCTCGCTGGTCTACAACGAGTCGCCGCGCACGGTTCCGGTTCTGCGGCGCAAGGTACAGGCGGTGATCGACGCCGCCGGCGTCAATCCCAAGGGCCACAACGGCAAACTGCTGCTGCAGGTGCTGGAAGTGCACCCGCGCGACGACCTGTTCCAGAGCTCCACCGAGGAGCTCAGCCGGACCGCATTCGGCATCCTCAATATTCGTGAACGCCGCCGCGTGCGTCTGTTCGTCCGCGAAGATCGTGCCGGTCAGTTCTACTCCTGCCTGGTCTTCGTGCCGCGGGATATCTTTTCCACCGATCTGCGCCTGCGCATTCAGAATCTGCTGTGCGAAGAGCTCGACGCGACCTTCGCCGACTTCAACCCGTACCTCTCCGAGTCGATTTTGGCGCGGATCCAGTTCACGTTGCGCTTCAATGGCGACAAGCCGGTGGCGTTCGACGGCCGCGCGCTGGAAAAGAAGATCATCAATCTGGCGCGCAACTGGCGCGAGGAGCTGCACGGCGCGCTGATCGAAAGCCTCGGCGAGGAGGCGGGCAACCGCCGGGTCCAGACCTTCCGTGACGCCTTCCCCGGCAGCTATCGCGACGACTTCGCGGCACGCACTGCCGCCAATGACATCCGTCATCTCGAGGCGCTCGACGACGGCGCGCCGATCGGCGTCAGCCTCTATCATCTGGCCGAGAGTGCGGCGGAGAGCGTCAATCTCAAGCTCTACCATCTCGAGACCCCGATTCCGCTCTCGGACATGCTGCCGGTGCTCGAGAATCTCGGTCTGCGCGTCATCAGCGAGCGGCCCTATCGCATCGCCACCGAACACCAGACCTACTGGATCCATGATTTCACCTTTGAATATCGCGGCGTGGGCGAGGTCGATCTGCGCGACATGCGCGACAACTTCATCGATGCGTTCACCCGGATCTGGGTCGGCGATGCCGAGAACGATCGTTACAACCGGCTGATCATCGGCGCCGATCTGGACTGGCGCCAGGTGGCGGTGCTGCGCGCCTATGCGCACTACATGAAGCAGCTGCGGATCGGGCTGTCGCAGGCCTACATCGCCAGCACGCTGGCTGCCCACGCCGATATCACCCGGGGTCTGACGCGGCTGTTTTCGCTGCGGTTTTCGCCGGAAACGACCAAGCAGCGCGACGAACAGTGCCAGGCCTGCATCGACGAGCTCAACGCGATGCTCGATCAGGTGGCCAGCCTCAACGACGACCTGCTGCTGCGCCGCTATGTCGATCTGATCCAGGCCACCGTGCGGACCAACTTCTTCCAGCCGGGCGAAGACGGCAGTACCAAGGCCTACATCTCGTTCAAGCTGGAGCCGAGCAAGGTGCCGGGCATGCCCAAGCCGCGGCCGATGTTCGAAGTGTTCGTCTACTCGCCGCGGATGGAAGGCGTTCACCTGCGCGGCGGCAAGGTCGCGCGCGGGGGCTTGCGCTGGTCGGATCGCAACGAGGATTTCCGCACCGAGATTCTGGGGCTGATGAAAGCGCAGCAGGTCAAGAACTCGGTCATCGTCCCGGTCGGCGCCAAGGGTGGGTTCATCTGCAAGCGGATGCCGGAAAATGCCGACCGCGATGCTATCCAGGCCGAAGGGATCGAATGCTACCGGACGCTGATCCGGGGCCTGCTGGATCTCACCGACAATCTCGACGGCACCACCGTGGTACCGCCGCTCAACGTCGTCCGTCACGATCCGGATGACCCGTATCTGGTGGTGGCGGCCGACAAGGGCACGGCGACGTTCTCCGACTATGCCAACGCGATCTCGATCGAGTATGACTTCTGGCTGCGCGACGCCTTCGCCTCCGGCGGGGCCCAGGGTTATGACCACAAGGGCATGGCGATCACCGCGCGCGGTGCCTGGGAGTCGGTCAAGCGCCATTTCCGGGAGATGGGCCTGAACACCCAGGAAGATACCTTCAGCGTACTGGGTATCGGCGACATGGCCGGCGATGTCTTCGGTAACGGCATGCTGCTGTCCGACAAGATTCAGCTGGTCGGGGCCTTCAACCACCGCCATATCTTCGTCGACCCCAAGCCGGATGCCGCCAAGTCCTTTGCCGAGCGCAAGCGCCTGTTCGCATTGCCGCGGTCGAGCTGGTCGGATTACGACGACAAGACGATCTCCGAAGGTGGCGGCATCTTCTCCCGCGATGCCAAGTCGATTCCTGTCTCCGCGGCAATGAAAAAGGTCTTCGGCATCAAGGTCGACAAGCTGTCGCCGAACGATCTGATCAACGCGATGCTCAAGTCGAAGGTCGACCTGGTCTGGAATGGCGGCATCGGCACCTACGTCAAGGCAGCCAGCGAGAGCCATGCGGATGTCGGCGACAAGGCCAACGACGGGTTGCGGATCGATGGCCGGGATCTCAACTGCCGCGTGGTCGGCGAGGGTGGCAACCTGGGTCTGACCCAGCGCGGACGCATGGAAGCGGCGGAGAAGGGCATCCGCGTCAATACCGATTTCATCGACAATGCCGGTGGCGTCAACTGTTCGGACCACGAGGTCAACATCAAGATCCTGCTGGACGGTATCGTTCAGCGTGGCGACATGACCGAGAAGCAGCGCAACCAGCTGCTGGTCGAGATGACCGAGGAGGTCGGCGAGCTGGTCGTGCGCGACAACTATCGCCAGACCCAGGCGCTGTCGCTCTCCGAGCTGCAGTCCAAGGAGGGGCTTGGCCCGTATCGTCGCTTCATCAACGAGCTCGAAGCGGCCGGCAGTCTCGATCGTGAACTTGAGTTCCTGCCCAGCGACGAACAGCTGATCGAGCGCAGCAATGCGGATGGCGGCTTGACCCTGCCGGAGCTCAGCGTGCTGATCTCCTACGCCAAGAGTACGCTCAAGAGCGATCTGATCGCCGCCGAGCTGCCGGCGGACCCGCAGTTGCAGCAGCACGTGACGAAGGCGTTTCCCGCCACCCTGTCGGAGCGCTACCCGGACGATCTCTACCAGCACCGCCTCAAGCGCGAGATCGTCGCGACCCAGATCGCCAACGACCTGGTCGACCACATGGGTATCACTTTCGTGCGGCAGCTACGCGACTCCACCGGCGCCTCGCGAGTGGAGATCGCTCAGGCCTACGTGATTGCGCGCGACAGCTTCGGGTTCAATCAGCTGTGGGAGCAGATCGAAGCGCTGGATCATCGTGTCGAGAGTCAGACGCAGTACGCCATGATGCTCGACCTGATGCGCCTGCTGCGCCGCGCGACGCGCTGGTTTCTGCGTCACCGAGGCTCGCTCAGCATCAAGGAGTGTGTCGAGCAGTACGCGCCCCAGCTGGCACAGTTGCAGGAAGATATCGGCAATCGCCTCAATGGCGACGAGCGAGAAGCCTGGGCCAAGCGCTGCGAAGCGCTGGTCGAGGCCAAGGTGCCGGAAGCGTTGGCTTCGATCGTTGCCGCGGCGTCCAATCTGTACGCCGGACTCGGGATCATTCGCGCCGCCCGCACCAGTGGCGATAAAATCCAGCGGGTTGCCGAGACCTATTACGCCATCGGTCAGCGTCTGGAGCTGCCGTGGGTGATGCAGCAGATCAATAGCCTCGAGGTGCGCGATAGCTGGCAGGCCCAGGCGCGGGAGACCTTCCGCGACGATCTGGATCGTCAGCAGTTGGCATTGACGGTGAAAGTGCTGGGGATGACGGATGCGCCGCGTGAGGTTGAGCCGCGGGTCGAACATTGGCAGGAACAGCACTCGCCGCTGCTCGAGCGCTGGAATGCGTTGCTGGCCGAGATCGGAACGGGCGCATCGATCAGCTTCCCGCTGGTGGCAGTGGCGATCCGCGAACTGGTCGACCTTGCCGAGAGTGAAAGCGAGGGATAAGGTGGCGACAGGCAGGCGGGCGGCAAGGCCGCCCGCTCTGGATGATCGTGACGAGCAACAGCGATGTTGCTCGCTGCGCGTCAGGCCACAGGTTTTCTGGTAGCAAGACGACAAGACGTCTGTCGGCAGCCTTTTAAGGTGCGTCGGTGGGCGTCTCTGTTATGCTTTGCTCCGATTCGGTCGCAGAATGCAGAGAGGCCCCATGAAGTATCGCGTATTGTCCAGTTTATTCGTGGCGTTGAGCCTGGCGGGCGCCAGCACTCAGGTTCTGGCTCAGAGCGAAGCATTGAAGGATGCTCAGGAAGCAGCCAGCAAGGTCGATCTGACCCACTTTTTCAAATCCGATTCCGATGCGCGCAGCCGGAGCTTCTTCTTCGGGGGCCTCCACCAGCATCCGTTCACGGTCGACGAGGCGGGACGCTATCGGTTCACCAGTTCGACGCTGCCGGGGGAGTCCGACGATTACAAGATCTCGGCCAAACTCGTGGACAGCAACGGCAAGGTGCTGACCAGCGGTTCGGGATTGGGCTCCACCGGGGGGCTCAAGCTGACGCAGGAACTCGAGCCGGGTGATTACTCGCTGCAGGTTTCCGGGCAGAAGTTCGGGACCACCAAGACGGGCGGGAACAGTTTCAACGTCGATGTCGCGAGACTGGATGCCAGCGGCAACGTGGTCGGCAGCGATGATGGCGGGGTCGACAACGGCGGCGGCATCATGTTCGGCGGGCCTGGTCCCAGTGGCCGGACCACGGCGTTCGTCGATGAAGGCGACCAGGTCGCGACCTTGAGCGCGCCGGGACGTAAGGCGGCCAGCAGCGTCAGCGCCAGCGGGGCGGCTTCCCAAAGCGCTTCGACAGGGCAGCGCAGTTCGACTGGGCAGGGTGGTTCGGCAGGACAGGATGACGCCACCTTCGGCACCACCAACACCGGCACGGCGGCAAAACCGAGCTCTGCGACAGATGCCTCGAGCGCCTCCGAGAGCAGTAGGGCCCGCAACAACCAGCCGGACTTGCCCGATGCTTTCGACGAGGTCGTGGCTGATATCGAGATTCGCCAGGAAGGCCAGGTGTTGAGCTTTGATGTCGTCGACCGGGGCACGGTCTCGATCGCCAGCTCGACGTTCCCTGGCAACGAGGGCACGTATCGCCTCCAGGCTAAGGTTCTCGATGCCAATGGTAATACGGTGGCCAGCGACGAGGGCTCTCTTGCCGACGGCGATTTCGATATCGAGAGCGTGCTGCAGCCGGGTCGCTATCGCGTCTGGGTCAAGGGACAGCGGTTCGGTTCAGCCATGAACGGCGCCAACAACTACACCTTGCGCGTTCAGCAACTCGACACGCAATAACGGCTCGTGCCATGACACGGCCCGGTGCATCGTCGCCGGGCCTTGTCGTTGCTGGGCGTCGAATTCGTGTCGCCGCGTCGAGTTGGGATATACTCGCCCGCCGCTACTGCCCCCTTTCGTTACCGACGAGATTTTTCCATGTACGCCCTCGTTCGCTCCCTGTTGTTTCGGTTAGAACCCGAGACCGCTCATCGACTCACGCTGACCGCGCTGGATACCGCGCATCGGGCGCGTCTGACCAGTATGCTGGGCGATGCCTACGTGGCGTCGGCCTCCACCGAGTTGATGGGGCTGGCGTTTCCGAATCGGGTCGGACTGGCAGCGGGCTTGGACAAGAATGCCGACCATCTGGACGCCCTCGGGGCGCTGGGCTTCGGTTTTGTCGAAGTCGGTACGGTGACCCCCAAGCCGCAGCAGGGCAATCCCAGGCCGCGTCTGTTTCGATTGGCCGGGCCGCAGGCGATCATCAACCGGATGGGATTCAACAACGCCGGCGTCGACCATCTGGTCGCCAATGTGCGGAAGAGCCGCTACAACGGTGTCATCGGCATCAACATCGGCAAGAATCTGACGACACCGGTCGAGCGCGCAGTGGATGACTACGTGACCTGCCTGCGCAAGGCCCATGGCGCTGCACACTACGTGACGGTGAATATCTCCTCACCCAACACGCCGGGGCTGCGCAATCTTCAGTTCGGTGATCATCTCGACGGCCTGCTCGGGGCGCTGAAGACCGAGGCGTCCAGGCTCGATGCCGAATCCGGCCGTCGCGTGCCGCTGGCGGTCAAGATTGCCCCGGACATGACCCGAGACGAGATCGCCCTGGTGGCGGAGACGCTTCAGGCCAACGACATCGACGGCGTCATCGCAACCAATACCACGGTGTCGCGGGAGCACGTGACGGGCATGCCGCACGCCCACGAGGCGGGAGGATTATCGGGCGCGCCGCTGTTCGCGAGTTCGACGGCGGTGGTCCGGGAATTGAGGCGCCTGTTGCCGACGATGCCGATCATCGGTGCGGGCGGTATCGACAGCGGCGTTCGGGCGAGCGAAAAATGTCAGGCCGGGGCCGATCTGGTCCAGCTCTATACCGGCTTCATCTATCGCGGTCCCGAACTGATCGGCGAGTGCGTACGGGCGACCCAGAACGACGACCGCCAGCCAGCGTGAGCCCCGGGCGAATACGTTCGACGGCAAGGGCACGCGATGATAAGAGCGTTTCAAGAGCGAGACGGGTAGGAGTACGCGGTAAGGCGGTGAATGAAGCGACCGACTCGAGCCAAAAAGCGGGCAATAAAAAGGCCCGCCAGTAGCGAGCCTTGATCATGCCGAGGTAAGCGGCAGCTACGTCATCACCGCGGGGTTCTTATGGATACCCGAAACGCCTGTCATTCCGGCCCACTGGTCTCCGCGACCCTCACGCCATCCGCTCATCCAGTTTTCACGCAGATTCACTTCCTGGCTGGGACACTCATCGCGTGAGCGACCGACGATGCCAGCCTTGTAGCCGTGGAGAAATGCCCGCTGGTTGCGATCACGTTTCTGTCGTTTCATCGTGTAGTAGCCTCTTGTCTGAACAAGTGCATCTCCTGGGGAAAACCACAGCCAGTCGATCGGCACAAGGCCAAATTCGACAGGCTGCCCGCGAAAACGTCCGGACAGGCAAACCGCATGCGTTGTTTCGTAGCTACGACTGTCATCTTTAGTCGAAATGAGAAACGATGTCGATAGGCGTTTTGTCATAAAGCCTTTTTTTTACTGCCTCCAAGGGAATATGACCGCTATACACGGGTCCGATGATGCCGCCATGAAGGACGATAACTTGCTGTTAAATCTCTACATCACCTGCCCTTGGGGTATCGAGTCCCTGCTGGCCGACGAAGTCGCGACTCTGGGAGCCGAGATACAAAAAACTACGGTCGCCGGTCTACACGCGAGCGCCGACCGGGCCACTGCCTATCGCATCTGCCTGTGGTCACGCCTGGCCAATCGGGTGATCGTGACATTGGGGCGGGAAACCGGTTGCGAGGAGCCCGCGGCGATCGTCGAAGCGGTCAGATCTCAGCCGTGGGCCAAGATGCTGAAGCCCGGGCAGACTCTGGCCGTGGATTTTCATGGTCAGTCTGCCGCCATTCGCCATACACGATTCGGCGCGCAGGTCGTCAAGGATGGCGTGGTGGAAGCGCTGCTCGCGACGGGCTGGGAGAGGCCCTCCATCGATCCGCGAGAGGCGGACGTGCGCCTTTATGCCCATCTGCACAAGGGCCAGCTGCTGGTCGGTATCGATCTGGTGGGCGCGAGCCTTCATCAGCGGGGCTACCGGCGCGATGCCGGCCACGCTCCGCTGAAGGAGAACTTGGCGGCGGCGCTGCTGGTCCGGGCCGACTGGCCGGCCCGGGCCAAACGCGGAGAGCCGTTGGTCGACCCGATGTGCGGGGCCGGTACCCTGTTGATCGAAGCGGCGATGATGGCGGCTGACATCGCTCCGCAAATGAGTCGCGAGCGTTTTGCCCTGGAGACACTGGCCGATTTCGACGCCGAAATCTGGCACACGCTACGTCGCGAGGCTCAGACGCGTGCCGATGTCGGCAGGCGTGGGGCCCGCTCGCATCTGTTCGGTCTGGACCAGAGCCCGCAGGCGATCGGTGCCGCCAAAAGCAACGCCATGCGTGCCGGCATCCCGGCGTTGATCACGCTGAATGGCGGCTCGGTGAAGTCGCTCGAGCGCCCGCAAGCGGCGGATGGCAGCGAAACCTTGCAGACGGGGCTGATCGTGACCAATCCGCCCTACGGCGAACGCCTGGGGGAGCTGCCCGAACTGGTCGCTCTCTACAGCGATCTGGGCGAACGCATGCGCCAGCAGTTCCCGGGCTGGCAATTGGCGCTGTTCACCGGCAATCCGGACCTGGGCCATCGGCTCGGGCTGCGAGCCCACAAGCAGTACGCGTTCAAGAATGGCCCGCTCGACTGCAAGCTGCTGCTGATCGACATCGACGAACGGGATCCCGCCGAAGCCGAGGAGTCGCGATCTCGGGCGGTGCCGAAAGAAGCGCCGCTGAGCGAGGGCGCGCAGATGTTCGCCAATCGGCTGCAGAAGAACCGCAAGCGGTTGAACAAGTGGCTCAAGAAGTCCGGCGAATCCTGTTACCGGCTTTACGACGCCGACATGCCGGAATACGCCTTGGCCATCGATGTCTATGGCCACCAGATCCACGTGCAGGAGTACGCTGCGCCCAAGTCGGTCGACCCGAGCAAGGCGCAGCGTCGTCTGATGGACGCGTTGAGCGCCATCCCTGTGGCGATGGACGTGCGGCCCGAGCAGATTCATTACAAGCAGCGCGAGCGTCAGAGCGGCAAGGCGCAGTATCGCAAGCAGGCCAATAGCGGCGACCGCTTCGTGGTCGAGGAGGGCGGCGCCAAACTCTGGGTCAATCTCAAGGACTATCTGGATACCGGGCTGTTCCTGGATCACCGCCCGGTGCGTCGTCTGCTCGGCGAGAAGGCCAAAGGCAAACGCTTCCTCAACCTGTTCTGCTATACCGCCACGGCCACCGTTCACGCGGCGCTGGGCGGGGCCAGCGACAGTATCAGCGTCGATCTGTCGAACACCTACCTGGAGTGGGCGCGAGACAACTTCACGCTCAACAAGCTCGATCCGAGCCGCCACCGGGTCGTGCGCGACGACTGCCTGCGCTGGCTCGAGACTGCCGGCAGCGAGTTCGACCTGATCTTCATGGATCCGCCGACGTTCTCGAACTCCAAGAAGATGGAGGGGACGCTGGATATCCAGCGCGACCACGCCCGACTGATCGAACTGGCTATGGCCCGTCTGGCGCCGGCCGGGGAGCTGATCTTCTCCAACAACCAGCAGCGTTTCCGGCTGGACGACGAAGTGGCATCACGCTATCGCGTCGAGGAGATCACCGCCCAGACCTACGATCCGGACTTCACCCGGCGTGCCAATCTGCATCACTGTTTTCGCATTCGGCACGCCGGCTAGCCGACGAATCCGACCTCCGCGGCGACGGAGGTCGCGCGAGGTCTAGTCCAGTAGCGAGGTCTAATCCAGTAGCGAGAGCTGGGCCACGGCCTGGCGGCCTTCGGGGCTGTCGTCGTCGGCCTCGAGCACCTTGCGATAGCCCCGCGCGGTCTGAATGTGGGAAAGATCGTCGACCCACATCATCGCCTGGGCGTAGCTCTCGGCGACGGCATGCTTGAGACCGCCATACTGGGTGCCGATCTGGCCCCAGGCGCGACTGTAGATCCAGTCGCCAAACATGTCCTGGTGCAGATGGACCAGAACGTAGTCATGTTCACTTTCCCAACGGACGATCACACGGTCTCCTGCTGCGTTGGCGCTCATCGCTTGTTCATCGCGAATGGCGGGCCTAATATGGCTGCGCCAAGCGTTGCGGTGCTTCGACCCCGCGGCGCAGCTGACGTCAGGCGCCATTGTAAAGCAAGCGCTGCAGAAATCGACGCCGCTTTCGAGGCCCATGACCGGCACTTGATCGGTCGTCACCATTGCCTGGGGTCGGGATTGAACGAGACAACCGTCGGGACGGAACCAATCAAGAGGAAAGTCATGCGTATCCTGGTGGATGAGAACATTCCGCTGGCGGAAGAGTTTTTTGGCGAGCTGGGCGAAGTCACTCGTCAGCCCGGCCGCGAGATGACGGCAGACAGTCTCCGCGGGCACGATGTGCTGGTGGTGCGATCGATCACACAGGTAAACGCCACCCTGCTGGAAGGCGCCGACAAGCTGAGGTTCGTCGGCACCTGTACCATCGGCACCGACCATATCGATACGAACCTGCTCGCCGAACGGGGTATCGGTTTTGCCAGCGCGCCGGGCAGCAATGCCGATTCGGTGGTCGACTATGTGCTTTCCAGTCTGTTGCTACTGGCCGAGGAAGACGGCTTCTCGCTATCCGGCAAGACGGTGGGAATCGTGGGTGCCGGTAACGTCGGCGGGCGGCTGGCGGCGCGTCTGGACAATCTCGATGTCGACTGCCTGATCTGTGATCCCCCGCGTGCCGAGGCCGAGAATCGGGAAGACTTCCTGGATCTGGATACGCTGATCGAGCGTGCCGACATCGTCTGTCTGCACACGCCGCTGGTGGCCGACGGCAAACACGCCACGCACCACCTCTTGAATCGCGACCGCATCCAGGCACTCAAATCCGGCACCGTGCTGATCAATGCCGGCCGGGGCGACTGTCTCGACGGTGTCGCGCTGCGCGAGCGGCTCGAACACGAGGTCGACCTGCGTACGGTGCTCGATGTCTGGGAGCACGAGCCGGGGATCGACGAGGCGCTGTTCGAGCTGGTCGATATCGGTACGCCGCATATCGCCGGCTACAGCGTCGACGGCAAGATGCTGGGCACCGAGATGATCTATCAGGCCGCCATGCGCCACTTCGGGTTGCCGTCACGCAAGAAACTCGGCCAGCTCAAGCCGGACCCGTGGCTGCGCAAGATCGTGCTGCACAGCTGGACGCCACCGCTGGAAGCGCTGTCGCTGTGCGCGCGGGCCTGCTACGACGTGCGCCGGGACATGCTGGCGTTCGATCGCTATCGTCGTCGACTGGGCATGGCCGCGGGGTTCGATGCCTACCGCCGCGAATACCCATCACGGCGGGAATTCCAGACGCTGCGGGTCGAGCTGAAGAAGAACAAGGGCGGCCTGCGTGACGCCATGGAAGGCTTCGGGTTCAACGTCAAACTGGGCAAATAGCCGAATCTCGCCTCGTTAAAGAGCGCCCGTGCCGACCGCCTTGGGGGCTAGGCGCTCTCGATTTCCTCTCTTTCCGCGTCCTCGCGCTTGACCACGCGGTGGCCATCTTCGCTCGCGCCCAGTTTCCAGTAGCTCGAAATATACATCTCCCGTTTGCCCACTCCGCGATCGTCGATCAGATGGCGACGTAGCTTGCGCATGGCCGAAAATTCGCAGGCGACCCAGATCCCTGGCGCGCCCGGAAGCCAGTCGAACTCGCGCAGGGCGTCGGTGAGATGGTCGCTGTCGTTGCCTGGGTGCGGATTGACCAACCAGTCGATCCGCATGCCGTCGGGCAGCCCGAACGCTTGGATGTCGGCTTCGCTGGTCACTTCGATGATCGCGCGCCCCTTGGCGTCAGGTGGCAAGCGTTCCAGATTGGCGCCGATCGCCGGTAGCGAGGTCATATCGCCGACCAGTAGATACCAGTCGGCGTTTTCCGGCAGACGTTTGGCGGGTCCCGGGCCACCGATCAGGATCGTGTCGCCGGGTTTCGCTGCAGCGGCCCAGGTGGCGGCGGGGCCACCGTCATCGTGCACCACGACGTCCACGTCGATCTCTCCGTTGCGCTGATGGCGCACGGTGTAGGTGCGCGGGACCGTCCGGGCGTTGCCCTGTTCGTCTTGTCCATCGGGAACCATTAGCTTGACGTAGGCGCTCTCCTGATCGGCGGGAAAGCCGGCCATGCCCTCGCCGCCGAACGTCAAGCGCAGCATGTGAGGGGTGACGAGTTGACGGTTCAGTACGGTGTAGGGTCTGGGGGCGGGTTTGGGCATCGAAATTCTCGTTCAATTCAGGTTGGAGATCATCAACCGCGATAGCCGCAGAAACGCATCGAGGTCTTCCTGCGTCATTCCTTCCGACAGTCTCGCGTGGGCATCCCGTTCACAACCGTCGACCTGTGCCAGCACGGATCGTCCGCGATCCGTCAGCGTCAGAAGTTGGCTGCGCCGGTCTTCGGGATGGGGCGATCTGGCGATGATGTCGGCATCGAACAGGTCCCGCAGCAGCCGGGTGATCTGGGCCTTGTCGCGCTGGGTGTACTGGGAGATGTGCTGGGCGGTGCAGGGCGCCTGACTACGAATGGCCTTGAGCGTGCGGATATGTGAAACGGTGAGGTTCAACTGCGTATCTGCATAGGCTTGGCGTAACCTGCGCCTGTAGGCATGCATGAGCTGGTGCAGGGAGTCACCCACCGACGTGTCGGTCATGTCGCAGCCTTTCGGTTGATAGTGTCAACTAATTAAGCGCGGTAAGGGCGTTGTTGTCAACTGTTCTCATTGGCTATCGACGAGTTGGTTATCGAAAGTTGGTTATCGAAAGCCCCCTGCAGCGGGCGTGCCGCTGCAGGGTTGCCGATGAGCGCTACAGTTCGACGGCACGACCGATGAACTGAATCGGGCCGGTCGGGCGATCGAGCGGGGACCCCGTGGCGTCCTCAAGCGTCAATTCGAACAGCTGGTTGTCCTCTAGTGGCGGCAGATCCTTCAACGAGAGTCGTTGGGTCTGGCCAGGCTGGACCAGGCCCAGCGAGACCGGCCCGCTCCAGTCGTCGGCCTTGGTCCAGAACTCCAGCGCCTTGCCCGGTGGCACCTCGATAGTTCCGACCGGTATCAGACTGAGCTGCTGCGATGAACTCGCCTCGACGACCCAGCCGGCCTGAGTGTGCTGGGGCGTCATCAGCACGACCATGTATCGGGGCGAGGTTTGGGCGCCCGGGCCGAAGGCCAGCATCGCGGCGAGGCCGAAAACTGCCAGCACGCTGGCGAAACTCACGCCTCGCCACAAGGTCACGTTATCCCACAGCCGTTCCCAGAGCGTATGCCCGGCGGGCGATCGATCCGGCGAGCGGGTCGAAGCCGGGGCATCCTGGTGGTCGAGACTGCGCTCGATGCGCTGCCACAGCTGGGCCGAGGGCGCTACCGGTTCCGCTAGCGCCGTGTAAGGCTGCAATCGCGATTCCCAGCGCCAGACGGCGGCCTGAAGCGCCGAGTCTTGGGATAGACGATGTTCGACCGCCTCGCGCCGTTCGGCGCTCAGCGTGCCCAGCACGTATTCGCCCGCCAGGTCGTCGGTCTCGTCCGGTCCGAGAGAAGACATTGGGTCGAGATGATCGGTCATGACAGGCACTCACGCAGCGCCGCCAGGCTTCGCTTGATCCAGGCCTTGACGGTCCCCAGGGGACGATCCAGGCGCGTGGCGATCTCCTGATGGCTGAAGCCGTCGACATAGGCGTGGAACAGACAGTTGCGGCGCTCTGGCGACAGTTGTCCGAGGCAGCGATCCAACTCGCCATGGCCGAGCCAGTCGAAATGATCCTGGGTATCCGTAGCCGCCTCCTGTGATCGCTCGGCATCGAGCCTTTCGGCCGTATCGTCATCGACGGTCACTTCTCGATGACGGGTTCTGACATGATTGAGTGCCAGATGACGCGTGACGCTGAATATCCATGTCTTGCCCGAGCCGCGTTGGGCATCGAACGTATGGGCCTTGTTCCAGATCCTGACGAACGCGTCGTGGATGATGTCTTCGGCGATACCGCGATCGCCGACGATACGGATCACCACGCCCAGCATGCGGGATCCTTCCTGCGCGTAGAGCCGCTGAAGCGCTTGGCGGTCACCATTGGCACAGGCTTCGAGTAAAACGCCATGATCGAACGTCGACTGATTGAGCGCCGCTGTGTCGTCTGTCACACGCACTATCCTTGAAGCGCACCCCGGTCGGGGCTGATGAGTCTCATACTACGCAACACGGACTCGTCATGGCGAGTCCGTGTTGACCTGTGGATGAGCGCGGAGTCATCCACTGCGTCTGCAGATCAGCTGCGTTGGCAGATCAGCCAGCATTGTCGGTCAGCTGGCATTGTCGATCAGCTGGCATTGTCTGCCGTTCAGCTGGCTTTCCAGAACAGATAGTCAGCCTGATACTCGACCACTTCCTCGGCGCCGTCGTTGTCGGCGCTGCAGGCCATGTCCGGCGCCACGCCGCCCTGAGTGTTCAGGCGCTGGACATAGCTGACACCAGTCATGTGTCCTTCACCCTCGGCCGGGTTGGCTTCCACGAGCTGGAAGGGAATATTGCCCTCGCCACCTGGCGCGGTAGCCAGCTGAGTGCCGGTGATCTTGGAGCCGTCGCTGGATTCCCAGGTGGCCGGCGGGCCGTAGTAGCTGCCGACCTGATTGCCGTCCGCGTCGTTGAGTTTGGCATCCGGTCCCTTGAACACCCATTCGTGCGCGCCGTCCTTCATTTCGCAGGCATAGGTGATCTCGCCGACGCCTACGGTTTCCATGGCGACCTTGTTGCCGTCCGGTACCTTGACGTCTGCCGGCACGTCGTTCGCATTTGCCACGAGGCTGAAGGAACCCAGCAGGGCGGCGGTCAGGGTAACGCTGGCTAGCTGTCGAGTTTTCATTGGCGTCTCTCCGAGCGTGAATAGGGCAGGACTTCATGCCCTGCGCCGGGGATACACGCGAGTCGAAGAATTGGATGCAGACGGTGGAGAAGGGAAGTTTCGCGCGGCTGACGGCGGCCCGTGGCCGAGGAAGATACCGATGAAAAAAGCCCCGCGGGATGGCGGGGCTCGAGGATGACAGGGCTTGAGAATGATGGCGCTTCGCGGATGACGGCGCGGCTGCTGGGGCAACCCCTAAGCGCGATTCACTCGCGGTAGGCGGATTCCTTCAGCGCCCGGATGCGCTCGTCCAGCGGCGGGTGGCTGGCGAACAGCTTCTCCATGACCTTGCGCGTCTGACCGGTGGTAATGGCAAATGCGGTCAGCGAGTCCGGCATCTGGTCCGGCTGGCTGGTCTCGGCTTTGAGGCGGGCCAGTGCGTTGATCATCGCGCCGCTGCCGGCATATTTGGCCCCGGCGGCATCGGCCCGATATTCGCGGAAGCGCGAGAACCACGCCACGATGATCGAGGCGACCAGGCCGAAGACGATTTCCGCGACGATTACCACCACGAAATAGCCCATGAAGCCCAGGCCGCCGCCATTGTCGCGGCCGCGCAGGAAGCTGTCGACGAGCTGCGCGACCACGCGCGCGAAGAACATCACGAAGGTGTTGAGCACGCCCTGGATCAGGGCCAGCGTGACCATGTCGCCATTGGCGACGTGGCCGATCTCGTGGGCCAGCACGGCACGGATTTCTTCCGGACGCATGCGTTCGAGCAAGCCTTGGGAGACCGCGACCAGCGCATCGTTCTTGTTCCAGCCGGTGGCGAAGGCGTTGGACTGCTGAGCCGGGAAGATCGCGACTTCCGGCATCTGGATGTTGGCCTGCTGCGCCAGTTCGCGAACGGTATCGAGCAGCCACTGCTCGGTCGAATTGCTCGGCTGTTCGATCACCTTGGCCTTGGTGCTCATCTTGGCCATCCATTTGGAGATGAACAGCGAGATCAGCGAACCGGCCATGCCGAACACGAAACAGAAGATCAACAGGCTGTTCATGTTCAGCCCGTTGGCGTTGAGATAGGGCTCGACGCCCAATAGTCGCAACGTGACGCTGGCAACGAGCACCACCGCCAGGTTGGTCGCCAGGAACAGGATGATTCGCATCATCGGTCTTTACCCTCAGTCGTGGAATAGCGCTACCGACGCTAGGCGCGTCGATTTTGGTTAGTCTGTTATTCGTTATTGTCTGATAATCAGACGGTTATGAAACGTTAGATACGACTTTCGCGAATAGGTTTCAAGAGGGCAGGTGGTAAGAGAGCAGGTTGCCAGAGGATCGGTTGCCAGAGGATCGGTTGCAAGAGGCACGGTTGCCAGAGAATCGGCGGCCGCGTCTGGGCGCGGCCGCGACAATCATTGGCGATAGCGAGACAGGAAGCGGGCGAAGCGGTCGATGGCATCACCCAGTTGATCGGCCCAGGGCAGCGTCACGATGCGCACGTGATCCGGCGTCGGCCAGTTGAACGCGGTGCCCTGGACCAGCAGGATGCGCTCCTGCAGTAGCAGATCGAGCACCATCTGGGCGTCGTCGTGAATCGGGTAGATCTCCGGGTCGAGCCGCGGGAACGCATAGAGCGCACCCTTCGGCTTGACGCAGGAGACGCCTGGAATGGCATTGAGCTTTTCATGAACCACATCGCGCTGCGCCAGCAGTCGCCCGCCGGGCAGGATCAGATCGTTGATCGACTGATAGCCACCCAACGCGGTCTGGATCGCATGCTGCGCCGGCACGTTGGCACACAGGCGCATCGAGGCCAGCATGTTGAGCCCCTGAATGAAATCCTCGGCGTTTTGCTTGCCCTGACCGCCGGAGAGAATCATCCAGCCCGAGCGGAAACCGGCACAGCGATAGCTCTTGGACAGACCGTTCATGGTCACGACCAGCTGGTCGTCCGCTGCCAGCGCGCCGGTGGAGACGTGTTCGACGCCGTCGTAGAGAATCTTGTCGTAGATTTCGTCGGAGAACACCACCAGGCCGTGCTGGCGAGCGACCGCCAGGATCTCCTTGACCACCGCCGGTGGGTAGACCGCCCCGGTGGGATTGTTGGGGTTGATCAGCACGATCGCGCGGGTGCGGGTGGTGATCTTGTCGCGGATATCGGCGATGTCCGGCGACCAGTCGGCGGCCTCGTCGCACAGGTAGTGCACGGGATGGCCGCCGGACAGGTTCGCCGCCGCCGTCCACAGCGGATAGTCCGGCGCCGGAATCAGAACTTCGTCACCGTCGTTCAGCAGCGCCTGCATCGCCATCACGATCAGCTCGGAAACGCCGTTGCCGACGAACACGTCCTCGACGCCGACGCCGGGAATGCCTTTGCGCTGGCACTCCTGCATGATCGCCTTGCGCGCCGAGTAGAGCCCCTTGGAATCGCAGTAACCCTGGGCCGTCGGCAGGTTGCGCATCACATCCTGAAGAATCTCTTCCGGCGCCTCGAAACCGAACGGCGCCGGGTTGCCGATATTCAGCTTGAGGATGCGATGACCTTCGTCCTCGAGCCGTTTGGCGTGATCGAGAACGGGCCCGCGAATGTCGTAGCAGACGTTGTCGAGCTTGTGCGATTTGCGGATGGGGCTGTTCATTGGGATTCCGTATGCGGCACAGCCTAAAGAGTCAGGCGGGTGGCAAAGAGTAGGACGATGGCGAATTCTCGGCGGGCTGCGTCGCCGATATCCCAGCATACCGCCGCGCGGGCGCGGCGCAAGGGGCAGAAAAGCCTCGATTTTCCGCCCATCTGTACGGCGGGATCAGCTTTCGGATTCTGCCTCGGTTTCCTCCACCGGCTCGGGAATATCCTCGGGCAGCTCCAGCGTCACGCGTCCCAGTTTGCCGTCACGCAGTTCATGTAGCAGCACTTCGGCGCCGCGGTGCAGGTTGATCACGCCGCCGGCCCTCAGCCCGCCGCGCTTGCGGGCGATCTCGTTCATGATCGCGTGGCCGTCGAAGCCGGCCCTGGCTTGAAAATCGACCAGTTTGGGACCGTCGGCGTCAACGCTGTCGATCTCCGTGGGCGCGACATAGACCGGGAGTTCGCCGAGCTTGTAGCGCTCGCGCAAGGCGTCGGGGTAACGCTTGGCCAGCTCGGCGGCACAGACGATGGCGACGTCAACGTACTCGATTGCGGTATCGCGAATCGCGCCGCTGGCCGCGAGCCGATAGGCACTGGCCTGATTCTCGATCTTCGGCCACAGCACGCCCGGCGTATCGATCAGCGCTACGCGGCCGTCGATGCGAATTCTCTGCTGGCGCTTGGTCACCGCAGGCTCGTTGCCGGTCTTGGCGATCTTGCGCCCGGCCAAGCCGTTGATCAGCGTCGATTTGCCCACGTTGGGAATGCCCATCACCATCACGCGGACATCGCGATCGGCGCGAACCTGGCCAGCGAGTTCGTGACACAGGGCAGGAATGGGCTTGAGTTCGCGGGCCTGGGTGGTGGTGACGGCAATCGCTCGGCTGTCCGGCTGGGCATCGAAAAAGTCAATCCAGCGCTGCGTTGCGACGGGATCGGCCAGATCGGCACGCGAGAGGATCTTCAACACCGGCTTGTGTTCGGTCAGATCGGCCAGCATCGGGTTGCCGCTGGAGTAGGGGAGCCGGGCGTCGAGAACCTCGATCACCACGTCGATTTCCGGCAGCGCCTCGGTAATCTGGCGCCGCGCCTTGTTCATGTGTCCGGGATACCAGCCGAGCATGTCTTTCTCCTGCCTATCTCTTTGCCTGCGTCATCGGGGCCTGCGTCGCGCCTGTCTAGTCGTGCCAGCATCGCGCCTGTCGAACGTTCCCGACGGAAAAGCGGGCGCCTATTCTACCAGCAAGTTCGCGTGGTTTGCTGGCCGCCGCGTTCCGGGTGTCGTCTGAGGTCTATCGATCCCGGGTGGGAATCGCCCATATCGGCGGAGGAATAACGGCGGAGGGATAACGGCAGAAGAGAGAGCATCGCAAACTGCGTCCATCAGCAATGCACCCCGATCNNGGGGTGCATTGAGACGGGCCAGAGGTAGAGCGGGTCTATGACCAGGCGGGTCAGCGTTTCGGCCCGCGCTCCGGCGTGCTTTTACGGTTCTGATACTTGCCGTGCAGATCCCGCGCCGTCCGCTTGGCCTTCTCCCGGTTCTCGGGCTTACGCAGCCAGTTGGCGATGGCCCCGAATAGCAGCTTCTTCATACCGTTTTCCTCGATGGCGATGAGCTAGTTACTGTATGGGTGCGAATCGCCGACGTGTCAACGTGTTCGCCGCCCGAGCCTTGTCCCCGGCATCGAGAGTCGGCACCGCTCATTCGCCGGCGTGGAACGTCATCGCCACCGAGTTGATGCAGTAGCGTTGCCCGGTGGTTTCCGCCGGTCCATCCGGAAACACGTGCCCGAGGTGGGCGTCGCAGCGGCGGCAGGTCACTTCGATCCGGCGCATGCCGTGGCTGTCGTCGTGGTGCTCCTCGACCGATGCCGCCGCCAGGGGCCGGTCGAAACTCGGCCAGCCACAGTGCGCTTCGAACTTGTGCTCGTTCTCGAACAGCGGCGCGCCACAGCAGACACAGTGGTAGATCCCCTGGACCGGCTCGACCTGATAGTCGCCGGTGAATGGCCGCTCGGTGCCTTTCTCGCGAGTGACGTGGTACTGCTCGGGGGTCAGCTTCTCGCGCCACTCGGCCTCGGTCTTTTCCACCTTGCTCATGTTCGCTCTCCTCATGTTGCCGCATTGATACTTTCGACTTCAGCTCATGTCCTGCATTACAGGCCATTTGCCGGCCGCTGACCAGCCTTGATTAGGTCGAGGTGAAAATCGGTTAAATCAATTGCTTGACACCCCAAAACGGCCTCAGTAACATACGCGCCACTTCGACGGAGCCGAGAC
This sequence comes from Salinicola halophyticus, assembly GCF_003206695.1. GTDB lineage: Bacteria > Pseudomonadota > Gammaproteobacteria > Pseudomonadales > Halomonadaceae > Salinicola > Salinicola halophyticus. Next base: position 104,688 of record NZ_PZJN01000004.1, on the reverse strand, counting down.
ATTACGTCCCATTCGTCTAGTGGTCCAGGACACCGCCCTTTCACGGCGGTAACAGGGGTTCGAACCCCCTATGGGACGCCACTCGGTTTTGCGAAGTGTGCAGGAGAAGGTTTCGGTGCGGGAATAGCTCAGTGGTAGAGCATCGCCTTGCCAAGGCGAGGGTCGGGAGTTCGAATCTCCTTTCCCGCTCCAAATTTAGGTAGCGTTAGATAGGCAGCATGGGTCGTGAGCCGGAACGCCGGTCCGATCGATCTCCTTTCCCGCTCCAAATTTAGGTAGTATCGGAACGGTAGGTGTAGGTCGGGAGCTGGAACGCCAGCCCGGTCGATCTCCTTTCCCGCTCCAACTTTTGCGGTACCGGAACAGCTTGCTGCTCCATTGCGTCCCATTCGTCTAGTGGTCCAGGACACCGCCCTTTCACGGCGGTAACAGGGGTTCGAACCCCCTATGGGACGCCACTTTCATGATCGCCAGGTCATGTCGTCGTCGCTATCAGCGTCGGCAACGATAAGCGGGAATAGCTCAGTGGTAGAGCATCGCCTTGCCAAGGCGAGGGTCGGGAGTTCGAATCTCCTTTCCCGCTCCAATCGTGAAACTCCAGAAACCTCGATTTCCGTCAGCATCGTGACAGCCAGCCTGTTTCCTGACCCTCTCTGCTCCGGATTTGTCTGACTCACCTGCCAGTAATACCAGTGAGCGCGCTTATTGGCGGTAACCGGTGGCCTGGATCTTCAGCAACGCGTCTCGCCCTCTTTATTCGTCACACCCGGTAGCATCGGCAGCCAGGTCGTTCGACTGTCATCACGAATCATTCATTCGTCTGCTAAAGATTGAACCTCGTGGAATTGCCCCCATATTCACGGCACTACGTTTAAGCTGATTTCATCACTCTCGATTTCTCAAACATGACAGGAATCCCTGATGGCAGAACCTGCACTGTCCATCCGCGGGCTGACCAAAGTCTACGGTAATGGTTTCGAGGCCCTGAAAGGCATCGATCTCGATGTTCCCCAGGGCGATTTTTTTGCGCTGCTCGGTCCCAATGGGGCGGGTAAATCCACCACGCTCGGCATCGTCTGCTCGCTGGTCCAGAAGACCGCGGGACAGGTGAGCATCTTCGGTATCGATATCGACAAGGACTTCGCCAAGGCGAAATACGCGCTCGGCGTCGTGCCCCAGGAGTTCAACTTCAGCCAGTTCGAAAAGGTCGAGGACATCGTGCTGACCCAGGCCGGCTACTATGGCATGCCGTTGAAGGAAGCCAAGCCGCGCTGCGAGCGCCTGCTCAAGGATCTCGGCCTGTGGGACAAGCGCAACGGCGCCGCCCGCATGCTTTCCGGCGGTATGAAACGCCGCCTGATGATCGCCCGGGCCTTGATTCACCGGCCGCGGCTGCTGATTCTCGACGAACCCACCGCCGGTGTGGATATCGAACTGCGCCGCAGCATGTGGGAGTACATGCGCCGGATCAACGAGGAAGAAGGCACCTCGATCATCCTGACGACCCACTACCTCGAGGAAGCCGAGAGCCTGTGCCGCAACATCGCGATCATCAATCACGGCGAGATCATCAAGAACACCTCGATGCGGGGTTTGCTCACCGAGCTGGATACCGAGACATTTCTGCTCGATCTGGCCGAGCCGCTCGAAACGACCCCGGTGATCGAAGGCTTCGAGATCGAACGTGTCGACTCGCATCAAGTGGCGCTGTCCGTACGCAAGGGCACCAATCTCAACGATGCCTTCCAGCAGCTGACCGAGCAGGGCGTCCGCGTGCTCTCGATGCGTAATCGCGCCAATCGTCTGGAAGAGCTGTTCGTCTCGATGACTTCGCAGCCGGAAACCTCGAAGGGCATCGACAGTGAATCCGCGCAATCCACGCAGGCCAAGGAGACGGCGTCTTGAATACCCGGCAACTGCTGATTTCTCTCTGGACCATGGTGGTCAAGGAAGTACGCCGCTTCGTGCGCATCTGGCCGCAGACGCTGGTACCGCCGTCGATCACCATGACGATGTACTTCATCATCTTCGGCAATCTGATCGGCTCGCGCGTGGGCGAGATGCACGGCATCTCGTATATGTCCTATATCGTGCCCGGCCTGATCATGATGTCGGTGATCACCAACAGCTACTCCAACGTGGCCTCGTCGTTCTTCTCCAACAAGTTTCAGCGCAGCGTGGAAGAGATGATGGTCTCGCCGATGCCCAACTGGGTCATCTTGGCGGGCTTCGTCATCGGTGGCGCGGCACGTGGCCTCGGCGTTGGCCTGATCGTCACGATCGTGTCGTTCTTCTTCACCGACCTGAATCTGCATCACCCGCTCGTGACCCTGGCCGTCGTGATCATGACCGCGATGCTGTTCTCGATCGGTGGCTTCATCAACGCGTTGCTGGCCAAGAAGTTCGATGATATCTCGATCATCCCGATCTTCGTGCTGACCCCGCTGACCTATCTTGGCGGCGTGTTCTACTCGATCGATCTGCTGCCGCAGTTCTGGCAGAACGTGACGATGATCAACCCGATCCTCTATATGGTGAACGCCTTCCGCTACGGTATTCTCGGAATTTCCGACATCCCCGTGGGCGGGGCGCTGATCGCCATTGCCGCGTTCATCGTCGTGCTCTGGAGCCTGGCGCTGTGGATGCTCAATCGCGGCAAGGGAATTCGTTCATGACTCAGGAACGCCCGCACACGCTGACCGATGCGCCCCTCGGGCGGGAGTCCGCTTACCCCGAGCGCTACGACGCCTCGCTGCTGTTCCCCATCGAGCGGGCGGCCAACCGCGCGCCGCTGGGGATCGACTCGACATCGCTACCGTTCGTCGGGGGCGACGAGTGGTGGGCGTTCGAGCTCTCCTGGCTGGATCTGCGGGGCAAGCCGGTGGTCGCCGTGGCGCGATTCCGGTTGCCGGCGGATTCGCCGCAGCTGATCGAATCCAAGTCGTGGAAGCTCTATCTCAACAGCTTCAATCAGACGACGTTCGCCGATCGCGAGGCGGTGGTCGAGTTTCTGCGGCGGGATCTGAGCGCGGCGGCCGGCGCACCGGTTACGGTGGAGTTCTACGGCGCCGATGATGCCGAACTGGCCCCCCAACCGATGCCGGGCGACTGTCTCGACGACATCGAAGTCGATATCGATCGCTACACGCCTTCGCCGGATCTGCTCGCCAGCGACGAGAGCGATATCGTCGAGGAGACACTGCATTCACACCTGCTCAAATCCAACTGCCCGGTTACCGGCCAGCCGGACTGGGGCAGCGTGATGATCGCCTACCGCGGCCCGCGACTCGATCGTGCCGCCTTGCTGCGTTACGTGATCTCCTATCGTCAGCATCAGGATTTCCACGAGCACTGTGTCGAACATATCTTCGTGGATCTGATGGCGCGCTGCCGTCCGCAAGAGCTGCTGGTGATGGCGCGCTACGTCCGCCGTGGCGGGCTGGATATCAATCCCTGGCGCGCCACGCCTGGCTGGACACCCGCGCTGCCGGCACGGCTGCTGCGGCAGTAACGCTTTTGACGTAGAGTCGGGCGATCTGCAATCGCATCCGATATCCTGCTCAACACTTGGTCAAGAGCATTCGGTCAAGAGCATTCCTTTAAGAACATTCGTTCAACCACGTGCCTGGATGGAGAAGCCGAACATGGACGCTCTGGAACTACTGCATCAGCGCCGTTCGATGGGCAAGCTGGCCGGCCCTGCACCGACCGCCGAACAGCTCGACGCCCTTTATCGTGCCGCGCTGCGGGCGCCGGACCACAAGGAAATGACGCCCTATCGATTCATCGAGATCAGCGGGGAAGGGCTCGATCGACTAGGGGAGCTTTTCGCCCAGTCCGATTATCAGGCCAACCCGCATATCGATGAAGGCAACCTCGACGCTGCGCGCAAGAAGCCCAAACGCGCACCGATGATCATTGCCGTGATCGCCAATGTCACGCCGGGCCTGCCCAAGGTGCCGCCGGTCGAGCAGATCATTTCGGCCGGCTGCGCGGCCCACGCCATGCTCTACGCCGCCTATGCCCAAGGCCTCGGCGCCATGTGGCGCACCGGTACCTATGCACATGACAAGACGGTTTGGCGCGGTCTCGGTCTCGGCGATCAGGAAGAGCTGATCGGCTACCTCTACCTGGGGCAGCCGGGTGGTCGTTATCCTGGCATGCAGATACGCAACCCGGATGACTACGTCGAGCGATGGACCTGACGCCTCGGTGGTGCCCATAGACGTAAAAGGGCGACGGTAAAGAGAAAATGGCTTGCGATCACAGGCTTAGCTCGTTACTATGTGCGCCGTTCTGAACGGTGCGGCACAGCCGAAACGGTCGGGATGACAATGCGGAGGGGTGTCCGAGTGGTCGAAGGAGCACGCCTGGAAAGTGTGTAAGTCGCAAGGCTTCGAGGGTTCGAATCCCTCCCCCTCCGCCACGAATTCTGAATCAGCCGGCTCGAGTAGCCGGCTTTTTCATGTCCGGAATAAAGCGCGAGGCGGGGAGGTGATGAGAACCCTCCGGTTCGCACCGAGGCGCTCGCGGTTTGGGTGTTCGAGCGCCGACAAGCGTCAGCAATCCCTCCGCTGTTGTTTTTACCCCCGCCACGAATTGAAAAGAACCGGCTTTCAATAGCCGGTTTTTTTATGCCTGGAATTTGGCGTCAGAAGGGGGAGGAGATGAGAACCCTCCGGTTCGCACCGAGGCGCTCGCGGTTTCGCTTTTCGAGCGCCAGCCATTCTCCCGCTGCTGTTTTTACCCCCGGCCACCGAGCTGGAGTCAGCGCTGTTCCTGAACCGCTAGGAACACGATTTGATGTGATCGACGATCGTACTCTGTAGATTCCGATCCAAGTGTGACATCGTGTTTCCGTCGATATTCTCGCATGCCATTATGGTTAGCGAAGCGTTGCGGCCGCCAAGCTAGGTACGGCCGTTTCATGGGCTTTGAGCAGATTGTGGCTTGGTTCATACAAGATTCCATGGGCGACACGATCCGCGACCATTAGCAGGTGTTGGTCAACCGCGCCAGCGCACACTGGACGGTGTTTTCCTGCTCCGTATGGGCGATGAGCTACGACTAAAGCGCGTGCAGCGTGTGGCCGGCGGGGCGTGGATACTGATCAGTGATAATTCGGCTTACGAGCGGGAGCTGATCAAGCCGGAGGATCTCGGCGGGGTGGAGATCATCGGGCAGGCATGGCGGAAAGTGGGCAGGGTTTTAGACGTCGAGGGCGCATGAACTACCAAGGTTACAAAAGGATAGTCAATAGGTTTCTATCGAATGATAGTCAGCAAGTATTGCTGATTCGCGGAGAATGGGGAGCTGGGAAAACTTTTTTATGGGAAGATGTCGCTGCAGAAAATTTAGGAGACTTAAGCTCGGGGTTTGATAAATATTGCTACATATCTTTATTTGGTGTCGGGAGTTTAGAAGACCTCAAGCAGAAGCTTTCGCACAGTCGGATTCTGAATGCTAATCGCTGTCATCGCCAAGTAAAGGCATTGGACCTATTTTCGCCTCAGGGTTTTTTTCCGTCCATTATTGTAGCGTGGCGATTCTTGAGCGTTGGATTTTTCAAGCTGTTCAGGTTCCTCGATACCCTGCCTTTTGTTCACTATTTTTCACGTTTTTTTCACGTTCTTGGTTTCAGTCAGTTACAGGGATATATCGTTTGTATTGACGATTTGGAAAGGAAAAGCAGCAGCCTTTCTTCAGAAACAGTTCTGGGGCTCGTTGATTATTTAAGTCAAATGCAAGATTGCAAAATTGTGCTTATCGCCGGACGCCAGCTTGAGATTGAAGATTACTATAGAAAGGGGCTTGAAAAAGTCGTCGATGCTGAAGTGAATTTCACTATCGGTTGCGCCGAATATTTGGAAAATATTGTTTCCAAAGAGCTTGCCAGCGATGAGTTTAATACTTTGAGGGAAGCAATCACGTCTCTCGGTATAACAAACATACGAACAATCAGAAAGATAGTGGATTCTTATAATTTTTATATTCGCAGTAGTGATTATAAAGATCATTTTATTGAGTTAATTAGCGCATTGACGCTCTGGGCATGGATTCGCTTTGAACCAGACTCACTCGATGAAGAATTCATTTCCGATTCGTTGTATTCGGTATTTTTGCCCGATTCCGAGCTTTCAGACGAAGTTAAAGAACAAAGTGAAAAGATTTTCTCTCTCCCTGCTTTTCAACATGGTAGTGTCCATTCATGTTTTGCAAAAGATCTCATCTATAGTGGTTACTTAGATTCAGAGAAGATGCAAGACTACGTTGCGAACTTAGCCTCAGGTGGAGAGAATAGAGAGAGCGCATATTATAAGGCTGCATTGGATAAGATCAGAATGGGCGCCGGGGACGATACCAATGAAGTAATTGCTTTGCTGAAAAGCGCTCTCAGTAAGCCTCAGGAATTGACGTTGCGAACGTTAAGTAACATCGTTGAGTTCCTACTTGCGTTAGGCGTTAACCCAGCAATCTCTCCTCATGTGGACAAGGTTATAGATCACAGCCTCGAAATTATCGAAGCAATGGCATTTCCTTCAAGTGCTACTGTCGATATAGATATAGTTCTTAACGATTTGAATGCGGAAATTCGTAGGCGATTGCAAACTAGAGTTGATATGTTTCTCAGCCAAAAAGAGCCCATAGATATTTTTTCGCATTTGTTAACTACGCAAGGCTCTGTTAGCCTTTATGCTGCTAAAGCACTCAGTAATATTTCTAGTCATGAACTAGTTCCTTGGTTGGCAAAAACTGCTGGTACTTCCCTTTCTTCACTTCACACCAGAACATTACGGCTTGCGCGGGAACTGCAGCATGTATTACAGGGTGAAAATGGAGCCAGGCTCGTGGCACGAGTTGAGCTTTCCTGGCTTAAATTGTGCGATATCAAGATAAATCAAGTGCGAATAGGAGAAGCTAAATGCGAAGAGCTAAATGTAAGGCGAAGAAATATCGTTGAGCTTGCTGACGAGGAATGCGATTAGTTCACTAAGCTCGGATTTCTGAAATCATGTGTTCTCGATTCTCTCTCTACAGCACCTACCCGCGGTTCGCCCACCGCATCGGAGATATTCGCGTCGATGATCCGCCTGTGCCACGCTATAACGTGGCGCCGGGGACATGGATCTCGTCGATTCGTCGGCAGGGGGACAATCCGCAACTGACGTTCGATAGCGTGTGGTGGGGCTACAAACCTAAGTGGGCGGGGGAGACAGCGCCGCAGCCGATCAACGCCCGTGTCGAGACGGTGGCCACGTCGAAGTTCTATCAGGCGGCGTTTCAGCGCCATCGGTGTTTGATCCCGGCCGACGGCTGGTTCGAGTGGTTGCCCGGTACCCAACCCAAGCAACCGCACTTCCTGTGCCGTGAGGATCGGGAGCCGTTTTTTTTCGCCGGTATCTGGACCGAGCGCGCCGATGGCAAGCCCGGCGTGGCGATACTGACCGAGTCCGCCCGCGGTTCGGCGGCGGACGTCCACGACCGCATGCCGCTGATTCTCACCGATGACAGCATCGAACCCTGGCTGGATCCGGATCTCACCGACCGTGAGACCATCCGCCGCTTCGTGCGTCACGTGCCGGCCGCGGCGTTTACGCATTGGGCCGTCTCGACGCGTATGAACAAGCCGGGCGAGGGGGATGATGAGGGGCTGTTGAATCCGGCTTAGGATCTCACCGTCAGGATCTCTCCCTACTTTGTCCTTTAGCGCCCCCTGATGCGCGCCTCGCGAATCCCTCGTTACTTCAGAGCTGTGCAGTCGCAGATGACATTTTCATGTCAGGTTCATGACAGCCCCATTACGCTGCACGGCCTACACACAGGCTGACGGGAAGTCATGATGGAGAACGCGGTTTTGCTGGTGGCGACCGGCTTTGGACTAGGATGGTTGCCTTGGGCGCCGGGGACGTTTGGTTCCCTGATCGGCTTGCCGTTGGCCTGGTGGCTGTTGGGCCTCTCACTCGGGCGACGCGTCGCCATCATGGTGGCGTTGTTGGTCGTGGCCGTACCGCTTTGCCATTTGGCTTCCTATTGGATGGGAGGCGGGGATGTTTCCCATATCGTGGCCGATGAGTATCTGGCGTTCCCCATCGTCATGATCGGACTCGCTGCGGGGCGCCGTTGGTGGGTGATGGGGTTGGCGTTCCTGCTCTACCGATTGTTCGACATCACCAAGCTGCCGCCCATCGGCCATGTCGAGGCCATCGGCGGTGGCCTGGGAATCGCGCTGGATGACGTGGTGGCAGCCCTTTACGCCTTGGTCGTGCTTGCGGTGGTGGTCGCTCTACGGCGTCGGTATCAGGTCGCGTGAACCCGTTCGATGATGAAGGGCTGTAAATCCGCCCTAGGATCTCGCTGCCGGTATCTCTTCCCATCTTGTCGTATACCGCGGCGACCGGTGCGAGCAGCGCAGGTGCCAGGCGGCGCCGGCGCTGGGTGTTCCGATCCTGACCGTGCCGCGGCCCATCTTCTGGTTCAGCTCGTCCATCACGCCCATCAGCTTTTCGCTACGTGCCCGATCGACGTCGCTTTGTGGCGCGTTGAGCAGTGATAGCTGCTCCGTCGCGCGATCGCAGATTTCCATCAGCATCACGCCGCCTTTCATGTAGCGCTTGTTCGGCGCGTGCAGGCGTTCGAGTACTTGAATGGCGGCGCCGACGATGGTGCGGCCATCGTCGGTGGGGTTGTCCAGTTCGATGATCATGCTGGGGTTGTGCTGGGCGAGATCCTGCCGGTGGGGGTTGGTGCGGAGGAAGACGAGCACGGCGCGGCATAGTGAACCCTGCTTGCGCAGCTTCTCGGCGCTGCGTTGGGCGTGCTGCCGGATCGCTTCGCGGATCTCGCCTTTGTCGTTGGTGAGTCGGCCAAAGCTGCGGCTGGTCATGATGCGCTCGCGGGCGAAGTCCATCCCCATCATCTCGATGGCGTCGACTTCCTGCAGCTCGAGCACGGTGCGTTCGAGGGTGACGGAGAAACGCCGACGGATCTCTTTGGCGTTCTGGTTGCGCAGATCCCAGGCGGTGATGATGCCCAGGTTGCCGAGCTTTTCGGCGAGACGGCGGCCGACGCCCCAGATGTCGCCCAGTTCGCAGCGCTGCAGCAGGCCTTGGGTCTGGGGGCTATCGGGGTAGAGCACGCAGACACCGCCGAAGCCTGCGATCTTCTTCGAGGCGCGGTTGGCGACTTTCGCCAGCGTGCGGGTGGGGGCGACGCCGATCGACACGGGAATGCCGGTGTATTGCTTCACCTGGCGCCGGAGTTCCCGGGCGTGGTCTTCGAGCTGGCCGGGGGCGAAGCCGGAGAAGTCGACCCAGCACTCGTCGATGGAGTAGGGATCGATGCCGGCGCTGAATTCTTCGAGCACCGCTTGCACGCGGCTGCTGATATCGCCGTAAAGCTCGTAGTTGCTCGAGAACAGGGTGATCTCACCGCGGGCGACCTGTTCCTTCAGGTAGTGGGCCGGTGTGCCCATCTTGACACCGAGCGCTTTCAGCTCGTTACTGAGCGCGATGACGCAGCCGTCGTTGTTGCTCATGACGCCGACAGGATTGCCGTTCAGGTGAGGCTGGAACAGCCGTTCACAGCTGACGTAGAACGAGTTGCAATCGACGATGGCGATCATACCGGGAACTCGATGTGGTTGGAGCGCACGACGCCCCAAATCTGCGACTCGACGCCGTTGAGGGGAATCGGTGGGTAGCGGTTGCCGCCGGAGCAGAGCAGCTGCCATTGGCCTCGCTCGATCCATTTCTTGACCGTGAATTCGCCTTCCACCAACGCCAGCACGATATGACCGGGGCGGGCGGTAATCGAGCGGTCGACCATCAGATAGTCGCCTTCCTGGATGCGATATTCCTCCATCGAGTCGCCCACCGCCTGGAACAGGAACGTCGCCGCCTTATGCTTAATGAACTTCTCGTTCAGATCTAGCGCGCGGCCGGCGTAGTCCTCTGCGGGGCTGGCAAACCCGGCGATGCCGCAGCGGGCCAGAATATCGGGGCAGGGGATCTCAACACGTGGGGAATCCGGTCGCATGATGCCGAGCAGTTTGACGTTGGACATAGTGCATTCGCCTTCCTTTAAAATTCTGTATGGACATACAGTATTTATTGAAAGACGGTCACCGGGCAAATGATTCTTTGGTAGCCCGGCGGACGAAAACGGAACGAGGCCGGCCATGACGCGGCTCCCGCCGATCTATGATAAAACCGAATCAGTCGAGAACAGGATCGGAGTCGCAATGAAAACCATCGGCGTACTGGGCGGCATGAGCTGGGAATCCACGCAGAGCTATTACCGTCTGCTCAACGAGGGCGTGCGCGACCGTCTCGGCGGATATCATTCGGCGAAGATCGCGATGGTTAGCGTCGACTTTGCCGAGATCGAAGCGCTGCAGCAAAGTGGTGATTGGGATCAGGCAGGGGAGGCGCTGGCGCAAGCGGCCCGTCAGGTCGAAGCCGCGGGTGCCGAATGCCTGCTGCTGGCGACCAATACCATGCACAAGGTAGCCGGTGCGATCGAGTCGGCGCTGAGCATCCCTTTTCTCCATATCGCTGATGGCACTGGTTCACGATTGCGCGGCGATGGCATCGATCAGGTCGGGCTGCTGGGGACACGCTTCACGATGGAGCAGGATTTCTATCGAGGCCGGTTACTCGACGAGCATGGCGTTTCCTGCCTGGTGCCGTCTCGGGAAGATCGGGAAAGCGTTCATCGAATCATCTTCGAAGAACTGGTCCACGGCGTGATCAATGAATCGTCGCGACGGGTTTATCAGCAGATCGTCACCAGGCTTCAGGCGCAGGGCGCGCAAGGTGTGATTCTGGGGTGTACGGAAATCGCTTTGCTACTGCGGCAGCAAGATTGCGATCTGCCGCTTTATGATACGACCGCGCTGCATGTGGATATGGGATTGAAATTGGCGTTGGGCGAGTAGCCAACCCGAGTGAATCTCCCTCAAATTGACGAGACAAATCAAACTGTTGTAGCGCGCCAACCGATCGATAATGGCGTTGGGGACAATCCCCTGCGTACTTGCCCGGCCTTCGGGCCGGGTTTTTTTTGACCGGCTGCCGGCTAGCGCTTCTTCTTTCCCGCCTTCCCCGTTCGTGATGTCCGCTTCCATAGTGATTGCCGATGGTAGACACCGGAGCCAGGAATACCTGCGTGGCTATGAATGCCGCGACGGCTGAAATTCAGGTTGGCGCCGCGAGGCCCGATCGAGAGCGTCGGGCCATGATTGTCGAGCCGGACCCGCAGCCCTGGTGCCAGCCGCAGCATGCGGCGAAAGCGAAGTCCCATGGGATATCTCCTGAAAGTCTGTTCACGGTTGACTGCGACTGACGGAATTCGTTCGGCGGCCTTTCAGCGTTTGCCACACCGGACTGCCGGGCGCGATCAATGCCAGCACGGCGCAGGCGACAGCGGGAGAGAGGACATCGAAGCTGGAGTCCAACGACCAGTGATGGAGCAGCCCGTAAAGATAGGCGACGTGATTGGGGCCGCCCCCGGCGTACTCGTGTTGAGCGATTTCGCGCCCCAGAAATACCGCGACGATCAGCGAACCGCCCACCCAGCGTCCGACGAGCGGCCACAGGAGGCACTGAAAGGCGACGGCGATGATGGCGTGTTCGAGATGAGTGATGTTCATGACGCCTCGTGTCGTGCTTGGCTTCTGAGCATAGCTATCGTCTGACGCGAGAAGCATCGAGGCGAGAGTGATTTATCTAGCCCTGCCGATTGACGCGAGTCTAAGGTCGTCTGCCTGCGTCGAAGCGGTAGTCCGGATTGGCGCGCAGCCGCTTATCCAGTTTGAAAACGTTACTGACTCGAGGCTTGATAACCCTCGGCCAGCGTCAGTAATAACTTGGCCATTTTTTGTGGCGGCATGGGTCGAGCCAGCAGGAAGCCCTGTACATAAGGACAGCCCATGGCCTTGAGCATATCGAGTTGTGCTTGGGTTTCGACGCCCTCGGCGACGATTTTTACATCCAGCGCCTGCCCCAAGCCCAGAATGCTTTGCACGATGGCCATCGTGCGCCTATGGGTCAGCATGCGCAGCACGAACGAGCGGTCGATCTTGATCGAATCGATCTGATATTTGTCGATGTAGCCCAGCGAAGAATACTCGGTGCCGAAATCATCGAGCGCAACCTGCACGTCCAGCGAACGCAATTTTTCCAGTACTTGCCCGACTAGCGCCGGATCGTGAAGAAAGACATTTTCGGTCACTTCGATCTGCAGGCGATTCGCCGGGAAGCCGCTGGTCTCCAGTATGGATTGCACTTCCGCAATGAATTGATATTGCTTCAGCTCCCGGGCCGAAACGTTCACGCTCAGGTGCAATTCCAGCTCGGGATATTGTTGGGTCCAAGCCTGTAATTGTTTACATGCCTGATCCATGACCCAGCGACCAATCTCGCGAATTACGCCGATCTCTTCGGCGATAGGAATGAAAGTAGCGGGCGAAACCAGGCCGCGCTGCGGGTGATGCCAGCGAATCAGCGATTCGACACCCCAGAGTGCACCCGTTAGCGAGTCGTAAATGGGCTGGTAGTGAAGAGAAAATTCACTTTGCGCGATGGCATTCTTCAAGTCGTTTTGCAGCGACAGAGCCTCAACGGCGTTGGTGCGCATCGAACCGGTAAAGGGGGTGAAATTCCCGGTTCCATGGGCTTTGGCGGCGTACATGGCTACATCGGCATCACGCAGCAGTTCTTCAGGCGTGGTGTACTCTTCACTGACACCGACGATACCGATACTGCAGGATGTGAAAATATCCTGGTCACTCAGTCTGAACGGCGTCTGCAGTTGGTCGATTATTTCCTGGGCCAACTGGACCGCCACCCGATCGTGCTCCTCACCCTCGACCACTATCACGAACTCGTCACCGCCAACCCGGGCCAGTGTATCGCCGCCACGCAGGCAGCTTTCCAGACGGCGTGCCACTTCCATGAGCAGTAGATCGCCGGCGCGATGCCCCAAGCTGTCGTTGACCAGCTTGAAACGATCCAGATCCAGAAAGAGCACGGTGGCTTGCAGTGGTTTGCCGCCATGCTTGCGACTTAGCACTTTGTTGAGCCGATCCATGACGAAAGCGCGGTTGTACAGTTTGGTCAGATCATCGTGAAACGCTGCGTAGGACAGCGTTGCCTCAATGCGCTGACGTTCAAGCAGCTTGGCTTCCAGTGCCAGTTTTTCAGCTTGGGCAATGCGCGCCTGATTGCTGATTTCTTCGGCCTGTTTGCGCTCACTGATGTCGCGTTGCACCGAGACCCAGTGTGTGAACCAGCCGCGCTCGTCGGCCACTGGCACGATGCTGAGTTCGACCCAGAACTCGCTGCCGTCACGGCGTGTGTTGAGCAGCTCCACCTCGACGGGCTGCCACTTTCGAAGCGCTGCCTTGAGGCGGTCGAGGGCCTGACGGTTGGTTTGCCCGTTCTGCAGCAGGCGCGGGGTCTTGCCCAGCACTTCCGCTTCGCTGTAGCCGGTGGTTCTCGTAAAGGCTGCATTGCAATAAACGATGCGCGGGCCGGGAAGTTCGATAGGCTCGGCTTCGGTGATCAGGACGGCGTCGTTGGCGTTTACCACGACGGACTCGAGCAGGCGCAGGCGCTCCGAAATCACCGGGCTAGGCGCACTGGGCTTGTCATGCACGTTATGAGCGTCGAGCCGAAACGCCAGTTGCACGGCGTGCGTGTGCAATACGTAGCGCTGTGCCGCGCTCAAGCCGGCATGCGGTTCATGGTCGGCAATTAACAGGGCGCCGAGTATCTCGTTGTGGCGACCCTTGACCGGCACGGCAGCGATAAAGCGTATTTCGCGCCCGCCCGGCGGTCGCAGCCCCGGTAGCATCAGGGCTGTTTCGGCGCGGGTATCGTTGATCGCTAGCAGATCGGTCTGGCTGAGTGCGTTACGCAGGTGCGACACGCTATCGGGGTCGAGTGCTGCGGGACGCGGCATGCCAAAGCAGGCAAGCGCTGACCAGTTTGGCTCGCTGGTCCAGTAGAACACGCCCCAGGGACAGTCGGCGGAGTGCGCGGTGCTACGTACGAGCTGATTCAGAGCAGGTGTTTGATCGATGCCATAGTCAGTGATTGTCATGCTCACCTGTCGGGTAAGGAAAATAAGTGGCTCGATCGTTCAACGATATCGGCGTTCCCGCTGGGTCGAGGGCAATATCTTTGATATTAGCGGCCACCACTCGAATAACTGAAGTCAATTTGCGGCAGCAGTCATTTTCTGACTCAGCTTCTCGAACAGTTCCCTCGAATAACGTGCCAACATGCGACTGGCCGACCTAGCCGGCAGCCAACTATTTCAGTGAGGGTTGCTTGACTTGACTCAAGCCTTGAGTGACATGGCGGCAGGCGGGCAGGACGCGTTCGCGCAGGTAGCGTTGATTGGCGGCGCAGACACTGAGACCGTCGCCGCCGTAATGCTCGAGACAGATCACGCCGCGAAAGCCGGCTTCGACGGCAAGTTTCATCGCCTGACGATAATTGATCAGGCCGCTCTCCATCGGTGCTGGGAAGGCGACATAGTGCCCCCGCTCGGTGTCCTCGTCGCGCATGTAGTTTTTGGCGTGCCAGAAGTTCGACCACGGCAGCACCTTGTGGAAAGCCTCGAGCCATGGCTCGACCGGACGGTGCAGGCGGATCAGGTTGCCGATGTCCGGATTCAAGCCCACCGATGGCAATCCGATCTCCTCGACCATGGCGACGGCCGAATCGGCGCTGCCGAGGTAGGTGTCTTCGTACATCTCCAGCGACAGCACGATGCCCAGCTCGGCGGCGTGCTGGCCGAGTTCGCGGATACGGGTCACTGCCTTCTGCCACTGTGCCCGATCGTCGGGATCGTCGCGGTGGCCTTCGACCGTCCAGAACCAGAGCTGACGCTGCTGGGCCTCGGTCAGGGGGCGGTGCAGACCGATCGACACGGTGCCGATGCCGAGCCTGGCCGCGGCCTCCAGCGAGCGATGGCTGTAGGCGAGATGATCGTCGCCATGGCGCTCGTCGATCACGCTCGAGCGCACTACCGAGATCGAGCTGGGTACTAGACGCGCGGATTTGATCACGCTGGCGAGGGCGTCCAGTTGGGCGCTCGACAGGTCGCCGGGACGAAAGCAGTTATCGGAGAGATCGACGCGATCGAAGCCCGCCTCGGCGATCTCCTGGAACAGCGGCTGCCATTGCTCGGCGCTGGCCTCCTGGAGCGGAGTGCCATCTGCCAGCCGGTTGGAGAAAGGCAGCATGGCAGCCGCAATCGGCCAGTCGGAAAGATCGGAAGTCATCTCGGATTCTCGTTAGCGTCAGGGGTAGAAGGCTTAAAGATAGAAGACTCGGTGCCAGAGGGCATGCTGCTGGCGGACATGTTGCTGGCGGACATGTTGCTGGTGGACATGGCTGGGGCGAAGAACAGGGCATCCTGAGTCTGGCGCAATTTCCACAGGTATGAGCTCTGATCGATCGCGACGTCACGCACGCGAATGGGCTCGCCCGCGCGGACCGAGCGCATCAACACTCGGTTGGCAGCAAGATAGTAGGGCAGCGGGGCGTCGTCGCCGAGCGCACTGGCCGGCACCAGCGCCGAAGATACCTGGTCGATGCTGTGATGGTGGCCATGAGCGGTGAGCGTGGTGCCTTCGGCCAGGTCCGATTCGGCCATCGCGATCAGGTCGACGTGCGGCCTTGGCTGGGCGACGCCGCTGGGAACGCCGCGACGCACCATTTCCAGCAGGGTAGTCGCGGCTTCGAGGCCGAGCAGGTGACGCGGCAGTGGCAGCATCGCGCTGTCGCCACGCCGGCTGACCAGATGGCCTTTCTCGGCCAGCATCTGCCAACTGGCGCGATCATGACCGCGCACGACCACGAATACGCCACCCGCGAGGCTGAATTCGTCCGGCCGACGCAGGCAGTGGAAGACCTCCAGTGCCGGTGTTCGCGTCAACAGCCCGCCGTCGGCGACCGGCACGAACAGCTCGGCGATCTCGTTGAGACGCGCGATGGGATAGTGCAGCGCCGGGCGATCCGGGAGCAGGCCAGTGGCGTTGGCGACGATCGACATCTCGCACAAATCCGGCACCGCATGCTGGGGTAGCTCCCCGGCAATTCTGCTGCGATCCGCTAGCCACTGATGATGGCCTTGGCTGTCCAGCCCCGCGGGCAGGTCCCAGCGCTCCCCGAAGCCGGGAACGGCGACACAGCGGCCGTTGCTGGTCATGGTTTCCGTGGTCGGGTCGAACACGAAATCGTATTCGCTCGACTTGCCGGCGGCGAGGATCTCGAGCCCCACCGTCTCGGCCCAACTGATCAGGCCGATTGCCAGTGCCGGCTGATCGCCGTCCACCGGGCTGATCACGCAACCCTGCTTCCGCGCCATGGCCGCCAGGCCGGGGCCGACCACGCTGTCGGCTTCCTTGGTCACCAGGGCGACATGGTGCCCGGCTTCGATGGCGAGGGCGGCATGGCGGGCGCCGGCCTCGGGGTGACCGGTGGCTTCGATCACCACGTCCAGCGGCAGTTCGATAACGGCTTCCAGCCGGTCGCCGACGATCCAGTTGCCATCGTCCCAGGCACGCCTGGCTTCAGCCGGCGTTCGGCAATGGCGAATCAGTCGGGGCTCGATGCCGGCATCGGTCAGCGCCTTGGCCGCCAGGTCGGGATCGAGATCGAGCACGATACGAGCGTCGACGGTCGCCAGATGGCGGGCGTGAACCACGAAGCTGCGACCGAATCCGCCGGCGCCGATCACGCAGCAGCGGATCGGGTCGCCGCCATCGAGATAGTGGGAAAGATGCATGGACGATTTCCTCGAATGGAACGCGGGCCGAGATTCAGGCGCGAGAGTCGGGCGTGGAGGGCTTGTGGTCCCCAGGCTTCTGGCGATGCAGCCGTTGGCGCCAGCCCCGTAGTCCGACCAGCTTGGAAATCAGCGGCCATACCAGCATCAGCGCACCCAGCCCCATGATCGTGGTGACCAGCGAGTTGGACCAGAAGATGGTCAACGAGCCGTCGGACATGACCATCGACTGGCGGAAGGCTTCCTCGGCGCGATGACCCAGCACCATGGTCAGCACCAGCGGCGCGACCGGATAGTCGAGTTTCTTGAACAGATAACCGAGCAGGGCGAAGCACAGCAGCAGCCAGAAATCGAAGGTCGAGTTGGCGACCTGGTAGACCCCGGTAAAGATCACCGCGACGATGACCGGGCCGATGATGGCGAAGGGCACCCGCAGGATCGAGGCGTAGAGCGGCACCGTCGCCAGTACCAGAATGACCGCGACCACGTTACCCAGATACATGCTGGCGATCAGGCCCCAGACGAAATCCGGGCGCGTGATGAACAGCATCGGCCCCGGGGTGAGGCCCCAGATCATCAGTCCGCCCATCATGACCGCAGCGGTGGCGGAGCCGGGAACGCCGAGTGCCAACATGGGCAGCAGCGCAGAGGTGCCGGCGGAATGGTCCGCCGCTTCCGGCGAGACGATCCCGTTGGGCTCGCCTTTGCCGAACCGTTCGGGATGTCGGGAAAAGCGCTTGGCGAGGCCATGGCTCATGAACGAGGCGGCGGTCGGCCCGGCGGGGGTGATGCCCATCCAGATTCCGATCAGAATGCTGCGCACCAGCGAGACCCAATAACGTGGCAGCTCGGCCATGGTGCGCAGGATATCCTTGATCCGGATCCGGCTCTTGATACCGTTGAAGCTCAAGCCCTCCTCGGTCGTCACCATCAGCTCGGCGATACCGAAAAGCCCCATCACCGCGACCAGGAAGCTGATGCCCTTGACCAGATCGGGAATGCCGAAAGTCAGGCGCAGGCCGCCGGAAACGCTATCCATGCCCACGGTGGCGAAGGCCAGCCCCAGCATCATCGAGACCAGCGTCTTCGAAGGCGCGCTGGAACTCATGCCGATGAAACTGCAGAACGCCAGAAAGTAGACGGCGAAGTATTCCGGCGACGAAAACTTGAGCCCGAACTGTGCCACCCAGTTGGCCAGCAGGGTGATCATCACCACGCCGGCGAGGGCGCCCAGACCGGCGGACATGAATGCCAGGGTCAGGGCGCGGGTCGCCTCGCCGTTGCGCGCCATCGGGTAGCCGTCGAAAGTGGTGGCCACCGACGAGGGCTCGCCGGGGATGTTGAACAGAATCGAGGTGGTGGAGCCGCCGAACAGGGCGCCCCAGTACATGCAGCTCAACAGGATGATGGCCGAGACTGGATCCATGGTGAAGGTCAGCGGCAGCAGCAGCGAGACCCCGTTGGGCGCGCCCAGACCCGGCAGCACGCCGACCAGCATGCCCAGCATCACCCCGATCACCATGATCATGAGGTGATTCCAGGTGAGGATGGTGGCGAAGCCGTCCATCAGCAGCGAGAGATTGTTCATGGTGCGATCTCCGGAAGACGGACGCTTAATAGATGCCGAACGCGTGTTCCAGCGGGCCTTTCAATAGCGGCACCTGGAATACGAGTTCGAACAGCAGATAGAAGCAGACGCTGATGGCGATACCGCTGGCGAGCGATTTCCACCAGGCGTAGTGGCCCTGCAGGCGCATCGCGAACAGCACGTAGAGCGTGGTGCCGACGTAGAGCCCCAGCAGCAGGGAGATCACGGCAAAGCCGATGATCGGCAGCGTGAAACGAGCGAGCGATCGCAGACGGACAGCGTCCAGGAAGACTTCGTCCTTGTGGCGATGGCCGATGACCGTGCGCAGCAGGTTGACGAGGCTCCCGGCGACGACCAGTACGCCGATCCAGAACGGGAAGTAGCCTGAGTCCGGCCCGCTCGGCGTCCAACCGGTGCCGACCTGCCAGGCGCCGTAGCAGATCGCCAGGCCGATGGCGCCGGTCAGTAGCGCGGTGGCGATCTCCATGCTGTAACGGGAAATGCCATTGTGGGTCATGCGGTTCCCTCCTTCTGGAAAAGAAGGGCAGCGCGAAGCTGCCCTGCAACGTCAACCACTCGACAACGTCGTCGGTTCAGGAAGCCCGTCGTCGGTTCAGGACTTGCTCCAGCCTTCCTGCTCGAAGACTTTCTTGACGGTGCTGGCGTTGTCATCGATGTACTGCTTGAGTTCATCGCCGCTCAGGAATTGGCTGGTCTGCACCGTGCGGGTGACGTAGTCCTTCCACTCCGGGGTTTCGCTGACCTTCTTCAGCAGATCCTGGTAGTAGGTCACCGCTTCCTTGGGGGCGCCGGCCGGCAACCAGACGGTCCTCGGCATGCGGTATTCGCTGATATCGATCCCCTGCGACTGACAGGTGGGAATATCGCCCCAACCCTTGCCTTCATAGACGGGTTCGCCCTTGGGCAGCTGTTCCGGGCTGAACACGCACAGCGGCTTGATCATGCCGGCCTGCCACTGGCCCAGGTTCTCGTTGGGGTTGTTGACGTTGGCGTCGACATGGCCGCCGGCCAGCTGCACCAGCGCCTGACTGCCGCCGTTGAAGGGGACGTAGCGGAAGTCGGTACCGGTGGTTTCCTCGATCATGCTGACCAACGTTTGATCGGTGTCCTTGGACTGGCTGCCGGCGAACTGCATCTTGCCGGGATTCTGCTTGGCGGCGTCGATGAAATCCTTGGCGCTGGCGTATTTCGCATCGCCTTTGACCCAGATCAGGAATTCGTCCATGGCCATGGACGCGACCGGCTGGAGATCGTCGGCGGCATAGGGCATCTCCCCGACTTCGGGCAGCAGATACTCGTTGTTGGTGCCGAACGTCAGCTTGTAGGGATCATCCTTGGACGACGCCGAATAGACATAACCTTCGGCACCGCTACCGCCACCCTTGTTGGAGACGATGACCGACTTGTCCATCAGCTGATGCTTGCCGATGATCGACTGCACCGTGCGGGCGAAAGTATCGGTACCGCCGCCGGCACCGGAGGTCACCACGAATTCGACGGGGCGATCCGGTTGCCAGGCCAGCGCGCTACCGGAGACGGTGAGCGCGGCGAAAAACAGGGCAAGGGGCTTGAGCTTGACCGTTGGCCGGGCCTTCATGGCCGGGGAAAAAGACTTGAGGTACATGGCGTTTCTCCTGTCGTTTCTGGCGTTATTGCTCTTGTGAAAGACGCTTGTGATCCATGATCGACTCGTATGAGTCACTACCTTTCCAGCGTGCCGGTCTGCGCCGGACACGATGAAACTTCAGTCTGCTGCCGCCTGGCGGGCTCGGCTGGCCATGCGTGCTGCCAGCAATAAGGCTTGGCGCGAGGCGCCGAGATCGGCAATGCCGCGGCCGGCGATGTCGTAGGCCGTACCATGAGCCGGCGTGCAGACGGCGAAGGGCAGGCCGCCGAGCATCGTCACGCCGCTATCGAACCCCATCATCTTCATCGCGATCTGACCCTGGTCGTGATACATGGTCAGCACCGCGTGAAAGCCTTCTTTCACGGCGCGAAGGAAAACGGTATCGGCCGGGAAGGGGCCTTCGACATCCATGCCCTGTTCGCGGGCACGCTGGATGGCCGGTTCGATGATCTCGATCTCTTCCATGCCGAAGCTGCCGCCGTCGCCGGCGTGGGGGTTCAGGCCGGCGACGGCGATGCGCGGGTGATCATGCCCGGCCTGCTGCAGGCAACGATGCGTCAGTGCCAGTTCGTCGATGATCGATTCCGGCGTCAGCGCCGCGGCAACATCTTTCAGCGGAATGTGGGAGGTCACGCGAGCATTCCACACCGATTCGAGAATGTTGAATTCCCGCGCCTTGCCCTCGAAGCCGATGGCGTCGGCCACGAAGCGGATTTCGTCGTCGTAGCCCGGGTTGGCGTAGCGCATCGCCTTCTTGTTGAACGGGGTGAAGCAGACGGCATCCACCTGGCCGCCATGGGCCAGTGCCAGGGCTTTGCGAAAATTGGTCGAAGCGAACTCTCCGCCGGCCGGCGTCGCCTTGCCTTGATCGACGTCTTCCAGCGCCAGATGGCCTAGATCCAAAAACGCCGGTGATTCGAGATTCGAAAATGCGTCGCCGTCATGGGCGGCCTGAAGCGTTGGCGCGACGCCGGCGACGCGGGCGCCTTCATCGAAGATCCGACGATCACCGATGATGATCAGTCTTGCGGCGTGGTTGACGGCGTCGTCCGCGGCCAGTTTGGCTGCCAGCTCGGCACTGATGCCGGCAGGGTCGCCCATGGCCAGGGCGATGATCGGTCGCTCGGATGCGTCGTGACGCGATGGGGAAAGAGCCATGGTATCTCCTCGTCGTTCGGGGCGGCACTTCGTGGTGAAGCACCCGCTTTGAGAAGGAGATTGCGCTCAAAAACGAAATGTATACATTATACGTTGGTATTGAGGCAGGGACCGCTCGAGGCGCAGTATGATGGCTTCAGATGATTCACCCAGACAGTTACCAAGACAGTCACCCAGACATTCACCAAGACGAGTATCCTTGAGGGTGCTGAGGCTGAATCGATAAATCCAATGCGTCACTTTCAAACCACCGGCCCCTATTCATGAACAAGACAGCCATGTCCGCGCCGCCATCGTCGCGCTCTGCCATTGCCCGGCATTCACTTCATGATGCGATCACCAGCCACCTTCGAGACATGATCATCGAAGGCGAACTCGAGCCGGGTAAGCGTATCTACGAAGGTCCACTCTGCGAGCGTCTGGGTGTCTCGCGCACGCCGCTTCGGGAAGCCCTGCGCTTTCTGGCGAGCGAAGGCCTGGTCGACCTGACGCCGCAGCGCGGTGCGTCGGTCCGCCAGTTCTCGGCCAAGGACATTCAGGACATGCTGGTGCTGATTCGTACGCTCGAGGAGCTCGCGGGGCGCCTGGCCTGCGAGCAGGGGAGCGACGAGGAGATATCGGAAGTGCGACGGCTGCACGATGAGATGCTGGATTACTACCGAGACGGCAATCGCCTCGATTACTACAAGACCAATCAGCGCATTCATTCCGCTATCGTGGCGCTGAGCCACAACGAGTCGCTGATTCAGGTTCATGCGTCATTGCAGTCGAAGCTCAAGCGCGTGCGTTTCATTGGGCATGAAGGAAAGGAGAAGTGGGCGGCAGCGGTAGCGGAGCACGAATCGATGATTCAGGCACTGGAACGACGCGATACGTCTGCGCTGGTCGGCGCCTTGAGTGCCCATCTCGAGCACGCCTGGGAGCGGGTGCGGGATGTCGTCTAGCTTGGCCTGAAAACTACCTGTGTTCGGACATACGGCGTTAAAAACCGGATCAAAATTCCTCGCTGTCATTGAAAAACGATACGCCAGCCCGGTCCGTTTACTTCGATTTTTGCCGTGTCTAACCTGCCCTAGACGACTTTTCAGGCAAGCCTTGGCAAGTACGAAACAGAATTACCGGGCTAATCAATTATATGAATAGTGGTCTAATGAATTGTTCTTTAGGTCAATGTGGGATGTCAAAATAGGCGATCTCTTACAAAAAAATAGGATCGAATGACCTACCGGCCATCCCTTTCAAGTATTAATCTTACCGTTCGTTGTAGATCCTTGGTTCCCCGATTTCGGTCGGGGATTTTTTTGCCCTGAATAAGCCTTTCTATCTAGGCGGTTAATCATTCATATCACTAGTTGTCCCGTTTTGCTGATCTGTCATCGAAGCAGGGCTATTACATTTACAAAATGCTACCAAATACCCGCTTTTTAGTTAATCCATGTTGGCTTTGGAATTACGACAGTTGGCGCAAGCTGAGGCGGTAACGTGCACTAGTCGGCCGACTCTTTCTCTGGGTGTTTTACTTTCTGGCAAGATCGTTCGCCTGACATTGGCCGAACAGATTCCGCTTCGCTGGAGATTATTTAATAGCCTAATAGAAGAGGATCCAATTCGACTCCGTTCCATAATGCCGGTGTGAGTGAGCATCATGGACTCAAGACATGAAGTCGACATCATTCTTTGAGATGTTCAGTAAATGGGCTGCGTAGCGATTCACAAGTGATGCTTGTGAGCGGTTTTAAGCATGGATAGCGACAGGAAATTCCGTCAGGGAATACGGTGCCAAGGAAGCGGTTCGGAATCGACCGCAGCCTCCAGCAGGTTAGGCACATGCTGATTGAAAGCCCGGCCGATCAACGGTCGGGCTTTCTCTTTTCCGATCAATGCGATTTAGGCCATGCGGACTGAAAGACGCCTCTCTGGTGAAGGGCGTCTTTCTCGACGTTATCGACCGGGTATCAATGGCTACCCTTGGCATCGTCACCGGGAAGCGTCTGGTCGAACTTGTCCGCGATCTCTTGCTTGACGAACTTGTCCTCACGTTTTTGCATATCGCTGGTAAAATCCGATCTCTCGCCGATGACTGCACCGCAGGACGCACAGTGCACTTCATCGCCCTGCGTATCGCCCGTTGCTACCTCCAGACTCTCCTGACCGCATTTCGGACACTTGGTGGGGCGCTGAGCCATTGGACATCTCCTTTTCTGGATTGCCCTATCAGCGTAGAGGATTAACAGCCGATGCGCGCCTTACGTGCACATTATCCTGACTACAAAGGATTGGCCGCGCCACTCGTCAAGATATGGAGACTTTTATGGATAATGACTTGGAGATGGCAAAAAGATGTCGGACCGACACGAAGGGGAAGGAGCGTAAATAACAAAGTCGGCACACGCTAACGGGCCGTAATGGAGCGGGTGAAGGGAATCGAACCCTCGTCTTAAGCTTGGGAAGCTTCTGCTCTACCATTGAGCTACACCCGCAGTGGTTTTGATAGTAAATTTAACCACTTAGACTTGCAAGCCATTCCACTCTCGTAGCGTCGTTCAGACGAGGCGTCTTTCACTGTCTAACCCCGTCATCCTTGCCGAGGGCGGCCCTGGGGGCCTATGGGGCTTTCGAGAGCGAGTCGAATCGCCTTGTCTCTGTCGATACCTTGGTCGATGAATCTTTTCACGCGCGTCTTGAGTGTTCCCAACGGCATATCGTGTAGCTGAGCGAGATACGCCAGGCTTTCTTTATTCGGGCCAGTCCCCTTTCTGATGAGAGGTTCTGCTCGATCCCTCGACGTCATTCTCATTGCATTCCCTTTATCTGCCCTATCGAGACGAGTCGGCCGACGCGATGGGGCCAACACGCACTGACTCTCGTCATCTGCTGAGAGTTGAACGGCAGAAAGCCTGAAAAGTTTAATTTTTCTTAGGCTTCGGAAACGACTTGCGAGATTCTGATGGCCACGCCATTCAGGAATGGGGCAATACCAGACTTCTATCGGACCAGTCGACGCCTAGACAGGTTATGCAGGATATCTTCTCGTGTTTCCCACGACGCCGAGGCATTCGACGGTCGGTCGCCAGCGTCGCAGAATTCCACCGAATGAGGCGCACTGGGTGCCGACTGGGGGGAAGTATCAACAACTTGGGCACCATAGGGAGCCGTTGACTCGATCTGAGGGGGAAAGATCGTCAATGACCCTGAGCCATCTAGGCAAAAGTAGTGCGCATCTTTGAGCTGCTGACGATGGTGACGGCGATTTAACCACCTGGCCTCTTCCTGGGCGGCAGGTCGGTTGAAATAGACATTGATGCAGGCGCCTTCTCGATGGAAATCGGCGACTACGAAGTGCTCCTCCAGTGAATTGGGATTGACCGCACGAACAAAATAGCGAGTTGACATGTTATAGCCCCCGAGACAGCGTCTGCTCCAATTTACTGATGCCGAGAGGGGTACGCATTAGCTTAACGCTCGGATGCAGGTAAGCGATTGACGTTATCGTCACTGATATCAAGTCACTGATATCAATAAGTGCTGTTCAATACGACCAGTCGAGAGGCGGATCACGGCTACTCATGAGCGACATGAATGAGGGCATGAGCGCTGCGGGCGGCGGCGGGGAATTTCGAAATCGTTTGAATTGAGACCTTAAAAAACCCGATACCCGAACTGTATAAGCTCGAATACCGGGTTTCTGATAATGCTATCTGTGGTCACCGACCCTAAAAAGTCAGTGACCACAGTGGGCTTGGGGCCCGATCAGGTAATGATACCTGGACGACTTCGTCGTCTTACATCATGCCGCCCATACCACCCATGCCGCCCATATCCGGGCCGCCGCCGCCAGCCGGTGCGTCTTCCGGATCTTCGGCGACCATGGCTTCGGTGGTGATCATCAGGCCGGCAACCGAGGCTGCAGACTGCAGAGCCGTGCGCGTTACCTTGGCCGGGTCGAGAACACCCATTTCGAACAGATCGCCGTACTCGCCGGTCTGCGCGTTGTAGCCGAAGTTGCCTTCACCGTCCTTGACGCGGTTGACGATGACGGAAGCCTCTTCACCAGCGTTGGTCACGATCTGGCGCAGCGGAGATTCCATCGCGCGCAGGGCGATAGCGATACCGTGAGTCTGGTCTTCGTTGTCGCCGGTCAGACCCTGGATCATGGTCAGAACGCGAACAAAGGCAGTACCGCCACCAGGCACGACGCCTTCTTCGACAGCGGCACGAGTCGAATGCAGCGCGTCTTCGACACGGGCTTTCTTCTCTTTCATCTCGAATTCGGTCGCGGCACCGACACGGATGACGGCAACGCCACCGGCCAGCTTGGCGACACGTTCCTGCAGCTTCTCACGATCGTAGTCGGAGGAAGTCTCTTCGATCTGGGCGCGGATCTGGGCAACGCGCGCTTCGATGTCGGACTCGACGCCAGCACCATCGATGATGGTGGTGTTTTCCTTGGACATGGTGATGCGCTTGGCGCTGCCCAGGTGGTCGAGGTTGGCCTGCTCGAGGCTCAGGCCGACTTCTTCGGAAATCACGGTACCGCCGGATAGGATCGCGATGTCCTGCAGCATGGCCTTGCGGCGATCGCCGAAGCCCGGTGCCTTGGCCGCTGCGACCTTGACGATGCCGCGCATGTTGTTGACGACCAGTGTCGCCAGCGCTTCGCCTTCGATGTCTTCAGCGATGATCGCCAGCGGCTTGCCCGACTTGGCGACAGCTTCGAGAACCGGCAGCAGTTCGCGAATGTTGGCGACCTTCTTGTCGACCAGCAGCAGGTACGGGTCTTCGAGCTCGACCGCCATGGTGTCCTGGTTGGTCACGAAGTACGGCGAGAGATAACCGCGATCGAACTGCATACCTTCGACCACTTCCAGCTCGTCTTCGAAGCCACGGCCTTCATCAACGGTGATGACGCCTTCCTTGCCGACTTTTTCCATCGCTTCGGCAATGATTTCACCGATACGTGCGTCGCCGTTGGCGGAGATGGTGCCGACCTGGGCAATCGCCTTGGCGTCGGTGCACGGTACGGAAAGTGCCTGGATGTGCTTGACGGCTTCAATGACGGCCTTGTCGATGCCGCGCTTGAGATCCATCGGGTTCATGCCGGCAGCGACGCCTTTCAGGCCTTCGTTGACGATGGACTGAGCCAGAACGGTCGCCGTGGTGGTGCCGTCACCGGCAGCGTCGGAAGTCTTGGAAGCGACTTCCTTGACCATCTGCGCGCCCATGTTCTCGAACCGGTCTTTCAGTTCGATTTCCTTGGCAACGGAAACGCCGTCTTTAGTGACGGTCGGTGAGCCGAAGGATTTTTCGAGTACGACATTGCGACCCTTCGGGCCCAGCGTCGCCTTGACGGCGTCTGCGAGAACGTTGACGCCGCGCGCCATGCGCTTGCGTGCATCATCGGAGAACTTGACTTGTTTAGCTGCCATTGTTCGATCTTCCTAATGTAATGCGTGAAATCATGTAAAGCGTGAAATCGTGATGAATCGTCGAGCGTTGGTCAGGCCAATCAGTCTTCGACGACGGCCAGGATGTCGTTTTCGCTCATGATCAGGACTTCTTCACCATCGACTTTCTGCTTCTCGACGCCGAAGCCTTCCTTGAAAATCACGGTATCGCCAACTTTGACGTCCAGCGGGCGTGCTTCGCCGCTCTCGAGGATTCGACCGTTGCCCACCGCCAGAACCTCACCGCGGGTCGGCTTTTCCTGGGCGCTGCCCGGAAGCACGATGCCGCCGGCAGTTTTCTGCTCTTCTTCTTTGCGACGTACGATGACGCGATCGTGCAAGGGACGGATTTTCATTGCTCACGTTCTCCTGATGGTTGCATGTTGCAAATGCACATTCCCGCATGAGCCAGGCTCAAGGGGCGAAGGCTAGGCCTTCCGGTTAATGGGCCTGATGGCCTAAAGCTATCGCTGCTGCCTTGATTGGGTCTGGTTGCCCGGTTTCAAGGGCGCGACGAAAAAAATTATCGCTGACGGCGGTCTCCGTCCATGTCGTTCTTGCCGAGCCCGTCCGTATCTTTCTTGCCGATATAGTCGCCCTCGAGTAGCGGCGTGGAATCCTGAGCGCGGCCGTCATCGGCGGCATCCTCGCGCTGACGTTGGTGCGTACTCCAGTCACCGGGGATATCGTTGCCGCGAACATCGGGATGGCGCGCGCCGCGGCCCGACCAGCGTCGCCATAGCTGACCACTGCCCGGTAGCAGACACAGGAGTCCAAATACGTCCGAGAGAAAGCCGGGCGCTATCAACAGCAGGCCGGCAAAAACGAAAGAGGCGCCTGCCATGAGTTCATCCGAAGGGATCTCGCCGGCCGCCATGCGCTCACGGGCGCGCTGCAGTGTCAGCAGGCTTTCGCGGCGAATGAGATGGATGCCGAAGGCGGCGCTGGCGACGATCCACAGCAAGCTCGCCAGTAGACCGATCTTGGCACCGACCGAGAACAGAATGGCGAAATCGGCGATGGCCAGTAGCACAAAGAGCAGAAGCAGGGGCATGAAGTCTCCGTCGTTGACGCTGCCTAATGTGTCAAGATGGAGACGATCGTCGGGATTGCAAGCGGGATTGGCCCGGAGCCGCTGTCGGCCCCGGGTAGTGCTGGCGGTAACGAACTAGAGCGTCGCGCTGTCAGCGAGATTGGTAACCGTGGTTTCGCCGATGCCGTCGACCCGAGTGAGATCTTCGAGCGTCTTGTAGTCGCCGTTGGACTCGCGATCAGCGACGATGGCCTGTGCCTTGACTTCGCCGATGCCGGGAAGCGTGGCCAATGTCTCGGCCGATGCCTCGTTGATATTGACCGTGGCATCCTGCGCCAGCGCCGGCAGCGCGCAGAAACTGAGAAGCGAGAACAGTGCTGCGTGAATCAACGTCTTCATTTTGTGGTTTCCTTCAGAGGTAAGGAGAAAGAAAGCCGGGGTTGTTATTGGCCGGCCGTCTCTTTTTCTATCGACGACCTCGACAGCGGATTGATGGGTGGAACTCGCAGAGTCTTGTAAGCCAATCGCTATAGGATGACTCGCGGCAGTCGCCGATTCGGTTTACGACCCCTGGCTGCGTTGCATTCGGTATACTCCTGCACGAATTCGATAGCCGGAGCTCTTCCCATGTCTGTTACCGACTCGCCGCTCATCATCGCGCTCGACTACGCGGATCTGCCATCGGCACTGCAATTGGCCGATGCGCTCGACCCTGCTCGGTGTCGAGTCAAGATCGGCAAGGAGCTATTCACTCGGGTTGGGCCTTCCGCTATCGACGCCTTGCATCAACGCGGTTTCGAGATATTTCTGGACCTGAAATTTCACGACATTCCCAACACCGTGGCAGGCGCGGTCGAGGCGGCGGCGGACCAGGGCGTGTGGATGGTCAACGTGCACGCAGCCGGTGGCCGTCGGATGATGGAGGCCAGCGTCGAGCGATTGGCGCAGCGGGGGTTGAAGATCCACCTGATCGCAGTCACGGTGCTGACCAGCATGTCCGACGACGAGCTCGGGGAGACGGGGGTGACGGGGAACGCGTTGAGTCAGGTCGAGCGGCTGGCCAGACTGACTCAGGAGAGCGGATTGGATGGCGTTGTCTGTTCGGCGCGGGAGAGCGCCCGGTTACGCGAGCTGTGTGGCGAAAGCTTTCTCAAGGTGACGCCGGGAATTCGCCCTGCCACAGCCGAGCGGGGCGATCAGCGACGCGTGATGACTCCCGACGCTGCGATGGCGGCCGGCAGTACCCA
The DNA here is from genome assembly GCF_003206695.1 of Salinicola halophyticus. Classification (GTDB taxonomy): domain Bacteria; phylum Pseudomonadota; class Gammaproteobacteria; order Pseudomonadales; family Halomonadaceae; genus Salinicola; species Salinicola halophyticus. The sequence continues at coordinate 75,770 of NZ_PZJN01000004.1, read as the reverse complement.
CCTGGTCATCGGTCGAGCGGTAACCCAGGCAAGCGATCCGATGGCGGCGCTGGCGGCTATCGAGCATTCGTTGCAGGGCTGAACGTGACGAGAGCGCGACTGCCATCGAGGCGGCTTGCCGGCATTTCACTGGTTCGACTCGTTATTCGCCTTCCAGTCCGGTGACCGGTTTACAGGTGCCCCAGCTGCGACAGCGTGGACACTGCCACTGGAGCTGTTCGGCGCCAAAGCCGCAGCGCTGACAGCGATGTCGGGGGCGAATGCTCAGCAGTTGGCGAGTATGTTGCTTGAGCAGTTCCAGACGATCGCGCTCTTCGGGGTCACTGTCATCCAGATAGAGATCCATCAGGTAATCGACCCCCCGCAGGCTGGGGTGCTCGCGAAGCTGTTCGCTGACGAACGCGCAGGCGACTTCCGTGCCCTGACGATGTCTCAGCGTATCCGCGGCCATCATCACCACCGTGGTCTGCGGATTGTGCTGGAGCTGCTTCTCCAGAAATTGCCACCAGCCGTCGTCGTCATCGAGCAATCGATAGGCGTCCCGCAGCGGCTCCAGCACGATGGCGGTAAAGCCCGGATCCTGCTCCGGCACGCGCTGCCAGAACCGGGCCGCGTTGCGATACTGCCCGATATCCCATTCCAGTTGCCCCAGCATCCAGTTGGCGCGGATACAGCGCTCGTCGGTCTGCAGCGCCTGCCTCAATGCCTTGCGGGCCAGTGACGGGCTGTTGTCGCAGCGATGCCGATGAGCCAGCTCGCAGTGCCAATGCGCCGCGGCCCGCCGGATATCGGCATCCTGGCGAACCAACTGGGGCTGGGCGGCCTCCAGCGCCTGCGCCCACTCTTTCTCGCGTTCGAACAGATCGACCAGTAGCCTTTTGCCGGCAAGCTTCTGGGCATCCTCGACGTGGCTTTTCTGCAGTGACAGCAACAGACGCTCGGCGCGGTCCAGCAAGCCGAGATTGAGAAAGTCGCGGGAAAGTTCCAGCTGCACCTGGCCGCTCTGTGAGGGGGTCAGGGCGGGGCGGGCGAGGAGGTTCTGATGAATGCGGACGGCGCGATCGGCTTCTCCACGCGAACGATAGAGATTACCCAGCGCGATATGGGTTTCGACTGTATCGCTGTTGACCTCGAGCGCCTGGGTGAAGGTCTCTATCGCACGATCGGGTTGCTCGTTGAGCAGGTAATTGAGGCCGACAAAGTAATCTTTCGGCAGAGATCCCCGCGGCGGTTGAGGCGGAGCGCGAAAGCGCCCCGACTCCCAACGGCCCAGCAACCAGCCGATGGCGATGGCTGCCACCAGCAACGCTAGCAGCAGTACATCGCTCATTCAGGTGCTTTCCTTGAACTCCTGCGTCCGCAGACGATCGAGTTCCTTGCGCTGTTGCTGATTGTGACGTTGGGCGCGGGTCAGAAGGGTGCGCAGGCGCAGGTACATGCCGGTCATGGCCAGCATGCCGAGAATCACGCCGCAGGCGAGTGCCACCAGCAGCCACAGCGAGAGTGACGCTGGCGGCAACTGGAACCAGATCAGATCCAACGGCAGCGGCTGCTGGTTGTTGACCGCAAACAGAATGCCGAGCAGCAGCACGACGATCAGAATGATGGCGAGGATGACGCCTTTGAGCCAGCGCATAGCAATTCCTGGTGACACACCGCTGGCAGCTTTCGCCGCCATTCGATTCCGCGGTGGCAGCCCTCGCCGGAACGATGGCTGCAGTGACTGGGGAGATCAGTAGCCGAGCGCGCGGCTGGCGTTGACCTGTTCGCGTAGTTCCTTGCCCGGCTTGAAGTGCGGGACATATTTGCCGTCGAGGTCCACGGCGTCGCCGGTCTTGGGATTTCGCCCGGTGCGAGGCTCGCGAAAATGCAGCGAGAAACTGCCGAATCCGCGAATCTCGACGCGTCCCCCGTCGGCGAGTGCACTGGTGATGTCGTCAAGAATGACACGCACCGCGGATTCCACTTCCTTGGCCGATAGCTCGGGCCGGCGTGCGGCAATCTGTTCGATCAATTCAGACTTGGTCATCGACATTCTCCGTGAAGCCTCTGCCTGGCGGTGGCGGACGGCATAACGGACGTCCGACATCTATTATTGTCGCTTCAGCATACTTCGCAACTTTTGAGAAAACAACGCATTAGCCGTTGGGCTCCGGTTCGCCGATAGCGGCTGAGATAGCGGCGAAGATAGTGGCAAAGAATCCACATGGGTATAATGCTCTGCAATACACTCGATCGAGGAAAATGCATGCCGGACAACGAAGATGTGATACGCAGACGACTGTACTGGCACTCCCGGCGAGGCATGTGGGAACTCGATCTACTGCTGATGCCGTTTCTCGAAGATTGCTATGACCAGCTGCCGGCGCGGGACCAGGTACTTTACCGGGAACTGCTGGCCAATGAAGATCAGGATCTTTTCACCTGGTTGATGCGCCGCGAGTGGCCGCAGGATCCGGATATGCGTCGCCTCGTCAAGATGATCGTCGAACATGCCGAGACCATCGATCGTCGTCGTCATCAGACGCTCTAGGCTGTCGCTTGCCGGCCAGATTCTGCTGGGGCTGGTTTTGGCAAGCTACGCGGGATGGTGGCTCGATTACCGGGTCGCTGTCGCGGTGGCCTTCGTCGCGATCGGGCTGAGCTACCGGCAATCTCTCGCCGTGCCACGACGGTTTTATCTTCGGTGCGGGCAGACCAATGGACACGCGGTGTGGGAGAGCTCCATCGACGGCGGTCACTGGCAGCCCCGAACGTGCCGAGTCGTGCGCCTGGGCCCGCTGTTGTCGGCATTCGACCTTTCCGGGCAGCGCCTGTGGCTATGGCCCGATAGTAGCGATGCGGATTCTCTGCGCCATCTGCGCGAGACGCTTTGCGAGCAGTCGGAAGGGGTGACAGGGTAGGCCGGAAGGGGAGAAAGGGTAGGCCGGAAGTGTCGACAGGCTAGGTTGGAAGGGTCAGCAGGGTAGCCCCGCAAGGGGCGACAGAGTAGAAAGCACCGCCTCATGGGAAGCGTTCACTGACAGACGGAGCCCGACGATATCGATCATGACGATTCGGCCGTTGTCGCGTGGCATCCACCAAACCCTCGACGGCCCCGTGACTTGCCACGAAGGGGCGCCACGGAGCCGTCAGAGGTCATACTATCTTGCCGTCAGGCCGATGAAAGGCCGGAGACTTAGCGTCGGCCGGCGAGGAAGCCAATAGCAAATCCTGCCAGCGCAGCAACGCCCATGCTGCTCCAGGCATTGCGATGCACGTAGTCATCAGTATCGCGCCAGGCTTCTTCGGCGTGTTCCGCCAGCTCGTGGCTGACGTCATCGGCACGATGGCGTGCGCGGTCGAGACTCTGGCGTCCGCGGCGTTTGGCATCCTGATAATGGCGGCGAGTGTCTTCGCGATAGTTGCGGCTCATGGATCATCCTTAATCTTGAAAATGGTGAAGGGTTAGTGAATATACAGTCGGTGGCACCGACCATTGGCGAAAAGAGGAGCGGTCAGCGCCGGGTCAGCAGCAGCGTCAGAAGCGCGCCACCCAGCGCGGCGATGCCGACACTCTGCCACGGCTTGCGTTGCACGAATTCATCGCAACTTTCGCGGGTATCGGTAATCTGGTCGTCCAGCCTGCGACGAGAACGTTCGCCCCAACCCTCATGCGCCAGATAGGCCGTGGCATAGGCGGGCGGCTCGTCGATGCTTTCTTCCAGCGGATCCGCTGCAGCGTCCCGAGGATCCAGGTCCGCAGCCAGCTCGGGCTCCTCGCGGATAGGGTCGTCACCCAGATGAGGGGCACGCTCGGCGGCGATTGCCATATCGTCATCGATACGGCCTTCCCCAGCTGTCTTGTCGTCACGATGGAACAGACTCATGTTCACTCCTCCGGCTCGATGAAACGATCTCTCCGCGGTTTTTGCAATAGCATTCGTCTCGTTGATCCGCTTTGCAACGACGCCATCGTCTCAGTGTAGTCGCAATTCCGTTACTCGCTAGGACGGCCGGTAGCGGAATTGTCGGGCTGCATCTCGCGATCGAGGCGTCGGCCGACGTCGCCGGGAGACCCGGTGTTTCGAGTCAAAAGGTCGTAGGCCACCGGAACGATGAACAGCGTGAGCAGGGTGGCCACGGCAACGCCGCAGAAAATGACGGTGCCGATGACGATGCGTGATTCGGCGCCGGGCCCGAACGCCAGGATCAAGGGTACGGCGCCGGCCATGGTGGTGACCGTCGTCATCAGGATCGGCCGGAGCCGAGTCACCGCGGCCTCGACCAGCGCATCGGCGAAAGCCAGCCCTTCGTCGCGCAGCTGGTTGGCGAATTCGACGATCAGGATGCCGTTCTTGGCTGCCAATCCGACCAGCATGACTAGCCCGACCTGGCTATAGATGTTGAGCGATTGCCCGCTGGCCCATAGCCCCAGCAGCGCGCCGCTGATCGCCAGCGGCACGGTGAACATGATCACCAGCGGATGGATGAAGCTCTCGAACTGAGCGGCGAGAACCAGGAACACCACGACCACGCCCAGAATGAGCAGGAACGTGGTGGCGCCGCTGGCTTCCCGATAGTCGCGAGAAGGCCCCTTGTAATCGATGACCGCCTCGCTGGGAAGCTCTTCGGCGGCGATCCGTTGCAGGTAGTCGAGCGCGTCGCCGATCGCCACGCCATCCTCGAGGTTGGCCTCGAGCGTGATCGCGCGCATGCGGTTGAAACGATTGAGCTCGCTGGCACCGGCGAACTCGGACACCGAGACCAGACTCGCCAGCGGAATCAGCTCGCCGCTGACGGCCGAGCGCACCTGCACGTTGTCCAGCGTGCTGGGCGCGCGCTGGCGGTCATGCTCGCCCTCGACGATGACATCGTACTCTTCGCCATTGTCGACGTAGGTGGTGACGTTGCGTCCGCCGAATAGGGTTTCTAGCGTGTTGCCGATGGTACTGACGGTCACGCCGAGAGCCGCCGCGCGGTCGTAGTCGATCTGAATGCGCAGTTGCGGCTGGGTCTCCTTGTAATCGCTGTCGACCGCCTCGAGGCCGGTATCGCCGTCGGCGCGAATACGCGTCAGCAGCCGATCGCGCCAGTCGACCAGCTGATCGTAGGTGCTACCGCCGATGACGAACTGGATCGGCTTCTCGACCCGGCCACCGAAGCCCTGACGCATGACCGGGGTGGCGGTGACACCGGGCAGGCCCGACAGTCGGTGTTTGACATCGGCCATGATCTCCCAGGCGGAACGCCGTTCGCCCCAGTCATTGAGCGTGACGATCGCGATGCCGTCGTTGAAATTCTCGACGTTGCCGAATCCACGTGGACCGCGGATCGAGAGCTGCTTGATATCGCCGGTGTCGACCAGCGTCATCAAGCGGGTCTCGATTTCATCGTAGTAATCCTGCATGTAGTGAAAAGTCGCCCCGGGCGGCCCTTCGATCAGCACGAAGAAGTTGCCGCGATCCTCCTTGGGCGTGTACTCGTCGGGCAGCTGCTGAAAGAGCCAGGCTGTCAGCAGCAGCACCAGCCCGAACAGTCCAATCACGATCCAGCGCCAGCGCAGCGCCCAGCGTAGACAGTGCCGATAGATTGCTTGCGAGCGATCCAGCAGCCAGTGCACGCCGCGGCTGACACGACTCTCGTGCATCCGCGCGCTGAGCAGCTTCGAGCACAGCATCGGCGCCAGCGACAGCGCGACCAGACACGAAATACCGACGGCGGCGGCGAGCGTCAGCGCGAATTCCGAGAACAGGCGGCCGATGTCCCCCGGCAGCAGGCTCAGCGGAATGAACACGGTAATCAGCACCAGTGTGGTGGCGATGACGGCGAAACCGATCTGTCGGGTGCCGCGGTAGGCGGCGACTAGCGGTGTCTCGCCGTGAGTCACCATGCGTCGGTGCACGTTCTCGATCACGACGATGGCATCGTCGACCACTAGCCCGATCGACAGTACCAGTGCCAGCAGCGTCAGCAGATTGAGGGTGAAGCCGAACATCGCCAGAAAGATGAAGGTGCCGATCAGAGAAATGGGGACGGTCACCGCCGGTACCAGCGTCGTGCGCACATTGCCGAGAAACAGAAAGATCACCACGACGACCAGCGCCATGGCGATGAACAGGGTCGACACGACTTCATGTAGCGCGCCGGAGACGAACACCGACGAATCGAAATTGAGCGACAGCTGCATGCCTTCGGGGAGCGTCGACTGAAGTCTGGCCATTTCCGCCTTGGCGCCGTCGGCGACCTCCAGCACGCTGGCGGTGGACTGCTTGATCATGCCCAGGCCGACCATCGGCATTTCATTGCCGCGATATAACGAACGTTCCTCGACCGAGCCGACCTCCACCCGGGCCACATCCGACAGCCGCACCAGATAGCCGTCCGCGCCTCGCGAGATCACCAGATCCCGGAAGTCGGCGGCGGTGGTGAAGCTGCGCGGAATACGCAGCGTGAACTGGCGATCGCGGGATTCGAGAAATCCGGCCGGCAGCTCGACGTTCTCGTTCTCGAGCGCGTCGGCGACATCGTCGACGGTGAGCTGGCGGGAGGCGAGGGCGTTGCGGTCGATCCACACGCGCATCGCATACTCCTTGCCGCCGCTCAAACGTACCCGCGCTACGCCGTTCTGGGTCGAGAAGCGATCGACAAGATAGCGATTGGCGTAATCGGTCAACTCGGGAATGGAGTAGCCCTCGCCGGAGAGCGATAGCCAGATGATGACGTCGTCGCTGCTGTCGCTCTTCTCGATCTCCGGAGGCTCGGCCTGATCCGGCAGATTGTCGGCCACCGACGAGATGCGGTCGCGGATATCGTTGGCTGCGCCGTCGATGTCGCGATCCAGCGAAAACTCGACGTCGATCTCCGACTCACCGTCGGCGCTGCTGGATTCGATCGAAACGATGCCCTCGATGCCTGCGATGCGGTCCTCGAGTAGCTGGGTAATGCGGGTCTCGACCACGCTGGCGGAGGCACCCGGGTAATTGGTTTCGATACTGACGATAGGCGGATCGATCGCCGGATATTCCTGCAGCGGCAAGCGCTCCATGGCCAGCAGGCCGAAGGCGATCAGCAGCAGCGAGACGACCGTGGCGAAGACCGGGCGGCGGATCGATATATCGGAAATCCGCATCAGTCGTCGGCCTGCGATTCGGTAGCCCGGGATTCAGATGTCTGTGATTCGAGTGTCTGTGGTTCGGGTGTCTGGGATTCGAGTGCCTGGGATTCGGAAGTCTGTGACCGAGAGGCCCGGCGCTGACGTTCCAGCACGTCCTTGATATCGCCCGTGCCGACATCGGTGGCGATCAGTTCGACGGGGTCGTCTTCGCGGACCTTGAGCGTGCCGTGAGTGACGACACGCTGGCCGCTATCGAGGCCGTCGACGATCTCGACCTCGCCTTCCCGGCGTTCACCGGTGGTCACCTCTCGGCGGGTGACTCGAGGCGGCTGGCCCGCTTCGATCAGCCACACCGTCTGGCGTTCGCCGTCCGGAACCAGCGCGCTCTCCGGTATCGTCAGCGACTGTCGCGCGGGCTGGTTGAGCTTGACCTCCATCAGCATGCCCGGCAACAGCCTGCCGTCGGGGTTGGGAAGGTCGGCGCGAACCACCAGGCTGCGAGATACGGGGTCGATTCGCGTACCGAGCGTCGCGACCTCGGCGCGGAACACATCGTCGGGATAGCTCGGCGTCGTGGCACTGAGCGTGAGACCCCGGTGCAATACCGATAGCAGCGTTGCCGGCACGGTGAAGTCGAGCTTCATGGTATCGAGCTTGTCGAGCGTGACCAGATCCGTCCCGGGAGTGACCAACGCGCCGACGCTGATGTTGCGCAGACCAACTGTGCCAGCGAACGGCGCCTGTAGACGATGGTCCGCCAGATGGGCCCGAATGGCGTCGATCTCTGCCTCGCTCTGGCGCACCTGGGCGGCGTTGTCTTCGAGCGTGGCGCGAATCCCCAGGTTGCGATCCTGCATTTGTTGAGCGCGGTCGAGCGCACTCTGGCGCTGTCCGAGGAGCGCTTGGGCGGCGCGCAGTTCAGCCTGGGCCTGGTCGTCATCGAGCTGGACCAGCCACTGCCCGGCATCGACGTGATCGCCATCCTCGAAATTGAATGCGCGGACGGTGGCGGTCAGCGTCGAGGAGAGCGTGACGCTTTCGTCCGCTCTCAGAGTGCCCAATGCCTCGACCGGGTCCTGCCAGGTCGAGGCGCTGACCGTCGCGCCGATCACGGCAATCGGCGATTCAGCCTGGGCCTGGGCGTACGCCGGACCGAACAGCAGCACGGCGGCAGTGGCCAGGTTAAGTGTCGTCAGGCTCAGCAGCGTCGATAGCGGCGTAGCACGCTTGCGAGAAAAGAAGGCCGTCGAGAGAGCCGGCGGTATCATTGTCATAAAAGGCCGATGTCTGCGCTGTGCTACAAGGAATCAAAGGGCATTGCCGATGCGATGTGCTATGAAGTTTCGCTTCTCGTTAGTACCTTACCGTCCGTCAAATGAAAAGGCCGTATCGAAAAACGGCTCTGTTAGAATGCTCCCCCCTCAGCAAGCCAAGGTCGATGTGGAGATGAGAACCTACGACGTCGTGATCGTCGGGGCTGGCGCTGCCGGCTTGATGTGCGCGCTGACCGCGGGCTATCGCGGCCTGCGGGTAAGGGTCGTCGACCACGCCAACAAGGCCGGCAAGAAGATCCTGATGTCCGGCGGTGGCCGCTGCAATTTCACCAATCTCGCGACCACGCCGGCGCACTTCTTTTCGCGCAATCCTCACTTTTCCATTTCGGCATTGAAGCGCTACACGCCGCAGCATTTCGTGGAGTTGATCGAGCGTCACGGGGTCGACTACGTCGAAAAGGCACCCGGGCAGCTGTTTTGCGCGCATTCGGCCAAGGATATCGTCTCCGTTCTGATGACCGAGTGCGAATGGGCCGGTGTCGAAGTCTCTCTCTCCACGTCGGTTGGCAGGGTCGAGCGTTGCGGTGACGGCATGCGGCTCGAGATCGACGGCCGCAGGGTGGACGCTGGAGCCGTCGTCGTCGCCTCCGGCGGTCTGTCGATCCCGACGCTGGGAGCCAGCGGCTTCGGCTACGACGTGGCTCGTCAGTTCGGTCTGGCCGTCACCGAGACGCGAGCGGCGCTGGTGCCGTTCACGGTGACATCACAATGGAAGACGTCTCTCGCCACGCTGGCCGGGCTGTCATGCCCAGTGGAAGCACGCTGCGGCGAGGGGAGCTACCGCGAGCCGCTGCTGTTTACCCACCGTGGGATGTCGGGGCCGGCAATGTTGCAGGCCTCGAGCCACTGGCAGCCGGGGATGCCGGTGTCGATCGACTGGTTGCCATCGATTGCGGTGGCCGATACGTTGAGCGCTTTACGGCGCGACTCGCCACGGCGGCTAGTCGGCACCTGGCTTGGCGAAATGCTGCCCAAGCGGCTCGCGCAGGCGCTGCTCGAATGGCAGGGATGGAAGGACAGAACGCTGGCCGAGCTCTCCAACGCCGATATCCAGGCGCTGGCCCAAGGGCTCGAGGCCTGGCAATTCAAGCCGGCGGGCACTGAAGGGTGGCGCACGGCGGAAGTCACCATGGGTGGCATCGACACCGATGCGGTGTCGTCGAAGACCTTCGCCGTCAACGCCGTTCCTCAGCTCCATTTCATCGGCGAAGTGCTTGATGTCACCGGTCAGTTGGGTGGCTTCAACTTTCAGTGGGCCTGGGCTTCCGGCGTGGCGTGCGGCCAGGCCGTCTAACAGCCGAATCGACGGCCGAGCCGGTAAGGCGGTGCTTTCGAACTGTCGATCAAAGCTGTCGATCGACGTTCGATCCGCGAGCGTGTTGCCCCATTAACGAAAAACGGCCACTGATCTGCAGTGGCCGTTGGAAGCTTCGCTGAAACGCTGTCGCCGGTCAGCGGTTACGTCCCCGCGTCGCTCGATAGAGCGCCTTGCCGCGGTTGTACATCATGAGTCCGGTCAAGCCGCGCCTGAGCAGGCGTCCGGTGGCGCGTGGCTTGCGTGCACTACGCATGGCCAGTAACCCGCCCGCGGCCATCAGACCGACTCGCCAACTCATCAGCTTTTCCCAGGCGTGGTCGATCGGCGCCGTGGCATCACGCCATTCCCGCATCGCAGACGTCATGTCGAGGCGATTCTGAAGAATTTCATCCTCGAGATCGTCGATCTGCTGCTGCCGAGTGCGTTCAGTCATGTGATGGCCCCAACGACTGTCGATCCTGATCCAGGTGATGCAAGGTCGCCGCCATCAGCTTGCGCTGACTGGCCACCTTCTTGGCAGCGAAGATCAAGATGCCCGAAATCACGAAGAGTACCGCCGAGCAGATCGCGATAGCTTGCAGCCGGTTGTCTTCCCAGTACACCACCACGATCAGCAGAAGCAGCATCCCGATGGCGAAGGAGAGCATGATCAGCCCCGCGCCGGCGAGCAGCAGCAGCTTCAGCAGGCGTTCGCGCTCGGCTTCCCACTCGACGACCGCGAGACGCAGCCGCGTCTCGCCACTGGAAATGAGATTGCTGATCAATCGCCGTGCGGCGGTGATCACGTTCTCAGCCGGCCCCGCCATTAACGGCGCCCCAGCAGCAGCCCCAGCACTACGCCGGTGGCTGCGCCGATTCCGATGCTGGTCCACGGATTGTCGTGAACATAGCGATCGGTGGCATCCATCTGCTCTCGAGCATTGGCGTAGATTTTCTCGCCACGGGCTTCCAGACGCTCGCGAGTGTCCTGCAGGCGCTGCTGAGCGCGTTCGCGAAGTTCAGCGATATTACCGCGAGAGTCATCCGCGGTGGCGTGGATCAGTTCCTCGACCGTGTGCGACAGATTGCGCAGATCTTCCTTGAGCTGCTCGGTAGAAGCTTCGCGTTCACGTTCGGGGCCGTTGCCGCCGATGGATTGCATGGTCATGGTTGTCTTCCTCTGACAGTCGATTGGCGTTCACTAGCATAGTCATGCTGACTGCTGCCATCAACGCATGCCGGGAATCCCGGCTAAAAAGGTGTTGATGCTGAAGCCTAGTCCAATACGCTGCACGTCGTGGTCGTAGTCGATCAGACTCTCGCCGTAGCCCTTGTAGTACTGTACATAACCACGGACCTTGCCGAACAGCGGGAACGAATAGTCGAGCTGGCCACCATAGTTCGACTTGCCCGGATTGCCGCGAACCATCAGCGAAACTTCCTGATCGCCGTACGCGCGCACCACGGTCAGGTCACCGTAGCCGATGTAGTTCTCGAGGTCGGGGTTGTCGTCCTCTTCATCGTTTTCGGGGATGCGCCAGTGCGGGGCGACACTGACGGCCCAGTCGCCACGCTGGAAGATCGTCTCGGCATAGATTCGGTTCCAGCTGCGCGAGAGCGGGTCCGAACGGCCATTGGACTGATGCGCGAAGCCGACCCGGTTGATGGTGTTGGTCCAGCCCAGCACCGTCCAGCGGTTATCGAAGCTCACGAAGCCTTCAGGCTCGTAGTTGGTCTCGCGAAAGGGCGCGGACGCTTCTGAGTTGTAGGCCTGCCACCAACTGCGTTGGGTATAGGCGAAATACAGATCGCCATTCTCTCCGAACATGTCATCGAGCAGTTTGATCTTGAAGCTCAACTGAAACTTGATTTCCGAGTTGTCCACATCACCCTCGGACGTGATTTCACGGAAATCCGACTTGTCCGGATTGGTGTTGTAGGTCCAGGGCAGGAAGTAGTTGCGGCGATAGGTGGTGATCGCCAGCGGGTTCTCCGCGGTTTCCGCTTCGAGATCGCGGCGTACGTCTGCCTGCTCGTTCGCTCGTTGAACCGGATCGACGGCGGGAGCCGGTTCCGATACCTGTGCGGTCGCCAATGGCGTGGTCAGCATCCCCAGCAGTAGAAGACTGGTATGGCGCAGCGAGCGAAAAGGCGTCATAAGACTGTCCTGTCAAGATGATCCAATAGGTGGAAGCGCGATCAGAGCGAGAAAAACCGGGCTTCCTGGCAAGTAGTGTCGATTTCTAGCATGTCACCGCCTTAAGTCAAACTCGGTTGACGAGAAGACGAACACCTCGGAATCCGCACCGGCTGGCGGTAAACTCCGGATTCGGCGGCAAAACCCACCGCATAAAGGCAATGGTGGCCGCATGAACGAAGTTGACGAGGAGAGGGCATGTCGGATTATCCGGCCAGAGATGACACTGTCAGACGACCAGGATCTCTTCAGCAACCGCTCGAATCTGCAAAGGCGATTGACCTGATGGCATCGACCCCGGCCCCCGCCCGCTGCGACGCCGGTACGACCGGCACCCGCGACGACGACGTCTCCGCCGTTCTCGGCAGAGCGGCTCAGCGTATCATGTTCTTGGCATTGGTAATGTGCATACTGATGGCAAGCGTTGTTGCTTCGGCGCAACAGACGGACAGCCTGCCGACCCGGGCCAAGCTCGAGGCCGAGCAACAGAAACTCGAAAAGGTCGAAACGCCCGACGAGCAGCAGCGCACGGACCTCGAGAATCTACGTGCCGCGCTGGAATCGCTGGACTCACTGGAGTCGCTGCGCAAGGAGCTGAAGACGCTCGAAAGCTCGGCGCAGCAGGCACCCCAGCGCATTCGCGAACTCGAACGTCAGCTCGCCGGGTTGAGCGATAGCCAGTCGCCCGAGGCCGATGCGCTGGATCGGCTTTCAGTGGAGGCGCTGGGCCAGAAGACCTCCGACTCCCTGGATCAGCTCGAAACGCTGCAGAATCAGCTGGCGTCGGTGAATGCGCGGCTGATCAGCGCGGAAACGCTGCCTGAGCGGGCACAGTCGGCCATTGCCCAGGCGATGGCCGATGCGGAACAGGCCCGAACTCAGCTCCAGAGGCCGGACGACGACGTCAGCCAGAGCCCCACCTTCGACCCGGGCCAGGCTCGCTATCAGCTGGCGCTGGCACTGGCGGAATTGCAGGCCGAATACCACCGTCGGGAACTGGCCAACAATACGCAGCTGCGCGAGCTGGACACCCAGCGCCGCGATCTGCTTCAGCGTCAGGTGGCGATCGAAGAGGCCCGTTTGAATGCGCTGCAGGAGGCGCTCGATCGTCAGCGTCGAGCCGAATCCGAGAAAGCGGTGGCCGACATCGGCGAAGAGGGCAGCGCGGCGATCAAGGCGCATCCGGTGTTGCGCGATATCCAGAACACCAACCGCGATCTCAGCAACCGTCTGCTCGAAGTGACCGACCGCACCAACGAGTTGATTCGACAGGCCATCGATACCCGCTCGCAGCTCGATCGGGTGCGTCAGGTCAAGCGCACGCTCAACGAGCAGATCGAGGCGATTCGCGGCAGTCCGCTGCTATCACGAATTCTCGACGAACAGCGCCGCGCGCTGCCGGATGTCGACCAGTTGGGCGGGCTGCAGGAGGAGATCGCCAAGACGCGGTTGAGCCAGTTCGATCTGGTGGATCAGCGCGACGCGCTCCGCCACCCGCGGGCCCAGGCGGAGAAGAGCCTGGCTGCCACCGATATCGAGGTGACGCCTTCGCTGGTCGATGCCCTGACCAAGTTGTTCCAGTCGCGTAGCGAGGTTTTGGAGCAGCTCGATCGCGAGTACGGCAGTCTGCTGACGGTGGCGATCGATCTGCAGCTCAACCAGGAGCAGCTGGCGGGGCTTACCACGTCGCTGCGCGGCGCGATCGAGGAGCAGCTGTTCTGGGTTGCCAGTGCGCGACCGCTGACCTTCGGCTGGTGGCGCGATGCGCCCGCCATTGTGGCCAGTCAGGTCAAGCAGGGGGCCTGGAAAGACGCGTTGGCCAGCTTCTGGCAGGTGCCGGACTTGCGTGCGTTGGCGGTCATCCCGGTGCTGTTGCTGACGGCCACGCTGCTGCTGGTAAGGCGCCGGATCAAGGTACGTCTGCTCAACCTGCATGAGCAGATCGGCCGGTTGAAGCGCGATACGCAGATGCATACGCCGCGTGCAATTCTCTACAACGCCCTGCTGGCGGCGCATGGGCCGTTGATGCTGGCGGTGGCGGGCGGCCTGCTGCGACTCGGCAGTGACGATTTCGCCGAGCGCGTGGGCGAGTCGATGCTGCTGCTTGCATTGGCCTGGGGCGTGCTCGGTTGGGCGCGGCGATTGCTGGTATCGGACGGTGTCGCGACGCGCCATTTCCATTGGTCGGTCGGCTATGTGGCTCGGCTGCGGCGGTTGCTGTTCTGGCTGGGCATCTCGCTGATCCCGATCATCCTGATCAGCGGCACCGCGCCCGGCAGCCAGGCCGAGCTATCCAGCCGTCCGCTGTTCCTGCTGTCGCTGTTGGTGGGCCTGCTGGCGATGAGCTGGATCCTGGTGCGTCTGATTCTGGCCCACGTGCCCTATTTCGGTCTCAAGCTGTTTCGGCTGCTGCTGGGTCTGGCGCTGGCGCTGGTGCCGTTGGTGCTCGCCGGGCTGATCGCGCTGGGCTATGAATATGCGGCTCTGCGCCTGATCGGACGGTTCATCAATTCGCTGTACATCTTCGGGCTATGGATTCTGGTCGAGGCCACGGTCGTTCGCGGGCTCGCCGTGGCGCAGCGCCGGCTGGCCTATCGGCGTGCGGTGGCGCGTCGACGCGCGCAGATCCAGGAGGGTGCCGAGGGCGGCCTCGAGGTGATCGAAGAGCCGCCGCTGGATATGGAGCAGGTCAATCAGCAGTCGTTGAGGCTGTCGAAGCTGATCCTGTTCATCGGCTTTACCTGCGCCTTCTATCTGATCTGGTCGGACCTGCTGGAAGTGTTCACCTATCTCGACCATGTCAGCGTATGGGAGATCGAGCGCGGCCAGGGCGAGGCCATGACTCTGGACCCGATCACCGTGGCGGATGTCATCATTGCGCTGATCACCGTGGCGTTGACCATGATGCTGGCGCGCAACCTGCCGGGGCTGCTGGAGGTCATGGTGCTGTCGCGGCTGACGCTCAAGCAGGGCAGCGCCTATGCGATTTCGTCCCTGCTCTCCTACATCATCGTCGGCACGGGCGTGGTGATGTCCCTGGGTACGCTGGGGGTGTCGTGGGACAAGCTGCAGTGGCTCGTCGCGGCCCTGGGTGTCGGGCTCGGGTTCGGTCTGCAGGAGATCTTCGCCAATTTCATCTCGGGCCTGATCATTCTGTTCGAACGCCCGATGCGGATCGGCGACACCATCACTCTCGGCCAGCTCCATGGCTCCGTCAGCCGAATCCGGATTCGTGCCACCACGGTGATCGACTTCGACCGCAAGGAGATCATCATTCCCAACAAGACGTTCGTCACCGACCAGCTGATCAACTGGTCGTTGTCGGACAACGTCACCCGAGTGGTACTGACCTACGGGGTCTCGCACGGCTCCGACCTCGACGAGGTGCATCGGCTGATGCGTCAGGCGGCGGACGAGAACCGGCGAGTACTGCGCGACCCCGAGCCGCAGGTGTTCTGTATCAGTTACGGGCCGACCGCGTTCAATTTCGAGCTGCGTATCTTCGTCAACGATCTGCTGGATCGGCTCTACGCCAGCGACGAGATCAACCGCCGGCTGGATCGGTTGTTCAAGGAGCACGGCATTCGCGTGGCGTTCAACCAGATGGATGTCTGGCTGCATGGCGACAATGGTCAGGTCGCCAAGGTCCAGAGCGCCAGCGGAGACGACGCGACGCTGGGCTCGGCTTTCGATTCGAACGCCCGGCCGCCTCATTCCCGTCGCATGCCCAGCGGCGACGACGGCCACCTGGGAGACAGCGATGTCGGCGGTCCCGGCCACGATGGCGGTAGCGACGGGGGAGACGGCGGACGGTGATCGCGGCGCTGGCGACCGGCGTGGACTGGCGTGAGTCAGCGTCGCCGGGCGTGGAGCAGGAACTCACGGTTGCCGTCGCCGCCCCGGATCGGGCTCTCCTGCCAGTGATCGACGTCCAGGCCCTGATCCTGACACGCTTGGTGCAACGTGCCGGCGACGACCTTGTAGAGGCCCTCATCCCGCACAATGCCCCGCGGATCGACCTTGCCGGGGCCGACCTCGAACTGGGGCTTGACCAGTGAGTAGAGCTCGGCGCCCGGTCGCAGTAGCCGCGCGATCTCGGGCAGGATCAGCGTCTGCGAGATGAACGAGACATCCATCACCACCGCATCGATGCCCGCCGGCGCCAGGGCTTCCAGCTGCGCGGTGGGTAGCTGGCGGGCGTTGACGCCTTCCAGGCAGGTGACTCTGTCATCCTCGCGCAGCGTGGCGTCGAGTTGCGCGTGCCCGACCTCGATGCCAATGACCTGTCTGGCGCCGTAGCGCAGGGCGCAGTCGGTGAATCCGCCGGTGGATTGACCGATGTCGAGGACGCAGAGGCCGTCGAAGCGGCGGCCCAGCGTTTCCAGCAGCGATTCCAGCTTGAGCCCGGCCCGCGAGACATAGCGCTCTTCGGGTGCATCTTCGATGCGCAGCGCCGTGGTTTCCGGCAGCTTCTCGCCGGGTCTGGTGGCCACGCGCCACGTCGTTCCGTCGTTGATACTGACATGACCCTGACGAATCAGGCGCTGGGCGCGGGTGCGAGAGCGTGCGTGAGCGGTAACCAGTTGATCGAGTCGTTTCATGGATGGCTCAGGGTTGGGAAGCTTCGGGCAAGGAAGCGGTGGGCACTGGAGTGGGAGAGAAGGGAGCGGACGGCTCCATCGGCCCGTCGGTAAAGGTCGAGTGATTGTCGAACGCTTGCTGCCACTGCTCCAGCAGCGTCTGGCGCTTGAGCGTATCCAGTGTCGCCAGCAGACCCGGGCCGATCTGGACCGGGCGAATCGCATCGCCCAGCCGGGCCCTGAGATCTGCCGCGGTGCCGGCACCGTCGATGCCCGGATGAACGGCGCCCAGCGTGGTGTGGGAGGCGAGCAGGCGCTGGGCCGGTGCGCTCAGCAGGTAGTCGATGAAACGCCGCGCCGCCGCGGGGTGCGGCGCCTCTCGAGACATCATCACCAGACGCTGCAGGACCAGGGCATAGTCCTGAGGCACGACCATGACCAGTTCAGGGTGCGTGGCGACGTAATCCTGCACGTAGGAGCCGATCAGGTTGTAGCCGATCCAGTAGCGGCCATCACTGAGCCCCTCGAGCATGGCGCCGGTAGTCGTCTCCAGGGCGCTATGGCTTTGGCCCAGCGCCTCGACCAGGTCCCAGTAGCGGGCGGAAATTCTGGCATCCTCGATGGCATAGGTATAGCCGGCACCGCTACGGCGTGGATCATAGGTGACCACCCGGTGCTTCAGAACGTCGGCGTGTTGCTGCAGCAGGTTCAGCAGCTCGGCATGGCTCGTGGGTGGCGCCATGCGCTGGGCCAGGTCGCGGCGGTAGACCATGACGATGGGTTCGAACGTGAATCCGAACAGTTCCTGGCGCCAGCGCGCCCAGCTTGGCCAGGCGGCAGCAGCGGGGGAGTCCAGCGGTTCGGAAAGGCCTTCGTTGGCGAGTTCGTACTGCCACGGCATGGCCGGTGACATCAGAACATCGGCGCGGGGAGCATTGCGCTCCTGCAGTACCCGGGCGTGCAGCGCCAGCGTTTCCAGATTGTGGTACTCGATCTCGATATCCGGATTCCGTTGATGGAAGTCTGCCAGCAGGGGGCGCACTTGGGGCGGATCGAGTACGCCGTAGATAGTCAGCGGCTGCGACGAAGCGGTCTCTGCCGCGACGTGCAGCGTTCTGGCCTGGGCTGTCGTCACCAGGGCGAGCGCTGCCAGGCCGACGGTGATACGGACCCAAAAGACAGCGACACGAGTCAGGTCGATGGCGCCGCGCCGGATTCGCGTCATGGCCGTCATCGGGCGTCGGCAGGGAAGGTCAGGGCGATACATAGGCCGGGGCGCTCGGGATGATCGGGAGTGGCGGGTTGCAGGTTCAGGCGGATGTCGTGGGCGCGGGCGATGCTGTCGACGATGGCCAGCCCCAGCCCGCTGCCGTCGCCGGCCTCCTGGCCGCGGTGGAAGGGGCGCAGCACCAGCAGGCGCTGTGACTCGGGAATACCGGGACCATCGTCCACCACCGTCAGTCGTGCCGGAGCGTCGCTGACCTGGACGGTGATCCGGCCGGCGCCGTAGAGCGCGGCGTTCTCGATCAGGTTGTTCAGCGCCTCTTCCAGCTGCCACTCGGTGGCCGAGACCATCACCGGGCGATCGGGAATCTCCACGCCGAGATCGACGCCGCGACGGTGGTGACGCGAAAACGCCTCCCGCACGCAGCGCTGGGCGAGTGCCGCAAGGTCGACAGGATGCCTGGCCGGCGTGGCTTCGGGGTTGTTGAGCCGGGTCAGCGACAGCAGTTGTCCGGCCAGCCGGGCGGTCTTGGTAGCGGTGCCGTGCATGGTCGTCAGCCCCTCGCGCCAGACGGCCGGATCGGTCTGTCGCAGGGCGAGCTCGGCCCGGGCGGAGAGTCCCGCCAGCGGTGTCCTCAGCTGGTGGGAAGCATCGCCGATGAAGCGCTCCTGGTTGGCGCGAACACGTCGCATGCGTGCCAGCAGTTCGTTCAGGGCCTGGCGCAATTCGGCCAGTTCGCGTGGCAGTGCCAGCTCGAGTGGCGCCAGCGTGCGCGGGTTGCGCTCGCGGATCGCACGGCGCAGGCGGGTCAGCGGCTCCAGCGCGAAGCGCGCCGACAGCAGCACGACGACCATGGCCAGCCCGGCAATGATGACGATATTGACGAAGCTCGCCATGAACAGCTGGTTGGCCAGCGCCCAACGGCCTTCACGAGTCTGTGCCACCCTGACCTCGAAGCGATCGCTGCGATCCCATCCTTCGAGACGCGACCGGCGCACGCCGAGCCGCAGCGACATGCCGCGGGAGGTAACGTTCCCGTAGCTCATCTGGTCGTTCGCCACCGCGGGCAGCGAAGGCAGCGAGCGGTTGCCGGTCACGAAGTGGCCCTGAGCGTCGTAGAGCGCGTAGAACACGCGTTCCTCGGCGTCGGTGGAGAGCATCTCCAGGGCCGACGGCGGCAGATCCATCCACAGCCGGCTCTGCTGCCAGCGGACCTGTTCGGCGATGGAGAGCGAGGCGGCGTCGAGTAGCCGGTCGAAGGCGCGATCGGCCGCTTCGCGGGAGGCCAGCCAAGCCTGCAACAGCATGATCGCCACCAGCAGTGCCAGCGGACAGAGCAGCCAGATCATTAGGCGGCGGTAAAGACTCAGGTGAGACAACCGCCAGCGTCGCGACAGGATCACTGCGCCTCCAGCAGATAGCCGATACCGCGAACCGTACGCAGGCCGACATCGGTATCGGCGAGTCGCCGACGCAAACGGTGAACGTAGACTTCGATGGCATTGTCGCCGACGCTTTCGCCGGCAAAGGCGTCCTCCAGCAGGCGTGCCTTGTCGACCGGTTCGCCGGCGAAGCGGATCAGGCACGCCAGCAGGCGGTACTCTCGTGGCGGTAGCGACAGCACGACGCCATCCAGGGTGAAATGCTGACGTTGCCGATCGAAGCGCAGGGCGCCCACCGTCAGCGGTCCACTCTCACCACTCTGGCGTCGACGCAGCAGGGCCCGGACACGTGCTTCCAGCTCGTCGAGAGCAAACGGCTTGGCGAGATAGTCGTCCGCGCCCAGGTCCAGCCCTCTGACGCGATCCTCGATCGCCGCCCTCGCGGTCAGGATCAGCACCGGGGTCTGCCGATCCTGCGAACGCAGTGCTGCCAGCACCTCGAGACCGCTGCGGGTCGGTAGATTGAGATCGAGCAGAATCAAATCGTAATCGTGATCGAGCGACAGTCGGGCCAGCGCGACACCACCGTCGCCGATCGTATCGACGCGCTGGTCGTCGACCGTCAACGTCTCCGTCAGGGTACTGGCGAGTAGAGCATCGTCCTCTATCAACAGTAGCTTAGCGGCCATGACGACACTCCTGCCGGTGGGCGATAGCGGTTTTGAAGGCGTTCATATCAACGGTCTCGCGTTTCGCCTGCCGGTTTTTCTCTTCGCCATCCATATCGGCGTCGTTCCATTCAGTAATGCGTCTTTCATGCGGCGGGGCGTCTTTCATTCAGCGACGCGTCTTTCAATCGGCCTCGTGTCGGCGCTAGTTTCGCTTATCGCGCCTGACGACGCGATGGTAACCGTATCGTTCGCCACGGCATTGAACTTTAGTCGGCTTTTTGGCTCGCGCCGTTGACCGTCACCAGGCTTCACCCTAATTTCCGCCCATGGGAACAAAGTTCTACCTTACGAAACTGTAAGGTAGGCGTCAGTATGATGACCAACTCCGCTCCATCAGCGAGGAAAATCAACCATGTTTGCAGCCAGAACAATCAAGTGGGTGGCCGCTGCGGCCTTGGCCCTGACCGCCAGCAGTGCCATGGCGTTCGAGCCATCCGGCAAGGTCGAATGTATCGCTCCGTCCGATCCGGGCGGCGGCTGGGATTTCACCTGTCGTAGCGTGGGCAACGTCCTCGAGGAGCTGGAGCTGGTACCGGCCAGCGTGCAGACCATCAATATGGCCGGCGCCGGTGGCGGGGTGGCGTTCGCGCATACCGTGAGCAAGCGCAAGGGCGACGATCAACTGCTGGTGGCAGCGTCCACTGCGACCACCACGCGGCTGGCGCAGAACCAGTTTCCGGGTATGAATGCCGACATGGTCAACTGGATCGGCGCGGTGGGTGCGGATTACGGCGTGATCGCGGTGTCCAAGGATTCGCCTTACCACAATCTCAACGAACTGATGGACGCGATGAAGAAAGATCCGCGTGCCGTCAAGTTCGCCGGCGGTAGCGCCAACGGCGGCTGGGACCATCTCAAGGTGCTGATCGCGGCCAAGGCGGCCGGCGTCAAGAATCTGCCGCGGATTCCGTACCTCTCCTACAACAACGGCGGCGAAGCGATGACGCAGGTAATCGGCGGTCACGTCGATGCCTTCACCGGCGATATCACCGAAACCCAGGGTTTCCTCAAGTCAGGCGACCTGCGCGTGCTGGCGGTATTGTCCGATGAGCGTCTGCCCGGCGATCTGTCCGACATTCCCACCGCCAAGGAGCAGGGCATCGACGCGGTCGGCCCCAACTGGCGCGGTTTCTATATACCGGCCGATGTCGACGACGATGCCAAGAAGTACTGGGTCGATGCCGTCGACAAGCTCTACGCCAGCGACCAGTGGAAAAAGGTGATGAAGAGCAATGGCCTGATGCCGTTCCACCCGGATTCCAGTGAATTCGAAGCCTTCGTCAAGCAGCAGATCCAAGACATCCAGTCGCTGTCCAAGGAAATCGGGCTGATTCAATGAGCAAGTTCAATGACCGTGTCTTCGGCCTGGTCATGCTGGTGATCGCCGTAGCCTACTACTACGGCGCCACCCAGTTTCCGGTCCCCTTCGGGGGATCGGAAGCCGTTGGGCCGGAGACCTTTCCCAAGCTGTTGGCCGTCATTCTGGCTGTCTGCAGTCTCTACATGATCGTCAAGCCTGACGCGGACAACCCCTGGCCGGTCGCCACGACCTTTCTGGAGTTGGGTATCGCCGTCGTGGTGCTGATCGCCTACGCACTGCTGCTGGAGCCGCTCGGCTTCATCATTTCGACCATGCTCGCCGTCGGTACGCTGTGCTGGCGTATGGGCGCGAAGCCGGTGAAAGCGTATCTCACGGGCCTGATCAGCGGCGCGGTGGTATTCGTGCTGTTCACTTATGGGTTGGAACTGCCGCTTCCGCTCGGCCTGCTGGAGATCAACTGATGGAGACGTTGCATTATCTGTCGATCGGCTTCGGCGTGGCGCTGCAGCCCGAGAATCTGATGTTTGCCCTGATGGGCTGTTTCATCGGTACGTTGATCGGCGCGCTGCCGGGTCTCGGCCCCGCCAACGGTGTGGCTATCCTGATTCCGCTGGCGTTCACGCTGGGCCTCAAGCCGGAAACCGCGCTGATCATGCTGACGGCGGTCTACGCCGGGGCGATGTACGGCGGGCGAATCTCGTCGATCCTGCTGAACATTCCCGGTGACGAACCGGCGATGATGACCTGTCTCGACGGTTATCCGATGGCCCGCAAGGGCAAGGCAGCGGAAGCGCTGGCGATCTCGGCGATTGCCTCGTTCATGGGGAGTCTGATCGCGACCATCGGCCTGATCCTGCTGGCGCCGTTGCTGGCCCGTTTCGCATTGACGTTTGGCCCTGCCGAGTACTTCGCACTGTTCGTGCTGGCGTTTGCCACGCTGGGTGGCATTACCGGCAAGAACCCGATGAAGACGCTGATGGCCGCGGCGATCGGTCTGATCATCGCTACCGTGGGCATCGATCTCTCCACCGGTACGCAGCGTTATACCTTCAACGTGCTGGAACTCTACGAGGGTGTCGATTTCATCATCGCCATCGTCGGTCTGTTCGCGGTCTCGGAACTGCTGTTCTTCATCGAAGAGAAGGCCGGTGCCGGCCGCGAGATGATCAAGGTCAACCCGCTCAAGCTCAAGTGGCGCGAGATCGTGGCGATCCTGCCGACCACGATCCGCGGCGGTCTGGTGGGCTTCATCGCCGGCGTATTGCCGGGCGCGGGCGCGTCACTGGGCAGTTTCATCACCTACACGCTGGAAAAGAAGATCGTCGGCAAGAAAGGCTACTTCGGTGAAGGCGATCCGCGTGGCGTGGCGGCGCCGGAGTCCGGCAACAACGGCGCTTCCAGCGGTGCGCTGGTGCCCATGCTGACCCTCGGTGTACCGGGCAGCGGCACCACGGCGGTACTGCTGGCGATGCTGGTCTCGCTCAACATCACCCCCGGCCCGCTGATGTTCACCCAGAACGCCGAACTGGTGTGGGGCGTGATCGCCGCGCTGCTGGTGGGTAACTTCATGCTGCTGCTGCTCAACATTCCGCTGGTCGGGGTGTTCGTGAAGATCCTGTCGGTGCCGCCGATGTATCTGCTGCCGATCGTGACCATGGTCGCGTTCGTGGGCATCTACTCGATCAGCCACTCGACCTTCGATCTCTACTTCATGATCGCCTTCGGCGTCGGTGGCTACATTCTGCGCAAGCTGGAGATTCCGCTGGTGCCGGTCATTCTCGGCCTGCTGCTGGGGCCGGAGATGGAGAAGAACCTGCGCCACGCGATGCAGATCTCCGATGGCGACTGGTCGGTCCTGTGGAGCAGCGGTCTTTCCATCGGCCTGTGGGCGGTGGCGATCATCGGCCTGCTGCTGCCGGTCATCGTAGGCCCGATCCTGCGTCGCAGGATGCAGGCGGCAAAGTCCAAGGTTGACTGATCCACGTCGCTAGCCGCGTCAGGATGACAACCACGCA
Source organism: Salinicola halophyticus (assembly GCF_003206695.1). Taxonomy (GTDB): domain Bacteria; phylum Pseudomonadota; class Gammaproteobacteria; order Pseudomonadales; family Halomonadaceae; genus Salinicola; species Salinicola halophyticus. The sequence continues at coordinate 52,592 of NZ_PZJN01000004.1, read as the reverse complement.
CGCCATGACCCATGCCCCGTTCGGTAATACCGACGGGGCATTTCTATTTCTCGACCTCCAATCAAAATACCCACTCACAAAATGATCGGCAGCCAAAATGACCCGGGCCGGTAACCTTGGCATAATGCGACGCTTTGGAAAGCGGCGTATCGGCAAGCCGGGTTGCGTCATGCAGCCCGCCGGGCGATCGTCCGCTTTTCCTGTATTCGTTGTTCCCCGTCTGGAGTCGACATGACCGCCTGGAACAAGCTGCTGGTCGCGACGACGCGGCTGCTGGATCTACATGACAGCGCCCACGAACCGGGCTCGCCCTTCGTTCAGGTGACTCAGGAACAGCGCCGCGGCCTGCGTGACGGCTACTGGCTCGATCTGGGCTGCCTGCTGCTGGACTATCTGCTCGAAGTCGATTTCGCTACCAACAGCGCCTTCGTCACCCAGCGCCGCTGCCTGGCGCATCTGCGCGAAGATTATCCTGATCTGCCCGCCGACGACCTGAGCTTCGTGATCAATCTGCTGGCCACGCCCAGCGAAATTCATTTTCGCCAGTGGCAGGCGCCTCGGGTCGACAAAGATGCCAATGGCGAAGCGAAGGTCGGCTCAGAGGCCGGTGTCGAGGTCGGTCTCGATGACGGCGCAGCCTTGCGCGGAGAGCGCAGCAAACGCAGTACCAAGCGCACCGCGCTGATCGAGAAACAGGGCCAGACCGGTCAGGTCAGATTGACGCCCAGCGGCCGTCAGACCGTCACCCTGGCGAGCCAGGTCGAAGACCTGCTCTATTCCGAGTACGACGCCGCCAAGGTCGTCGCGGCGCTCTCGCGGGGCGACTACGCGCGGGTGCCGGATATTACCCAGCAGATCCTGATGGCGATTCGCGCGCTGACCCAGGAACTGCGGCGGGTGCGCGAGAACCCGACCCACGAGGGCAAGCTCGCCGCACTGCTGGACAACGAGCGTCACTACCACAACGCGCTGAGTACCATTCAGAGCACGCTGCTGAGCGCGCGTTCGCAGCTCTCGACACCCGCGCTGATCGCCCAGTTCGACGGCTGGGCCGAGCAGCAGGACGAGGAGTGGGATCTGCGCATGCTGTCCGGCGCCATCGGTCGGGTATTGAACGCGATCGAGAACCTCTCGCGGCGACTGTCGGAACTGCTCGCGGATATCGCCGAGGGACGGATTCAGTCGATGGGCGTGATCGATTTTGCCGGTCTGGCCCACCAGCTGCTGTTGTCCCCGCCGCCCAGACGGCTGCAGGATGCGGTGATCGCAAGGATGATGCCGCTGGGGACCGAGGTCGTGATGCCCCGCGTCGAAACGCTGCTGCCGCTGGTCGAGACGCGCCGCGCCGAGCGTAGCGGGGCGGCGCTGGTCTTCGACGAAGCGCGCGACAGGCCCGGCGCCGATCCGCTGCTGGCGCGCTACCTCAAGGTTCAGGGGCCGGCATTGCGTCGGCGTCTGCGTCAGGCGCCGCTGTCGCTGCCGGAAGCGCTCGGTGAGGGGTGGCATCACTTCGAGACCGGATCGGAGTCGGAAGACGCCGAAATCCTGGATTGCCTGCCGCAGCTGCTCAATACCTTCGTCGACACCCAACTGCTCGACGACCATCTGAGCGTCGGGATCGACGACACCCCCTTCACCATCGACTTGCCGGATGGCCGCCGTATCGAAGGCGCGGTCACGCCGTCGCTACGTCTACGCGAGACCGCTCCCGAACAACAGGAAGTTTGATTTATGAATATGATGGAAATGGGCGAAGTCGTTGCCTACCTGTTGCGTTATCGCACCGCGGAGCGCGTTCCCAGCGGGGGGCGCAAGCGCCGTGCCGCACGCGAAGGTCAGCTTTCGGAGCGTGACGTCTGTGCCTTGATCGACGACGCCCAGGAAAACGAGCGCGAGGCGCTGCGGGATTTTCTCGCCGGCCAGGGCCTGCGGCTCAAGGCGTTCGAATCCGGTGACTATCCCGGTATCGCGCCGGGTTCACGCCTGTTCGCGCTGTTGCCGGACCCGGAAATGGAGCAGCCACCGCTCTACACCCGGGAGCCGGTGTTCGAAGCGCTCAAGTTGCGTCAGGAGAGCCGTGCCGAGCTGGCATTGTGGTATCTGCAGCTGTGGCTGCTGCTGCACACGCTGATCTATACCCGCCTGAATCGAGCGCTGTCCGATGTCAGCCGCTACCAGGAAGCGACCTTCGTGACCCGCGAACTGGTCGAACTAGTTCGCGAGCAGCTGGAGACGTTGCGCGGGCTCGGCGAGCGTGCTCCCGCCAACAGCCGAGTGCTGCTCGACGAGCGTGGCGAGGACATCCCGCGCCGGGTCAAGGCGTTCATCGATCTGCTGAGTCGCGCCGGCCATCTCGAGACGGTACGGGAAGCGGCCGATGAGGATGTCTGGCAGCAGACGCTGCTGGGCGCGCTCGAGGCCGAGCAGATCGGCGTCCATCATCTGACGCATCTGATCGAGCTCACCTCCCTCGACAACGTCGACCCGGATTTGGACGAGGTATCGGCCGCGGACGAAGTGTCAGTGGACGAAATAGCCGCGGAGGAAGCTTCGGCGGACGAGCCCGAAAGCGAAAATGAGAACGCCAGCCACGCCGCCGACATGTTTGACTCGCCGTCGGAAGAGAACGCGAGCGAATCGACGGGCGAGAATGCCGAGGAGGAACGCCGGTGAGCGTGATCAACCGTATCGAAATCGCCAACCTGCTCAACAAGCACGGCGATATCGCGTCCCCCTGGGAAGCCAAGATGCGTCATCTGCTGCTCGACCTGCGGGGACAGTCGAGCGCGATCAGCATGGAAAACGGCTTCGGCAAGACCACCATGGCCGAAGCGCTGATCGGCATGCTGTCCCGGGATCGCCAGCTGCTGACGCGGACCCGGCGCAAATGTTCGCCTTCCAAGGTCAACGGTGAAGGACGCAGCTGGACCCATTTGCGGGTCGAGTTCCGCGCGCAGGACAGCAGCCAGCAGGATGACATGCTGGCGGCGGCCGGCGAGGAAGTCGCCGGCGAAACCTTCGTCTTCGGCATGTACGGCTACAGCGATGGCAGCGGGCTGGTGTTCTACCACTACCCGGGCAAGCTTTCCGACGTGCCGGTGCATCACATCACTCGCGACGGCAAGCTGGCGCTCTACGCCAACGCCGATTTCCAGAGCGCGATGCGGTCACAGGGCGTAACCCGTGCCCACAACCGCGAAGAGTGGCTGGAAGCGGTCGGCGTGCATATCTCCCGGCGCGAGCTGGCGCAGCTGGCGGCGTTCCAGAAAGAAGGCGGCGCCGACAAGAGCCAGATCTTCAACGCGATCAAGCCGCGGGCCGGCGAAAAGGCCGACCAGGCATTCTTCTACGAAGTGCTGGCCCCGCAGGTGCTGTCCGGGGCGACGCGTGGCGAGACCGACGAAGAAGAGGAGTTGATCGAAGACGTCATTCTCAACTCCGGCACCCGGATCACCGAGCTGCGCCATCGGCTGGCGGAAGCCGAGAGCGATCAGCGCCGTGCCGACGAAAAGGTCGAACGACTGGCAACGCTCAACGACGAGGGCGAAGGGCTGCTCGAGGCCCGCCGCCAGCTCAGCGGACTGGACGCGGCGCTGCTCGACGCCGAGCGTCTGCTCGGCGGCCAGGCGCTGGCGCCGTTGGCGGGGCTGCCGGGTTTTGCCGACAGCCAAGCGCGTGACGAGCTGAGCCGCGAGATCGCCGACAGCATCGCCGGCTTCGCCTGGGCGACCGGCGATACCGAGCGGCCCCGGGTCTCGACCTGGCTGCTGGCGAAGCTGTCGCGTCAGGCCGAGCGCAACGTGCGTCAGGCACTCTCCGAGCGGGGTGCCCGCGTCGATACCCATCGTCGTCTGGTTCACCTTCCCGAAGCGACCTGGCTCACGGCGCGAGATATCGGTCATGTGTCGTTCGATCAGGCGCGGGCCTGGCTGGCGGACAGCCACGCCTTCAGCGACGACGCTGCGCGCTATCGCGCCCTTGGCGTACTCGACGACGCCGCCGAAGTGTTCGAGGGGCTGGATGGCAATCGCTTCCGCGAAGAGGTGATCGCCGATCGCGAATATCGCCGCTCGTTGCGGCTGGACGCCGAACAGCTCGACGAAGAGGTCGAGCGTCTGGAGCAGGAGCGCGAACAGCTGGAGTCGCGCCAGCGCGATTTCATCGATAACCAGAGTGTCTATACCCAGGCGCTGGCCGAAGGCCTCTTCACCGAGATCGAGCTGGAATCGCCCGAGGCCACTCGAGACGCCGCTCAGACGGCGCTGACCGAGGCCCGCAAGGCGCATGCCGATCATCTCGGCCGCATGGGCGAATTCAAGCAGCCCGCGCAGTGGTACCAGGACTTCATCGCCGAGCATCCCGATACCTCGCCCGACGTTCTGCTGGCCACCAAGCAGGAGCAGCAGGAGGTCCTCGAAGCGCAGCTCGAGGAGTGGAACGCCCAGCGCAGCGCGCTGGACGCACAGCGCGAATCGACGCGAGAGGCCCTGCAGGCACGCCGTGAACAGCGCCATCGTCTGGAGGGTGAGATGGCGCCGCTGGCGGCGGGACGCGATGCGTGGCAGGCGTTCGCCGAGCAGTGGCCCGAGCAGTCACCGGTCGGTTTCTGGAGCGAGCGCAAGAGCGTCCTGGCCGAATGCGAGCAGGCGCTGGCCGATGCGAATCGTGCCCAGAGCGATGCCAAGGCGCGGCTGGCGCGGCTGGAACCGCTGAAAGACGCCGCCGAACGCTACCGGCACTGGCACGGCGACGCGTCGCCGGTGCATCTGCGTGACACGCTCTATCGCGAAGCGCGCGAAGGTCAGGACCGACGCCATCAGCTCGATCAGCAGGTGCAGCAGTTCGAGACGCTGGAGCGAGCGCTGAGCGAGTTCCGGACGACCAGCGACCAGCCTCCCACAGCCTGGCTCAAGGATGCCAAGGCGCGCTATCCGCGACTGTTGCGCGAACGGGAAACGCTGACCGGGGCGATCGAGGCCCGGGAACGCTATCTCGAGAGCCTGAGTGGCGATCCGCTGGCTCGTCTGGCCTCGGAGACCGAAGCTCGCCAGTGGCTGGAAACCCGCGAGATCGAATTTCGGCCGCTGCACGAGGTGCTGGCCGGACTCGAGGCGGAGGATACTCGGCGCCGCGACTGGCTGGCCCAGGCCGCGGGCCAGCTGTTCGCGCCGGTGGTCGAAGGCGAGGCGCAGGCGCGGGAAGCGTCGCAGTGCCTGATCGACGCCGGTTGCGGTGTGCCGGTGCTCGAAGCCCAGCGTCTACAGGCGACGCTGGCGCGCGGGGAGCTGCCGTTGGGCGCCGTCCAGGGGGTCGAGACGCTGGCGGTCAAGGCGGCACTGGACCCGGCCTATCTCGCCGCGCTGCGGGACGAGACCCAGCAGCGGTTGTCGGTGGACCGTGAACGCCAGCTGGCGCTGGAAGAAGAGATCCAGCGGCTCGACCCTCACGGGGAACGCTTCCGACTGGCGCTGCAGGCCGAAGAGGCCCTGCAACAGGAGGCCGAAGTGCGCCTGGCGGCGCTGGAAGAGCAGCGCGAGCGCCTGGACACCGAACTCGAAGCCTTGACCCCGCGGCTCGGTGACGCCGCGATGAAGTCGATCGACGACTTTCAGCGATTCCTGGAGGAGGGCGGTGAACCCGCTCTCGAAGCTGCCGCCCAGGCCAGCGAGCATGCCGCGGAGCGCATCGAGACGCTGAGTCCGCAACGCGAGCAGGCCGCGCGTGAGCTGGAAAGTCACGGCGAGCTGTGGCTGCGCGCGGAACGCTTCGCCGGTGCCGGCGGTATCGAGCGCCTCGGTGAGATCGACGCCGGGCTGGCAGCGCTGAGCGAAGAGCTGGCCGAACATGACGAGCGCTTCGCCGAACTGACCCTCCAGACCGAAGAGGTGGAGACGCGTCGTGAAACGTGTCGCGAGCAGTTGAGCCAGCTGTTCGGCGATGGCGAGCGTGAGCGTCTGCGGCGATTGGCGGCGTTCGTCGCCGAAGACGGCCCGGCGTTCATGCTCGACGCCGAGACCCGCGAAGCGGCACTGAGTTCGGCGCTGGCCCACGCCAGTCGACGCGCCGATTTCGATTTCGCGCGAATTCGCAGCTTCCTGCAGGTACGTGACGATCAGGGCGGCAATCGCACGCTGGAGCGCGATATCGGTCGCCTGAAACAGACGCTGAAGGAGACGCGCGAGCGGCGCAAGAGCAACGGTCGCGAGCAGAGCGAACTGGAAAGCCGACTTGCCCGCCACCAGCAGGCACTCAACGTGGTAGATCAGTTCGCCGTCGCCTGGCTCGAGGTGCTGCGGCAACTCCCCGAGGGCTGGTACGAACGGGCCAGGGCCGACGGTCAGGCCGGCTGGCCGGCGGATGGCGACGATGCCCCTCGTCTCGACGCCGCACTGGCGGAATGGCGGCGCTGGCTGGCCGCGCCGTTGGAGCACGCGGCGGCGGACGCCAAAGAGGGCGACAAAGAGGGCGGCGGCAAAGACAACGATGTCGCGGTCTTCGAGCTGGACGCCTTCGAGACCTGCCAGCAGACCCTGCTCGAGGGGCTGGGCAGCCTCAATCTCGGCGAGCGCTCGCGCAATCGCGAACGCCAGGCGCGGGATGTGACCGCGCGTGAGAAGGCATTGGCGATGTCGCTGGAGTCGGCCAGCGCCAGCCGGCTATTCAACGAGACGGAGCGCGCGCGACTGGGCACGCTGGAAGGCGTCAGCGTGGAGGCGCTGGAAGCGTTGCGCGGGCTGCACCGTCAGCTCGACGTCCAGCTCGACGATCACCGCCAGCGGGTCGCCCGGCTGCAGGCATCGCGGGTCCAGATCGAAGACACCCTGGTCGAACGACTCAGTTCGATCATCATCGATGCGGCCGGCAACCTGGAGATTCTGCGTCGAGTCGCGCGGCGCTCGAGTGGCGGTGGCGCCTATTTCGAAGTCAAGGCCGACCTGATCGCCGACGATTCAGTCCGCGAGCTGATCCAGCAGCTGCTGGCGGATATTGACGCGCACCTGGCGGTACAACGCCGTCGGCTCGAGCAGGCCGGCGACAATGGGCAGGCAAAAAGCGGACGCGACGACGATCTGACCCGGCAGATTCGCCGCCGGATCTACCGCGGGCTGTTCCGCGACGTCAGCATTCGTCTCAAGCACGATGCGATTCGCCCGCACGGTCGCCTGTTCTCCCTCAACGAGGACATGTCCGAGGGTCAGCGCGAGGCGATCTCTCTGATGTGGCTGGTGAAGCTGTCCGAATTCGCCATCGAGCGCGAGCTGCGGGAACTGCCGGGACATCACAAGCGCCGCGCCCGGGCCAGCCGCGAAAGCGTCATCGTTCTCGACGGGCTGTTCTCGAAGCTGTCGCATCGCCGCCTGATTCAGGATTCGCTGGAGTCGTTGCGCAATACGCGGGGTCGGTTCCAGATGATCGGTCTGATTCACAATCCCAACTATGAAAACGATCCGAGCATCTTCCCGACCTATCTGGTGGGTAGCGTAATCGGTGGCCAGCAGGGGCAGGGCGGGCACGTCATCGTGCGGGAAGGGCGTCAGGTCTCTCCCGAGGAAGCCGGACGCGGCGAGGGGGAAGCCAGCCTGTTCGGCATACACGTGACGCCGGCGGAGGTGGAGTAATCGGCGAGGCCCGCTTCCCCCATTTCGACGCTTAAGACGGCGAAATCTCCGAAGACGGCGAAATCTCCAATAGCGGACCGGTCGTATGACACTCGCGGCGATGGAATGAGGCAAAGAAAAGGGGCCTGCNNGCAGGCCCCTTTTCTCTCACGTGAGTTGCATCATTCAATAATCTTCGTAGCTGCTTATTAAAGCGCCCCGAAGCCGGCGCCAGCTCGTGGCTGCTTATTACAGCGCCCCGAAGCCGGCGCCAGCGTTCGTCAACAACTCAACGTGGTGAATCGTAACGTCCGCCGCGGCCGTTGGAGTAGACGACCTGCCACAGCTGGATGTCGCGCGCCCGGAAAGCGCCCGCGCAGGAGCCGAGATAGTAGAGGAACATCCGCTTGATGCGCTCGCCGTAGTTGTCGGCAATCTCGTGCCAGTGGGCGAGCAGATTCTCCTGCCAGGCCATCAGCGTGGTGTCGTAGTCGGGGCCGAAATTCTGCCAGTCTTCCATCACCAGCTTGCCTTCGCTGGCGTCACCGATCTGCTGAACCGATGGCAGAATGCCGTTGGGAAAGATGTACTTGTTGATCCACGGATCGATGCTGACATCGTTGGTGTTGGAGCCGATCGTATGCAGCACGAACAGTCCACCCGGCTTCAACAGGCGCTTGACCGTATCGAAGTAGGTGGCGTAGTTGCGCTGGCCGACATGCTCGAACATGCCGATCGAGACGATGCGGTCGAACTCGCCGCTGAGCTCGCGATAATCCTCGAGAAGGATTTCCACCGGCAGCCCTGCGCAGCGTTCGCGCCCGAGCTTGGCCTGCTCTTCGGAGATGGTGATCCCGGTGACTTCCACCCCGTAGTGACGGGCGGCATGCTCGGCGAAACTGGCCCATCCGCAGCCGATGTCGAGCACCTTCATGCCGGGCTCGAGACCGAGCTTGCGACAGGCCAGGTCGAGCTTGGCGACCTGGGCTTCGTGCAGGGTCCGGGCTTCCTTCCAGTAGCCGCAGGAGTAGCACATCGTCTCGTCGAGCATGCGGGTGAAGAGGTCGTTACCGAAGTCGTAGTGCTCCTTGCCAACGATGTAGGCGCGAGCCTTGCTCTGCAGGTTCATGAAGCTCGACTGCAGCTTGTAGACGACGCGTTCCTTGGTGGTATGCGCGGCGCCGCCAAGGCCATGGCGAAGCAGCCGGTGGATCATCTCGTCGATACGATCGCACTCCCACCAGCCGTCCATGTAGGCTTCACCGAAACCGATGGAACCCTGGCGGATCACTCGCGAGAAAAGGTCCGGATGATGAACGCGAATGTCCCAGGGCTGATTGCCGTTGAGAGTGACACCGGACCCTTCGAGCAATGTCTCGAGAGTGTGACGCGCGCGCGTATCGGGTAATGCAACGGGGGCGATTGCCGTGTTACTGGTCATGGTCGTTCCTAGCGAGGGGCGCAGCGCGTTCCCCGACCGCACTCTGGTAACGCGCCGTTCCAACGGCGAAGAGTGGTCTGATGACTTGCGGTTTCGACCGCATTGACGCGTGATATCGGCCATCTTCACTCGCTCGTAACGGCTAGAAGAATCGAGCTACGGCGGCGGAAACGTGGTGCACCACGGTCCCTGTTCCCTTTGTTAGCGTTGTTTACATTGCGTGCTAACGGCTTTCTCGTCAATAAGCCTGCCGCTATTAGTGCGATAGTTTAGCGTCGTATGGTCGATCTTGCGTTCGAAAATCGACTCGGGAGACGGCTCGTGGCTGAATGGACGAGCCGTGACGGCTTCGCTTGGGAAGCCGCTTGGCAGCGATGTGCCGGACTGCGGCAGAATCGCCGAAACAGGGATGACTCAGAGGAGTTCGATAATGCACGTGATCGTCGATTTATGTGTGGTACCGCTGGGCGTGGGCGTCTCGGTCTCCCGTTACGTCGCCGAGTGTCAGCGACTCATCGAAAATTCGGGGCTTCACCACCGCATGCACGCCTACGGCACCAATATCGAAGGGCCGTGGGACGAGGTCATGGCGGTCGTCAAGGCTTGCCATGAAGGCGTGCACGCCATGGGTGCCCCGCGCATTACCACCACGATGAAGATGGGAACCCGTACCGACCGGGAGCAGCACATGGACGACAAGGTCGAGAGCGTCGAGGGCCTGCGCCGAGTCTAGTCACGGCGTCAAAGCCGGTCGTCATCAGCGGCAGCGGATGGTCCAGGTGGCCTTGTAGCCATCTCCCTCCTGGGTGGCGGCCTGGAGCTCGGTGTCTTCGTCGACCGTGGCGCCTTGGCGCGAGGTGCGGGTATCCGTGGTCGATGGCAGCCCGTCGCTCGGTCCCGTCATCCGCTGTTCGAGGATATCGAACTCGTCACGCTGGCGAGTCTGGCACTGTGCCAGGGCGTGCGCGCGGGCATCGTCCAGCGCCTCGTCCTGATCGTCGCCCAGGCCGGTCACGGTATTGTTGCCCGCCGTCCGATCGAGCGATTGGTTGTCGCTGGCGCAGCCGGCTAGCATGGCCAGGGTGAGCAGACCGGCCAGGGTGATCCATGTCGAGGTCTTGGGCGTTCTTGGCATATGTCACTCTCTTTCATCGAGGCATGCAAAGCCACTCGCTGAGGCGCTGACCGTCAGTCGATGGTGGCGAGTTCTTCCGGAACGTTCAGCCAGTCGTCACTGGCGGTAATCAGGTGTGCCGTCAATGCATCGAGCAGTTCGCCGCCGTGGCGCCAGTAGTGCCAGTACAGCGGCACGTCCAACGGATGTCGCGGGTCGAGATCGACGAGCCGACCCGACCGCAGATGGTCGGTAGCCTGACACTCCGGAATCAGGGCGTAGCCGATACCGGCAAGCGCCATGTGCAGTACGCCCTCCGAAGAGGGGCAGAGATGATGGGGAAAGGGTTCCTTGAAGCCATGGGCATCGAGATAGCGCTGATGTAGAAGATCATCCGGCCCGTAGAGAATCGCGGGGGCGCGTTCGAGGGCCTGGCGGGTCGTGCCCTCGACGAAATGACGCTTGGCGAAGGCGGGGCATGCCATTACCCGGTAGCGCATGATCCCCAGGGAACGAGCGCGTGCGCCCTGAACTGGACGCGCGGTAGCACAGATGCAGCCGGCGACTTCGCCATCACGCATGCGGCGCAGTGCCACTTCCTGATCGTCGACCACCAGGTCCAGTAGCACGCCGCGGCGGTGGCAGAAATCCCCCAGTGTCGGCGCCCACCAGGTCGCCAGGCTATCGGCATTGATGGCCAGGCGGAGTCGCTGTGTGCCCAACCCCAGAGCGGGAATCTTGTCGAGCAGATCGTGCTCCAGCAGGCGCACCTGCTGAGCGTGATTCAGCAGCCGTTGCCCCAGTGGCGTCGGCAGCAGGCGCGGCGCGCGCACCACGACGGGCTGGCCTAGCCGGGCCTCCAACAGTTTGATGCGCTGCGACACCGCCGACTGGGTCAGATTTAACTGCTGTGCGCCGCGGTCGAATCCGCCCTGATCGACGATGGCCGCCAGGGCTTCCAGAAGTTTGTAATCCAGCATCAAATTTTCTAATGCCTCATTAGCATGTTCATTTTTATTAATAGTCGATTTGGCGAGATGATGCGAGTCCCTCTTCTTGTGAGTTGATTCCATGGGCATTTCCCTGTTCCACGGGCTGCTGGTCGGTGCCAGTCTGATCGTCGCCATCGGTGCGCAGAACGCCTTCGTGCTGCGTCAGGGTTTACGACGCGAACACGGCTGGCTGGTGGCCGGGATCTGTGCCGTCTGTGATCTGCTGCTGGTCGCCGCCGGCGTGGCCGGACTCGGCCCGCTGATCACAGCCAGCGCCGTCGGCGTGCAGTTGGCTCGCTGGGGCGGGGTGGTGTGGCTGCTGTGGCAGGCTGTGGCGGCGTTCAGACGCGCCGGCCGCGCTCGATCTCTTGAATGGCGGGCGGAGAGCCGCGGCAAGGCCGGCTTGGGCGGTGTGACCAACAACGTCGCGAGCGCGAGAGCGGTCGTGGCCGCCACGCTGGGCGTCACGCTGCTCAACCCTCACGTCTACCTGGATACGGTGGTGATGCTGGGCATCATCGGCGGCCAGCAGGCCAGCCCGACAGGATTCGTGGTGGGCGCGTCGCTGGCCTCGCTACTGTGGTTCTTCGGTCTGGTCGGACTGGCCCACTGGCTGGCGCCACGCCTGCGCGATCCCCACTGGTGGCAGATCATCGATATCGTCGTCGGGGCGATCATGCTGCTGGTCGCCTGGCAGCTCGCGACGCGCCCGATGTGAACGCGTCGCCAGCACCACAACGAACGCGACAGATCGTCAGCCGATCTGGATCTCGCCCTTGGCATAGCGCAGGCCTCGCGCCTGGCGGGTGGCGAGAAAATAGCCCACCGAGAGTGGCCCGACACGACCCAGCAACATCGTCAGCCCCAGCAGGAACTGGCCGGGCAGCGAGAGATCGCTGGTGATGCCGCGGGACAGGCCGACGGTTCCGAAGGCGGAAACGGTTTCGAACGCCAGATCGAGAAACGAATGATCGCCGTCGGTGATGGTGAGCCCGAACAGCGTCAGAAAGACCAGCAGGACCCCGGCGAGCGCGACCGTGATCGCCTTGATCACGGTCTCCTGGGTGATCGAACGGCCAAAGGCGGTGGGGTGCTCGGTATTGCGGTAGAACGCCCGCGCCGTCAGCAGCAGCACCACGAAAGTGGTGATCTTGATGCCGCTGGCGGTGGAACTGGAGCCCGCGCCAATGAACATCAGCAGCATCACCAGCAACGTCGAGGCGTCGGTCAGCGAACCGATCTCCAGCGTGTTGAACCCGGCCGTACGCGGGGTGACGGCCTGGAACCAGGCCGCCTGGACCTTGGCGAAGATATCGCCGAGACCGCCCAGCGTATCGGGATTGGTCCACTCCAGCCCGAGCAGAATCGCCGTAGCGACCACGTTGAGCCAGAATGTGGCCAGCAGCACGACCTTGGTCTGCATTGCCAGACGCGACCAGCGACGGTGGCGATACAGGTCGCTCACCACCACGAAGCCGAGCCCGCCGACGATGAACATCAGAGTGATCGCGCCGTTGACCAGCGGGTCACCGACTTCCTGAATCAGACTATCGGAAAAGGTCGAGAATCCGGCATTGTTGAAGGCGGAAACGGCATGAAAAAGGCTGTGCCACAACCCCATCTTCAGGCCGTACTCCGGTACCCAGTGCCACGCCAGCAGCAGCGTGCCCACGCCCTCGGTGATAAAGGCGAAGGCGATCACCAGCTTGACCAGATCACGGATATCGCTGAAGGCGATCTCGCCCAGCGCCTCGCGAACCAGGTTCTGCTGGCTCAGCGGCAAGCGTGTTCCCATCAGCAGCACGGTGAGCGCGGCGAAGGTCATGAAGCCCAGGCCGCCGACCTGGATCAAGGCCAGTACCACCAACTGGCCGGCGAAGGTCAGATCCTGGCCGACATCGACGACGCTGAGTCCGGTGACGGTAACCGCGGAGGTCGCGGTGAACAGCGCCTCGTGCCAGGCCAGCGGTCGCGTTCCGCTGCCGGGGAGCCACAGCAACAGGGCACCGATGGCGCAGAGCAGGGCAAAGCCGAGCAGCAGCACTTCCGGCGGCGATAATCGGATGACGCCGCCATGGGGCGCGCGACGAAACGGCTGTTTAAGGCGTTGCCAGCGTCTCACGGGTGGGCCCCCGAATCCGGCTCGGAGGCGAAAGCTATCGGGAGATTCATATCTGTTTGCCGATTTCGCGCAGCGCCTGCAGGTCGCCCATCAGGATCAGACTGTCGCCGACTCGTAGCGGGGTGTCATCGTCGGGATTGCGCAGGACTTCCTCGCCGCGTTTGATGGCGACCAGGAACAGCGCATCACGATCGATCGACAGATTGGCGACGCTGGCGCAGTTCTCGATCAGGCGTTCGGTGGTTTCGATCTCGACGATGAACTGGCGTTCACCGAGCCGGATGAAATCGACCATGGCGTGATAGTTGAGGCTTTCTGCCACGCGCACGCCGACATCGTATTCCGGATAGACCACGCGATCGGCTCCGAGGCGCTTGAGCAGCTTGTAGTGAGAGTCGGAGTGCGCCTTGGCCCATATCTCCTTGGCGCCCAGCTCCTTGACGTGGAGCGTGCAGGTGACGCTGGCCTCGACGTTGTCGTCGACATCGATCACCACCACGTCATAGGCATCCAGCGACAGCTCGCCCAGCGCCTTCTCGTCGGTGAGGTCGGCAATCACCGCATGGTCGAGAATGTCCGACAGCGCGTCGACACGGGTCTCGTCGGCATCGACTCCCAGCACCTGATTCTGGTGGCGTTTCAATTCACGCGCGACGGTACTGCCGAAATAGCCCAACCCCAGAATGGCAAAGTGCCGGGACATCGGAATCTCCTTGTGAGGTCTGGTCTGTCAGAGACCGAAACAAAACATCTGAGCCTGATCGGGACCGCCCCGGGCTCGAATGGACCGCCCGGGGAACGGGCCGGATCATCGCTGCGCGCCAAGCTTTGCACAAGCCGCGGCATCGTACCAACCATGACGCGGTCGCGCATGCCTCGCGTCGACGCTACAATCCCCCGCCGCATCGCCCGCCAGGGGTCGTTTTCTATGTCAGGGGCGACACCGAAGGGCGATTCCCTGCGCCGGATCGANNGAGCATCGATCCGGCCCGACCCAGCCAGCTAATGGAACGACGAGGACGCATGACCGCAATCGCATCACCCAAGAATCTGTGGCTGGGACGCTGGGGCTTTTTCCTCGCGGCCACCGGCTCGTCGGTAGGCCTGGGCAACATCTGGAAGTTCCCCTACATGACCGGCGAATATGGCGGCGGCGCTTTCGTGCTGGTCTATCTCCTTTGCATTGCCGCCATCGGCGTGCCGGTGATGATGGCGGAGATCGCACTCGGGCGCCGAGGGCGAGGCAGCCCGATCGATGCGATCCGGCGAGTGACGAGGGAGTCCGGGCGCAGCCGATGGTGGTCGGGGCTGGGATGGATGGCGATGCTGTGCGGCTTCATGATTCTGTCGTTCTACGTGGTGGTCGCCGGCTGGGCGGTCTCCTATCTGTGGAAATCGGTGACGGGTGGTCTCGCCGCCCATAGCGTCGAGGGCATGGCCGCCATCTTCAGCGCCAACAATGCCAACCCCTGGAACCTGGGGTTCTGGAGCACGCTGGTCACGTTGGCGACGATGGCAATCGTGGGGCTGGGTGTACAGGCGGGCATCGAGCGAAGCGTGCGCTGGATGATGCCGGGCCTGGTGGTCATGCTGGTGATAATGATCGTCTATGCGGTTTTCTCGGGCAGCTTCGGCGCCGGAGTACACTTCCTGTTCGCCTTCGACCCCGGCAAGCTCACCGGACAGGCGGTGCTCGCCGCAATGGGCCACGCCTTCTTTACCTTGTCCTTGGCTTCAGGGGCCATCCTCACCTATGGCGCTTACCTGCCGGCAGGGCAGTCCATCGGTCGTACCACGCTGATGGTGGCCATCTGCGACACCCTGGTCGCACTGATGGCGGGGTTGGCGATCTTCCCGGTGATCTTCGCCAACGGCATGGACCCGGCCTCCGGCCCTGGCCTGATCTTCATGAGTCTGCCGCTGGCCTTCCAGCAGATGCCGCTGGGCGGCGCGGTCGAGACGATCTTCTTCCTGATGCTCACCGTGGCCGCGCTGACATCCGCCATCTCGATGATCGAAGCCACGGTGGCGTGGTTGAACGAGAGTCACGGCCTGTCCCGCGTCAGGGCGGCCTGGGGTGTGGGTATTCTGCTGTGGGTGGTGAGCACGCTGGCGATGCTGTCGTTCAACGTCGGCGCCGACTGGAAGCTGGCGGGGCGACATGTCTTCGACTGGCTCGACTTTTTGACATCGCGCTTCCTGATGCCGCTGGGTGGGCTAGGAACGGCGCTGCTGGCGGGGTTCGTGTTGCGCGGAGAAAGTCTGAAAGAAGAGCTGGGGCTACCTTCGGCGGTTCACGCCCTGTGGCGATTCGCGATCCGTTACGTCTGTCCACTGGCGATCGTGATGGTGTTCCTGGATGCTCTCGGCGTACTGGGGACGGCGTTCGACTGGCGCTGGCTGGCAGCGATACTCGCCCTGGCGCTGATCGCGGAGATCGTGCTCGCCCGGGTGATGCGACGAATGTGAGCTGCGTGGGGCGGGCGTCGATGCCCGCCCCCGCTCATCGTCATTTACTACATCCTCTACGTCATCGTCATCCTCTACGTCATCAATCGTCGATTTCCCAACTGACGCTGACGCCGGCGTCGATGCTGATCTCGCCGCTGCGATACTCCGATGCGCCTGCGCCGCTGTCGGCCTCGGCGGCGCGCATCATCATCTGCGGCTGGTAGCGCGGCGCGGTGGTCTCTTCGATATTGACGACATCGCCCAGATCGACGTCCAGCGTGTCCGCCATCATCTCTGCCTTGTGGCGGGCGCGTTCGAGAGCCTGCTTGAGCGCGCGATCGTCGGCGGCGTCGCTGTCCTTGAGGCCGTAGCTGACGCCGTCGAGGGAGTCGACCCCGGCGCTGGTCAAGGCATCGAGAACGCGCGGCAGCCGGTCGAGATCATCGAGCGTCAACGATACCGAGCGCTCGACCTGCGTTCGCACCTTGGGCGGCTGGCTGTCGTCGCCCTGACCGGCAGTCTGGACGTAGTCGGGCCGTACGCTGAGCGAACCGGCGCGAATGTTCTTGCTGTCGACGCCGGCGTTTTCCAGCGTACGGATCAGCTCGCCGGTACGGGATTCCAGCCGGTCTCGCGCTTGCTTGATGGCGTCGCTATCACCGGAAGACTCCTCGCCCTGAACCTGAGTCGGCGTCCGTTCCCACAGGCGGGCATTCAGCGTCGCCTGGTCCGGTGCCACATTCAGCGTGGCATTGGCCTGGACGTGAATCTGATGGGGCGTCTTGTCGGCAAGCGCTGGCGTGGCCAGCGTCAGGGTCGCGAGTACGGCAGCAACGCCCAGGCCGACGCTGCGACTCAGAGACTGCGGGCGGAATACTTGATGGAGATGGCTAGGCGTGTCGAAAGACATGGCATTTCCTCTTTTTCGAAAAACCGATACGTCTAAAAAGACCGGCAGGTGTCGAAAAGCCGGCACGTATCGAAAACCGGGACGTGAAAGCGTCGCTTGCGCTAGAGCCGGGCGCTGCATAGACGTCTCCAGCGGCGTTCGGTTCCCATGCTATGCTCGCTCGCTCCGTTATCCCAAGCCACTGAGCCGATGATGCGCTGTCTTTCCCCATTGCCATGTCGATCGAGCCTTGCGCGCTTTTGGCGACTGGCGCCGTTAGCACTGGCGCTGACCGTTGTCGGTTGGCTGGCGCCAGCCGATGCCGAAGCAAGCGGTGCTGCGATCAGCGTCGAGGACGATAGTGGGCAACGTGTGACGCTGGCACAGCCCGCCGAGCGTATCATCGCGCTGGCGCCGCACCTGGTGGAGTTGAGCTACGCCGTCGGCGCAGGCGGGCAACTGGTTGGCGCCATCGACGGCAGCGATTACCCACCCGCGGCCCGGCAGCTCGATCGCGTCGGCAGCTATCGTGGCATCCCGCTCGAGCTGATCGTCGCCAAGCAGCCCGATCTGGTGCTGGTCTGGGGTAGCGGTACGCCGGCATCGTTGATCGAGCAGCTCGAACTCTTGGATATCCCCGTCTATCGCAGCGAGCCGCGCAAGCTCGAGCAGATTGCGGGCGACCTGCGGGATATCGGCCGGCTCACCGGACACTCCGATGCCGGAGAGCAGGCCGCTTCCGATTTCGAACAAGCGCTGGAAGGCACGTCGCAGCAGCTTTCCCCAGCACCACGGGTCTTCTATCAGTTGGGTCAGTCGCCCTTGACCACCCTGGCCGGCGGTCAGATCGTCACTCAGGTGATTCGCCACTGCGGTGGCGTGCCGCTGTTCGACGATGCGCCGGTGCTGGTGCCCCAGATCGGTTGGGAGTCGCTGGTCGAAGCGCAGCCAGAGGTCATTCTGGCAGCCGGCAACGACGATCGCTGGCAGGCGTTCTGGACAAGTCACGATGAATTGCCGGCGGTACGCGACGGCGCGCTCTACACGCTGGATCCCGACGCGATCAGCCGTCCCGCGCCGCGCATGATCCAGGCCGTGCGCCAGGTGTGTCGGGCGCTTGCCGACACGACCCCATAGCCGACGAGTCGATAGCGGAAACGGAATTCCTGGCCGCGTCTCGTCGCTCTGGTTCTCGAGCCGCGACCCTTGGCTCGTAGCCTGCGACTCGTGGCTCGTGGCTCGTGGCTCGTGGCTTTAGTAGTCGATGCCTCGGCGGGCCTGCAATCCCGCATTAAAGGCATGCTTGGTGTCCTGCATTTCGGTCACGGTATCGGCCATGTCGACCAGCTCGCGGTGGGCGTTGCGTCCGGTCACGATCACGCTCTGTTCCCGCGGCCGATTGGCGATGGCACGCCTGACCGTCTCGAATTCGAGATAGCCGAACTTGAGCATGTAGGTGATCTCGTCGAGCACCACCAGATAGACGTCGGGATCGGCGAGCAGGCGCTCGGCCTCCAGCCACACCTCGAGACAGGCGGCCGTGTCGCTGGCGCGGTTCTGAGTATCCCAGGTGAACCCCGTGGCCATGATGTGAACGTCGAGATGGATATCGTCGATCAGTCGTTCGCGCTCACCGCACTCCCATAGCCCCTTGATGAACTGGATCACCCCGACCCGATAGCCGTAACCCAGCGCGCGGGTGACGGTACCCCAGGCGGCGGTGGTCTTGCCCTTGCCGTTGCCGGTGAACACCAGCAGCTGACCGCGCTGCTCGGTGGCGGCAGCGACCTTGTCGTCGACGTGAGATTTGAGTTTCTGCATGGCTTGCTGATGACGCTGCTGGCGATCGCTCATGGGCGACTCCGACTGATATTGAAGAACGCGACAGGCCGCGGGTTCAAGGGGTGGGAAGCGGGTAGCCCAGTGCGCTGGCAATTCCCTCGGCGTGGCTTTCTACCCATGCCGGCGATATCGGTCCCCAGTCGCGGATCACGTAGCGGCCGATATGGTGACGCTCGCCCGCGGTCTGTTCGAATTCACAGACGATGTCGAGTTCGGCCAGCGCGGTCAGCGTGTCCTGTGCGGTACGCCGGGGCATGCCGCTGATCTCGACGATGGCCGGCACGCTCTCTGCCAGGCCGGTATCGATCAGATGGGCCACGTAAAGGCGGCGGTAGAAACTGGTACGAGTCTTGCTAAGTGACATGGACGGGCTCGTGATTCGGGATGACATGGCCCGATGCTACGCCAACGCCTCCCGTTCGACGACCGTTGGCACCGTGCTGCAGTAGTCGAGTCAGGCAGCCATGGATTCCAGCAGCAGCTCGCGGTAGTCGAGCAGCCAATCCACGAAGCGATCGATGCCCCGCTCCAGCGAAACCTGAGGCGTGTAGTGGATGACCGATTGCAGCTTGCGGGTGTCCGCCCAGGTGCGCTCCATATCGCCCGGCTGCATCTGTCTGAAGTGCTTGGTGGCGGTGACGCCCAGGCGGGCTTCCAGCGTGGCGACGAAGTCGAGCAGGGCGATCGGCTTGCCGCGTCCCAGATTGTAGATGTCGTGAGGCGCGCTGCGCTCGGCGTCCACGGTGGGTGGATAAGGCAGCAACCGCACGATGCATTCGACGACGTCGTCGATGTAGGTGAAGTCCCTGGCCATGCGGCCATGGTTGAAAATATCGATCGGCTCGCCGCGTAGCAGGCTGGCGGCAAACAGGCATGGCGCCATGTCCGGGCGCCCCCAGGGGCCGTAAACCGTGAAGAAGCGCATGCCGGTCGAAGGCAGCCGGTGCAGGTCGGCGTAGCTGTAGGCCATCATTTCGTTGGCGCGTTTGGTCGCGGCGTAGATCGAAGCCGGCTGGTCCACCGGGTCGGATTCCCGAAACGGCAGGCTCTTCTGACGGCCATAGACCGAACTGGAAGAGGCGTAGAGCAGGTGCTCGACGGCATGACGCTTGCAGACGTCGAGCAGATTGAGAAAGCCGGTCAGGTTGCTGTGGCCGTATTCGTGTGGGTGCTCGACCGAATGGCGTACGCCGGCCTGGGCAGCAAGATTGACGACGTGAGTGAAACGTTCGCGGGCAAACAGCGCTTCCAGCGACGCCAGATCGGCGATATCGATGCGGTGGAACGGTACCCCGTGGAGCTGCTCCACCCGCGCCTGTTTCAGCGAGACGGCGTAGTAGTCGTTGAGATTGTCGAGCGCGACGACGCGATGGCCGTCGCTGGCGAGACGGCTGGCGAGGTGAAAGCCGATGAATCCGGCCGCGCCGGTGACGAGAATGTTCATGCGGGTTCCTGTTTGAAGATTCTATAGACCGATCGTTGTGAAAATCTATTGCCAAGGGTTCCAACAGGCTGCTGCCGTTCGTTCCGAAAAAGGCTGTTACCCGGCGTTCTGCAGTGGCTGTTACCGGTGGGGCGGGTGGGCATCAGCCGGGACCAGACGATTACATGAGGCCGTCAGCTCCCCGAACGTCAGCGCCGTCGCCGGAACGACGACCAGTTCCCCGCCGCGGTAGTCGAAGACATGGGCGAGGTTGGTGTTACCGATCGACGAGTGGAGATCGCGATCGCGGCCGATGACCCAGCCGCCGGGCATCCGGTGCCGGAAACGGCAGAGCGCCGCAGGGTCGTCGTCCAGCGTGAGAAGGGGCCGGGTCAGGTGGCCGGCGAACTGGAACGTGGCCTGATAGGCGTTACCGACGAAAGCGACGGGCACATTCTCGCGTTCCAGATGGGCCAGTAGCCGCCCCGGCGCGCCGACGTCGTAGCGACTCCACAGCGGTGCCAGCATCAGCTGAGTGGCGATCAGCACGGCAACACACGCGCCCAATGCGAGACGGCCAGCGGCCTGCGACGTCCCCGCCCAGCGCTGACGCCAGAAAACCGCGGCCCATGCGATCAGGGCGAGCGCGCCGAAAGGCGAAAGCGTGGCGCGAGTGAGGGTGCCGATGCCGAAGGCCATCAGAATCAGCGCGGTCACGCCGAGCAGGGCGATGGCCAACGGCACCGTCCGGGAACGCAGGGGCAAGCGTGTGCCGGGAGTGCCGGGAGTGCCGAGACGATCCATGATCAGCAGGGCCAGCGCCGGCAGCAGCGGCATCAGGTAGTGAATCTGCTTGCCGCTGATCAGCGAGAAGACCGCCAGCGGGCCGATCAGCCAGATCCAGGCAAGGCGCTGTTGGCGATGGCGCGGCAGACGCGGCCAGCATGGCGGCCATAGCGTCCAGGGGAACGCGAGCAGCGCGAGCCATGGCAGATACCACCAGGTCGGTCGAGCGTGTGCCATCGCCTGTTGCAGGCGGTCTACGCTCTGCCCCCAGAGCAGGTCCTGAGCGTAGTCGCGACCGCCCAGCCAGGCCGCGGGCAGGGCCCAGGCCAGCAGCATGGCGAGGCCCAAGGACAGGGCCACGACGAGATGGCGTCGCCCCATCGCACCCAGCGGTCGGGCTCGCCATAGCGGAAGCGTCAGTAGAATTGGCCCCAGCGTCACGAACACGGCCGGCCCCTTGGCGAGCAGTGCCAGGCCCAGCCACAGCCCGCTGATGATGGCCTTGCGTAACGTCAACTGGCCTGCGACCAATGGGGCGATCGCCCCCAGCAGACAAGCGCTGAGCAGGATGTCGAACATCAGCGCGCCGCTGTAGAGATTCCACATCAGCATTGCCATCAGCGCCATTGGCGCCAGTCTCGCCTGACTGCCGGGGTAACCCAGCCGGCGGGCGATGCGGTAGAGATGCGTCATCGCGATCAGCGACGCCAGCGGGGAGATCAGCTTCGGCCACCAGGCGTTGACCCCGAACAGCGACCACCCCGACTGGATCAGCCAGAACAGCAGCGGCGGCTTGTCGGCATAGGGCTCCCCGTTCATCAGCGGTAGCCACAGCGAATGGGCATGCCACATCTCCCAGGCGACCGAGACGTAGCGGGTTTCGTCGATCGGCATCAACGGCCGGGCCAGGGCGCTGACCAGTGCCATCGCCCACAGCAGGGCGATGACCACGGCCTCCCGGTGTCTGGACTCCCACTTCAGGAGCTGGAGAGAGTGCGATAATTGACGGGTAATGATCACGCGATCGACTTCCGGTGAAGCATGGAAGCGCCACTTTGCTGGCGTCGCCTTAACGAAACATTATGAAACCCGAACCCGCTCTGAGGCCGAACGCCTGATACGCCGGCCTGGGCCGCGAAGAGGCGAGAAAGCCTGCTAAGAAACCGTTAAGGTCGGTGTGTCTCAATGGCCCAGTCGGAATACAACCCTGTCGAGTTTCTCGATGGCCAAACGAAACGGATACGGCAATGCGCGTACTGTTGGTGGAAGACGACCCGCTACTGGGGGATGGCATCCGGACCGCGTTGATCCGGGAAGGTTACGTGGTCGACTGGCTCACCAGAGGACGGGACGCGCTGGAAGCGGTGCGTGTCGAACCTTTCTCGCTGGTCGTGCTGGATCTGGGACTGCCGGATATCGATGGGCTCGTGGTGCTCAAGGAG
This sequence comes from Salinicola halophyticus, assembly GCF_003206695.1. Lineage (GTDB taxonomy): Bacteria > Pseudomonadota > Gammaproteobacteria > Pseudomonadales > Halomonadaceae > Salinicola > Salinicola halophyticus. The sequence goes on along the minus strand of NZ_PZJN01000004.1, from coordinate 30,492 downwards.
ATACGTCGTCAGTATCCGCTGCCGGTGCTGATCCTGACCGCGCGGGATGCCGTCGAGCAGCGCATCATGGGGCTGGACGCAGGGGCCGACGACTACGTGCTCAAACCGTTCGATCTGCAGGAACTGCTGGCACGCATGCGCGTGGTGACACGTCGTGCCGAAGGCCGCTCGACCCAGTTGCTGTCGATCGGGCGGTTGACCATCGACGAAGCGCAGCATGAGGTCAGCTGGAAGGGAGAGCCGGTCCTGCTCGCGCGGCGCGAGTTTGCGCTGCTGCTCGAGCTGGCCCGCAACAGCGACAGGGTGATGTCGCGCCCCAAGCTGGAAAGTCTGCTGTATGGCTGGGGAGAGGAAGTCGGCTCCAACGCGCTCGAAGTGCACGTTCACCATCTACGGCGCAAGCTCGACAAGCATCTGATCACCACCGTACGCGGTATCGGTTATCGCCTGGACAGCCGAGCGGCATGACTTCGATTCGTCGCTATCTCAATGTCACGCTCGTCGGCGTGCTGCTGGTGGTCATGGGGCTGGCGGTCACCGCCGCCTACCTGATCACGCGCCACGAAATGGAAGAGATCTTCGATGCGCAGCTGAGCCTGCAGGCGCGTGTCGTCTCGGCGCTCGTCGATACCGAGACCACGCCACAGCGCTATGAGGCAATCGCCGAACAGCTCTCCCAGCCTGGCCATTTCGCCCGCTGGTACGGCCAAACCGGCAGCCTTCTCGACAAGATCGGCCATCCCAGACGCTACGTCCACGAAGAGGGGATGCTGTCGCTAGGCTTCTGGGATGCCGAGCAGCGCCCGATTTTAATGGGGCCCCGCTGGCATGGGGACGACGAGGCCTTCCCGGCGCCGCATGACGTCGGGTATCGCTGGCAGCGCTTCGACGGTCATCGCTGGCGGGTCTTCAGCATGCCGATCGAGGGCGGGCGCTGGCTGAGCGTGGGATTGCGGGAAGCGTTTCAGAACGAACTCTCCAACAAGGTCGCCATCGGCAATTTCGTGCCGCTGCTGCTGGCGCTGCCGATCCTTATCTGGCTGATTGCCCGGCTGATTCGGCGGGGGCTGAAGCCGATCGATCATCTATCACGACAGGTAGAGACTCGAGACGAGAAGGATCTGCGACCGATCGCTGTCGCCGTGCCTCGCGAGCTGCAGACCCTGCGCGGCGAGCTCAACGACTTCATTGCCCGGCTGGGTCAGACACTCGAGCGCGAGCGGCGTTTCACTGCCGATGCGGCACATGAACTGCGCACGCCGTTGGCGGCGATGAAGATCCATCTCGACAACGCCCGCTACGGCGAGCCCGGCGCGCTGGACAAGGCCTACAATGGCGTCGAGCGGCTGCAGCGGGTCGTCGAACAGCTGCTGCTGCTGGCGCGTCTCGAATTTCATCAGGAGCGCCCGGCGTCACAAACCACTTCACTACCCGCGCTGGTGATGGATCTGGCCGCCGATCTGTGGCCGCTGGCCGAATCCCGGCAGCAGACGCTGGAGATCGCCGAAAGCGATCCGGTCAGCGTGAGCGGCAACCTCACCGAGCTGGAGATCCTGGTCCGCAACCTGATGGACAACGCGCTGCGGTATACGCCCGAAGGCGGCGAAGTCGTGGTGGCCATGGGAATCGAGAACCGACACCCCTGGCTCACCATTGCCGATTCCGGCCCCGGAATCCCAGAGGCGCTGCTGGACGCGGTGACGCAGCGCTTTCAACGCGCTTCCGACCAGCGCATCAGCGGCAGCGGGTTGGGCCTTGCGATCGCCGTCGAGATTGCCCAGCGCCAGCAACTGACGATGACGCTCGCCAACCGCGAAGCAGGGGGGCTGGAAGTCCGCTTGGATTGGATGGAACCGGTAGCCTGATTCAATGGCTATCGGCAGCAGGCCGAGAGCCTCGGCTTTCCTCTGGGGATACAGTCCTCTGGGAATGCAGCCCATACCTCAGACCCGGGGTGCGCTCCCGGTCCTGTCCGGCAGCGTCGTCGGTGCCACGAACAGCGGCGCAGCCGTGTCGTCTCCTCGACACTGAACGGTCGCCGAGGCGGGAATCAACCACCAGTCGTCGCCATTCTGAATGCCCAGGTCGATAACTCGATCCGACTCGATACAGGCATAGTCCTCGGCCTGGCGTTTCATGGCGAACATCCAGCGGCCGTTCTCCTGCTGCAGCCAGGCGAAGGCGCGGCGGAACTGATCGCTCGCGGGTGTCTTGTCACCGAACTGGACGCTGGGCTGGCGCGACTGGAGCAGGAATTCTTCGTCGTAATCCGGCAGCGCCAGCCAGGCCTCGGCACCGGTGATCGTCTCGACCCGGGTCATCATGTCCCGCGGCGAACGGGCGTGATCCTGCAGTGCATAGCCCCAGGTCGACCAGCTGACCCAGAAGATCGCCAGCCAACCGGCCAGTGCCCACAGTCCGCGGCGCGGGCGCGCCCATGCCAGCAAGCCAACGGCAATGACACCGATGACAACCCACCATGCCCAGGGCGAAACGTCGTGGTGCGCGGCGGCCCGCGCGAGCGCCGGAACGCCGATGGCACCCAGAATACCGGCGATCAGCAAGAGACCGCCGAGTAACCCGAGCAGGCCGAATCCCAACCAGTGCAACCGTCTTCTACGGATCAGGCCGGGGAGCAACGGCGCCATCGCCATCACCAGTAGTGGCACGGTCGGCAGCATGTAGACGCCGCGCTTGCCGGGCGAGAGGGAGAAGAAGATAACGATCAGAATGGCCGAACTCAGCGGCAGCAGAATGCGCGAGTCGGACCGGCGCAGTCGTCGCCACCAGGCAGGAATCGCCCACGGAAACGCGAGAATCAGTGGCATCCATGCCCAGGGGAGCACCTCGGCGAGGTAGTAGTACCAGGGTTCGAGATGAGTCCAGGAGTCGGCGTAGCGCTGGCCGGTCTGCTTGAACAGGATATTGTCCCGATAGGCCGCCAGTGCCGGATCGTCTCCCCAGGTCGCCATCACGATCATCGGTACCGCCCAGGCGGCGACGCACAGCAGCATGACGGCGATGCCCAGGATGGCATCCTTTAGCGTGAGGCGTGTGATTCGGGGGCGAGCGTTGTCGCGAGAACGGCCGGAATAGCCCAGCCATAACCAGGCCGGTAGCAAGGTCAGCGGCAGGACGCCCACGCCCTTGGTGATGATGCCGAGCCCCATCGCCGCCCAGCCCAGCAGCCACCACCCCCTGGCAGGACCGAGCAGCGCGTGGCGCAACAAGCCATAGCTCGCGAGGGTGGTGAAGAACGTCAACAGCATGTCGATCTGTGCCGTCTTGGCCTGCAGTACGAACTGGAAGGCCGTCAGCAGGGCAAGGCCCGAGAGCAGCGCAACACGTCGGCCGTGAAGACGCCGGCAGAGATCGACGACCATTAGCAGGGTGCCGAGGCCAGCCAGCGTTGTGGGTATCAGAAAGCCCCAGCGCACGGAACCGGTGAGCCAGATGCTCAGTGCCGATGCCCACATGAACAGTGGCGGCTTGTCGGGGTAAAGTTCGCCACCGCGATGCGGGAACCAGAACTGCCCGGTGCGCAGCATTTCCAGCGCATTGAGCGCGAAACGTGGCTCGTCGGCCGGCCACGGATCGCGCAGGCCGATGCCGATGCCCAGCACCGCGACGGCCAGCAGCAGCAACAATAACCAGGTACGCCGGTATTGCGCCTGTGACGGATCGGTCCAGAAACGTCGCATGAACTGATGCATGGGCTGATGCATGAACTGACGCACGGGCTGACGCATGGAATGCAAAGTCTCGTTCAGGAGTTCGAAGAATTTTCCGGGGCAGCGCTTTTGGTGGAATCCGTCTGGTGTTTCTCGCGTCGAATCAGCACCAGATTGCGAACGTAGATGATCAAACCGGCGCCCTGGCCGGCAATGAACACCGGATCGCGACGATAGATGGCATAGGCGAGCAGCGTGGCACCGCCGGCCAGGCTGAAGAACCAGAAGGCGACCGGAATGATGCTGCGTCTGGCGCGTTCGCTGGCGAGCCACTGGATGATGAAACGTGCCGAAAACAGTGCCTGACCGACGAAGCCGATCGCGACCCACAGCCACTCCTGGTTCATGATGCCGGTGCCTCCCTGTTCGCGTCCGTTCGTTTCTCGTTCGTTTCAACCGCGGTTTCGGGGGGCTCGACGAGCGGCGCCGGCAATCGGCTACGTCGGCGTAGCCACATGACGCCGATCATGTCCACGATGCCCACCCACAGCCGATTGTTGAGACCGTAGTGCGACTCGCCCGTGCCGCGAGGGCGGTGATTGACTGGAACGGAGACGCAGGTGCCGCCCTGGGCACGAACCAGGGCCGGCAGGAATCGGTGCATATGGTCGAAATAGGGTAGCGAGACGAAGGCGTCGCGGCGGATCACCTTGAGGCCGCAGCCGGTATCCGGTGTCGCGTCATCGAGCAGCGCCGAGCGAACCCGGTTGGCAACCTTGGACGAAACGCGTTTGATCCAGTCGTCGCGGCGGTTGGTGCGGTGGCCGGCGACCAGCGTCACGTCGCCCTGTTGGGCGCGCGCGAGCAGGCTGGGTAGATCCGCCGGATCGTTCTGGCCGTCGCCGTCCAGCGTCGCCAGCCAGAGCCCGCGTGCCGTCCACGCTGCCTGCCAGACCGAGGTGCTCTGGCCGGCGCTTTGTGCATGCCGCACCGGGCGTAGGCGGGAATCCCGCGAAGCGCGCTGTGTCAGCATCTCCCAACTGCCATCCGTCGAGGCATCGTCGACCACGATCACCTCATGATCGATGTCTGCAAGCGCGAAATGGATCTCGTCGAGCAGAGCGGGGAGATTGCCGATTTCATCCTTGGCCGGTATCAACACCGACAGCAGGGGGGAAGGAGTGATCGAAGGGCTGGATGAAAGAGAGGGAGCGTGCATTGATGAAAATTTCCTGGCGATGGAGCAACTGTCTTTATGAACGTGTTGCTCGTGAAGCTCAAACCAGGCCTGGTCAGCCGGCGCGCGAAAAGCAGGCGTGGTACGTTGCTCATGGTCGCGGGCCAAGCTTAACGAAAGCTTAATGCAGGAAAAGGAGGCATGGCTCCTCGCAGCGACGATGCCAATCGGCAGGCATCGAGCGGTCGACGCTCCTCAACTGAATAGATCCTGTTGTGCGTGAGGCGGGCGAAACCGGGTGGTATCCAGGCCGATATCCGCGCGCCGTTCCAGTCCCAGACGAGACGCCGCACGTCGAAAACGCTGACCGATCATGTCCACGAACAGCCCCTCTCCACGCATGCGGTGGCCGAAGCGGCTGTCGTTGTCATGGCCGCCGCGGGACTGGCGGACCAGGCTCATCACCTTGCCGGCGCGCTCGGGGTAGTGCTCCTCGAGCCAGGCTTCGAATAGTGGCGCCACCTCTCGCGGCAGTCGCAACAGCGTCCAGCTGGCGGTCCGGGCGCCGGCCTCAGCCGCCCGCGCCAGCAGCGTCTCGATCTCGCAGTCGTTGATGGCGGGGATCACCGGCGCCACCAGCACGCCCACCGGGACCCCGGCTTCATGCAGCTCCCGGATGACCTTGAGGCGTGCCGCCGGGGAAGCGGTGCGCGGCTCTAGCGTGCGCTTCAGCTCGTTGTCGAGCGAGGTCAGGCTGACGAAGACACGGACCAGCCGCTCCCGGGCCATCTCGGCGAGTAGCTCCCGGTCGCGCAGAATCAGCGCGCTCTTGGTCACCAGCGTGACCGGATGGCGACACGCTAGCAGCAGTTCCAGCAACGAGCGCGTCGTGCCGTGCTGCGCCTCGATCGGCTGGTAGCAGTCGGTGTTGCCGGAGAGGTTGATCGGCCGGCAGACATAGCCGGGTTTGCACAGCTCCTCGCGCAGCCGATCCGCCATGCCGGTCTTGGCGATGAGCCGGGTCTCGAAATCGATACCCGGCGAGAGATCCCAGTAGGCGTGGCTGGGGCGGGCATAGCAGTAGATGCAGCCGTGCTCGCAGCCACGATAGGGGTTGAGCGAACGATCGAAACCCAGATCCGGCGAGTGGTTCCAGGAAAGCGCCGTGCGAGGCGCCTCGAGCTGAACCTGGGTGGCGATCCGAGGCGGCAGCTCCTCCTGCCACCAGCCGTCGTCTTCCACGGTGCTGTGCGTCGGCAGGAAACGGTTGTCGGGATTGTAGGTCGCGCCGCGGCCTTTCAGCGGGCCGGTGAATCGAGAGGGAGACGTCATTCCAGCGGCTCCTGCGGTGATTTGCGATGACTGTCTATATATACAGTATTTTGCGCCGATCGTGTCGTCACGGCAAGCCAGGCCGGCGCATTTCATGGGCGATCGCTGAAGAATCAGGCAATCTGGCCGATAGTTGTCCAAAGCCTTCTGACTAGGCGCTGAAAGCGTCCGGCAGATACAGAGGAAGCGTCGCAATGGTTAATGTCCCCGAGACTCAGGCGATCGAAGAGTACGAGCGCAGGCGACTCATGACGCTGCGCCAGCTCAACCTGCTCGATACCCCGCCCAGTGAGAGTTTCGACCGCATCACGCGCATCGCCAGCGAGCTTTTCGATTTACCTATCGCCGCCGTTTCGCTGACCGACGAGGATCGCCAGTGGTTCAAGTCTCGGGTGGGAATCGATCATTGCGAAATACCGCGTTTCAAGGCGTGCTGCGGCGAGGTGGCCGACACATCCCAGGTACTGGTGCTGCCGGATCTGCTCGAATCGCCGCACTACCGTAACAGCCCCCTGGCGCAATCGGGCATTCGCTTCTATGCGGGGGCGCCGCTGCAAACTTATGACGGCTATACCCTGGGCGCGATGTGCGTTCTGGGCCGCGAGCCGCGTAGCGTCACCGAGCATGAAATCCGGGTGCTTCAGGACCTGGCGGCGATGGTCATGGGCCAGATCGAGCTACAGCATGCTTTCGGCAGGGTCGATCCGCTCACCGGGCTCTCCAACGGCAGCAAATTCATCGAGGATCTCGAGGACCGGAGCCGGGATAACGCCGGCAGGAGCTGTTTCGCGCTTTACATCGAACTGATCGATATCGCCGAGATGCACTCGTTGCAGCGCGTTCTCGGTCTGGCCTGTCTCGACGAAGCGGCGCGTGAGGCGGCCATACGGCTGCAACTACGGCTGGGCACCGGCAAGGTGCTTTACCAGGTAGGCCTGGGGCAATATGTGCACATCCTGGAAAGCGCCGAGCGTTGCCCGGATGAGAGCGAAGCGCTGGATATGGCGTTGGATCTCAGGCAAGTGCTGTTGAGTATGCCGCTCGGCGATGCCGCGCCTTTCATGCTGCATCCGGTGGTGGGAGTGACGCCTTTCCGGCTGGGTGAAATCGCTCCCACCGATGTGCTGCGAACGGCTCAAAGTGCCTGTCAGTCCGCCCGCGACAGCGAAACCGGCGTCAGCCTGTTCTCGTCCGCTCTAGACGAGCAGGATATGCGCCGCTTTGCGCTGATCAGTGGCTTTCGCCATGCACTCGAGGACGCTGGGCAGCTGCAACTGCTCTATCAGCCGAGAGTGTCCCTGGTCTCGGACGAATGCGTGGGCGCAGAAGCGCTCATTCGTTGGCAGCATCCGACTCTGGGTCCGGTCGCCCCTGACGAATTTATCCCGCTGATCGAGCACACGCCCATGGCTCGGCTGTTGACCGACTGGGTGCTGCGCCATGCCGTCGATCAGGCTACCGTCTGGCACCGGCGCGGTCTGGGGTTGCGAATGTCCATCAATATCTCCGCAGCCAATCTTCTAGAGTCCGATTTCATTACTCGGCTCAAGTCGTATCTGACCGAGCAGGCGTTACCGGTGACGGCCCTCGAACTGGAGCTGACCGAGAGGGCGCTGATCGGCAATACCCGGGCCTCTACCGAAGCGCTCGACGCACTGGTCGAAGCCGGCATCAGAATCGCCATCGATGACTTCGGCACCGGCTATAGCAGCCTGGCCTACTTGCAGGAGGTGCCGGCCGACGTGGTGAAGATCGACCGTTCGTTCGTCGCCCAGATCGATCACGAAGCGCGCAGCCAGACCCTGGTCAAGGCGATGATCTCCATGGCTCACGACCTTGGCTATCATGTGGTGGCCGAGGGCGTGGAGACGGAAAAAAGCTACCGGTTGCTACAGGCGCTGGGGTGCGACGAAGCGCAAGGGTACTGGCTGGCCCGGCCACTGACCGTCGAAGCCTTCGATGACTGGCTGACGTCACATCGTGGTTTTTAGGCCGGCTTCCAACAAAAACCCCTCGCCACCGTTGGGGGCGAGGGATTGGCACTACCGATTTCCGGAAGAAGGATCTCAGCCTTTCCAGGTTAGAAACTGAGCTTCACGCCGCCCTCCAGGTAGCGATCCTGGGTGTTGTAGCCATCCACCAGCTGATAATCCTTGTCGAAGGCGTTCTCCAGCTTGGCCGAGAGTTCGACGGTCGGCGTGACCTGCCAGGCGGTACGCAGGTCGACCACGCCGTAGCCGGCGGTGGTGGTGTCGCCAAAGGTGACGGCATCGACATCGCGACGGTCGCCGGCGCTACGCAGTGTCGCTCCGAAGTTCCAGTTCTGGATCGCGTAATCGGCGTCTAGACGGCCGAAGGTCCGGGCACGTCTCTGTAGCCGCTCTCCGGTGTCCCGGTCCTCGGGATCCTGATAGGTCAGGCTGGCGCGCAGGGCGAGACCATCCTGATGCCAGCCGCCGCTCAACTCGACGCCGCGGATGCGTGACTCGTCCACGTTGTAGGGGATGTAGGTCAACGAATCGTAGCTGATCAGATCGTCGATTCGGCTCTCGAAGGCGGTGACTCGGGCGTCCCACGGGCCGCGATTCAGCGCCCAGAAGGCTTCCAGCGTCTTCGAGGTTTCGGCGTCGAGATCCGGGTTGGTGCCGTAGGGCCCGTAGAGGTCGATCAGGTTGGGCGCCTTGAACGCGGTGCCGTAGCTGACGCCGACACGCTGGAACTCGGTCAGGTGGTAGGCATAACCCAGATTGCCGGTGGTCTCGTCGCCGAAGCGCGAGTCGTCATCGTAGCGCAGCGATCCGGTCACTTCGTGGGCGCCGTACTGACGCTGAACCATGGCGTACAGGCCGTAGTTCTCGCGGCTGTCCTTCTGGTACTGCGAGCCGTAGGCGTAATCGTCGTAATCGAGCCGTTCTTCACGATAGTCGACGCCCAGTACATCGACGCCATGGCTACGGGTGAAGCGGTGCTGCAGGCCGAGTTCGTTGCGATGCGATTCGGTTCGGCTGTTGCGGGTGCCGGCGTAACGCTCCTGGCGTTGCTCGTCGAAATGCCCGGCGGTGAGAATCATGTCCCAGTCCGGTTCGAGCGCGACATCGAGCTGGCCACCGAAGGTCTGCAGATAACCCTTGGATCGGCAATCCTGGGAAGCGCCGAGCGCATTGGTCGGGTAACAGTCGTCGTAATCGGTATCGAAGTTCTGCCGCAGGGCATTGAAACTGAAGTCGACTCGATCGCTGAACCGGTGAGACAGGCCCAACTGGCCGCCGCTGCGCTCGAAGCCATCGCGCTCGCCGCTGGTATCGGCCGCGGTGGCGTTGAAGCCATCGCCGTCGCGGCGGAACAGGCTGGCGTTGAGGCGGGTATCGGCATCCCCGGTCGACACGAACAGATTCTGCTTGTTGGTGCTGTCTTCGCCGACCCTGAGATTCAGCGTTCCCCGAGTGCCCTCGCCACCGTGCCGGGTGAATATTTGGATCACTCCGCCGATGGCATCGGCACCATAGGCCGCGGCACGCGGGCCGCGCACGATCTCGATGCGCTCGATCGCCTCCGGTGGCAGAAATTCCAGGCTGGCACCGCCGCTGGAAGCCGAATTGACCCGCACGCCGTCGACCAGCACGACACTGTGATCGGATTCACTGCCGCGGATGAACAGGCTGGTGAGACTGCCCGGTGCGCCGGTCTGAGCAATTTCGATGCCGGCACGCGCCTGCAGCAGTTCGATCACGCTATCGGCCTGGCTGCGTTCGATCTCGGCGCGGTCGATGATGGTGGTACTCGCCAGCACGTCGGCCTGCGACTGTGGCAGGCGATTGGCGGTGACCTGTACGTTGTCGAGTTGCTGCTGTTCGTCGATTCGTTGCTGGGCCTGGGCCGATAGTGAAGTCATGGCCACGGCGAGCGCGACGCCCGAGGCGACGGCATTTTTATGGTAACGCATGCGATGTGATCCCCAACTGCGTACGGAACGAAGACGCAATGGGAGGACGACGTGACGAAGCCCGCCGCGGACAGTCAGAAAGTCCGGGCAGGGGTGCCGCCACTGGATGAGCCCTCCGCATCAACCAGTGAAGAGAAACGTGCCGGTCTCCGGACTCTCGCGCGATGACCTGAAGTCATCCGACACTCACGCCTTCCCATGCCGATGGACGTTCCCTTGATGCGTTGTCCATTCGATCACAGTGGCTGGATGGCCTGGCGGCACATCCGGTGGTGTCCAAGGAAAAGTAGGTTTCCTAACGCGATTACCGTTGCGGGGGCAGTTCAGGGCTTCCACCTGATTCCCGTGCACACGTCTCTCGACGCGCCGGATTGTCGCAGCTTCCTGTCGACAAGTGAATTCCGGCGCCCCGAGGTTCGGGAGCGCGCGCCGAGAGCGTGCACCGGGAGCGTGCGCCGAGAGCATGCGCCGAGTGTGTTCTCATGGCGTCGGTGAGTTCGGCTCCTGCAGTACCAACTCCACGCGGCGGTTGCTGGCACGGCCGGCGGGGGTGTGATTGCTGGCCAGCGGGTGGGTCGAGGCGTAACCGATCGCGCGCAGCCGCTCGCCGTCGATCCCGGCCATGCGCAGGACGCGAACCACCGCCGAGGCCCGCGCCGCCGACAGCTCCCAGTTGGAGGGAAAGCGCGATGTCGAGATCGGAACGCTGTCGGTATGTCCTTCGACCGAAATCGTGCCGTGGAAATCCTGCAGCATCGGAATCAGCCGTTCGACCAGCTCCCGCCCGTTGTCGCTCAGTCCGACGGCACTGCTGTCGAACAGCAGATGATCCTGTATACGCAGGTTGAGGCCGTGGGGGATCGCCGTCACCTCGACGCCCTCGATCTGCGGCAGGACGGGCACCGGTTGCGGATCGGGCAGATCGAACAGCGGCACGCTGAAAACCATCGGGGCTGTGGCCATGACTTGGTCGGGGAGCGCGTCAGACCCGGGTGAATAGAAGCCGATGTCGCTTGCGACCGGGGCCGGACTGAGCCGGCGCGGCGGGCGATAGAATTCGCCGAGGCTGAGCGCTGGCAAAGCGATGGGCGTTGCCGCCGCCGGTTTCACCGCCGGGACGTGCAGCGGCAGTGCGATGGCGACCGACGTATCGGCGCTGTCGCGACTGGCCAACTGTCCGCCATAGAGCGCCAGCATCAGCACGAAGAACGTGATCAGCAGCATGAGCATGTCGAGATAGCTCATCAGCCACGAATCGCTCTCGCTGCTCCGCCCGCTGTCATCGAAGGGGCCATCGTCGAACAGCAGGTCGGCGAAGGGGCCGCCGGGGGAGATAGCGGCCTGACTCATGCGGACTCGGCCGAGGCGTCGGCAGTCTGCGGACGAGGTGTATCGCGCATTTCATCACGCATTTCATCACGGTAGTCGGCACGATAGGTATTCAGGGCCTCCTCGATGAACGCCGGCAGCCGCCGCTTGCTGACCATCGCCACGCCTTCCAGAATCAGTGTCATCGCCATCAGTCGCGATTCGGTGCGGCGCTCGAGTTTGACCGCGATCGGCTTGAACAGCAGGTTGGCCAGCAGAATGCCGTAGAACGTCGACATCAGCGCCACCGCCAGACGTGGCCCGATCACCGCCAGATCGCCGGCCTGGATCACCTCGAGCATGTTGATCAGCCCGACCAGCGTGCCGAGCATGCCGAACGCCGGAGCGTAGACGGCCATGGTGCGCAAAATCTGCGCTTCGGTGCGCTCCTTGGCTTTGACCCGCACCATGCGCCAGCGCAACATCTCGCGGATCTCCTCCTCGCGAGTGTTACTGATCACCATCTGCATGCCGGTACGCAGAAACGGGTTGGTGGTGCTGTCCAGGGCGCCCTCGATAGCGCGGATATTGCCGCGACTCCAGTGGCGCGACATCTCGATCAACTGCTCGAGGTCGCTCTCCAGGTCGCTTGCCTGGGGCTCGCGCCGGAATACCACGGCGATCTGCCGGCACAGGCGCTGCATTTCCTGCAGCGGGTAGCTGATGAAACTCGCCGCCAGCGTCCCGGTCAGCACGATCGCCAGCCCCGGCAGATTGAAGAAGCTGCTGGGGGCCTGGGCGGTGAACAGCACGACGGTCGCCAGTAACAGAGCACTGGCGATGATGCCGATGAGCGTGGAAGGATTCATGAACGGCTCGCAACCTGGAAAACGGGCATGGTGCCCATCTTAAGCGCAGGCGCTTGCCGTCAAAGGCGCTAATTGACGCGTGTATCAGGCGCTTTTTGCACCCGACTGCCGCGCTGTCTCTTCGGCGTGGATGACGAAGCGGGTCGGATCATCGCTGATTACGCCGTCGACGCCCCAGTCCCAGAGCTTCTCGAAGGTGACCGGGTCGTTAGCGGTGTAGCAGAACAGCTTGATCTGCTCATCGGCAATCTCCAGGGCGTGCTTGATCTTCAGCTTGCGCCAGTCCAGATGCAGGCTGTAGGCGGAGAGCCGTTCGGTTTCCAGCCACCAGCGCTTGGGCGCCTTGTCGTCGAGGATGCCGAGACGCAGGCGGTCGGGGTCGGATTCCAGCGCTCGCGCAGCGGTCAAGGCATGACGATCGAATGACGAGACGATCAGCTTGTCGGCCGGCAGCGCCTCCAGCGTCGGCGGCAGCGCCGCCTGGACGAGTTCGATCGCATTGCGCCCCCGGGACACCTTGAGCTCCAGATTGAGGCCTATGCCGAGGCGCTGGATGAGCGTCAGCATCGACTCCAGCGTTGCCATGGCTTCACCTCGGTACTGAGGCCCGAACCAGCTACCGGCGTCCAGTTTGGCAGCGCTTTCGGCATCGAGCCTGAACAGCTTGCCACGGCCGTCGGAGCAGCGCTTGAGCCCGGCGTCGTGCCAGATCACCGGCGTGCCGTCGCCAAGCAGCTGAACGTCGAGCTCGACCCAGTCGCAGCCGGCGTCATAGGCGGCCTGAACCGCTGCCAGCGTATTCTCCGGGGCGCGCGCGGAAAGACCGCGGTGGGCGATATAGCGGGGCGTGGCGTTATCGACGTGGTCGGCGCTGGCGGCGGGGCGCGGCTGGGTCATGCGTTGGGGATCTCCGTCGAACGCCGGGGGCCGGCGTTCATGGCTGTCAGAATCGAGGGCGAACGCGAGTCGAGCGGTGGCTGTCGCCGTCCAGGCATTGACCTTCGTTCACCCTCTGCGCGGCGTCAAGCGGGATCATCGCCGAGCCGGGTTCGAGTCTCGTCACTGCCGGTGCGAAGTGTAATCGATCGACGTTACATAGGGGTGACGCGATTGCCGATTCGAGGGATTCGATGTTTGCCGGAGACGCCGTCGGGAAAGCGGTCGGAAGGGTGGCCGCCGGCGGATTATGCTAGGCTGCGCGGCCTAATTACACCGGCCCGAAGCTGCCGGCAGCGCGCCGAAAGGCTACCAGCCAGGGAGAAGCATGATGAAAGTCGTCCACGTCAGAAATCCTGAAACCCGCGAGGCGTGTCTCGCCAAGCTTTGTGCCAGTGTCTACGGTCAGCAAGCCGGCCTGGCGCCGCTGGTGACCTTCGCCGGCACCCAGGGCGTGCTGTTCGAACAGGAGGCCGCACGCCTTTTCGCGCTGACCGAAGACGACGGCACGATTCTGTGTCTGACGCTGATCTCGTCCGATGTCGATGGCGGCACCATGGAGATGGGGATGCTGTCGACGCCGGAAGGCAAGGGCAACACCCGGCATAGCCGGCATCTCGTCAAGACGCTGGCGGAGAAGGCGCCGCTGCGGGTGACGGCGTCCGACGAGGCAGGTGAAGCGTTCTTTCGCGGTTGCGGTATCGAACGCTGGATCGACGGCGATGATGGTCTGCGAGTCGGGTTGGGGCCGCTGCATCCGTCGCCGGTCAACGGCGTGCTGCCCAGCCTGGTACGCTTCAACGCCGACGGCATCGTGCGCACCTTCAAGCAGGAGCCGGGGACCTTCGAGGATTACAAGACACGCTTCGTCGCCGCGCTGGAGCGGTACGCGGACATCCTTTGATCGTGGACTCGCCCAGCCCCTGCCGGGCAGGTCGCTGAATCCGACGGCGATCCGGCTCGCGCCGTACCTGATTCGCACGATCTCTGGTCCGCACGATCTCTGGTCCAGACCATCTCTGGTTCAGTCCATCTCTGATCCGCGCCGCACTTGACCCGCCTCGGGAATGGCGCTTGGATGGCAGACCGATAGTCATCAGCCTACTAAGGAAACGTCATGGCCAAGCGCATTCAGTTCGCCCGCACCGGCGGCCCGGAGGTTCTCGAGACCGTCGAGTTCGAACCTGCCGCACCCAAGGCGGGGGAAGTCCGAGTCAAGAACCACGCCATCGGGCTCAACTTCATCGATATCTATTTCCGAACCGGGCTCTATCCGGCGCCGTCCATGCCGTCCGGATTGGGTACCGAAGGTGCCGGCGTGGTCGATGCGGTGGGTGAAGGCGTGACGCATCTCGAGAAGGGCGATCGCGTCGCCTACGCTCAGGGGCCGCTGGGTTCCTACTCGGAATTTCACGTACTGCCGGCCAGCAAGGTGGTCGAGCTCCCCGAGGATATCCCCTTCGAGACCGCCGCGGCCGCCATGCTCAAGGGCTTGACCACGCAGTATCTGCTGCGCCAGACGTTCCCGCTGGAAGGCGGCGAAACCATCCTCTTCCATGCCGCTGCCGGCGGTGTCGGCTCGATTGCCTGTCAGTGGGCCAAGGCCCTCGGCGTCAAGTTGATCGGCACGGTCGGTTCTGCCGAAAAGGCGGAACTGGCGAAGAAAAACGGGGCCTGGGCAACGATCAACTATCGCGAGGAGAACGTGGTCGAGCGCGTTCGCGAGCTGACCGACGGCGCGATGGTTCCGGTGGTCTACGACTCGGTGGGCAAGGATACCTGGCTAACGTCGCTGGACTGCCTGGCGCCGCGTGGCCTGATGGTCAGCTTCGGCAATTCGTCCGGCGCCGTCGAAGGCGTCAACGTGGGCCTTCTCAATCAGAAGGGCTCGCTCTATCTGACCCGCCCCAGCCTCAACGGCTACGCCGATACCCGCGAGCGATTCGAGGAGATGTGTCTCGATCTGTTCGACATGCTCGAGAGCGGCAAAGTCAATATCGATATCGCGCAGCGCTTCAAGCTGGATGAAGCCGGCAAGGCCCAGGAAGCCCTGGCCTCCCGCCGGACGACGGGATCGACGATTCTCGTCCCGTAACCCTCCAACGAATCATTGGCGTATGATATCCAGGCCGGCATCGCGATAGCGCGTTGCCGGCTTTTTCGGTCATGACGGGCGCCATTCGCTCTCATCTGTCCTCGTTCGCACAAGGAGCGTGTCGATGCAGGATGCAACCTGGGTGTTCCTGATACTGGCGGTGACGCTGGTCGCTTTCGTCTGGGGTCGGTTTCGCTATGATCTCGTTGCCATGGCAGCGCTGCTGAGCTGTGTGCTGCTGGGCGTGGTACCCGCGGACGAGGCTTTCTCCGGCTTCGGCCATCCGGCGGTGATCACGGTGGCGGCGGTCCTCGTGCTCAGTCGCGGTTTCGAGCACGCCGGTGTGGTCGACTGGATCGCCGAGAAGGCGCTCAAGGCGGGTAGCCAGCCGGTCTGGCAACTAGTGGTGCTGACCACGACCGTGATTCTGATGTCGGCGATCATGAACAATGTCGGCGCGCTGGCGCTGCTGCTGCCGGTGGCAGTCCGTGTCGCCCGCGAACACGGGACTTCGCCCTCCTTTCTACTGATGCCGCTGGCTTTCGGCTCGCTGCTGGGCGGATTGATCACGCTGATCGGCACGCCACCCAACATCATTATCAGCACCTTTCGCGCCAGCCAGGGAGAGGGCGCCTTCCGGATGTTCGATTTTGCCCCGGTGGGTGTCGGTGTGGCGTTCGTCGGGCTGCTGTTCATGGTGCTGGTGGGCCGCAAGCTGACGCCGCAGCGCCAAGGGCAGGCCTCGGCCGCCGAGCTTTTCGAGACCTCGGCCTATCTCAGCGAATTGACGGTAGGTGAGTCGGCCAAGGCCGTGGGCTGGACGCTTCGCGAACTGCGGGAGGTATGCGATGAGCCGGTGCCGATTCTGGGCATCATCCGGGGTGACAAGCAGCATTCGGGGCATCGCTTCTTCGGTCCGCTTCAGGCGGGCGACATTCTGCTGCTCGAAGCGGGACCCGAGGATCTCAAACAGCTGGAGGACAAGGGCGGCTTGACTCTCGGCGCCCGGTCCCGGGATGACGAACCGGCCGGCGATGCGGTGTCGGAGAGTGACGAGGAAGCGAGCGCTGCCCGCGTTCCCAAGTTGGATGCAGAGGACCTGCAACTGGTGGAAGCGGTGGTGCGTACCGATTCGATGATGATCCGGCGCACCGTGACGCACCTTCGCCTGCTCAATCAGCACGGGTTGCATCTGGTTGCGGTCTCCCGTGACGGCGCGCGGTTGAAGCAACGTCTTCGCGAGGTTCGCTTTCAGCCAGGCGACGTGCTCCTGCTGCAGGGTGACGAGAACGGCCTCAGCGACAGCCTCGCGGCGCTGGGCTGCCTGCCGCTGGCCAGTCGCAAGCTGTCGCTGGGCAAGCCTCGCCAACTGTTGCTGTCGGTGGCGATCTTCGCGGTAGCCATTGCCGCGATGATGTTCGACCTGTTGCCGGCAGCGATCGCGATGTCGTTGGCGGCGCTGGTCACGCTGGCCTCCGGCGTGCTGCCGTTGCGCGAGGGCTACGACGCCATCGAGGGTCCGGTGATCGTGCTGCTGGCGGCGATGCTGCCGGTCGGCCAGGCACTGGAGACCAGCGGCGGGGCACAGATGGTCGCCAACGGCATGATGACACTCGGCGATGGCTGGCCGCCGGTGATCACGTTGGTGGCGCTGTTCGTGATCACGCTGCTGCTGTCCAACGTGATCAACAACGCCGCCGCGGCGCTATTGATGGCGCCGATCGCCGCCAATCTCGCCAGCGGTCTGAATGTCTCTCTCGACCCGTTTTTGATGACGGTGGCGGTCAGCGCCTCCTGCGCGTTCCTGACGCCGATCGGGCATCAGTCCAACACGCTGGTGATGGGACCGGGCGGCTACCATTTTCGCGACTACTGGAAGCTGGGGCTGCCGCTATCGGTGGTCGTGATGGCAACCGCCATTCCCTTGATTTTACTTATTTGGCCGCTATCGTGAGCCGATCGTCGATTATCGTTGTCTGATTTCGACGACCAGTCCGAGTTCAACGACTCGTCTGATCTCGGCGACGGCGTCTGCTTGCCACGTTCATTGTCAGACGCGCCGATGCCGGATCGGCAATGGCCTATCGAGCCTGTAGCCTATCGAGCTTATAGCCTTGGGGCTTATAGGAATGGCCAATAAAAATGGCTAATAGAAAGAGCCAGGTTAACTACGATGATATCAGAGCTCACTGACGACAGATCCTCGCCGCTCCGGCGGCCGGTGTTTCGACGACCGCAACCGCCCAAGTGCCTGTTGGCCGGCGCTATCGTCTCCATCCTGCTGGCGGGCTGTGCCTCGACCCATCATCCGCAGGGCTGGGACACGACCGCGCCGCCCCAGCCTGCCGCAACGGCTGGCAAGCCCGGCGCTAAGCCCGGCAAGAAAGAGCCGGGCAAGAAAGAGCCGGGCAAGAAAGAGCCGGGCAAGAAAGAGTCCGGCGCCAAGCGCAGAGCATCGGGTTCGACTTCCGATCGGCAGGCCAGTGCGGCCGCTCGAGTGCAGGCGGATGCCGCGGCTGACAAGAAGCGTCTGGGGGAAGCGACCTTTTACGCAGCCTATTTCGAGGGGCGGCCGACCGCCAGCGGCGAGCCCTACGACGGCCGGGCAATGACGGCCGCCCACAAGACATTGCCGTTCGGGACCAAGGTAAAGGTGACCGCGCTGGATTCCGGCGAGACGGCGGTGGTGCGCATCAACGATCGCGGCCCGTTCGTCGATGGGCGCATCATCGATCTCTCCCGGAAGGCGGCGGAGCAGCTCGGCATGGTTCATGACGGTGCCGCCGAAGTACAGCTTCAGATACTGGAATAGCCCTAGGTACTGGAATATTCCTACGTACTGGAATAGACCAAGGTACTGGAATCGCTCCGGATACTCACAGATTCCTCAAGTCGTGCCCCTGAAAAGCCGAAGCCCCCGTTGTTTGGACGGGGGCTTCGGTTTATTGCGAGTGATGTTCCACCAGCGGCGTTAGACGGTGGTCTCGTCCTCGGCTGGCGCCGGTTCCCGCACTGTCTGATGGGTGACGAAGGCATCGAACGCGAAGTCGTCGACCGTCAGCATGTCCAGTACCTCGGCTTCGTGAGCACGCATGAATGCCGCATCTTCCTCGCTGAGGACCCCGGCCGTGAGACCGGCATCGATCCACTGTTCAGGATGCAGCGCGGTCTCCGGCAACGTCTTCTTGGCTCTGGCCTTGTTGAGGGTGCGATAGATCGCCTCGGCACGTTCGGCGTTGGTCAGCAGGGCGTTGTAGCGCGCCAGCGCGTTGTCCTTCTGACCCTCTTCCCAGGTATCCCAGGTATTGCGGGTCAACTTGTGGCGCAGCGCGCTGTCGGTGGAAATCGCCTTGGCGATTTCGCGGGTCAGCGTGTCCTGCGGCTTGTGCCAGCGACGCCCAACCGGCTGGGTGACGAACGATAGCGTCATGCCCAATGCGCGATTGGGCAGGTTGTCGAACAGATCGGCCATCGCCTGCTCGGCGCGATTCAACAGCAGCCGACAGCTGTAGTGGAACAGCGCCGCTTCATTGTCGACCCGATCCGTCTCGTGCCACTGCTTGAGCACCATCGACAGCAGATACAGATTCGACAGCACGTCGCCGAGACGGGCCGAGATCATCTCGCGCTGCTTGAGCTTGGACCCGAGGCTAGCCATGGCGGCATCGGCGCAAAGGCTGAAGGCGGAGGAAAGGCGTGCGGCATCCTGCGCGTAGGGCGCGGCGATGGCGTCGAACGGCACCCCCGGCTTGCCCAGGCCCAGCGCCTGGGTGAAGGCGCGCGCACCGTTGCCGAAGATCAGCCCGATATGGCGGAAGAACAGCCGATCGAAAGCGTCGAAGTCATTGGCATCCTTGGCCGCCAGCTCGTCGAGGACGTAGGGATGGCAGCGGATCGCGCCCTGACCGAAGATCATCAGGTTGCGGGTCATGATGTTGGCGCCCTCGACGGTGATCGAGACAGGATTGGCGCTGTAGCCGATGCCGAGATAGTTGCGCGGCCCGAGCGTCACCGTGCGGCCGCCGTGGACGTCCATGGCATCGGCCAGCACGTCACGCTGGAATTCGGTCAACTGGCTCTTGAGGATCGCCGACGGCACCGCCGGTTTGACGCCATGATCGATGGTATTGGCGGTCTGGATGACGGCTGCCTGAGTGATATAGGCCTTGGCCGCTATGCGCGCCAGCGGCTCCTGGACGCCTTCCATGTCCGCCACGGCGATATTGAACTGGCGCCGGATTCGGGTGAAGCCGCCGCTCCAGCCCACCGCGTAGCGACCGATGCCGGCGGCGCCCGACGGCAGCGTGATACAGCGACCGACCGAGAGGCACTCGACCAGCATGCGCCAGCCCTGGCCGGCCATGTCGAGGCCGCCGATCAGGTAGTCGAGCGGGATGAACACGTCCTTGCCGCGAATCGGGCCGTTCATGAACGGGCTGCCGATCGGATGGTGGCGACGTCCGATCTGCAGTCCCTCCGTCTCGCGGGGGATCAGCGCGCAGGTGATGCCGATATCGCTTTCGCCACGTTCCAGCAGGTTGTCCGGGTCGAACATGCGAAAGGCGAGGCCCACCACGGTCGCGACCGGTGCCAGCGTGATCCAGCGCTTGTCGAACGTCAGCTTGAGACCCAGCACTTCTTCGCCATCGTGCATGCCACGGCAAACGATGCCGACGTCCGGAATCGACGTGGCGTCGCTGCCGGCGCGCGGGCCGGTCAATGCGAAACAGGGGATCTCGCGGCCGTCGGCGAGGCGCGGCAGGTAATGGTCCTTCTGCGCCTCGGTGCCGTATTTCAGCAGCAGTTCGCCGGGCCCGAGCGAGTTAGGCACGCCCACGGTGCTCATCAGTGTCTCGTTGAAGGCCAGTTTCTGCAGCACGGCGGACTGCGCCTTGGCGGAAAAGCCGAGACCGCCGTAGGCCTTGGGAATGATCATGCCGAAGAAACGTTCGTTCTTCAGGTAGGTCCAGAGCGCTTCCGGCATATCGGCACGTTCACGGGCGATCTCCCAGGCGTTGCACATGCCGGCGGCGACGGAGCACTGATGGTCGACGAACGCCTGTTCCTCCTCGCTCAGCCCCGGGTTGTCGAAGGCGAGCAGCTTCTGCCAGTCGGGGCGGCCGCTGAACAGCTCGCCGTCCCAGGCCACGGTGCCGGCATCCAGCGCGACGCGCTCGGTTTCGGAGACCCGCGGGGCGATTTTCTTGTACATGGCGAATAGTCGCGGCGACAACCACAGGCGTCGAATCGGCTTGAGACCACAGACGGCGACGCCGATCGCCGCGATCAGCAGCAAGGTGCCGATCACTTCGGCATCCAGCGCCAGCCCGACGATACCCAGAACCGCCAGCACGGCGATCGCCGCAAGCGCGCCGGCTTCACGACGCATGACGACCAGACAGCCAACGACGGCCAGGACGATGAGCAGCAGTGTGATCATGATGGACTCCGAGAGGAAAACGAAATTCAGACGAGCGTTTGAATTTGATTGTCAGACTAGCCGATCGGCCGCCGGCTGACTAGAGCCGGCGGGGTTATCCTTTGGGCTAGAGCGCCGTGAGCCACGAGCCACGAGCGACGAGCTAAGAGCCACGAGCTACGGGCTACGGGCTACGGGCAACGAGCTACGAGCTACGAGCTACGAGCTACGAGTTACGAAAAGAGCCTGTAAGTCCGAAGCTTACGCTTCGCTGGCACGGTCCGAGCCGATCTGTCTTGGCCGCAGCCGACGGTGCAGCCTGTCGAGGTAGAGATAGACCACCGGGGTGGTGTAGAGCGTCAGTATCTGGCTGATGATCAGGCCCCCGATGATGGTGATCCCCAGCGGCGCGCGCAGGCCAGCGTTTTCGTCGGTGCCGATCAGCAGCGGCAGGGCGCCGAGCAGTGCCGCCAGGGTGGTCATCATGATCGGCCGGAAGCGTACCAGTGCGGCGTGGCGAATCGCTTCCTGCGGCGACATGCCCTGGTCGCGTTCACACACCACGGCGAAGTCGACCAGCATGATCGCGTTCTTCTTGACCACGCCGATCAGCAGGATGATCCCGATCAGCGCGATCAGCGTGAACGGCGTATCCAGCAGCATCAGGGCCAACAGCGCGCCGACCCCGGCCGACGGCAGCGTCGACAGAATCGTCAGCGGGTGGATATAGCTCTCGTAGAGAATCCCCAGCACCAGGTAGACCGTGATCAACGCCGCCAGGATCAGCCACGGCATCGCCTCGATGCCGCTCTGGAAGGTGCCGGCGCTGCCCTCGAAATCGACCTGTACCGATGTCGGCAGATGGAGCTCGTCGACGGCCTGGCGAATGCGCGCGGTGGCATCGCCCAGCGAGACGCCGTCCTCGAGATTGAACGAGATCGTCGAAGCGGCGAACTGGCCCTGATGATTGACGGTGACCGATGTGGTGCTGCGCTCGACATGGCTGAACGCCGAGATCGGAATCATCTCGCCGTCGTTGCCGCTGACGTAGAGATCGCTGATGGCGTCCGGCGCCTGACGGTAGGGGGCATCCACCTCCATCACCACATAGCGTTGCTCGTCGGCGTCAAAGAGACTCACCACCTTGCTCTGGGCGAAGGCGTTGCCCAGTGCGGTGTCGATGGCGCGCATGTCGACGCCAAGGCGGGAGGCGGTATCTCGATCCACGACCAGCTTGGCGGCCAGGCCGTCGCCGCGGCTGTCGCTGTCGACGCCGGTGATGCCGTCGACCTGCTGCATCGCCTGCTGGACCTGGCTGGCACCGTCGCCAAGCAGTTCGAGGTTGTCGCTTTTCAGCGTGATCTCGTATTGCGAGGCGCTGCTGGAGCGTCCGCCGACGCGAATGTCCTGCAAAGGGAACATGAAGGTGCTGACCCCGGTCATGCCCTGCAAGCTGGCAGTCAAACGATTGCCGATCGATTGCGTCGAGCCCTGGCGGTCGGCTTTCAAGGTGATGAACAGCGTCGCCGAGGAGCCGCCGCGACCAGGACCGCCGCTGCCCATGAAGCCCAGTACGCTGTCGACGGCCGGGTCGGTCAGGAGTCGCTCGCGGACCTGATCGAGCTTCTCCGACACCGCCTCGAACGACAGCGCCTGATCGCCACGCAGGGTGCCGAGCAGGCGGCCGGTATCCTGATCCGGAATGAACCCTTTATCGACGGCGGTATACAGATAGCCGTTGAGCACGATCACCGCGACCAGCGACAAGAGCGTCAAGCGGCGGTGCTTCAGCGCGATGTCCAGAGTTCGGGCGTAGCCATTCAGAAACCAGCCGCCGAAGGTAGCCAGACCGCGCTCCCAGGCGGGCTGGCGCTCGCGTTTGGGATGCGGCTTGAGCCAGCGCGCGCAGAGCATCGGCGTCAGTGTCAGCGAGACCAGCAGCGACACGCCGATGGCCAGCGACAGCGTGACCGCGAATTCGTGGAACAGACGCCCGATGAAGCCGCCCAGCAGCAACAGCGGAATGAACACCGCCACCAGCGACACGCTCATCGCGGTCACGGTGAAGCCGACCTCCCTGGCGCCGAGTAGCGCCGCCTTGAACGGTTTCACGCCCTGTTCGATATGTCGCGCAATGTTCTCCACCACCACGATGGCGTCATCGACCAGAAAGCCGATCGATACGATCAGCGCCATCAGCGACAGCGTATCGAGCGAGAAATCGAACACCCACATCATCGCGAAGGTGCCGATCAGCGACACCGGTATCACCACGCTGGGGATGATGGTGGCGCGGGCGTTGCGCAGGAACAGGAACACCACCAGTACCACCAGCACCACCGCCAGCAGCAGCGTCAGTTGGGTCTCCTGCAGTGATGCCTGAATGCCGGGCGCGCGATCGAGCTGTACGCTGAGATTGACGTTCTCCGGCAGCAGGCTCTGGACCTCGTCGAGCCGTTCCCGCACGCCGGCAATGGTATCGATGATATTGGCACCGCTGGCGCTGCTGATGACCAGCAGCACAGCGGGGAGCTCGTTCTGGAAGCCGACGTTGTAGCGATCCTCCACGCCATCGGTGATGGTGGCCACGTCGCCCAGGCGCATCAGCGAGCCGTCGTCGCCGCGGGCGATCACGATCTGGCTATAGTCGCTCGCTTTCAACAGTTGGGAGTCGCTCTGGACTTCCCAGCGATGCTTGACGGTCTGCACGAAACCGGTGGGCGATTGGGTTGTGGCCGCGCGCAGGGCGCCGGCGACCGCATCGAGGGTAATGCCGGCATGGTTAAGCTTGCGCGGATCGATCGACACACGTACCGCCGGCGACGAGCTGCCGCCGACGTTGACGTCGCCCACGCCCGGCACCTGCGCGATCGGCGGGGCGATCTTGCTGTCGGCGAGCTGATAGAGCTCACTGGTGGGGATCGAGTCGGAGGTCAGCGACAGGATCATCACCGGCGCCGATGCCGGATTCAGCTTGCGATAGTGGGGCCTGCTGGTCATCGCGCTGGGTAGCAGTGGCTGGGCATCGTTGATCGCGGCCTGCACCTCCTGGGCGGCGACGTTGATGTCCTTGTCGAGATCGAACTGGATGATCACCCGGGTCGAGCCATCCGAGCTCGACGAGGTCATCTGGGTGATGCCTGGAATCCGCCCCAGCGAGCGCTCCAGCGGCGTCGCTACTGTCGAGGCCATGGTCTCCGGATTGGCCCCGCTGAGGCTCGCCGACACCATGATGGTCGGGAACGACACGTTGGGCAGCGGCGCCACCGGCAGCCGATCATAGGCGAGCGATCCCAGCAGCACGATGGCCAGCGCCAGCAGAATCGTCGCGACCGGACGGCGAACGAAGGGTGACGACAGGCTCACGACCGGGCCTCTGCCGAGCTGTTGCCATGCTCGTCGTTACCATCGGCTTCGTCATCGTGACGGCGGCGTGCATTCAGTCGGTTCCAGCGCGAAGCCAGACGATCGAAAAACAGATAGATCACCGGCGTGGTGAACAGCGTCAACAGCTGGCTGAACAGTAGTCCGCCGACCATGGTGATGCCCAGCGGCTGGCGCAGCTCGGCGCCGTAGCCGCTGGCGAACATCAGCGGCAGCGCCCCCAGCAGCGCCGCGCAGGTGGTCATCATGATCGGCCGGAAACGCAGCAGCGCCGCGGTGTGAATCGCCTTCTCCGGCGACATGCCGCGCTCGCGTTGCGCTTCCAGCGCGAAGTCGATCATCATGATCGCGTTCTTCTTGACGATGCCGATCAGCAGGATGATGCCGATGATCGCCACCAGACCCAGCGAATAGCCGCTGATCTGCAGGGCCAGTAGCGCGCCGATGGCCGCGGAGGGCAGCGTCGACAGGATCGTCAACGGATGGATATAGCTCTCGTAGAGAATGCCCAACACGATGTACATGGTGACAATGGCGGCGAGAATCAGCCACAGCGTGTCGCTGGTGGAGTTGGTATACGCCAGTGCCGAGCCACGGTAATCCAGCGAGGTCTGATCGCTGAGCGTCTCGGCGGCCGCCTGGTCGACGGCGTCGAAGGCATCCGACAGCGAATAGCCATCGGCGACGGCGAACGACATCAACGCCGACGGGAACTGGTTCTGACGTTGCAGCGACAGTGGTGTGGTGCGCTCGGCCAGGGTGACCAGCGTCGACAGCGGCACCAGCTCGTCGTCGTCATTGCTGACGTAGAGCCGCGACAGCGCTTCCGGGCCGTCGTCGTTGGCCGCATTGGCGGCGAGCACCACGCGGTACTGGCTGGCCTGGGTGAAGATGGTCGCGATCAGGCGCTGGCCGAAGGCGTCGTAGAGCGCGTCATCGATGTCGGCGACACTGACCCCGAGGCGCCCGGCGCGGGCACGGTCGATGGTGACCTCGAGTTTGCGCCCCTCGTTCTGCACGTCGCTGCTGACGCTGGCGATGGCCGGCGATTGCTCGAGGGCCTCCAGCAGTTTGCCGGCATCGGCGTTCAGCGCCTCGCGGTCGCCTTGGGTCAGCGAGAACTGGTAGGGATAGCGGCTGATGGTGTCTTCCAGCGTCAGATCCTGTACCGGCTGCAGCGCGAGTGACAGGCCGGGAATATCATGGCTGGCGTCACGCAGGCGCTTCAGTACGCTGTTCAGGTCGCCGCGATCGTCCAGCGGTTTGAGATTGATCGAAAGCCGGCCGCCGTTGAGCGTGGTGTTGGTGCCGTCGATACCCACGCTCGAGGAGATGTTGGCGACGTCGGGGTCTTCGAGCAGCCGATCGACCAGTTGCTGCTGGCGAGCGGACATCGCCTCGAACGATGTCGACTGGGTGGCCGTCGTGGTGCCGCGAATGACGCCGGTGTCCTGCACCGGAAACAGACCCTTGGGCGTGGCGAGGAACAGCAGCGCGGTGACGCCGAGCGTGGCGACCGCGACCAGTAGCGTCAGCGTCTGATGACCCAGAATCCAGTCCAGGGCGTGTTCGTAGCCGCGGGTGACGCGGCCGAACAGCCCCTGGCGGTTGCGGACCAGGGTCTCGTCGTCCTCGTCGTCAGCGTCATTCCCGCTGCCGGCGGCCTCCGGGCGATATTTCAGCCAGCGCGCACAGAGCATCGGTGTCAGCGTCAACGAGACGAAGGCCGAGATCACGATGGAGATCGCCAGGGTCAGCGCGAACTGGCGAAACAGCACGCCGACCACGCCGCTCATGAACACCAGCGGTATCAGCACCGCCAGCAGCGAGATCGTCAGCGACAGAATGGTGAAGGCGATCTGGCGCGAGCCCTTGAGCGCGGCTGCCAGCGGCTTTTCGCCTTTCTCGATGTAGCGGGTGATGTTTTCCAGCACCACGATGGCGTCGTCGATGACAAAGCCGGTGGCGATAGTCAGTGCCATCAGCGTCAGGTTGTTGAGGCTGAATCCCGCCAGATACATCACGCCGAAGGTGCCCACCAGCGACAGCGGTACCGCCAGGCTGGGAATCAGCGTGGCCGGAATATTGCGCAGGAACAGGAACGTCACCATCACCACCAGGCCGATGGCGAGGATCAGCTCGAACTGGACGTCTTCCACCGCGGCGCGGATGGTGGTGGTGCGGTCGGTGAGAATCTCGACGTCGACGCCGGCCGGTAGCGTGTTCTCAAGCCCCGGCAGGCTCTGCTTGATGGCGTCGGCGACGCCTACGACGTTGGCGCCGGGTTGACGCAGCACGTCGATCAGGATGGCGCCCTGGCGATTAGCCCATGCCGACAGATTGGCGTTCTCGGCGCCGTCCTCGACGCTGGCGACGTCCGACAGGCGCAGTACCGAGCCGTTGTCGTTCTTGAGAATCAGGTCACGATAGCCGCTCGCCGACAGCAACTGGTCGTTGGCGTCGATGCTATAGGCACGGTAGGGCCCATACAGCGTGCCCTTGGCCTGATTGACGTTGGCCGCGGCGACGGCGCTGCGTACCGCGGCGAGATCGAGCCCGTAGGCGGCAAGCTGGCGTGAATCGACGCTGATGCGCACGGCCGGCTGATGGCCGCCGGCCAGCTTGACCTGGCCCACGCCGCTGATCTGGGCGATCTTTTGCGCCATGCGCGTATCGACCAGATCGTAGACCTGGGTCAGGGGCAACGTATCCGAGCTGACCGCGAGCGTCATGATCGGAGTGTCGGCGGGGTTGACCTTGCTGTAGCTGGGTGGGCGGGGAAGATCGTCGGGTAACAGCGTTTCGGCCTGGCTCAGCGCGGCCTGGACCTCCTGCTCGGCGACGCCCATATCGGAATCGAGCGAGAAGCGCAGCGTGATCAGCGAGGCGCCGCCGGTGCTGGTCGAGCTCATGTCCTCCAGACCCGAGATCTCGCCGAGTTCGTCCTCCAGCGGCGAGGTGACGTGGGAGAGCATCACGTCCGGCCCGGCGCCGGGATAGAGCGTGGTGACCTGAATGGTCGGAAAATCCACCTCCGGCAGCGACGAGATCGTCAGCAGCCGATACGCCAGCGCGCCCGCGATCAGGATCGCCAGCATCACCAGCGAAGTGGCGACCGGGCGCAGGATGAAGAGGCGGGACGGGTTCATGAGGCGCTGCCGCGATTCGCACTGTTATCGCTGGCCTGGTTCGCAGCGCCACTGCTGGTCTGGTTCTCGGCGCCACCGCCGGCCGGGTCGGCGACCTCGTCGCTGGACTCTCCCGGCAGGGCGTCGCTGACCACCCGAACCTTGGCGCCCTCGCGCAGGCTGTCGACACCGTCGACCACCACACGCTCGCCGGCCTCGACGCCTGACGAGAGCGCGCTCTGGGAGTTCTGGGTCGCCACCAGCGTGACGTCCCGGCGGGTGACGGTATTGTCAGCCTTGACTACGTAGACGTAGTTGCCGTCCTGGCCGGTCTGCACCGCCGGCTCCGGCACGATGACCTGGTCACGCAGGATCTGCGAAACCAGGCTGACATCGACATAGGCGTTGGGGTAAAGCCCCCCGGCCGGATTGTCGAAGGTGGCGCGCAGCCGAATCGTGCCGGTGGCACTGTTGATGTTGCTGTCGATGCTGCTGAGCTGACCCGAGTAGGTTTCGCCGTTGGTGCCGGTGACACTGACCTGAGGGCGATCGCCATCGGTCAGGCGACCCCTGACAGTATCGATGTAGCGGCTGGGCAGCGAGAAGATCACCGAAATCGGATCGAGCTGGGTAATGGTGACGATCGGGTCGTCGTCGCCGAGCTGGATGATATTGCCGGGATCGACGTTGCGGATCCCCACCACGCCGGTGATCGGCGCGACGATGTCGGTGTAGTCGAGCTGCACCTGGGCGCTCTGGACACTGGCCCGATCGCTGGCGACAGTACCCTGATACTGGCGCACCAGCTGGCGCTGCTGTTCCAGTTCCTGCTTCGAGACATAGTTAGAGCCGATCAGCTTTTCATAGCGCGCCAGGTCTTCTTTCGCCGACGCCAGTTGAGCCTGATCCTGGGCCAGCTGACCCTTGGCCTGGTCCAGCTGCGCCTGATAGTCGCGCGGATCCACCTGGGCGATCCGCTGGCCTTTCTTGACCGTCTCGCCTTCCTCGAAATTGACCGACAGCAGTTCGCCTTCGACACGCGGCCGCACCGTCACGCTCGAGAGCGGACGCACGGTGCCCAGCGCGGTCAATTCGATCGGCAGATCGCCTTGGCTGGCCGCAACGGCGGATATCGCCGTCGCCGGTGGCGCGCCACCGGCCGGCCCTGCGGCGTCTGCTGCAGTTTCGGACTCGCCGCCGCGGCCAAACACGTAATAGACGACGGCGGCCACGATGACGATCAACGCCAGCAGCCAGAGCCAGCGTAGCGGGCGACGAGCGCGAGACGACGAAGGAGAAGAGGACATGTCGAGAAGCGTTCCTTGTACTGACTTTATGACGTGGCCCCACACCGATCGAACGGGCCTGCATCTGATGAGCCTGGGCCGAATGAAACTAGAGCCGGACGAACGTGTAGTCGAACTAGCGTAAAGGCGAACTCAGTGTAACGGAACACTGTTCGCACAATGCGCAATTAGCGCGCAAATAATCGCACGACAGCCAGCCGACGATGGCGCGGATGACATCGACAGACGAAAAAAGCCCGGCGCCAGGGCCGGGCTGAGGAACAGACGAAGTTGGAACCAGAAAAGCGTGTCAGGCGCTTCTGGCCGGCGTCTGACGCGCCGGGGCGCCGTCGGCGACGTAATAGGGGGCTTTAGACGTCGGCAGCGGTTCGCGATCCCGAACGCAGTCGGCGAGTTTTTCGGCGATCATGATGGTGGTGGCGTTGAGATTGCCGGTCACGATCTGCGGCATGATCGACGCATCGATGACGCGCAGGCCTTCGATGCCATGCACCCGGCCTTCATGGTCGACCACGGCGTCGTCATCGGTTCCCATGCGGCAGGTGCCGCAGGGGTGATAGGCGGTTTCGGCATGCTCGCGAACGAAAGCATCGAGCTGCTCGTCGGTCTTGACGTCCGGCCCCGGGGAAATCTCGCGACCGCGATAGGCATCCATCGCCGGCTGATCGATGATCTCGCGGGTCAGCCGGATCGCGGCGCGGAACTCCTGCCAATCGCGTTCGGTGGACATGTAATTGAACAGAATGCTGGGTGCGCTACGCGGGTTCTTGTCGACCAGCTGGACGCGGCCGCGGCTCTCGGAGCGCATCGAGCCGACGTGGGCCTGAAAGCCGTGGGCCTGGACCGCGCTCTTGCCGTTGTAGCTGATCGCGATCGGCAGGAAGTGGTACTGAAGGTTGGGCCACGGTTCACTGTCGTCGCTGCGAATGAATCCGCCGGCCTCGAACTGGTTGCTGGCACCGATACCCTTGCCCAAGAACATCCACTCCGCGCCGATCTGGGGCTGGTTGTACCACTTCAGCGACGGATACAGCGAGATCGGCTCCTTGCACTCGTACTGGATATACATCTCCAGATGATCCTGCAGATTCTCGCCGACGCCCTTGAGATTGTGCACCACGGGAATGCCCAGCGATTCCAGCAACGCCGGGTCGCCCACGCCCGAGCGCTGCAGGATCTGCGGCGAGGCGATCGCCCCGCCACACAAGAGCACCTCTCGACGAACCAGGGCCTGACGCGGCTGGCTGTTGTTGAGATGGTTGTGGAGATAGTTGACACCCACGGCTCGCTGATCTTCGAACAGAATGCGATCGGTAGTGGCGTGGGTGACAATGGTCAGGTTCTCGCGCTGCTTGGCGATGTCCAGATAGCCGCGACCCGTCGCGGCGCGGCGACCGTTGGGCGTCGTCGTCCGGTCCATCGGCCCGAAGCCTTCCTGCTGATAGCCGTTGAGGTCGTCGGTGCGCGGATACCCCGCCTCGACACCCGCTTCGATGAATGCCTGGTAGAGCGGGTTGTTGCCGGCTTTCGGAGTCGCCACGCTCAGCGGGCCGTCGCCGCCGTGATAGTCGTTGGGGCCGATATCGCGGGTTTCCGCCTTGCGATAGTAGGGCAGGCAGTCCAGATAGCTCCAGCTTTCCAGTCCCGGCCGCTTGGCCCAGTTGTCCAGATCCAGCGCATTGCCGCGGATATAGCACATGCCGTTGATCAACGAGGAGCCGCCCAGGCCCTTGCCACGGCCGCATTCCATGCGACGGTTGTCCATGTGCGGTTCCGGGTCGGTCTCGAACGCCCAGTTGTAGCGTTTGCCCTGCAGCGGGTAGGCCAGCGCCGCCGGCATCTGGGTGCGGAAATCGGCGCGGTAGTCCGGCCCGCCAGCTTCCAGCAGCAGCACGCTGATGGCCGGGTCTTCGGTCAGACGCG
>NZ_PZJN01000003.1 GCF_003206695.1 Salinicola halophyticus | reverse complement strand
GCGATCCGAGCATTCGGGAAAGCTGAAAAGATTCGTCGCGCCATTGGTGGCCAATGGAATGGTCGATGTATCCCACCTCGAGACCAATCAGTGTCTGAGTGGCAAATTCCCCGCAGGAGCCTTTGGCAATCGAGACGAATCGAAATTTTTCGCGCTCGGTATAGCGTTCAAAGCCTTCCGCGATATTGCTGGGGATCGAGAGAGCCGACCGCGTAATCTGATCCTTGAAGCCAAAGTCACGAAGTTCAGCCAGTTCACGATAGACCGCCACGCTGAGATCCTCGCTACGAACCCAAACCGCCATCTGTTCGTGCTTCATCGACAGCCATCCTTTTCACACAATGCTGCTTTTTGTTGTTCTTGACTCGAAGCTATCGTCGCTTTTGACCTTCAGCTCGCATCTCGAAGCTCGTGACTCGGAACTATCGTCAAAACACCGATTCGAACGGCCCCATCTCGATCTGCACCGATTTGGTTTGGGTATAGTGCGCCAGCGTCTCGACGCCGTTCTCGCGGCCGATACCCGACTGCTTGTAGCCGCCGACAGGCATTTCGGCCGGGGAGTCGCCCCAGGTGTTGATCCAGCAGATGCCGGCTTCGATCTGATGAA
Organism: Salinicola halophyticus; assembly: GCF_003206695.1. GTDB lineage: Bacteria > Pseudomonadota > Gammaproteobacteria > Pseudomonadales > Halomonadaceae > Salinicola > Salinicola halophyticus. Next base: position 725,963 of record NZ_PZJN01000003.1, on the reverse strand, counting down.
TGACGCGATGGGCGCGGTTGAGCCCTTCGGTAAACAGGCCGGCGGCCAGGCCGTACTCGGTGTCGTTGGCGCGGCGGATGACCTCGTCTTCGTCATCGAAAGCCAGAATCGCCATGATCGGGCCGAAGATCTCTTCGCGGACGATGCGCATGTCGTCGTCGCAATCGGTATAGGCGGTGGCTGCAACCCAAGCGCCCTTGCCGAAAGCGCCGTCGGTCATGCGGTTGCCACCGACGAGCAGGCGCGCACCGTCCTGCTTGGCGATCTCCAGGTAGCTGGCGACTTTCTCCAGGTGCTCGAAGCTGACCAGCGGGCCGAAGTTGGTGGCGGGATCCAGCGGATCGCCGGCCTTGATGCGGTTGACGCGCTCGACGATCTTGGCCTCGAAGGCCTCCTTGACCGAACGATGCACGAACACGCGGGTGCCGTTGGTGCAGACCTGGCCGCTGGAATAGAAGTTGGCCATCATCGCACCGTCGGCGGCCCGATCGAGATCGGCGTCCTCGAACACGATCAGCGGCGACTTGCCGCCAAGCTCCATGGTGACATCCTTGAGCGTGGACCCAGCCGCGGCGGACATCACCTTCTTGCCGGTGCCCACTTCGCCGGTGAAGGTGATCTTGGCTAGGCCCGGGTGCTCGGTGAGCATGGCGCCAACGCTGCCGTCGCCCTGGACGACGTTGAACACGCCGTCGGGAAGCCCGGCCTCGGTAAAGATTTCGGCCAGTTTCATCACGGTCAGCGGGGTGACCTCGCTCGGCTTGAAGACCACCGCGTTACCTGCAGCCAGCGCCGGGGCGGCTTTCCAGCAGGCGATCTGGATCGGGTAGTTCCATGCGCCGATGGCACCGATCACGCCCAGCGGTTCACGCCGGGTGTAGACGAACGAGTCTTCGCGGAGCGGAATCTGGGTCCCCTCGATGGCGGGTGCCAGCCCCGCGAAATACTCGAGCGCATCCGCGCCCGTCACGATGTCGACGCCGGTCGTCTCGCTGATCGGCTTGCCGGTGTTCAGCGTTTCCAGCTCGGCCAGTTCGTCATTGCGTTCCCGCAGCAGCGCGACCGCCTTGAGCAGAATGCGCGAACGTTCCATGCCGGTCATCGCTGCCCATTGGCGCTGGCCGCGCTGGGCGCTTTCGATGGCCTTGTCGACGTCGGCAGCGGTCGCCTGCTGAACGCTGGCGATGACTTCGCCGTTGGCCGGGTTGACCGCGTCGAAGGTCTGATCTCCGCTGGCCGGAGTGCGGCGGCCGTCGATATAAAGTGTCTGTGTCTCGAGTCGTGGCATGTGACTCTCCCATGGGAATGGCGAATGAAATTGCGACGCTTGCGCATGTTGTGGCGTTTACACAAGCGTAAGTGACTGGATATCTCTATGCGTACTCGTTGGCGCGGGTTCTGGCGTACCGGGCCGCTTCGAGCTGGACGCGGACGTAGTCGTAGGCCAGCTGACGGGCACGGTCGACGTTGAGACCTTCGGGCGCCAACGCGCCGCGTAGCCATAGACCGTCGATCAGGGCCGCCAGGCCGCGGGCGGCGTTTCTCGCCTCCCCCTTGGGCAGGACACGCCGAAACTGACAGCTCAGATTGGAATAGAGCCGACGGTCGTTGACCCGCTGCAGGCGCTGCAACGGAAGGTGATGCATGCTGCTGGCCCAGAATGCCAGCCACGTCTTCATCACCGATTGACTCGTCTGACTGCGGTCGAAGTTGCCATCGATAATGGCATGCAGATGCGCTTCCGGCGGCGCATTGCCCAGTGCCGCGCGGCGTTCCAGCACGGCCGTGCCCAGATCGCTCAGCACATGGCGCATAGTCGCCTCGAGCAGCCCGTCCTTGCCGGCGAAATAGTGGCTGATGATCCCGGTGGACACGCCCGCCCGCTTGGCGATTCGCGCGATCGTGACATCGGCCAGACCCGCCTCGTCGATCGCTTCCAGCGTCGCCTGAATCAACTGCCGGCGGCGGATGGGTTGCATACCCAGTTTCGGCACTGGCTTGTCTCCTGGATCGGGGCTGTAAATGAAAGCCTGCGGATGGCCGTCTCGAAGCTGGTTCAATTGACATGGCCGATGAACGGCTGCGCTAGGGCTGACTGACCTCGATTACGCTAACCTTCATCCATCCCGCACTCCTTAACTTGGCTTTCATCGTCAGCGAACGCCATTATTATGGAAATTTTTTATTGAACGGTCAATCAATAAAAACTAGTGTATTGTTCTGTAGAATGCAAAATTCGACATTCGATAATCAGTAATTATCAATCATAACGCACAATACGATCAGGGAGTTCAAGCATGAAAAGCCAACCGATCCTGTGGGCCCTCGCCGGCGTGAGCCTGGCAGCCGTACCGCTGACCCAAGCCCAGGCCCAGTCTCAAACACAAGAACCCGAAAGCTGCCAGCGCGTTCACTTCGCCGAGGTAGGCTGGACCGATATCCAGGCCACCACCGCGCTTGCCAGTGTCGTGCTCGAGGATCTGGGCTATGAAGCGACCTCCGACACCGTCTCCGTACCGGTGGCCTACGCCGGCATGAAAGGCGGCGATTTCGATGTCTTCCTGGGTAACTGGATGCCGTCGATGAAATCGATCAGCGACCCGTACATCGAGAAAGGGCAGGTCGATCGACCGCGCGCCAATCTGGAAGGCGCCAAGTACACACTGGCCGTACCCCAGTACGTGATCGATGCCGGCGTCACCTCGATGGCCGATCTAGACGAGCATGCCGACCAGTTCGGTCACAAGCTGTTCGGGATCGAAGCGGGTAACGACGGCAACATGATCATTCAGCAGATGATCGACGACGACGCCTTCGGCCTGGGCGACTGGCAACTGGTCGACTCCAGCGAAGCGGGCATGCTCGCTGAAGTCAAAGCGCGCACCCAGACCGACGACTGGATGGTATTCCTGGGTTGGGCACCGCACCCGATGAACACCAATTTCGATATCGGCTATCTCTCCGGCGGTGATGACTACTTCGGCCCGGATTACGGCGGTGCCACCGTCTACACCAACACCCGCGCCGGCTACGTCGACGAGTGCGGCAATGTCGGCCAGTTTCTTCAGAATCTGAGCTTCACGCTCGATATGGAGAACGAAGTCATGGGCAGCATCATGGATGACGGCGAAGACGAGAAAGACGCCGCCCGCGCCTGGCTCAAGGCCCATCCCGATACGCTGGATGCGTGGCTCGAAGGCGTGAAGACGGCCGACGGCGAGCCGGGACTGCCGGTGGTCAAGAAAGCCCTGGGCGTTTAAGAAGAAAGCCCTGGGCGTTTAAGAAGAAAGCCCTGGGCGTTTAAGACCGAAGGCAACAGGGAAAAAATCGCCTGGATTGTCACTGCGGGCTTGTTGAGAAGCGAGCCCGCAGGTATAGTCCGCCCCCGTTGTCACTTGGCAACGTTCGCCGTTTATCGGCAGCAGCGTCGGCTACGTAGCTCAGCTGGTTAGAGCACATCACTCATAATGATGGGGTCCCCTGTTCGAATCAGGGCGTAGCCACCAACGCTTTTCTCTTGATCAACGCGTTATCCCCCGGTCAAGAACTTCTCTCCCGATCAAGACCTCCGAATCCGAAGAATGTCGTGCTTTCCAGGCAATCTCGCCTTGGGCCGCTCGGTCGAGCCTATCGTTTCGTCGAGCCAATTGTTTCGTCGAGCTAATCGCTTCACCTGATCGATGGACGTCGCTTCCGCCTTCGTCCACTATGGCCGGCGAGTCGTTGACCGATAGGGCGAATTCCGCAGCGTATTGATTGTGCTGCAGAATTCTTCGCCGCCGTTTTGAAGATTCGTGTGCATCAGCCTTGACGCAAAGGACTCAACGCGTATACTACGCCGCGTGCTGAAGGATGGTCCCCGATAGCTCAGTTGGTAGAGCAAATGACTGTTAATCATTGGGTCACAGGTTCGAGTCCTGTTCGGGGAGCCAACATCAGCCAGCGGTGAACGACGATCCCCGATAGCTCAGTTGGTAGAGCAAATGACTGTTAATCATTGGGTCACAGGTTCGAGTCCTGTTCGGGGAGCCATCGCCGACACCGTATGACATCATTGCCGCATCGATCCCCGATAGCTCAGTTGGTAGAGCAAATGACTGTTAATCATTGGGTCACAGGTTCGAGTCCTGTTCGGGGAGCCAATGCGATGATGCTCTTCCCCGCAAGATGCTTTCCCTCCGTTTGATGTCTGTTTCGCATGATCCTCTTTGTTCGTATGACCCACTGCTCTCGGTAAGGCCCGGATCGCCGTTCCTCGCACGCCTTCGTGTTCTCTGACTTCGTTTTCCCGAGCCCCCTTCATGTTCTTGAATGCCCTAAGGGTGTCTTGAATGATCTGAGGGTGTTCTTGAATGCTTTGAGATCTGATCTGCCATGAAGCGAGCGAAAAAAATTTGCCCGCGGGATCAGACCGATTCATTGGCAACAGGCTATCTGAGCCATCTCCAGGCAACGCGTGATCGTCAGCGTCGTCGCCAGCGCCGTGTTGAAGCGACGACGCCCAGGCTCTGCTGGATGCCGCCCTATGTGATCTCGCTGGGGGAGCTCGCCATTGGGCGGAGGTTACCCAAGCGGGATGAACTGGCTACCGCAGGTTAATAATTTGAAAACCGGCTAACTTCCTCCAGACGAAAGTCGCAGGTAAAGCGGTTGGCGGCAATGCTCTCGGCAAGGGCGCCGTTATCAGAATAATGTCGGCCAAATTATCCCAAACTGATGAAACTGCAGCAATTTTGTAAGCCTGCCGAAAATTCGCCGAGCGCCGTTGGTTTTCTGGCAAATAATATCCATGCGCTGGAACTATCGGCATCATACGTCATACATGACTACAGAATTCGTCCATAAGCGCCATTTTGGGTAGAAGACCTACCCTGACGGCGGCTAAGTACGAATTGTTGCCATGACACTATCTCTCACATAGTGGGGTCGTCGATGGGTTCATTTTTTTCTTGTTGGCAGAGTTAAAACGGCCGTTTTTGGCCGTCTGAATCACGACAGGATAAATCTGGATTCTGCGAATATCATCAATCCCTGCAGGTGGAGGTGGTCATGTCGATCTATCAGCGCGATATCGAATCGTTGAGCCGATTGTGTCTGGAGCATAACGGTAGATGGGGCAATATCAATCCCGAGAATGTGGCGCGAATGCGAGCGCAGAACCGATTTCGTACCGGACTCGACATTGCTCGCTACACGGCAGCCATTATGCGTCGGGACATGCGAGCGTACGACCAGGACGCCTCGCGCTATACCCAGTCGCTGGGCTGCTGGCACGGCTTCATTGGTCAGCAGAAGATGATCGCGATCAAGAAACACCACGGGACGACACAGGGGCGATATCTCTACCTTTCCGGTTGGATGATCGCCGCCATGCGCTCCGAGTTCGGGCCGCTCCCCGATCAATCGATGCATGAGAAGACCTCGGTTCCCGCGCTGATCGAAGAGCTTTACACCTTCCTGCGTCAGGCCGATGCCAGGGAGCTGACGCTACTGTTTCGTGAACTGGACAGCGCCAGGAAGAGCGGTAACGAAGTGATGGTCAGAGGTGTTTTGGAACGGATCGAAGACTTCGAGACGCACATCGTGCCGATCATCGCCGACATCGACGCCGGGTTCGGCAACGAGGAGGCGACCTACCTGCTGGCGAAAAAGATGATCGAAGCGGGCGCCTGCTGCATCCAGCTCGAGAACCAGGTTTCCGACGCCAAGCAGTGCGGTCATCAGGACGGCAAGGTCACCGTTCCCCACGAGGATTTCGTCGCCAAGATCAATGCCGTCCGCCACGCGTTTCTGGAACTCGGGGTGGAAGAGGGAGTGATCGTCGCCCGCACTGATTCGCTGGGCGCCGGACTGACGCAGAAATTGCCGGTCAGCAAGGAGCCCGGGGATCTCGCCCACCAATACAACAGCTTTCTGTGTACCGTGCCGATCTGCTCCGCGGATGACGTCAACGAAGGCGATACGATCATCAAACTCGACGGCGATCTGCGCAAACCCCTGCGCCTGGCCAACGGGCTTTATCGGTTTCGCTCCGATACCGGCGAAGATCGGGTCGTACTGGACTGCATCAACGCGTTGCAAAATGGGGCCGACCTGCTGTGGATCGAGACCGAGAAACCGCATATCGGCCAGATCGCCGGCATGGTCGATCGCATCCGGGAAGTCGTACCCAACGCCAAGCTGGTCTACAACAACTCGCCATCATTCAACTGGACGCTCAACTTCCGCCAGCAGGTCTTCGACGACTGGGAGCGAGAAGGGCAGGCAGAAGGGCAACGAGAGGGGCGCTCGCTCTCCGGCATCGAGCGCAGCCAGCTGATGAGCGTAGAGTACGATGATTCCGAGCTGGCGCAGGAGGCGGATCGCCGGATCCAGGCATTCCAGCGCGATGCGGCTCGCCAGGCCGGCGTGTTCCACCACCTGATCACCTTGCCGACCTACCACACGGCGGCGTTATCCACCGATGAGCTGGCCGAGGGTTACTTCGGCGAGGCGGGTATGCTGGCCTATGTCGCTGGCGTCCAGCGCCGCGAGATCCGCCGAGGTCTGGCATCGGTCAAGCATCAGGACATGGCCGGGTCCAATCTCGGCGACGACCACAAGGAGTACTTCTCCGGCGCAGCCGCACTCAAGGCCGGCGGAGGTCTCAATACCATGAGCCAGTTTGGGTGAGCCGGTTCGGCTGAGCCAATGTCCCTCACGAAGCTCTGCGAGGTTGCCGGCTCGTTCAGATGAAGTCGCTTGAGAACTTTGTGGTGCGTCGGTCGTAGGCCGGCGCGCTGTTTTTATTTCGGATACCTGTACCTGTTTCCCTATATCGAGACCGAGGTCATGTTGTCTCGGTGATGCAAATTGTATACGCTTGCACGCAACAGTATTTATATGACTGGCGGGCGGCTATGGTTCAGAAAGATTACAAGACAGGGGACGCGCTGTTTTCCGACGTGCTGGTGATCGGTGGAGGCAACGCGGCGTTGTGTGCTGCTATTTCCGCCGCAGATGCTGGGTGTCATGTGCTGCTGGTCGAACATGCGCCGCAGTCGCTCCGTGGAGGCAACAGCCAGCACACGCGTAACTTCCGCTGTATGCATGAAGGGCCCAAGGGCATCCTCGCGGGTGACTATACGGAAGAAGAGTATTTCGAGGACTTGATGCGAGTCACCGCCGGCAAGACCGATCAGGATCTGGCGCGGATGACGATTCAGAAGTCCTATGACGCTTACGATTGGATGGCTGCCAACGGCGTTCGTTTTCAGCCGTCACTGGGCGGAACGCTCAGTCTCTCCCGCACCAATGCATTTTTCCTGGGGGGTGGCAGGGCGCTGATCAACGCCTACTACAACACTGCCGAGCGTAAGGGCGTGCGGATCGTCTACGACTCCCAAGCGGTGGAGCTCGATATCGAAGCGGGAGAGTTCAAATCTGCCGTGGTGTTATGCAAGGGCATCCGTCACGAAGTTCACGCCAAACGGCTGGTCGTGGCCTCGGGTGGATTCGAGTCGAATCTGGAGTGGTTGGAGGAAGCTTGGGGCCCATGTGCTCGCAATTTTCTTATTCGCGGCACCCAGTTCAACCAGGGGTTGATGATCAAAGAGTTCATGCGCCATCGCGCCAGCATTATCGGTGAGCCAGACCAGTGTCACGCCGTTGCCATCGACGGGCGTTCGCCAAAGTACGACGGCGGTATCGTTACTCGGCTGGACTGCGTCTCTTTCGGCATCGTGGTCGACAAGCATTGTCGGCGCTTCTACGACGAAGGCGAGGATTTCTGGCCGAAGCGATATGCGATCTGGGGCCGTCTCATTGCCCAGCAGCCGGATCAGGTGGGCTACGTGATCATCGACTCGAAGGCGATCAACGATTTCATGCCGTCGGTCTTCCCGCCACTGGAGGGGGATTCCATCGAAGAGCTGGCGACGAAGCTCAAGCTGGACCCTTCGGCATTGAACGAGACGGTTGCAAGCTTCAATGCCGCAATCGGTGACACCCGGTTCGACAAGGATGTTCTGGATGGCTGCGGTACCAAAGGTCTGGAAGTCGACAAGACGAACTGGGCACGCAAGATCGATACCCCGCCTTATTATGGTTACACCTTGGCTCCGGGAATTACCTTTACCTATATGGGCGTTAAGGTCACCGAGAAAGCGCAGGTCATTTTCGAAGAGACTGGACCCTCGAAAACGATATTTGCCGCGGGGGAAATCATGGCAGGCAATATCCTGGGCCAGGGTTATCTGGCTGGCTTTGGGATGGCGATAGGCACGGTGTTCGGTATCACGGCAGGTCAGGAGGCGGCAAATGGAATCCATTAGTATTCTCGACGTGACTCAAGAGGCGCGCCGCAATATCGAGATATGCAACTCTTGTCGCTACTGCGAGGGATTCTGCGCCGTCTTTCCGGCGATCGAGAGCCGTCGGAGCTTCAACCGGGAGACGATTCAGTATCTCTCCAATCTCTGCCATAACTGCACCGGTTGCTATCACGCCTGTCAGTACACCACGCCTCACGTGTTCGACATGAACGTGCCGCAGGCGCTGACCAAAGTCAGGCAGGAGAGCTACGAAGAGTATGTCTGGCCAAAGGCGCTCGGGCAGGTCTTTCGCAAGAATGGCACCGTGGTCTCGATGATCACTGCGCTGGCGTTCTCACTGGTCATGCTTTGTGGGCTGCTGTATGTCGATGCCGACAGCCTGTTCAGTGTTCAGCAAGGTCCGGGGGCGTTCTACCGGATCATTCCGCACGGTCTCATGGTTGGAATCGCCGGCGGCATATTCCTGTTCGATATTCTCGCCATTGGTCTGGGTGTTTGGAATTTCTGGAGAGCGATCGGGGGTAGAGTCTCCTATCTCACCAATCGTGTCGCGATACGAAGTGCTCTGCACGACGCTATGTCGCTCAAGCATCTGGGAAGTGACGGCAGCGGTTGCAACGACGAAGACAGCACCTTCAGTAATCGTCGCCGGCGGTATCACCATCTAATGATGTATGGCTTTCTACTCTGCTTCGCCGCCACTTCGGTCGCAACTATCTACGACTACGTGTTCGGCTGGGTTGCGCCTTATGCGCTGACCAGCCTGCCTGTCATCCTGGGCACGGTCGGCGGCGTCGGTATCATCATCGGCACGGCGGGGCTGAGCTGGGTCAAGCTGCGCATGCATGATGGGCCGAGCTGGAAAGCCGTGCTCGGCATGGATTACGCCTTCCTGAGTCTGCTCTTCTGGGTCAGTCTGACGGGGCTCGCCTTGCTTGGGCTGCGCGATACCTCGGCGATGGGCCTGCTACTGATCGTGCATCTCGGCGTCGTCGCTGCGCTATTTGCCGTCCTGCCATTCAGCAAATTCATTCATATCTTTTTCAGGCTGGGTGCATTGCTCAAGTACCACAACGAAAAATGAGGAGCAGGGTTGGAAGGAAAGGAGCGCTACCTTCCGGCTCTTGATTTCGTTAGCCGTATACCGTCGAAAGTTTATTGCTGGTAGTCGTCCAGCTCATCGCCCATGAGCTGGATTCTGGCCTTTTGCGCTTCACGGATATGCAACGCCGACATTTGCTGAGCTTTCTCGACATCACGATTGGCAATGGATTCGTAGATGGCACGATGCTCCTTCACCACGACTTCGGCGCGGCCTGGTACCTCATATGTCGTCTTGCCCAGCAATGCCATGGAATCGCGCAGGGAGTTAAGTGACTTCAGCAAGTAGCGGTTGTGAGCGGCATGGTAGATGCCGTTGTGAAAAAGACGATTGTGTCGCGCCTGTTCGGCGGAAGACTTGGCGGCCTCGTGCTTACCCATGATCTCGTTCAGCGAGTAGATTTCTGCATCACTGGCATGTCGAGCAGCCAAGCCGGCCGCGGAGCTCTCCAGCACTTCGCGCATGTAATAAAGCTCCATCACCTCCTGATAACCGAGCTTGGCGATTTGCATGCCGCTGTAAGGTGCGACGACCAGCAATCCGGATGCTTCGAGGCGCTTCAATGCTTCCCTGACCGGGGTGCGGCTGAAATTCAGCCACTCCGCGATATCCGACTCCTTGATTCGGCTCCCCGGTGCCAAAGTGCCCTCGCGAATGCCTTCCAGAATTTTTTGATAAGCCTGTTCGCTGCGTGAAAAATTCTCGGTCATTCCTTTTCCCTTATTTTGCGCGTCGGCGCTTTGTCATTAGCCCAAAGTCTAGAGAGAGAAAGCCGTTCAGTAAATCTAATTCCCTGATTTGAAGAGAGTTCCTCAGGCTTTGGTCTATTTGATGTATTCATGTGTATACGCTAGCATTCTTTTCGGTCTGAACCGTGATTACTCAGTGACTCATAAGAAAAAACAGGAGCGAACATGCTTTCCAAAGCGAGAAAGTCAGCGTGCGCCATCGCCGCTTTCGCCGTGATGCTATCGGGGGCCGCGACGGCCCAGGATGGCAGCATCACAGGGACCGTCGATTGCATCGCGCCAGCCGGGCCCGGAGGGGGATGGGATTTCACGTGCCGTAGCCTGGGCCAGATTATCGGTGGCGCCACCGACCATCAGGTGAACGTCCAGACCAAGAACATGCCAGGTGCAGGGGGAGGAGTCGGCTACGCGCATATGATCACCAAACGAGGTGACGACCCTATGGTCATCGCCGCTGCCAGTACCGCCACGACGGCGCGGCTCGCGCAAGGGCAGTTCCCCGGTATGACGGCGGATATGGTGCGCTGGGTGGGGGCGATCGGTGCCGACCCCGGTATCATCGCGGTCAAGAAAGACTCTCCATACGAATCGCTGGATCAGTTACTCGCGGCACTGAAGAAGGACTCGTCTTCGGTGACCTTCGCCGGTGCGAGCGCGGTAGGCGGCTGGGATCACCTCAAAATCCTGATGACGGCCCACGAGGCCGGAGTCAAAAACCTTAACAAGATCAAATATCTTTCCTATAACAACGGCGGCTCGGCAGTCACCCAAGTGATCGGTGGGCATATCGATGCCTTGGTAGGCGTCGTCTCTTCCTCCCAGGGCTTCATCGAGTCTGGTGATCTACGCCCGTTAGTCGTGCTAAATGACAAGCGGCTTGCACCGCCGCTGGACGAAATCCCGACCTCGAACGAGCTTGGACTGGATGTCGAGGCATCCAATTGGCGTGGGTTCTACATGCCCAAAGGGGTCACTGATGCCGAGTATGAGTGGTGGGTGTCTACCTTGCGCCAAGCCAGCGAATCCGAGGAGTGGCAGCACATCATGAAGCAGAATGGCTTGGTTCCTTTCGAACGCTACGGCAAGGACTTCGACACCTTCGTAAACGATCAAGTCGCGAAGCTCAATCAGGTTTCCCGTGAAGTGGGATTGATTCAAAACTGATCGTAGACGATGACTTCTCCGGCACAGCCGCACTCAAGGCCGGTGGAGGTCTCAATACCATGAGCCAGTTTGGGTGAGCGTCGTTAGTTAGCCCAATCCGAAACGGCAGCGGGCCATGTCTCGAGGGAAGACATGGCCCGCGTTTTATCGCCCCGGGCTCGTAGCCCTCAGTTTCAGCCCGTAGCTCGTAGCTCGTAGCTCGTAGCTCGTGGCCTACAGCTTATAGGATGCCGGGTTGTCCCAGATGCTGTCTTCCTCGGCGAAGGCCGGGTTGTCATCGGTGATCGCGCGCTCGCCGATCAACTGCATCCAGGAGTCGATGTCGGCACTGCTGATCTTGCCGTCCGAGCCGTCCTGCTTGTGTAGCGTGTCCAGCAAGGCGAAGAAGTCCTCATTATTGAGCAGGAACTCGGCGGCCGCTTGTTCCTCTTTCGAGTGGCCGTTTTCCGGATCGGCGATCTTTTTCAGATCCTTCTTGCTGACGATATCGTCGCCGCCCGTCCAGTCGTTGCCGCCATCGCCCTCGTCCCAGTTGAAGAGAATGGTATCGATGGTTTCCTTGTGCTCCTGGTAGAACTCCTGGCCGTGGATATTGAGCTGCATCTGGTCCTGGTCGAAATCGAAGAAGAAGTCATCGACGTTGCCGTTCTCCCGAATCTCCTGGGTGAATTTGTCGTACTGCTCCGGCTGGGCATCCCACGCCGCCATGTCCTCGGGGAACCACTCCTTGAATAGGGGGTCGGGTTCCTTGTCGTCGTCTCCGGCGTGCATCATCTCCTTGAAGCCGTAGCTCGAGTTGATCAGGTAGTTGAACTTCTCGCCCCAATCGTCCTCGGTCACGCCATCCTCGGCGAACTGCTCGAACTGATCGCGTATCTTGCCCTCGGTCTCGGCGCCTTTCTTCTGGGCCATTACCGCATTGAGAATCAGGCTGGCGAAGCCGACGCCCAGCCCGATCAGGTTGCCGATAGGGCCGGCGGCACGAAGACCCGCGCCCAGCCCGGAAAGCACGCGCGAAGCCGTCTGCAGTGACGCCCCGATCTCGGCAGCGCCGCCGATGGTGAAGAACGAGCCGGAGACCACGCCCGTCGAACTGGCGGCGAACTCCATCGGGGTGCCGCCGTTCTTGATCAACTGATCCAGCCCGATGCCCGCGACGACGGTATCGAGAATGCCGCCGGCGAAGTCGGTCATGTAGGCCAGGCCCTTGAGCGCGGGGCCGAAGATATTGGTCTTCTTGTTGCTGCTGGTATCACCGCTGGTACCCCCGGGGCCATCGGGTGAGGTGCCACCCTGGGTACGTTCTCCGTTGGTCATCACGTCGGCTTCGTCATCCAGCGCCTGGTTAAAGGGCTGCATGGCGACTTTCGACGATTCGCCGTTGGCGGGATCGAAGCGCTGGTGGAGATCGCCGCTGAGGCTGTCGAGGTCGTCCAGCGCGTCACCGGCGCCGCTGGGCAGGGCGCCGCCGTCCGTCGGGCGGACGTCGTCCAGGCGGTTGGCGATCTCGTCCAGGCGATCGAGCTGCTGTGCGCGATCGCTGTCGGAGAGTGTTGGGTCGGATTCGATAGAGGAGCGGATGGCACGATGCTTCTCCATGATGTCGTCGAACAGTGCCGGCGCCTGTTCCGGCATCTTGCCTTTGCCCTTGCCATCGGCATCCATTAACTGGCGGTAATCTGCCACGGCCCGATCGAAGTCGTCGATCTGGGCAAAGCGCTGCTCCGATGGCGTCGCCGAGGAGGCGAAAGGCTGGATCTCCTCGAACAGATCGTCGACCAGCCCCCTGAGGTCGTCCGCATTCTGGGGCGCCAGGCCCTCCTTCTTCATTTCGACCTTGTCGAGCCGATCCTCGATCGTGTCCAGGCGCTGCTGGATCTCTTTCTTCTCGTCGTCGCTGAGCGAGTCGGAGTCCTTGACGATACGGTCGACCTCGTCGAGTTGGCCCTGGATATCGTCGACCAGGCCCTGGGCCTTCTGCTCGAAGTCGGGGGCATCCGGTCGGTCGAGGAGAGTATCGAACGATTCGAGCTTGCCGCGAACGTCGTCCAATTTGCCCCGCGCCTGCTCGCCCGGGTTGAGGGAGGGGGCCTTGTCGCCATTGAACGTGTCGGGAAAGCGCTCGCGAAGAACGTCGCCCATCTCTTTGTCGAGACCGAGCGCCTGGGTGATATTGGTGGTGCCGAACAGCTTGGTCAGCCGGCTGCCCTCGTCGAGTTTGGGGCCCACCGCATCGGTGATGCCCTTGAGCGCGAAAGGCGTGGTGCCGATGAACACCAGCATGCCGCGCGCGACGGTCATGCGCTCTTGCCAGGTGTCGCCGAAATCATCGCCCGAGCGGCGATAGATGGCGTTGGCCAGCGCTGCGGTACCGCCGACCGCGAACATCGTGTTCGAGCTCATCAGGCTGCGGAACTGGGATTTCAACGAGCTCTGCACGTTGGTGCGCTGGCTGTCGCTGAGCTCGACGATGGGCGGCTGGCCGTCGCGGCTGGTGGTCATGTTGCGGAACTGCTCGTTCACCTTCTGCATGACATCGCGCATGAGAGACGAATCCTTCAGCGCCGTCTCGGCGTTGCTCCCGCTCAACGCCGCCGTCTTGATCACCTCCTTGAGGCCGGCGGCGATCGCCATGATCTTGGTGAACTGCAGTTTCTCGTCTGCCGACAGGTTGGGCGGTACCGTGCCCTTGGGGTCGGTCTTGTCGGCGGAGAGCGCATCCTTCACCGCGTTCCAGACGCCATCGGTGGTCTGAATGCCGAAGGTGCTGTAGGTAATGCTGGTGAGGATGGTCGGCACCATGTCGGCAGCGACCTGCTCCGCGGCTTCCTCACTCTCCGGCGATATGTCGTCGCCGTTCTGAGAAGCATCGTATTCGGCGTCGATGTCGCTGAGCTCTTCCTCGAGACCTCGGGCGGTACTGGCCGCCGTGATGCTGCCTCTCGCCTCGGCCGCGCGGTCGGGGTCGAGCGCTTGCAGCGTGTTCAGATCATTGTTCAAACGCGTGGCGGCTTCGTCACCGAAACCCTTGCCACGCAGGTCCTCGATGGCATCGAGGTAGTCCGCCCCCTTGTCGCCGGTCAACGAGTCGTAGATCTTGTCGGCGAGCCCGTCGCGATCCTTGATCTTGCTCTGGGCCTCCGTCATCGCCTCGTCGGTGAACTTGGCGATTTCCTCGTCCCCGAGCAGTTTGGCGAGTTCCTCGCCGAGCTTCTCTTCATGGATCAGGCCGCGCAGGTCGGCGGGATCCATGCCCTGGGTATCGCTGGCATAGTAGGTCCAGTCGCCGCCGTGATTGACCGTCATGTAGGGCAGATACTGGAAGCTGCCGTCGTCCAGTTGGGACTTGAGTTCGAGAAGGCGGGCATACTTCTTGAAGTTCTCGTTGTCCGAGTTTTCCGCCTTCTCCTCCAGCTTCTCCATGTAGAGTTCGGTGACCGTCTTCGCCTCGCCGTCGTCGTTTTCGACGGTGGTCTCCTGGCCCATCAGATTGGTCTCTTCCGATTCGGGCAGGTCGTGATCGGCAAAGACATCGTCGATGGCGTCCTTGCTCGATGTCTGCTGGAAGCTGGAGGCGGCCTCGAAATGCTCCGGTGTCACGCCCTTCGAGACCACGAACTTCTCGCCGTCGACCTCGACCAGCTTGAGCCCTTCGATGACGTCACCGTGCTCGTCGGTTGCGCTCTTGACGCTGTCGCCCTTGCCCAGGACCGGGATGTCCTCGTCCGCGGAGCGTAGTTTGTAACCATCGTCCTCGAGCTCGTGGATCCGGTCCCAGGTTTTCTGTGCGTTGGAAACCGTTTCGAACAACGCTGGCGTCAGGGCCTTCGATACCACCACATTCTTGCCATCGTGAGTGGTGAAGCGAATGACGTCGTCACGCGCGTCGTTCTGCCAACTGAAATTCTTGAAATCGTTGAACTCGGGCGCTTTGGTATCGGCGCCGGCAATGGTGGCGCCATCCTCGACCGCGCCATCGATGGCATCCTGATGCTCGGCGTTACCGCCCAGGGTCGCGTACTGCTCGCTCAGGTAGTCATAGAGTTCCGGATTGTCGCTGCGCGCCACGACGAACTTCTCGCCGTCATGCTCGTAGCGAATCACGTCCGGGCCGACTTCACCGGGCGCGCCGACCTCGGTGTTGTAATAGGAGGGCGGGGTGGCGTCGCCGCCGATGCGCTTGTAGCCGTCCGATTCGCTTTGATTGATGCCGATCAGGCTTTCGTAATCCTTCTTGATGGCGGCGTAGAGCTCCGGGGCGGCGCGTTCGGCGACCACGACCCGGGTGCCGTCCTGCATCTCGTAACGGATGACACCCTTGGCAACTTCGTCGGGCGGGGCGATGAACCGATAGTCGCTCAGCTTGCCGGGCGGCTCGGCATCCAGCGGCAAGACGCCATAGCCGTCCTCCCCGCTCTCGTTGAGTGCGGTCATCTGGGCGGCATCCTGCTTGACTGTCTCGAACAACGTCGGCGTGGAATGTCGGTCGACCTCTACGCTCTTGCCGCCCTTGGTCTCATAGCGAATGAGATCATCGCCGATCGTCACGATCTGTTTGTAATCGTTCAGATTCCGGGGCGATTTAGTCCCGCCATCGGCCCGTTTCCACGTTCTGGATTCATCGTCATCGGATTCGACGGCCTTCTTGCTCAGATTCAGGGTGTTGGACAATGTCGATACCCAACGCTCAGCGCTTTGCTCGCGAGCGGCCGGATCTGTGGTTTCAGGCACGTTGTTTGATGCATTCTTCAGCGTGAGTTCCTGGGGCATGACAATGACCTCCCTGTTGTTTATTTAATACTCGTTCAATATCCGCCCGGATTCAGTGCTGATTGGATAAATGCCGTGTTTTTCTGTGGCGAAATCGTCAATGATTGTGGGGTTTGCGTAAGCTTCGGGGTGCCAGTCCGTGTCTATATCTTTTACTTCTAATCGCCTCCCGCCAATCGACGGCGTTCGACCGTTTCCGAATGTATTAATGGACTTATGTTGCCCAGGCGTTTTCTCGCCGCAGTAAGACGTTACGAACCCGCTCGAACGGCTGACGTACTATTCATCGGGCGCTGAATAACAACAAACTGACGTTAAGGTCGCGACGCGGCCGGGGAGCGTTCATGCCGGGGTTCGTCGACGAAGTCACTCCGCAGTTCGTTAGAGGCTGGTACGTGGCCGATAACCGAGAGCCCGCCGAGCGGGGTGTGATCATTTCGGTTAACGGTGAAGTGCGCTATTGCGCGCTGTGTCAGGAGGCGCGGCCCGATGTGGTCGAAGCGGGTATCACGACCCGCCTCGATGTCGGCTTTCGGGCGCCGCTCGCGTTGCAGATCGGCGATCTCGTCCGCGTGCAGGCGTTGGACAGCGGCCGGCTGCTGGGCAGCGGATTGGCGGTCGTGATGCCGGAATCCGCGCCGGACGGCTGGCTTTCGGCGATGTCTTACGGCGATCTTCCGGCGTTCCGCCCGTTTTTGCAGCCGCTGGCGGCCAGTCTCGACGTTCAAGCGTTTAGGCCGTTGTTCGGGCATCGAGGCAACTTGTCGGCGGTGGGTGTTCGAACGCTGAAGACCTGTTATGTCATCCATCGCGCTCGCCCGCACCACCATGCCGCGTGGCTGGAACGGCTCCATCGTTGCGTGCTCGAGCCCCATGCCGTCGGTGCGCCGTTATTGGAAGCGATTATCCGACGAGGTGAGTCCGCCAGTCTGATGGTCGAGCATATCGAGGGCCAGACGCTGGGGCCGTTTGTCGCGTCTTCTGTTGCTACGTCCAGCGACGGGGCAGATGACCCAAGAAATCGACCTGATGTCGCATCGACGGCGAGCAACGAGCAGGCGTATCACGACACCATCGCCTCGGTCATAGCGTTGTCGCGCGTCGGTTGGCCCGATGAAATGCGGAGAAGTAGAAGTAGAAGTAGAAGTAGAAGTAACAGTGACGATATGACCAGTGCAGACAAGGCTAGCGCTGGCAGTGTCGGCGCTGGCCGAAAGGCAGACCGCCGAGGGCGCCATGCCCTGAGCAGAATGGTCAGAGACGTCTGTCTTTCAGCGTTGGTGAAAGGGCAGTGGCGCGAGTTGGCGCTGCGACTGCGAATGGCGAGAATCCTTTACCGCTTACCCCGCGTCGTCTCCCATGGCGATCTTCATCCCCAGAACGTGCTGATCGAAACGCATACCGGCCGGCCGGTGTTCATCGACTGGGACCACGCCGGCATGCTGCCGCCGGGCCTCGATCTTGCTCGATTGCTGCTGAGTGTGCCGCCCGGGCTGGCGGAGCGCTGGATCGGTGACGATCGGGAACGCCGATTGGGATGGCTGATCATGACCTATGTCGCGCAGTCGCAGCGACAGCCTGACTTCCATGCGACCGAAGCCGGCGTCTATCTGCGTCGGCGCTTTCGCGAACTGTCGAAGGACAGACACAAGCAGGTGCGGCTCTTGCCGATTCGATCGGTTTTCTTGCCGTTAATCGCGCTTTACGCCTATGACAACGGCATCGAACCCGCATTGATTCTGACGGGGCTCTCCGGCTAAGTACAAACCAAAACCCATTCCGCTATTTTCTCCTAGAAAACCCGTGCTGGTACCGGTCGAGGCGGCCAGCGTAAAATGCGCCCTCGTAGCATTCGGCCTGAATGCCGCCGGGTGTTCGCTAACCCTTTGATTCAGCGGTAATTCCTGGAGCCCAGGCGTGGAGTGGCGGAAGTATGGGTATCGATGCCTGGTTGAGCATCACAACGGTGGTGGCCGTACTCGCCACGCTCGTGTTCACACGCATCGCGCCGGACGCCATCCTGGTCGGGGCGATGGCGTTTCTGATCTTCGCCGATGTGTTGACGCCGGAAGAAGCGCTGGCCGGATTCGCCAACACTGGCGTCATGACCATCGCGGCGCTTTATGTCGTTGCCGCCGCGCTCAAGGAGACCGGCGCGATCAAGTGGATCGCGGCGATGCTGCTGGGCCAGCCCTCGACCCTGCGCCGGGCCCAGTGGCGCGTCATGCTCCCGGCCTCGGTCCTCAGCGCGTTCATGAACAACACCACCGTAGTGGCGATGTTCATTCCGGCCATCCAGGACTGGTCGAACCGCCTGCGTCTGTCGCCTTCCAAGCTGCTGTTGCCGCTCAGCTACATTTCGATTCTCGGCGGGACCTGCACGCTGATCGGCACCAGCACCAATCTGGTCGTCGATGGTCTGCTGCAGAGCCGCCAGGGCGTCTCGCTGGGGATGTTCGAGCTGACCTGGATCGGGCTGCCGATTCTACTCGTCGGCGGGAGCTTTATCCTGATCTTCGGGAAATGGCTGCTGCCCCAGCGTGACGGCACCAGCGCCCAGTTGGACCAGATCCGGGAATACAGCGTCGAAGTGATCGTCGATCCCAAGGGGCCGCTGGCCGGCAAATCGATCGCCGACGCCGGCCTGCGCAACCTGCAGTTCGGCTACCTGACCGATATCGAGCGCGACGACCATCTGCTGACGGCGGTACCGCCGGAGACGAAGCTGCTGGGCGGCGATACCCTGGTTTTCATCGGCACGCCGGAGTGCGCCCGGGAGCTGCGCGAAATTCGTGGCCTGAGCCCCGCCAACGGCAACGTTCAGAAGTTGCAGGTGGCGCGGCATCGGCGCTGTCTGGTCGAGGCCGTCGTCAGCCCGGATTTCGTGGGCATCGGGCAGACGGTGCGGGAGTCGCGGTTTCGCTCGCACTTCCAGGCCGTAATCCTGTCGATTTCCCGCCACGGGAAGCGGCTGGATGGCAAGGTCGGGGACGTCGAATTTCAGGTCGGCGACACTCTGCTGCTGGAAACCGGGCCGGCGTTCGTCGAGCAGTATCGCTACCGGAAGGATTTCCTGCTGGTCAGCCAGCTCAACGACTCGACGCCGCCGAACTTTCAGAAAGCGCCGCTCTCGCTGGGCATTCTCGGCGTGATGGTCGTGCTCAGCGCCACCAATCTGCTGTCCATCCTCGAAGCCGCGTTTCTCGCTGCCGGGGCGTTGTTGATGACCGGCTGCCTGAGCATGGGTAAGGCTCGGCGCTACATCGATCTTTCGGTGCTGATCGTGATCGCCGCATCGTTTTCCCTCGGCACCGCGATGACGCAATCGGGCGCGGCGCAAACCATCGCCGAGCGGGTCGTCGCGCATATCGATTCCCCGTGGCTGGCGCTGGCGTTCGTCTATTTGATGACGGTACTGTTTACAGAGATGATCACCAACAACGCCGCGGCAGTGCTGATGTTCCCGATCGCGATAGCGGTTTCGCAACAGCTGGGCGTGGATTTCATGCCGTTCGTGATCGCCATCACCATTGCGGCCTCGGCCAGCTTCATGACCGCGCTGGGCTACCAGACCAACCTGATGGTCATGGGCCCGGGCGGCTACCGCATGCATGACTATCTCAAGCTGGGCTTTCCGGTGAGCGTTCTGGTCGGGATCACCTCACTGTTATTGATACCGCGAATCTGGCCGTTCTAGCGCCCTGTACTGAGGAGAGTACCGAGGGGAGTGCAGAAGGGGCGAGCCATACCCACACTCACACCCACACCAGGAGATCGCGCATGACGATCGATGAACCGCTCAGGCGAGAACTGATCCGCGGCGTGCTCGACGCTGGCCAACGCGTGCTGCAGATCTACGCTCAGGATTTCAGCGTCGAGACCAAAGCCGACGATAGCCCGCTGACCCAGGCGGACATGGCCTCCCACCACGCGCTGAGCGATCTTCTCCAGCGCCTGACCCCCAAGGTTCCGATTCTCTCGGAAGAGAGCGCCCCCCTCGCCTACGAGACCCGCCGGCAGTGGTCGTGCTACTGGCTGATCGACCCGCTGGACGGCACCAAAGAATTCGTCAGGAGAAACGGCGAGTTCACGCTCAACGTCGCGCTGATCGACAACGGCGTTCCCGTGTTCGGTATCGTCCACGCCCCGGTTCTCGACGTGACCTGGTGGGGCGATGCCGAGCAGGGCGCCTTCAAGATATCGACCGAAGGCGAACGGGCGATCCATGTTCGTAAGCTACCGGCGGCCGATGAACGACCCTGGCGAATCGTCGGCAGCCGTCTGCATGGCGTCGGCGCGTTCGATATCTTCTGCGACCAGTTGCCCAGCCACGAGCGCGTCTCCATGGGCAGCTCGCTCAAACTCTGTCTGGTGGCGGAAGGCGCCGCCGACCTCTACCCGCGGCTCGCGCCGACGTGCGAGTGGGATACCGCCGCCGCCCAGGCCGTGGTCACCGCCGCCGGCGGCTACGTGCTCGACGCCGAAACCCTCCAGCCCCTTCGCTGCAACCAGCAGGACAGCACCCTCAACCCATTTTTCATCGTCTGCGGGCAGCGTAGCGCGCAATGGGAAAAGGCGTTGAACGTCGCGCTGTCGGTTTGAGCGGCGGGTCGAGCTTCACCGAAGACATCACGGCATGTCTCGAGCTTGGTCCTCGTACCCGTAATACATACCCTTCATTCGCTAATCCCGACATTCGCTACCCGCGGTGTCGCACAGACAGGCGTACGTGGAGACGCTGGTAAATATCCGTTACCTCCCCTCATCCAGGAACTTGATGCTTGATTTGTAAGCCATTTGCCATGGATGAATGAATTACCTCATGTTTAAATGGTTACGCAAATTAACGTTGTCTATACGGCCCTTCCTAGAGATCCACACTTTTGGTTGTAGGCAAGCCTGTGCTGGCACCATACAATCGTAGGGTTATCAGGCAACGAGTTGAGCCTACTTCAAGTTCGCTTCATGAACGCATGGCGGAGGCAGGCGAGATTCTCGGGCCACTCTGACAAATAGCGTGTCGTGCGGTGATAGATCGATTCCCCGGCAAGGGTTCTGGGAGAGAGGGTCTTCCAGGATGCCCACATCGCCGGTTTTCCAGTTTTCGTCCATCAGGTTGAACAGACAACATGCCAAACGTTTTCAACGGGGTGTCCGCCGGTTGCGGTCGGCTAGGAAGGTGGTTAGCGGTGGGGGCCTTGGCCGTGACCTTCGCGGGCTGCGCTTCCCAGAGCCACTACGGTGGCGACAATGTCGGCACCATGCAGGGCGGCGCCGCTCTCGGCCCCGAAATATCCAGCTTTCTAGACAACGCCACCCCCGGCAGCATCACGACTTTCCCCAAGAGCCCGTGGGGCTCTAACGTTTCCGTCATCGTTCAGGAACGCTACTTCGCCGCCAGTGGCCGGCTTTGTGCGCACCTGGATGTCGCAAGAAACGGTGCGCCCGCGAGCGCCAATCGCGCCCAGGTGGCATGTCTCGTAAAAGACAGCGGCTGGTACGCCCAGCGCTTGGTCACGCAGATGTTGGTCAATCCCAGCACTCCGTAACAAAAATCCCCTGCTTGGGCGCCTGCGCTCGCGTGTATCGTTTTCGAACAGCCAGATCGTTTGTCGAACCGCCGGAAAGCAGGCCTTGAGCCGCGCGAATACAACAGGAAGTCTTGCATGAAACATGCAGCGTCGTTTTTCCGGGCCGGGTGCCTGGTGGCGGTAGCGTGCCTGAACGTCAGTTTGGCCAACGCGCAATCTTTCGGATCGGGCAGCATCGTCCCGCAGGACCAGCAAGCCCAGTCGATGACCTCCCAGGTTCAGGGGAGCGACGGTCAGCAGTCCCAGCAGCAACAGGCGGGTCAGCAGGCCGTCGACGACCAGCCGCGAGCGAACTGGAACAGCTCGAATTACGGTCCGGTCGATCCCAACTCAAGCCAGGTCGACCCCAACACCTTGCCGCCGTTCGGGGCCAACCTGTTCACCGGTGGTTTCCGCGGCGTCATGGCGGACGGTCTCAACCCCGGCTACACCATCAAGCCCGGCGACCAGATCAATCTGCGCGTCTGGGGCGGCACCGAGATGCAGAGCGTGCTGACGGTGGACTCCCAGGGCAACATCTTCCTGCCGGGCATCGGGCCGCTCAACGTGCAGGGCACGACTAACAGCGGGCTCAACTCCCGTGTCACTTCGGCGATCAAGTCGGTCTATCCGGAAAACGTCGAGGTCTACACCAATCTCCAGGGCGTGCAGCCGGTAGGCGTGTTCGTCACCGGTTATGTCAAGAATCCGGGCCGTTACTCCGGTACGCCCAGCGATTCGATGCTCTACTTCCTCGACCAGGCCGGCGGCATCGACCAGGCGCTGGGCAGCTACCGCCAGATCGTGGTCAAGCGGGGCGGCCGTACGGTCGACTCCATCGATCTCTACGACTTCCTGATCAACGGGGAGATGCCGCATCCGCAGTTCCGTGACGGCGACACCATCGTGGTCGAAGAGCGCGGACCGGCCGTGGCGGTCGTCGGCGACGTCGAGCGCCCGTTCCGTTACGAGCTCGCAGGCGAAACCCTGACCGGCGGCGATGTCAGCAATCTGGCCCGGCTACGTGCCGGCGTCTCTCACGTGCTGCTGCGCGGGGATCGCCCCGACGGGCCGATGGCACGTTACCTGACGCTCGACGAGTTCCGTACCGCCACCATCGAACGCGGCGATGAAGTGCTGTTCAGCGCCGACAAGCGTAGCGAGAGCATCGTGGTGCAGGTCGAAGGCAGCTACTACGGCCCGTCACGCTACGTGCTACCGCGTGACGCGCATCTGGGCGAGTTCCTCAACGCGATCAGCGTACCCAAGAACATGACCAGCTATCAGGACGTTTCGATCCGGCGCGAGAGCGTGGCCGAACAACAGGAAGAATCGCTCAACGAAAGCCTGGACCGGCTCGAGCAGACCTATCTGGGCTACCCCTCGCGCACCGCGAAAGAGGGCGAAATTCAGGTTCGTCAGGCCGAGCTGATCCAGAAGTTCGTCCAGAAAGCCCGCCAGACCGAACCGACCGGCCGTCTGGTCGTCGCGCGTAACGACAACATTGCCGATATCCGCCTGCAGGACGGCGACGTGGTCACCATTCCGGAAAGCTCGGATTCCGTACTGCTGAGTGGCGAAGTCACCATCCCGCAGGCGATGGTCTACACCCCCGGCATGAACGCGGAAGACTATATCCGCCAGGCCGGTGGCATGACCCCGCGTGCGGATGACGATCAGGTGCTGGTCGTACATCGCAACGGTGCCGTCATCCACGCCGAGCAGACGGACGTTCGCGCCGGCGACGAAATCCTGGTGCTGCCGGCAGCGCCGACCAGCAATATCGAGCTTGCCACCAGCCTCACGCAGATCCTTTACCAAATCGCTGTGTCAACGAAAATTGCGCTAGATCTATAAACAGCGCGGTTGTCAATCAGCCCCGCTCTAAGCGGGGCTTTCTTTTGGGTTTCTTGCGATGAGAAGTACTTCTCGATTCGATTATCATCGATCGGACTCTTTCTCTGTCTGGTCAAGATTTGTGTCTAAAGTGGGAGGCCCCGATGAATAATGTGGCGCAGCCCATGCCCCATGAACCGCGGAGCGCGCTTCGTGTCACCTGGGATGTATGGTCGGCGATGACGTTGCGCGAGTTCATCGCTCGCACCACGGCGGATCGTATGGCCTGGTTCTGGATGATCTTTGAGCCGCTGGCCACCATCGGTATCATGATTTTCATCCGTACTTATATTCGCAGCTCCCGTCATATTTCCGGGGCGGAGTTTATCCCTTGGCTAATTGTCGGATTAATGGGTTTTTATCTATTTCGTGCCTGTATGACTCAGCCAATAGGTGCAATTGACGCTAACAAAGGGCTTTTTACCTATCGACAAATATCACCTGTCGATCCGGTGCTGGTACGTTGTTGGGTAGAGGGAGCTCTTCGCAGCTTTATTTTCTTACTTTTCATTTTGATTGCGGCCTTATTCAAAGTCGATATGAGCGCTTATCACGCCGTGGGAGTGCTTATGGACTGGCTTTCACTCTGGGCTTTAGGATCTGGTCTGGGCGTTCTCTTTTCCGTCGTCGCGGGATTGGTGCCGGAAGTAGGGCGAATCATCAAAATGATCTCATTTCCGCTGTTAATTCTCTCCGGTGTTATCTTTCCGGTCACCTACTTCCCTCATCAAGCGCAGGAATACATGCTTTACAACCCCATCCTGCATGGGCTGGAAAGCATGCGAATGAACTATTTCCAGTACTATCATTCGATCCAGGGAATTGATATGACCTATCTCTGGTATTGGGCACTTAGCAGCATGACGCTTGGCCTGATGATGCACATTCACTTCGCGCCTCGTCTCAAGATGCGCTGACGGAGCTTAGTGCACATGATCGAAATTCGTAATCTGTATAAACGCTACCACGGGCCGTTTGGCGGTAACTGGGTACTCAAGGATATCAACCTGACGTTCCCGACCAATGTGAGTGTCGGGTTAATTGGTCGTAACGGCGCGGGCAAATCGACCTTGCTGCGCCTGATCGGCGGTATGGACTTCCCCGACAAGGGTGTAATCGACCGCAAGGCACGCGTTTCCTGGCCTATCGGCCTGGCGGGCGGCTTCAAGGGCAGCATGACCGGTCGCCAGAACGTCAAGTTCGTCGCTCGTATTCACGGCGTTAGGAAAGACATTCATCAGTTAATTCAGCGGGTGCAGGATTTCGCTGAGATCGGTAAATCTTTTGACGAGCCAGTTAGTACCTATTCTTCCGGCATGCGCTCAAGGTTGGCATTTGGTCTCTCGCTCGCTTTCGATTTCGATGTCTATCTTTCGGATGAAGCCACCGCTGTGGGGGATAGAGCCTTCAAGCAGAAAGCCAAAGACGCGTTCAACGAACGCGTTAACTCCGCCAGCTTGATTATGGTTTCTCACAGTGAAGGCATTTTGAAGGATCTATGCCAGGCCGGCGTGCTGCTTGAGAAGGGGCATGCGGTCTGGTTCGACGATATCAACGATGCCATCGAGCATTACCACAACACCTCGGGTAAGAAGTAAGCCTTCCTATGACGCAAACAGCTACCACGGCCAGCGCGCCGCATCGATGGTTGGATTTCGCCAAGCGCCAGATTCACTGGACTCTCTGTATCATCCTGATTTTACTCGTCAGCTTTTATTGGGCGATCTGGGCATCTGATCGCTACGTTTCTCATGCTCACGTGATTCTGGAAAGCCCCCAGATTTCCACGCCGGAACTCAGCTTCAGCTCGATCCTCTCTGGCGGGGGCGGCAAGAACTCGGCAGATATGCTGTTGTTGCGGGATTACATGCTTTCCACCGATATGCTGCACTTCCTGGAGAAGAACGCGGACTTCCGTAAGCACTACGCCAACAATGGCGATTTCTTCAGCCGCCTGGGTGACGAGAACGCGCCGACGGAGAAATTGCTGGATTATTACAAGAGCATGGTTTCCATCGAACTGGACGAGTACGCCGGCGTACTGAGAGTCGACGTGAATGCCTTTACTCCGGAAGAAGCCAACAAGATCGCCAAGCTGATCCTTCAGCAAGGCGAGCGCCATATGAACGAGATGGGCCAGCGCCTCGCACAAGAGCAGGTCAAATTCCTGGAAGAGCAGGTGGGTGTGCTCGAGAAGCGCTTCGAAGAGACCCGACAGGATCTGCTCGAGTTCGAAAACGAGAATGGCCTGGCGTCGCCAACTTCGACGGTTCAGAGCCTGGGCACCGTCGTCGCCAAGCTGGAGGGCGAGCTAGCCAGCCTGAAAGCGCAGCGCGCTGCGATGGGCAGTTACCAGAGTCAGACTTCTCCCCAAATGACAAACTTGAAAAGCCAGATCAGTGCGCTTCAGAAACAAATCGACGAGCAGAAAGAGCGCCTGGCGGCACAGTCGGGCGGCGCACTCAACGCCGTGTCGTCCAAATACCAGACGCTGCAGCTCCGCGCCCAGTTCGCACAAGAAGCCTACTCGGGTACATTAGCTGCGCTGGAAAATACTCGTGTGGAGGCCGCACGTCAGCTCAAACAGCTTTCTGTACTGCAATCCCCAACGATGCCGGAATACCCGGAAAAGCCTGAACGATTTTATATGATAGCAGTGTTTTCAGTTATTGCTATATTCGTTACGCTGATTATCAACATGTTAATTTTAATTGTCAGAGATCATAGAGACTAAGTGAGTTGAATAAAATGTTTAGTCATGTTGAATTCCTTAAAAAGACTAGTCTGTTTGACTCAAGTTGGTATGCTTCACATTATCGTGATGTTTCGATTCTACGGGCTAATCCGGAGGAGCATTTTCATAAATATGGTGAGAAGTTAAATAGAGTCGGGTCTGAAGATTTTCTGTATAAAGATTCAGCCAGCTATTTCTCTTATTTACACTCACATGCAAAAGAATATAAAGAGGCTTCAAAGCTTGGTATTGAATCTAAAGAATTGGCTGTAAAGTTGCGTTCAGGATATGAAAATCTATCTCTTTTGCTTTTAATGGACATGGTGGAAAATAAGTCGGAGGAAAAAACGGAGCGCGGAAACGCTGCTTGGGAGCTTGCGCGTGTGCTTGCTAGCCAAAAAGATTGGTCTAAAGCGCGATATTACCTTAATAAAGCTCGATATTTTAATCCTTCATTTATGCGCCGGAAAAAGCCTCGGCTTTTAGAAATAGAGGCACTGATTAATGTTGGAGAACTTGACCGTGCCGCGGATAAAATAGAGTATCCTTTAAAAAAAGGCATCGATAGTGATTTTTTATGCTCAAAAACTAATTTGCATATAGCCAAAGGTGAAAGCGACGAAGCTATAATTAGTATCATTAGTGAAATATACACATCAAATTTTTTGAGCCCGTTAGAGTTCAAAAAAAATAGGTTGGCTGCAAGATTCGATAATATATGTTCACGGCCTGTTTCGCAGATAAATCTAGATGTAAAAGTTAGTGTTCTTATGCCTGTTTATAATGCAGAAGAACATTTGCGCGTGTCTCTTGAAAGCTTGCTAAATCAAACTTATTCAAATCTGGAAGTTGTTGCTGTAGATGATTGCAGCAGCGATGGTTCCTGGGAGATGTTAAAAAGCTATGCTGCAACAGATAGCAGATTAAAAATATACAAAAACGAAAAGAATTTAAGCGCTTATCCAACTCGAAATAGGGCGCTGTCATTGGCGACAGGAGAAGTGATTACTGTCCATGACAGTGACGATTGGTCGCATCCTCAAATGATAGAATGTCAGCTTGAAAAGCTTTTGGCAACTAATGAGACCAAGCTTACTTTTAGTTTTATGGCGAGAGTCAGTCCTGAACTCTATTTTTCGCTACGTCCTGAACGTAATAATATGGAGTATGTCCATAGAAGTTACCCCTCTTTAATGATTCGCCGTGGGGACTTAGAGGCATTGGGGGAGTGGGATGGGATCGTTGCAAATGCGGATGACGAGTTTTTGCAACGAGCTAGGAAGTTATTTGGTACAGATGCGATTATAGATGTTTTTCCGAACGTACCAATGTCTTTATTTTTGAAGCACGAAGCATCTTTAACATCTAGCGCAAAGACAAGTCTCAAGTCATTGGATTATGGCGTAAGGAAAGAATACGGGAAACAAGCCGAGTTTTGGAGAAACCGCTGCAAGAATAGGGCTGACTTGAAAATGGAGCGTACGGGGGAAAAATTCCCCTTCCCTGTACCAAACGGTCTTTCTCCTCAAAAAAGAGGCGTTGATAATCGCTACGATATTATACTAATTTCCGACCTTAGTTTATTGGGAGGGACCCGCAGGTGCAACGAGGCATATATAGAATCGGCCGTTGATTTAGGCCTAAAAATTGGTATGTTTCATTGGCCTAGATTTGATTTAAGATTCGCTAAAGATATCGCTGCGGAGTATCGTCTGCTGTCTTTCAATCCGGGTGTAGATATTTTAACGTGGGAAGACGAAGTTTCTTGTGAGGCTCTGCTTATACATCATCCACCTATTTTAAAGTATCAGCCGGATTTACTTCCGACTATAAAAACTGACAAGGTTTTTATCTTGGTTAACCAGTCGCCAATGCAGCTTCGCAGTCAGGAGCCTCATTACTATTTTAAAAATGATGTAGAAGAAACCTGTCAACGAAATTTTGGACGGCTACCCGTCTGGATAGCGATTTCCCCATCTGCAAAAGAAGTTCTGCAAAAATGCGGTTATGAATATATACATGACGAGATCTGGTACCCGCCTTTATCCGAAAAAATTATAGAGTCACAAAAAAACAGAACGAGTTTAAAAAGTAATAGAAATGTGCCTGTCGTGGGGAGGCATGCTAGAGACCATTGGACTAAATGGCCTTCTAATCCGCAAGATATAGAGTTGGCTTATATGGCCGACTCGGAAGTTGAAGTAAGATTGATGGGTGGGGTGAGATATCCAAAAAAATTACTAGAAAAAATACCTCAAAACTGGGTTCTGTATGACTTTGACTCTGTTTCAGTTGTCGAGTTTTTGGATGACTTAGATTTTTTCGTTCACTTCGTTCACTGTGACTATATAGAAGAGTTTGGCCGTAACATTGCAGAAGCAATGGCTCGTGGTGTAGTGGTTATTTTACCTTGGCAATTTGAAGCGATTTTTAAAGACGCAGCGTGCTATACAGAGCCAAGCGGTGTCTATGATTTAATCCAAGAGCTCTGGAGCAACCCTGGAAAGTATCTTCAATATAGGCAAAATGGTCTCAAGTTCGTCGAAAAAAACGTACATCCTGCTGTTACCAAAATGAGAGTTGAAAGCCTTGTTGATACGAGTAATTTGTTAGTCCAAAAACAATTGAAGGTTATAGGATAAAGTTGCTATGAATTCAAAAGACTGGGCTTATTTTGGCAAATTTTTAGAAGAAAGTAGTGACAGTGCGCTGAAGTTAAAGTTGTTGGATTTATTGGGTGGTTTGGCCGGTGATTATCCTGAAGTAGCGTATTTGAAAAGCCGAAAGATTTTAGTCGAATCAGAAACATTCAGTGATGATCAATTTGTTGATCGTCATTTTTCTATAGATAAAAATGAATGTTTGGCTAATGGTTTTGCGGCCATGGGAATAGTTCGGAGCTTACTTTTTTTTAAAAAAATAAATTTTGCCAAAAGAGTCATGCAGAATTTACTTTTGCGACATCTTGTAGACTCGAATGATATGAGAGTCAAAATCATAGAAGGTTATATCGAAAAAATTGAAGAGATAGATAGTGTGATCGAGAAGACCCTTGAAAGAGAGGTGGGTTTTAAAAGGGTCAGTCTGAACGAGATAGTGGTTGGTGACGACAAGGCTATAGAAAAAAGTCATCTTCAACTAAATGATCAAACGAGTCCTGGTGTCTATAAAATATCTCATGAGAATAAGTTTCAAAACGATTTTAATGCTTATTTTAAATGGGCAAGTGATAAGACTTTAAAAAAACTCAAGCAGAAAAAGTTTGACGCTAGAGTTGGTAAAAGGTACGTGGATAGAGTTTTTGTTCTTGAGGGGGCACAGGTAAGCACCGCTTTATATGGTCTCCAAACGGTGTTTGATAAAAATGGAAGGTATCACGAGTCTTTTTCCAGCAGGTTAAGTAAAATATATAGAGAGAATGTTTATACGCCAGCATGCAAGGAGTGGAAGGAAGCATATGTGCTTCCGTTTCCTCATAGTTCTGGTAACTATTATCATGTTTTAGCTGAAATGGTTTACGGCCTAAGATATGTATCTTTATGTAATCTTTCCGTCCCTATTATTTACGACTCTGACAAGTTCAATTTGTTGCCATATGTTTCTGAGTGTCTTGGTTTAGATTTTAACAGATTTTTTAAAGCTTCTTCATGTCAAGACGTTTTAATAGATAAGGCGTATGTTGTTTCTTCGCCCCAATTTCATTGGAATCAGGAAGTCCACGAATTTTTTAAAGGGTTTTTTGTAAAGCCAGCAAACGAGCCTGCTAAAAAAATATATATTTCTCGTAAAAAAAGCTCTCGATGTTTTGAGAACGAAGATGAGGTTTGCCAATTTTTGTCACAAGCTGGTTTCGAAATTATTTGTGCTGAAGATTTTTCATTTAAAGAACAGGTGACTATATTTGGCTCTGCAGAGACTGTAATTTCACCTCATGGTGCTGGCTTAGCAAATTTGGCGTTTTGTCCCAGCGGCTTGAACCTTATTGAGCTATTTCATGATAGTTTTATTGAGCCAGCTTTTTATTTTCGTTCTTTGCCAATCCTGTCATCGTATAAATGCCTGTTTGTTGAGAATAACGTTTTAAGCATAGCTGACTTACAAAAACTGCTTTAGTATTGCCATGATTAATTTTGTGTTTTTTTGATGTGGCTGTATAACAATATCATAAACGAAGATTTGTTTTTAGAGCAAGAGATTAAATTCACGTGGGGTAAAAAAATGAAGGTTTTTATTTTTGGCAGCTGTGTGTCGAGAGATGCTTTTAACTTTGATTTGCCTCGGCTTGAATTAGTAGGATATTTTTCTAGGAGCTCTTTTGCAAGCGCGTTTGGCTCAAGTCCGCAAAAAGACAATTATAGTCAAGAGTTGAATTCAAATTTTCAAAAAAGAATGGTGAAAGCCGATTTTGAAAAAGAAGCGTTACAAAAAATAGTATCCACTGAGTTTGATGTTTTGCTCATTGATTTTGTGGATGAGCGGTTTAAACTCTTCAAGTCTACGACCGGCAGTATTGTTACACTTTCGAACGAATTGTCAAAAACCCCCTTCCTCAGACAAGCAGAAGGCGTAGCTGTTTCCCCCTTTTCAGACGAGCATTTTCAATTGTGGGAGCGAGGATGGAAAAAATTCGTTTCTTCATTGTCGAGCCATAACTTATTGTCAAAAGTTGTAGTAAATTGTGGCTTGTGGGCAAAAACGGATGAACAAGGTGATGCTATTCCGAATGTGGATTTAAATCTAATTGAAAAAGCAAACTCGCACTTGAGAAGACTGTACGATCGCGTTTTTTTGGATATCCCTGCTTCCCAAGCGTTCATGCCCAGCGATAAGATGGTTGTCGGTAAGCTTGAGCATAAATGGGGGGCGGCACCTTTTCATTACGTCGATAATTACTATTATAACTTGGTTGATTTTTTAGTGGCTTTTGATGATAGTCGTTAGATAGGTTTTCAACTTCTTGGTTTGTGTGATGACAACATGTGATATCGTGTTGTGCCCATTCTGTAAAATGACAGTTTTGGAGCAATAGTTGAACCGTCAATTATTTGGTACCGATGGCATAAGAGGGCGTGTTGGTAAATTTCCTATGACGCCTGATTTTGCAATGAAATTGGGGTGGGCTGCCGGTCAGGTACTGGGTGCGGAAGGTGTACGCGAGGTGCTGATCGGTAAGGATACCCGCGCTAGTGGCTATCTACTGGAATCTGCACTCGAAGCCGGGTTTTCATCCGCCGGTGTCAATGTCGCGCTAGTGGGCCCGTTACCCACGCCCGCGGTGGCGTATCTGACGTCTACGTTTCGTGCGGACGCAGGCGTCGTTATCAGTGCTTCTCATAACCCGTTCTATGACAACGGCATCAAGATCTTCGCCAAAGGTGGCTTCAAGCTAAATGACGTTCAGGAGCAGGAGATCGAGCGTTACTTGCAAATCGCTCTCGATGGCGGTATGACCTGTGTTGATTCGGAACGGCTGGGGAAGGCTAGACGAGTCGACGACGCTACGGGGCGCTACACCGAATACTGCAAGGCGGCGCTTCCGGGCAATTTGAGCCTCGATAGTTTCAAGATCGTAGTGGATTGCGCCAATGGCGCCGCCTACAAGGTAGCACCGGCTGTCTATCGTGAGCTAGGGGCGAAAGTCATTGCCATTCATGCCACGCCAGATGGTTTCAACATCAACGAGCAGTGTGGCGCCACCTCGATGCAGAGCCTTTGCGAGGCCGTCGTTTCTCATGGAGCGGATCTAGGCATTGCGCTGGATGGCGACGCGGATCGCTTAATGATGGTCGACCACACCGGAACCATAGTCGATGGTGACGAGCTGCTGTATCTGCTGACTCGCCAAGCCAAGGCAAACGGCTACGCAGGCGGCGTGGTTGGTACGCAAATGAGCAATCTCGGCCTGGAGCAGGCGCTAGATGCCCTGGGCGTGCCGTTTCTGCGGGCCAAAGTCGGTGACCGCTATGTGATGGAGCAGTTAGAAGCCAATGGCTGGCGCATTGGCGGAGAAACCTCCGGGCATTTGATCAACCTCGACCACGCCTCCACAGGGGACGCCATCGTCGCCTCCATGCAGGTGCTGGCGTGTTTGATCGCGCAGGGCCTGAGTTTGTCCGATGCCAAGCAGGGTATCGAAAAGTTGCCGCAGACGCTGGTCAACGTTAGTTATCAGGCGGGGCAAGGGATTGATCCTCTAATTCAGCCGGCGGTAAAAGAAATGGTCGGTGCGGTGGAGAACGAGCTGGGGCCTGATGGTCGCGTTTTGCTGCGTAAGTCCGGCACCGAGCCTCTCATCCGCGTTATGGTCGAAGCGACCAACGCCGAAACTGCCGAAGCGTCAGCCTCGAAAATTGCAGAGCAGATTCGCCACTTCGTAGGCTAGGCACTTTAATGGGGTGCTGCGCCACGGTTGAGTCAGCTAGCTGATAAATTGTGAATAGTATCGATAAGGATATTGAGTATGAAAGTCGCCGTTGCTGGCACAGGCTACGTAGGTCTCTCGAATGCAGTGCTACTGGCTCAACATCAGGAAGTCGTGGCGGTCGATGTCGTCGCCGAGAAGGTCGAGCAGATTAATGCGCGTCAGTCGCCCATCGAAGATGCCGAGATCGAATCGTTCTTTCGAGACAAGACGCTCAATCTCACCGCGACGCTGAATGGTCAGGAGGCGTATCAGAATGCCGAGTTCGTGATCATCGCCACACCAACGAACTATGACCCGGTCAACAACTACTTCGATACCTCCAGTGTCGAGTCGGTCATCCAGAGCGTGATGGCGATCAATCCCGAGGCGGTGATGGTGATCAAGTCCACCGTGCCGGTGGGTTACACCAAGGAAGCCTGCGAGCGGTTTGGCACCAACAACCTGATTTTCTCGCCGGAATTCCTGCGTGAAGGCAAGGCGCTTTACGACAACCTGCACCCGTCACGTATCGTCGTGGGGGAACGCTCCGAACGGGCCGAGCGCTTCGCGAGCCTGCTGAAGCAGGGGGCGGTCAAGCAGGACATCCCCACGCTGTTCGTGGATAGCACCGAGGCCGAGGCGATCAAGCTGTTCGCCAATACGTATCTCGCCATGCGCGTTGCCTATTTCAATGAGCTGGATACCTACGCCGAAACCCATGGTCTGAACACCAAGCAGATCATTGAAGGGGTTGGGCTCGATCCGCGCATTGGCACGCATTACCACAACCCGAGTTTCGGTTACGGGGGCTATTGCCTGCCCAAGGATACCAAGCAGCTGCTCGCCAACTACGAAGACGTGCCCAACAACCTGATCGGCGCCATCGTCGAAGCGAACCGTACCCGAAAGGATTTCATCGCCCAGGCGGTGTTGAAGCGCAACCCCCAGGTCGTGGGTGTCTATCGCCTGATCATGAAGTCGGGTTCTGATAATTTCCGGGCGAGTGCTATGCAGGGCGTAATGAAACGCATCAAGGCCAAGGGCGTGGAAGTGGTCGTGTACGAGCCGGTGCTGGAAGAAGACGAGTTCTACGGTTCGAAGGTGATGAGGGATCTTGAGGCGTTCAAGCAGCGCTGTGACGTTATCATCGCCAACCGCCTGATGGATGACATCGCTGACGTGCGAGATAAAGTCTACACACGCGACCTGTTCGGTAACGACTGACTCGATTAGCATCGAGACTCTTCAAAGGTCACCGGGTATGCGACATGAGCGAGGATAAAGCCAAAGAGGCGTGGTCTGCGGACCTCTCTCCGGCCGAAGCGCTGGAAGCGTCGCGTCTCGAGGCGTTCGATAAGGTCTTGGATGCCCGCCTGCACAAGCTGCAATCCGCCATGCTGGCTAAGCAGCAGGAGATGGATCGGCATCTCTACCGGCAGTTCGAGGCGTTTCACTGGCTCACTCAACGGCTCAAGATTCAGGGCCGCTTGCCCCCGCTGCGTGGCTGGCCGCTGTCGCCAGATGTGCTGCTGGAACTCCACGAATGGATCATGGCGACACGGCCCAGGCTGATCGTGGAGTTCGGTAGTGGTTCTTCCACGCTGGTGATTGCGGATGCGCTGTCCCAGGTCGGTGCCGGTCGGTTGGTTTCGATCGAACACTCCGCGCACTTCGGCGGTAAAACTCAAGCCAATCTCGACAGGGAGGGGCTGGGCAAGTGGGTCGATCTGCGCGTTGGCGAGCTGGAACCGTGGCAGGGTGAGCATCTCAATACGCGTGAAGACCAGACCGTCAGCTGGTATCCGGTGGCGTTGCTCGAAGACCTGCAAAACATCGATTTCGTACTCATTGATGGCCCGCCGGCCAAGACGTGCGAGTTCGCCCGTTACCCGGCGGTGCCGGCAGTGATCGATAAGCTCGCTCCCGACGCGGCGGTCTGGCTGGACGATGCTGCGCGCGGGGAAGAGAAGCGGATCTGCCAGAGCTGGGCCGAGGCGTTCAATTGCACCTTCGAGTCGGTACCGATGGAGAAGGGCCTTGGCGTGTTTACCTTCGAGCGTAAGCCTTCTGTCGATACCGATACCGATACCGATACCCGCATCGAAACGCCGGACGATGCCGATACCCGCCCCGAAACGCCTGGCGATGCCGAGCGATGAACTTTCCTTCCTTGTGAACCCTGGCCGATCCGGCCAGGGCAGATGATTTCTCTATGAGTTTGACTTTTCTAGTGACCGGCGGGGCGGGCTTCATCGGTTCCGCCGTCGTTCGCGAGCTGATCGGCAATACTGAGCATCGTGTCGTCAACGTCGACAAGCTCACGTATGCGGGCAATCTGGAATCGCTGCCCGCGTTCGTGACGGATAGCGCGCGCTATCGTTTTCACCTAGCCGATATCGGCGACCGGGAGGCGATGGCGCGCATCCTCGAAGAGGCGCAGCCGGATGTAATCCTGCATCTGGCGGCGGAAAGCCATGTCGATCGGTCGATCGACGGCCCGGCGGCCTTCATCGACACCAATATCGTCGGCACGTATCAACTGCTGGAAGCAGTGCGAAGCTACTGGCAGGCGTTGGCCGAGCGAGACGCCAGCCGCGCTCAGCGGTTTCGCTTCCACCATATCTCGACGGACGAGGTCTACGGCGATCTCGCGCCCGAAGATCCGCCCTTTGCGGAAACCCACGCTTACGCTCCGAGTTCTCCCTACGCTGCCAGCAAGGCGAGCGCCGATCACTTGGTGCGGGCGTGGCGGCGCACCTACGGCCTGCCGACGCTCGTTACCAACTGCTCTAACAACTACGGCCCGTATCACTTCCCCGAGAAGTTGATCCCGCTGATGATCCTCAACGCGCTCGCCGGCAAGCCGTTACCGGTCTACGGGGATGGGCTTCAGGTTCGCGATTGGCTCTACGTCGAGGATCATGCGCGGGCGCTCGTCCACGTCGCGACCCAGGGCGAAGTCGGGGAGACGTACAACATCGGCGGTTGTAACGAGATACGCAATATCGATGTCGTTCGAACCGTCTGCCAGTTGCTGGAGGCGTTGAAGCCCGAAAAGCCGGCTGGCGTGGCGCGTTACGCGGATCTGATCACTCACGTGACCGATCGCCCGGGTCACGATACCCGCTACGCGATCGACGCGGGCAAGCTGGAGCGCGAGCTGGGCTGGCGCCCGCGAGAGACGTTCGAAAGCGGCCTGCGCGAGACGGTGGCGTGGTACCTGGAAAACCCGCAATGGTGGCAGCGCATTCAGGATCATAGCTATCAGGGCGAGCGGCTGGGGCTGGCAGCTACCGGCGATGACGCCCCCGAGGCGCCAGCCAAGAACGACGGGGCGAATGACGCATGAAGATTCTGATTACGGGTGGCAGCGGCCAGGTCGGGTTTGAACTGTGCCGAACGCTTGCGCCATTGGGGCCCATTCTGGCCCCGAATCGTCAGGCGCTGAATCTGAATCGCACTGACGAAGTTTCAGCTTATCTCGACCGTCATCGGCCTGAGTTGATCGTCAACGCCGCCGCCTTCACCGCGGTGGACGCAGCGGAAAGCCAATGGGAAGCCGCCGAGCGGCTCAATGCCGGTTTGCCCTTGCAACTGGCGACCTACGCCCGTGAGCAGGGTATCCCGCTGGTTCATTACTCTTCCGACTACGTCTATCCCGGTAACGGCGACACGGCCTGGAAAGAAGACGGCGCCATCGGGCCGCTGTCTCACTACGGGGCAACGAAGCTGCAGGGTGATGAGGCGATCCAGCGCAGCGGCGCGGCGCATCTCATTCTGCGCACGAGCTGGGTCTATAGCGCGCGCGGCAAGAACTTTCTCGATACCATGCTGCGCCTGGGCCGGGAGCGCGAACGTCTGTCTATCGTCGATGACCAGATCGGGGCGCCTACACCGGCTCGGCTGATCGCCACGGTGACGCTGCTGGCGCTGCGCGAATGGCAGCGTGGCACGATGGCAGGCGGTCTCTATCATCTGGTGGCGCGTGGGGAAGCCAGCTGGCATGCCTTCGCGAGCGAGATATTCCGCCAGGCCATCGCGGCGGGGGAGGCGCTGGCAATCTCGCCTGAGGCGGTCTCCGCGATCCCGACCCGCGATTACCCGACGCCGGCGGCGCGCCCGCTCAATTCGCGCCTGGCGGTCGACAAGCTGGAAACCGCGCTGGGGATCACCTTGCCGGATTGGCAAACGCAATTGGCCTTGACGCTGCAAGAGTACCTCGCACCCTAACAGCCCGGTCTATGCCGGGCTTGGCATCTCGACGAAAATGCTACAGTGGGTTCGTTTTTGCCCTTGCTGAGGAGGCATGATGCGGCTTTCAGACAGAGAGATCGGCGCCATCAAAAATGCAGTAAGAGACGTCGTTGGCCGAGATGCACAGGTCAGGCTGTTTGGTTCTCGTACCGATGACGCTGCCAAGGGAGGAGATATTGACTTGATGATTACGGTAGACCGTGCCATCGAAAATCCCGCGTGGGCAATCGCCAGGGTCGAAGCCAAAATTATTCGTCAACTTGGTGAACGCAAGATAGATGTCGTTCTCAACGCGCCTAACATGACCAAGGCATTGATTCACCGCATTGCCCAGGACAAGGGGATGCTGTTATGAATCTCGCGCCGGAAACACAGGCTCGATTGGCCTTCCTTGTACGGGTCGTTGATAAGGAAATAAAACATCTGGACTATGCAGATAGCCAGACTTTTTCGCCCTCACTTAGCTTGAAGGCCGTAGAGGGCCTTGATGAGAATCCAGAGCTGGCGCTTAGGCTGGAGGCTTTTACCAGCCGGTTTTGTCGGCTTCAAGATACGCTCGGTGATAAGCTGTTGCCGGCACTACTCGATGCTCTCGGTGAACCCGTTAAGGCCTTGCTTATCAATCTGGATAAAGCGGAAAAATATGGTTGGCTGGAATCAGGGGAAGAGTGGTTAAGCCTACGTCAGCTGCGCAATAAAATGATCCATGAGTATATTGAAGATGCTGATATTCTTCACAGTTCACTGATCACCGCTCACGAAAGACTGGATGTGCTGAAAAAGTTTGCTGGAAATCTGACTTCGCAGGTTCAGCAGTTACAAAAATGGTAATTACATCCCTAGAAAATCCACAGATTCATGTGGCGACGCACACGGAAGTCGTGAAGGCGTACCATCTCGATGGCCGCAACCAAATCCGCCATATCGATGTCGTTTGGGCCGTCTGAGAGTGGTGATTGATGAGCCCGAAAGCCAGAGCGAATTGGCCGATCGATCGAATCACCGGCTGTCTGATCAGTATGCAGAACGCTCTAGTGATGAATAAGGATTCAACATGACACGCAAAGGAATCGTGCTGGCCGGGGGCACCGGCTCGCGTCTCTTTCCGATGACGCTAGGCACGTCCAAGCAGTTGCTGCCGGTTTACGACAAACCGATGATCTACTATCCGATCTCGGTGCTGATGCTGGCGGGTATTCGCGAGATTCTCATTATTTCTTCACCGGATGCACTGCCGCAATATCGCCAGTTGCTGGGCAGCGGTGAACAGTTCGGCGTGAGCTTCGAGTATGCCGAGCAACCGGCGCCGGAAGGGCTCGCCCAGGCGTTTCTGATCGGGGAGTCGTTCATCGGTCAGGATTCGGTGTGCCTGGTGCTGGGCGATAACGTCTTCCATGGCCAGCACTTCTCCGAGCAGCTGCGTATTGCGGCGCAAAAGCCGCATGGCGCGACGATCTTCGGCCAGTGGGTGAAGGACCCGGAGCGCTTCGGCGTGGTGTCGTTCGATCATTCAGGCCAAGTCAAAAACATCGAAGAGAAACCCGCGCAGCCGCAATCTCCCTATGCCGTTACCGGGCTCTATTTCTACGACAACGACGTGGTCGAGATCGCCCGCGGCGTGAAGCCCTCAGCGCGGGGCGAGCTGGAAATCACCTCGGTCAATAACGCCTATCTCGAACGTGGCGATCTGTTCGTCGAACGCCTGGGCCGGGGCTTCGCCTGGCTGGACACAGGCACGCCGGAAAGTCTGATGGAAGCCAGCCAGTACGTGCAGAGCGTGGAGCACTGCCAGGGATTGAAAGTCGCGTGCCTCGAAGAGATCGCCTGGAACAGCGGCTGGATCGATGACGAAGCGCTGCTGGCACGCGCCGCGATGTTCGAGAAGACCGGCTACGGCGAGTATCTGGCTCGTCTGATTTCTCAGCAGAAGGCGGGTTTCGCATGAACTATGAACCGCAAGCGATACCTGAAGTTGTTCTGCTGACGCCGCGCCGTTTCGAAGACGAGCGCGGCTTCTTCATGGAAACGTTTCGTCAAAGTACCTTTCAGGAACACTGTGGCGAGCACACCTTCGTGCAGGACAACCACTCCCGCTCCGCTCGCGGCGTGCTGCGAGGGTTGCACTATCAGATTCGCCAGCCCCAAGGAAAGCTGGTTCGGGCCGTGGTGGGTGAGATTCTGGACGTCGCGGTCGACCTGCGAGAACAGTCCAAGACCTACGGCCAGTGGGTCAGTGCGCGCTTGAGCGCCAGCACCGGCCAGCAATTGTGGGTGCCGCCGGGCTTCGGTCACGGGTTTCTGGTGCTGAGCGAGGTGGCGGAGGTCGTCTACAAAACCACTGACTACTATGCGCCTGAGTGCGAGCGGTCAGTGCGCTGGGACGATCTCGATCTAGCGATCGACTGGCAGCGAGAGGCGTGGTCCTGGCAAGGCGAACCGGAACTCTCGGCCAAGGATCTGGCTGCCCCCGGCTTTTCGTCGGTCAGTGATTCAAGAACGTAGCCACCGTTCGAGGCGATGCCGGCTCATGAGAGCGGGTAGAGCTCCGAGTGGCGCTTGAATCCATTCATGTTATCGAAGCTGGGCAACAAGGAAGATGCTTCCATGTATTTGAAGAAAATCGAGTTTGTCAGAAGTTCAGGGTTTTTCGATGAAAGCTGGTACGTAAAGCAGTACCCGGACGTAAAGAAGTCCGGCCTCGACCCGGCTCTGCATTATCTGAAGTACGGCGAACCTTGGGGACGGCAGCCGTCGCGCTTCTTCGAGCCCAACTACTATCTGAGAAACTATCCGGATGTGCAGTTCTCGGAAACCGGGCCGCTCCTGCACTACCTGATGCACGGCATGAGAGAAGGTCGTCGGCCGGCGAGTAAAGTCTCGCGGCAGTCGGTAGAAAACGCGAAACAGCAGAGCCGGCGTTCGAAGAAAAAACAGGCTCAGCGAATCAAGGACATCGTCGCGCGGATCTACGACCTCGAATTCTCGAACGTGGCGGTGCCGGAACTCGAAGCCATCGTTCGGGATGAAATCGGATCTTCGCGCCAGCTCGCGCTATGGGAGCTCGGGCTGTGGTACTCCGCGCAATCGACCTCCGCGAGCTTGAGCAAGGCCGGCGCGTTCCTCGAAGCCTTCATCGATTCCACCAAGGATGAAGCCTCGCAAGCGCTGGGGAGAAAGCTGCTTTCGCAAGTTCACGCTAAGTCCGATCGA
Source organism: Salinicola halophyticus (assembly GCF_003206695.1). GTDB lineage: Bacteria > Pseudomonadota > Gammaproteobacteria > Pseudomonadales > Halomonadaceae > Salinicola > Salinicola halophyticus. The sequence continues at coordinate 685,799 of NZ_PZJN01000003.1, read as the reverse complement.
CCTGTCGAAGCGCTCGCCGTATTGGCGGAAGTGCCGGCAAGTCTGAGAGACGACGATTGGCGCCTTTGCCATATCAATGCCGAGCCGGATTTGCCGGCACGGCTGGCCGTCGTCAACGATTTGTACCGAAGCCATGGGCTCGAGTCGATTCATCTGTCGGAAGATGAAACGCCGGGTTTCTACGAGCGTGTTCAGGCTCGGGCCAGCACTTCGAGCCCATCGAGCTCGCTGGTGAGTGTCATCATTCCCGCTTACAACGCGGCCCAGACGCTGCCGACGGCGATCGAATCACTGCTGGCGCAATCTCATCGCGAGTTGGAGATCATCGTCAGCGACGATGCCAGCACCGACGACACGGTGCAGGTCGCCGAACGTTACGCGGCGAAAGACGCTCGTATCCGTGTGCTGCAAAGCGAGATCAACCAGGGGCCTTATGCGGCGCGAAACCATGCCCTGGACCACTGCGCCGGCGATTACATCACCACGCACGATGCCGACGATTGGTCACATCCACGCAAGCTCGAAATTCAGGTCGCGCATCTGGATGCCAACCCGCAGATCGTTGCCAACTGCTCGCGTCAGATACGTCTGGAAGAAGATGGCCGTATCTATCTCCGGCCCAAGTCACGCACGTTTGTGCTGATGAACCTCTCGTCGCTCATGTTCCGCCGGCAGCCGGTGGTCGAACGGCTCGGCTACTGGGATAAGGTGCGTTTCGCGGCGGACTCGGAATTCCTGGCGCGCATGCGCGAAGCCTTTGGGCGGGAAGCGGTGGAAACGCTCGACGGCGCGCCACTGTGCTTTCAGCGTCAGGCCGAGGGTTCGCTCACGGCAGACAGCGCGTTCGGCTATCTCGGCTTCAAGACCGGGGCCAGGAAGGAGTACGACGAATCGGCCGCTTATGCGCGCAAGCAGAGCCACTCGCTTCGTTATGGCGCGGAAGGGGCGGCGAAGCACTTCGCCAGACCCAGCCCGATGTTGCCGGACAAGGGCATCAGCCGAACGCACTACGATGTCATCATCGCGTCCGATTTTCGTCTGCCAGGTGGCACGAGTCACTCCAATATCGAAGAGATCAAGGCGCAGCGCTATTTCGGCTTGAAGACCGGGCTGCTCAACCTGCCGCGCTACGATCTCAATCCGGGCCGCAAGATCAACGAGAGCATTCGCTATCTCGTCGACGGCGAATCTGTGTCGTTCGTCGTGCAGGGGGAATCGGTCACCTGTGATCATCTGGTGATTCGTCATCCGCCGGTCGTGCAGCACCTGCAGGATCGCATTCCGCAGGTCTCGGTCAAGCGCGTTTCGGTCATCGTCAATCAGCCGCCGAAGCGGGAATATAGCGAAACCGGTGCGACGCTCTACGATATTCCCACGTGCCATCGCAATATCGTCAAAGCCTTCGGTGTTGAAGCAAGCTGGCACCCGATCGGCCCGCTCGTTCGGGCATCGCTGTTCGACCATCACGCGGATGAATTGGCCAACATCACCCTGGGTGACGAGGACTGGGTCAATATCATCAACGTTGCCGAGTGGCAGCGGGCGCCTCATACACCGGGCGACGGCCCGATCCGCATCGGTCGGCATTCTCGCGATCAGTACGTCAAATGGCCGGAATCCGCCGAGGTACTACGCGAGCTATACCCGGCTGACGAGCGTTTCAGCATTCACGTACTCGGTGGCGCAAAAGCCCCGGCAGAAGTGCTGGGGCATCTTCCGGGCAACTGGGTCGTGCATGAATTCGGCTCGGTTCATCCCGCCGAATTCCTCAAGGATCTGGACTTCTACGTCTACTACACCCACTCGGACTGGATCGAAGCCTTTGGCCGCGTGATGTTCGAAGCCATGGCGGTTGGCGTGCCGGTGATCATCGATCCTAAGTACAAGCCGCTGTTCGGGCCGGCAGCGGTCTATGCTTCCGCCGAAGAGGTCAAAGACGTTATCGCGGAGCTGAAAAACGATACCGCGCGTTACCGTCAACAGGTCGAATTGGCATCGGAATACGTGGTCAAGATGTTCGGTTACGGCGTCCATCGCGATAGACTGCTATCTCAATGAGGGAGAAGAGAATGCAGTCGAATGGCCCAGTATTCCTGGTGGCCTCGTCCGATGAGGCTTACCAGAGCTATTTCGCCGGGATTGCCTACACCTCGAGTGATATTATCTTGGGCACGGGCGGCGCGGAGGATTATTTCGCAGAGTTTGGCGAGAAAGCTTTTTACGATAACGTCATAGATGGCCGATTCTTTGCGTTCTTGAGCTTGGGAAGCGAGTTACGTGCCTACACCGACCCTATGGGGCAGGATGTCCTCTATTATTGCCTGGACGATAATGGTTGGGCCGTTTCGAATTCCTTCTATAGACTGGCTCAGTTTTTGGGTAAAGACAGAAAGCTCAACCTCTACAAACCGGCTCTCGATGCATTCTTCATTGCCAATGGAAATGGATTTGGCGCCCAGCCTATCTCGAACAACACGTCAATTTCGGAAATCAAGGTCTTGCCTCTTGGTAAAATATTCAAGGTCGATCTGCATGAAAATCAGGCAAGGTTGATCGATGCAAAGCCGGTGCTGCAGTCTGATGAATCATATGAAGCGCTCATTACAAAAGGGCTGATCGAAAGTCGGGATCGACTGACGGCCATTGCTCGTTCAGGTGCCAATCTAATCGCGGATCTCTCAGGCGGCCAGGACTCGAGAGCCGTCTTTGGAATCGCCAGAAGCTCCGCGGGAGAGGATAAAGGTTTGCGAATCGTATCGAATCCCCGAAAAGAGGACGATTACCGAATCGCTCAATCGTTGGCCGCACGCTACGGAAACAAGATCCATCATAACAGCGGCGCTAGTGCCAGTACCAACGGGGAGGCCGCTTACCAACTATGGAAGTCGGGTAGCTTGGGCGTTTATCTCCCGGTTTACCCCGTGAACTCGGAAGTGCCGGACTATCGCAAGTACAAAGTAAATGGGGGCAATGCTCTCGCTAAAACCTTTGCTAATCTTTCTGCACCTGAGTTTGTTAGCCACATCGAGCAATATTACGCTGACTCCCAAGCGTGCGAAGAAGTAAAAAAAGAATTTGTGAATGCCATCCGTGATTTGGGCGTGGAAGAAAACGATCCGGATGCGATGTACTTGCATTATTATAACTTCAGGGCGCGCTTTCATTACGGCCGAAATTGGTATGCTTCGTTGATCAGTCCGGTGATTTCGCCGTTAATCAATCAGCATTTGCTGAAAGCTTTTTTCAAGCTCCCAGCCGAAGAAAGAAAACGCGGGCGTTTCTTTCTGGATATATTGATGTCCTTGGATCCCATTTTGGCATTGCACCCCTTTGATAGCCCATCGAAAGGGTTCGAGGTAGAGGATATTTCCCGATCCCCATTCTGGCCATCGGGATCGAAAAGTGTCATTGGCAGCGCAATTCAGACTCACTACAAGATATACTCTCGGGAAACGACTCTAGAAGCGGCCACGAACGGCGGGAACTTTAAAAGCGATTTTGTTGGCTTCATGAACGATGATTTAGAGTTCTCTGCCAATAATTCTTCTTTGGTTAATGCAATCTTTTCAGGCTCGAGTATAAAGAAGGCTAAAAAAGAACTTTTTAAGGCAAAAAAGTTCTCTGATCAGACTCGCTCGGCATCGCGTATTATCGTTTTTGGTGAAATTGATAGGCTGACAAGCTGATGTTGTTTTCTCCCTTGGAGAATATTGATATTTGGGGTGGTATGCAATGCGTCTAGATGACGAGTTGGTGTTTTGTGTTTCGTTGAAATCACGGTCTAACTCAAAAGATTGGGTGCAGGTTTCTCGTTATTTAGAGAATACTGTGAAAAGTATCAAAGGTTCGACGGATGAGCGGTTTCATATTTTGGTTGTCGGTCATGAGAAACCGGATTTTTTAAATCACATTGAGTCGGGTGTTACCTTTCTTCAGGCGCCTTTCGCCCCTCCTTCCACTAAAGATAGAGGACGGCCGATGGATAAGGCGCGTAAAAGACGCTTTGGTGGAGCGTGGCTAAGAGAAAATATAGAAAAATCCGTACGGTTGGCCTTTGTTGATGCAGATGATTTGGTGTCCACTAATCTGGTTAAGACAGCCATGGACCAGCCATCAGAAAGGTCGCTCATTATCGACTCAGGTTATCGATTTGATTTGAGGAATAGCGATTTGGAGTTGATTTCAAATCAATTCTATCGACATTGTGGGTCATGTCTGTTACCTGTTTTTAAAGCGGAAGAGCTACCTGATACCTGGGAAGACGAAAGTAAGGTATTTTCACATCTCGGACCGCATTCCAAGCTGACCGAAAGATTTAAAGTTTTGGGGAGGCCGTTAGAAAAAATAGATTATCCAGCGATCACCTACATGACCAATCACGTCGAAAGTCTTGAACACTCGAAGAAAGGCATGAGAGATGGGTTGATTGAAAATCAATTTTCTGACGCGGAAAAAAAGCTGATTTTTCAAGAGCAGTTCTCGATAGACATTAAGGATTTTGTGGTTGGTTAAATAACGGATCAATGCGTTGGGCTATTGGATTGAAGGTTTATTGGACGTTTTGAGTAGAGCGGACGTCTAGTTGTGATTTACGTTTAACGCTTTTCAGGTTTTCGCCACCTAAGCTGCCTTGGTGGAGAGCTTGAAAAATTATATGACAAGATTTTGTTATGAGATGTGAGTGATGAAAGTTACAGAGCAGAACGCAAGGGGTATGACGGCCGCGCCACTTCAGTCATTGGCGCAAGGCTCGATGTTTTGGCGCCCAGATCATGTGGAATTGTCCGCCTGGCTGGATCATCTGCCTTGGGTATTCTGGTTGATGGAAGCCGTGTTACCTCAGAGATGCGTCACCCTTGGCGCCAGAAGCGGCAGCCCGCACCTCGCTTTATGCCAAGGCATCAGCCGACTCGGGTTGGATACGGAATGTCTATTAGTTGCGGAAAGCGGTAGCGACGAAGCCGAAAAGGTGCACGCTATTGCCGATCGTCGTTACGGCGCGCTGGCGGGGCGAATCAACGTGTCGCCCCGGCGTGGCGCCAAGCAGCTGGAAGAGGGGAGCATCGATATCCTGGCCTTGGATATTCCCCCCGACGACGAGGACATGGAGGACGTGCTCGAGCGATGGCTGCCTCGTATCTCCGAACGTGGGGTGATTCTGATCCCGGGTATCAATCGTCGTGAACCTGGCTGCATCGCACATCAGAACTTCCTGGCGCTACAGAATATTTATCGCTCCATCACCTTTCATCATGGAGACGGGCTAGGGGTCTTGATCGTTGGCGAGACCCCCCCCGCGTTACTGGAAACATTACTGTCTCGCTGGAATTCGCCGACAGCGGCACGAACTGTTCGTGAGGTGTTCGCCCGGTTGGGTCGCGCTTCGGTGGACCAAGCCATGGCCGATGCTCAGACGGCTCGCTTGCATAACGTTCAGGAAAAGCTTGAGACGGTCACCCAGGAACGTGCCGAACGTATCGCCTCGTTGGAACAGCTGCAGAACCAACTCAAGGAGCGCGACGAGGACCTAGCCGGGCTGGAAGCGGACAAACTCCATCTCGCCGAAGAAAACGCCGATGCGCAGCGGTTGGTTCAGTCGCTTCAGACCGAGCTGGCCCAAGTCAGAGCGCAACTGACGGATACTGAAGCCTCACTAAGAGAGGCTGAGCAACGTAGCCAGTCGTTAGAGGCGGCCGTCGCCGAAAAAGATGCCAATATCCAGACGCGGTTTCGTGAATTGGCGACAATGACGAATATTGCCGAAGAAGCCGATCGTCAGACGCAGGTCTTCAAGAATAAAGCCGATACCTACAATGAAAGAAACGAGGCGAAGAAAGTCGAAATAAAAGAGCTGAGAAAACAGCTTAGAAAGTTGGACAGCGATAAAGCCTCTTGGCAATCAGAAAAGAGTGGTCTTTTAGCTCAGGCCCGAACAACTGAGAGCCTTCAGGTCGAGTATGAGCGGGTGCTTGCCAAGATAACTGAGTTCGAAGCTTTGGTCAGCCAACTCGAGGAACGGTTGGCGTCATTGAAAGCGGATAAGAAAGACTCTGATCGCAGCGTCGCCGAGCTCAAGAAACTTCTCAAGAAGCGTGAGAAGTCCTTGGCGAGCCGTTTTGACGAGCTGGGCTCGCTAACCGCGGCAATGGAAGAAAAGGATAAAGAGCTTACCCTATTGAAAGGTGGGGTTGACGGGCGGGCTCGCCAAGGCCAGGAAACGACGAAACCCGGTTCTTCCGCTGGCTTGTTGCACTTCCCTACGTTCAGGGGCAAGTCCGAAAGGCGAAAAGATCTGGAACGCAAGCGCCGTAAACAGCAGGAGTCGCTCGCGGAACTCGAAGCCAGCGAATGGTTCGATTCCCAGTGGTATCTCAAGCAGTACCCGGATATCGCCAGCGATGATAGGTATAGCTCGAATCCCGCGCTTCACTATTTGAAGTTCGGCGGTTTCGAAGGCCGCGATCCTTCGCCGCATTTCGACAGCGCGGGTTATCTGGAAGCCTATCCGGACGTGGCGTTCACCGAAATCAATCCGCTGCTGCATTTCATTCGAGACGGCATTGGAGAGGGGCGTTCCCCGCGACCGTGACGCATCCCATGATCGGACATCTCAAACGATGGTTCGGCACCGGCGGTCAGAGACCCGACCCTGACGCCACGTTCGTGGCGAACTCCGGCTGGTTCGATGCCGATTGGTATCGCCTGCAGGCCCAGTCGGCGGGAATGCTGGTTCGCGCCGACGACGCCGTGCGTCATTACCTGCGCGAGGGCGGCAGGCGTGGGTTAGCGCCATGCTTGCTGTTCGATGGCGCGTGGTACCTGAGCGCCTACCCGGACGTTGCGAACGCCGGGCTCAATCCGCTGGTTCATTTCCTGAAGTTCGGTCAGATGGAGGGGCGGTTGCCGCGACGTAACCGCGCGCTCGCCCGTGATTTTCATCTCTGGCGTGGCGCCGGCCCGGTCATGGTCGAGCGGCTTCAGCGGCTGAGCGAAGCCGAAGATGCAACGGAAGAAGAGCGCCACCACGCACGTTGGGCGCTGGCGCGCTGGTGGGCGTGGCAGGGCGAGCCAGGCAAGGCGATCGATTATCTTCTTCGTGATGGGGGATTGATTGCCTGGCCCAGAAATTCGGCGCCGGCGTTGCTCGCCTTGGACTGTCTGGCTCACGTGGGTGCGGATGCCGAGCGGATGGCCGTGCCTCTGGCCGTCCTCGATCGTGATTGGCCGCAAAGCGCAAACACGGCGCTGGCGCATGCTAATGTCTCGGCGGTGTCAGGAGAGGCGCTGGAAAAACGTCTCGAGTGGATCAATGCGCCCTGGCGACTTCGAGCGTTGCCTACGGTCGGCATTTCGCCCGGCGATGAGGCGCTGATCGATCGGCTCGTCAGCGATACGTCGACGTTCGAGTCGATCCGCACCGAGCGCGGGCCGTTAGTCAGCGTGATTTTGCCGATCTTCAATGCGTCCAGAACTATCTCCACGGCGATCCGCAGTTTGTTCGCGCAGCGCTGGCAGCGGTTGGAGATCATCGCGGTCAACGATGCGAGCACGGATGACACCTCGGAGGTGCTCTCGCGGTTGCAACAGGCGTGCCCGCCGGGCATGTCGTTCCGGGTCGTCGATCAACCGGAAAATCGCGGTGCCTATGCGGCCCGAAACGCGGGCTTGGCGGTGGCGCAAGGCGAGCTGATCACGACCCACGACAGTGATGATTGGTCTCATCCCGATAAGCTGGCACTTCAGGTGGCCGCGCTCGTGAGGGGCGCTGCCCCGGCGAACATCAGTTTCTGGTCGCGGGCGACGCCTGCGTTGATGTTCCATCGTTGGCGGCTCGAGGACGAAGGCTGGGTGCACCGCAACCTGTCGTCACTGATGTTTCGCCGCGAGGTGTTCGAGCGGCTGGGGTTCTGGGACGAGGTTCGCGTCAACGCGGATTCCGAATACCTGGCCAGGATCGAGGCCGCCTATGGAGGGGATTCAGTCGCAGAGGTGGAGCCGGATCTGGCGCTGGCATTCGGCCGGGCTTGCGAGCTTTCGTTGAGTCAGCATGGTGAGACGCACCTCAGTACGCAGTTCGAGGGCGTGCGGGCGCAATATATGGCCGCCGCTCAGCGCTGGCATGAACGTGCCAGGGCGAGCGGTGATTTCTATCTGGCGGCGGGCGCCGAGTCGCGGCCGTTCCCGGCCCCGCTGGCTTTTTCGCGTGGCGAACCGAGTATGGCAAGCGATGACGATCGAGATATCATCGAGGCCTCCGGCTATTTCGATGCCGGCTGGTATCTGCGGCGCTATCCGCAGCTGCAGGACACCCGCATCGAGGCATTCGATCACTACTGGCGGGAGGGGCGGTTTACCGGTCACGATCCGGGGCCTGATTTCAGCCAGTCCGGCTATGCCCGCCAGCCGAGCGGAGCGATTGCCCTCGAAGATGCGCTGGTGCATTTCCTGCGCAACGAGCGCTCGGCAGGGTTGAATCCGTTGCCGGTGATCGAAGGTCAACAGACTCGCCCTGACGATGCCACAGATGCCACGACCGTGCTGCTGTGCGGGCATCAGGCTGGTAACGAGCTCTACGGCGCCGAGCGGAGCCTGATCGACGTTGCCAGCGCCCTCGATGAGTTGGGGTATCGCGTTCTGGTCGTGCTGCCCACGGCCGTCAATGCGTCCTACATCGAGACCCTGCGCCAAAGTTGCAGCGCGATTGCGATACTGCCGTTCGGCTGGTGGCAAAAGGGGCGCCCGCCGGAGCCTGCCACGGTCGGGCATTTCGAGCGTTTGATCGAGCACTACGCGGTTGACCTGGTAGCCGTCAACAGTCTGGTTCTGGACGAGCCGCTGGTGGCGGCCCGGCGCCGTAGCCTGCCGGTCGCCGTTCATCTGCGGGAACTGCCGCGGCAGGACGTGGCGCTCTGCGACACGCTCAATGGCGATGCGCAATGGATCATCGAGACCGTGCGACAACGCGCGGATCTGTTGATCGCCAACTCTGGGTTCACGGCGTCCCAGTTCGTGCCGGAGGGCGAGCCGGCAATTCGGATCGCGACCGTCCCCAATACGATCGACATGGCGCCATTGCTGGCGCTGCCATCTCCCGACATGACCGAGGCGGGTGAGCTGGTGGTCGGCATTCTTTCCAGCAGCCACGCCAACAAGGGGCTTGCCGATCTCGAGGCACTAATGGCAGCGCTCGACGAAAGAGAGTTGGCGGTACGAATCATCGTGTTCGGACCCGTCACGCCGGCGCTGGAGGCGCTCTGCCAGCGCCGCGGCGAAGAGGCATGTGCGAAGGTCGAGCTGGCCGGTTACGTGACGTCTCCGGCGGCAGCATTAGCTCGCGTCCAACTAGTATTGAGCCTCGCACGTTTTCAGGAATCTTTTGGTCGGACGGCACTGGAAGCAATGGCGGCCGGACGGCCCTTCATCGGGTATCATCGTGGCGCGCTGCCCGAGGTGGTGGGAGAGAACGCCGGCGTACTGGTGCCGTTTGGCGACATCCCGGCCCTCGCCGACGCGCTCGCCGGTTTTATCGAATCGCCTGCTCGGCTCGTGTCGATGGGGCAACAAGGCCGGGAGCGCGCCGTAGCACAGTTTGGATGGAAATCGTTCGTGGCTTCATTGGAAGAAGCCTATTCAGCAGTCTCCCGCAAGCCGGGAGCGCGACAGATGTGATTGGAGTCATTGGTGAAGCTGGCTATCGCTGCAATTGTCAAAGATGAGATCGATTCGCTGGCCGAATGGATTGCTTTTCACCGGGTCATCGGTGCCGACTATTTTTTGATCGCCGACAATGGCAGTACGGATGGTACCAGGGAGTATCTCGAATCGCTGAGCGGCGGCGACTGGTTGCAGACCATCAGTGTGGCGACGCCGCCGGATCGGGCACCACAGCTCGTCGCCTACCGCGAGCTTACGGCGCTTTGCCCGGAAGACGTGGACCTCATCGCCTTCATCGATGCCGACGAATATATCCTGCCGGTACCGGCAGCGGGTGAAGAGACTTTTGACCCACGTGCCAGGATGCATCGTTGGCTCGAGGCGCGGTTCGGTGACGGCGAGGTCGGCGCCATCGCGCTCAACTGGTGCTGTTTCGGCTCGTCCGGGCATCGATTCCGCAAGGAAGGGCTGGTAATCGAACGTTTCCAGCAGCGCGCCAGGCAGGGCTTCGGCCCCAACCATCACTATAAATCCATCGTGCGGCGCACGGCGCTCGACAGGATGCAGAACCCGCATCACCCCGGATTGACCGCCGGCACGATGCTCAATGCCAAGGGCAAGCCGTTCGAGTACCGTCTTTCGCGCGAAGGCGTGCTACGCCGGGGCCTGTCGGAAGAGATCATGTGGGACGAAGTTCGCCTCAACCATTATCTGGTGAAGTCGGTCGAGGAGTTCGTGCTCAAGAAGGCGCGTCGGGGCAGCGCGGCGACCGTCGGCTACACCAAGACGGCGGTCTATTTCGAACGTCACGACAAGAACGACGAGCCGTGCGGGATGGCAGCCGCGTTGGCGCCGCGGGTTCACGACGAATTACGGCGGCTGGAAACGATCGTCGAGCTCGATCGTCGTCTGGCGGGTGTCGAAGCGCCCGCCGAACCCAGGAAGGATCGCCCGTTCTTTCAGCGCAAGCGTGCCGAACCGTCGTCGCCGGTCCGGCGCCTTGTCGTGGATTATCCGCAGGAGGAAGGGTTGGCTCGGATCGAAGGCGGCCAGACCCTGGTGCAGGGCTGGCTGTTTCTGACCGACGAGTTCGCCGATTTCAACCCGGATGCACGCCTGATCGCGCGCTGGTCGCCGGAATTCGAATTGCGGCAATCGCTATCCAAAAAGCGTGCCGACGTGGTCGCGCACTTTGGCTACGAGAACCCGGAAGATCACCCGCAACTGCAGTGCGGTTTTCAATTCTTTCTGCCGTTGGGTATCAACCACTGTGAACTCGAGCTGGAGCTCGGGCACCAGCGATGGCCGTTGCAGACGCTGAAAATCCGAACGGAAGCGCAGGCGCCGCAGGAATCCGAGAAGGTGCTGGTGGGCAAGAACGACTGGCTCTTTCTGCGGGCGGATACCAATCTCAGCCTGGAGCAGCACCGCGGCAACCTGCTGTTGACGCCAGCCGGCCTGCAGAGCTGGAGAGCCTATTTCCATGCGCTGGAGGCGATTGCCAGGACCCACGAGGCGGAGTGCCGGGTTCTGGTCACGCCTTCGAAGGAGACGGTGCTGGAAGAGGCCTACGGGACGCCCCGGGCAAGCCGCACCGCGATCGACCAGATCCTGCAGCTGGCGTCTGGCACGACGTTGTATCCGGTCGACGTATTGAAGGCGCTCGGCGATGAGAGCTTCTATCGAACCGATACCCATTGGACTCACAAGGCGGCGATGAAGACATCGGTCGAGCTGGCGGTGTCGTTGGGTATCGATCGCAAGGCGCTCGAAAAGCGGTTCGAAAAAGACCGCTACCGCGAGGTCTCGCACAAGGGAGATCTCGGCGGCAAGCTCGAGCCGCCCGTTCTGCAGCCGGTGGAGATTCTCAAGTCGTTCTCGAATCAGCGACTTAAGGTCTACGATAACGCCATACCCAATTTTGGCCGTCTCGCCATTTTCGACAACGACGACCCGCTCGACGACGGCGTTCTGCTGCTTTGCGGGGCGTCTTCCAGTGCCGGGCTGTTCAATTATCTTTCGCGAATCTTTGCCCGAGTGATCTTCGTACACACCGCCGGCAATCTGGATGTAACGCTGATCGAGGAGTTCAAGCCGGACTTTCTCATCATGCAGACGACGGCCAGGTTCGCGATCCGTCCGCCGGCCACCGACTTCTCGTTCGAAACGTCGTTGAGACAGAAAATCGCGTCACTGGATTCTGAAGCACTGCAAAAGATCGAAAAGAAACGCGTCGTCGCCGATGCTGCGACGGCCAATCCGCCTTGGGAACGCTGGGAAAATCTCTATCAACGCTATGCCACCGAGCGACATGCTCAGCAACATCGGCACGGAGGTGATGCCCCATGAAACCCGATCGTCGTATGGCCATTCGATCGCGCCAGTTCCGGCTGCGCTATCCCCGTTTCAGGACCCGCCCCGGGCTGATGCCCATGGGGCAGATGCGTCCGGTCGTCGATAACGATACCCCCGAAAGCGCCGACTACGATTGGCGCGTCGGCGAAGGCGAAGGCAATTTCATTCTGCTTGGGGATCGGCCGACTGCAGGCTGGAACATGATCGAGCTGGGGATCACTCACGATCAGAGATCGGCCGCGGCTTGCATCACATTTGACCTTGGGCGCGGTTTCGAACGGCGCCACAGTATTTTTCTGGTCATTCGGCGCGGCAAGGTCTCCAAGCGTGTCTGCTTCGTGCCTTACGGGACGAAGCGCATTCGGCTCGAGCCACTCGTTGGCCAGCAGGGCCAGTTCCGAATCGATCATTTCAACTTCGTCTGGCTGACGCCGCGGTTCGCCTATGGCCGCATGATCAATCGGTTGGCATACGCCGATAAGCGTTTCCAGGAAGTCGACGAGAAAGCGATCGTCCGCTCGCTCAAACAGGAAGGCAAGGAAGAGGGCATCAGCTGGAAAAAGCTGATGGGCGCCTACTACGAAGCGACTTTCATCCATTGCGCGCCGGAAACCAGCTACGAGTACTGGCAGGAACATATCGAAATCCTGCGGGAGCCTTCGGCGAACAAGGTCGCCCGGCAACAGGCGCAGTTTCAGAACCCGATCGAGCTTGCCGTCGTCCTGATACCCAGCGGTAAAGAAGCCCAGGCGGCGGGGGACCATCATCAGTTGCTCGAGTCGGTTCGCTCGATAACCGAGCAGCGTTATCCCCACTGGCATCTTTACCTCGCGGAGTCTCTACTCGAGGCGCACGATGGCCAGACATGGGCAGAACGCGTGGTGGCTCGAGACGGCAGAATCCGCCGAGTCACCGGTGGTGTGGGCGAGGCAGTCAAGATGGCCTGCGATCCGAACGGCGAGTCCTGTCACTACGTCATGTTCGTGCGCGTTGGCGATCGATTGGGGCTGAATTCGCTTTTCCATATTGCCAACCACTGCCAGATAACACCGGATGCGGCGCTCATCTACGGCGATGAAGATATCATCGACGCCAGCGGTCAGCGGACGGCGCCCAACTTCAAACCGCACTGGAATCTTGATTTTCTGCTGGCCACGAATTACATCGGCCATGCCGCCGCCTTTGCGAAGGATCAGCTCGAATCACGCTTGCAGGTATTCTCGCGCGAAGGCGGTCTCGAGCTGCATCGACTGCTGCTGGAGCTGATCGTTGGCGTGGACGAGACCAGAATTCATCACGTGCCGTTCGTGATCTACCACAACGCCGAAGCCAACCGGGTTTCGCCGGAGCGGCGCATCGACGAGAGCCGTGAAGCCATTTCGGCCTACGTCGAAAGCGTGGATCCCCAGGCGGTGGTCAGCCCGGCCGGGGACAAGGGCTGTCGAATCGCCTGGTCGGTCCCTGAACCCGCGCCGCTGGTTAGCCTGCTGGTGCCGACGCGGGACCGTGTCGAGATTCTCAAGCCGTGCGTGGATACGCTGCTGGCCCTGACGAGTTATCCCCACTACGAGGTAATCATTCTCGATAACGGCTCCACCTGCGTGGAAACGCTGGCCTACATGGAGGCCATCGAGAACGACCCGCGTGTTCGCGTATTACGCTACGACAAGCCGTTCAATTACTCCGCCATCAATAACTTCGGCGTGCGGCATGCCAAGGGATCGATCATCGGGCTGGTCAACAACGACATCGAACCCATCAACCCCGACTGGCTGACCGAGATGGTCGGCCATGTCTGTCGACCGGACATCGGCTGCGTGGGTGCCAAGCTCTATTACCCCAACGACAGCGTGCAGCATGGCGGCGTGATCCTCGGTTTGGGGGGAATCGCCGGCCACGCCCATCGGTTTTTCCCGAGAGCGCATCCTGGCTATCAGAACCGGTTGAGCCTGGTCCAGAACCTGTCGGCGGTGACGGCGGCCTGTCTGCTGGTGCGGCGGGAGATCTACGATGAGGTCGATGGACTCAACGAACGCGATCTCACGGTCGCCTACAACGATGTCGATTTCTGTTTGAAAGTCCGCGAGAAGGGCTATCGCAATCTGTGGACGCCGTTCGCCGAGCTTTATCATCACGAATCGATTTCTCGCGGGGCCGACGACAATCCGGTCAAGCAGGCGCGCGCCAAGCGCGAGGTGGATTACATGCGCCGGCATTGGCGCGAGGCACTTCAGCAGGACCCGGCTTATAATCCCAATCTCACGATGAGCTATGAAGATTTCTCGCTGCGCTGATCTCGATCAGGCCGTTGCGTCGCGCGAGGGCCTGGTTTGAAGCCGTATTTACCGTGTCGGTGGTTGGTGTTGAGCGATGGCGCGCATCCGACGGAAGACATCTATTTCAGCGATGTTGCGAAGTGGTTGTCGTCTTGTGGCTATCGAAGCGCCTACGTCGATACTCGTGAAATCTCGCCGTGGCGCTACTGGCCCTGGCAAGGATACGCATGGCACCGCGCGAACGTGCTGGTCACGCGCTCGCTCAAGGAACCGTGGCTGGGCTGGCTGGAGCGGCATCGCGAGTGGTTTGGCGAGATCTATTATCTACTCGATGACGATCTGCTAGCCGCGGCTCGGGATCTTTCCGTACCCGAAGAATACCGCCTACGCATGCGTGATCTGGTCTGTAATATTCAGCCCAGGCTCTTTGCGCTGGCGGACGAGGTGGTCGTCTGTAGCGAGACGTTGGCAACCGTGACGCGACATCACCATTCCCGCGTATCGGTACTGACACCGTCGTTGATTTCCGAGTTGCCGGACCACGACCATCACAGGCGCATTCGCCGCGATATCGGATTTCATGGCACGCGTGCGCATATCGGCGATCTGGAGGCGATCACATCCGCGATCCAGGCCGTCCATGAACACTATCCACAGAGCGATTTCGAGATCATGCTGGGCGACAATACGCCCGATTCGCTCAAGTCGTTGGAGCGAGTCGAGTGCCCGACGGCGCTGAAATGGCGCGAGTTCCTCGACTATCAGCGAGGGCGGCGATTACATATCGGCCTCGCCCCTTTGTGGCCCTCGGCTTTCAATCGGGGCAAGTCCTGGATCAAGGTGTTGGATATCGCGGTCATGGGTGGGGTAGGTATCTACAGTGCCCGTTCCCCATACTCCGACGTCGTGACTGATGGGCAAGATGGCCTGCTGGTCGAAGATGACCCGCTGGCCTGGCAGTCGGCGCTGGAGCGCCTGTTGGACTACCCGAGCGATACCGAGCGTATGGCGAAAGCCGCAGGCAAGACGGCCGCCGACATCGGCAATGCGGTGCAGGCGCAGGAATTCTGGTGGCAACGGACCAAAGGGTAGCTTGGCGATCCTGGCTTCAACAGTGAGAGGCTACATGGCATGAAATTCTGGACTCGATATCCGCTCTGGCTCGGTGAACTTTTCACCGGGGCAAAATCGTTCAAGGCCAACCCCATCATCGGTAGTGAGCGGTTGAACCGCTACGGTCTGCACGCCGGTCGGGTATGGTCCGCGTATTGGCTTTCCCGCCTTCGTATGGCGTGGTTCGCACCTGGCGTACCCAAAGCCGATCGCGCGCATTTCCGGCAATATGGCTACGTGCTCAAGGAAAACTATCTGCCCGAGCAGCAGTTTCAGGCTCTGATCCAGGAAATTGGCGCTTTCGAGGGCGAAATTCGCGAGTGCTGCCAGGGCGATACCAACACGCATCGGATTCTGCTGGCGCCAGAAGTCGTCGATCAACTACCGACGGTCAAGGCGGTACTGGAAGATTCCAAATTGAAGCGGCTGTTCCGCTACTGCGCCGGACATGCGCGGCTACCGATCTGCCACATCGAGAACGTGCACAACGGCAGCCGGGATAGTGTGACGGAGCGCGATCCGCAGAAGAATCTGCACGTCGATACCTTCCAGCCGA
Organism: Salinicola halophyticus; assembly: GCF_003206695.1. Classification (GTDB taxonomy): domain Bacteria; phylum Pseudomonadota; class Gammaproteobacteria; order Pseudomonadales; family Halomonadaceae; genus Salinicola; species Salinicola halophyticus. Next base: position 669,845 of record NZ_PZJN01000003.1, on the reverse strand, counting down.
CGATGAAGTTCTGGCTCTATCTCGAAGACGTGACCGACGAGAATGGTCCGTTCGTTTTCGTGCCCGGTTCCAATCACCCGCATCGTGAGCGGTTGAAGTGGGAATACCAGATGAGCCTGCGGGCCAAGGAACACGCGGACCGTTATACGGCGCGCGGCTCATTCCGGGTGAGCCAGGAGGAAGCCGAACGGCTGGGGGTTTCCGGGCCGCAGCCGTTCCGGGTCAAAGCCAATACTCTGTTGATCGCCAACACCTTCGGTGTTCACGCCAGAGGCAATGCCGAGCCAGGAAGCTCGAGACTGGCGCTTTGGGGCATGAGCCGGACCAATCCGTTTCTGCCGTTGCCGGGGCTAGGATTCGGTTATTTCAATCGCCTGCAGTATCGCGTGCTTCAGCGTATGCGTCGTCAGGAAGACGCCAGGGCTGCCGCCAAGGGGGGGCAGTCCTCCTGGCACGTGATCGAGCAAAGACGGATCTAGATTTCGCACAAATTTCATTCGTTTTAAAACAAAGCCACCTTCGGGTGGCTTTTTTGTTTCCGGGCTAGGTGTTGGGGCAAGCACAGACCGTGAAACTGTCGAGCTGATTCCGGCGCGAAGAATATTACAAGACGATTAATCAACGAGCTTATTTTGAGCCGGAGAATAAGTGCTAGAGAAACCATCTTGCTGGTTATTTGATGTTCCGCGATGCTGCTTTGCGCTTTTCCCGAATCTAAAGCTGTTTCGGGCCCCCGAATCCGGCTCATGTTAATCGTTGATATTCGGCATCGTTTTGATAACAGCCAAGCGCCGTGGCGCTTGAGGGATCCATTCATGAAACCGCTTTTCAAAGTCTGCGCCGTTGCCAAGGATGAAGGCCCGTATCTGGCGGAATGGGTCTTTCATCACCTCCATTTCGGGTTCGATTTTATCCATGTCTATATCAATCGGACTTCGGATGCTTCGGCCGCGGTACTTGAAAAAATCAATCAGTCACATCCTCAGGTGACGTTCGAGTTCATCGACTGGGTCGATCTCTGCGATCCCGGCGTTAGTAGCAAATTGCAGACCATTGCCTACGCCAGGGAGCTCGACCGGTCCCGGCAGCTGGGCATGGATTGGCTGCTGTTTCTGGATATCGATGAATTCTGGACGCCCGACGACTTCGCCACGCCCGTTGATCGCTTTGTGGCTCGAACGTCTGGTGACCAGAAGCCGGCGCCTATCTGCCACCTGTGGCACTGTGAACTGGGCCAGCACGCGCCGTTTACGCCCCTTCAAAGAGGCGCAGGCTACGAGTTGTCTTCGCATTTGAAGACGCTGATTCCGCTCGACGGTGTCGAGATAAAGCACGTGCGAGTTCATCATCCGATTTTTGGGAAATCGGTGGTACCGGTAGGCGCGGATGGCGAGCCGATGGTTTTCGACGAAAAGCAGCCTGAGCTGGCAAATCGCGCTGCCATTCGCCCCATGAGTGCCTATGTCATTCATCGGATGTATCGTTCAGAGGACGAATACATGGCGATGATGCTGCGTGGCAGACCCTCCCAGAGAAAGCAGTTGAAGCTGAATCGTCCGGGTTACCGATCGCACCGGAACGTGACCGTGCGCCACCGTTTCTTCTGGCCTGAACATCCATTTCAGGATTACGATCTGGCCCGCCGCAGCTTCCTGGAAGCGAACGATATCGACAGTATCATCCGCGAGGATCGGCGCGCGATTCTCAAGAGGGCGAAACTCGCCGTATCGATGATCAAGGAACTGCTGGAAACGCCGGATCGCGACCGCGCCGTCGCCTTCCTGAGAGGCACCCGCCATGCTGTCGCAGCTAACGACGAAGCGCCGGGTCCCGCACCGGCGGTGATTCAGCCTCTCGCCTTCGAAGGGCAACTCCCGTCCCGATCAGTCCAGGCCGCGCCGGATCATCCCGAATCGATTCAGCCAGAGCCAGTTCAGCTAGATTTGACGCAATCAGAGCCGACGCTTTCCGAGTCGGTTCGTCCAGAGCCGATTCAGGCCAAGCGCGCGGCCGAGATGTTACCCGTCGGTGAAACGAGGAGAAGGCGTTCCTGGTTTGCAGCGCTGGTAGGGAGGTCTTAAATGAGCGGATATCAAGCAGAACGATTGCAGGACAAGCGGTAGCTGGCGCGTCGACTTTTCAGGCGCGACTTCAGCAACAAAACGGCCTTGTCATCCATCCGGATAACAAGGCCGTTTTCGTTCTCGCTCTGCCGGTAGCGTGGCGTCAGCCAGTCCTCGCTTTCCACTCGGTCTCCAGCACGTCGAGCGTCTGGTCGATCTGCTCGCGAGTGTGGTCGCAGTTGAGGAAGAAGCGCAGGCGCGCGCTTTTCTCGGGCACGGCGGGGTGAAGGATCGGCTGGACGTTGATGTCGTGCTTGAGCAGGGCGTCCGACAGCCCGGCGGCGAGCACGGAGCTACCGACGATCACCGGCACCACCGCGACACCAATGCTCTCGCCGATGTCGAACCCTTTGACCTTGGCCTGCTGCAGGAAGTAGCGCGAGATATCGTGCAGCCGTCTCAGGCGCTCGGGTTCGTCCTTCATGACCTGCAGGGCGGCGAGCGATGGCCCGGCGACTTGGGCGGGCATGCCCACGCTGTAGAGGAAGCCCGGGGCGAAGTAGCGCAGCATTTCCACCAGTTCCCGACAGCCGGCGATGTAGCCGCCGCAGCCGGAAAGTGTCTTCGAGAGCGTACCCATCCAGATATCGACGTCGGTCGATGGCACGCCGCAGTATTCCCGGAGCCCCAGGCCCTGATCGCCCATCACGGCGAAGGAGTGGGCTTCATCCACCATCAGCCAGGCCTGGTGGCACTGCTTGATCTCGACGAAGCGCTTCAGGTCCGGGGCGTCGCCGTCCATGCTGTAGAGCCCCTCGATCACCACCAGCACGCGCTCGAACTGGCGGCGATGGCGCGCCAGCAGGTTCTCGAGCGCGGCCGGGTCGTTGTGCGCGAAGCTCATGCGGCGGGCGCCGGATAGCTGCGCGCCGACCACGGTGCTGTTATGGATGTATTCGTCGTGAAGCAGCAGGTCCTTGGGGCCGAGCAGGTAACCCAGCGTCGACACGTTAGTGGCGTGGCCGCTGACGAAGACCACCGACGCCTCGACCTCGTAGGTCTCGGCGATGGCTTGTTCCAGTTCGTGGTGGATCGGGCGCTCACCGGACACCGGCCTGCTGGCGGATACCGAACTGCCGTAGCGCTGCAGGGCATCGATGCCGGCCTGGATCACCGCCGGGTGGTGGGCTAGGCCCAGATAGTTGTAGCTGGCGAAATTGATGCATTCGCGCCCGCCGATCACGGTAGTCGCCCCGGCGGTACTTTCGTGGACCTTGAAGAACGGGTCGGGAATGCCGAGCCGCTGGCCGCCTTCGCGCATCATCTTGAGCTGCTGATAGCCCGGATGCCGATCGAAGCGAGTGAAGCGCTCGTCAACGCCAGCAGTTGCCGATTTGGGGGCAGTGTCGCCTTCGGGGCGCTGCTGGCGGCGCTGGCGCGCCTCCTGCAGCAGGCGCTGTTTCAGCGCGTCGCGGGATTGGCTCACGATTTTGCCCCGCCGTCTTCCTGTGGTCCATGGCCGTTCTGAAGCACTTGGACACCGTTCTGAAGCACTTCGACGCCGTGCTGAGCGGCCAGACCGCTGAGCGCATCCTCGTCGCTGTCGGATTCCGTATCATCGCCGCGCAGTTTGCCCATCAGGTAATCGCACAGCTTGGCCAGCGTACCGGCTTCACTGAGCACCATCACCGGAACCTGGATGCCCAGGCGGGCTTCCAGTGCGGTGACGAGTTCGACCCCCATCAGCGAGTCGAAGCCCATGTCATAGACGGATTTGTGGATATCGATCTTCTCCTCGTCGATCAGCAGAATCTTGGCGAGTTCCTTGCTGAGCACATCGATCAGGGTGGCGTAGAGCGCTTCCGGCGCCAGACTGGCCAGCAGCTGCTGCAGGTCGTCGTCGCCTTCCTGACTGCCATCGTCCTTGGCCGTGCGGGCGATCTCGCGATAGCGCGGCGCTTCCGCGGTGGGCAGGAAGCGCGCCAGGGCGTGCCAGTCGAGCTCGAGAACACCGAGCGAGGCCACGTCGGCCACCAGCATACGCTCGAGAACGCCCAGCGCGTCGGCGGAGGTCAGTGCCTGACCGCCAAGGCGCTCCTGCAGGCTGTCGCGGGTCTGGGTATTGCGGGCCAGGAAGCCGACGTCCTCGATCGCGCCCCAGCGGACCACCGTTGCCGGTCGGCCTCGGGCGCGACGATTGGCGGTGAACGCTTCCAGCCAGTGGTTGGCGGCCACGTAGCTCGCCTGGCCAGGATTGCCGAACAGGGTAGTGGCGGAGGAGTAGACGACGAAGAATTCGAGCGCGTCGCTTGCCGTCAGCGCATCCAGATGACGCGCGCCTTCGAGCTTGGGTGCCATGGCGTGACGAATGCGCGATTCGTCGAGATTGCGGATCAGGCCGTCGTCGATGACGGTCGCCGCATGCACGATGCCACGAATCGGCCCAAGGTTCTGACGCGCTTCTTCCAGCACATGCTCGAGCGCCTGGGCATCGGTCACGTCGCAGGCGCGGGCCGCGACCGTGACGCCGAGCGCTTCGAGCCGCGCTACGCCGCTTTCGGCTTCCTCGGTGGTTGCCCCACGGCGGCTCAGCAGCAGCAGTTGACGCGCGCCCTTGGCGGCCAGCCATTCGGCAGTCGCCAGCCCGAATCCGCCGAGGCCGCCGGTCACCACGTAGGTGCCCGCAGCGTCCAGCGTCAGCGGAATGTCTTTGGGCGCGGCAGCGGCCATCTGCGGCGGGCGTTCGTAGGTGACGACGACCTTGCCGATCTGGCGGGCCTGCTGCATGTAGCGGAAGGCCTCGACCACCCGGTCGCTGCCGAAGGCGATGTACGGCAGCGGCGACAGGGTGCCGTCGGCGAACAGCGCCATCATCTCGGCGAATAGCTCACCGGTCAGCTCGGGCAGCTCGCTCATCAGCTGGTCGGAGTCGACGCCGAAGTAGCTCAGGTTGTTGCGGAACGGGCGCAGGCCGACCTTGGTGTTCTCGTAGAAGTCACGCTTGCCGAGCTCGATGAAACGACCGAACGGCTTGAGCACCCGCAGGTTCTGGTTGATCGCTTCGCCGGCCAGCGAGTTCAGCACGACGTCCACGCCATCAACGCCGGTACCTCGGCCGTTGCCGCCGTTCTCCAAGGCCTGTCGTTCAATGGCGTTATCGTGAAGAATCTCTTCGGCAAACGTCAGGCTGCGCGAGTCGTAGATGCGCTCGACGCCCAGCAGGCGCAGGAAGTCCTGTTTTTCCGGCGAGCCGACGGTGGCGTAGATCTCGGCGCCCAGCCAGCGGCCGACCTGAATCGCGGCCAGACCGACGCCGCCGGCGGCGCCATGAATCAGCAGCCGTTCGCCGGGCTGCACGCGGGCCAGATGCTTGAGCGAGTAGTAGACGGTGAAGAAGGTCGTCGGGATCGTCGCTGCGGCGGCGTAGCCGATCTCGGCGGGGATCGGCGCCACGGCGTTGACGTCGGCGATCAGCCGGTCGCTGAAACTGGCCGGGCCGAAGCCGACCACCGCATCGCCGGGGCGCAGCGAGCCGTTCGGGTCGCCGACGCTGATCACTTCACCGGCGAACTCCAGACCCAGGGTGGGCCCGGCGAAGCCGTTCTCGATCGCTTCGTCGGAGAGCAGGCCGAGCGCGTACATGACGTCGCGGAAGTTGAGCCCGGTGGCCTTGACCGCGATCTCGACCTGCCCGGGCTGCGGGGCGGGTAGATCATGCGGTTGCCAGCGAAGATGGCGCAGCTGGCCCGGCAGTTCGAAGCCGAGGCTGACGGCGCGATCGCTGGCGGGTTCTTCGGTGCCGGCCGGCGTGCCGGGCGCCGCTGCCAGACCCAGCCTGGGTACCCAGCGCTGACCGTCGGTATCCAGCACGATCTCGGTTTCGGCGTCGGGTGCGCTGAGCTCGAACAGCAGCGCATCCAGCACTTCGTGGGGAAGTGAATCCCGGCTCGAGAAGGGCAGATCCAGCAGCCGTACCTGACGATTGCCCGCCTCGTTCTGTAGCGAACGACCGAAACCCCATAGCGCCGCATCTTCGGGGAGCATAGAAAGCGCTGCATCTTCGGGGAGCATGGAAAGTGCTGCATCTTCGGGCAGCATAGAGAGCGCAGCATCCGCAGTGGTGTCGGACGACTTGGAGAGCTCGGGCAGGGTAAGCGAATTGACTGCAGCACCAGGCAGTGAAGACGAATTGACTGCGGCACCGGGCAGTGTAGAAAAGTGCGCTCCCACGCCCAGGGTGATCCACCACAGCGCGGCGTCACTTCCTGCCGATTCCAGCGTCTGCAGCCACTGAGCTGCCAGCACGCAGCGATCTTGCGCTGCGGTTGCCAGCCCCCGTAGGTCGACGATCTGGCTCGGGCTGATGCTCTCCAGCGCCAACGGCAACAGATCCCCGGGGGCCAGTTCACTACCGGCCAGGTGCAGTACCGGTTCGTCCAGCGAGCCGAAACGTGTCACCAGTGCGGCGGCGAGCCACGCCGAGGCATCGTCGCTGACCACCAGCCACTGTTCGGAGGGCTGGGCATCGGCATGCCCGGCAGCGCCAGTGTCGGACCGTGTTTCTTCGGTCGCCAGCGGCGCCTGGGCGGTCAGCAGCTGCAGGCCGCCCTGTTCGTTTTCCAGCGTATGCCGCTCGACCTGACGATAGCCGAGCACGTTCAGCTGCTGGATGACGCCTTCGAGATCAGCCGGGCGCGACTGGGGTTCCATCGGCAGCGACAGGAACGACTGCCAGTCGGTGTCCCCCAGCGCCAGAATCGCGATCTGGGCGTCTTCGGCCAGCTGTGGCGGTAGCCACTGCAGCAGTGTGTCGATCTCGCCCTGGGTGCCATCCAGCGTCACCAGCGCGACGTTGGCGCCGATCTCTGGCGCGGCGGCACCGGGCGTCAGCAGGTCGACGCGCGGATCGTGTTCGGCCAGAGACTCCGCATCGCTCAGCGCGCTGTCTCGCAGCGCGACGAAACGATACTGGGCACGATCGCCTGGAAGACCGCTCATCAGTCGTTCGCCGAGTTGCGGACGCAGCGCCGAGGCTTCGAGCATGATCAGACGCTGATGGGGGGGCAGCAGCTCGAGCGACATGGCATATTGCGCCAGCCATGTCTCGGCCAGCGCGTGCCAGCCGCGCTCGCCGACGGCGGTTTGCACCAGTCGCGTCAGGCGCGAGGCATCCAGTGCCAACGTCGCAACATCGAGACGTTCTTCGAGCCAGTCCGTCAGGTGGAGGCCGAAGCGGCCGATGCTGTGGGTCAGCGCGGCGTAGTCCGGGTAGTCGCGAATCAGCAGATTCCAGACCGTCGCCGCGTCGATATCCGGGGTTTCCTGCAGCTGCCAGCCGGCCGGCGTTTCCGACACGATACCAGTGGCCAGCGCCAGCTCGATCAGCGCATGACGGCGCTGGCGGGTTTCGGTCGATCCGGCATCGAAACGCCCGGCGAGCAGTTGCCCGTCGCTATCGGCGTAGCCCCGCAGCGCCTCGTCGAGAAATGCGGAAACCAGCGTTTCCAGTAGCGGCTCGACTTCATCGCCATAGCGGCTTTCGGTCACGCGACGATAGTTGTCGACCAGTTGCGCCAGCGCCAGCTCGGCGGTGGCCTCGTCCAGCGGCAGCGCGGCGGCTTCGCGCGGTGCCGGCACCAGGCGATGATCGAGGTAGCTCAAGCGATGCTGAACGGCGTGACGCAGTCGGGCGGCCTTGAAACGGGCGCCTTCGACCACCGCCACGGCATTGCCGGCGGCGTCGAACAGCGCCACGTCGGCGCACAACGAGTGCGGGGCGCGGCTGGTCAGGCGGACTTCCATCGACGCCGGCGGCGCGGCATCGACCTGGAGTTGCAGGCGTTCCAGACGCACCGGCACGAAAGCCAGGCCGCCGGCTTTGGCGAGTTCATCGGCCAGCAGCGGGATGAAAAGCTGAAAGGCGCTGTCGAGGATACCCGGCGCCAGCAGGCAGTCGCGCTGATCCTCGGCGATTGCCGGAGGGAGATCGATACGAGCCATGGCACGATCTTGTTCGATCCAGACCTCGCTGATCGCCTGGAAACCGGGGCCGTATTCCAGCCCAACATGGGCGGCCATCGCCAGATGCTGCTCTCGCGTGACATCCGCCGGCCGGTTCGGCAACGGCGTGCCGCGACGTGTCAGCAGCAGGCCACGTGTCTGCGCGGCGATGCGGGCGCGGGCGTTGAGCGTCCAGGCGTCGTCGCTCGCCGGCTCGCGGGTCTTCATGGTCAGGGTGCCGTCGGCGTCCTGAATTTCCACCTGCATCTTCTTGCCATGGGTGGCATCCAGCAGCAGCGGGCTGAGGATTTCCAGCGCTTCGATATCCAGCAGCGGTGACGCCTTGGCGGCCGCTGCCGCGGCGAGCGCGAGTTCGGCGAAGCCGGCCCCCGGAAACACCGTGGCGTCGCCGACGCGGTGATCGGCAAGCCACGGGAGGCGGCGAGTATCGAGCTGGCTTTCCCACGCCATGCCTTGACGCGGCAGCCGATAGCCCAGCAACGGATGTTCGTAGTGCCGCGCCATCAGGCCCTGGGAGTCGCCAGTCGTCTTGACCCAGTAACGCTCGCGCTGCCATGGGTAGTGCGGCAGGTCGACGAAGCGCCCGGTGACCGGGAACCACGCCGCGGGAGAAACGGCGCCGCTGACCAGCAAGCTGGCCAGGCTGGACTCCATGGCGCTGGCGCCGTCGTTGTCGCGGCTCAGCGTGGCGATGACCTTGCCGGTAACGGACTGCGCGGTGAGCGCATCGGTCAGGTAACGCCGCAGGATCGGCTGGGCGCCGATTTCGACGAAGGCGCGGGCACCGGACGCGATCAATGAATCGATCGCCGGCGCGAACTGGACCGGCTCGCGGATATTGAGCCACCAGTATTCCGCACCCAGTTCGCTACCCGCCAGCGCCTTGCCGGCCACGGTAGAAAGGAACGGAATGCGGGCGTCGCGGGGCGAAAGATGCGCCAGCGCGTCGATGACGTCCTGGCGGATCGAATCCATGGCGGGGCTGTGGAAGGCGTAATCCAGCGCCAGCCGCTTGGCGAAGATACGCTCACCGGAAAGCGCCGATTCCAGACGCTCCAGCGCTTTCGTCGGGCCGGCCAGGGTCACGCCCTTGGGGCCATTGACGCCGGCGATCACGACCTCGGCATGCGCGGGTTCTTTCAGCCATGCCTGCATCGCTTCGGCACCGAGGCCGACGGCGGTCATTTCGCCACTGCCACGGGTACGCCCCTGGCACGCGCTGCGGTGATAGATCACGCTGACCGCTTCGGCGAGTGTCAGGGCGCCACAGGCCCAGGCCGCCGCAACTTCACCCACGCTGTGGCCGGTCACGGCGGCGGGATGCACGCCTTCGGCTTCGAGCACACGGGTCACGCCGACCTGCAGCGCGAACAATGCCGGTTGGGCGATCTCGGTGCGAGACAGCCGCTCGTCTCCGTCGGTCGAATTCTGTTGATTGGAACCGTCCAGCTCGGCACGCAGCGAAAAGTCGGCATATCTGGCGAACAGCGCGTCGACTTCGTCGACGGCGGCGGCGAAAACCGCCGATTCACTCAGCAGCGTGCGGCCCATCGCTTCCCACTGGCAGCCGTTGCCGTCATAGACGAATACCGGGCCGTAGCCGATATCGACCCGCTCGCCGACGGCGGAACCGGGCACGCTCTCGGCGGCAGCCAGGGCGTCCAGCCGGGTAATCGCATCGGCGGCGTTGTCGCTCAACAGCACTGCGGCGTGGGGATGGCTCTCGCGACGGAAAGCCAGGCTGTAGGCGGTGTCGTAGAGCGACACGCCGCCCGCGGTCAGGTTGTCGCTGAGGCGTGCCGCGAACTCGCGCAGGGCTTCCGGGCTGCGCGCGCTCAGGCACAGCGGCAGTCGACGCACGGATGCATCGACGGCCTCGGATGCCGGCGTTTCGAGCGCAGACTGCAGGATGACGTGCGCATTGGCGCCGCCGAAACCGAACGAGTTGATGCCGATGGTCAGCTGGCCTTCGGCCTTCAGCTTGCGCGGCTTGTCGACGATGTCGAGATTCCAGCCTTCGAGGTCGATCCGCGGATTGACCTTGCGAATGCCGATGGTGGCCGGGACTTCGCGCTCGCGCAGGGCGTACAGCGCCTTGGCCAGGCCGGCAACGCCGGAAGCGGTTTCCAGGTGACCGAGGTTGCTCTTGACCGAACCGATCGGCAGCGGCGTCTTGCGCTTCTGGCCGATCGCCGCGCCGATGGCACGGGTTTCCAGCGGATCACCGACCGCGGTGCCGGTGCCGTGGGCTTCCAGGTAGTCGATATCGTCCGGCGTCAGCCCGGCGCGCTCCAGGGTCTGGTTCATCAGCGCGACCTGGGCGTCGGGGTTGGGAACCGTCAATCCCTTCTTGTAGCCGTCGGTGTTGACGCCGCTACCGGCGACCACGGCCAGTATGCGATCGCCATCGGCGACGGCCGTGTCGTAATCCTTGAGCAGGAAGATCCCGCCGCCTTCGGAACGCACGTAGCCGTCACCGGCTTCGTCGAAGACCTGACAGCGCCCGGTGGGCGAGAGCATGCTGGCCTTGGCGAAGATGATGAAGCCGAACGGGTGCAGGTGCAGGCTGATGCCGCCGGCCAGCGCCATTGTCGTTTCGCCGCTGCGGATCGACTGGCAGGCCTGGTGGAAGGCGACCAGCGACGAGGAGCAGGCGGTATCCATCGACATGCTCGGACCGTGCAGGTCGAACAGGTAGGAAATCCGGTTCGAGGCGATGCTCGAGGTATTGCCGGTCGCCGTCGAGGTGTCGATCGCCGACATGTCGTCGGCCATGCGATACGAATAATCGAGACTGGCAATGCCCAGGAACACGCCGCACTGGCTGCCGCGCAGCGCCTGCGGCGGGATGCCGGCGTCTTCCATCGCTTCCCAGGTCATTTCCAGCAGGATTCGCTGCTGCGGATCCATCTGGGCGGCTTCACGCGGCGAAATACCGAAAAAGCCGGCATCGAAGCCGGAAATGTCGCCGAGGCTGCCGGCGGCAAAAGTATAGCTGGTGCCCGGATGTTGCTTGTCCGGGTGACGATAGGCTTCCAGGCCCCAGCGGTCTTCGGCGACCGTGGTGACGAGGTCTTCGCCGGTCTTGAGCGCTTGCCAGAAACGTTGGGATGTCGGGGCGCTCGGAAAACGGTGAGCCGCGCCGATGATGGCAACGCGTTTGGTCATTGGGACTCCTTGCTTCGTAGCGCGCGGGCTACGCCTTTCTCAATTCGCACCAAGCTTGCCTGCGTGGTCGATAATTCTGTCGTAGATTGTGGTTCCCAGCTTATCGGCTGGGAGCGTCATCCGCACGTTATCCCCCGAACGGGGCGCTGTCTGCCAGATGAAATAGTTCGTGAAACCATCCGGCTCGCCATGCTGTGCGTAGACTTTCGGCATGATCGGCACATGGTCGCCGTAGAAACCCAGAATGCCGTGCCGGCTGCTTTTATGAAGCTCGTTGTTATCCTGCAGCTCGCTGTTCTGTTGCAGAGAGTCCCTGAGTCGTTCCAGCATACTATCGGTATTGCGTAGATGCCTCAGATAAACCGTTAGCTCTTCGCAACCGGGAGTAACGCCACCTTCGACCCACCGCTCGGCAATGGCCGGGTCCGGCGTTTCGAGATGGAGCGGGCCGTGATTCTCCATGCTGATCACGAAGATGAACAGCGGTTTTTCGTCCGCCGTTGCCAACTGTTTCTGAACCCGCTCTGCCAGCGCCAGATCGCCGGTGTACTGACCGTCGCGCTCGCTGAGATCGAAATCGGCGATATCGATGAAGGTGTCGAACCCGAGATTAGGGTAGACCCGATCGCGCAGGTAGAAACTGACGGGATACGGATGGATACAAACCGTGCGATAGCCCAGACGTTTAAGGGCGCCGGCGAGATTGTTGACCGGCAGCTTCGAGAGCTGATGGTAAGGATTGAAACGATGCACGCCGAGCCGTGACGGGGTGAATCCGGTCAGGACCGCGCATTCGGTGCGCACGGTATTGGCGCCCCAGGCGGGCACGTCGAAACGCCCCGACTGCAGAGATTCGGCCATCAGCGCATCGTATTCACCCAGCAGTTCGCGCCGAATGTCCGGGTGCCAGTCGCGGGGATCGAAGAAGGATTCGCTTTGAACCAGCACGACGTTGGGCAGCGTAGCGGGATCGACGGGTTCGGATTCCAGATCCCACGGGGCGGCGAAGGCGCTGTCGTTGTCGTCGCGGTCGATGGGCAAGCGAGTCATGCGTCCATAGGCCCAGAGATAGGGATAGAGGCCGAGTCGCACGAGATCGTCGTTGGGTTCCAGCGTGCATTCGGGCAGCCGGGGCAGTTGCCAGCTCAGCACGGCGACGGCAGCCGCGGTCAGCGCCAGCGTTCCCGCCAGCGACCAGGGCGCATCGGCATGACCGAAGAGCGATGGCTCGAGCCAGAAACCGATGCCGATGGCGATGGCGCCGGCCACGCTGGCGCCAATCGTCAAGCCGACGCCAAAAAACGGAATATAGAGACGCGGATGGCGAATCGCGTCGATGAAGTATTCGAAATCCTGGCACAGGAAGGGCTCGCGCAGCGATGTCGACTTGGTGTTGTTGACCTGGATCACCACCATCTGCAATGACGCGGCGATGACCAGCGCAAACCACGGCCGCTGGACGATCAGAAGCCAGAATGTAAAGTGCAGGGCGGCCGTTGCCAGGTGCACGGCAATCGCGGCTGGCGGGCGTTGCCACAGCGGCTGCGGGCGCGGTTTCAAAATCATTTCGCACAGGCTGGTCACTACCAGCGTGGCAATCGCCGCCCAGAACCCGTTCCAGAAACCGTGAATCATCGATGCGCTCCGTCGCCGTGGTCGTGGTCATGGTCGTGGTCATAACCGAACAGCGTCAGCAGGCGCTGCGAGATCGCCGCCGGTAATACGGCCAGCCACCAGCAGCCGAAATTGAGCGGAAAGGGGAAGCTGATCCGGGCGCGATTCCTTTCGATGCCCTGGGCGATGAACCGGGCGGCGCGCTCGGGCTGCCAAAGAAATGGCTTGGGGCCGGGCATCTCATCGCACATCTTCGAGCTGACGTAGCCCGGCATCACCACGCTGACGCCCACACCGTGCGGCGCCAGCCAGCCGCGCAGCGCTTCGCCGTAGGCCTTGACGCCGGCCTTGCTGGCGCTGTAGCTCGGCGTCACCGGCAAGCCGTGATAGGCGGCCAGCGAGCTCATCAGCACCAGCTGGCCGTGACCGGCGGCGCGCATGCGTTTGCCGAGATAGTTGCCCATTGCCATCGGCACACGCAGATTGATTTCGAGCAGGCGGCTGGCGTCGTCCCAGTCTTCGCCGCTGGCATCTTCCCCGATATCGATGTTCATGCCGGCATTGACGATCACGATATCCGGCACCGTCGGCGTGCATAGCGTTTCCAGCCAGGCGAACAGGGCATCGTCGTCTTCCAGTGCGACCTGATCCAGCTCGACCTCGGCACCGGCGTGACGACACGTGGCCGCCAGGGTCTCGAGCACGTCGAGCTGGCGGCCATGCAGGATCAGTTGGTTACCCGGCTTCGCGTAGACGGCGGCCAGTGCCTGACCGATGGCGCCGGTGGCACCGGTAATGACGACTCGGGTCATAACGCGATCTCATCCATGAGTTGCTGTAAGGGGGAGCGTTCCCGCTGTAACGCCTGAAGGGCGTTTTTCGCCGCCAGGTCGATTCCCGGACGGCAGTAAAACCCGCCGTTAATCTGAACCGTCTGGGCAACGGTCCGGCGGTAGGCCCGGAACAGTTCCGCGTCCGGTTTGGGGACATTGTGCCAGAATTCGTCCAGCGTGCCCTGATGGGTCAGGCCGGCCATATCGTAGACCGGCGAGGCCAGCGTGTGGGTCGGGCAGTCGAAACCGAGCGAGACGTTGCCGGCGGTGCTGTTGACCGTCACCAGTCCGCTGGCGTGCTTGAGCAGTGCCTCGAGATTGCCGCCCTCGAGATAGACGAGGCGGTCGCCCAGATCGTATTCGTGCGTCAGTACCTCGATCAGGCTCGCGTACTGGGCCAGCCCCATGTCGAGGGGATGGTTCTTGATCACCAGGAAGGCATCGCGCGGGGCGTGGTAGGCGAACGATGCGGCCACCTTGCCGATCACTTCCTGCATGTTCTTGTAATCGGAATGGTAGCGAATCTGGGCATCGCTCTTCAGCTGCAGGGGCAGCAAGTAAAACGGCCGTTTGGCGTCCAACAGCGCTTTCACGCGCTCGTTGTCGCGCCGTTTCAGGTACGGCATGCGCATCTTGCGCAGCAGAAAACCGGCGTATTCCACCGGCGCGGTGACCAGCGCGTGATTGCGATAGTGCGGGTGGAGAAACGGATTGGCGATCCCCGCCAGATGATAGATCACATCGTGGCGCGCCCGGGTGTGGAACTGGTTGGGAAACGCCATGGGTCGCCCGGCGCTGGGCAGCCGCCTGCCGGCTTCGCGGTACCAGTCCGGATCTCGCGGCAGCAGCGAATGGGCGTTGACGCCTTCGCGCTCCAGCGTCACCCAGTAAGGCCGGAAATAACCTTCCTCGAAGACGTGATTACGGATACCTCGGCGCCGCGCGGCCAGAATGGCGCGTCGATGCACCGGGCGACGATCCCCGAAGACGACCTGATCGGTGATCTCGTGGCGGTCCCATATCTGCGAAAGATATTCGGGTATGTCCTTGGCCTGTCCGCGGTAGGCGTAGGTATTGCCCTGACGCCAGAAAGTGCTGTCGCCGACGGTGAAATTGATCTTGATCACTTCGTGTCCCGCGGCCAACAGCTGTTCGCCCAGCCGGTCGAAAAACGGCGAGCAGACACCTTGCAGCAACAGAAAGCGTTTGTGCGCGCTGCTCAAAGTCGAAGCACTCAATTCATTGCCTTTGGGAGAACAGGTTGCGGTACAGACGATACAGACGCACACGAAAGGGCAGGCCCGAGCGCTGATCGCGTTGCTGTTGCATCAGCTCGACGGCGGTGTCGGCATTGCAGAATTCGCCGCTCAGAGGATCGACATAGGTCGGATAGATCAGCAGCGCGCCGGCGATCAGGGCATCCAGTGTCAGCTGTCGTTGGCGACGCGGGGAGGATAGCCGATCCTGCGTCAGACCCCAACCGGCATAGAAGGGGAGGCCGTAGGTATGCACAGCCACCTCGCGCATCAGGCCTTCGAAGCCCGTCAGCGAACACATGGTATGGATCTCGTCGGCCAGCTCGATCAGATCGATGATGTCGTAGTGAACCAGCTCGAGGTCATAGAGTTCGCTGGCACGCTTGTCGAGCAGGCCGACCCGCGCGCCGGAGACCACATCCGGGTGGGGCTTGTAGATGATGAACGCATCGGGTCGGTTGTGCCTGACGGCTTCGAGCAGCGCCTGGTTGGTCTTGATTTCGGGGGAGCCATGCGCGATCGAGGCGTCGCTTTCGACCTGGCCCGGGACCAGCACGATGAGCCGTGAACCCACTACGCCTTCGGGCAGCGTGGGTAGCGTCTTGCCGCGCACGTTGTATTTCGACAGCTTGAGCTCGGTCAGGCGTCGACGCAGGCGCTCGGCGCGCGCCAGTAGCGCCGGCTCGAATTCCGTCTCCGTCAGCAGCCGTTCGAGATCGCTTTCATGATTGGCGTCGTAATAGAGCCCGCGTGAATCGAATGCCAGCGACAGCGGCCGGGTCAGGTCGACCCCGAGCCCGACCGAGCGCACGAACCCGTCTTCCATTCGCCACAGTTTGAGTCCGTGCTGACGGCATAGCGCCTTGAGCTCATCGGTGGCCTTCTGGCCCCACACCACCAGACTGTCGCGACCCTCGAGTTCATGGGGCTGCGGCCGGTCGCTCTGAAGGAAGCGCACGCTCGACGCCGGACCGAGAAAATCGGTAATGAAGGCCCGCTTCCAGCTGGAAAAGCCGACTGCCAGCCAGCGTCCGGCGAGGCGATCGCGCTGGCGTTTCTGATCGGCGATCAGGTCGATGGTGGCCTCGAGCGTGGATGGCAGCCCGGTGTAGGGGTTGGCATAGCGGCAGTAGCGCAGATAGGCCGCGGCGAAGAGTTCCGGCAGCGAGCGTTGTCGCTGGCGGCGCTCGCAGTGGAGCTCATCGAAGGTCAGTCCCCAGCCGGCATAAAACGGCATGCCGAAACAGTGCACCGGCTTTTCCGCCATCAACGCTTCGAACCCCAGCTGACTGGTGACCACGTAGACCGCGTCGACAGCGTCGATCAGCGCCCACGGGTTGATGTCGTCGCCGATCAATCGGCAGCGAGGGTGGGTCGAGGCCTGAGTCAGATAGCCCTGCTTGCGCCCGGCGATGACGTCGGGGTGGGTCTTGATCAGGATTTCGGCGTCCGGATGATCGGCGATCGCGCTCTCCAGCATGCGCTTGAACGAGCTGGCATCGGCCATGCCATGGGTAATCGAGGCGTCGTCGCGGGTCTGGTCGATGACCAAAACCCGCGGCCGATCGGAGGTCGGCAGCGGCCGATCAGGAGCATGGTTGTACTTCGACAGACGACACCGGCGCAGACGCTGCATGGCCTGGCTGGCGCGTGCCAGTTCCTCGGTCTCGAAGACGGCCTCGGCCAGCAGTGTCTCCAGATCGGACGGCCGGGTCGCATCGTAGTAGATACCGCTGTAGTCCACGACCAGGCTGTGGGGCTGGGAGTAATTGACGCCCAGCCCCAGCGAGCGCAGGAAGCCATCCTCGATCGCGACATAGGGCAAGCCGCGGCGGGCCGCCATGCGTCTTGCCCGGGTCGATGTGGGCTTCAGTCCCCAACCGAGAATGGCATCCACGGGCTGGCGGCTGCCCGGCTTGAGGCGAACCTGACGCGAATATTCCGGTAGCAGGCAGCGGATGATGTGCCAGCGGGCCAGGCCCTTGGAGAGGTAGCCGGCCACACGCGGGGAGGACGGTCGCAGAACTGTCGAATCGTTATGCATGGGTCACGAAAAGCCAATGCGGTCCGTCGTCGAAGAGAATTGCGGCATCGCTATTCCTGGGCCGAAGGCCCGACGCGCCGTGAATGTGAAAAGGTGCCAAAGCTACTCAAGTCTGCCGCTTTAGGCAATCGAATGCGCAGTGTACCGCATACCAGGGTGGGCGAGCGCTTTTGCGCTGTAGCGAAATGATAAGAGCAGACATGTCGTGATCACATTCGCAATTGTTAGGTGAGTAGTGAATGCGGCAAATGTAAGCAAACTTTTCTCATAGAAAAATCGATGTTTACGGTATTAACAAATTCACACTTTTCCCGGTGCGGGCGATGTATTTATTTCCTCGCCTTTGTCTCTAAAAACAGGAGTAGGGGCGCTTTTATACGCTTAACATTTCCCTTTGATGGTTTTATTGAACGTCGTTAATGAGACCGTGTCAGCATTTTATCGATAGAGATAATGTCTTGAAAATCATTTAAAAACAATGGCATATCTAAAGTATTAGCTCGCCGTTTTTTAGCATTATTCCTTCCCGTGTAATGTTTTATTCAACGCGCCCCAAAAAATGAATTTTGACATTTACATGGGCTTACTTTTGGCGATTTTAATATTTGACTCGAGGGTCTCGTTTGACCGAAAAGGAGTCTCGAAACAACAAATCAAGGCAACGATCGTTGATGTCTGGTCCGTTTCAGGGCCAAGGACTCGGGTTTCGTTACTCTCGATCGGCTGCACGGGAACGTTATGCGCGAACTCACACACAGGGCTCACATGCACCTTCGGCAACTCGAGGCGGAGTCGATCCAGATCATCCGGGAGGTGGTTGCGGAGTTCCGCAACCCGGTAATGCTCTATTCGATCGGCAAGGACTCTTCGGTGATGCTGCATCTGGCGCGTAAGGCGTTCTATCCGGGAACGCCGCCGTTCCCGCTTCTGCATGTCAACACCACCTGGAAGTTCCGCGAGATGATCGAGTTCCGCGATCGGACGGCGGCTCAGGTCGGTATGGAACTGATCGAGCATGTCAACGAGGAAGGTCGCGCCGCGGGGATCAATCCGTTCGATCACGGCAGTGCCAAATACACCGACGTGATGAAGACCCAGGCACTCAAGCAGGCGTTGAACCAATACGGCTTCGACGCCGCTTTCGGTGGTGCCCGCCGCGACGAAGAGGCTTCTCGGGCCAAGGAGAGAGTCTATTCGTTCCGGGACAGAAACCATCGCTGGGATCCCAAGCAGCAGCGCCCGGAACTGTGGAATCTCTACAACGGCAAGGTAAGCCAGGGCGAATCGATCCGGGTGTTTCCGCTCTCCAACTGGACCGAGCTGGATATCTGGCAGTACATCCGTCTCGAGTCGATCTCGATCGTGCCGCTCTACTACGCCGCGCCGCGTCCCACCGTGGTTCGTGGCGGCATGTTGCTCATGGTCGACGATGGTCGATTGCCGCTCGCGGCGGGGGAAGTGCCCGAGGAGCGCTGGGTACGCTTTCGCACGCTGGGCTGTTATCCGTTGACCGGCGCGATCGAATCACGGGCAACCACCTTGCCCTCGATCATTCAGGAAATGCTGCTCACGCGGACCAGCGAGCGCTCCGGGCGTGCCATCGATCACGACGGCGCCGGGTCGATGGAGAAGAAAAAGCGTGAGGGGTATTTCTGATGATCCCTCATTCCGCACGATTCACCCCCAACCTCGAAGGGCATCTCGCCGCGCATCCGGAGAGTGAGACTCACGAGGGCAAGGATCTGCTGCGCTTCATGACCTGCGGCAGCGTCGATGACGGCAAGTCCACTCTAATCGGGCGGCTGCTGCATGACTCCAGGATGATCTTCGATGATCAGCTGGCGGCCCTGACCCGTGATTCGAAGTCGCGAGGTCACCTCGGCGGCGAGCTGGACCTCGCTTTGCTGGTCGATGGACTGCAGGCAGAAAGAGAGCAGGGCATCACCATCGATGTCGCCTATCGGTTTTTTTCCACCGACAAGCGCAAGTTCATTATCGCCGATACGCCTGGCCATGAGCAGTACACCCGCAACATGGCAACCGGGGCGTCCACCGCCGATCTGGCCGTCATTCTGATCGATGCCCGCTTCGGGGTGCAGGTGCAGACGCGCCGACACAGCTTCATCTGCGATCTGCTCGGTATCCGGCATTTCGTGATCGCGATCAACAAGATGGATCTGGTCGGCTACTCCCAGGCGCGATTCCAGGAGATCGTTGCCGACTACCGCGGCTTCGTCAGTCAGCTGGGCGTTTCCGACGTTCGCTATCTGCCGATATCGGCACTGGATGGCGACAACGTGGTCAACTCGAGCCCGCATATGAGCTGGTTCGACGAGCCGCCGTTACTGGCCCAGCTCGAGCAGATCGAGGTGCTGTCGGCGCGCAGCCTGCACGAGCTGCGCTTTCCGGTGCAGTACGTCAACCGGCCCAATCCCAACTTCCGCGGCTACTGCGGCACGTTGGCCGCCGGTGCCGTCGAGGTGGGTGCCGACATTCGGGTCGAGCCTTCCGGCAAGCGCTCTAGCGTCGCTCGAATCGTCACCAATGACGGCGATCTGGACGTGGCGTATGCGGGGCAGTCGGTCACGCTCACGCTGCAAGATGAGATCGATGTCTCGCGCGGGGACGTTCTGGTCGCGGCCAACAGCGACATCGAGCCCTGTACCGCTTTCGTCGCCGACGTGGTGTGGATGCACGAGACGCCACTGGCAGTGGGGCACGAGTACGAATTCAAGGCCGGCGCCCGCGTCGTGCCGGGACGCGTCGTTCGTTTTCTCTATCAGGTCGACGTCAACACCCTCGAGCACCACCCGACCGAGACGTTGCCGCTCAACGCCATCGCCCGCTGTCAGATCGAGGTTGCCGAGCCGCTGGTGCTGGATCGCTATCAACACTCGCCCGAGACCGGAAACTTCATCTTTATCGACAAGCTGAGCAACCTGACCGTGGGTGCCGGCATGGTGGCCGACGTACTGAATTCGGGCCATGTGGTCTGGCACGACATGGCCGTCACCAAGCACCGGCGCGCAGAGCGCAATCGTCAGAAGCCGAGCATCATCTGGTTCACCGGGCTCTCCGGCGCAGGTAAATCCACCGTTGCGGATGCGCTGGAGCGGCAGCTCTTCGGCATGGGCCACAACACCTACCTGCTGGACGGCGACAACGTTCGCCACGGTCTTTGCCGTGACCTCGGTTTCAGCAATGCGGATCGTCAGGAGAACATTCGGCGCATCGGCGAGGTGGCCAAGCTGATGGTCGACTCGGGGATGCTCACGCTGGTCTCGTTCATCTCCCCGTTTCGTGACGATCGCCTCGAGGTTCGCCGCATGGTCGAAGCCGGCGAGTTCATCGAGGTCTTCGTCAATACCCCGCTTTCGGTTTGCGAGCGCCGGGATCCCAAAGGGCTCTATCGGAAGGCTCGCCGCGGCGAGATTCAGCAGTTCACCGGTATCAGCTCACCTTATGAAGCTCCCGAGTCACCGGAAATCGAAATCGATACCTCCGCCTGTGATCTCGAGGAAACCGTCAGACGTCTCATCGTGGCGCTGCGTCGCCATCGAATTATCTAGCGGTCGCCAATATCCGGAATTCGACATTTAAGAAAGAGAAGTTCACGTCAGAAAGAGAAGTTCACGTCAGGAAGAGAAGTTCACGTGGAAAAGGCGGCAACGACGTTGGGCGCTACAGACACATATCAGGCTAGGTTCTCGGCGATAACGCGCGAGAAATCGAGGGGAAAGGTGGTCGCGATGAGACATGAAAAAGAGCAGGTCATCAGCAGGAAGTCCGTAACCCGGTGGATGGCTTTGACGTTGGCACTCGCCGCCGTTTCGGGGTGTGCCACGTCACAGCAACACGGTGACTCGATGGCGGCGATGCCCATGGATGGCGCAACGCCGGTAAGCGGACCGCTGTCGAGTTTTCTCGATAGTGCCGCCCCCGGCAGCGTAACCACGTTGGCCAGTACGCCTTGGGGCGCGAACGTTTCGATACACGCCCGGGAGCGCTATTTCTCGGCAAGCGGTCGGCGCTGCCTGCTTCTCGACGTGACACGCAACACGGCACCGGCCGGTCTGCCGGTAGGCGAAGTGACCTGCCTGGTGCCGGAAAAGGGATGGTATGCGCAGCGATTGGTGACGGAAATCATTCGCTGAGGATCGATGCCGACGCGCAGTCGGACATGTCCTCGACGAAGCCGTCGAAAGCCGTCGTTCCCGATGCCGGAACGACCTATCTGCCAACGAATAACTGAGTGCCATTAAAGGCATTCAAGCGGATCTCAGTTACCGAAATCCGACGTTCGATGGCTTGAAAACGTGAGAAAGGGAAACATCATGAAGCGGGCAGCAATGATTTTCCGGGCCGTGTGCCTGGTGGCGGTAGCGTGCTTGAGCGCCAACTTTGCTCACGCTCAGGCGATCGGGCTGAGCAGTAGCTCGTTGCTTGGCGGCGACCAGGAGGCCCAGGCGTTGACCTCGCAGTCCGACGATGCCCAGGGTGCCGAGGCCTCGCCGAGAGCGGATTGGAACAGCGGAACCTATGGCCCCGTCGATCCGAATGGATCAGTCGATCCGAGGTCGCAGGCCGTAGTCGACCCCGAGAATCTGCCCCCGTTCGGCGAGAATCTTTTCAGCGGCGGCTTCCGCGGCATGATGGCCGATGGCCTCAATGCCGACTATCTGATCAAGCCCGGCGACCAGATCACGATTCGGGTCTGGGGCGGGGTCGAGATCGATCGCGTGCTGGCCGTGGATGCTCAGGGCAACATCTTCCTGCCACGAATCGGGCCGTTGCAGGTTCAGGGAATATCCAACGCCCAGCTCAATGCCAAGGTGCGCGGAGCGATCAAGTCGGTCTACCCGGAAAACGTCAGCGTCTACACCAACCTTCAGGGCGTGCAGCCGGTGGGGGTCTTCGTCACGGGTTACGTCTTGAATCCCGGGCGCTACTCCGGAACGCCCAATGATTCGGTGCTCTACTTCCTCGATCAGGCGGGCGGTATCGATCAGGCCCTGGGCAGCTATCGTCAGGTCGTGATCAAGCGGGGAAGCCAGGTCGTCGATTCCGTCGATCTCTATGACTTTCTGATCAACGGCGATATCGCTCGGCCCCAGTTTCGCGACGGCGACACCATCGTGGTCGAGGAGCGCGGTCCTGCCATCAGCGTCGTCGGCGCTGTACAGAAAAGCTATCGCTACGAACTGCTTGGCGATGCGCTGACCGGGCAGGACGTGATCAATCTGGCTCGCTTGAAATCCGGCGTCTCGCACGTGCTGCTGCGTGGCAGTCGTTCCTCGGGGCCGATCTCCCGTTATCTGCCACTGGCCGACTTTCGAAGTGCCGAAGTTCGTCGTGGCGATGAAGTGATGTTCAGCGCCGATCAGCGTGACGAGACCATCGTGGTTCAGGTGGAAGGAAGTTACTACGGGCCGTCGCGATACGCGTTGCCCCGCGACGCCAAGCTGGGTGAATTCCTCGACGCGGTCAGCGTGCCGCAGGGCATGACCAGCTACCAGGATGTTTCCATCCGCCGCATCAGCGTGGCGGAGCAGCAGGCGCAATCGCTGAAGGACAGTCTGCGGCGCCTCGAAACCACCTATCTCGGCTATCCGGCGCGTACTGCCAAGGAAGGGGAGATCCAGGTTCGTCAGGCCGAACTGATCCAGCGGTTCGTGCAGAAGGCCTCTCAGGTCAAACCGACCGGCCGTCTGGTCGTCGCTCGCGACGGCAATGTCGCCAATATTCGGCTGCAGGATGGCGACGTCATCACGATCCCCGAGAGTTCGGACTCTGTGCTGCTGAGCGGCGAAGTCATCATTCCTCAGGCGATGGTCTATACGGCGGGCATGAGCGCCGAGGACTACATCCAGCAGGCTGGCGGATTCACGCCCCGCGCCGACGAGGGGCAGGTGCTGGTCGTTCACCGCAATGGTGCCGTCATCAAGGCCGATCAGACCCGCATGCGTGCCGGCGACGAAATCATCGTTCTGCCCGCGGCGCCGACCAGCAACATCGAACTGGCCACCAGCATTACCCAGATCCTCTATCAGGTCGCCGTGGCCACCAAAATAGCGCTGGATCTATGAGCGCGCTCGATCCGCGGTCCTGCCGCGCCCTTGCTGCGGGACAGAGTTTCCGCGGCACCTTCGGGGGGACTCCGTCATGGCTATAGATTCTTCACGATCGGGGCTTTTACCACCGGGCTTCCCGCCGGGGTTTCCCGGGCCTGGTTTCGCAGGACCTCCAGGGGGGCCTTCGCGGTCGCCTTGGCGAGTCGCCCGAAGCGTCTGGTTCGCCATGTTCATGCGTGAGGCGATTTCTCGGACCATGGCCGACCGCATGGGCTGGTTCTGGATGATCTTCGAGCCGCTGGCGATCATCGGCGTGATGGTATCGGTACGCGGGCTATTCATGTCCGGCCGGCATATCGCCGGCGCCGACTACGTCGCCTGGATGGTGGTCGGGCTGATGGGCTTCATGTTGTTTCGCGAGAACATGATGCGTTCGATCGGCGCGGTCGAGGCCAATCGCGGGCTATTCGCCTATCGCCAGGTCAAGCCGATCGATCCGGTGCTGGTGCGCTGCTTCCTCGAAGGCATGCTCAAGTCGCTGATCTTCATCCTGTTCATCACCATCGGCAGCCTGCTCAAGTTCGAGCTGATGCCGGACTACCCGGTCGGCGCGATGATGGACTGGATGTCTCTATGGGCGCTGGGCTGGGGATTCGGGCTGACGCTGTCGGTGCTGGGCGATCTGGTGCCGGAAATCGGCAAGATCGCACGCATTCTCAACCTGCCGTTGCTGTTGCTCTCCGGGGTCATTCTGCCGGTGCTCTACGTGCCCCATCAGTATCGGGAATATCTGCTGCTGAATCCGATCGTGCACGGTCTGGAGAGCATGCGGCTGAACTTCTTCGCCGGCTACCACACGATCGGCGGTATCGATATGACTTACCTGTGGCTCTGGGCGCTGGCGTCGATTTCGCTGGGGCTGGTCCTTCACCTGCGTTTTCGCGATCAGCTGAAAGCGCACTAGGAGATCTGCCCACATGATCGAGATCCGCAATCTCTACAAGCGCTACCACAATCATCACGGCAGCCAATGGGTGCTCAAGGACATCAACCTGACCATCCCCTCCGGTGTCAGCGTAGGGCTTCTGGGCCGCAACGGCGCCGGCAAGTCGACCCTGCTGCGGCTGATCGGCGGCATGGACTCGCCGGATCGTGGCGACATCATCCGCAACAGTCGGGTTTCCTGGCCGATCGGTCTGGCCGGCGGTTTTCAGGGATCGATGACCGGTCGCCAGAACGTCAAGTTCGTGGCCCGTATCCACGGGGCGGAGGAAGAAATCGAACGGGTGATCGAGGAGGTCGAGGCCTTTGCCGAGATCGGCAGTGCCTTCGACGAGCCGGTCAAGACCTACTCGTCGGGGATGCGTTCGCGCCTGGCATTCGGGCTGTCGCTGGCCTTCGATTTCGATGTCTACCTCTCGGATGAGGCGACCGCGGTCGGTGATCGCGCGTTCAAGGCCAAGGCTCAGAAGGCGTTCAAGGATCGTATCGGCAAGGCCAGTCTGATCATGGTCTCCCACGGCGAGGGGGTCCTGCGGGAGTTCTGCGAGGCCGGCATCGTGCTGGAGAAAGGGCAGGCGCAATGGTTCGACGATATCGAGGATGCGATCGGCGCTTATCACGAAGCGACCGATGGCAAGAAGACCGCGCCGCCGATCGTGCCCCAATCGCTCTCCGAAGCGAAGCAGGCGCTGATGCAGGCCAATCGCGAATTCGAGCAGGTGCGTCTCGACTACCAGATCGCCAGCGACGATCCCGCTCGCAACGATCCGGATGACACCCTGCGCTGGCGCATGGAAGAAGCCCGCGAGCGCATGCATGAAGCGCGCCGCTACGTACAGCAATTCCAGGCGCAAGCGAAGCCCAGGCCCACGCCCAAACCTCGTAATCGAACGACAGCGCCTACGACACAGACGCCGAACAAGACCCCGAAAAAGACTCCGAAAAAGACAGGTCGGCCATGAACAAGTCAGCTCATACCCATAAGTCATCCCGGTTACGCAAGTCATTCCACTGGATCGTGTGCGTCATCGCGATCGTCGTCGTCTCACTCTACTGGGCGCTATGGGCCAGCGACCGTTATGTCTCTCATACCAACGTGGTACTGGAAAGCCCCCAGCTCGCTTCGCCGACCTTGAGCGTGAGTTCGCTGTTGAGCGGCGGCTCCTCCAGCAATCTCGCGGACATGCTGCTGCTGCGCGATTACATGCGCTCCGTCGACATGCTGAAACTGCTCGTCGACGAGGCGGATTTCCGCAACCACTACGCCAACTCGGGTGCCGATCTCTTCAGCGCGCTTAGCGACGAGAACGCGCCGCTGGAGGAGCTGCACGACTACTTCCTTTCGCGGATATCGGTGGAGCTGGACGACTACGCCGGCGTATTGCGGATCGACGTCGAAGCCTTTACCCCGCAGGAAGCCAACAAGATTGCGCAGCTGCTGCTGGAAGAGGGCGAACGCCACATGAACCTGATGGGGCAGCGGCTGGCGGAAGAGCAGGTGCGCTTTCTCGAACAGCAGGTTTCGTTGTTGGAAGACAAGTTCCAGCAGACCCGAGACGCGCTGGTCGATTACCAGAACTCCAATGGCCTGGTCTCGCCGACGGGCACGGTGGAGAGCCTGAGCTCGGTGGTTTCGACCCTGGAAGGACAGCTCGCGGTCGCCAAGGCGCGCAAGAGTGCCCTGGCAAGCTTCCAGAGCGTTCGTTCTCCGGAAATCGTGCGCGTCAGCAGCGAGATCAAGGCGCTCAACGATCAGATCGTGCAGGAGCAGGAGCGGCTGGCCCGCCAGTCGGGTGACGCGCTCAACAGCATTTCCTCGAAATACCAGACCTTGATGCTGCGCGCCCAGTTCGCTCAGGAGAGCTACTCCGGGGCGCTGGGGGCACTCGAAACCACCCGTATCGAGGCTGCCCGCAAGTTGAAGCAGGTTTCCGTGCTGCAGACGCCGACGATGCCGGAATATGCCGAGCAGCCGGAGCGCGTCTACAACTCGGTGGTTTTCGCGGTGATCGCGCTATTCATCACGCTGATCATCAACATGCTGATCCTGATCGTGAAAGACCATCGCGACTGACGTTCGCCATCGATCCAGCAATGCGCGTTGCACGACAAACCCACTATGGGTCGTGGCGCTATCAACAGTAGTTTCGACGGGGGAAATACCATGAGCATGACATTTCTAGTGACAGGGGGAGCCGGGTTCATCGGTTCGGCAGTGGTGCGTGAATTGATCGAAAAAACGCCACATCGCGTGGTCAACGTCGACAACCTGACCTATGCGGGCAACCCGGAATCGCTGGCTCGCGTCGATAGCGACGAGCGCTACGAGTTTCGTCTGGCCGACATCTGCGACGCGGCGGCGATGGCCAGAATCTTTCGCGAGTATCAGCCGGATGTGGTCATGCACCTGGCGGCTGAGAGCCATGTCGATCGCTCCATCGATGGGCCTTCGGCGTTCATCGAGACCAACATCGTCGGCACCTATACCTTGCTGGAGGCGGCGCGCGTCTATTGGAAAGGGCTTCAGGACAGCGCGCCGCAGAAAGCGGCGAATTTCCGGTTTCATCATATCTCCACCGATGAGGTCTACGGCGATCTGCACGGCGTCGATGACCTGTTCACCGAGACGACACCGTACGCGCCGAGCTCGCCCTATTCGGCCAGCAAGGCCAGCTCCGATCACCTGGTGCGCGCCTGGAATCGGACCTTTGGTCTGCCGACCCTGGTGACCAACTGCTCCAACAATTACGGGCCGTTCCATTTTCCGGAAAAGCTGATCCCGCTGATGATCCTCAGCGCGCTGGCGGGGCAATCGTTGCCGGTCTATGGCGATGGCAAGCAGGTTCGCGACTGGCTGTTCGTCGAGGACCACGCGCGGGCACTGGTTCAGGTCGCCTGTGAAGGCAAGATCGGCGAGACCTACAACATTGGCGGCCATAACGAGAAGCAGAATCTCGAGGTCGTCGAGACGATCTGCGACCTGCTCGAGGAACTCGCGCCGCGCAAGCCCCCCGGCGTCGAAAACTACCGGGATCTGATCACCTTCGTTGCCGATCGGCCGGGACACGATCAACGCTATGCGATCGATGCGTCCAAGATCCAGCGGGAGCTGGGCTGGACCCCCCGGGAAACCTTCGAAAGCGGCATGCGCAAGACCGTGTGCTGGTTCCTCGAGAACGAGGTGTGGTGGCTACGTGTGCAGAACGGCAGCTACCAGGGCGAGCGACTGGGGGTGACCGCATGACCATCCTGATTCTGGGCGGCAACGGTCAGGTCGGTCACGAGCTGCAGCGGACGCTGGCCCCACTCGGGAAGTGTGTCTCTCCCAATCGGCGGTCGCTGGACCTGCAGGATGCCGGTGCCGTGTCTCGGCTGCTGGATTCGCTGCAGCCCAGCCTCATCGCCAATGCCGCTGCCTGGACTGCCGTGGATGCGGCTGAAAGTTCGCGTGACGAGGCCTTCCGGTTGAACGCGGCGCTGCCGGCGCAACTGGCCGATTACTGCGCGTCGACCTCGGCGCGGCTCGTGCATTACTCGTCTGACTACGTCTATCCCGGCGATGGAGAAAAGCCGTGGCTCGAGAGCAGCGAGACGGGTCCGCTTTCCATTTATGGCGAGAGCAAGTTGGCGGGTGACGAGGCGATACTGGCCAGCGGTGCCGACGCGCTGATCTTTCGCACCAGCTGGGTCTACAGCGCCCGCGGCCACAACTTTCTGAAAACCATGCTGCGCCTGGCCCGGGAACGCGAGGCGCTGCAGATCGTCGGCGATCAGATCGGCGCGCCGACGCCGGCGCGGCTGATCGCGGAGGTTACGTTGCTGTCGGTGAGGGCACGGATGGAAGGCCGCCTGGCCTCCGGCCTCTACCACCTGGCGCCACGTGGCGAAACTAGCTGGCACGGCTTCGCTCAGACGATCTTTCGCCAGGCCGAAGCCTTCGGGGAGACGTTGCGGGTACAGCCGGATCGGGTGGTTTCGATCCCGACCGCCAATTACCCCACACCGGCGCGACGGCCGCTCAATTCGCGCCTGGCGCTGGAGAAACTCGAACAGGCGCTCGGCATCACGCTGCCGGACTGGGAGTCTCAGCTGGAGCTGACGCTGGCGGAGCTGCTCGAAGCCGAGTAGAGGCTCTCGTGGGGAAAATTCTCTAATTATACCGTTATCTAAAATCTGAATCGATCCTGGCATCGAATAGGAGCTTAACCATGGCACGTAAGGGCATCATTCTGGCCGGCGGTTCCGGCACACGGCTTCACCCGATCACGCAGGGCATCTCCAAGCAGCTGCTGCCGGTCTACGACAAGCCGATGATCTACTATCCGATTTCGGTGCTGATGCTGGCCGGAATCCGCGAAATTCTGATCATCTCGACACCGTCCGATCTGCCGCAGTATCGGTATCTGCTGGGTGATGGCACCCAATTCGGGGTGCGCTTCGAATATGCCGAGCAGCCATCGCCCGATGGCCTGGCCCAGGCGTTTCTGATCGGCGAGTCGTTCATCGGCAGCGACTCCGTGTGCCTGGTACTGGGAGATAATCTCTTCCATGGACAGCACTTCACCGAGCAGTTGACCCGGGCCTCGGAAGCGAAAAAAGGGGCGACGGTATTTGGCTATCTGGTCAAGGATCCGGAGCGCTTCGGGGTGGTGGATTTCGACGCCTCGGGCAAGGCGCTATCGATCGAAGAGAAGCCGATCAAGCCGAAATCGCCCTATGCGGTCACCGGTCTCTACTTCTACGACAACGATGTGGTCGAGATCGCCCATCGGGTCAAACCATCCGAGCGCGGCGAGCTGGAGATCACCAGTATCAATAACGCCTACCTCGAGCGTGGCGATCTGCGCGTCGAGCGGCTGGGCCGCGGCTTCGCCTGGCTCGATACCGGGACCCACGACAGTCTGCTGGAGGCGGGTCAGTACGTGCAGACGATCGAGCACCGTCAGGGACTCAAGGTTGCCTGTCTGGAAGAGATTGCCTGGAATCAGGGCTGGATCGATGACGCGACGCTGGCCGAACGCGGCAACGCGCTCAAGAAAACCGGGTACGGCCAGTATCTGCTGGAGCGCCTGGAGGACTCGCGACGTGGAGCGACGGTAGCGAAAGCGGCAGCCGTTGGCGGCCAGTAACCCGACGCGCCCCCATCGTAGGCTGAGGAACGAATGACATGAACTACGAAAAATTGACCATCCCTGACGTCGTGCTGATAACGCCCCGAACCTTCGGCGACGAGCGCGGGTTCTTCCTCGAAACGTTTCGTCACAGCGAGTTCATCGAGCACTGCGGCGACTACACCTTCGTACAGGACAACCACAGCAAGTCCGGCCAGGGCATTCTGCGGGGGCTTCATTATCAGCTGCAACAGCCCCAAGGGAAGCTCGTGCGGGTCACGCGAGGCGAGGTCTACGACGTCGCCGTCGACATGAGGCGCAGCTCAGCCACTTTCGGCCAATGGGTCGGAGCGCTGCTGAATGAAGACAATCGCCAGATGTTATGGGTGCCGCCAGGATTCGCTCATGGCTTCTACGTGACCAGCGACGTCGCCGAGTTCCAGTACAAATGCACGGACTACTATGCGCCGGGCGACGAATACAGCCTGCACTGGAACGATCCGCAGCTGGCCATCGACTGGCCATTGGTTGGCGACAGACCGATGACGTCCGACAAGGACGAGCAGGGGAGTTCTCTGGCTGACGCGGCGACGTTTGCCTAGGCGTCAGTCAGCCTGGATCTCTATCGAGCGCTCACCTGAGCGTTCGTCTCGATGGGATTCGGGCTCTTGGGTACTCGCTATCAGGCGTCAGGCCATTCGGTCTTGCCATCTCGACTTTCTGAGCTGCCCCGCAGGCAGCATCGCACACTCTTGGGAGTTTCTCGGATGAAGATCACCGTTTTCGGTACCGGCTATGTGGGCCTGGTTACCGGCGCCTGTCTGGCGGATGTTGGCCACGACGTGGTCTGTGTCGATATCGATCAGAACAAGATCGATCGCCTGGTTCAGGGAGAGATCCCGATCTACGAACCCGGCCTCGAGTCGATGGTGCTTCGCAACGTGGAAGCCCAGCGACTGCGATTCACGGTCGACGCTGAAATGGCAGTCGCGCATGGGGCCCTCCAGTTCATTGCCGTTGGGACCCCGCCGGATGAGGACGGCAGCGCCGATCTGCAATATGTGCTCGCGGTGGCCGCCACCATTGGCCAGTACATGAATGCTTACAAAGTCGTCATCGACAAGTCGACCGTCCCGGTCGGTACCGCCGACAAGGTCCACGACCGTATTGCAGGCATCCTTGCGGAACGCGCTGTCGAACTCTCGTTCGATGTCTGTTCCAACCCCGAGTTCCTCAAGGAGGGCTCGGCTCTGGAGGACTTCACTCGAGGCGCTCGTATCGTTGTCGGCACCGACTCGGATCGCGTCAGCGACCTGATGCGTGAATGTTACGCGCCCTACAACCGCAACCGCGAGAAGCTGATGTTCATGAGCGTCAGGGCGGCGGAGCTGACCAAGTACGCCGCCAACGCCATGCTGGCGACCAAGATCAGCTTCATGAACGAAATTGCCAACCTGGCGGAGCGTCTGGGCGCAGATATCGAGGACGTTCGTCGCGGCATCGGCTCGGATCCACGAATCGGCTACCACTTCATCTACCCTGGCTGTGGCTATGGCGGCTCCTGCTTCCCGAAGGACGTTCAGGCGCTGGCTCGTACTGCCAGCAAGGTCGGTTACGAAGCCGAGCTGCTCCAGGCGGTCGAAGCGGTCAACAAGCGTCAGAAGTCGACGCTGTTCGAGAAGCTTTCCCATGCCCTGGGCGGGGCGCTGGAAGGCAAGACGATTGCGGTCTGGGGGCTGGCGTTCAAGCCGGAAACCGATGACATGCGCGACGCGCCGAGTCGGACGCTGATGGAAGCGCTGTGGGCGCACGGTGCCACGGTACAAGCCTACGATCCCGAGGCGATGAAAGAGTGTCGTCGGATCTACGGTGAGCGTGACGACCTGGTGCTGGTGGCAGACCGCATTCAGGCCGTCAAGCGAGCCGACGCGCTGGTGGTCTGCACGGAATGGAAAGAGTTTCGCACACTCGATGCCGAATGGATCCGTGCGCAGTTGACCTTTCCGATCGTGGTCGACGGCCGAAATCTGTTCGATCCGGAAGCGATGTCCGCCGCCGGTGTCGACTACTACGCCGTCGGCCGTGGCAAGACGCTCGTTTCTTCGACTGAAACTCGTCGCTGAGTGACGCTTCGCTGACGCTCGTTCCGACTCCCCGCTGGAAAACGCATCGTCGATTTTCTACGGCGCTTTATTATCGGAATATCTCTATTTACTGTTTTTAATACTGTCGATTATGAGATGTCTGATATTGATCGTCGGTTTTTAATGAGTGGGTTGCTGGATGGTGAATATCGATGAGTAAATTCATCTTCACCAAAAGCCGGGTCGCGATTAACCTGACTAAAGTCTAGCAATAAACTGCGATCGTCGATTGGAAGGTGTTGAAAGTCGAAAGTATTTGACACGCTGAGGTTAACGGCGGGGAAAGTGTGGGCTGTCATGGTTCCGCAACATTGTGGCGATGTCATGTCGTTATTCTGCGACACTTCAAGCCTCAGGATTCATTTGTTGGTCAGTTTTTCGATTGATTGATCGATACTGGATTTTTGTAGACACGCATGTCGTTAGCCACGCCGTTAGCAAGATCGACTGTCATGATGAAGATTATGACGGGCATGGTGTTTATAAAATTTTTAGTTTAAACGCTACTTGATTCAAGAGCTCAGCGATTGAACGGTATTTAAGAGCCCAGCGATTGAACGGTCGATAGGAATGTCGTCGTTTTAGTCAGCCTGGTGTTCGTCGTATCGACACCATGAAAAAGATGAAATCTTCGGCTCCCCGTCAGACGCGCCGAAATGAATAAAGAAACGTCACGATTCGTGGCCAATAACATATCGACGAGGCGTCATCATGCAAGCCAAGAATCGAGCACTACATGAGTTCGGGGCAACCTTTCTTGGGCCCGCGCTGCACGTGTATGCCGAATCCATTGAAGCGGAATCCGACGGCCATCTGCCTGTCTGTCTGGCGCGTGAGGGGTGGTGCTTCCATCGTCTGCTGACCCGCTTGCAGCGTGAATCGTCGATCGAGCTACAGCATGACCCCGTCTATCTACGGGTGTCCAGAACGCTGCTTTTTCGCGCCATGCTGGGGTCGGAGACGATCATGCCGATGGCGCTGAGCAATGACTTTGCGGGCAGCATACTGGACCTCATGCGAAAACGGTTCGGTCTCCAGCTGCATGAAATCTTTTCGGCATTGCCGTTCGAGCTTCTTCGCTTCAACTGCGAGCTACCCAAGGACCGGGACCTGGTTCTGCAATGGCTGACGCCACACTTCAATGCGTTGAAAAGCGTCGTTTCTCCGACATATCGGTCATTGATTGCCTATTTGAGCCGAAGTGGCTTGATGGACCCCGACAAGCGGCCCCTGATGCTGGATCTGGGTTACTCCGGCACGATTCAGAAAATTCTGACCCATATTCTGAAACGGGATACGACCGGGCTCTATTTCATCGCGACCAAGCCGGGTGACTCGGCGATCAGCGATCACCATGCACTGTTGAAGGGTGTTTTTCATGAGGGAGTCGGATGGCGCGACGGCTGTACCATGCTCGACCGCTCTCTGCTCTTCGAATGCCTGTTGACTGCG
Organism: Salinicola halophyticus; assembly: GCF_003206695.1. GTDB lineage: Bacteria > Pseudomonadota > Gammaproteobacteria > Pseudomonadales > Halomonadaceae > Salinicola > Salinicola halophyticus. Next base: position 637,066 of record NZ_PZJN01000003.1, on the reverse strand, counting down.
CCTCACGGACAGATGGTCGATATTCGCCAGAAAAGCAATCGGGAATTCGAATATTTCTATGGGCGTGAAGCGGCAACACAGCGCCACTTTCAGGATCTGAAAACGGTCTTCGATGGCGCAATCGACCATGTCCTGATGTGTCGACGTCATGGTGTGAATTACACGAGCGAGGATGTGCAGGATCTCTACGAAGTCTTTGCCACTCGTCCCAACTGCATTCCTCATGATGTACGGCACCTTTTTAACGTCGATGACGATATCGCCGGTAACGGTATGGTCAGCCCGATGCAAATGTTCGCAATATAAATCAAGAGGCGGGGGCCCACATGAAACCAACGGGAAAAATGATGTCGCTACTACCGTGGCTATTTCAGACCCAGATCGCCAGCGAAGCCCGCAGGAAAAGGCTGGCGGCCGAAGAAGTCGTGGGGATGGATGAAAACATCGTCGTGCCCGAGGCTCGGTCAGAAAAGGCGCGAGTAGAAAAGATTCGGTCGGAGGAAGCTAAATCGGAAAAGGCTTTTACCGGGAAAGGTCAGGAAGAAAAGCATCTCGAGGATCAGCCTCGAGAAGAATCCGTCGTCGATGACAAGAAAATGGTCACTGTGACCGAAACCTATATCGTCGCCGATGGAGATGCCATCAATGATGATATTGCCCCTGCAAGCCTCATCGCTGGAAAGGAAATCATCGGAAAGGAACAGTCACCTTCGTTTCCTGACGCTGCTGCCTTGTCGGATGCCGCGTCGATCCTCGAAGCGAGTAATGACGAGAGCGAAGCCAGCGAGCTGCCTTTGGGCGTTACTACCGGCAGCGGCGGAGCTCACGCGTCGCTGATGGGCCAGGCGTTCATGGACGCGCTCGGCACGGGGTTGTTCGATCCCAAGTGGTACCAGGCTACCTACGGTCTACGCTTCTCCACGCAACGCGAAGCCTTCGATGACTATATTCGTAAGTCCCGCTTTGCCCCGGTGAACCCGTCACCGCGGTTCGATAGCGAGACCTATCATCGGATGTATATCGATGTCTTCCATGCCCAGCAGAGCCCGCTACAGCATTATCTGCTGCATGGACGCAGCGAAGGGCGCCAGCACTTGCCGGCCTCCGTGCGCTGGTATCCCCGGGAGATCATCGAGCCCGGCAACACGCTGACCCAGGCGGCTAGCGAGCTGAAAGTCGCGCTCTGTCTACATGTTTTCTATGTCGACTTCCTCGATCGGTTTGCCAAGGCGATCGAGCAGTTTCCGGTGGTCGTGGATGTCTATCTGACGCTGGCGGACGCCAGCTTCGAAACACATGCTCAGGAAGTGTTCGGTAAGCATGCACGTGTTGGCAAGCTGGAGACTCGTGTCGTGCCTAACCGCGGGCGAAATTTCGGTCCGGCTCTGGTGGAGTATGGTCAGGCGCTACAGGGCTACGACCTGTTCTGTCATCTGCACTCCAAGAAGTCGCTCTATTCGGGCAAGGAACAAACCCAGTGGGCGGAGTATTTGATCGAATATCTGCTGCGCGACACTTCCGTCATTACGCGCCTGCTGAATGCCTACGCGGCTGATGAATCGTTGGGGCTCTACTACCCGACCACGTTCTGGATGATGCCTTCCTGGGTCAATCATCAGACCATGAACAAGGGCTTCATGCGCGAATGGCAGCAGAAGCTGGGGCTGAAACACGTCCCCGAGTTCCTGAGCTATCCCGCAGGGGGGATGTTCTGGTCTCGCCCCGGGGCCATGAAGGGGGTGCTGGATCAGACATGGTCCTATGAGGATTTCCCGGAAGAGCCGTTGCCCAACGACAATTCGATGCTTCACGCGCTCGAGCGAATTCTAGGCCCGCTGGCCGAGAATCTCGGCTACAAGCAGCTGTTTTATTACCCGCCTACCGGCCAGTTTACGACGGATAACGGCTACATCACCGCGAGCTATCACGGTCGGCTGGAGCAACACATCGCCAGTATCCAGGCGCATGCCTGCATCAGTTTCGATGTCTTCGATACGCTGGTTCGCCGTGAGTTTACCGTGCCCGATTACGCCAAGCTGAAGCTGGGCAAAATGCTGGCCGAGCAGGGATTCGTCAGCTCCGCCCAGGCATTCGTCAAGCTGCGCAACGATGCCGAGTCGACGCTGCGCCAGCGGGCCAATTATCAGGGTGACGTTCGCATCGAGGCCATCTACGACGAGCTGGCAGATCAGCTGAATGTGGATTCCGAAGCGGCTCAGGAATGGATGGAACTCGAGTACGAACTCGATCTCGAGATGATTCAGCCCAAGGACGAAATGGTCGAGCTGTTCAACCATCTCGCCGCACACGGCCACATTCTTTGGGTCATCTCCGACACCTACTACAACCGCGAACAGGTGGGACTGATGCTGCGCAAGGCCGGTATTGCGGCGGCCTACCGGTTGATGGTGTCGAGCGAAGAGCAGCTGCGCAAGGACAACGGATCGATGTGGCGCAAGGTGAAGCAGGATCTCGCCAACGAAGGTATCGATCGCCATCTGCACATCGGCGACAACGTGGTGGCTGACGCCCAGATGCCCGGCGATCTCGGGCTGACGACGTTCCATATCCTGCATCCGATGGATAAGTGGGCGGCGTTAGGATTCCCGGCAGTACTGCACGGCGCGGATGCGCTGGATGAAATGGAAATTCTCAAGTGGGGCCGCTTGATCAACGAAGTGGGCCGAAATCCATTCATTGGCGAGTGACTGGCTGATTCGAGCGCCTGGCCGACACCTGGTGTCGGGTTGGCAACGAGAAATCTCGCAGTTGATCTGTTTTCGACGGGTCGAGTCATCCGCTACCGATGGCCGGCGCCGTGCGACGACAGAAACCGTGGTAAAGGGCGCCGGGAATCCTGGACGTGATGGTTATCAATTTAGTGGTCGAGGGGGATGCGTGACAGCCGATCCAATGCGCGCGGATATCCGCGCCACGATGAACATCTGTTTTACCGCCCTCACCATGGTGCGTGGCGAGAGTGACATCGTCTGGTCATCGCTGCTGCATCATGCCCGCCTGGGGTTCCAGCGTTTGATTGTCATCAGCTATCTGGAACACGACTTTCTGCGCCAGTGCGTCGATAAGCTACGCCAGGATTTTCCTGGCCTGGAAGTCAATCTGGTCGAGCTGGAGAGCCGTGGCCATTTCGGAAGGCGCAAGGCGTTTTACGTCAACCGGGCGTTGTCATTGTTCGTCGATCCCAAGATGGAAAACTTCGTCTACTGCTTCGATGCCGACGAGTTTCTTTCGTTGGGGCCGTACCCGTCGATAGGCGCGTTCTTCTCCGCGTTCGCCGCCGAGTTGCCAGACAGGGTGATCCACGGGACGACAGGTGAGTGCTTTCCGCTGCCCTGGCTCAACCTGATACCCAAGCGTCGTCACTACGAGGAACGGGATCTGAGCGGTCAGTTTCTCGAAGGAGAGTATCTCTGCGTCGACAGCCGTCAGAACAGTCGTCACAAGGTGCTGTTTCGCAAGCGCCCCGGCACGCGCGTGCACATGGCCTATCACCAGGCATTCGCGGGGGAGAAGGATGTCCCCATTCTGCCGGAGCCCGAGGCCGTGGCGTTCGTCGAAAAGAGCGGGGCCTGCGTCTATCACGTTCCGTTACGCAGCCCCGGCCAGTTTCGGGATCGGCTGGAAGGACCGATGCGACGCGTCATGATCCATTCCGTCGGCGGTCAACCGGCCACGCCTGCCGAGGCGTCTTTCGATATCGCCGCCGAGCTCTACTCGGCGTGTACCGCCAGTCAGCCTCGATTCACGAGTCTTGCCGAAGCCGCAGATGTCTTCGGGGAAGCCATTACCGATAGAAAGATCCGGGCCATCACTCGATTCATCTACCGTCATCGAGTGGACGTCGGCCCGGTTTTGGGATCGGCGAAGTAGTCGCCGCCCCGAGTTGCCTGGGAACTTACGCCAATGATTTCACGCACCGCCAATCAACCCCGTTATCGATTTGCGATGGTCGCCATCGTCAAGAATGAACGTCAGTACCTGCCGGAGTGGATTGCTTACCACCGGCTGATCGGCTTCGAACACTTTTACATCGCCGATCACGGCAGCAGCGACGATACCGAGCTGTTGTTGGCGAAATGGCAAAGCCAGGGATTGGTCACCGCTTGCCAGTGGGAGCCTGAAGAACGAGCACAGATCCTGTGGTATCAGCACGTACTCGAGCACCACGGGCACGAATCGACCTACATGGCCTTTATGGATGTCGACGAATTTCTGGTGCACCCGCACTGCGACAGACCGTTGGAATGGCTGGCACCGACACTCGCGTCGGAAGAAGTGGGCGCGGTGGCGATCAACTGGCGAATTTTCGGGTCTTCCGGAATGCGGTTTCGCCAGCCGGGGGGCGTTTTGGAGCGATTCAGCATGGCCAGCGATTGTGCGCGAGTCGTCAACTGCCACGTGAAATCGATCGTCAAACCTTCGCGGGTACTGTCGATGACGCCACATACGGCACAGCTGAAACCGGGTTATCGCTATCTCTCGGCGGATGGCCAGACGGTGGATTTCATCGAGGGCAAGGCGCAGTCCGGGCGCACCCAGAGCGTGATCGACACGCCGATGAAGATTTACCACTACAACATCAAATCGCAGGAGGAGTTCGTCGATACCAAGATGTCCCGCGGACGCGCCAACATGGGGCCGATGCACTCCCGCGATCTGGATTATTTTCACCGCCACGACATGAACGACGAGCCGGTCCAGTTTTCGCCGGAGCTTTTGAGTCGCGTTCGCAAGGCCAGTCAGGATCTCGCTCCCGAAGCTTTCCCGGCCCGGCGCCAGCCGTGTTTCTTCGTGCATATCCCCAAGACGGCGGGGACGAGCTTCCGCCTGGGAGCCAAAGCCCATCTCGGTGAAGACCGGGTATGGCACGATTACGGCGAAAAGCAGCGTGAAACCGCTCCCGAAGTGGTGCGCTGGGGTTACGAGCGCCGCGATGTGTGGCGGCTGTGGCAGATCCTTTCCGCCCGGGACGTGCAATTGCTGGGCGGCCACGTCAAGTTGGAGAAGTACGCACACTTGGCTGGGCTGCGCCACTGCTTCTCCTTCGTGCGGAACCCCTTGCAGCGCCTGGCCTCCGAATATCACCACTTCGTTCGCCACCATGGCTACCAGGACACGTTCTCGGCGTTCTACCGCCGCCACGACATGATCAATCGGCAGAGTCGTTTCCTGGAATCGACTCGGATCGAAGCTCTGGGATTCATCGGGCTGACGGAGCGCTATCCCGAATCGCTGGCGATGCTGAATGCGCTGTATGACTGGGAAATCCCGGGCATGTCCGAAAATCTGGGGCACGCGACGGTGGATCACACCTACGATATCAGCGCAGACGACGAAGCCGCATTGCGGGCGCTGAATGCCGAAGATTTTCAGCTCTATCAGCAGTGTCAGCGGCTGTTCGATTCCCGGCTGGCGCTGTTCGAACAGGGTCGACCCTTCGTCCACGGCGCGATTCAACAGTGCGTCGCCGACAAGGTGGTGGGCTGGGCCTGGTGGTCCGGCGACGACAGCCCCGTCGAGATCGATGTCTGGGTCAACGATCGCAAGGTCGGTCGTACGCTGGCCAATGCGCTGCGTCCCGGGATGCTGCGATGGGGCGCACCGCGCGGCGCTTTCGTGGGTTTCCATCTGCCGCTCGAGGCCGGTCAGGGGGACATCGTCGATTGCCGCGTCACCCTGACCCAGCAGTCATTGGGTCGCCATCGCGTGCAGCGAACCGTCACTCTCCAGCCCGTGCTGGAATCATGAGGGGCGTACCGATGCAGACTTCGCTGCCGCCAATCTCAGCTTCCAGGGACTGGATGTTCTGGCGCGGGCTCAAACGCTCCACGCGAGTGGTCTGTTACCCCCGTCTGAAGCCCATTCATCAGCTCGAGGCCCTGACGGTCGATGACGGTGTGGCTGGCCTTTATAACTGGCGTTCGCTGGGCAACGATCCGCAATTCGCCTGGCGTCGCCAGCTACCCCTGCCGGGCTGGAACATGCTCGAAATCGGTATCCGCCATGATCAGCCGAGCGGCTCGGCGCGGCTATATGTCGATACCGGACAGGGATTCAACGAGGCGGAAAGTTTTTACCTGACGCTACGGCCGGGGCGGATCGCCAAACGGTTGTGTTTCATCGGGGCCGGTATCCGAGGAATTCGCTTCGATCCGCTGGAAGCGGAAGGGTGCTTCGTCGTCGATCATCTGCGGCTGGTGTGGCTAACCCCATGGTTCGCCCACGATCGTCTGGCTCAGCGGCTGGCCAACCTGCACGGTCAGTGGCTCGAGACGCCCAAGGCCAGGGTGCTTTCCCAACTGAAGTTGAGCGCACAGGCGCAGAAGCTTCATTGGCGCGCGCTGGCGTTGAAGCAGTACGAGGAGACTTTCGTTCGCCTCTGTCCGCGCAAGAGCTATCGGCAATGGCTGGTACAGCAGCCGGTGCTCTCCATCGAGCAGATATCTCGGCGGCTGACCACTTTTTCCTATCGTCCGCTGATCTCGATCCTGCTGCCGACCTATAACCCCGTCATCAAGGATCTCGATCACTGCATCGAGTCGGTGCTGGCCCAGCATTATCCGAACTGGCAGCTATGTATCGCCGATGACGCCTCGACCGATCCCCGCGTGCATGAACGGCTTTCCCACTATGCCGAGCGGGATTCTCGCATCGAGGTGGTCTTTCGCCCGACCAATGGCCATATCTGCGCGGCCAGCAACACCGCGCTGGCACGTGCCCGCGGTGACTATGTAGCGCTGCTCGATCACGACGACCGTCTGGTGCCGGAAGCGCTCTACCACGTGATCGAGACCTTGCAGCGACAGCCGCAGGCGGCGCTTCTGTACAGCGACGAGGACAAGATCGATGACTTCGACGAGCGCTTCGACCCGCACTTCAAGCCGGCGTGGAATCCCGACCTGCTGCTGGGACAGAACTATGTCTCGCATCTCGGCGTTTATCGCACCGAGCGCGTCAACTCTCTTGGCGGGTTCCGCCAGGGCTTCGAAGGCAGCCAGGATCATGATCTGACATTGCGTTTCTGTGCCGGACTCGATCCGGACCAGATCGTCAGAATTCCGCATGTGCTCTATCACTGGCACGCCGGTCACGGCTCGACGGCGTCGGCCGCCGTGGAAAAGGCGTACACCGCAGATGCCGGTCTGCAGGCGGTGCAGGACTACCTGACTCGGCACGCCGCAGGCGCGAGTGTCGAGCCGGGGAAATTCCCCAATACTTACCGTGTCCGTTGGCCGATCCCGGATCCCGCTCCGCTGGTGAGCCTGCTGATACCGACCCGCGATCAGGTATCGATCCTGCGCCCCTGCGTCGAGGCGATACTCGAGCGGACGCGCTATCCGCACCTGGAACTTCTGATCCTCGACAACGGTTCGACCTGCCCGCAGACGCTGGCCTTTCTCGATGACATCGCGACGGACGCGCGGGTGCGCGTGCTGCGTTGGCCGCAGCCGTTCAACTACTCGGCCATCAACAACTTCGGGGCGCGTCACGCCAACGGGCACATTCTCGGCCTGATCAACAACGATATCGAACCGATCAACGAGGACTGGCTGGAAGAGATGGTCGGTCAGGCCTGTCGCGACGAGATCGGCTGTGTCGGTGCCAAGCTCTACTACCCCGACGGCACGGTCCAGCACGCCGGCGTTCTCCTCGGGGTTGGCGGTGTCGCCGGCCACGCGCACAAGTACTTTTCGCGTCACGAACCGGGATATTTCAGCCGTCTGCATCTGGCGCAGAATTATTCCGCCGTTACTGCCGCCTGTCTGGTGGTGCGCAAGTCACTGTTCGATGCCGTGGGCGGTCTCGACGAAGAGAACCTGGCGGTGGCGTTCAACGATGTCGATTTCTGTCTCAAGGTCCGCGAGGCGGGCTACCGCAACCTGTGGACGCCGTTTGCCGAACTCTATCACCACGAGTCCGTTTCTCGAGGCGCCGACGACACCAACGCCAAGCGGCAACGGGCGAGCCGGGAAGCGGATTACATGCGCCGGCGCTGGCGGCATCGACTGTTCGATGATCCGGCCTATCACCCCAGCCTGACACTGACTTACGAGGACTTTTCGCTGCGTTGAGTCGCAGCGGGAAGAATGAATTTCCAGCCTACGAGGGGACTAATCATGAACTATCCGCGCTGGGTGGTTTTGAGTGATGGAACCTGTCCGACCGAAGATATCTACTTTCTGAAATCGGTGGCTCCGTGGCTGCAATCACGTGGCATCGAAGTCAAGCGGATCGACACCAGCTACTGGCGGCTGCCGGTCATGTGCATGCCCTGGCTGGTGGGCGAACTGCGCGATGCCCACATCCTCGTCTGCCGGTCGCTCAACGGCGCCTGGATTTCCTGGCTGGAAGACAATCGTCACCGTTTGTCCACCATTCGCTATCTGATCGACGACGATGTCGATGCCGCTGCGCAAGACGAAGAGCTGCCGGAAACCTACCGGCGGCGAATGGCGCATGTGGCCTCTCACTTGCAGCCACGCTTGCTGGCGATCGCCGACGAAGTGATCGCCTGCTGTGAACCGCTGGCGAGACACTTCAGTCGTCGCCACGATTCGGTTGCGCTCCTGGCACCGTCGTTGATTGCGGCGATGCCGAGTCACGATCATTTTTCGATGCTGGCACCCTGTGTGGGGTTTCACGGTTCTCGGGCGCATCTGGCCGATCTCGAGAACATCACGCCGGCGCTGGTCGATATCCACGAACGCAACAAGGCGTTGACGTTCGAGATCATGCTGGGAGGATTTTCGCCGGTCTCGCTACGCGGGTTGCAGCGGGTCCGGACGCCCAAGCCTCTAGGCTGGCGGGCCTTTCAGCGCTACCGCGGTCGTCAGCGCATGCATATCAGCCTGACGCCGATGCGCGACACGCCGTTCAACGCCGGCAAGACCTATATCAAGTTTCTGGACAACGCGGCGATGGGGAGCGTCGGCCTTTACAGTGCGCGTTCTCCCTACCGGGAGATCGTCTCGCACGGCGAGGACGGTTTACTGGTCGAGGACACGCCCGAAGCCTGGCGCTCAGCCATGCAACAGTTGATCGACGATCCGGCGGGCGCACGTCTGATGGCGCAGAACGCCGCTCGTAAGGCGATGGATATCGGTAATCCGGAGAAGGCTCGAGCTTTCTGGTGGGTGCGCCGGTGACACTGAACGGAAAATGCGGAAATCGACATTATTGCGCTGAGGTCAAAATAGTGGCGTTGAGGTCAAAAGGATCGCGTTGAGGTCAAGAGGATCGCGCTGATCCCGAGCGTCGATCCTGTGTGAGCACGCCGGCTCCGTTTCCCACTTTGTGTCGCCGCCACGGCGGCAAGTATCTTTAACATGACAGGAAGCTCAATCATGAATATCGAATTTACCGCCATTACGATGGTGAGGGGTGAAGAAGACGTCGTCTTCGCGTCTTTCCTGCATCACCTGCGGTTGGGATTCGACCGGCTCATCGTACTCAGCCATATCGAGCACGATTTCCTCAGAGAGTGCGTCGCCGAGCTGCGTGACCGCTACCCGGAAAAGGAGATCGCCTTCGTCGAGATCGAGGACGAACAGGGCTTTTCCAGGCGCAAAGCCGACTATATCAACGGGGCGCTGGATATCTACCTGAAAAAGGACTGCTTCAACGTCGTCTACGGCTTCGACGCCGATGAGTTCCTGACTTTCAAGAACAGGCTCACGGTCAAGGACTTCTACGCGGCATTCGCACAGCGATTCCCGGGGGAAGAAAATCTGAAGCGATTCTACTTCCGGCTGCCGTGGATCAACGTGATCTGCAAGGAGCGGATCGCCTATCAGCAGGATCTGGAAGGCAAGCTGTTGGAGGCCGAATACTGGTCGCTGGGGGAGCAGGCCTCCGATACCAAGGCGCTGTTCATGCATCGCCAGTCCCATCGTCTGCATATGGGGTATCACTGGCTGATGGCCAAGCAGGATGGCACGGTGCTGGAGCCTGAGGCCGAGATCATGAATTTCGCCCGGGAGTGGGAAGCCTGCATCTATCACTTGCCGCTACGGAGCGTGGAACAGTTCTTCGCGCGGATGGGCAACTACGTTTCCAGTGCGGCGAAACAGGAAAAGCACAACCGCTTGAGCCAGTTCTTCATCGACAATCCGCACATCAATCGCCAGCACTTCTTCGAGATGTGCATCGCGCCGACGCCGAGTTATCCGAGTTACGAAGCGCTCAAGGCGGATATGGGGCCGGCGATCGAAGAGATGGTCTTGATGGCGTTCACCAAGTTGATGGTGAAACCTCGCATCGACATTGGAAGGGCACTCTCTCCGGCCAATTCGTAGGCGGATTCGACGACCGAGCGGGTAGCCAAAAGAGCGGCCGGGTGACAATCACCTGGCCGCTTTTCTTTGTAAGGATAGGGACGGTTCGTCAGCAGAACGGATTGCTCGAAAGCTACCGAGAATCGAACCTAGGGTTTGTACGAAAAGCCTACGAGGCGACCGGTAGGCGAGAGTCCCACAGCAGCCGTTCGATAGGGGAGATGTCCTGGGTCAGGTGCGCCACGGCATTGATCACGGCCAGGTCGATACCTTCGCGATCGTAGAAGCCGCCGTTGATCTGAGTGGCATGAATGACGACTTTGGCGAAGCTTCGAAACAGGCGCCTCTCGGGACCGATCGGATAGCGCCAGAAGTCATCCAGAGTACTGGAGGAGGTCAATCCAGGCAGGCGGTAGATCGACTCTCCCAGCGCCAGGGTCGGGCACCCGCTCTCCAGCGCTGCGAACCCTTCGCGGCCATTGATCGTTACCAGCCCCGAAGCATGATCGATCAGCGTTTTCAGATCGATCCCGGACAGGAACACCAGTCGCTCGCCCAGGTCGGTTTCTCGCGCCAGATCCCGTAGTCGGCGAACGTAGCCCGTAGAAGCCGTTCCCTTTGGATCGAGAACGACCAGCCGTGTATGTCCCGGTGCGAAACGGGCAAACGAGCCGACGACCCGCGTCACGCCTTCGGCCATATCGGCATAGGGCGAGTGGCAAAGAATTTGGCTATCGCCATCCTGCTGGAGCGGAAACAGAAAGAACGGCTGCCTCTCGTCGAGCAGTCGCCGACAGCGGATGGCAGATCGGCGTCGACCTCGGCCGATGAGTCGTCGATAGTCGATGTCGCCGCAGGATCGGGTGTGACGGCGCGTGTGGCGAAATCGCAGCAAATCGGTCATATCGGCCAGCTGGTAGCCGATATTCCGCACCAGATGTGGTGTGAGGCGCTGCTGGAAAGGTCGGGGAGGCAGCGCGTGAGGGATGGTCGGGCCAACGCTGTGATACCACTCGGGACCCCGCGGAAGCAGCGAGTAGCCGTCGACGCCTTCACGCTCGAGTGTGGCCCAGTAGGGTTGAAAGTACCCGGGCGCCAGAATGTGGTTACGAATGCCGCGTCGTCGCGCTGCGCCCAGCACTCCCTTGTGGACGGGCCGACGGTCATCGAAGGCAACCTGGTCGGTGATGCCATGACGTCGCCACAGGTCGGTGACGAACTCGCCCAGCATGGGCAGGGGATCACGAAAGGTTTCTGCCGATTTCCCATGCCATCCCAGCTGATCTCCAACGGTGAAGTTGACTTTGACGACCCTGTGGCCGTCGTCACTGAGTCGCTGCCCCAGCTGGTCGAAGAAGCGTGAGCGGGGACCTTGCAGGAACAGGAAGGATCGCCTTGCGGGGAACATCGTGTCGATCCCTCTCTCTGGTTATGGACCTTCGGGTATGGACCTTCGGGTATGGACCTTCGGGTATCAGCCTCTGAGCGTGGCCATTTGGAGCTGGACGACCGGATAGAGGCATTGCCTGTCGGCGATAGGTCGTTCGGACATATCGATGAGATATGCCACGGAAGGCCGCCGGTACGCAGACACGAGGTGACTGTAACGCGACTTGGCAGCCCCGCCATGCCGCGTTTTCTTGAATCGGACGGTGGTTTAAATGGTTCTGCAGAGATGAGTCTTGTCAGACCGACTTGCCGTCACCGGCAAGTGGCCTGACAGGCGTTCGACCCGATTTCGACGAATGCTGGCGGTAGGGCGGGGTGCTGAAGACGGGACTGGCGATTCACAAGGTCGTCGTCGGCGTTTGGAAAATCGTGTCGAGCAGGGCATCGATGGTGGGGTGGTGGAAGAAGGTCGCCAGTCGTTCGCTGCGGACGACGCCGATGCCATCGAAGGTTTGCCAGGATGTCGCCGAGCGTTCGCGCAGCCGGTTCAATGAGGGCGCGAGTGCCGCCTGCTCGACGGCTGCTGGTATCGGTGGCATGCCCAGAGCGACGAGCCACTGTCTTTGGCTCGCATTCTCGGCCTCGTGGAACGCGCCGATCCACTGCCGAGCGCGCGTCTCCCCGACGCCAGGCAGGGCTTGAAGCTGGGCGACATCCAGTTGTCGCCAGGACAATAGATCGTCGACCAGGCCGGCGTCGACCAGCGCGGCCCAGGTGGCGGGGCCAATGCCGGTCATGTCCAAGCCGTGAGCGCTGCCCAGCCATTCCAGCCGGGCCAGGAACTGTTCCCGGCAGCCGGGTGTCAGGCGCAGACAGGACAGCGCGTCGTAGCGTCGAGTGTCGGGCAGCACCAGCGGCTGTCGTGGCGTGGCCGGTATCACTACCTGTTCGATCTGGGCAATGGTGGCGCCGGCGAGAGAGATCGAAACCTGATCCCCGGGGTGAACATCCAGCGTTTGCCAATGATCCAGCGAGCCCAGGCTGATCGAACTGACTTCGCGGTCGTCGAGCAGGACCGGATCCAGTCGGGCGATCGGGGTCAGGCGGCCGGTTCGCCCGACCGAGACGTCGACGGATTCGACCACGGCCAGCGTTTGCGCCGCCGGATATTTCCAGGCGATGGCCCAGCTCGGCGGCTGCGGCTGCCAGCGTTGCCCCGGCGGACGTTCGCTCCGCTTGATCACCACGCCATCGGAGGCGAACGGCAGCCCGGCGCGATACCAGCGATCGCGCCAGTGTTCGACCTGCGCCAAGCGGTCGGCGGGGGACGAGCCCTCGACGCGCCGGGTGTAATGGGCGGTATCGACGAATCCCAGCTGCGTCAGCTGTTCGAGCCGGCTGTCTCCGGTCACAGGTCCATCCGGCCAGGCCCAGGCGAAGAAACCGATCGCCTCGGCATCCTGCGTCGATAACGTCTTCCGATTCATCAGTCCGGCGACCTTGGAGCGTGCCGAGACACCGCCATCCCGGGCCTGAACGTGGTCGGGCAGTCGCAGGAAGAGCTCGCCTTGAAGCGTTATCGGTGCCTCGCTGCCCAGCTGTTGCGGGATGCCGGTGATCTGTTGGGCCTGGGCGGTCCAGTCCTGTCCATACTCTCCATCGCCGCGACTGATGGCGGAGGCGAGCTTGCCATCGCGATAGACCAGGGTGACCGCGACACCATCGACCTTGGGCTGAATCCATAGCGCCCGCCCCGATTGCCGCAATAACCACTCACCGACGGCCTTTCGATCGGGCAGTTTGTCGAGTCCGGTCTGAGCGAAAGGGTGCTTGAGATCATCATTGGCCGACGAAGGTGTGGCCTGGCGGGTTGCCGCGGCGGCTGGCTCGAGACAGCGACGCCAGCGCTGCCAGCGACGTTTGGCTTCGTCGTAGACCCCGTCGTCGACCAGGCGTTCGTGACGCTGATAATAGGCCTCGTCCCACCGCTCGAGTCGTCGAGTCAGTGCCTCGTAAGCGCTCTGCTGTTGTGCCCTAGCCGCGCCAGGTGGGCATGAGGTCTCCAGCGTGCCGGGGTGAACTGCACTAGTGGAGCTGGGATGGATCGTGTCCGCCTGGGCAATTCCTGACAGGCCCAGCCAGAGGAGCACCGTTGCTCGGATCAATATCGCCATCATGATGTCGCTCTCGAGTCTTCCAGACGTTCAACGACCGATGAGCGATTTTCTGAACCCTTGTTTCTGAATCCTTATTTTCTGAACCCGTGTTTCCAAGCCCTTATTTTCTAAACCCAGGCAGGCCGGGTTCGACGTTGCGACTGTCATCAAACATCAAACGAAAAAAGGGCCTCGCGAGTTCGCGAGGCCCTTGGCTGATGCTAAATTCCAATGGCTAATTCTGGATTCGACACGTCGGAGCTTACTGGTTCGTACCCGGCGCCGGATGACCCACGCCGGGCGAGATAGATTATCCGTTGGACTTCAACTGCACGTAATCCAGCAATATCTGCGAGGTTTCCTGCAGTTCGGCGCGATCGATCGGTTTGGCATCGTCGGAATCGGCTGCATCTCCCTCGCTGCTGTCGTTGGCGGCCGCGCCTTTGTCGTCCTTGTTGCTGGAATCTTCGCTCGCCTTGTCCTCCTCGCCCGACGTGCTCCCATCTTCGCGGGCATCGGTCCAGTGTTCGAGCGGTTCCATTCCCAGCGCTCGGCGTCGTTGGTTCTCCAAAGCCAGCTGTTCGCTCTCCTGGGCGTCCATTTCGCGCTGACGCTGATCCTTGTTGAGACTGATGCTGGTCTGCTGATCGCGTAGACGCTTACTCAACTGGGCCTGCTTCTCGAGATAGACGAAATCGGGATCGTTGGCGATGCGTCGCTCGTGACGGTCCTGCAGTCCCTCGATATACCGCCACGGCTCTCCATAGAGGCGGTACTGCACCGGACGTACTCGATCCCAGGGCAGGGCGTTGTCGAGGGCGCTTTCACCGATCTCGTCGGGGTCGATCAAGCTGGGATAGAGAATGTCCGGTTCGACGCCGCGATGCTGGGTACTTTCGCCGGAGATCCGATAGAACTTGGCACGTGTCAGCTTGATCTGCCCATGGCTGAGGTCGGTCAGGGTCTGCACCGTGCCCTTGCCGAAGGTTCGACTGCCGACCACCAGACCTCGACCGTAATCCTGAATCGCTCCGGCGAAGATCTCGGAAGCGGAAGCGGAGAGGCGGTTGACCAGCACGGCGAGAGGGCCGTCGTAGGCGACACCGGCGTCGGTATCACCGTAGAGATTGATGCGTCCCTGAGCGTCGCGAACCTGTACCGTGGGCCCGCGATCGATGAACAGGCCGATCATGGAATTGGCTTCCTGCAGCGCGCCGCCGCCGTCATTGCGCAGATCGAGCACGATACCTTCGACGTCTTGCGCCTTGAGCTTGTCGATCTCCTTGGCGACATCGCGGGTGGTGCTGCGATAATCGGATTCACCGGCTTGCCAGGCGTCGAAGTCGACATAGAACGCCGGTACCGTGATGACCCCGATCTTGTGCGTCTCGCCATCACGCTGGACCTGCTCGATCCGGCTGTGAGCGGCCTGGTCCTCAAGCTTGACGGTATCGCGAGTGATTCTGACGGTGTGTGTGCGCGTCACGTCGACGGCCTTGGCGGGAATGACGTCCAGACGTACCGTCGAGCCCTTTTTCCCACGAATCAGATCCACCACTTCATCGAGGCGCATGCCGACCACGTTGACCATGTCGCCATCTTCATCCTGACCCACCGCGACGATACGGTCCGCCGGTTGCAGCACGCCGGCCTTGTCCGCGGGTCCGCCGGGTACCAGGCTCGATACCTTGACGTACTCACCGTCGCTCTGCAGCAGTGCGCCGATGCCTTCCAGCGAGAGCCGCATCTGAATATCGAACGATTCGCTTTGCTGCGGCGAGAAATACTCGGTATGAGGGTCGACGGTGCCGGTGACTGCCGCCATCAGCAGCACCAGTACATCTTCGGCGTTGGTCTGGCGTACACGGTTGAGCTGGTTGGTGTAGCGATCATGCAGCGTCTTCTGGATCTCCTGCGGCGACTGGTCGCTCAGCGACAGCGTCAGCGCGGCATTCTCCAGACGTTTGTTCCATAGATCGTCCAGCGAACTCTCGCTTCCCGCCCAGGAGGAATCTTCCCGATCGAGCGCCAAACGTTCGTTGCTGGCGTAGTCGTAGTCGATCCCCTGATCGACTCTTTTCACCAGCCACTGCAGTCGGGCTTCGAGTCGATCCTGATAATGTGAATAGAATGCATAGACACGATCGAGATCGCCTGACTTGAGCGCATCATCGAGTGTCGTTTCCAGATCGCTGAAGTTGTCGACGTCTCGCTGCAGGAGGTAGGCGCGCTGATCGTCGAGGACGTCGAGCAGGCGCTTGAACGCGCGCTTCGACCAGGCGTCGTTGATCTCGACCTCGGCGTAATGCCCATACTCCAGCGATTCGGCGACTTCGCTTGCCGCCTGACGTTGGTCATCCGTTGGGGTGGGACCGGCCAGCGCCGTGACGCTCCATGCCAGCAGTAGCAAACACATGGCCGCGTACCGAGCGGCGACAATCAGGGTCATCAATGAAGCACTCCCGGTTTCCTGTACACTCTCTATTCCCTAGAAGACCACCGGATCCATGAATCTTTTTCAGGTCCGGGATTCATTGTAGCAGTCAGTTTGCGTGACTACAGACCGACATCCGAGGAAACCCATGTCAGACCATGCCGCCGACAAGGCTCTCGAAGATCGCTTGATCGATTTCCTTCAGCATTCGCCCTCTCCCTGGCACGCCACCACCAATCTGGCGGCAAGGCTGGAGGCGGCAGGATATCGGCCGCTCAAGGAAACTGACAGCTGGAAGTTGTCGCTAGGCAAAAAATATTACGTGACGCGCAACGATAGTGCCTTGATTGCGTTTCAACTACCTGACTCTTCGCTCGAAGCGATGCGTATGGTCGGCGCTCACACGGATAGTCCAGCGTTGCGAATCAAACCGCAACCGGCGATCGTCAATAAAGGCTGGCTGCAGTTGGGCGTGCAGGTGTACGGGGGGGCGTTGCTGGCGCCGTGGTTCGATCGTGATCTCGGCATTGCCGGCCGGGTTCACGTGCGCCGGGCCGATGGGACCCTGCAGGGTGTGCTGCTCAACGTGGCGGAACCGGTGGCGATCATTCCCAGTCTGGCGATTCACATGGATCGCGAAGCCAACAATGGCCGTGCGTTGAATGCGCAGACGCAGATGGCGCCGTTGATGATGCAGGGCGGGGACGCGCCGGATTTCGACCGTCTGCTCAAGCAGTGGATCGAGCGCGAGCACGCCATCGAGGTGGCGGATATCGTCGATTTCGAACTGGGCTTCTATGATGTACAGCCGCCGGCGCGGGTGGGTGTCAATGGCGAGATGATCGCCAGTGCCCGACTCGACAACCTGCTTTCCTGCTTCATCGGTGTCGAAGCACTGTTGGCGGCCGACGGTCGGCAGGGCGCGCTGTTCGTCGCCAACGATCACGAGGAAGTCGGCAGCGCCAGTGCCTGTGGCGCCCAGGGCCCGTTTCTCGCCGACGTGCTGCGGCGCGTGAACTCGGCGCTGGGTGAGCCGGGCGACGAGGGCTTCGTGCGGCTGATCCAGCGCTCGCTGATGATCTCCTGCGATAACGCTCACGCCGTTCACCCCAACTTCACCGACAAGCACGACCCGAACCACGGACCGTCACTCAACGCGGGGCCGGTGATCAAGGTCAATGCCAGCCAGCGCTACGCCACCAACAGCGCCACCGGGGCGCTGTTCCATGAAATCTGCCGTGAAGCCGGCGTGCCCGTTCAACAGTTCGTGACCCGTGCGGACATGGGCTGCGGCAGCACCATCGGACCGATCACCGCGACCGAACTTGGCGTGCCGACCATCGATGTTGGCGTGCCGCAGTTCGGCATGCATTCGATTCGCGAAACGGCAGGCAGCCGTGACCCGGCGTATCTGATCCGTGCGTTGAAGGTATTTTTCGACCGGCCCGAGCTGGCGATCGATTGAGCATCTGATTCTCGCGTCACGGATGTCGAGCTGGACCGAGAATGGGTATTGATTGTGGTGATGTAACGGCGGACTTTGGTTAGCGAGGCGGCAATGGCGCTGAATTTGCGGCAGATCGAGGTTTTCCGGGCAATCATGACGACCGGCAGCATTAGTGGCGCGTCGCGCGTCCTGATGATTTCTCAGCCGGCGGTGAGTCGGATGCTCGCCCACACCGAGCAGCGCATCGGTTTTACGCTGTTCGAGCGCATCAAGGGGCGGCTCTACCCATCGCCGGAAGCACGACGGTTATTTCGTGATGTGGAGAACGTCTATCGTGATGTGCAGCGAGTCAACAACACGCTCCACGATCTGACCCAGCGGCGTCATGGCGTCGTTCGCGTCGCGGCCAGTTCGAGTCTCGGCCATCAGGTAGTGCCGTGGGCGATCACCAGCTTTCGGGCAGAACAGGATGTTCGTGTCAGTCTCGATTGCCAGCGGCACACGCAGCTGCGCGACCAACTGCTCGATCGTCAAGCTGATCTGGGCATTTCGCTGTTCCCGGTCAATCATCCCAACCTGGAAGCCAGCCCGCTGCATCGAGCGGGCATGGTTTGCGTTTGCCCGAGCGATCACCCGCTGGCGGAGCGCGACATGGTGCAATTGCCCGAGCTCCGCCACTACGATCTGATCGGTTATGGTGCAGAAACACCGTTCGGGCAACATATCCGTTCGGCATTCGAGAGTGCCGGTGAGCCTTGGCGGCCAGCTACCGAGGTCGATTCCCCGCACTATGCCTGCGCCCTGGCCAATGCGGGTGCGGGCATCGCGCTGATCGATGAATTCACCTGGCAGGGGTTTCACAGCGACCATTTGACGGCGGTGCCTCTGCCGGTCGAACAGCGGCTTATCGTCAGCCTGGTCTATCCGCGTACGGAGCCGCTGTCGCAGCTGGCCCACGTGTTCATTTCACACCTCAAGGCGGCATTCGTCCGCTTCAGCGCTAGCGATACCTGCGCGCACCCGTAAATTAACCAAAAGTTATGGGCTGCCGATAAATCGGTATACGACACTTCGGCGCAATATTCAGACACTGATTCGACCAAATCAAATTCGATAGGCGGACAGGTCATGCGTGAACGGGTAATCGGCGCGGCTCAGATGGGCCCCATTCAGAAAAGCGACAGTCGTGAAGTGGTCGTGTTGCGAATGCTGTCGTTACTGGACCGGGCTGCCGCCCAGGGCTGCGATCTGGTGGTTTACCCGGAATTGGCGCTGACGACCTTTTTCCCGCGCTGGTACATGGAGGACCAGGCCGAGATCGACGGCTGGTTCGAGCGCGAGATGCCCAATGCGGCAACCCAACCTCTGTTCGATCGGGCTCGCGCGCATGGCGTCGCCATCTCTTTCGGGTATGCCGAGTTGACGCCGGAAGGACACCATTTCAACACGTCCATCCTCACCGACCGTCAGGGCCATATCGTCGGCAAGTATCGCAAGGTTCATCTACCGGGACATGTGGAATATGACGCTGCGCGTGACTTCCAGCATCTCGAGAAGCGGTACTTCGAACCCGGTGACCTTGGCTTCGAGACTTTCGACAACGAAGGCACGCTAATGGGCATGTGCATCTGTAACGATCGTCGCTGGCCGGAAACTTGGCGCGTCATGGGCCTGCAGGGCGTCGAACTGGTCATGCTGGGTTACAACACGCCGTCAGTGAACTCGCAGAATCGTGGCGAGGGCCTCAGCGAGCGGCTCTATCATTCAGAACTGTCGGTCACGGCGGGCGCCTACCAGAACGCGACTTGGGCCGTGGCCGTTGCCAAGGCCGGAGTAGAGGACGGCTTTCCGTTGATGGGTGGCACGATCATCGTCGATCCGGACGGATTCGTGGTTGCGCGTACCACCGGAGAGGGGGATGAGCTAATTACCGCGCATTGCGATATGGACCGCTGTCAGTTCGGCAAAACGACCATCTTCGATTTCGCGCGTCACCGGCGCGTCGAGCACTACGGACGAATTACCTCGCAGACGGGTGTCGAGCGCTAGCGGTTACCGCGAGGAAAGCCGCTCTCCTGATGACAACCACAATAACGACAATCACCGAGGTGCGAACATGATCGAGCGTTATGACGTTCTGCTACGCAATGGCACCGTCGTCGATCCTGCCAACGGATTGCACGAAATCCGGGATATTGCGCTCCGCAACGGAAAAATCGCCGAAGTGGCGCCGACCATTGCCGGTGAGGCGCGACGCGAGCATGACCTGGCGGGACTCGTGGTGATGCCGGGTATCGTCGACATGCACGTGCATCTATCACCCTTTCTGGGTGGTGGCTGCGGCCATCGAATGTTGGCAAGGGCTGGCGTAACCACAGCGCTGGACATGGCGGGGCCCATCGAAGGCGTGGTCGATCTGGCGGCGCGCCACGGCTGTGGACTGAGCGTCGCCTGCGTCAATTACTTGCGGCCGGAACACACCATCGCTTCCGACGACCCCGGCCGGGACGATATCGACGAAGCCCTGAGTCACGCCCTGAGCCAGGGCGCAATCGGGCTGAAGCTGCTGGGTGGCCATTATCCGTTGACCGCCGAGGCTACAGCGCGTGCCATCGAGGCGGCTGCTGGATGTGGCGCTTACGTCGCCTTTCATGCCGGCACGCAGTCTGCGGGTTCCAATATCGAAGGCATGCGCGAGGCATGCGAATTGAGTGCGGGCCATCCGCTACATCTGGCGCATATCAATAGCTACTGCCGAGGGCAGATCCGTGATGCCGTGTCCGAGGGCGAGGAGGCGTTGGCGTTGCTGGCCGCACATCCGCACATCCGCACATCCGCTCGGAGTCCTATCTCGCACCCTTCAACGGTGTCAGTGGCGAGTGTATCGACGGCGTACCGGGGAGTCGGCTGGCGGCTTTCGGGCTCGAGCGTGGCGGGTATCCGGCCACCAGCGAGGGGATGGCCGAAGCGATTCTAGCCGGTTGGGCGCTAGTCAATCTCGAGCGCGGGGGTATCGTCGAATTGGTGGGCGGGTCCGAGGGCCTGGCCGCCTGGCGTACCTGTGGTTCCAACATCGGCATCAGCTTTCGGGCCAATCCTCCCGAGCCGCGTCTGCGGCTGGTCACGGCTACGCGGGACGACGGGCGTTATGCGGTGGATGCCCTGGCCACCGACGGCGGCGGGATCCCGCGCAACGATATCGTGGCGCGAGGTCTCGCTCTAGTGCATCTGGATGCCTTGAGTCTCGAGGGCTTCGTGCGCAAGGCAAGTCTCCATCCGGCGAAAATCCTCGGGTTGCATGACAAGGGGCATCTGGGGGTTGGTGCCGATGCGGATATTACCGTGCTCGACCTCGAACGCCGGCGCCCGGTCCTGACCTACGCGCACGGGCAACGGCTACTCGATGGCGACGATGTCGTCGGCAGCGGTGGCCGTCTGATTACTACGCCGATGGGCGAGGCTGCGGTGCGTGCCGCCGGGCTCGACACGCTGGTCATCCAGCCGGGCACGATGCTGAAAAGCCCGCAATGACACGATGTCGGTCATTCCACATCATCAGGAGAACGATATGACATTCGATGTGATCATCCGTCGGGCTCACGTTCTGGATGGTACCGGTCGCAAGCCGTTCGTTGCCGACGTTGGCGTGAGCGGAGATCGAATCGTGGCTATTGGCGATCTGGACGCGACTGATGCCGCGCAGGTGGTCGAAGCAGAAGGGCGGTATCTTTCCCCGGGATTCATCGACGTTCATACCCATGACGATAGCTGCGCCATCCGCGAGCCGGAGATGCTGCCCAAGATCACTCAGGGCATTACCACGGTGATCGTCGGCAACTGCGGTATCAGCGCTTCACCGGTCAAGATCGTCGGCGAGGTGCCGGATCCGATGAATCTGCTCGGCGAGAGCGATGCGTTCTTTGCGCAGTTCGATGCCTTTGCCGCGGCAGTGGAAGCCGCGACGCCTGCCGTCAACGTGGCGGCATTGATCGGGCATACTACGTTGCGCGCCGGGGTGATGGATCGCTTTGACCGGGCCGCCAGCGACGAGGAAATACTGGCCATGCGCCAATCGTTGCGCACGGCGCTGAGGGCCGGCGCGATCGGCCTCAGTACCGGTCTGGCCTATACCAATGCGCGTCAGGCGCCGGCCGGTGAGGTAAAAGCGCTGGTCGAGGTCGTCGGCGAAGAGGGGGGAATCTACACCACCCATATGCGCAACGAGCGCGAGCTGCTGTTCGAGGCGATGGATGAGGCGTTCGACACGGCCCGGCATGGTGGGGTGCCGCTGGTGATATCGCACTTGAAGTGCGCCGACGTCGACAACTGGGGCAAGAGCGAACACGCCATCGAGAAGCTCGAGGCAGCGGCGGCCGAGCAGCCTTGCAACTGTGACTGTTACCCCTATTCGGCCTGCTCGACGACGCTCGATCTGTGGCGGGTCTCGGACGAGTTCGAGATCCTGATTACCTGGTCGAAGCCGCATCCTGAGCAAGGGCGGCGTCTGCTGAGCGATATCGCTGCCGAGTGGGAGGTCGATCTGACCGAAGCGGCACGCCGCCTGATGCCGGCCGGAGCGATTTATCACAACATGAATGAGGAGGATGTGCGCCGCGTGCTGGCGCATCCTCTAACCATGATCGGCTCCGACGGGCTACCCAGCGACCCGAATCCGCATCCGCGGCTGTGGGGGAGCTTTCCGCGCGTCATAGGCCACTATTGCCGTGACGAGGGGCTGCTCGACCTGCCGGAGGCAATCCGCAAGATGACCTCGATGTCGGCGGCGCGTTTCGGGCTGACCGATCGTGGCTTGATCCGCGAGGGCGCGTTTGCCGATCTGACGCTGTTCGATTTCGAGATGATCCGCGAGGGCGCCAGCTTCGTCGCGCCGACGACGCCTGCGGTCGGTATCGACTGGGTAATGGTCAACGGGCAACCAACCTGGGTCGATGGCGATGTCCGCACCCGCGCAGGGCGTGTTCTGCGGCGAGAAGGAATGATCGAGTAACCTTGCATCATTAACGTCAGGTTATGGCCCGTCGACAAAAAGGTATGAGACAGGCGCGTGTGACATCGATGATTATTTTCTGACAGCTCGATGACGACGAGCTGTGACGGCAACGACAACGACAACGATAAAGAGGTTTTCCCATGCCTTTGATGAACCCGCAATCTCTCCCGAGGCGCCGTTTCATGTCGGCGGTCGCCTTCACCCTGACCCTCGGAGCCGGCCTGGCTGCCACGCCTGGTGCGGTTGCCGCTGCGGAAACGCTGACCTATGCGACCAATACTGCACCGAATGGCCTGCGCGGTGCTGCCGAAAAGGGCTTTCTGGATGCCTTGAGCGAGGTTTCCAACGGCGAGATCGAAGTGGTGCCTTACTGGGGTGCCTCGGTCATGCAGGGCGATGAAATCCTCGGCGGTGTCAGCAATGGTGTTGCCGACATGGGTTATATCAACATCAATTACTATCCCAATCAGTTGCTGCTGAATGGGGCTTTCCAGCTGTTTCCCGCCGGGCCAGAGAACTACGCCGACATCATGTCGGTCTACCATGCCGTCTACGACCAGGTGCCGGAGCTAAGCGAGGAATTCGCCAAGCAGGACCAACACATCATTTATATCTACCCCTATCTTCCCTATGCCGGCGTCTTTCGCGAACCCGTGACGTCGTTTGATGACTTCCAAGGTAAACGGGTGCGCGCATCCAGCCAATGGATGCTCAATTTGCTGGGCGATCTGGGTGCAACGCCGGTATCGGTGCCCTGGAGCGATACCTATCAGTCGCTGCAGTCGGGTGCCATCGACGGCGTCTTCACTAATTACGACAGCCTCAACCGTACCGGCATGGACGAGGTTGCACCGAATATCCTGACGTCACGCCGCTTATGGTTGGCGGTGCCCATGATCCTCACCGTCAATCAGCGCAAGTGGGACGCGATGTCTACGGAGATGCAGGGCTGGTTCGAGCAGGCCGCGGCGCAGGCGGAGAAGACCTTCGGCGAGTATTACGCCAACGAGTTCGATCGCATCGTCAAGGTGCAGGAAGCCGCCGGTTATACCGTCACCGCAGCCTCCGCCGACGATATCGAGAAGTTCGTTTCGCTACCGGCAGTGGAAACCAATCGCCAGACCTGGATCCAGAGCGCCGAGGGTGCCGGCGCCGAGGACCCCGCGCGAATCATCGAGAAGATGAAAAAGATCATCGATGACGGTTCGGCGGCCGGCGACTCATGAATAGCGACTCGAACGTCGGTTCTCGGGCGCCTACCGAGGTCACGCCGTCCAGTTTGAAATCGGCCAATCGTCAGGCGCGTAGGCCGCGCCTGATGACCCGGCTGAATCAGAGCCTGGCTGAGCTGTGTGGCTGGCTGTTGATCCTGGTGGTGCTGTTCATGATCGTCGATCTGGTGGCGCGGGGATTTTCGCGTCCTCTCTACGGCGTCTCCGAACTGGCCATGTTCACGATGATTGCGGTGGTGTATCTCGGCCTGTCGCATGCGGAAGAACGGGACGCGCATATTCGTGTCGAGTTCCTGACGGACAAACTCAGCGGCACCACGGGGCGTCTATTGACAGGCTTCATCACGCTGGTTTCGCTCGTGACGGTGGTCATCGTGGCGTGGGCGGTATGGACCAACGCGGTCAATGCCTGGGAGAGCCGCCAGGCGATTGCCGGGCCACGCCCGATCCTGGTTTATCCGGTCAAGTTCGTGATGTTCGCCGCACTGGCGCTTTACGGGCTGCAGCTGTGTCGCCGACTGGTGGCCCAATTCCGATTCAAGAGTCCGTGAAGACCGAGAAGCTTGCGCCTCCTGGGTTTCTGACTTTCTACTACTACGGATATCATCATGGACTTCACGCTAGTCGGCGTCGTCGGTGTCGCGGCATTGCTGATACTTCTCGTGCTTGGCGTTCCTTTGGCCATCAATTTCCTGCTGGTCGCTTTCATTGGGATCGCCACGCTTCTGACCCCGTACAGCGCCACCTCGCTGCTCGGCGATACCATGTACACGGCGATCGCTTCGCCGACCTTTACCGTGCTGCCTTTGTTCGTCTTGATGGGGGCGCTGGCGGCGGCCAGCGGCTTCGCCGAGCTGGCCTATAAGGGACTACATCGCGTGACCGCAAGGATTCCCGGCTCGCTGGCGGTTGCGACGGCTTTCGGTAGCGCCGCGTTCTCGACCGTGTGCGGCTCTTCTCTGGCAACGGCTAGTGTGTTCGGGCGAATTGCCTATCCGGAGATGCGTCGTTATCAGTATGACAAGCGCTTCGCGCTGGGCAGTATCGCCTGTGCGGGCTCGTTTGCGGCAATGATTCCGCCCAGCGGCATGTTCATCCTGTTCTCTATCTTCACCGGCGTGCCGGTAGGTCAGCTCTTCATTGCCGGCATCGTACCCGGCGTGCTGACCGCGCTGGTCTACGCGATCTCGATCGTCTGGCGCGCCAAGCGCAACCCCGAGCTCGCGCCGATGCTGGAGGAAGAGCACCGGATCATGCTGCGGGATCGTGTACGCGGACTTCTCGATCTGTGGCAAATCCTGCTGCTGGGCGGCGTGGTTATCGGCGGCCTTTATGGTGGTCTGTTCACGGCGACCGAAGCCGGTGCGGTCGGGGCGCTGGGCGCGATCATCCTGGGCGTGGCGACCGGGCCCCTACGCTCGCTCGACAAGCTGCGCGGGGCGCTGCGGGAGTCGGCCGGCATCACGACTACGCTGTTCTTCATCATTGTGGCGGCACTGTTCTTCAGTCGATTTCTGGGGCTGACGCGGATTCCCTTCGAGATCACGAATTTCATGACCTCCTGGGATGTGCCTTCATGGATGGTCCTGGGGCTGATTCTGGTCATCTGGTTCCTGATGGGCATGGTCGTGGTGCCGGCAGCGGCATTCGCGTTGACGCTGCCGATCGTGTTCCCCATCGTCGTGGAACTTGGCTACGAGCCGATCTGGTTCTGTATCATTGCGATGAAGATGTGCGAGATTGCGGGGGTGACGCCACCCGTCGGGCTCAACGCCTTTGCCCTGGCCGGCGCCGCGGGAAAGGACGTCAAGATCAGCGAGGTCTTCGCTGGCGTCTGGCCATTCGTGGCGTGCGATCTGTTCATCCTGGCACTGCTGCTGGCGTTTCCCGCCATTTCGCTGTGGCTGCCGCAGAGTATGATGTAGCGGACCAGAATGTCGCGTCGTGGCGCATCGCCATGGCGGAGTAGGCTCCGTCGGTATCTATTCATCAGAGACAAGACAACATGCTCAAGACTCCTTATCTGTTGTTCCTGGGCGATGTGCCCGATCCGTTATCTGCCAAGGTCGCTCAGGGCATTCGTGACTGGCGCCCGGAGTATGCGTTGGGGCAGTACCGGCTACCCGGCTGCCAGGCGGATATGAAGCTTCCGGATCTCGACATCGATGCGGCGGTGGCCCAGGGGGCCAGAACGCTGGTGATCGGCGCGGCGAATCGTGGTGGCGTGATTTCCCGCAGTTGGATCGCCGTGCTCAAGGAGGCCTTGGCGGCCGGCATGGATATCGCTTCCGGCCTGCACAATCTGCTGCGTAATGAGCCGGAGCTGGTGGCGGCGGCGGAGAAGTACGGCGGGCGCCTCATCGATGTGCGCGTACCCCAGGTTCAGTATCCGATCGGCGACGGCAAGAAGCGCAGTGGCAAGCGTTGCCTGGCCGTGGGTACCGATTGTTCGATCGGCAAGATGTACACCGCCCTGGCGCTGGATATCGCCATGCGCGAGCGCGGCGCCAAGTCGAGCTTCCGTGCCACCGGTCAGACCGGCATCCTGATCACCGGTGAAGGCGTGCCGCTGGATGCCGTCATCGCCGATTTCATGGCCGGTTCGATCGAATGGCTGACCCCGGATAACGACGATGACCATTGGGACATCATCGAGGGGCAGGGCAGTCTGTTTCACCCTTCCTATTCCGGCGTCACCCTGGCGCTGATCCACGGCGGCCAGCCGGATGCGATGATCCTATGTCACGAGCCGACGCGCACGCACATGCGCGGCCTGCCCCATTACTCACTGCCGACGCTCGAACAACTGCGCGACACGGCGCTGCCGCTGGCCCAAGTGGTGAACCCGGTGTGCCAGGTCGTCGGTGTCTCGGTCAATACTGCCGGCTTGGCGGTCGACGAGGCCGATCGCTATCTGGCGGCACTGGAAACGCGCATGGGGCTGCCCTGCGTCGATCCCTATCGCCAGGGCGCGGATCGGCTGGCGGAGGCGGTGTTGGCATGCTGAGTCTCAGCGTCGAGGAGCAGGTCTTCCCGCTTGCCGAAGTCTTCACCATCTCCCGTGGCTCGCGAACCGAAGCGCGTGTGGTGATCGCGACGTTGAACGACGGGACGCATGCCGGGCGCGGTGAGTGCGTTCCCTACGCGCATTACGGCGAGTCGGTCGATAGCGTCACCGCCGAGATCGAGTCGATGCGCGATGCCTTGGCAAACGGTATGGATCGCCTCGAGCTGCAGACGCGACTGCCGGCCGGCGCTGCGCGCAACGCGCTCGACTGTGCGTTTTGGGATCTGGAAGCCAAGATTGCCGGCAAGCCGGTCTGGGCGCTTGCCGGCATCGATGAGCCTAGAGCCGAGATCACGGCCTTTACGCTATCCCTGGACACGCCGGACGTCATGCGCGATAAGGCCAGGCGTCACGCCGATCGGCCGTTGCTCAAGCTGAAACTGGGTGGCGAGGGGGATATCGAACGCCTCGAGGCGGTTCGTGAGGGCGCGCCGGAAGCGCGGATCATCGTCGACGCCAACGAGGGATGGGACCGAGAAGCTTACCAACGCCTGGCACCGACCCTGCTGGCGCTCGGCATTGGCATGGTCGAGCAGCCGCTGCCGGCTGGAGACGACGCGCCGCTGGCGGAGATCGAACGACCGCTCCCGGTCTGCGCCGACGAGTCTTGTCACGATCGCCGCTCGCTGCCGAACCTGGTGGGTCGCTACGACATGATCAATATCAAGCTCGACAAGACCGGTGGCCTGACCGAGGCGTTGGCGCTCAAGCAGGAGGCGCTGGCCCAGGGTTTCGAGATCATGGTGGGTTGCATGGTGGGATCGTCGTTGTCGATGGCGCCGGCGTTGCTGGTCGCGCAGGGGGCAGCGGTGGTGGATCTTGACGGACCGCTGTTGCTGGCGCGGGATCGTGAGCACGGCATGCGTTTCGACGTCGAGGGTGTGCACCCGGCAACGCCCGCTCTGTGGGGATGAGCAGTCGTCATGGAGTTACACTCTGCGTCGCGAGGTTCAGCGACAATCGGCCTGAACATGAAGACAGATACTAGAGACGGCATGAGATGACACAGCGCACGGTTTACGTGAATGGCGATTACGTCGCGGAACGGGACGCCAAGGTATCGGTCTTCGACCGCGGTTTTCTGCTCGCCGACGGGGTCTACGAAGTGTCGTCGGTGCTGGATGGCAAGCTGATCGATTTTTCCGGGCATATGCAGCGGCTAAAGCGCTCGGCCGGTGAACTCGAGATGACGTTGCCGTGGAGCGACGAGACGTTGTTGGAGATCCACCGCGAGCTGATCCGACGCAACGCGCTTGAGGAGGGCATGGTCTACCTGCAACTGACGCGAGGCAGCGCCGGCGATCGTGATTTTGCCTACCCGGATGCGTCAACGCCGCCGACGCTGGTGCTGTTCACCCAGGCCAAGGCCCTCGTCGATAGCCGCAGTGGCAGCGAGGGTATTCGCGTCGCGACACAACCCGATTGGCGCTGGACACGGCGTGACATCAAGACGGTACAGCTGCTCTATCCGGCGATGGCCAAGATGGCGGCGAAAGCGGTCGGCGCCGATGATGCCTGGCTGGTCGAAAATTGCATGGTGACGGAAGGGGCCTCCAACAATGCGTGGATACTGACGCACGACGGCGTGCTGGTGACGCGCGAGCTATCGCACGCCATCCTGCCCGGGATTACGCGGGCCGTCGTTCTGGAAATCGCCGCAGCGTTATCGTTGGATGTCGAGGCGCGCGCTTTCAGCGTCTCGGAAGCACAGAGTGCCAGAGAGTGCTTCGTGACGTCGGCGTCCTCGTTCGTCACCCCGGTCATCGCGATCGATGAGGTAATGATCGGTGACGGCCGGCCCGGCGATGTCTCGCGCCGTTTACGGTCAGCCTATATCGAGGAAAGTCGCCGCCGCGCTATCTGAGCCGCATTCGAAGGTCGTGGACGGTCATTCGATAATCAGCGAGCCAACTGAACCTCCAGCAGACGAAAACGACGAAGCCCGCCNNGGCGGGCTTCGTCGTGATATCTGGTGGCTACGCCCTGATTCGAACAGGGGACCCCATCATTATGAGTGATGTGCTCTAACCAGCTGAGCTACGTAGCCTTTGAGGTAGCCATGTCGTGGCAACCGTGTCTAGGTGACCATGTCGAGGTGGACAAAGTCGTCTGACAACGGTTGCGAATACTACCATAACCCGATGAAACGTCAACGCTTTCCCGGGTTCATACCGCATGCTTTCGACGTCCTGCGCCGTGATCGGTCTCAGACGTTAAAGCGGAAGTGCATGATGTCGCCATCCTTGAGCACGTAAGTCTTGCCCTCGAGACGCCACTTGCCGGCTTCCTTGGCACCGTTCTCGCCGCCCAGCGCCACGAAGTCCTCGTAGCCGACGACTTCCGCGCGAATGAAACCTTTCTCGAAATCGGTATGAATCACGCCGGCCGCCTGCGGTGCGGTAGCGCCGATCTTGACCGTCCAGGCACGCACTTCCTTCACGCCCGCGGTGAAGTAGGTCTGCAGGCCCAGCAGGCCGTAGCCGGCACGGATGACACGATCGAGACCGGGTTCTTCCATGCCCATCTCTTCGAGGAACATGGCGCGCTCTTCGTCTTCGAGCTCGGCGATCTCGGCCTCCAGCTTGTTGCAGACCGGCACCACCACGGCGTTTTCCTGAGCCGCGATCTCGCGCACGGTATCGAGATGGGGATTGTTCTCAAAACCGTCTTCGTTGACGTTCGCGATGTACATCGTCGGTTTGAGGGTCAGAAAACCGAAGCTGCGCAGCTGATACTGCTCGTCGGCGTCGAGCCCGAAGCTGCGCAACGGCTGGCCTTCGGCCAGATGCGGTTGGATCCGGTCGAGGATCGCCTTGGTCGCGATCGCATCCTTGTCGCCGCCCTTGACCACGCGCGTCAAACGCTGGATCGAGCGTTCGACGGCATCCAGATCGGCCAGTGCCAGCTCGAGATTGATGGTCTCGATGTCGGCGGTCGGGTCGACCTGGTTGGCGACGTGGATCACATTGTCGTCGTCGAAGCAGCGCACGACATGGGCGATGGCGTCGGTTTCGCGGATGTTGGCCAGGAACTGGTTACCCAGTCCTTCGCCCTTGGACGCGCCCTCGACCAGCCCGGCGATGTCGACGAACTCCATCGTGGTCGGTACCACTTTCTGCGGCTTGACGATCTCGGCGAGTTTGTTGAGACGCGGATCGGGCATTGGCACGATCCCGGTATTGGGTTCGATGGTGCAGAACGGGAAGTTTTCCGCGTCGATACCGGAGCGTGTCAGCGCATTGAAAAGAGTCGATTTACCGACGTTGGGCAAACCGACGATGCCGCAATTGAAGCCCATAATGTGATCCTGAGAACGGTATGATCCTGAAGCCAGCATGCTTTTGGGGACGTTCGGGTCGCGAGACACGAACGACAGCACGACAAACGAATGGCGAGCATTCTACGGGACGCGGCCGACAGGGGCCAGACTCTTGCCAGCTACGAGCTACGAGCTACGAGCTACGAGCTACCGAGCGAATCAGTCAGGCTTGAAACTGTGCAGCCGGTTCATGGCCTTGGCCCAGTTGCCAGCGAGAGCATCGGGGAGGGTATGGACAGTCTCGGTCAGGACGTCGTCGATCACCTCGCGTTCCCGCTTGCCAGGGCGGCCGAGAACATAGTGGGTGACCAGTTTGGCGCTGCCGGGATGGCCGATGCCGACTCGGAGACGGTGGAAGCCGTTGGCATTGGCCGACGCGCTGATGATATCTCGCAGACCGTTATGCCCACCGTGTCCGCCGCCCGTCTTGTAGCGGGCGCAGCCAGGGGCGATATCGAGCTCGTCATGGGCGACGAGAAGCTCGTCCGGTGCGATCTTGAAGAACTGGCACAGCGCGGCCACCGAGGCACCGCTGCGATTCATGAAGGTGGTGGGGTTGAGCAGGTGAATATCGTGCTCGCCCAGGCGGACCTTGGCATAGAGGCCCAGAAACTTGCGTTCGGGGCGCAGCGTTTCTGCTGCGCCCCGAGCGATTTGCTCGACCAGCCAGGCGCCGGCATTGTGGCGGGTGTCTTCGTATTCCGGCCCGGGATTACCCAGGCCGATGATCGCTTTCACTGCCATGCCGACTACCTGTTGTCCGGTCTATGACGGAAGATTACTCGCCGTCTTTCGGTTCGCCATCTTCGTCGACGCCTTCACCGGCGATCTCGTCGTCGCTGGCGACGGTCGGGTGCGTGACGCTGACGACGCCGGCATCGTGCTCTTCACCATGGCTTAGCTCGACCAGAGTCACGCCTTCCGGCAGCTTGATGTCGGACAGGTGAATGGTCTCGCCAAGTGCCAGGTCAGCCACATCGACTTCGATGTATTCCGGCAGCTTGGACGGCAGACAGCTGATCTGAACGTCGTTGTTCTGGACGTGGAGTACGCCGCCCTCGTCCTTGACACCTTTGCACGACTCTTCGTTCAGGAAGTGCAGCGGTACGTTCAGGGTCAGTTCGTGAGTCGCATCGACGCGCATGAAGTCAGCGTGAGTGATCAGGGCCTTGTAGGGATGGCGCTGCAGATCACGGATGACGACCTGCTCGCTCTTGCCGTCGATACTGATGTCGATGATCGAGGAGAAGAAAGCTTCGTCTTCGATCGCCTTGTAGAAGGCCGGCTTGTCGATGGTGATCGGCTGCGGTTCAGTGGAACCACCGTAGATGATGGCAGCGACCTGTTCGTTCTTGCGGCGCAGGCGGCGGCTCGCACCTTTCCCCAGCTCCTGACGAACATTGGCGGTCAGAGTGTAATGATGGGACATTGATTGTCACCTCTAATAGTCAAGTAATGGAAAGCGGCATCGCCCGCGACCAGACGATGCCGTTCCAGTAGGGGCCACTGCCGTCACGGCAGTAGCCCGCGTATCCGCGCGTGATTCCCTGTCGCTATGAACAACCGCTATGAACAACCTATCGTCATGAAACAACCGAGAAGGTCATTACGAGAGGGTCGTTACACGTGCGATCAGTGGAACATCGCGCTGACGGATTCCTCGTTGCTGACACGGCGAATGGCTTCGGCGATCAGGCCGGCGACCGTCAACTGACGGATCTTGCCACTACGACGTGCAGGTTCGGAGAGCGGTATGGTATCGGCAACGACGAGTTCGTCAAGCACCGAACCACTAATATTGTCCACGGCCGGCCCCGAAAGGATCGGGTGGGTGGCGTAAGCGACCACGCGACGGGCGCCGCGCACCTTCAATGCTTCGGCAGCCTTGCACAGCGTGCCGGCGGTATCGACCATGTCGTCGACCACGACGCAGGTTCGATTCTCGATTTCGCCGATGATGTGCATTACCTGGGCCTGGTTGGCCTGAGGGCGACGCTTATCGATGATCGCGAGGTCGACATTGAGCTGCTTGGCGATGGCGCGGGCACGGACCACGCCACCGACGTCGGGGGAAACCACGACCAGATCGTCGTAATTCTGGCGCTCGATATCGTCGAGCAGAATCGGCGAGCCGTAGACGTTGTCCACGGGAACGTCGAAGAAGCCCTGAATCTGATCGGCGTGAAGATCCATGGTCATGACTCGATCGACCCCAGCCTTGACCATCATGTCGGCAACGACCTTGGCCGAGATCGGCACGCGGGCCGAACGCACACGGCGATCCTGACGGGCGTAACCGAAGTAGGGCACCACGGCAGTGATGCGGGTCGCCGAAGCACGCCGCAGGGCGTCGACCATCAGGATCAGTTCCATCAGGTTGTCGTTGGTCGGGGCGCAGGTCGATTGCAGGATGAAGACATCCTTGCCGCGGACGTTTTCGTTGATCTCGACGGCTATCTCGCCATCGCTGAACTGGCCTACCGTGGCATGGCCAAGTCGGTTATCCAGACTCTCGGCTACCTTGGTGGCGAGGCCGACGTTGGCGTTACCGGTGAAAACCATCAATTTAGACACGCGCGGCCACCTTATGAGAGCGGTTGAAGGTCGGTGAGGACATTCGTTTCGAACCAGGATGGGTGACAAGGCGACAGAGGGAAGACGAGACAAGAGGCAGGATGTCGAAGACACCACGCGTGCCCGCCGACGATATCCGGGAGGATCGTCGAGCTACGTCGAGACGGCAGGAAAAACAACCGCAGCGCCGGTGGGGAAATCGTGTGGGCTGAATGGCCATCGCGTCCCGGTTTCCGTATGCAGGCTTATCGAAATTCAGGAAGTGGCTGGGGTACCAGGATTCGAACCTGGGAATGCTGGTATCAGAAACCAGTGCCTTACCACTTGGCGATACCCCAGCAATTCAATCGCGCTCATTATGCGCAAAAGCGTCAACCGTTGGCTAGGTCTTGACGGAAAACCAGCCGTGGGATCATCAACAGTCTGAGAAGTCTGACAAAAACCGCGTAATCGAAGCGGTCCTGGCAGCACCGACGGTATGGTGACATCACGTCTGTATTCTGTCCAAACCCTTGGCTGCTTTCAGGGCATGGTGCAGCGAAGAAACATTGCTGCCGCGTGCCTTGAAGGCGTGCCATTCGTCCGGAAGCTCGAGCAGTACCTGCTCGGCGTGCGCTTCGTCCTTCAACGGGCAGAAGACGCAGGCCCCGGTCCCTGTCAGCATCGCCTGACCCTGTCGGCCAAGCCAGGTCAGTGCGCGATCGACCTCGGGATATTGCGCTCGCACGGTGCGCTCGCAATCGTTGCGCCAAACGGTGTCCGGGGAGGCCCGGTCGAGTGCGCGTCGCATACTAATGACCGGGCTGTCGCGTGTCAAACCGGGGTCGCCGAAAATCGCTGCGGTGGAAATCTCGATGCCGGGGTGGATGACGACGAACCAGCAGGGCGGCAGTTCCACGGGGACCAGACGCTCGCCGACGCCTTCGGCCCAGGCGGTATGGCCGCGCACGAAGACGGGGACATCGGCGCCCAGTTCCAGCCCCAGTGCCGCCAGCCGTTCGATCCCCAGGTCCAGCTCCCACAGATGATCGAGCGCCAGCAGCGTGGTTGCGGCATTGGAGCTGCCGCCGCCCAGACCGCCGCCGATCGGCAGGCGTTTTTCCAATTCGATGATCGCGCCCTGGCGGCAGCCGGTTTCGCGCTGAAGGCGGCGAGCAGCGCGCACGATCAGATTGTCCTCGTGGGCGACACCGGTCAGTGCCGAGCCCAGTTCGATGTCATGGCTATCGGGCGTCGCGGTGAAACGCAGGATGTCACCATGGTCGAGAATCTGAAACAGCGTCTGCAGCGAGTGATAGCCGTCCGGACGACGGCCGGTGATGCGCAGCAGACGGTTGAGCTTGGCCGGCGCGGGCAGGGTCAGCGTTGTCATGGGGCCGCGTCTGATGACGTTGGGCTGGGTGTGTCGTTCGATGCCCCGTCCGGCATCGCTTCAGGCTGCCACTGATTGACCACCAGCGTGGCGCGAATGTCGTCGTAGGTCATGACCAGCCGGCTCGGCAGCCACAGCGACCCGGCGTAGGTCCAGTCGCGATAGCGGATGTTCCAGCCATCCTGCTGCAGTGTCTTGGGAAACCCCAGCTCGTCCTGGGTCTGATCGTGGGCACGATGCGGCGCCGGCAGGCCGCGAACCCAGTAATCCAGCGACGAGATAGGCAGCGACCACCCCAGCTGCTGCTGCATTAGGGCCTCCGGAGAGGAGGCTTCGAAGCGGCCGTCACCCGTGGTCAGACTGACGCGGCCTTGCTTGCCTTCGAGCACGCTGCGTCCGGCGCCAAAGGGTCCGCTGATCAACATGCGATAGTGATCGGGGGCCTGGGACCAGTCGAGATTGGCGCTGCGACTGTCTTCGGCGGTTCTCAGACCCACCTTGCCGGCCACTTGCCAGGTATCGAGCGCGACGAGATCGTCCTGCTGGCGCTGCCAGTCATCGGGCTGGCGCGGTACGTCCGGCGCTGGCGCCTGTCCGGCGCAGCCGGCCAGCCAGGCGACCACCAGCAATGTGCTAAGCGGCTGCCACCACCGAGTGCGCGGCGTCGCGGCGCGATATGGGCTTTCGGTGGCCGGGAAAGAGTATGGCATCGGGTTATCCTGTAAGTGCAAGAAGAGATGCGAAGCGATCGACGACGGCAATCATCGACGTCCAGCTCGAGAAGGGGAGCGACCTCGGCTAGGGGGCCAATTGCGGATAGCGTTTCAGGAGGTCGTCGATATCCGGGTGAGAGTCACTGCCCGCCAATGCCGACTCGACCAGTGTGCGGGCCTCGGACTGTTGCTCCAGCGTGACCAGGACCTCGGCCAGGTGCGCGGCCACCTCCTGATCCGGTTGACCAGCGTAGGCGCGGCGCAGGTAGCCCAGCGCTTTCTGCGGTTCACCGCGTTTGAAATGGACCCAGCCCAGGCTGTCGAGAATGGCCGGGCTCTGCGGCTCGAGAGCATGCGCCCGTTCGATGAGATCCAAGGCTTCGTCGAAGTGCTCGGTGTTTGTCGCCAGGGTATAGCCGAGCGCGTTGAGGGCTGCGGCATTGTCGGGATCGCGAGCGATGACATCGCGCATCTGGGTCATCATCGTCTCGACGTTGCCACGCTCGAACTCTCTCATCGCCCGGGTGTAGAGCAGATCGGTATCATTCGGTGACTGCTTGAGGCTGTCGGCGAGCAGGGCATCGGCGGTACGAGTCTGTCCGTCGTGGTCGAAGGCCTGAAGGCCGATCTGAGTCAGCGATCCGCGCTGCCCGGGATGACGCAGCATTTCGATGCGCAGGAATTGCTGGGCGTCTTCGGCACGGTCGTTGGCGATCAGCATCTGCGTCGCCACGGCGCGGGATTCGAGGAATCCGGGCCCCGCCGGCACCTGTCGATAGTAGAGCAGAGCGTTATCGATCTCGCCCTGAGTCTCGGCGATGCTGCCCAGCACCAGATAGGTCGCCGGCGGCGTGTCGTCGCGATCCAACAGGGGTAGCAGCAGACGGCGTGCTGGATCCAGCGCCCCGGCATCCAGGTAGAGCTGCGCGAAGCCGATGCGCAGCGACGGCGTATCGTTGTACTGCGCCAGCAGCTGATCGATCTGGCGTTCAGCGGCCGCGACGTCGCCACTGGCAATTTCGGCCTGGGCCAGCGCCAGCAGGAATCGGCTGTCGTCGGGAGCGAACTCGCGCCCACGGCGTGCCGTCGAAGCCGCCTCGGCATAATCGCCGGCATCCAGGGCGATCTGCGATCGGGTGAGCCACAGCTCCGGCAGCTCGGGGTGACGGCGGGTCAGTTGCGCCAGCCGTTGTCGTGCGTCGTCGAGCTGACCATTGGCCGCCTCGAGCCGGGCGGTCGCCATCTGGGCGTCGGCATGATCCGGGTTGGCCGCGGTAAAATCGCGTAGCTGGGCGATCAGCGGCGGCAGATCCGCCTGTGACTCCACCATCAGGTCGGAGAGTTCGAGAAGCTGGGCATCCTGTTCGGCGCGAGCGAGCTTGAGCCTGTGACGTAGTGCCGCAGGCCAATCGCCGCGGTCCACTGCGATACCCGATAGCAGCTTTTCAGGGGCCGGGTCCTGCGGTGCCAGCTGCTGCCAGCGGGCGGCGGCCGATTTCAGCAGTGACGTATCGTCGGTGTAGCGAGCCGCCAGGGTGGCACGCTCGGCCAGGTCGGCGGAACGATAACGGTCGGCAGCTGCCAGATAGCCCTGGGTGGCACGGTGGAAGTCGCCGCGCTGACCGGCCATTTCCGCCAGCAGCACCTGCGACAGGCCCGAGGCATCGAACCCCTGGGTGATCGGGGGCGCCGTGGCCATGGGGTCGTCCAGGGACATGGACGCGTTGTCAGCCGACATGCTTTGACAGCCAGCCAGCAGGGCCGCACAGCTGGCGGCGTAGAACAGACTTTTGGGCATGCCGTCCTCGAGATCGATCAATCGCTCCAGCATAACGGTTGGCGGCCGGGGGTCAATCTCCCGGCACGCGTCATCGGCGTGATTCATTGCCTGCTAAGCGTCTTTTGGCTGTGCTAAAATGGCGCCGCCTGGCTGAGCGGACCACAATGGGCTGTGCTTCTGACCAGTACCGTGCTTCATCCCGATTTCCATGCCGATGTATGGCGCGCGGCTTCGACGGCCTTCGCAGACGCAAAGGTCGGGTCCACGCAAGACAATTGACCGTGATTTCATGACGCTGCTAGCTCTGGGTATCAATCATAGAACGGCTGCGGTCGACATGCGCGAGCGTGTTGCCTTTTCGCCGGCACAGCTCGAGTCGGCGCTGAGCCAGCTGCGGGCGTTGCCCGACGTGCGTGAGGCGGCAGTGCTTTCGACCTGTAACCGCACCGAGCTCTACTGCATCACCGTGGCCGACGGCGAGAGCCAGCTGCTCGAGTGGCTGGGCGCGTTTCACGGCATGCCGGCGCAGGAGCTTCTGAGTTGCGCCTATCACTACCATGAGGGCGAGGCGGCGAAGCATCTGATGCGGGTGGCGGCCGGGCTGGATTCCATGGTACTGGGTGAGCCGCAGATTCTGGGCCAGCTCAAGGATGCCTACCAGATCGCGCGCCAGCATGCGGGTCTCGGCAGCGAGCTCGAGCGTCTGTTCCAGCAGACGTTCTCCGTTGCCAAGCAGGTTCGCAGCGAAACCTCGATCGGCGAAAATCCGGTCTCGGTCGCCTATGCCGCCGTCAGCCTGGCCAGTCGAATCTTCGACGATTTCAGTCGTGCCCGCGCGCTGTTGATCGGTGCCGGTGAAACGGTCGAGCTGGTGGCCCGTCACTTGCGTGAAGCGGGCATCATGGGGTTGACCGTCGCCAACCGCACGCTGGCGCGCGCCCAGGCTCTGGCGGAGACCTGCGACGCCAGGGCAATCGAACTCAGCGCGATTCCACAGGCGCTGGAACAGGCTGACATCGTCATCGCCTCCACCGCCAGCGAACTGCCGATTCTCGGCAAGGGCATGGTCGAACGCGCGCTCAAGGTGCGCCGCCATCGCCCCATCTTCATGGTCGACATTGCGGTGCCTCGCGATATCGAGCCCGAAGTCGGCGATCTCGATGATGTCTTTCTTTATAGCGTCGACGATCTGCAGCAGGTGATCGCCGAGAACCGGCGCCATCGGGAAGTCGCCGCGCGTCAGGCCGAAGTGCTGATCGAAAGCGGCGTCAACCACTGGCTGCACGAGCGGCGGGTACGCGGCGCCGGCGACCTGATCCGCCGTTATCGCCAGCACGGCGAGACACTGCGGCGCGATTCCGAGTCCGAGGCGCTGGCGCAACTGGCCCGTGGCGAGGATCCCGAAGCGGTCATCAAGCGACTTTCCCATCAGCTCGCCAACAAGCTGATGCACGGTCCGACCCTGCGCCTGCGCGAGGCGTCGGGCCAGTCCCGCCACGATATCATCCAGGCCGCCGATAGTTTGCTCATCGAAGGGCCCGCCACGACACAGGACTCGGTATGAAAACACAGGACTGGGCATGAAAGCGTCTTTACGCGAACGACTCGATGCCTTTCAGGAACGTTTCGAGGAGCTATCGGCGCTACTCTCCGAACCCGAGGTGATCACTGACCAGCCGCGCTTTCGCGATTATTCCCGCGAGTATGCCGAGCTCGAGCCGCTGGTCGCCGCCTGGCTCGATTATCGGCGCACCGAGGGCGATATCGAGGCGGCCGACCAGATGCGCCAGGACAGCGACCCGGACATGCGCGAGCTGGCCGAGGAGGAGTGGCGCGCTTCCCGGGCGCAGCTCGAAGAGCTCGAGGAAGAGGTCAAGCGGCTGCTGGTGCCGAAAGATCCGGATGACAACAACAACGTCTTCCTGGAAGTCCGCGCGGGGACCGGGGGCGACGAAGCCGCGCTGTTCGCCGGCGATCTGTTTCGGATGTACTCGCGCTATGCCGAAAAGAAAGGCTGGGGCGTGGAAGTGGTCAGCGCCAGTCACGGCGAGCAGGGCGGTTACAAGGAGATCATCGCTCGGGTCAAGGGTGATAACGTCTACGCCGCATTGAAGTTCGAGTCGGGCGCTCACCGCGTGCAGCGGGTGCCGGCGACGGAGTCCCAGGGCCGCATTCACACCTCGGCTTGCACGGTCGCGGTGATGCCGGAAGCGAGCGAAGTCGGCGATGTCGATGTCAATAGCAACGATCTGCGAATCGATACGTTCCGTTCCAGCGGCGCAGGGGGCCAGCACGTCAACACAACGGATTCCGCCATCCGCATCACCCACCTGCCGACCGGGCTGGTGGTGGAGTGCCAGGAAGAGCGTAGTCAGCACAAGAACCGGGCCAAGGCGATGTCGCTGCTGGCGGCGAGATTGAAGCAGGCCGCCGTCGACACGCAGCGCCAGCATCAGGCCGATACGCGGCGTTCGCTGGTGGGGTCGGGCGATCGCAGCGAGCGAATCCGAACCTACAATTTTCCTCAGGGGCGTCTTACCGACCACCGTATCAACCTGACGCTCTACAAACTCGTCGAGATCGTCGCCGGCGATCTCGACGAGGTCATTCGGCCGCTGGTCAACGAATACCAGGCCGATCAGCTGGCGGCTCTGCAGGGCGAGTGATGACGATAGACGATGCCTTGCGTGAGGCGACGGCGCGATTGAGTGCATCGCCGACACCGCGACTAGATGCCGAAGTGCTGTTGGCCCATCTCTGCGAGCGCAGCCGGACCTGGCTCTACACCTGGGGCGATCGTACCCTGACGGACGATCAGACCGCTCGCTTCGACGCGCTGCTCGAGCGGCGTGGCGAAGGATGTCCGGTGGCCTACTTGACCGGTTCACGCGAATTCTGGGGGCTGGACATTCAGACGTCGCCGGCGACGCTGATCCCGCGCCCCGATACTGAGCGTCTCGTCGAAGTGGCGCTGGAGTCGGCCGCGGCGGCGAACGGCGAGCTGCTCGATCTCGGCACCGGCACGGGGGCGGTGGCACTGGCCTTCGCCAGCGAGCGTCCCGGCTGGCAGGTGACCGGGGTCGACCGGGCCGCTGACGCCGTCAGCCTGGCGCAGTCGAACGCCGAAAGACTGGCGATAGCCAACGTGCGCTGGTTGGAGAGCGACTGGTTCTCCGCGTTGTCCGGGCAACGTTTCGATATCATCGTCGCCAACCCGCCTTACATTGCTGCCGACGACCCCCACCTGACGCGGGACGATGTCCGCTTCGAGCCACGCTCGGCACTGGTGGCCGAAGCCGCCGGCCTTTCCGATCTCGCATGGCTGGCCCGGCACGCCTCCGCCTACCTGAAGCCGGAAGGCTGGCTGTGGATGGAACATGGCTACACGCAGGCCGAGACGGTGCGTCACACGCTGATGCATTTTGGCTTTCTAGGCGTCGTTTCGCGACAGGATCTGGCGGGGCACGAGCGAATAACGGGTGGGCAGGGGCCTCGCTGATGGCGGCGATGCCGTCCCGCTTTCCGTCATGTCGAGCGATTGGCGTTGAACGCCTAGCGTTGAACGATAGTTGCCATGCCAGTTAGTGAATCGTAACCGCTCTGTGATAGTAATAATCCCGCTGCGAGCGACGGGTCGATGAGTGTCTGCTCGTTGATCCTTGCGCCACGCGTTCGGATGGCCCTCGTTCGGCCTCGTGCCATTCACGGAGCGCTTCTATTCACCGGCTGGAACAATTACACCAATGAAAGCCAAGTCTCGGTCACTCGATCGAATCGATCTCAACATCCTGCGCTGTCTGCAGGATAACGCCCGTATTTCCTACGTGGATCTGGCTTCGCAGGTGGGTCTGTCGACAACGCCTTGCCTGGAGCGGGTCAAACGTCTGGAACGGGCAGGTATCATCCGCGGTTACAAGGCCGTGCTCGACCCGCAGGCCCTGCGCGCCAATCTGCTGGTGTTCGTCGAGATCAGTTTGAACACGCAGTCACCGTCGGTCTTCGATGAGTTCCGCAGGGCGGTCGCCACGTTGCCGCAAATTCAGGAATGCCACCTGGTGTCGGGTCAGTTCGACTATATCCTCAAATGCCGTATTCCCGAGATGTCGGCGTACCGTCAGCTGCTGGGAGACGTGGTGCTGACGTTGCCGGGGGTCAAGGAATCCAAGAGTTACGTCGTGATGGAAGAGGTCAAGGAGGAGTTGGCGTTGCCGATCCCCGATCTCGATCCGGAAGACGCTCGATAACGCCCAGGAGCGAGCGCCGATGACGGCCGTTCCTGCGCTTCAGGAAGGTTCATGAACGACGAAGCACTGTTGCGCTATAGCC
Source organism: Salinicola halophyticus (assembly GCF_003206695.1). Lineage (GTDB taxonomy): Bacteria > Pseudomonadota > Gammaproteobacteria > Pseudomonadales > Halomonadaceae > Salinicola > Salinicola halophyticus. Next base: position 595,951 of record NZ_PZJN01000003.1, on the reverse strand, counting down.
GCCATATCATGCTCGAAGAGATCGACATCGCCGGTCAGGAGCGTCTGCTGGCCGCCCGCGTGCTGATTGTCGGTGCCGGTGGCCTGGGGTCGCCGGCGGCGCTCTATCTGGCCGGCGCGGGAGTCGGGTGTCTGTCCATTGCCGATGACGATATCGTCGAGCTTTCGAATCTGCAGCGTCAGATCGCGCACACGGAGGCCTCGCTGGGCCAATCCAAGGCGAGATCGGCTGCTGCCACCGCCGGCGGTCTCAATGCCGGTTGCGAGCTTCGTCCGCTGGAGACCCGTCTCGTCGGCGATGCCTTGCTGGCGGAGGTCGATGCTGCGGATGTAGTGCTGGACTGTACCGACCGATTCTCCAGTCGCTTCGCGATCAATCGGGCCTGCGTCGATACTCGCACGCCACTGGTCAGCGGTGCTGCCATTCGTTTTTCGGGTCAGCTCGCGGTGTTCGATCCGCGTCAGCCGGCATCCCCCTGCTATGCGTGCCTTTATGGCGAGCACGGAGATGACGACGCGCTGACCTGTGCCGAAAGCGGGGTGGTCTCGCCGCTGGTGGGCGTCATCGGCAGCTTTCAGGCGCTGGAGGCGATGAAACTGATCAGCGGGGCCGGCCAGCCCCATCGCGGGCTTTCGACGTTCGATGCCTTGACCGGGCAGTGGCGCCATTTTGCGCTTTCAAGGGATCCCGAATGCCCCGTATGCCGTCGTCATTAGGCGATAGTGCTCCTCAGGGCTTGTCATGATCGAAAGCCCGATCCTTTGGCGGTGAACTCGAGTCGGTAATTCGGTTTCATCGAGTATTACTAAAGTATGTGAAAATTCCACTTCCGCATTATCCTCAAAGACTGATAATCTAGTAGCAAGAGCAGGAAATTGGACCGGTTTTCTACCAGATATTGATTTTCGCTATGCAATTTTAAGCTGATTGAGCGAAGCGGACATCAGAAGTTTCAAGCGTAGACCTCGCAGCATTGCGCTCGAGACACGACGAATCGGATGAGAGCGCGCCAACGAAGCGTTGCTTTTAGCCACATAGGTTCATGGTCGCGATTCGCGATCTTTTGGCCCGGCATACTTCACCTTCAGAGCGGTAAAGTATGCCGGGCGTTTTTTTGAAAGACCTGCCAGTTGACAGTCACAGGCCGTGATAGGCCTATGCTGCTATTTGTGAACTCCTCTACAGATCTCTCTTGTCCCTCATTTTGATGAGGAAGGCCCTATCGGCCATTCGGTTCTTTGACGACGATTTTCTGAAGTTATTGCCGCTAATTTAGTCTAGGTTAAGTATTTACGGGTAGAAAACGCGCAAAGTTGTTAAAACACGTAACATGCTAAGTATTATTAGTTTTTTGACCTGGATGTCCCGCCCTCCTAATTCGTGACGATCCTCGGACTGACAATGAAATTGACCGCACGAGATTTTCGGCCCACCCCGTGTCAGAAGAAAAGCGAGCCCAATATGGGAACGCTTTCTCAGCGTGCCAAGGCCATTGGCATGCCCGTGGGCACATTGAAAACGCGGATCAAAAAATTGATGGATAGTGGTATCGAACGAGAACGCGCCATCGAAATTGCGCTGAGTCGGCCCGTTGGCCCTCAAGGGCGGCCCCGCAAGCCTACCCATCGCTAACGTCTATTTTGTCTCGCCGTCCGGTATTTCGTGAGAGTAGAGCTTCGTATTCCCGGCGGATAGCCGTGTCTTAGGTATTCGAGTCGGTATTCAAGCCGATGTTCGAGTCGGTATTCGAGCCGGTGTTCGAGCCGGTGTTCGAGAGGGGGCGGTGGGTCGTTTGATAGCCCGCGACCCCGAATCAGTGATGAAGGGGTCGCGGAAAAGTCGGCAGGGGCGTCCAACGCTCAAGAAGACTGAGCGTCCCCGTCCCACTGCGGTTTGCCGTCGCGCATCAACACGCGGTCGCTACCGGGTTTGTCGTCCAGCTTGGCTTCGTGCACCTCACCATCGTAGCGGTATCGAACGTCGTAGCCGACAGTCTCGTCCTTGCTGTCGTTGACCGTGCTGCAGCGCTTCTCAGTGGTCTGATAAGTATCGCCTTGCTGCATCCGTTCCTGGACCTGATTGCCGGCGACGCCGCCGCCGACGGCGCCGGCCGCCGTCATGATCTTCTTGCCGCTGCCACCGCCAAACTGATTGCCAACCACGCCGCCGACGATGGCGCCGATGGCGGTGCCGGCAATACGATGGTCATCTTCCACCGGGCGCTGATGGGTAACGGTAACGTTCTTGCAGACCTCGCGAGGGGAGTCGGTGGTCTGCACGATCGGGTCGACGCTGACGATATCCGCGTAGCGTGGTCCCTCTTCGGAAGACTGATAGGAACCCACCGCCACGCCGCCGGCGATGCCCAGCGCGGCAATGATGCCGCCAATCATGATCGGTTTGTTCATGGTCCTGCTCCTTTTCCGTCCGCATCGATTTCGTGAGTGCGTGCCAGTTCTCGCGAGAGGCTGGCGCCGAAACCTGGCGGTTCGTGAGAATTTTTCTGGTCCAAGACAAGGCTCATCATGCCGCAGTCGAGGATCGATCGTTCGCGATTGACCCAGCCACTGCGACGCTCGTCTCCAGATGCGCCGCTCGTCTCCAGATACATGAAGTATAATCCGTAAAATTCTGTTAATCGCTCGGGAATCGCGTTCTTGAACGCTGTTTCCATATTGAAAAAGTCGTGTATCCAGATAGCGACACACCGTCTATGGGACGGTTAATGGTATGTCTGAATGGCGTGGAACGAGAGGCGGAGACAAGGCGCGAAGACGGGAGGCAACGACAAGAGGTCAAGACAAGAGACAAAGACAAGAAGCGAGCAGTATCCAGGCGGTGGGCGCGGTCGAATCCCGCGCCCTGTGTCGGAGTGGTTACAGCGTGAATTCGGCCAGCTTGCGTTCGACCCTGGCCTTTTTCAGTTTGGCGACCATGGGCAGGCCATTTTCGAACGGGGGGAAGTCTTCGCCCACGATCAGTGGCGCGAGGTAACGCCGGCCCGCTTCGCTGATGTAGAGGCCGTCTTCACTGATGTAATCCCTGGGCATGAATTTTTCATGATTGGCGATCTCTGCCAGCGGTGCCGGCTCGATCTTCCAGGTGTAAGGTGATTCCGACACTCGCTTGATGGCCGGCATCATCGAATTCTGGCCGCTCAGCGCCAATTCCACTGCAGCTTCACCGACCGCGTAGGCCTGGTCGACGTCGGTCTTGGAGGCGATGTGGCGCGCGGCGCGCTGCAGGTAGTCTGCCACTGCCCAGTGGTATTTGTGGCCCAGATCTTCCTTGACCATCGATGCCAGCGCGGGGGCGACACCGCCAAGCTGCTTGTGGCCGAAAGCATCGACGCTGCCGCCATCGGCAAGAAAGGTGCCGTCGGCATACTGCGCGCCTTCGGAGACCACGATCACACAGAAGCCGTGACGCTTGACGGCCTCGTCGATGCGCGCCATGACGATTTTCCGGTCGAAGGCGATCTCCGGAAAGATGATCACGTGTGGTGCCTCGTCAGAAGAGGCGCCGGATAGCGCGCCGGCAGCCGCGATCCAGCCTGCATGGCGTCCCATCACCTCGAGGATGAATACCTTGGTGGACGTGGCGCACATCGACTCGATGTCGAGTGCCGCCTCTCGCGTCGAGGTCGCGACGTACTTGGCAACGCTGCCGAAACCCGGCGAGTTATCGGTGATCGGAAGGTCGTTGTCGACGGTCTTGGGCACGTGGATAGCCGTTAACGGATAGCCCATCGTCTCCGACAGTTGCGAGACCTTGAGGCAGGTGTCCGCGCTATCGCCGCCGCCGTTGTAGAAGAAATAGCGGATGTCGTGCGCCTTGAAGACTTCGATCAGCCGCTCGTATTCGGCGCGGTTGTCCTCGATCGACTTCAGCTTGTAGCGGCAGGAGCCGAAAGCGCCACCGGGCGTATGGCGCAGGGCGGAGACGGTTTCATCGCTCTCCTGATTGGTGTCGATCAGGTCTTCCAGCAAAGCACCGATGATACCGTTATGCCCGGCGTAGAGATGGCCGATGCGGTCTGCATGACGGCGGCAGGCCTCGATCACGCCACAGGCGCTGGCGTTGATGACGGCAGTGACGCCACCGGACTGTGCGTAGAACGCATTGTGCTTGGCCATGTCGGCTTTCATCTCCTGATGTTCGGATTGCTGAGCTCGCGTTTTCGATCCCGCCATGCGCGGCGAAAGAGCGCGAGTCGGATGCGCGCTCAGCATAGCCGAAAGGCGTATGCCTGTTAATACGATAGCCGTGCCGCCACCACGGTCATTTTTCTGCGACTAGAAGATGAGTGACCGACTGATTCCCGTTCTCGATCGCCCCTGTACCCGCCAGTCATGAGTCGGTTGGGAGGGCGGGTTCAGAACGCCTTCGAAGGCGGGTAGCCGGGGCCAACGCCCATGAACTGGCCATGGCAGGAGCTCGACATTAGCCTGAAATAGGCGCCGGTAGCCCGGTTCTGGAGGCCGTGCTAGGCTCGCCGGTTCATATGGGGAGAGTGACGGAGAGCGTAGTGAAGAGAGTGGTGGAGAGAGTCGTGGAGAGAGTTGTTGAGAGAGTAGTGGCATGCACGTTCACGTAGTGGGGGTCTGTGGAACCTTCATGGGCAGTCTGGCGCGACTGGCAAAGGCATTGGGCTATCGAGTCACCGGCTCGGATGCCAATGTCTACCCTCCGATGAGCGTTCAGCTCGAGGAGATCGGTATCGAGCTGATGGAGGGCTATCGCGCCGAAAACCTCACCCCGGCTCCCGACCTGGTCATCGTCGGTAACGCGCTCTCGCGGGGTAATCCGGAAATCGAGGCGCTGCTCGATGCCAGGCTTCCCTACCTTTCGGGTCCGCAATGGCTGGCGGAGCATGTGCTGCCCGGGCGCAAGGTGCTGGCCGTGGCGGGCACCCATGGCAAGACGACAACGGCAAGCATGCTGGCCTGGATACTCGAAGCCGCAGGGCTGAAGCCCGGTTTCCTGATCGGGGGGGTGCTGGGCAACTTCGGCCTTTCCTCGCGTCTTGCGGCACCTGGCGCGCCTTTCGTAGTGGAGGCGGACGAATACGACACCGCGTTCTTCGATAAACGCTCGAAGTTCGTTCACTACCGCCCGGATGTCGCCGTTCTCAACAATCTCGAGTTCGATCACGCGGATATCTTTCCCGATCTGGCCGCCATCGAACGCCAGTTCCATCACTTCGTGCGGACTGTGCCCGGTAACGGCGGGCTGGTGGTAGCCGACGGCGAGCCGGCGCTGGAACGCGTGCTGGCAATGGGCTGCTGGACGCCGGTCGAGCGCTTCGGGGAACGTCCCGACAGTGATTGGCAACTGCTGCTCGATCCCGACGATAGCCGAGCCTTCACGGTTTTGCACCGCGACGAGCGCCATTCGGTGCGTTGGGGGCTGAGCGGCCGGCACAACGCTGCCAACGGGGTGGCGGCGCTGGCGGCGGCCAATCAGGCGGGAGTGTCGCTGGCCGACGGCTGCCGGGCGTTGACGACGTTCGCGGCGCCCAAGCGGCGTCAGGAAGTGCGTGGTGACGTGGCCGGGATCCAGGTGCTGGATGATTTCGCCCATCATCCGACCGCGATTGCACTGACTCTCGAAGGGCTCCACCGGGATCGGCACGGCGGCCGGTTGCTGGCCGTGATCGAGCCGCGCTCCAACACCATGCGCCAGGGCGCCATGAAAACGCGGCTGGCCGACAGCGTGGTGGCGGCCGAGCGCGTCTGGTGGTATCAGCCCCCGGGGCTCGACTGGTCGCTGGCCGAGGTGGTGGCCGGCCATGCTGCCAGCCGCGTCGAGAGCGATCTCGAGATGATGGTGGGTGAGATCGTCGACGCGGCGCTGCCGGGCGACCGCATCGTGGTGATGTCCAACGGCGGATTCGGCGGTATCCACGACAAGCTGCTGCACGCTCTGGAGGTCCGCCATGGCGGTACACACTGAGGTTCCACACACTGAGATTTCATCCCGAGCGCCCTATTTTAAGCCCTATGCCGCGCCGATCGCCGTCGCGATCACCGGCGCTTCCGGCGTGCAGTACGGGCTGCGGCTGATCGAGTGTCTGGTCGGAGCCGGGCACGAAGTCTACGTGATGATCTCGAAGGCGGCCCACCGCGTGATCGCGGTCGAAACCGACATCGAGCTCCCGGCTCAGCCGGATCGGCTGGCGCAGGATCTGACGGCCCGGTTCGGGGCGGGCGAGGAACAGATTAGCTGTTTCGGACGGGAAGACTGGATGGCCCCGGTGGCCTCCGGTTCCGGTAACTGGCAGGCGCTGGTGATCTGCCCGTGCTCGACCGGCACGCTCTCCGCCGTGGCCTGCGGCGCCAGCAACAACCTGATCGAGCGCGCCGCGGATGTCGCGCTCAAGGAGCGTCGACAGCTGATCCTGGTCCCCCGGGAGACACCGCTCTCGGCGGTGCATCTCGACAACATGCTCAAGCTCACGCACATGGGCGCCGTCGTGCTACCCGCAGCACCGGGGTTCTATCATCGGCCGGACAGCGTCGAGGCGATGATCGATTTCATCGTCGCCCGTATTCTCAACCAGCTGGGCATTGCTCAGACCCTGATGCCCCGCTGGGGGGATTAAGCCGTCTCCGCGTAGAACGGCAGTCGTGGCCGCATGGACGGCAGTCGTGGATAGCGGCAATCAGACGGGGCCAAAGAACATCACGCGTCCGGTTTCCAGTGCCAGCGAGGCGATGCATAGCCAGATCCAGGGCGGCATGTCCCGGCCTGGCTGCTGGAAGTGCTGATAGCTGATGCGAGTCAGCGCGCAGACCGTGAGTCCGAGCAGAGCGCCGCCGACCAGGTCGCTGGCCCAATGCACGCCGATGACCAGCCGGGATAGCGCCATCGGCACGCAGGTGAGGATTCCCAGCCAGTAGGCGTAGCCGCGATAACGTTGCGGCATGACCTGGGCGGCAAAAGCGGCCGTCAACCCAATCACGACGACGATCGTCGATGTGTGAGCGCTGGGGTAAGACATCGAACCGGTCAGGTAGTCCGGCGTGTCTGGCCGTGCCCGGCCGGCGAGATCCTTGAATACGGTATTGCTGACCGCGATGAGACCCAAGGCACCTGCGATATGCAGTAGTCCAGCGAAACGTCTGGCGTAAAGCAACCACAGTAGCCAGGGCGTCATCAGTACGCTGATCCCCAGAGCGTCACCGATCTCGGCCAGCGTTTCGCTGGTCCCGACCAGCCAGCTGCGCTGCAGCAGCTTGGCGAGGGAGTGGATCTGTTGATCCATCGGCAGCGGCCCGTTGTGGGCCAGTACCCACGCCGTCCATGCAACCAGGGCGATCAGGCTCGTCAGTAGCAGCGACAGTGACGCCAGGGGGAACTCGTTGGCGGGCGGTGGCGAGCAGAGCGATTTCCATCCCCTGGTCAGCACAGGGCTTCGAGCCATGCGTTCTTCCAGCCAACGGTGCAAGCGACCGTCGCCGCTGAGCTGGTAGCGAATAGTCGAGAACAGCAGCGCCAGCGCCAGTACCGCCAGCGACAGCGTCAGCAGCCAGCGTTCGGCGCCGGGAGGCAGGTGCATCAGTTTTTCCCACGATCGCCCCAGCAGATAGCCGGGCAGCAGATAAACCGGGGCCCAGGCCAGGGCGGAGACGATATTGACCAGCACGAAGCGCTTCGTCGGCATCGACAGCATCCCCGCGATCATCGGAATGAACGGACGCACGGGGCCCACGAAACGGCCGATGATCACCGAGAGAATGCCATATCGCTGGAAGAAATCGTTGCCCCGGTCCAGCCATCCGGGATGCTGTTTCAACGGCCACCAGTGGGGTATCCGGCTGCGTTGCGTACGGCCCAGCCAGAAGCTGAGGTTGTCACCGATGAAAGCGCCGACAATACCGGCGATCAGCACTAGCCAGAGCGGGACATCGTCGTGACCGGCGATCGAGGCCGCAGCACCCAGCAGTACGACACCGGGAACCACGATGCCGACGACGGCCAGCGATTCGATCAGCGCCACGACCAGGATGATGATGAGTAGCAGCCCCGGCGGCGGGGCGAGAGAGTAGAGCCAATGGGTGATATTCAAGCTTGAGGTTCCAGCAATTTGTTGGCGGCGGCTTCGAGGCGTTGCATAAAGCGTTCGGCGCTTTCATCGGCCTGCAATGTACACACTCGGCTGTGGCTTTCCAAAGACCCGATCTCGGGATGAGTGACGGCGGTGACCGCGTTCGAGAGCCTTTTGGCAGCGGCGATGGCGCCGGGTTCCGCGGCGTTGGGCAATACCAGCCAGAAAACGTTGGCGCGATACTCGCCGAGAAGATCGCTCTGGCGGCTGTTGTTGGAGACCACGTCGCTGAAACTCGCCGAGAGAACTTCGCGCAAGTGGCCGCCGAACTGATCGCTGGCCTGATCCAGCTGCGGGATATACACGACCAGCACGCTCAGCGGCCGGTCGAGGGCGGTTGCCCTGGCGACTTCGATTTTCAGGTTTTCCCGAATGCAGCTGCCGGAAAGTCGCCTGTCGCGGCGCCACGGCGTCAAGGTGAAAGGTGACGTCTTCGCCGAGTGATCGAGAAGGAGAGTCAAGGTGGCGGCGGCGAGGGTCAGCCACCAGCCGAGCGCCAGATTGAAAAGCGTCATGTACGCATCGCCGAGCACAACCAGCAGGGCCGGCACGACTGCCAGCGACAGTATCAGCGCGGTTAAGGGAGGCAACAGCAGGAAGCCCAGGGCGACCGAAAGCCCCAGCCACAGCATCGGCGTTGCGCTGCCCGGTGCCTCCACGGCGCACAGGATCAGGCCGCCGGCCAGCAACAGACGGTCGGCCACGGCCGCGCCGAGATGGCCCAGACACTGCAAGGGGATCGCTACCAGCAGCGCGATCGCGAGTAGCGTGGGCGGCAGGATCAAATCGTAGTGGCGCATCAGGTGCTCCCACAGCGCCAAACCTACGAGCAGCCCCAGAATGAGCAGCTGTGCGACCAGCTTGTAGCGACTCAATGCCACGACTGCATCTCCGAAACCGGTGTCGACGGTTTGCTATGGTAGCGGGTGAAGCGGTCGCCGATTTCCGCCAGCGGGGTCGAGGAGATTTCCCGTTGCGGGGCGATGGCGTATCTCAGCTGCTGTCGGCGAAGACTGGCTGCTTCGGCATTGGGCGCAATCAGAATTACCGCGACGCCGTAGTCGTTGAGGCGATAGGCGCGTTCGTAGAGCGCGAGCTGCTGGCTCAGGCAGCGACAGAGCTGTTCCATGTCGGCGGTCGTCGACCGGGCGCAGCCGTAGAGGGCAACTTCGCTATGCAGTATCTCTCGCTCGGATCGCTTCAGTTCGATCTGGATGTCGGCGTCGAGCTGGGCGGGGGGAAGCAGCCATTCCGGTGTCGTGGGGGGCGTCGCCGTCGAATGCCTTTGCCGTTCCAGGCACAGAAGCCACACGATCGCCAACGAGACGCTGACGACGATGGCGGTCGGCAGCGGCAGCGCCCAGCCGATGTCGGCCACGACCAGCACATAGGCCGCCACGTTCAGGGCCATTCCGATTCGCCCGGTCATTCGGGAGAGGCATAAAGGCAGCAACCACAGCCATAGACTGGCTTCGGTATGGCGCGTCGCGAGCAGGAGACCACATAGCAGGATGACGGCGACCGGAAACCAGCGCGAGAGACGCGGAGATGAGAAGCGGATCAGGAAGAGTGCAAAGATGGCTCCGCTGAGCCAGGCGATCATCCTGACGGTGTCTTCGGCCAGCCAGCCCGTGAGCAGGGCAAGCAGCAAGGTGAACGCCAGAAGAGTTTGAAGGCCGGGGCTTTTGTACTTGCTTTGCATGGTGGCTTATATTGGACCGATTGCGAATGACAGGCGCGGTTATTGATCGACTATCGCATGCGCCCGACTGACCGTATAGCGCCGATGCGTCTGACCTGCCCGTTTTCCGCCCTGGCGGGGAAACGGCAGATTTCGATTCTGAATCGCGCCCGAAGCGAACTGTCACCGAATCATCATCGAGACGGAAAGAGTACACCATGCAGCAGACTGCGACCGCCCGGGTCGAGGACATCGTTCAGTACATGCATCTTTTGGGGCAGCGTGCTCGCACCGCCAGCGCGGCCCTGCGCCGCGTCGACAGCGGGCGCAAGAATGCTGCCCTCGAGGCTATCGTGGCCCGACTGGACGCCGCGCGTCCGGCGTTGGCGGAGGCCAACCAGCAGGATCTGCAGCGCGGTCGCGACAACGGCCTGAACGAGGCGTTGCTGGACCGCCTGGCACTGACCCCGGAACGAATCGACGCCATGATCGCCGGCGTTCTGCAGGTGGCGGCGCTAGCCGATCCCGTCGGCCAGATCGACGGTCTCGGCTATCGGCCGAGCGGCATTCAGGTAGGTCAGATGCGGGTCCCGTTGGGCGTGATCGGCATCATCTATGAGTCGCGCCCCAACGTGACCGTCGAAGCCGCGAGTCTCTGCCTGAAATCGAGCAATGCCTGCATCCTGCGGGGAGGCTCGGAAGCCGCGGCCAGCAATGCCGCGATCGCCGAATGCATTCGTCTGGGGCTCGAGGACGCCGGCCTGCCGGAGGATGCCGTCCAGGTGGTGGCGACGACGGATCGCGCCGCCGTCGGCACCTTGATCACCATGCCCCAGTTCGTCGACGTCATCGTTCCGCGTGGCGGCAAATCGTTGATCGCCCGCGTCGCCAGTGAAGCGACGGTACCCGTGATCAAGCATCTCGACGGCATCTGTCACGTCTATATCGATGCCGGTGCGGATATCGACAAGGCGGTGGCCATCGCCGACAACGCCAAAACCCAGCGCTATTCGCCCTGCAACACCATGGAGACGTTGCTGGTTCACATCGATATCGCGGCGCTGGTATTGCCGCGACTCGCCGCCATCTACCGCGACAAGGGCGTCGAAATGCGCGGATGCTCGCGTACGCGGAGCTGGATCGGCGATGCCGTCGCGGCCACGGAGGCGGACTGGACGACGGAATATCTGGCGCCCATTCTGGCGATCCGGGTCGTCGATGACTTCGATCAGGCCGTCGACCATATCAATACCCACGGCTCTCAGCATACCGATGCGATCGTCACGGAAAACCTGACCCTGTCGCGACGGTTCCTGGCCGAGGTCGATTCCAGCTCGGTCATCGTCAACGCCTCGACACGCTTTGCCGATGGCTTCGAATACGGCCTGGGCGCCGAGATCGGCATTTCGACCAACAAGCTTCATGCCCGCGGCCCGGTCGGACTCGAGGGATTGACCACCCGCAAGTACGTCGTCTTCGGGGACGGCCATGTACGGAGTTGACGTGCAGGACGTCTCCTTTCTCGAGCGGCAAGGCGCGTCCATGCCCCGTATCGCCATGTTGGGGGGGACGTTCGACCCGGTTCACATGGGGCATCTGCGCAGTGCCGTCGAGCTGGGTGAGGTGCTGGCGCTTGACGCAGTCCACATGATTCCGGTGCACGTGCCGCCGCATCGCCAGGCGCCGGGTATCTCTGCCGAGCATCGCTTGGCGATGCTGAAAGCCGGTATCGGTACCACCCCCGGGCTGGTGGCGGACGATCGTGAAGTGCGTCGCTCCGGTCACTCGTACTCCGTCGACACGCTGGCGTCATTGCGTGAAGAGTGGGGCGAGCAGGCGCGGTTGGTCATGGCTGTCGGCCACGACGCCTTTCTGGGACTCCCCGACTGGCATCAGCGCGAGCGCCTGCTGTCGCTCGCGCATATCGTGGTTATCGACCGGCCCGACCATGACGCGCCGTTGGAGCCAGAGCTGGCGGCATTGATCGAGGGGCGCGAGGTCTCGACGGTGGAGACGATGATGGCGGCTCCGGCCGGCAACCTGTTGCGACTGCGACTACCCAGTCGGATGGCGATTGCCGCGACCGAGGTTCGTCGGCGTTTGCAGCAAGGGCTCAGCGTACGCTACCTGATCCCCGAGCCCGTCGAGCGCTATATCGAGCGCCACGGCCTCTACCGCGAGCCCGGGGCTGGCGTTCAGGCGTTATCCGAGTAAAATGCGCGACTCCCGGATTCCGGGAGTCGCGATTCCCCGTTCAAGGGGGTTATATGACGAGGAGCTATGCAGACAGATACGCTTAAATCACTGGTGGTGGAAGCGCTCGAGGAGCTGAAGGCTCGCGATGTCGTCGAGCTGGATGTGGCCGCATTGACCAGCGTCACCGATGTCATGGTGGTCGCGAGCGGAACTTCTTCGCGCCATGTGTCCGCCCTGGCCGACAACGTGGTCGAGAAGGCCAAGGATGCCGGGCTGCGTCCGCTGGGTATCGAGGGGCAGCAGGGCGGCGAGTGGGTGCTGGTCGATCTGGGCGACGTGATCGCGCATGTGATGATGCCGGAAACGCGTCAGCTCTATGATCTCGAGCGGCTCTGGGCCGACCTGCCGACCGATTCGCAGCGCACGGAAACCCCGGACCGGCAAGAACTACGTGGGCAAGAATTACGTGGGCAAGAACTACGCGGATGAAGATTCGACTGCTTGCCGTTGGCTCGCGCATGCCGGCGTGGGTAGAGGCGGGCGTCGAGGAGTACCGCAAACGGTTGCCGCGTGAAATGCCGTTCGAGATCGTCGAGATTGCTGCGGGCGCCCGCGGCAAGAACGCCGATGTCGCGCGGGCGATCCAGGCCGAAGGCGATCGAATGCTGGAAAAACTGCGCGATCAGGAACATATCGTTGCGCTGGAAGTCGAAGGGGCGTCCTGGTCCACGGAGCAACTGGCCGAACGCCTGGGTATCTGGCGCCAGGAAGGTCAGGATATTGCCCTGGTGGTAGGCGGGCCCGAAGGGCTCGATCCCCGTGTCGTCGCTCGCGCCCGGCAATCCTGGTCGCTCTCTGCGCTGACCCTGCCGCACCCGCTGGTGCGGGTCGTGCTGGCGGAGCAGTTCTACCGCGCCTGGTCATTGCTCTCAGGCCACCCGTACCACCGTTGATTCAGAGAGTCAGTCGCTTGTTCCCACTCGACGCCAACCAAAGCGACGCCCCTGGACGCTGCGCCCGTTCGACGTCGTCCGTCGCACTGAATCGCCGTTCTCGCCATGCGTAAGCGTCGGGAAAACGTCAAGAACCACGAGCGCGAAGTGCGTGTCTTTCGTAACCGCTCGCTGGTGGCAGTGCTGATCATCGCACTGATGGCAGGCGGGTTGCTTGCCCGGTTGGTCTATCTGCAGGTCATCGAGCATGACGTCTTCATCACGCGCTCCGACAGCAACCGCATGCGGGTCGAGCCGCTGCCGCCACGGCGAGGGCTGATCTACGACCGTAACGGCAAGCTGCTGGCGGAAAATCGGCCCACCTACAACCTCACCATCGTGCGCGAGCGTGTCGACGATCTCGATACGACGTTGCAGCGTCTGATCGATATTCTCGATCTGCCCGAGAGCGAGGTGGATGCCTTTCGCGCGCGCTCTCTGCAACGCCAGCGGCCCTATCAGCCGGCACTGTTGATGAGCGATCTGAGCGAGGATCAAATCGCGCGCCTGGCAGTGAATCGCTACCTGCTCTCCGGAGTCGAGGTTGAGGCGCAGTTGATGCGCTACTACCCCGACCCGATCGTGATGTCGCACGTGCTGGGCTACGTCGGAAGAATCAACACCGAGGAGCTGGCCGAGCTGGATCCGGGCAACTACGCCGGCACGCACTTCATCGGCAAGACGGGAGTCGAGTCCACCTACGAGGACCAGCTGCATGGCAAGGCCGGTCTGCGCAAGGTCGAGACCAATGCCCGCGGTAGAGTCCTGCGTGAGCTGGATCGGGATCCGGCAGAGCCGGGCAAGGACATCGAACTGACGATCGACAGCCGACTGCAGCACATGGCCTATGACCTGCTGGACGGCCGGCGCGGCGCGATCGTCGCGATTCAGCCCAAGACGGGCGATATTCTGGCGATGGTTTCGGCACCGGGTTTCGATATCAACAAGTTCGTGACCGGCATCTCCTACAAGGATTATCAGGCCCTGCAGAACAATCTCGACCTGCCGCTGTATAACCGCGCGGTACGAGGTCAGTATCCACCGGGGTCCACGGTCAAGCCGTTCGAAGCGTTGGGCGCCCTGCAGAATGGGGTGGTCAAACCCAACGATATCATCTACGACCCCGGCTATTTCCAGCTGCCCAACGATACCCGGCGTTACCATAACTGGTTGCGCTGGGGCCATGGTCGTGTCGACCTCGAACGGGCGCTGGAAGTCTCCAATAACACCTACTTCTATACCATGGCTTATCGGCTGGGTATCGACCGGCTTTCCGAGACCATGCATGAGTTCGGCTTTGGCGAGGTGACGTCGTTGGATGTCCAGGGCGCCTTGCCGGGCCTGATGCCCTCGCGCGAATGGAAGCGCGAGAAGTACAACCAGGCCTGGTACCCCGGTGAAACCCTTTCTGCCGGCATCGGCCAGGGTTACTTCATGGCGACGCCGTTGCAGCTGGCAACGGCCACCGCGACGCTGGCCAATCACGGCCACTGGGTACGGCCGCACCTGGCCAAGCAGGTTGGCGATGAAGCTATCGAGCCACCGTTTGCGGGTACCAAGCCGGATGTCCAGATCGACCACGCGCGCTGGTGGGAGGATGTCTATGAGGGCATGGAGGCGGTGCTTCACGGCTCCGAGGGGACCGCGCGCAAGGTCGGCGCTGGCATGCAGTACGAGATGGCGGCCAAGACCGGTACGGCCCAGGTTTTCTCGCTGGGCCAGAATCAGAAGTACGACGCCGACGAACTGACCGAACGCCTGCGCGATCATGCCCTTTTCATCGGTTTCGCCCCGGTCGACGACCCTCAGATCGCGATCGCCGTGATCGTCGAGAACGCCGGCGGCGGGGTATCCGGGCTCGGTCGTGAGCTGACCGATGCCTGGCTGCTGCCGGACAGCGAGCTGAAGAATCAGCCGGGTACCACTGTCAACGAAGAAGTCGAGAGTATCGATGGCGATTGATTTTCAACGCGTTGCACCGCGAACGCAGCGAGCGCGGGTCGGTCGCAAGCGTTCGCTTTGGCTGCGGCTGCATCTCGATCCGTGGCTGTTGGCGATTCTGCTGCTGCTGATCTCGTTTGGGCTGGTCGTGCTTTACAGCGCCAGTGGCATGTCGGCGTCGACCACGATGGCCCAGGCTATTCGCATGGGCGTGGCGCTGGTGGGTGCGGTCGTCATAGCGCAGTTCTCACCCGGCATTCTCTTTCGATGGACGCCGGTGGCCTACGGTGCCGGTCTGTTGATGCTCGTCGCCGTCGAGATCATGGGAGACATCGGCATGGGCGCCCAGCGCTGGCTGGAGATCGGCCCGTTGCGGTTTCAACCCTCTGAATTGATGAAGATCGCCATGCCGATGATGTTGGCGGCCTATCTTCACCGGAGACCGCTGCCGCCGACCTGGCGCGACCTGGTGGTGTGTGCGGTGATCGTTGGTGTTCCGGTACTGCTGATCGCCCGCCAGCCTGACCTGGGGACATCGTTGCTGGTCACCTGCGCTGCGGTCTTCGTGATCCTGCTGGCAGGGCTCTCCTGGAAATTCATTCTCGCCCTGGCGGGTCTGGCGGGAGCGGCGATGCCGATGCTGTGGATCAGCATGCACGACTACCAGCGTCAGCGAGTGTTGACCTTTCTCAATCCCGAAAGCGATCCACTGGGCGCCGGATGGAACATCATCCAGTCCAAGACGGCGATTGGCAGTGGCGGCATCGAAGGCAAAGGCTGGGGGCTGGGAACGCAATCCCAGCTCGAGTTCCTGCCCGAGCGTCATACCGACTTCATCGTCGCTGTTCTGGGCGAGGAGTTCGGGCTGATCGGCATGAGCACCATTCTGGTGCTCTATCTGTTGCTGGTCTCGCGAGGACTGGTGATGGCCAACAATGCTCAGGATACCTACGGGCGCCTGCTGGCCGGCAGCATCGTGCTGACCTTCTTCATCTACGTCTTCGTGAATATCGGCATGGTGACCGGCATTCTTCCCGTGGTCGGGGTTCCATTGCCGCTGGTGAGCTACGGCGGGACCTCCAGCGTGACCTTGATGGCCGGGTTCGGTATTCTCATGTCGATTCATACGCACCGCCGTCTGTTGACACACTGACGGTGGACGAGCCGCAAGCAGGGAGCCAGTCGCGCATGCCGCTGCGTTGTAAGCAGGAACGTCGGTTTCGCATCACGCTGTTGCTGATCGGGCTGTTGTGTTCGATCGGCCCGGCGGCACAGGCGGACGACGACTTCGATCCCGCTACGCACCCCGAGGTGCGAACGATGCTCGATTCGCTCAGCAAGCAGGGTCTGGCGAGTCGCGAGCTGAATGCCGCGATGCAGGCCGCGCAGTATCGCCCGCAAGTGCTGGACGCCATGAGCCACGCCGCAGAGCGGCGGCTGCGCTGGGATGAATATCGCGATATTTTCATACAGCCACAGCGGATTCAGCAGGGTGTGGCGTTCCTGAACGAAAACCGTGACGCCCTGGCGCGGGCCGAGCGGATTTATGGCGTGCCCCCCGAAGTGATCGTCGCGATTCTGGGTGTCGAGACCCAGTATGGCCGGCACAAGGGCACGCATCGGGTGCTCGACTCGCTTTCGACGCTGGCCTTCCATCATCCGTCCCGTGGGGCGTTCTTTCGCGGCGAGCTGGAAGCGTTTCTGGGGATTACCCTGGGTCAGGGTGTCGATCCGACGACACTGCTCGGATCCTACGCAGGAGCGATGGGCTATCCCCAGTTCATTCCGACGAGCTATCGGGCCTACGCGGTCGATTTCGATGGCGATGGCCTGAAGGATCTCTGGAACAATCCGGTCGATGCCATTGGCAGTATCGCCAACTACTTCAGCGAGCATGGCTGGCAGCGCCATCAGCCGGTATTGGTCGAGGCGAGCGGCCCGGATACGTTGCCGCCCTCCATCGACTTCAATCGCACCGAGCCACCGAATACGTCGGTCGAGACACTGAAGCGTGTCGGCATCGAACCGACGGCAGGAAACCTGTCGTCCACCGACGAGGTGGTTCCACTGGCGCTGGATTTCGCCGACGGTCACGTGCGCTACGTGATGGGTTTGAACAACTTCTACGTGATTACGCGCTACAACCACAGTCATCTCTATGCCATGGCGGTGGCCACGTTGGCTCAGCGCATTCAGACGGCCATGGGTGAGGGCGCGTGATTCTATGGTACGGCCGGTGGCGGGCGCTCGGCGCGACGTTGGCGTTGGCGTTGCTGGTGGGCTGTGCAGGCGGCGGGTCGCAGAATGGTGGCGGCCGTTATGCGATGGATCGGGACGCCTATCCGGATTCGCCCGAAGACGTAGCCAATGTGCCGGATGCGGTGCCCAGGGTCGAGCCGCGTTCCAGAAGCGGTAACCGTTCGAGCTATTCCGTCTGGGGCAAGACCTATCACGTGCTCAACGACCCCACCGGCTATACCGCTGAAGGCCGCGCTTCCTGGTACGGGACCAAGTTCCAGGGCTACGACACAGCCAACGGCGAGACCTACGACATGTACAAGATGTCGGCGGCGCACCGTTCGCTGCCATTGCCGACCTATGCGCGAGTCACCAATCTCGATAACGGCCGCAAGGTCATCGTGCGGGTGAATGATCGTGGCCCGTTTCACAGCGATCGGCTGATCGATCTTTCCTATGCGGCCGCCGCGCGGCTGGGAATCCTCAAAGGCGGCACCGGTCGAGTCAAGGTCGAGGCGATCGATCCCGTCGCCTGGGCGCGTGATCACGATCGCTCGACCGATGCCGCCGCGCGCGTTGCCCGCAATGACTCCGATTCTCGACCCGCTACCGAACCGTCTCGATCCACGTCCGTTCGGACGTCGTCCGCGAACGGCGCCGATCTGGACTCTGATCTGAATTACGAGTCGAGTATCGATCCCGTTCTCGCGGCGGCGAACACGAATCAGCCGGTGCAGAGGCAAGCGTTTTCATCGGCCGGCCGTGACGGGTCCTCGATGTCGCCAAAAACGTCGTCAGAAACGCCGTCGACGGCGGGGCAGCGGTATGTCCAAGTGGCTGCGCTCGGTTCGCAAACCGGAGCCGAAGCATTGAAAAGCCGACTGCAGGGCTTGCTGTCGCAGCCGGTTCGCATTGACAATGCGTCTCCTCCCTATCGTGTCCAGGTCGGGCCTATCGATGACCTGGCGTCGCTCGAATCCATCAGGGCTACCCTGCGAGACGCCGGCTTCGGCCAAGTGATCTTGGTAGCACCCACTCAGTAACCCTTGTCCAGTGAGAACCCGATTGTCATGAAAGCGTTGTTCACTTCGTCTGTTTCACGCCTGGTCATCTCGGCATCGCTATGCCTGGGCCTGCTTTCATCTCCGGTCAGCGCCCAGCAGCCCACGCCGGACAGCCAGATGTCGCAGACCAATCCGAAAACGGACCAGTTGATTCCGTCGCCGCCCGATCTGGCCGCCTCTTCGTGGGTGCTGATGGATGCGTCCACGGGGCAACTGCTGGTCAATCACAATGGCGATCAGCGCTTGCCTCCGGCGAGCCTGACCAAGATGATGACGGCCTATATCGTCGAGCAATCGATCGATAGCGGCAGTATCGCCGATAGCGACATGGTCAGCGTCAGCGAGAATGCCTGGCGGACAGGCGGTTCGCGCATGTTCATCCAGGAAGGCACCCAGGTCAGCGTCGAGAATCTGCTGCGTGGCGTGGTGGTGCAGTCCGGCAACGATGCCAGTGTGGCGCTATCGGAGTACGTCGCGGGTAGCGAGTCGGCTTTCGCGGATCTGATGAATCAGCAGGCCCAGCGTATGGGCATGCAGAACAGCCATTTCATGAATCCCACCGGGCTGCCGCACGACGACCACTATTCGTCTGCTCATGACCTGGGAATTCTGGCGCGTCATATCATCACGGACTTCCCTGACCACTATCAGGTCTATTCCGAGAAGTATTTCACCTACAACGATATCCGTCAGCCCAACCGTAACCGACTGCTATGGCGCGATCCGGATGTCGACGGGCTGAAGACCGGTCATACCGAAGCCGCCGGCTTCTGTCTGGTGGCGTCCGCCAAGAAGCAGGATACGCGTCTGATTGCCGTGGTCATGGGGACCAACTCCGACGAAGCGCGCGCCGCCGAGACACAGCGTCTGCTCAACTACGGGTTCCGCTTCTTCCAGACTCGCAAGCTTTACGATGCCGGCTCCGTGCTCAATGAAGCGCGCGTCTGGGGCGGGGACAAAGACACCGTGCGCCTCGGCGTTCAAAACGAAGTGAGCATGACCGTGCCGCGGGGCAGTGCCGACAATCTGACCGCTCGCCTCAATCTGCCGGAAACGCTGCACGCGCCGATCAAGGCAGGGCAGCAGATGGGCACGCTCGAGATCAAATCCGGTGATGAAGTGCTGGGCCAGGAGCCACTGGTGGCGCTCGAGAACGTCGAGGAAGGCAGCATCTTCAAACGCGTGTGGGATTCGATCGTCCTGTTCGTGACCGGGCTGTTCGACTGAGCGCGTCCATCGACGGGTTCGAGCCCTGCAAGCTGAACTGTGGTGCCGCTTGCCGGCGGCGCCCCATTCTCGAGCTTGCCAAAATCCGCCCCGGCTGGCATCAGTTGGTGAGCGGGTTAATGTTGAGTAGAATGGTCGGAAATCGACTGCAGTGCCTGAAATCCCATGACTCGGAAATCCAAGATTCAACAGCCTCAGACCCCAAAAGCCCAGACGCCGAATGATGTCGATCTTCCCCGGCCCAAGGTCGAGTTTCCGTGCGACTACCCGATCCGCGTGGTCGGCGATGCGGCCGAAGACTTCGTCGCGGCGGTCAGCAAGGTGATCGAGCGTCACGCGCCGGGATTCGATCCGGCATCGGTCAAGCTGACCGACAGTCGCAATGCGCGTTTCCAGTCGATCCGGGTCGTCATTCATGCCACCGGGGAGGCGCAGCTGGATGCGCTGTTCCAGGATCTGAAAGCCACCGGCCGCGTCCACATGGTGCTGTGACACCGATGTCGTCACTTCCGCTTTATCGCCTCGGGCGTCAGCCCTACCTGCCGGTGTGGCAGGCGATGTCGCGCTTTACCGACGAGCGTACTGGCGAGACGCCGGATCAGCTATGGCTGGTCGAGCACGAGCCGGTCTTCACCCAGGGGCGGGCCGGCAAGCCGGAACATCTGCTGACCCCGGGAGACATCCCCGTTGTTGCCAGTGATCGTGGCGGGCAGGTGACCTATCATGGCCCCGGTCAGGTCGTGCTCTATCCGCTGCTCGATGTGCGGCGGCGGGGATTGGGGGTCCGAGAACTGGTGACGCTGCTCGAGCATGCCGTCATCGATCTGCTGGCGACACATGGGGTCGACGCCCAAGCCAGAGCGGATGCTCCCGGCGTCTATGTCGGGGCGAGAAAGGTCGCCTCTCTGGGGCTGCGTATTCGGCGCGGCTGCAGCTTTCACGGTGTTGCGCTCAACATCGATATGGATTTGTCGCCGTTCGCGCGAATCAATCCATGTGGCTATGCCGGCCTCGCGATGACCCAGTTACGCGATCAGGTGTCGGGGCCACTGTCATTCGCCCGAGAGGCCGATCGACTGGCGGCGTGTTTCGCGCAGCGGCTGTCCGCGACGCTCGATGTTCAGCAACAGTTGCCACGGGCTTTCGAACCGCCACAGGCTTTTGAACCGTTAGCGACTCTCTAGCTAGCGGCGTTCCACGACTATCAGGAAGGGACCTATGACCGAGACGACCGTCATGCCAACGCCCGAAACCAAGAAGCCGGCCCGCGCCGAGCGCGGCGTCAAGTTGCGGGGTGCCGATAAGGTATCGCGGATCCCCGTCAAGGTCATTCCGACCGAAACGCTGCCGAAGAAGCCGGATTGGCTGCGCGTCCGAATGCCGGTTTCGCCGCAGGTGACCCATATCAAGCAGACGCTGCGCAAGCACGGGCTGCACACCGTCTGCGAAGAAGCGTCCTGTCCCAATCTTGGCGAATGCTTCAGCGGCGGTACGGCGACCTTCATGATCATGGGCGACATCTGCACCCGGCGCTGCCCGTTCTGTGACGTGGCGCACGGGCGGCCCAACGCGCTCAACGAGAACGAGCCCCGCGAGCTGGCCGAAGCCATTGCCGAAATGCGGCTCAACTACGTGGTGGTGACGTCCGTCGATCGTGACGATATGCGCGATGGCGGGGCACAGCACTTTGCCAACTGCATCCGCGAGATTCGCCGTGACAGTCCGAATATCGAGATCGAAGTGCTGGTGCCCGACTTCCGCGGGCGGATGCAGGTGGCTCTCGACATTCTCGAAGGCGAGGCGCCGGACGTCTTCAACCACAACCTGGAAACCGTCCCTTCGCTTTATCGCAAGGTACGCCCCGGGGCGAACTATCAGTGGTCGCTGGACCTGCTGAAAGGTTACAAGGCACGTCGTCCGGAAGTGATGACCAAATCGGGTTTGATGCTGGGGGTCGGTGAAACCGACGAGCAGGTCATCGAGGTGATGCGCGATCTGCGTGCCCACGATGTCGACATGCTGACGTTGGGCCAATATATGCAGCCCTCGCGTAACCATCTGGCGGTCGACCGCTGGGTGCATCCCGATACCTTCGACTGGTTCGCCGAACAGGCCAGGGCGCTGGGTTTCAAGCATGTCGCATCGGGGCCGCTGGTACGCTCTTCCTACCACGCCGACAAGCAGGCGCACGGAGTCCAGGTAAAGTAGACGCCGTGGTCCTGCATTGACCGGAAAACGCGACGGGCCTGCCGAATCACGATCGGCAGGCCCGTTTTGCGTTTGATGGTCATGAACGGACTTCGGGCCAATGCGACCAGGAATGCATCCGATAACGCGCCATCGGCGTATTCATGGAGTCGCTCAGCGAGCGACTCGACGGCTTTTCATTGATCACCCGATGGTTTCCTCGGTTATAAAGAGTTCGCACTATGAATGCACCGGAAATTCCTCGCCAAGAAGCAGAGCGTCTGATCGCCCTGCGGGGTCTGCAGCTGCTCGATTCGAACGCCGACAAGGGGTTCGACCGACTGACCGAGTTGGCGACAAAGATCTTCGATCTACCCATGGCGATGATCACGTTGATCGACGAGGATCGTCAGTGGTTCAAGTCGCATCAGGGGCTCAAGGTCTGCGAGACGCCGCGGCGGATCTCGTTCTGTGGGCATGTCGTCGCCGATGGTCAGCCGATGGTGATCAACAATGCGCTACGGGATCCCCGGTTCTCGGACAACCCACTGGTCACCGGGTCTCCCTTCATCCGGTTCTACGCGGGATTTCCACTATTCGTGGCTCCGGGAGTCTGTGTGGGGACGTTGTGCCTGATAGGGACGCTGCCGCGGGCCTTCGAGGACGCGGAGATGGATCGACTGAGGCTCCTCGCGGCACAGGCCGAAGAGCTGATTGAATTGCATGTACTGCGCGCCCAGGCGCGCCAGCGCGAGACCCTGGCTGGCTCCACCCACTGACGGTTCTCGCTGGCACGGCTTTTTTAACTACCCTCGGCGGGTAGACACAGTAGCGTCGGCGTCTCGATCGGGGCCATCGGTTTGCGGAAGTGCGCGTTCAGTTCCGGCAGCAGCTCGCGTACGAAGCGCAGGAAAAGCTCCGTCACCGGCGTGGGGTAGCGATCCTTGGGGTAGACCGTGCACCACGAGCGTCTCAGCGGGAAGCCGGGAATGGTCGGATTCGCCAGCAGGCCGGATGCCAGCTCCAGTTGCACTGCCAATCGCGGCAATACGGCCACGCCGAGATGCGCCATCACGCCCTGCTTGATGGCCTCGTTGGTACCCAGCTCGATGGTATGGTGCAGGGAAATGCGTTCCCTCGCGGCAAAATCCTCGAACGCCGTCCGCGCACCGGAACCCGGTTCCCGCATCAACAGATAGTGTCGCGCGAAATCCTCGAGCGTCGCCCGATCGGCCGTCACCAGCGGATGGCCCGGCCAGACGACCGGAATCAGCTCATTGTCCAGGATGGGCATGAACACCAGGTTGGGGTCCTCCGGCACCATGCCCATGATCACCAGATCATCCCGCCTCTCCGCCAGCCGTTCCAGGGCCTGGGCCCGATTGCACACGCGCAGCCGAATCTGAACCTCGGGATAGCGAGCCCGAAAGCGTGCCAGGATGTGGGGCACCACATACTGCGCGGTGGAGACGGCCGCCAGGTTGAGCTCGCCGCGAATCGTGCCGGCCAGCTCCGATAACTCCATCTGTAAACTCGAAACCTGTCCGAAGATCGACTGCGTCGACGCCGCCAGCGCGTCGGCGGCCGGCAGGATGTGCAGCGTTTTCCCGGCGTACTTGAACAGCGGCTGGGCGAGTGCCTGCTCGAGCTGTCGAATCTGGGCGCTGACCGCGGGTTGTGTCAGCCCGAGCTGCTCGGCGGCACGCGAGTAGGATTGCTGACGGTGGACGGCCTGGAAGACCTGGAGCTGACGGAACGTCAGTCGATTGAGCAGATTGGGTCGTGACATTCGGCACGCTCTCAGGGACAGGTATAAGGTTGAGCTTATAGGTTGGCAAAGAAATATCAATTTTTCTATTGGATCACGGATGGCTAGCGTAGAAGGAGAGACGAACGACCTGTCCACGCGCAATCCGGAGGCCAAACGGTGTTCAAGAAACTGCTTATCGCCAACCGCGGCGAGATCGCCGTGCGTATTGTACGAGCCTGCGCCGAGATGGGCATCCGGTCAGTGGCAATCTACACCGAGCCCGATCGGTTTTCGCTTCACGTCAAAGGCGCGGACGAGGCCTATTTCATGGGCGACGAGCCGTTGGCGGGCTATCTCGACCCGCGACGCATCGTCAGCCTGGCACGGGAAACGGGCTGTGACGCCATTCACCCCGGCTATGGCTTCCTGTCCGAAAGCGCCGAGTTCGCCCGGATCTGCAGTCAGGCGGGCATCGCCTTCGTGGGTCCCAGCGCCGAAGTCATTGCCAAAATGGGTGACAAGACCGCGGCGCGAGCGGCCATGCGCGAGGCGGGCGTGCCGGTCACGCCGGGTTCCGAGGGGAATCTCGCCGATCTCGACGAGGCGCTGACGGTGGCCGAAGAGATCGGCTACCCGATCATGCTCAAGGCGACCTCCGGCGGCGGTGGGCGCGGCATTCGGCGTTGCGACACGCCGGATCAGCTCGGCCAGGCCTGGGACCGGGTGATTTCCGAAGCGACCAAGGCGTTCGGTAGCGCCGAGGTGTTCATGGAAAAGTGCGTGGTCGACCCGCTGCATATTGAAGTCCAGGTGCTGGCGGACAGTCACGGCGGCGTCATTCATCTGTTCGAGCGCGACTGCTCGATCCAGCGGCGTAACCAGAAGCTGATCGAAATCGCCCCCAGTCCGCAGCTGACGCCTGAGCAGCGCAGCTACGTCGGCAAGATGGCGGTGCGCGCCACCCAGGCCGTGAGTTACGAGAACGCCGGCACCGTCGAATTTCTGGTCAAGGACAACGAAGTCTTCTTCATGGAGATGAATACCCGGGTCCAGGTCGAGCACACCATTACCGAAGCGATTACCGGCGTCGATATCGTCCGCGAGCAGCTGCGCGTCGCCGCCGGGGAGCGCCTGGCCTACCGCCAGGAGGACATTCGGCACCAGGGCTATGCCATCCAGTTCCGGATCAACGCCGAGGATCCCAAGAACGACTTTCTGCCGAGTTTCGGACGCATCACGCGCTATTACGCGCCCGGCGGCCCCGGCGTGAGGACGGATACGGCGATCTATACCGGCTACACGATTCCTCCGTACTTCGATTCGATGTGCCTCAAGCTGATCGTCTGGGGCATGACCTGGGAAGAGACGCTCAACCGCGGGATTCGGGCGCTCAACGATATGCGCCTGCAGGGCGTGAAGACCACGGCACCGTATTATCAGGAAATTCTGCGACATCCCGAATTTCGTGCCGGCCGTTTCGATACCGGGTTCGTTCCCGCCCATCCTGAATTGCTCAACTACTCCGTCAAACGCAATCCGGAAGAGGTCGCATTGGCGATCGCCGCGGCCATCGCCGCCCACGCGGGACTCTGAATCCGTTGAATCACGATAAGCCGAAATCAGAATAGCCGGAATGGACCCGAATCAGGATCAGGAGAAAGACATGAACAACGCCAACGGCTCATCCGTCAGGGTCAGCGACGTCGTCCTGCGCGATGGACATCAGTCGCTGATCGCCACGCGCATGCGAACCGAGGACATGCTGCCGATCTGCGCCAAGCTCGACGCCATCGGCTTTCATTCGCTCGAAGTCTGGGGCGGCGCCACGTTCGACGCCTGCGTGCGCTTCCTCAAGGAGGATCCGTGGGAACGGCTGCAGTCGTTGCGCGAAGCGCTGCCCAATACGCCGTTGCAGATGCTGCTGCGCGGCCAGAATCTGCTCGGCTACCGCCACTATGCCGATGACGTGGTCGAACGTTTCGTGGCCCGTTCGGCCGACAACGGGATCGATATCTTCCGGGTGTTCGATGCGCTGAACGATCTGCGCAATCTGGAAACCGCGATGAAGGCGGTCAAGGCCAGCGGCAAGCACGCTCAAGGCACGATCTGCTACACCGTCAGCCCGGTCCACACGCGTGACATGTATGTGGAGCAGGCCAAGCGGCTGGTCGATATGGGTGCGGATTCTATCGCGATCAAGGACATGGCCGGCCTGTTGACGCCCTACGCCACCGGAGAGCTGGTGGAAGCCCTGGTCGAGGCCGTGGACGTGCCGGTACATCTGCACGCACACGCCACGTCCGGCCTTGCGTCGTTGAGCCAGATGAAGGCGGTGGAGGCGGGGTGCCGGCATATCGATACCTGTATCTCGGCCTTTGCCGGCGGTACCAGTCACCCGTCCACCGAAGCCATGGTCGCGGCGTTCCAGGAAACGCCCTACGACACCGGGCTGGATCTGGTCGCGCTCAAGGAAGTCGGTGATTATTTTCGCGAGGTCCGCAAGAAGTACGCGGCTTTCGAGAGCGAGTACACCCGCGAGGATGTCAGCGTGCAGATCTGGCAGGTGCCGGGCGGCATGATGTCGAACCTGGCCAACCAGATGAAGGAGCAGAACGCGCTGGGCCGGATTCAGGACGTCTTCGACGAGATTCCCAAGGTTCGCGCCGATCTCGGTTATCCGCCGCTGGTCACGCCGACCTCGCAGATCGTCGGGACCCAGGCGGCCATGAACGTGCTGACCGGCGAGCGCTACAAATCGATCACCAATGAGGTGAAGCGTTATCTGCTGGGTGGCTACGGTCAGCCGCCGGCCGCGGTGAATGCGGAAGTGCGGCGCAAGGCGATCGGCAACGAACCCGTGGACGAAGGGCGGCCCGCCGATCAGCTCAAGCCGGAGATGACCAGGCTCAAGGCCGATATCGGCGAACTCGCCAGCTGCGAGGAGGACGTGCTGACATTCGCCATGTTCCCGGACCTGGGACGGGAATATCTGCAAGCACGGCGTGACGGCACCCTGGTGCCGGAGGCGATCCCGGCGCCAGAGGCCGCGGGTGGCGCCAGTCGTCCGGTTTCCGAAGGCGTGCCGACGGAGTTCGTCATCGACGTTCACGGAGAATCCTATGAAGTGCAGATTACCGGCGTCGGCAGCAGCAGTGGCAGCAAGCGTCGCGTCTACCTGACTCTCGATGGCATGCCCGAAGAGGTCGTGTTCGAGGCCAAGGATGAGTTCGTTCAGGAGAACAAGAGCGGTGGACGGGCCAAGGCCAGTTCGCCGGGGCACGTCACCACCTCGATGCCGGGCAATATCGTCGACGTGCTGGTGGCCGAGGGTGACAGCGTCAAGGAAGGCCAGGCCGTGCTGATTACCGAAGCCATGAAGATGGAGACGGAAGTTCAGGCGCGAACCGGGGGCACCGTCAAGGCGGTCCACGTGGCCAAGGGCGATCGCGTCACCCCGGGTGAAGTGTTGATCGAGATCGAATAGTGGGGGGAGACCGAATAGTGGGGGGAGACCGAATAGTGGGGGGAAACCAAAGCACGGGTCGATTCCCCGCTGAGATCGGCGTCATCAGGACAAAAAACGCGGAGCTGGGCTCCGCGTTTTTCGTTTCATTTTATCGTTTCATCGAAGGCCGCCATGGCGCTTACGCTACGGCTTACTCTTCAACCTGAATGATCTTCAGGGTGTTGGTGCCGCCATGGGCGTTCATGTGATCGCCTCGCGTCAGGATGACATGGTCGCCTTTCTTGGCGAGTCCGAGGCTGACCAGCTCCTTGATCGCGCCGGCGTTGATCTCGGTCAGCGGGAAGCGAGAGCTGTCGAAAACCAGTGATACGACGCCGCGATAGAGTGCCATTCGGCGCTGGACCATGGGAGTTTCGGCCAAGGCGACGATGGGTAGCCCGGAACGGATGCGCGAAGCAATCAACGGGGTATAGCCGGAGGCGGTCAAACAGGCAATCGCGACTACGCCTGAGAGGTGGTTGGCGGCATACATCGCCGACAGCGCCAGGGTCTCGTCGACGCGGCTGAAGCCTTCGTGGATGCGGTGCTGCGACTGTTGAGCGGCGCGCTCGCGCTCGGCGCCCAGGCACAGCCGATTCATGGCGCGGATGGTTTCGACCGGGTAGTCGCCGGCGGCGGTTTCCGCCGACAGCATGACCGCATCGGTGCCATCGAGAACCGCATTGGCGACGTCGAACACCTCGGCGCGAGTGGGCAACGGCGACTCGATCATCGACTCCATCATCTGGGTCGCGGTGATGACTACCTTGTTGAGGCTGCGGGCGCGGGAGATGATGCGCTTCTGCACGCCGATCAACTGGGCATCGCCAATCTCGACGCCGAGATCGCCGCGAGCCACCATTACCGCTTCCGAGGCGCGGATGATGTCGTCCAGCGTTTCCGGGTCGGCAACGGCTTCGGCACGTTCGATCTTGGCGACCAGGCCGATCTCCTGACCCGCCTCGCCGAGCAGCTCGCGAGCGTACTGCATGTCGGCGCCGCTACGCGGGAAGGAGACCGCCAGATAGTCGACACCGATATCGATCGCCGTCTTGAGGTCTTCCTTGTCCTTTTCCGTCAGCGCGGCTGCGGAGAGGCCGCCGCCCTGCTTGTTGATACCCTTGTTGTTGGTCAGCTTGCCGCCGACCTTGACCTTGGTGAAGATTTTCGGGCCTTCGATGCGCTCGACTTCCAGGACCAGGCGACCGTCATCCAGCAACAGGGTGTCACCGACGGCGACGTCATCGGCCAGCTCGGCATAGTCGCAGCCCACGCGCTCACTGTCGCCGGCATCGCGATCCAGCGATACGTCGATCAGGAAGGGCTGGTCCTTCTCGAGCTTGACACCGCCTTCGGCGGCAAAGCGGGCGATCCGGATCTTGGGGCCCTGGAGATCGCCGAGCGCCGCCACCGCACGCCCCTGACGTTCCGCGGCTTCACGTACGGCCATGAGCCGGCGACGATGATCTTCGGGATTGCCGTGGGAGAAGTTCAGACGGACGACGTCGACTCCGGCTTCGATGATGGCGTCCAGTACTCCCTCGCGATCCGTGGCGGGACCCAGCGTAGCGACGATCTTGGTGCGACGAATCGGGCCGTGAAACGCTTGCTGCATAGAGATTCTCCTGGTGGCTGAGTGAGTCATCCGGCGCGCCAAAGAAGAGAAATGATCCGCGGCGGAAAGAGGTGGTGATTTTACAACATGGCGATCATCTTGTCCGAAGCGTCACGACTGGTGTGACAGCGATGCGACTGTGGCGCGATGCCGAGGCGACTGCGGTGACAGGGGATCCGCTCAGGTCGTCATAGAGTGATCACGTCAGCATGTCATGCTGATGACGTGCCGTCAGCGGCGCCAATTTAGCCAAGTGTAGCGCGCCTGGCCACGATGTGACATGGACGCAAGGTCGGAGAGGCCCGGGGTCGAGATGCCTTTCCCGGCTTGGAATCTCGGTACAAAGACCCATTATGAAGAGCCAAGGTCGCGCCGCCGCCAGGATCGGGGGAAGTCAAGCTTCGGCTGGCGCGCCGAGAACGGCTAGGGTAGGGTAGGCGCATTTTCCGGCCAGGCTCCGTTTTCTGTCGCCACTTTCCGTCGCTAAACACGTGCCAGCGGCCACTGGCGCCGCATGCTACGAATTTTCGGCACTCAGTGGAATCTGCCGTGTACCCTGTAAAAACACAGTACTTGGTAACATTCGCCGCACTCTATTTATTTAGCCGCACTCTATAAAAGAAGCAGGAGAGCTATGGGCAAGTCACTGGTTATCGTTGAGTCACCGGCCAAGGCCAAGACCATTAACAAGTATCTCGGCAACGATTTCGTGGTGAAGTCGAGTGTCGGGCATATCCGTGATCTGCCGACCAGTGGTTCTTCCAAGCAGGCCAGCGATCCCAAGGAGCGGGCGAGACAGGCGGCGATCACCCGCAAGATGTCGCCGGACGACAAGGCGATTTACAAGAAGCAGAAGCAGTGGGATCAGTTGATTCGCCGCATGGGGATCGATCCCGAGCATGGCTGGCAGGCCAACTACGAGATCCTGCCGGGTAAGGAAAAGGTGGTCGAAGAGCTCAAGAAGCTCGCCGACAAGAGCGACACCATCTATCTCGCAACGGATTTGGATCGCGAGGGGGAAGCGATCGCCTGGCACCTGAAAGAGACCATCGGCGGCGATGACTCGCGCTACAAGCGTGTCGTGTTCAACGAGATCACCAAGAACGCCATTCAGGAAGCGTTCAAGCAGCCCGGCACGCTCAACATCGCCCGGGTCGAGGCGCAGCAGAGTCGTCGCTTTCTCGATCGCGTGGTCGGCTTCATGGTCTCTCCGCTGCTCTGGAGCAAGGTCGCGCGCGGCCTCTCCGCCGGTCGCGTGCAGTCGGTGGCGGTACGCCTGCTCGTCGACCGGGAGCGCGATATCCGCGCGTTCAACCCGGAAGAGTTCTGGGACGTTCATGCCGACATGATCACGCCGGACGGAGAGCCGGTCCGTTTCGAGGTGGCTCGTGAAAAGGGCGAGGCTTTCCGGCCGACCTCCGAGAAGGAAACGCTCGAGCGCATCGCGCCGCTGCGTCGGGAAGCATTCGACGTCACCAGCCGCGAAACCAAGCCGACCAGCTCCAAGCCCAACGCCCCGTTCATTACCTCGACCCTGCAACAGGCAGCCAGTGGCCGCCTGGGGTACTCGGTCAAAAAGACGATGACGCTGGCCCAGCGCCTCTACGAAGGCGGCTACATCACTTACATGCGTACCGACTCGACCAACCTGTCCCAGGATGCGGTCGCCGGCGTGCGTGATTACATCCAGGCGGAATTCGGCGAACGTTACCTGCCGGAGTCGCCGATTCGCTACTCGAGCAAGCAGAACGCCCAGGAGGCCCACGAGGCCATCCGGCCGTCCAACGTCAAGCAGCGGGCCGACGATTTGCCCGTCGAGCGCGACGCTCAGCGTCTCTATGAACTGATCTGGCGTCAGTTCGTGGCCTGCCAGATGGTGCCGGCGCAATATCTCGCCACGACGCTGACCATCGAGGCCGAGGGCTTCGAGCTCAAGGCGCGCGGCCGGGTGCTCAAGTTCGACGGCTACACCCGCGTAATGAAGCCGATGGCGAAAAAGGACGAGCAGGCGCAGCTGCCGGACATCGAGGAGGGCGCGACGCTGCAGGTCGAGCAGATCGATCCGCAACAGCACTTCACCAAGCCGCCGGCACGTTATACCGAAGCCAGCCTGGTCAAGGAGCTGGAGAAGCGGGGCATCGGCCGGCCGTCGACCTACGCGGCGATCATCTCCACGATCCAGGATCGAGGCTATGCCAAGCTAGACAACCGGCGCTTCTACGCCGAGAAACTCGGCGAGATCGTCACTGATCGTCTGGTGGAGTCGTTCAACGATCTGCTCGACTACGGCTTCACCGCCCGGATGGAGGATCGTCTCGATGAAGTCGCCGAAGGACACGAGCAGTGGCAGCAAGTGCTCGACGCGTTCTACGCCGATTTCAAGCAGAAGCTGGAACGCGCCGAGGGCGACGAGGGCATGCGTCCCAACGACCCGGTCGAGACCGATATCGCTTGCCCGACCTGCGGCCGCCCGATGCAGATTCGCATCGCCTCGACCGGCGTGTTCCTGGGCTGCTCCGGCTACAATCTGCCGCCGAAAGAGCGCTGCAAGACCACCATCGACTTGATTCCTGGGGATGAAGCAGTACCGGAGGAGGCCGACGAGGCCGCCGAAACCGACGCGTTGCGCGCCAAGCGGCGCAACCCGAACACCGGTACGGCGATGGATAGCTATCTGATCGACGAGGGTCGCAAGCTCTATCTCAGCAACGATGACGACGGCTATTACGAGATCGAGCAGGGCCGTTTCCGGATCAAGGGCTACGACGGTCCGGTGATCGAGTGCGACAAGTGTGGCTCCGAAATGCAGCTCAAGAGCGGGCGTTTCGGCAAGTACTTTGCCTGCACCAACGAGGCGTGCGGCAATACCCGCAAGCTGCTGAAGAGCGGTGAGGTAGCACCGCCCAAGATGGATCCGATTCCGATGCCGGAACTGGCCTGTCTGAAAGTCGACGATCATTACGTGCTGCGAGACGGCGCCAGCGGCCTGTTTCTGGCCGCCAGCCAGTTTCCCAAGAATCGGGAAACGCGACCGCCGCTGGTGAAAGAGCTCAAGGCACACGCCGATGCGCTGCCCGAGAAGTATCACTTTCTGCTCGAGGCGCCCAGCGAGGATCCGGACGGTCGGCCGGCCCAAATCCGGTTTTCGCGCAAGGCCAAGAGCCAGTTCGTGATGACCGACGAAGCTGGCAAGGCGACCGGCTGGCGCGCGACATTCGAAGACGGCCGTTGGCAGGTGGAGGACAAGCGCAAGTGACGTCTGTGGCCCGTACCAATCAGCTGCTCTACCAGGCTGACCTGTTGCTGGCGCTCGGTGCCGATGCTCGGACCGAGGAGGCGAATCGCGACGAGCATGCGACGGCGCGGCGCATGGCGCTGGAAGAAGCGGCGCTGGGGCAGCTGGAACTGGCCTTGAATGCGCTGCTTCGCGAAGTGACCGAGCATACCGATCTGACTCACGATGATTGGCGAGCCTGGCTGCAGGCCACCTCGGTCCCCGTCGCTGAGCTCGAACGCCTACGCTCGTTGGCCGATGACGCTGAGAGCTGGCTGGCCATGTTGCTGGAACGGTTGCGAGCATTGCATGGTGACGAGGGCGCGGCGCGCCGCGAGGCGCCGCGTCGGCTGATTGCCAGCGCCGGAGAGCCGACGCTCGCCGAGACGTTGCGCTGGTGTCACCGAGAGTTCAGGGCGCTGTTGCCATCGCTGCGTGAGGGCAGCAGCGAATGGTGACCGGCGCGGGGCGGTCGTGCTAGTCTGATCGATAGATGATAACGACCGGGGCTCAGGCTCTGGTCGTTTTTTATTGGTCTCGCCTTTTGCCCGATTCGTGACGGCCAATAGATCGGTGTTTGACTGCCAACGCTCGCTGAGCAACGCGCGGACCGAATAGTACGCAACGAATTTGTCTAGAACGAAACAGCACAGAACGAAAGAGAGAGGTCAGTCGTGTCCGATACCGCGATTCTGGAAATCGTCGAACTTGCCAATGGGGAAGTGGTGCTGCGGCCGGCGGAAGCGACCGGCGAGCCGCTCGTGTCGATCCGCTTTTCCGAAGAGGCCGTCGAGCTGCTGCGCCGCAATCGCTTCGAGGTGGCCCGCGAAATGCTCGATCATGCGATTACCCGCACTCACCTGTGGGAAGGTGATGAAGAGGAGTCGTCGGAAGCCGAATTGGCGACCGTACACTAGCTTCATGACATCCGACGGGACCAGCGAGTCCGGTTCCGTCCTCGAAATGATTTCCCTCCAATTGATTCGATCCTACTCCTCCCGGAGACCCTGCGATGGCTCAGCCGTTAACGACGCCGATCTCGGCCGGTACCATGTCGGATGCTTCCGCTAGCACGGCGTCGGAAGCTTGCGCTAGCACGACGCTCGATCACCGGTCACTGGATAGTGAAGCGATTCGCGAGGCGCGGCGGGATCTCGCCGCCTGTTTCCGGATGGCTGCTGCCCTGGGCATGGGAGAAGGGATCTGCAATCACTTCTCGGTGATGGTGCCGGGATGGAACGATCGCTTCCTGGTCAATCCCTACGGGCTGGCGTTCGAAGAGATCACGGCTTCGAGTCTGCTGATCTGCGATTTCGCGGGGCGGGTGCTCTCCGGGGAGGGGGCGCCCGAGGCGACGGCGTTCCATATTCACGCGCGGTTGCATCTCAACAAGCCCGGCGCGCGGTCGGCGTTTCACACCCACATGCCCAATGCCACGGCGTTGACCATGACGGCTGGCGAGCCGCTGCTGTGGGCGGGCCAGACTGCACTCAAGTTCTATGGTCGTAGCGTGGTGGACGACCACTATAATGGCCTCGCGCTGGATAGCGCGGAGGGCGATCGAATTGCCGCTGCCATGGGCGATGCCGATGTGGTGTTCCTGCGCCATCATGGCGTGATCGTCACGGCGCCGACGATCGCCGAGGCCTGGGACGATCTCTATTTTCTGGAGCGCGCCGCGGAAGTGCAGCTCAAGGCGATGAGTTCCGGCCGGGAAGTGCTGGCGGTGGATCCGGCCGTCGCGGCCACCACGGCGGCACAGATGCGACTGGAAGACCCCGAAAGTGCCCGGCTTCACCTGGCTAGCGTGCGCCGTCGTCTCGAACGTGTCGCCCCGGATTACGCTGACTGAGCGCCACCCCGCAGCGCCAGACCCGCGCTGCAAAAGGCCAGTCCGGCGATCCTACAGCGCCAGACCTGCGATCAGCGCCGCGATCACCGCGATGACAACCGATGTCAGCGCGATCGTCAGCAGGCCGCGCCGGCGTGTAGCGCTGAAGATGAAGAACGTGGGGAAGGCGATGGTCATCGCGAGCATCGAGATTATCCAGGCAAAGTTGGCCATCGAGCTTGCGGCTCCTGCAGCGAAAGGGTGAGCGTCGTTGGGCGGCATTATACAGATCGCGAGCGTCGCTGCGGGTTCTACGTTCACTGACGGTTCGACGGTGCGCGACGTGGGTCGCGGTCAATTCTGGAGGGACACTGATGGCGACTGGCTGGCCAAAGACCGAAAGCGGTGCGCTTCGCCTGTCGACGGCCGTGGCTGCGGCCATTGGCGCGGTGGCGTTGACGGTTTCGGTGCTGTCCGCTTCTCAGGCGATCCTGCTCGATGGCCTGTTCAATGCGATCTACGCCGTGGTCGGGCTGTTCACGCTGCGGGTCGGGCGGCTGGTTATCGCACCGGACGATGACACCTATCCCTTCGGCTATGGCTATTTTGAATCAATGGTCAACGCCTGCAAGGGCCTGCTGATGCTGGGCGTCTCCGCCCTGGCGCTGTTCAATTCCGTCACCGCACTGCTCACCGGCGGCAACACCATCGCCGCGGGTATCTCCATCTTCTACGCCGCTCTGGCGACGGCGGCCTGTACGCTGACGGCTCTCGTGCTGCGTCGAGTCAGTGGTCATGTCCGCAGTCCGTTGCTGGAAGCCGATATCGAGAACTGGCGGGTCAACGCCCTGATCTCGGCGGCGGTGCTGTTGGCTTTCTGCCTGATTCCCGTGGCTCGGGCGCTTGGCTGGCATGCCATCGTGCCCTACGTGGATGCCTGGCTGGTCATCGCCGTCGTGCTGCTGTGCCTGGGGGTACCGGTGCGCGTGGCCAGGACCGCGATTCTGGAGCTGTTGAATCGGTCTCCGCGATCGGCCTTGGTCGATCCCGTGCGGGCGTCGATTTTCGGGGCGTTGGCGCCGCTTCCCACGCGGGCCGTCTATGTCCGCATGGTACGGCCGGGCAGGCTGCTCTATGTCACCGTGCATGTGGTGCTCGACGAGGCCCACCCGTTGACCATCCGGCAGGCGGATGAGTGGCGGGCCACGCTCGACGCCAGGGTACGTGAAGTGTCGGCACCGGTGATCGTCGAGACGCTGTTCACTGCGGAAGAGCGCTGGGCCGCGCCCAGCGCCGGTCACGGTATTGCCGAATCCTGACCCCGTGTCTTCACGCCGTACCGCCCGCTCAGCGCAGTTTGGTCAAGCGTAGCTCGGCGAGCTGGGCCGGGGGCAGAAAGGAGTCCGAACGCGCTTCTTCCCAGTAGTTCTGGAACACCGTGTGCTGACTGTTGCCGTTGAGCAGTTCGTCCGGCTGCAGGAAGGTGAACAGCTTGTCGTAGGACTGGATCTCGTCGGCGGAAACGCGGCGAATGATATGCTCCGGGCCCAGTTCCGATGGATGTTGAAGGCCGGCAGCGGCCAGCATCTCGGCCAGCCCCTTGAGCGTGTTGTGATGGAAGTTGTAGACCCGCTCGGACTTGTCGGCGACGTCCAGGTGACGACTACGACTGGGATCCTGGGTCGCCACGCCGCTGGGGCACTTGTCGGAGTGGCAGTTGAGTGCCTGAATGCAGCCCAGCGAGAACATGAAGCCGCGCGCGGCGTTGCACCAGTCGGCGCCCAGCGCCATAGTGCGGGCGATGTTGAAGCCGGAGGTGATCTTGCCGGCGGCGCCGATCTTGATCTCCTCGCGCAGGCCGGCGCCGACCAGCGTGTTGTGCACCAGCATCAGGGCCTCCGTCAGCGGCACGCCCAGACGGTTGATGAACTCAAGCGGCGCCGCACCCGTACCGCCTTCGCCACCGTCGACGACGATGAAGTCGGGTCGCTGGCCGGTCTCGCGCATCGCCTTGACCATCGCGAACCACTCCCACGGGTGGCCGATCGACAGCTTGAAGCCCACCGGCTTGCCGCCGGAGAGCTCGCGCAGCCGGCCGATGAATGCCATCAGCTCCAGCGGTGTGGAGAAGGCGCTGTGGCCGGCCGGAGAGACCACGTCTTCACCTACCGGCACTTCGCGCGCCTCGGCGATCTCGGCGGTCACCTTGGCGGCGGGCAGGATGCCGCCGTGGCCCGGTTTCGCGCCCTGCGATAGCTTGATCTCGATCATCTTGACCTGTTCGTCGCGGGCGTTGGCGGCGAAGCGCTCTTCGTTGAAGCTGCCGTCGTCATGGCGGCAACCGAAGTAGCCGGAGCCAATCTCCCACACCAGATCTCCGCCGTGAATCCGGTGATAGCGGGAGATCGAACCTTCGCCGGTATCATGATAGAACCGGCCTTTGCGGGCGCCAGCGTTGAGCGACTCGATGGCATTGCCGGAAAGCGAGCCGAAACTCATCGCCGAGACATTGAACACGCTGGCGGAGTAGGGCTGGCTGCAAAGGCTGCCACCGATCTGGACGCGGAAGTCGCTGTCGTCGATGTGGGCAGGTCGTAGAGAATGGTTGATCCATTCGTGGCCCGGGGCGTACATGTCTCTCAGTGACCCGAACGGCTTCTTGTCGCTCTCGTTCTTGGCCCGCTGATAGACCACGGCGCGCTGTTCCCGGGAGAACGGGCGCTCGTCGAGATCGGACTGGATAAAGTATTGACGAATTTCGGGGCCGATCGATTCGAGGATGTAGCGGCAGTGGGCCAGAATTGGATAGTTGCGGCTGACGGTGCGGCGTTTCTGACGGGTATCGTGAAACCCGAGCCATGAAAGACCGCCGAAGACGACGATGCCCCACCACCAGTTCGATGAAAATGCTAGCCCAATCACGGAAACGACCAGCAGGCAGAGGCTGGCGATGAAAGCGGCGTTGCGTAACGGTAGGCGCGAAAGGCCAGTGGCATAGCTCATGCGGACATCGGCTCCAGGCAGGTGAAATCGCGGTGGCACGGGTCGCCACCGCGGCCATGGAGGATAGCGCAACGCCCGGCGTTGCGGCCAACGCCACCGACGGCTATTTTGGAGAGCCGCTTCGGCCTCGCCGAGACATCGCCTTGCGATCGACGCCGCTCGTCGAATGACTCAGCGCTTTCCTGGTTGAGGCACGGGCCGGCCCAACGGATTCCGGCATGCCTGATTTTTCGCCCTTTTGATACTTTGCCCTTTTGATACAAGGAATGCCTGAGCTTGCGACATCACCGATCCTTTCTGCGGTTGCGACTGCTCCTGCTGGTGCTTCACGGCTACATTGGCTGGCGGTTGCTGCCGGACCTGTCGGCGGGAGTCTGGGGCTGGCTGGTCGGCGGCGGCTATTTGCTGGCCAGCGCCATCATGATTCCGCTGGTGGTGAGAGTGACCTGGCTCAACGGGCGCTGGCTGGCGTGGCCCGTGGCACTGATGGCCGGCGTGTTCTCGTTTCTGCTTCAGCTCACGCTGTTGCGCGACATTCTGCTGGTTGGCTGGAGTCTGGTCGCCGCTTTATCGGCGCTGACGGTTCACGTCAGCGTCTGGGTCGTGCTGGCGGCGACGCTTCTGCTCTCCGGCTATGCCCTGTGGCAGGCGAGGCGGGTGCCGCGCACGGTCGAGATATCGGTGCCGCTGGCCGATCTTCCGCCCGCGCTGGAGGGATTCGTCATCGTTCAGCTCAGTGACTTGCACGTCGGTCCGACGATCAAGCGCAACCACCTGCAGCGTATTGTCGAACGGGTCAATTCGCTGGCGCCCGATCTGGTCGCGATCACCGGCGATCTGACCGATGGCCGTGTGGCGGAGCTGGAGAATGACGTGGCGCCATTGGCGAGCTTGAACGCGCGGCACGGCACTTTCTGCGTGACCGGCAACCACGAGTACTACAGTGAAGCGGAGGCGTGGATCGCGGCGTTTCGACGGCTGGGAATGCGCGTACTGATCAACGAATCCGACTATGTCGAGCATGACGGCGCGGCACTGGCCGTCGCCGGTATCACGGATCTGTCGGCGGGTTATTATGTCGCCAGTCATCGAAGTGATCCCGCGGCGGCCGCCCGGGATATTCCCACGGGCATGACGCGGATATTGCTGGCACATCAGCCCAATTCAGCCCCCCAGGCCGCGGAGGCGGGATTCGACCTCCAGCTTTCCGGTCACACCCATGGCGGTCAGCTGTGGCCGTGGAGCCTGCTGGCCCGACGCGCCAACCGATTCCTGGCGGGGCTGGGCAAGGAGGGTCGGATGTGGATCTATACCAGTCGCGGTACCGGATATTGGGGGCCGCCGATGCGCTTTGGCGCACCAGCGGAGATCACCCGGATTCGGCTGACGGCGGCATAGGCCCGGATTCGGGGCAGGTAGACGAGTCCGGATTTCGGCCGTAAAAGGCCGCGATAAAAAAACCAGCGATACGATCGCTGGCTTTCTAATGGTGCCCCGTAGTGACGCTTCAGGCCGCCTTGGCTCTGCGGTTGAGGGTTTCCAGCAACCCGTCGATACGCTTGAGGCGATCTTCTGCTTTCTCCATGTCGCCATGGAAGCGTAGCGTGTCGGCGCCGTCGAGCTTGTACTCGCCGGGATGGCGCTGGATCAGTTCGACCAGCGTCATCGGGTCGACCTGCGGGTCCGGGCCGAAAATCACCCGGCCGCGCTCGGCTCCGGCTTCGAGCTTGGCGATGCCGAGCCGTTCGGCACGCTGGCGCAGTCGGGTCTGTCGGAACAGCGTCTTGAGCGGCGGCGGGAGCAGGCCGAAGCGATCGATCATCTCCACCTGCAGCTCCTTGAGCGCGCCTTCGTCAGCCGCACTGCTGATGCGCTTGTACATGATCAGGCGCTGCTGGATGTCCGGCAGGTAGTCGTCCGGAATCAGCGCCGGCAGATTGAGGCTGATCTCGGTGCCTTCGTCGAGCGGAGCTTCGATATTGGGGGTCTTGCCCGCGCGGATCGCCTTGACCGCGCGGTCCAGCATCTGCATGTAAAGGCTGTAGCCGACGGTTTCCATCTGGCCGCTCTGCTCGTCGCCGAGCAGCTCGCCCGCACCGCGAATTTCCATGTCGTGACTGGCGAGCGTGAAACCGGCGCCGAGATCGTCGCTCTGGGTGATGGCCTCGAGTCGCTTGATCGCATCCCGGGTCATGGCCTTGGGCGGAGGGGTCAGCAGATAGGCATAGGCCTGATGGTGGCTGCGCCCGACGCGGCCGCGCAGCTGGTGCAGCTGGGCCAGACCGAACTTGTCGGCTCGCTCGATGATGATGGTATTGGCACTGGGAACGTCGATGCCGGTTTCGATGATGGTCGAACACATCAGCACGTTGAAGCGCTTGTGGTAGAAGTCGGACATCACCCGCTCCAGCGCCCGTTCGGGAAGCTGACCGTGGGCAACGCCGACGCGGGCCTCGGGCACCAGCTCTCGAATCTTCTCGGCGCTGGCCTCGATCGATCTGACCTCGTTGTGCAGAAAGTAGACCTGACCGCCACGCAGGATTTCACGCAGCAGCGCTTCCTTGACCACCGGCTCGTTGCGCTGCTGGACGAACGTCTTGACCGACAGCCGGCGCGCCGGCGGCGTGGCGATGATCGATAGATCACGAATGCCGTTCATCGCCATGTTGAGCGTACGCGGGATCGGCGTTGCCGTCAGCGTCAGGATATCCACCTCGGCACGCAGCTGCTTGAGGCGCTCCTTCTGAGCGACACCGAAGCGGTGCTCTTCGTCGATGATCATCAAGCCCAGGTTGGAGAGCTTGACCGATCTGGAGAGCAGCTTGTGCGTGCCGATCACGATATCGGCACGACCTTCGGCCATGCGCTTCAGCGCGTCGGTTTCTTCCTTGGCGCCGGTGAAGCGAGACAGCATCTCGATCTGCACCGCGGTGTCGGCGAAACGATCGCGGAAGTTGTCGTAGTGCTGCTGGGCCAGCAGGGTGGTGGGGACCAGCACCACCACCTGGCGGCCGGAATTGACGGCGAGGAACGCGGCGCGCATTGCGACTTCGGTCTTGCCGAAGCCGACATCGCCGCAGACGACTCGATCCATCGGCCGCGGCGCGGTCATGTCGTCGATCACCGCCTCGATGGCAGCGTGCTGATCCGGCGTCTCCTCGAATGGAAAGCTGGCCGCGAAGCGCAGATACTCATCGCCGGGCATATCGCTGGCGAAACCCTCTCTGGCTTCCCGGCGGGCGTAGATATCGAGCAGTTCGGCAGCGGTGTCGCGAATTTTCTCGGCGGCTTTCTTGCGGGCCTTGTCCCAGGTATCCGAGCCCAGTTTATGCAGCGGGGCGAGCTCGTCGCTGGCGCCGGCATAGCGGGAAATGAGCTGCAGATTGTCGACCGGGACGTAGAGCTTGGCGCCGCCGGCGTACTCCAGCGCCAGGAACTCTGCCGCCTGACCGCCGGCAGTGATCATTTCCAGCCCCATGTAGCGGCCGACGCCGTGATGCTGGTGCACCACCGGCGACCCGGGGCGTAATTCGGAGAGATGACGCACGGCCAGTTCGTTGTCGTCGGTTACCTTGGCGCGACGACGCGTCTGGCGCACTACGTCGCCGTAGAGTTCGGTTTCGGTGACGATCGCGACGTTGGGATCGCCAAGCCACAGCCCTTCGTCCAGGGCGCCCTCGGCGATCGCGAAAGACTGATCGCCGTCCAGAAAATCCTGCCAGCCATCGATATGGGGCATATCCCGATGGAGCGGCGCCAGGGCTTCGTCGAGCGCCTCTCGGCGCCCGCGAGACTCGGCGACGAACAGAACGCGCAGATCGCGGTGGGCGTCGAGGAACGTCTCCAGCGTCGCCAGCGGGCGTTGGGCCCGAGCATTGATCGCCACCGCCGGGGGCGGCTGCGTCGCGCTGGCGATGGCGTGACGCGTTTCCGGATCGGTGACGAATTCGACACGCGGGTGCTGCTTGATCGCGGCGAACACTTCGGCCGCGGGCACGAACGCCTTCGCCGGCGGCAACAGCGGGCGAGTGGGATCGACGCCAAGGTTCTCGTAGCGACCCTCGATCGAACCCCAGTGGTGCTCGGCGGCTTCGAACACGTCGGGAAGCATGGCGATGCGGGTCTCGCTGCCTAGATGCTCGAACAGCGTGGCGGTCTCCTCGAAGAACAGCGGCAGGTACTGCTCGAGTCCGGGAGAGGGGATGCCCTTGATCGCATCGACATACAGCGGGCACTGCCGCGGATCGACGTCGAACAGCGTCTCGAAACCTTCGCGAAAGCAGGCGATCGCCGAGCGTGACAGCGAGTACTCGTGCGCCGGCAGCAGGTCGATGCGTTCGATCTTGTCCTGGGTGCGCTGGGTGTCCGGGTCGAAGCGCCGGAGCGTGTCGATCTCGTCGTCGAACAGGTCGATGCGCAGCGGCGCGCTCGTGCCCATGGGGAAGAGGTCGATCAGCGAGCCCCGCATGGCGTACTCGCCGGGTTCGTAGACGGTTTCCACCGCCCGGTAGCCCGCCCGCGAAAGACGCTCGCGAAAGCTTTCCCGATCGAGTCGGTCACCCGTGGCCAGCGTCAGCACGCGACCGGCCACGTATTCCCGCGGCGGCAGGCGCTGCATCAGGGTATTGACCGAAACCAGCACGATGCCCTGGGTGCCCTCCTGCAGTTCCCGCAGCGTTCTGAGGCGCTCGGAAACGATGTCCTGATGGGGCGAGAAGCTGTCGTAGGGCAGCGTTTCCCAGTCAGGGAACGGCATCACCGGCACCCGGGCGAAGAAGCGCAGGTTGCTTTCGAGACGCTGGGCGCTAGCCGTATCCGGGGTGACCACCAGAAGCGGGGCGTCGTCTGCCAGACGTGCCAAGGTCAGCGCGATGGCGCTTCCCTGGGGCAGTTGGCAATAGCGGGTTTCGCGCGTGCCAGTCGGCAGAGGCGGGGTGAGCGGTGTGTAGTGCGACATGAGCCTTTCGAAGAACGAATTTGCGTGAGGGGATGATAGCAGGCTGGGGCTGAGCCGGGGACGTCGCGCCCGATTTCTTGTTGTTGACTCGGCCATTCCGGCTGCCGTCGTGGTTTTCCCGCCGTGGTCGTTCACTTCGACTTTTGTAGTGAAACTACAGCTTCTGCGACTACGGGGAGATTGCGGTGTGTTCTGTAGAGTGCGGATAATAATCGGGTTTTTAGCCAGCTCGACGCTTCCGGCAAGGATTGGTCAACGGCCCGATCGATCAATTCGACCCCCAAAATTCGACCCGCCCATTCGACCAGAGAGGCCCGCTTGTGAGTCAGGAACAGCTCGATAACGTCTTCCAGGAGTGGCAGGACAACGAAGCTCGCGCGGAAGAGATGATTCCGCTACTCGGCAAGCTCTATCGTCAGTACAACGTCATTCCTTCGCTATTCGGACGTTCGTTGATCAATCGCTCCGTCACTCGGATCCTCAAGAATCACCGTTATGTCCGCAAGGTCGAGGGAACCGAGCTCTCCATCGCTGAGACGCTGCCGATGGTGCGCGCCATGAGCGAAATGGAGCTGGGGCCGGCGCATATCGATATCGGTCGGCTGGGCGTGGCGTTCAAGAATTCCGGTGAAACCGACGTCGTGGCGTTTCTCGAGCGCGAGCTGGCCGATATCGTCGGCGGGCACGACAGCGGCGGCATGGGCGGCGAGCCACAGGACGTGGTGCTCTACGGCTTCGGACGTATCGGCCGTATTCTGGCGCGGATCATGATCGAGAAGGCCGGCGGCGGAAATCTGCTGCGGCTGCGGGCCATCGTCGTACGCGGCAGCGGCGACGACCTCGAAAAACGGGCCAGCCTG
Source organism: Salinicola halophyticus (assembly GCF_003206695.1). Lineage (GTDB taxonomy): Bacteria > Pseudomonadota > Gammaproteobacteria > Pseudomonadales > Halomonadaceae > Salinicola > Salinicola halophyticus. Next base: position 553,520 of record NZ_PZJN01000003.1, on the reverse strand, counting down.
CTGCGCCGCGATTCGGTCCACGGTCCGTTCTCCGGCTCGATCGATATCGATCATGACAACCACGCACTGATCGCCAACGGCCATTATATCCGGATCATCTATGCCGATTCGCCGGCCGAGATCGACTACACCGTTTATGGCATCGACAACGCGATCGTGGTCGACAACACCGGCAAGTGGCGCGACCGGGAAGGGCTGGCACAGCACCTGGAGTGTAAAGGCGTGGCCAAGGTGCTGCTGACGGCACCGGGCAAGGGCGATCTCAAGAACATCGTTCACGGTATCAACCACCAGGCCATCGGCGAAGACGACCGCATCGTCTCGGCGGCATCGTGCACGACCAACGCTATCGTGCCGGTGCTGAAAGCGATCGACGACGAGTTCGGCATCTTGCACGGCCACGTCGAGACCGTGCACTCCTATACCAACGACCAGAACCTGATCGACAATTACCACAAGGGTGATCGTCGCGGCCGCAGCGCGCCTCTCAACATGGTGCTGACCGAGACCGGTGCGGCCAAGGCGGTCGCCAAGGCGCTGCCGGCGCTGGCGGGCAAGTTGACGGGGAACGCGATTCGGGTGCCGACACCCAATGTCTCGATGGCGATTCTGAACCTGTCGCTGGAGAGGGAGACCGACCGCGTGGCGCTCAACGAGTACCTGCGCCAGATGGCGCTGCACTCGCCGATGCACAAGCAGATCGACTACGTCGATTCGCCGGAAGTGGTGTCATCGGACTTCGTCGGCAACCGTCATGCGGGGATCCTGGACGCCAAGGCGACCATCGCCGACGGCAAGCAGGCGGTGCTCTACGTGTGGTATGACAACGAGTTCGGTTACAGCTGCCAGGTGGTGCGGATCCTGCAGTACATGTCGCGCGTCTGCCACCGGTATCTCCCCGCCACGGCTTGACTCGTCCATTAAACTTTAGTCTAAAAAGTCTCGGCGATGTCGAGACTTTTTCGTTATCTGGCAGCCGGGGTGGCGTGTGGGCGAGTAGTCTTCCGCGGCCCGGATCATTATACTGGTGCGCGTTTTTCGGCGTGGTCCATCGAGTTCCAGGACCATGGAAGTCACCCTTTCTGATAAGAAAAGTCTTCGGATTCCGTGAGGTCTTCTCCTGTTGCCGCTTCCTTGGGTGCCGCTGAGAGGACATGCTTGACGTCCGTCGAACCTTTTTCCTTATTGCCATCAGATTCGACAACTGGGCGAGACTATGATCGAAGTCAAACGAGGCCTGGACCTTCCCGTCGCCGGGGCGCCCGAACAGCGTCTCGACGAGGGGCGCGCCGTGCGCCACGTCGCGCTGCTCGGGTCCGACTACGTCGGCATGAGGCCGACCATGGAGGTCCGCGAGGGCGATCGCGTAAAGCGGGGCCAGGTGTTGTTCAGCGACAAGAAAGTGGCGGGCGTTCGCTTTACCGCGCCGGGCGCTGGAGAAGTGGTCGCCATCCATCGTGGCGAGAAGCGTCGCCTGTTGTCGGTGGTCATCAAGCTCGACGAGGAAGAGCAGAGCGAGACGTTCACGGCCTACGGGGCGGACGGGCTGTCCTCGCTCTCGAGGCAGCAGGTCGTCGATCAACTGGTCGAATCCGGCTTCTGGACGGCGCTGCGCACTCGGCCTTTCTCGCGGGTGCCGGCACTCGACGCGGTGCCTGCGGATATCTTCGTGACCGCGATCGACACGCACCCGCTGGCGGCCGACCCCAAGCTGATCATCGATGCCGACAGTGACGCTTTCCGCCACGGACTCGAGGTGATCCGCCATCTGACGCCGGGCAAGGTTTTCGTGACTCGCCGTGGCAACGCTCAACTGCCGGGCGACGATCTGGAAGGGGTGCAGGCCGAGGGCTTCGAAGGGCTACATCCGGCGGGGCTGGTGGGTACGCATATCCACTATCTGTCGCCGGTCGGTCTGCAGCGTCAGGTGTGGCATCTCGACTGCCAGGACGTGATCGCCATCGGCAAGCTTTTCGCCGAAGGTCGTTTCGATCCGACCCGCGTGATCGCCATCGGCGGCCCGCGAGCTACCAATCCGCGCCTGGTGCGGACGCGTCTGGGCGCCAGCAGCGAAGAGCTGCTCGAAGGCGAGATCGAGAAGCCGGAGGATACGCGCGTCATCTCCGGGTCCATCTTCGGCGGTACCCAGTGCGAAGGTAGTCGTCAGTTTCTGGGCCGTTTCCATCGCCAGTTCTCGCTGCTGGAAGAGGGCAACAAGCGCGCGTTCATGGGCTGGCTGTCGCCAGGTCGCAACCGCCATTCGGTCATGGGAATCTATGTTTCTCAATTCCTGGGCCTGCCCAACTACGCGCCCAATACGTCGACCAACGGCTCCGAGCGTGCGATGGTGCCGATTGGCGCCTACGAGAAGGTGATGCCGCTGGACATCATGCCGACGCAGCTGTTGCGTGCCCTGATCGTCGGCGATATCGAAGCGGCCATGGAGCTCGGCTGCCTGGAGCTGGATGAGGAAGACCTTTCGCTGTGCACCTATGTGTGCCCGGGCAAGTACGAGTACGGTCCCATCTTGCGCGACAACCTGACCATGATCGAGAAAGAGGCCTGATGATGGGGATTCGCAATACGCTCGACAAGCTGGAGCCTCATTTCGAGAAGGGCGGCAAGTACGAGAAGTTCTATGCCCTGTATGAGGCGGTCGATACGATTTTCTATTCGCCGCCCAGCGTCACCAAGAGCATGACCCACGTGCGCGACGGGATCGACCTGAAGCGCATCATGATCACGGTCTGGGCCTGCACGTTCCCGGCGATGTTCTTCGGCATGTACAACGCCGGCTACCAGGCCAATCTGGCCATCGCCGACGGCTTCAGCGCCATTGGCGGCTGGCGTGAAGTCCTGACCATGGCGTTGGCGGGAAGCCATGATCCCGGCAGCATCTGGGCCAACTTCGTGCTGGGGGCGACCTACTTCCTGCCGATCTATCTGGTGACCTTCCTGGTCGGTGGTTTCTGGGAAGTGCTGTTCGCCGTCAAGCGTGGCCACGAGGTCAACGAGGGGTTCTTCGTCACCTCGGTGCTCTTTGCGCTGACGCTGCCGGCGACGATCCCTTTATGGCAAGTGGCGCTTGGCATCAGCTTCGGTGTGGTGATCGGTAAGGAAATCTTCGGTGGCACCGGCAAGAACTTCCTCAACCCGGCACTGACCGGACGGGCCTTCCTTTACTTCGCCTACCCGGCGCAGATCTCCGGTGACAGCGTATGGGTGCCCGCCGACGGCTTTACCGGTGCCACGGCACTGTCCAACGCCTCGCTCAACGGCATGGACGGGCTCCACCAGCAGTACAGCTGGTGGGATGCTTTCTTCGGTTTCATCCAGGGCTCCGTGGGGGAAACCTCGACGCTGGCGATCCTGATCGGCGCGGCGGTGCTGCTGCTGACGCGGATCGCATCCTGGCGCATCATGGCGGGTGTCATGCTCGGCATGATCTTCACTGCCTCGCTGTTCAATCTGGTTGGCTCCGACAGCAATCCGATGTTCGCGATGCCGTGGTACTGGCATCTGGTGCTGGGCGGATTCGCCTTCGGCATGGTGTTCATGGCGACCGATCCGGTGTCGGCGTCGATGACCAATCGTGGCAAGCTGATCTTCGGTGCGCTGATCGGCGTGATGACGATACTGATTCGCGTCGTCAATCCGGCCTTCCCCGAGGGCATCATGCTGGCCATCCTATTTGCCAATCTGTTCGCGCCGCTGATTGATCACATCTTCGTGCAGGCCAACGTCAAGCGTCGTCGCAAACGCCTGGCCGCGCTGGCGCCCGCCGAGAAGGAGGCTGTCTGATGGCGAGCAACAACTCGATCAAGAAGACGCTGATCGTCGCGTTCTCACTCTGTGTGATCTGCTCGGTGGTCGTCTCTTCTGCTGCCGTGGTTCTCAAGCCGAAGCAGGTGCAGAATCAGGAGCTCGATCGCAAGAGCAACATTCTACAGGTGACCCAGCTTTACAAGCCGGGTGACGACGTCGAAGAGAAGTACGCCGAGCTGATCACGCCGCGCGTGGTCAATCTCGAGACCGGCGAATATTCCGAGGATCTGGATCCGGGCAGCTACGATCAGTTCGATGCCGCCAGGGATCCGGCCACCTCGCGCACGCTGTCGGGCGACGACGATATCGCCGGTATCGGCCGTCAGGAGAATTTCTCCACGGTTTATCTGGTCGGCAACCCCGATGACCCGGAGCAGATCGTCATGCCAATTCGCGGCCAGGGGCTGTGGGGGCTGATGGAAGGCTTCTTGTCCGTGCGGGGTGATGGCAATACCATCGTGGGTCTATCCTACTACGACCAGTCGGAGACGCCGGGACTCGGCGGCGAGGTCGACAATCCGCGCTGGAAGGCCAAGTGGGAAGGCAAGAAGATCTACGAGGACGGCGATTTCCAGGATCCTCAGATCCAACTCGTGAAAGGCGGTGCCAGCGGCGAATATGAAGTCGATGCGCTGTCCGGAGCCTCGCTCACCAGTCGAGGTGTCACCAACATGTTGCGGTTCTGGCTGAGCGAAGGCGGCTATGCCCCCTATCTCGCCCGATTCCACGGCGATTCCCAAGGAGGAGCGTGAAGATGGCTACGGACTCCGTAAAAGACATCGTCCTGTCACCGGTCTTCAAGAACAACCCCATTGCCCTGCAGGTGCTGGGGATCTGTTCGGCCCTGGCGGTGACCAACTCGATGAGCGTGTCGCTGGTCATGGGGCTGGCGGTGATTGCCGTCACGGCCTTTTCCAGCATGTTCGTCTCGCTGATCCGCAATCACATTCCCTCGTCGATCCGGATCATCGTGCAGATGACCATCATCGCCTCGCTGGTCATCGTGGTCGATCAGGTCCTGCGGGCCTATGCCTATGACATGTCCAAGCAGCTGTCGGTGTTCGTCGGGTTGATCATCACCAACTGTATCGTCATGGGGCGCGCCGAAGCCTACGCCATGCAGAACGGCCCGGTGATGAGCTTCCTGGACGGTGTCGGCAACGGCCTCGGTTATGCGGTGATTCTGCTGATCGTCGGCTTCATCCGCGAACTGCTGGGTTCCGGTAGCGTGTTCGGTCTGACGATTCTGCCGACCGTCCAGAATGGCGGCTGGTACGTGCCCAACGGACTGATGCTGCTGCCGCCGTCCGCGTTCTTCGTCATCGGCCTGCTGATCTGGATTTTGCGTTCGCTCAACCCGGAGCAGGTCGAGAAGACCGAGTACCGAATCGTTGCCAACAGCAAGGCCAAGATCAAGGAGACCGCTAATGTTTGAGCACTATCTCAGCCTGTTCGTGAAGGCGGTTTTCGTCGAGAACATGGCGCTGGCGTTCTTCCTCGGCATGTGTACCTTTCTGGCCGTTTCCAAGAAGATATCTTCGGCTATTGGCCTGGGTATCGCGGTCGTGGTGGTGCTGACGATCACCGTGCCGGTCAACAACCTGATTCTGACCTATCTGCTGAAAGCGGGCGCTCTCACCTGGACCGGTCTCGAGGGTGCCGAGAATATCGATCTCAGCTTTCTGGGGCTGTTGAGCTATATCGGTGTCATCGCGGCGATCGTCCAGATTCTGGAGATGTTCCTCGATAAGTTCGTGCCCTCGCTCTACAACGCGCTGGGTGTATTCCTGCCGTTGATTACCGTCAACTGCGCGATCATGGGCGCATCGCTGTTCATGGTGCAGCGCGACTACACCTTCGGCGAGTCGGTGGTCTACGGTGCGGGCGCCGGTGCCGGCTGGGCGCTGGCGATCATGGCGTTGGCGGGCATCCGTGAGAAGCTCAAGTACAGCGATGTGCCGGGTAGCCTGCAGGGCCTCGGCATCACCTTCATCACGGCGGGTCTGATGTCGTTGGGCTTCATGTCCTTCTCCGGCATTCAGCTCTGAAGTCAAGGCAGCGCTTGGCTCGGGGCAACGACGTCAACGCAACAAGGAAATAGGAATCCGACATGGTCGATACATCCATCATCGTGCTCGGCGTCGTCATGTTCACCGTGATCGTGCTGGGGTTGGTAGCGGTCATTCTGGCCGCGCGCAGCCGGCTGGTCAGTAGCGGTGACGTGGCGATCGAGATCAACGGCGATCCCGACAATACGGTAACGACTCAGGCCGGAGGCAAGCTGCTCCAGACCCTGGCAGCCAACGGCATCTTCCTCTCGTCGGCATGCGGCGGCGGCGGTTCCTGCGCCCAGTGCAAGTGTCAGGTGAGTGACGGCGGCGGCTCGATTCTGCCGACCGAAGAGTCGCACTTCACGCTGCGCGAGAGAAAGGAAGGATGGCGTCTCTCCTGCCAGGTGCCGGTCAAGCAGGACATGAAGATCCGCGTTCCCGACGAGGTCTTCGGCGTCAAGAAGTGGGAGTGCGAGGTTACCGAGAATCCCAATGTCGCCACGTTCATCAAGGAGCTGAACCTCAAGTTGCCGGAAGGTGAAGAAGTGGCGTTCCGTGCCGGTGGCTACGTCCAGCTGGTGGCGCCGCCCTACGACGTCAAGTTCTCCGACTTCGATATCGAGGAGGAGTATCGCGGCGACTGGGAGAAGTTCGGCCTGTTCAATGTCTCCCACAAGAGCGACGAAGAGGTGATCCGCGCCTATTCGATGGCGAACTATCCCGAGGAGAAAGGGCTTCTCAAGTTCAATATTCGTATCGCGACGCCACCGCCGAAGTCGAGCCATCCGCCGGGGCTGATGTCGACCTACGTGTTCGGTCTGAAGCCGGGTGACAAGGTCACTGTGATGGGGCCGTTCGGAGAGTTCTTCGCCAAGGATACCGAGGCAGAGATGATCTTCATCGGTGGCGGTGCGGGCATGGCGCCGATGCGCAGCCACATCTTCGACCAGCTCAAGCGGCTTGAGTCTTCGCGCAAGATGTCGTTCTGGTACGGCGCGCGCTCCTGGCGGGAGACGTTCTACAACGAAGAGTACGATCAGCTCGCCGAGGAATTCGAGAACTTCGAATGGCACCTGGCACTGTCGGACCCGCAGCCGGAAGACAACTGGGAAGGTGCTACCGGGTTCATCCACAACGTGCTCTACGAGAACTATCTCAAGGATCACCCGGCTCCCGAAGACTGCGAGTACTACATGTGCGGGCCGCCGATGATGAACGCCTCGGTGATCAAGATGCTGACCGATCTGGGCGTCGAACCCGAAAACATCATGCTGGATGATTTCGGCGGATGATCCCACGGCTCGAGCGCCGAGTAACAGGGCCGATCCTTCTGGGATTGGCCCTGTTGCTATTCGTACTGCTGACCGGGTGCGAGCGCGAACCTCAGTCCTATCGGCTGGAAGGCCCGATCTTCGGCACCGGCTTCCATATCACCTTCTATGGTGATTACGACGATGAGCAGCTGGCCCGGATCGAGCAGTCGGTCAAGGATGCGCTGCACCATGTCGACCACCTGATGTCGACCTACAAACCCGATTCCGAACTGTCCCGCTTCAATCAGTCGCCGGTGGGGAAGCCTTTCGAGCTGTCTCCGCAGACGGCAGAAGTCGTCCGAGAGGCGATTCGCGTGGGCGACATGTCCAATGGCGCCTTCGATGTCACGGTCGGCGCTGCGGTCAATCTGTGGGGTTTCGGGCCGGACCGGCACCCTGATCGAGTGCCCGCCGACGATGATATCGCCAAGGCGTTGAAGGAAGTCGACTACAAGGCGCTCGAACTCGATGGCAATCGGCTGACCAAGACCAAGCCGGTCTACGTCGATCTATCCGGCATCGCCAAGGGTTACGGCGTCGATGCGGCCGCCCGGGCGCTGGACGATCTCGACGTGGATCGTTACCTGGTCGAAGTCGGCGGCGAGATTCGAACGCGCGGCGATAAGCCAGGTAATGAGAAGTGGCGAATCGCGGTGGAAAAACCGGTCTCGAATGAACGTAGCGTGCAGCGTATCATTGAACTTGACGACTCGGCGGTGGCGACCTCGGGCGACTATCGCAACTATTTCGAAAGCGATGGCAAGCGCTACTCGCACACCATCGATCCGCGAACCGGGCGGCCGATCACGCACCATCTGGTTTCGGTGACGGTCATCACTTCGGATTGCATGACGGCCGATGCGCTGGCCACGGCAATCGACGTGTTGGGTCCCGATGCGGGCTACGCCCTGGCGGAGCGCGAGAACCTGGCGGTCTATCTCGTCGTCAAGACGGCGGAAGGCTTCGAAACGCGGGTCTCCACGGCGTTTCAAGGTTATTTCAAAGATTCGGATAAGGAGAATCAGTCATGACGATCTGGATTCTGGCCTTTGCCATCATGCTGCTGCTGGTAGCCGGCATGGCGATTGGCGTCATCCTCGGGAACAAGCCCATCGCCGGATCCTGTGGCGGTCTCAATACGCTCGGACTCAAGAGTGGCTGCGAGATCTGCGGCGGTAACGACGAAGTCTGCGAGGAAGAGAGCCGCAAGAATGTCGTCGGCGCTCGTCGCCGCAGCGATGAAAACCGCGGCGCGGACCTGGGCTACAACGCCGTCAAGCGTTGAGCGCCGGAAAGACCGGGGGCGCTTGTTGACGTCACGAGCTCATAAGATCGTACCAGCCATCGGGTAAGGAGTAGGCGAAGCAAATGGCAGTTCACAACTATGACCTCGTGGTCATTGGCTCGGGCCCCGCGGGCGAAAGCGCCGCGATCAATGCGGCGAAGCACGGCAAGCGCGTCGCGATCATCGAAAAGCAGTCTTCGGTCGGCGGCAACTGCACCCACTGGGGCACTATTCCTTCCAAGGCCCTGAGACATCAGGTCAAGCAGATCATGCAGTTCAACACCAACCGCATGTTCCGCGATATCGGCGAGCCGCGCTGGTTCTCGTTTCCCAAGGTGCTGGAGCGTTCGCGCGTGACGATCGACCAGCAGGTCGAGCTGCGTACCAAGTTCTACGCCCGTAATCGGATCGATCTATTCTTCGGCGTCGCGCATTTCCGCGACGAGCATACCGTGGTGATCCGGGACAACCATGAGGGATCGGAAGAGCTCAGCGCGCCGCAGTTCGTGATTGCCACCGGTTCGCGGCCGTACCGTCCGGCCGACGTCAATTTTCGCCATCCGCGAATCTACTGCTCGGACACCATTCTGGGGCTGTCACACACGCCGCGAACACTGATCATCTATGGTGCCGGCGTGATCGGCTCGGAATATGCCTCGATCTTTTCCGGTCTCGGCGTCAAGGTCGATTTGATCGATAACCGCGACCGTCTGCTCTCCTTTCTCGACGACGAGATCAGCGATGCGCTCTCCTATGAGCTGCGCAATTACGGCGTGCTGATTCGCCACAACGAGGAGTACCAGAGCGTCGAAGGCGACGAGGCAGGGGTGGTGGTCAACCTCAAGTCGGGCAAACGCCTGCGTGCCGATGCTTTTCTGTGGGCCAACGGGCGTACCGGCAACACCGACGAACTGGGACTGGAGAACATCGGGCTGGAGGCCAACGGTCGCGGCCAGCTCCAGGTCGACGATCACTATCGCACGGCGATCCCGCATATCTACGCGGTTGGGGACGTGATCGGCTGGCCGAGTCTGGCCAGTGCAGCCTACGATCAGGGTCGCAGCGCCAGCGACGAGTTCCTGGGCGAGGACTTCCGGTTCGTCGACGATATTCCCACCGGGATCTACACGATTCCCGAGATCAGCTCCGTGGGCAAGACCGAGCGCGAACTGACCGAGGCCAAGGTGCCTTACGAAGTGGCCCAGGCGTTCTTCAAGGATACCGCGCGTGCGCAGATCACCGGCGATACCGCCGGGATGCTCAAGATTTTGTTCCATCGCGAGACACTGGAAATCCTGGGTATCCACTGTTTCGGCGATCAGGCTTCGGAGATCGTGCATATCGGTCAGGCGATCATGCAGCAGAAGGGCAAGGCCAACACGCTGCGCTACTTCATCAATACGACGTTCAATTACCCCACCATGGCCGAGGCGTACCGAATCGCCGCCCAGAACGGCCTGAATCGCCTGTTCTGAATCGAGCGGTCTGAGTCGAGCGTTCCCAGTCGAACACTCTGAGTTAATCTCCCGCCGCTCCTGAATCGGACGCCTTCACCCAAGCGTTGGATTCAGGGGCTAGATTTCAGGGTCGGATTCCAAGGCTGATCATATCGTCGGCACCCTGTATGTCATATCTATGCGGCCTATCGTTCGCGACGGCTGCAATCATCCCCGATCGATAGCCTCGTCTTTTCGTTGATGGTCGATGGCGATCTGCTGCGCTGGATCACGGTAGCGGTAGACCCGCAGGCTCTTCAGAAAGACATCATCCTCGAGGCGTTGATCGGAGCGTTTGGCGCGGGTCCGGGTGGTCGGCGGTTTGACCGGCGGATCATTGAGGTGGGGCAGCTTCAACGCCGGATCCGGAATGAACAGCGGCAGCGGCAGGTTCATGGCCCGCCGCATGCGACCATCTTCCAGCGCCTCACGGAAAAACAGATTGGCTCGCATCACCGGCGCCTGCTGCTGGATCTGGGCCAGAGGCTCGCTATCCGGGATATCGCCGAGTTTGCGCAGCTGAATCTGGATGTGCGCGGCCGATGTGTCCATCTGTTTGAGCTTGGCCTCTGCTTCGGCAACGCTCAAGCGTTTGATCGAGCGCCCGCTGGTGTACCACGCCAGCCGGACGCGGGAGAGCGGGGCGTCGGCGACCGGAAGCTGGCGCCAGCACTGTTTGAGATGCAGGCGAGCCAGCCCCTGGCCGCGCAGATGATCGTGCAGGACCGGATGCCGGAAGGGCAGCACGGCCTTGATTTCGGGAATCAGTCGGGGCGCGGACTGGCGTATGTGCTTGAGTGTCGCGCCAAAGCGAGCTTTACCGAGATTCACCGCGGCAACGGCTTCCATGAGCGCCGGGCCGGCGGCGATCACGCCGATGTAGTTGCGTGTCTCGCGCCCGTCCTGCCCATCCTGGTACCAGAAGTCGGTCAATGCGCGACGCAACCAGGGTGCGTCGACGCTCGACTCGCCCAATGCCCAGGCAGGCGTCGGCCGCTCGGCGTACGTCGTTGCCAGATGCTCGACGGCATCGATCAACCGATCGAAGTCGGATTCCAGCTCGGCCAGCAAGCGATACTGCAGTTCCATGATGAGCCCCCGAAAGTGAACGCCATTTTATACCGTTATCTTGGCTATTTTGTCCAGTCGGTCCTGGCTAGCTATTTCTGCCCGATGCTCGGGGAATCGTTGGGCAAGGGGATGCAAGGCGCCCCGACGCCATCCCGGCAGAGGCAGGGACGACGTCGGCGTTGCCGCAAGTGCGACTCGACCTAGAAGTCGGTATCGCAGGCCTAGCGGTCGCGGTAGCGGCGGGTCAGGTCGCCGTAGGCATCGATGCGGCGATCTCGCAGGTAGGGCCAGGTGCGGCGGACGTCTTCGCTACGTGCCAGATCGACCTCGACGAGCCGGTTTTCACTCGCCTCGCCGGCATGAGCCAGCAGCTCGCCCTGAGGGCCGCAGACGAAGCTGCCGCCCCAGAAGTCGATGCCTTCGCCGACGCCGGAAAGGTCGGGTTCGTGGCCAACACGATTGGCAACGATGACCGGCAGGCCGTTGGCGACACCGTGGGAGCGCTGGATCAGTGTCCAGGCATCTTTCTGGCGCTGTTTTTCCGCCGGCTCGTCGGATGGCGTCCAGCCGATCGCGGTGGGGTACAGCAACAGCTCGGCACCCGCCAACGCCATCAGACGTGCGGCTTCCGGGTACCACTGATCCCAGCACACCAGTACGCCGAGGCGGCCGACGGAGGTATCGATCGGTTCGAACCCCTGCTCGGCATCCTCGTCGCCGGGCGTGAAGTAGAACTTTTCGTAGAAGCCCGGATCATCGGGGATGTGCATCTTGCGGTAATGGCCGACCCGACCCTTGGCACGATCCAGCACGATGGCGGTGTTGTGATAGAGACCGGCAGCGCGACGCTCGAAGATCGAGCCGACGATGACGATATCGAGCTCGCGGGCGAGTCCGGCCAGCTTCTGTCCGGTGGGCCCGTCCAGCGGCTCGGCGAGATCGAAAAGATCGGTGTCTTCGCACTGACAGAAGTAGTGGGTCGCGTGCAGTTCCTGCAGCAGAACCAGCTCGGCGCCCTGGGCGGCGAGCTCGCGGATACCGGCTTCGCTGGCTTCGAGGCTACGCTGTTTTTCCGGCCAGGCCTGCTGTTGTACCAGACCGACCTTGAGTGTCTTGGACATCGTCTCTCCTTAATCCTGGAACGGCGCGGGGTTCAGCGCACCGCGCGGCAGCTGCATGGTCAGGCAATGGAGGCTGCCATGCTGACGAATGACGGCGCGGCAGTCGATCGGTATCACCTCGCGATCCGGGAAGGCACTGGCGATTACCTGCAGCGCCCGGAAATCGGCCGCGTCAGCGTAGGTGGGCACGAGCACGGCGCCGTTGATGATGAGAAAGTTGGCATAGGTCGCCGGCAGCCGACGTCCGTCGTCCGGATCGAAACACGCCCGGGGCCAGGGTAGTGGCAGCAGGCGATAGGGCGAACCATCCTCCCGCCGGAAAGCCTTGAGTTCGGCTTCCATCGCGCAGAGCGCCTCGTAATGCGGGTCCTGAGGGTCGTCGCAACGAACGTAGGCGATCGTCGCCGGATCGCAAAACCGCGCCAGCGTGTCGATGTGGCTATCGGTATCGTCGCCCTCCAGATGGCCGTGCTCGAGCCACAGCACACGGGATATACCCAGTCGTTGTGCGAGGTGGTCTTCGATGGCCTCGCGGTCCAGGCTCGGGTTGCGATTGGGATTGAGCAGGCAGGCGCTGGTGGTGAGCAGCGTACCTTCGCCATCGGTGTCGATGGCGCCCCCTTCGAGTATCAAGTCCTGAGAGACTACCGGCGCGGCGAAGACCTGCTGCGCAGCCAGTGCCCGGGTCAGGGCATCGTCGCGCGCGGCGGCGAACTTGCCGCCCCAGCCGGTGAAGACGTAGTCGAGCAGTTCGATCGAGCCGTTGCGCTCGATGGCGATCGGGCCATGATCTCGTGCCCAGGTATCATCGCTGGCCACCACCATCAGATGGCGTCGCTCGGCCTCAGCACCGAGCGCCTGGAAACGCGCGCTCAAACGTTCGCGCTGCGCTTCATCGTGCACGCCGATCAGCACCGGCTGATAGCGGGTGATCGCCACGACCATCGCTTCAAGCGTCGCCTCGATCTGCTCGAGCAGCGGCGCCCAGTCACTGGTCGGGGTCGGCCAGGTCAGTTGAATGGCATCTTGCGAGTGCCATTCGGGGAACAGACGCAGGGTCATGGTGTCTCCATTGCGCATTAGGGCCGGTGTGCGCCAGGGCCGATGGCGAGGACGCGGCATTGTAGGGCCTGGTTACGGCAATGCAAGCCAGCGTTCGGTGCCGTCCGACAGCGGTTTCGAGGCCCGCCCGTCGCCGATTTCCGTTGGTCGCCAGTGTAGCGTGGCTCTGCCGGCTGGCAAGCAGCGAGTGACCCGGCAAACTAGCGTTTTCGGGAATCGCCAAAAACCCGTAACATGAGCCGCTGCTGACAAGGAACCAAACCTGATGCTCGACCGTTTACCCTTTCTGGTGGGCCTGCGATACGTCCGGGCCAAACGACGTAATCACTTCATATCCTTCATTTCACTGACCTCGATGCTGGGTCTGGCCCTGGGCGTGGCCGTACTGATACTGGTGCTATCGGTCATGAACGGCTTCGACCACGAGCTGCGGACTCGCGTGCTGGGGATGGTGCCGCATACCCGTATCGAACAGCAGGGCGGCATGCAGGACTGGAAAGCGCTGGCCGAGAAGGTCGATCAGCACAAGGACGTGATCGCCTCGGCACCCTACGTGCAGCAGCAGGGCATGTTCTCGGCGAGCGGGCGCACCCAGGGGGCGATGGTCACCGGGGTACAGCCGGACTACGAGCGCCACGTCTCGATCATCGACCAGCACATGCAGGCCGGTTCGCTCGACGACCTCTCTCCGGGAAGCTGGCACGTGGTGCTGGGCTCGCTGCTGGCGCGCAATCTCGGCGTCGGCGTCGGTGATCGCGTGACGCTGCTGGTGCCGGAAGCCTCCATCACGCCGGGCGGCGTCTTCCCACGGCTGAAGCGCTTCACCGTCAGTGGCATCTTCAAGGTCGGGGCCGATCTGGATGCCAACCTGGCCTATGCCAACATCGAGGACATGCAGACGCTCGCCCGTCTCGGCGACAAGGTCGACGGACTGCGTCTGGAGCTCGACGATCTGTTCAAGGCGGGGCCGGTGACCCGGGATATCGTCTCGAATCTGGGGTCGGGCTACCGGGGAATGGACTGGACCTATACCCACGGCAATCTGTTTCAGGCGATCCAGATGGAAAAGCACATGATCGGCCTGTTGCTGATGGTGATCGTGGCGGTGGCGGCGTTCAATATCGTCTCGACGCTGGTGATGGTGGTCACCGACAAGCATGCGGATATCGCCATCCTGCGCACGATCGGCGCCAAGCCGAAATCGATCATGGGCATCTTCGTGGTTCAGGGGCTGGCGATCGGCATCATCGGAATCGTGATCGGCGTCGTTGCCGGGGTGATTCTGGCGCTGACGGTATCCGATATCATTGCCTGGGTGCAGGCGGTCACCGGGATTCAGTTTCTCGATCCCAACGTCTATTTCATCAGCTATCTGCCGTCGCGGCTCGAGATGAGCGATCTGGGTGTCATCATCTCCAGTGCGTTCGGGCTGACCTTCCTGTCGACGCTCTATCCGGCCTGGCGAGCGGCGCGTATTCAGCCGGCCGAGGTGCTGCGTTATGAGTGAACTCAAATTCCGGTCATCGTCCGCCAGCGGAGACAACGTCATGCTCGACTGCCGTCAGCTCACGCGAACCTACAGCGAAGGGCCGCAGGATCTCACGGTGCTGGACCATCTGGATATGCAGGTGCGGGCGGGAGAGCGGGTGGCCGTCGTCGGCAGCTCGGGTTCCGGCAAGACCACGCTGCTCAATCTGCTGGGCGGCCTCGACCGTCCCAGCGGCGGCGAGGTCATCATCGGCGGGCAGTCGTTGGCCGGGCTGGGTGAGGCGGCGCTGGGCAGTTTCCGCAACCGCTATATCGGTTTCGTCTACCAGTTCCACCATCTGCTGGCGGAGTTCACCGCGGCGGAAAACGTCGCTCTGCCGCTGATCATTCGCGGCCAGAGCCGCAAGGTCGCCGTCGACAAGGCCCAGCAGCTGCTGGATCGCGTCGGCATGGCACCGCGGGGCGCGCACAAGCCGGGTGAACTGTCTGGCGGCGAGCGCCAGCGCGTCGCCATCGCCAGAGCGCTGGTCACCGATCCGAGCCTGGTGCTGATGGATGAGCCGACGGGCAACCTCGACCAGACCACCGCAGGCAACATTCTGGCGATGATGGACGAACTGGCAGCGACCACCGACTGCGCCTTCGTGGTAGTCACCCATGACATGTCGTTAGCGGCCCATCAGGATCGCATGATGCGTCTCGACAAGGGTCAGTTGACCGCTGTCGACGCGGTGTGACCTAACGCCGATAATTTCTGCAGCCGCTAAAGCTGACGCCGCCCTGGACGATCAACAGTCCAGGGCGGCATTTTTTTGCGTTCCCGCCATGCGTCGAAATGGCGCTCGACAGGCAGAAGGCAGAGGAGCCGTGGCTCGGGGGAAGGTCGAACTCGATGAAATCACGGTTTCTGGCGGCGCTGGCGTCGTTTCGCCCGGCGACGCCAGCTGCGGGAGATCTGTAAGCGCCAGATCAGCCGTACCAGCACGTTGCTGGCGATGGCCAGCACCAGGCCGACGACGACCGAGCCGACGGCCAGCGGCAGAATGATGTTGGCCATCTGTTCGGCAATCCACATCGTGGTGATGTGGTCCGGTACCTGGCGCGCCGGGTAATTCAGGATCCAGGCCCCGACCCGGTAGTTGAAGTAGAACACCACCGGCATCGTCAGCGGGTTGGTCAACCAGACCAGACTGACGGACAGCGGAAGATTGCCGCGAAAGCAGTAGGCACCGAAAGCGGCCAGCAGCATCTGACAGGGGATCGGCAGCATGGCCGCGAACAGACCGACCATGCAGGCGTTGGCAACGCTGCGACGCGAGAGTATCCACATCGCCGGATCGTCCAGCATGGGTTGCATGAAACGCAGAGAGCGAGTGCGCTGCAGCCTCTCCTGGCTGGGAATGTAGCGTTGTAACCATCGACGAGACATGAGGCCGCTCGCTGAACGAAGAAGGCCCATTATCCATACAACTCCAAGGCCCCGCCATGTTAAGTCCGTCGTTAGATCGCCATCCCGAGACTTCGCTCGTTGGCGGCCGCTAATGTTCGGCGCTTGATCGAAGCGCTACCGGGACGCCTGGGCTGGGGGATGCCGCTGGCCATGGCGGCGATAGGCGGGTCTTTCCTGGGCTCACGTCTCGGTTCTCCCGTCGGCTATCCTGGCGGTGATGCCAGCACTTTAGGGTGGAGCGTGTACGGCGGCGCCGTCCTGCTGTTGGCAATCTCGGCATGGCGACGTTCGCTATGGGCGGGCGCCGTGATGCTGGCACTGCTGGCCTGTGCTCATGGCGTTGGCCAGCAGCGTGAGGGAGTGTTGCCATCGGCACTTGCCGGGCACGAATTCACGCTGTCCGGTCGAATTCAGACGCTGGACGTCGATGCGCGGCGGGCCCGCTTTCGATTCCAGATCGATGACTGTCGCCCCCGAAGGGCCGGTGACAGCTGTCCCGATAGTCGCAGGGTCAGGCTCTCGTGGTACGGCGCCCCCGAACTCGAGCGGGGAGAGCGTTGGGAGCTCACCGCGCGGCTACGCCAGCCGATAGGATTCGCCAATCCCGAGACGTTCGATTATGGGGCCTGGCTCTGGCGCGAGGGCATCCAGGCCCTCGGCTATGTTCGCGACGGTGCGCCGCGACGACTCTCCGAGGCGCCATTTTCCCTTCGTCAGTCGGCGCTCGCGCGGCTGGACGCGGTGGACATCTCGCCGCTTGGCAAACGCTGGCTGAGCGCCTTGACCCTGGGCGCCGGTGACCGTCTTGACGATGATGACTGGCAACTGCTGAATGCCACCGGGACGACGCATCTGATGGTCATCTCCGGCCTGCATATCGGACTGATTGCCGCGCTGTTTCTGTGGCTTCTGAGGCGGCTATCGCGCTGGCTCCAACCCCTGGCCTGGCGGATGACGATCTGGCCCTGGCTGGGCGCCGGCGCGGCCGCTTTTGCCTATGCGGGGCTTGCCGGCTTCGAGCCGCCCGCCGTACGCGCCTCGATCATGGTCGCGGTGGGATTGTGGGCGGCGAGCGGGCGTCATGCGCCGGGGTGGTGGCAAGCCTGGTGGCTGGCCTTGGCACTGGTGGTGATCTGTGACCCTCTGGCGCCGTGGCGACCTGGACTGTGGCTCTCGTTCGCCGCGGTGGCGGTGCTGATCCTGGCCTGGTCGGGGCGCCCAAGGCCTATCGGGTGGCGAGGTGGCTGCATCGCGCTGCTTCGCAGTCAGTGGCTGCTGGCACCGATCATGGCTGCTGCGGTCCTGCTTGCTTTCGGACGCCTGTCGCCGTTGGCGCCGGTGATCAACCTGTTTGCCGTTCCGCTGGTCGGTAGCGTCATGGTACCGCTCGGCTTTCTGGGATGGCTGTTCGCGCCCTGGCCGACCCTGGCCAGCTGGGCCTGGTGGCCTTTCGATCACCTTGCCAACACCCTGGCGTTCCTGCTGGCCGGCGCGTCCGATCTCCTGCCGCTATGGACGCCCGACTCCTGGTGGCGATGGCCGGTCTCTCTCGCCCTGCTGCTGTGGGGCATGATCTGGCTACTGCCGGGCGTGGAGCGTACGACGCGGCTATGGGGTTGCCTGCTGCTGGCGCTGCTCGTATCGCTGCTTCACCGCCCTGAACTGGATGAGGGTCAGTTGATCGTCACCGTCTACGACGTCGGTCAGGGCCAGCTGGTCCAGCTCGAGACCCGGGATCGCCGAGTACTGATGGATACCGGTCCTCGTTTTGCGTCGGGCTTCATGCCGGCAGCGCTGCTTTGGTCGCCGGGGCAACGATTCGACGACGTGATCGTCACCCACAGCGATACCGATCACGCGGGCGGTATCGCCGCGCTACGCCAGGACCATCGCGTCGAGCACTGGTGGGCGCCTCGGGGAAACGAGCTGGCGCTACCGTCGCGTCCGTGCGAGGCGGGCGACGAGTGGCATGATGGCAGCGTCACCTGGCGGTTTCTGTCGCCACCAGCGGGTGACGTCGCGGCGAATCGCAACGATCGATCCTGCGTGTTGCTGGTGACCTCGGGCGAGCGGCGGGTACTGATTACCGGCGATGCCAGCGCGGATCGCGAACGCGCGTTCGCGGGGGCGTTGACGCAGGGGCCGCTGGGCGCGCGACCCGTCGACGTGCTGGTGGCAGGCCATCACGGCAGCGCAACGAGTTCATCCCGGGCGTTGATCGCCGCCGCCCATCCTGACGACGTGATCTTCAGCAGCGGGCGCGGTAATCCGTTCGGCCATCCGGCGCCAGCGGTCGTGCAGCGCTTCATCGATGCCGGCAGTCGAGTCTGGAATACCGCCTACGACGGCGCCGTGCGGATCACGCTGTCGTCCTCCGGCGTCGTGGTTCATGCCCAGCGGCATCCGGGATGGTCGCGGCGGTCGGCTGTCGACCGCGAGCATGTTGGGGTAGAATCCAGCCCCTGAATGCGCCCGAGCCGCGTGGCGGAACCGCATGGCCGCGAGCGTCCGTCCGGCCTTGCGCTGTCTGGCTGTCGCTACGCCCGCGTCGGGTCTCGGTCTTTCCCAGTCGAACGGAGTCAACGTGTCACAAGCTTCCAGTTGGGAACTCTATCGACGTCTTCTCGAATACGTCCGCGTCGAGTGGCGCTCATTCGCCCTGGCGGTGGTCGGCTACGCGATCTATGCGGCCTCTAGCACCGCATTGGCAGAGATGATGAAGCGGCTGATCGACGGCATACAGAATCCCGACGCCTCGTTTCGCCTTTTTTTGCCGCTGTTCGTGATCGTGATGTTCGCTGCCCGCGGTGTGGGTACCTTTCTTGGCACTTACTTCATGAGCAACGTGTCTCGAAACGTCGTGCACCGGCTGCGCTGCAACGTCTTCAATCACATGTTGCATATGCCGGGACGATTCTTCGACATGCACTCCAGCGGACACCTGATTTCGCGAGTGACCTATCACGTCGAGCAGGTCACCGGAGCGGCCACCAATGCGGTGACCACCATCCTGCGAGAAGGCCTGTTCGTGATCGGCCTGATTGGCTATCTGTTCTGGACCAACTGGCTGCTGACACTAATCTTCATGGGCGTCACGCCGCTGATCGGACTGGTAGTGCGCTACACCAGCAAGCGCTTCCGCAAGATTTCCGGACGCATTCAGAACTCGATGGGCGAGGTGACGCATGTCGCGTCCGAGGCCCTGAGCGGCTACCGAGTGGTGCGCACTCACGGTGCGGAAGAGTACGAGAAGAAACGCTTCGAGGCGGCGAGCAACTACAACCGCGAGCAGAGCATCAAGGAGGCGATGACCAAGGCGACCAGTACGCCGATCATCCAGCTGCTGGTGGCACTGGCACTCGCCGGGCTCGTGTGGCTGGCGATGGCGCCGGAGCTGATGAACGCGATGACGCCAGGCGAATTCGTGGCATTCATCACCGCAGCATCGCTGATGGCCAAGCCAATCCGGTCGCTAACCGACGTCAACAGCATCATCCAGAAAGGGCTGTCGGCATCCCAGGAGCTGTTCGGTCTGCTGAGCCAGCCGACGGAGCGCGACGAAGGGACGCGCCTGCCTCAGCGGCTGGCAGGGGGCGTGCGCTTTGAAGATGTGCGGTTTGCCTACGGCGACGACCAGCCCGAGGTGCTCAAGGGTATCGATCTCGAGGTCCCGGCCGGGCAGATGGTGGCCATCGTGGGGCGTTCGGGAAGCGGGAAGTCGACGCTGATGGGGCTTTTGCCGCGATTCTATCGGCCTACCGCGGGCCGCATTCTGGTCGATGATATCGATATTCAGGAGTATCAGCTGTCACCGTTGCGCCAGCAGATCGCGCTGGTCTCTCAGCAAGTCACGCTGTTCAACACCACCATCGCCGACAACATCGCCTACGGCGTGCCCGAGGCCGGCCGGGAACAGGTCGAGTCCGCGGCGCGAGCGGCCTACGCCCATGAGTTCATCGAGCAGCTGCCGAACGGCTACGACACTGTTGTCGGCGATAACGGTGTCATGCTCTCCGGCGGCCAGCGCCAGCGCCTGGCAATTGCTCGCGCCATCTTCAAGGATGCACCGGTGCTGATTCTGGACGAGGCGACCTCGGCGCTGGATACCGAATCCGAGCGTTACATTCAACGCGCGCTGGAGGTCGTGTGCCGCGGTCGTACCACGTTCGTCATCGCTCACCGGCTGTCGACCATCGAGCGCGCCGATCGCATCGTGGTCATGGAGCAGGGTAATCTGATCGAGAACGGCACGCACGCCGAGCTGCTGGCCAAGGGCGGCGCTTATGCCTCGCTCTATCAGCTGCAGTTCCAGGAGCAGGCGTGACGCCCATCGAGCGCGCCTGGTATCGGGGGGCGCGCTGGCTGAGTCTGCTCGGCCCGCTCGAGGCCCTTTACCGCCGTATGGTAACGCGACGACGCGAGGCCTACCGCTCCGGCCGCCGTGAGGTATGGCAGCCGTCGGTACCGGTGGTCGTGGTGGGCAATCTATCGGTCGGCGGCACGGGCAAATCACCGTTGGTGGCCTGGTTGGTGCGCTGGCTCGAAGCGGACGGCTGGCGGCCGGGCATCGTGTCGCGAGGCTACGGTGGCAGGGCCGGCGCCTATCCGCTGTCGGTCTCGTCAGAGACGCCGGTCGTTCAGAGCGGTGACGAACCGCTGATGCTGGCTCAGCAGACCGGGGCACCCGTGGCCGTCGATCCCGATCGCCCACAAGCGGCGCGCTGGCTTCTCGAGCATGCTCGTTGCGATATCCTGATTGCCGACGATGGCCTGCAGCACTACGCGCTGGGAAGGGCGCTGGAGCTGGTGGTGATCGACGGGAAGCGAGGGTTCGGAAACCGTCACTGTCTTCCGCGGGGGCCGCTGCGCGAGCCGCTTGAGCGTCTGACGGAGGTCGACGCGCTGATCGGTAACGGCGGGTTCCAATCGCTGTCGGCTGCCGATGCAAAAGGCGTTCCGCGGTTCACGATGACGATTTCGCCCAAGGTCTGGCGTCACCTGAGCAGTGGTGCCCGCTACCCCGTCGACTCGGCGCCTTTTGCGCTGGATACCCCCGTCGCGGCGGTGGCCGGCATCGGTCACCCGCAACGCTTTTTTACCACTCTCGATGCTTTGGGAATCCCTCATACGGAGCATGCCTTCGGCGACCATCACAGTTTTTCGGCCACCGATCTGCCTGCTGCGCCGACGATCGTGGTCATGACGGCCAAGGATGCGGTGAAGTGTGCCGGTTTCGCGGATGACCGCTGCTGGGTGCTGGATGTCGAGGCGTCGCCGGAAGCCGCGTTCGTCGATTGGTGGCGTGCGCGGGTCGAGCAGTGGAGGCCGCGCTCGCAGTAGGGCGTCTCGCTCCGGCTTCGTTCTGCGCGGGTTTCGTTCTGCTCTAGAATAACAGCGGTGATGGCGCGATCATGGCGCCAGACTGTCGCGTCGGTTCATCGGACGCATCAATGGCATAAACAGGAATTGTCGAGGAGAAGTGGCCATGGATAAGGAATTGATAGCGATGCTGATCTGTCCGGTCAGTCACAGCGAGCTGACTTACGATCGCGAGCGCAAGGAGCTCAAGAGCTCGGTCAGCGGGCTGGCCTATCCGGTTCGAGACGGTATCCCTGTGATGCTGGAGAACGAAGCTCGGGTCATGCCCACCGAGGAAAAACTCGGCAAGGCAGCGCCGGCGCCATGAATGATTTCGTCGTCGTGATTCCGGCTCGGTACGGCTCCAGCCGGCTTCCGGGCAAGCCGCTGATGGAGATCGATGGCTTGCCGATGGTTCAGCATGTCTGGCTGCGGGCCAAGGAAAGTGGCGCGTCCCGGATCGTGATCGCCACCGACGACGTCCGGATCGAACGCGCCGCTCAGGCTTTTGGGGCTGAAGTGGTGATGACGCGTAGCGATCACCCCTCCGGCACCGATCGGCTGGCTGAAGTCGCCGAAGCGTTGCAGCTGGCGGCGGAGACCATCGTGGTCAATGTCCAGGGTGACGAGCCACTGCTGCCCGCCAGCGCGATCGACCGCGTGGCCGAGCGACTGGCTTCCGATGCGCAGGCCTCCATTTCGACGCTCGCTGAACCGATCCATGATGTCGATACGCTGTTCAATCCCAACGTGGTCAAGGTCGTTACCGACCTGACGGGGCGCGCGCTCTATTTCTCGCGGGCGCCGATCCCGTGGGATCGCAATGCCTGGAAAACGCAGCCGCCGACCCTGCTCGAGACCGATGCGTGGCTACGCCATATCGGCCTTTACGCCTATCGCGTCGGATTTCTGGCCGACTACGTCAGCTGGCTGCCGGCCCCGCTCGAGCAGCTCGAACAGCTCGAGCAGCTACGGGCGCTTCAGCACGGCCATCGCATTCAGGTGGCGACCGTCTCCTCGTCGCTGCCTGGCGGCGTCGACACGTTGGAGGACCTGGAACGCGTACGCCGACATTTTCTACAGCGGAGCGAGGCATGAATCAGTCGCGATTCGAATGGCGAATTCTGTTCGTGTGCATGGGCAACATCTGCCGCTCACCGACGGCGGAAGGCATGCTGAGAAAGCGTCTCGATGAGGCGGGGCTCGCGGATCGCGTTGAGGTCGACTCCTGTGGAACGGGCGACTGGCACGTCGGCGCTCCCCCGGACAGTCGCGCCATCCAGGCCGCCGCCGATCGAGGTGTCGATCTTGGCGGACTGCGCGGGCGCCAGCTGGCCCTCGAGGACTTCACCTATTTCGACGAGATTCTGGTGATGGATGCCGACAATCTCGAGCGGGTACTCGATCGGGAACCGGCCGGCAGTCGTGCGCAGGTGGCCCGCCTGCTTCACTATGCCGGCCAGCCGGGTCAGGATGTGCCGGATCCCTATTTCGGCGGCGAGGCGGGCTTCCAGCAAGTGCTGGATCAGCTGGAGCTCGGGGTGGAAGGGCTGCTGGTCTCGTTGCGGCAACGTCTGGGCATGACCTGATGTCGACAGGGCTGGACGTGGCTGGCGGGGTCGAGATCGATCGTGATCTCTCCCATGCCAATACGCTGGCGTTGCCCAGCCGGGCGGAGCGCTTCTGGCACGCCCGCTCCGAATCGGATGTCGTCGACGGGTTGAAACTGGCCAATGCAAGCGGCTGGCCGATCACGGTGCTGGGAGGCGGCAGCAACCTGCTGTTGCCGCCGACGGTCGGGGGACTCACGTTGCGGGCGGATATCGAGGGTGTGACGTTTCGCCAGGGGCGCGGCGACACGGTCCACGTGGAGGTCGGAGCCGGCGTCGGCTGGCATGCGCTGGTCGAGGCCTGCGTTGCGCGTGAACTGTGGGGAATCGAGAATCTGGCGCTGATCCCCGGTCTGGCCGGTGCCGCTCCGATCCAGAACATCGGTGCGTACGGCGTCGAACTGGCCGACGTGATCGACTGGGTCGAGCTGGTGGATCGGCGTGATGCCCGTGTGCAGCGGCTGGATCGAGACGCCTGCGCTCTGGGTTACCGCGACAGCGTATTCAAACGGGAATTGGCCGATCAGGTCGTCATCACGCGGCTGGGACTGACGCTGTCGACGCGCCCGCGTCCGCAGCTCGATTACGGAATCCTGCGGGAGCGCGTGTCGGCTTCGCCGAGTGCGCGGGAGGTGTTCGAGGCGGTCTGCGCCATCCGCCGGGAGAAACTTCCCGATCCGATTTGGACTCCCAACGCGGGCAGCTTCTTCAAGAATCCGCTGGTCACCGCGGCGGTCGCTGCGCGGTTAATGCAGCAGTCGCCGTCCATGCCGCACTATCCGCAGCCCGGTGGGCAGGTCAAACTGGCCGCCGGCTGGCTGATCGATCAGTGCGGGCTGAAAGGGCACCGTGAGGGGGCCTTCGGCGTACATGATCGTCAGGCTCTGGTGCTGGTTCACTTCGGAGGCGGGACGCTGGAAGGGTTGCTGGCATTCGCTGACACGCTGGTCGCTGCCGTCCAGGCGCGTTTCGGCGTGGTGCTCGAGCGCGAACCTCGTTGTGTCGAGGCACCTGGCATCGACACTTCAAAGAGCGATGCGTCGGATGGATAGCGGCTGATTCGATTCCAGACCACGAATAGTCAGCCGACAGTGGCGAACCGTTGGTCAAACTTAACGGTGGATCGAACCGTCAAGGGCAAACCGCCTAGGGCAGTGGATCGAATCGGCGCTAGTAACCCGAAACGGCAACCAGAGCCGTTAACCAAGAGCCAGCAGCCAAATCAGTAGACAAGAAAAAGCCCAGACAACTGTCTGGGCTTTTTCGTTTGCGGGGCGTCGCGTCGGCCGATCAGCTGTCGCTCTGACCGCCTTCACGACGACGCTTTTCACGCGGGTCGTTGTGAGCCCGACGCCGTGGCCGGCTCGGCTCACCATCGCTTTCGGCAGTGGTGGTCGTGGCCTGGCTCGTTGACTCCGTCGTTGACTCGGCCGTCGAATCGACCTTCTGCGCTTCCGACGTCGGCACTGCCGATGTCTTGTCGCTGGACTCGACGCTGGCGAGTTCCGGCGAATGCTCACTGACGTCGCTTGGGCGAGTCTGCTCGGCCGTCGCGTGCTCCGTCTTCGGTGCGACCTCGGTCTGCGGGGCAGGCGTCGCTTCCGGCGTTACGCTCTCCGCCATCGGCTCGATCTTGGCATCCTGCGTGGCAGACGGCTTGTCGGTCGTCGGCGAAAAGGCGATACCGGCGGCGGGCGACGATGCCTGGTCAGCGGCCAACGTTTCGTCGCTGGAGACTTCAGCTGGTGACGCCTTCACCGATGACGAAGCGGCGGCGGGCGTGGCGCTCGGCGTCGCCTCATCGCTGACCGGCGTCTCGTTGATCGAGGACTCGCTGACTGGCGCTTCGGCGGGACGCTCGGCAGACGCGGCGGTCGCTTCGACGACCTGGCTTTCCTCGACCGATGGTTCGGCCGGTTTCGGCGTCGATTGAGCCACGTCCGCGGCAGCAGGCGCCGCGCTGTCCACGTCGGTCTGACGGTCGCTTCTATCGTCCTGAGACGGAGTAGACGGTACATCAGGCTTTTTGACGCTATCGTCGGTCGCCGTTGCAGGCGTTGAAGTCGGCTTGTCCTGCGCCGCCTTCTTTGGCGCCGTCTCGGCCTTGTCCACCTTCGCTTTGCTCGCTTTTGCCTCGGCGGCTTTGACTTCAGAGCCGCTGGTCTCGGAGGCCCCGGCTTCCGTCGGCTTCGCTTCAGACCGCTTGGTTTCGGACTGCTTGGCTTCGGACGGCTTGGTTTCAGACGGCTTGGCTGCGGTCGCTGGCGTATCAACCGATCCGGTCTCGGAGGGCTTGGTGCTTTCGCCAGTCTGAGGGGCGGTCATTACGCTATCGGCATCAGCATCGATAGCCGGTGTCGCTGCGTCCGTTTCCTGGGCTGTCGCCGTCTGCAGCCGCTGCTGCTCTTCGGCTGCCTTCGGGTTCAGGGCGTGCTTGCGTGAGCGGTTGCGTGGATTGTTGCGCGTGCGCTTCGGCTTGCTGTCGACGTTCTCTTTCGAAGCACTCTCGTTCGAAGCGCTTTGGGCCGCGACGGTCTCTTTGGCTACGGACGGCGTGTCGGCAGCGTCGGAACGTGACGGCTTGTTATTGCCGGGCTGGCTACCGCTGTCAGATTTGGTCGGTTCCTGACTGGCGTCATTCCCGGCCTTGTCCGCCTTGCCGTTACGATTGTCCTGACGCGGCTGACGGTTCTGGCTCTGACGATTGTCGCCACGCGAATCACTGCCGTTCTGACGATCATCCTGGCCTCGACGGCGACGATTATTGCCCTGACGGTTGCCGTTATCGCCTCGCGAATTGTTATCGCCGCGAGAACCGCTGTCGCCGCGAGAACTGCTGTCGCTGCCGTTACGCGGGCCGCCGTCATTACGCGCATTGCTGTCCGCGGAACGCGCGTTGCCATCGTTACGCTTGGCGCCGGCGTCGCTACGCTGACTGTTGCGCTGAGACGAGGAGCGTGACGAACGCGAGTTGCCGGAACCGTTGCCCCCGCCATTGCCGTTGCGGGATTCACCTGCCGACGAATTGCCGTTGCCACTGTCTTGACCACGTTGGCTGGGCGTCGTGCTCGGCTGCGGCACTTCTTCATCGGCCCGCCGGCGTCCGAACAGCCCTCGGAAGAGCTGCATCAGTCCGCCGTTGGCATGGGACTGCTGAGCTGCGGCGGGTGTCGCCGGCTTGGCGCTGGACGAATTGGCCTGGCCGGGCTGACGCGTCTGACCGGAACCAGTGCTGGAGCTGGGTTCTGCCGCGGGCGCCGGCGCGGGTTTTTCAGGTTCCTGATGCAGCGAGTCCGGCGCGGGGGCCGTGTGCTGAACGGTCTGTACGGCGGCCTGGGTGCGCTGGATCGGTTTGGCGAGCGTCGTCTCCGGTTCCTTGAGCAACTCGCTGTCGACGGAGATCTCGAAACTCGACTTGATTTCGTCGCCATCTTCGGAGACATGGTCGTCGCGGAAGCGCAGCACCTCGTAGTGCGGCGTATCCATTTCGGGGTTCGGCAGCAGCAGCACCTTGACACCCTGGCGACGCTCGACGTCGGAGAGCACGTTGCGCTTTTCATTGAGCAGATAGGTCGCCACCGGTACCGGCAGAATGGCGCGAATCTGGGCGCTGCGTTCCTTCATCGCCTCTTCTTCGATCAGGCGCAGGATCGACAGAGCGATCGAGCGCACGTCGCGAATGGTGCCCTGGCCGTCACAGCGCGGGCAGACGACACCGCTGGTTTCGCCGAGAGAAGGGCGCAGACGCTGGCGCGACATTTCCATCAGACCGAAACGGGAGATTCGACCGATCTGGACGCGAGCGCGATCGAGCTTGAGCGCATCGCGCACCCGATTCTCGACATCGCGCTGATTGCGCGCCGGTGACATGTCGATGAAGTCGATGACCACCAGCCCGCCGATGTCGCGCAGACGCAGCTGGCGGGCGATCTCGTCGGCCGCTTCCAGATTGGTCTGCAGCGCGGTCTCTTCGATATCGGCGCCGCGGGTGGCACGTGCCGAGTTGATGTCGATCGAAACCAGAGCTTCGGTGTGGTCGATGACCACCGAGCCGCCGGAGGGCAGCTTGACCTCACGCTGGTACGCCGTCTCGATCTGGGACTCGATCTGAAAACGCGAGAACAGCGGTACATCGTCAGTGTAGAGCTTGATCTTCTGCTGGTAGGAAGGCATCACCTGGCGGATGAAGCTCAGGGCCTCCTCGTGCACGTCCTTGCTGTCGATCAGGACTTCGCCGATGTCCTGACGCAGGTAATCGCGCATGGCGCGAATGATGACGTTGGACTCACGATAGATCAAAAACGGGGCAGGGCGCTTGACCGCTTCGGTGGTGATCGCTTCCCACACCTGCACGAGGTAGTCGAGATCCCACTGCAGTTCTTCCGGCGAGCGGCCGATACCCGCGGTGCGCACGATCACGCCCATCTTGTCGGGCAGGGTCAATTGACCCATGGCTTCCTTGAGCTGGCTGCGCTCTTCACCTTCGATGCGGCGAGAGATACCGCCCGCACGAGGGTTGTTGGGCATCAGTACCAGAAAGCGCCCGGCCAGGCTGACGAAGGTGGTCAGCGCCGCGCCCTTGTTGCCGCGCTCTTCTTTGTCCACCTGGACGATGACTTCCTGGCCTTCCTTCAGGACTTCCTTGATGTTCGGTCGACCTGACGGATCCTTGGAGAAGTATTCGCGGGAGATTTCCTTGAGCGGCAGAAAACCGTGACGCTCGGCACCGAAGTCGACGAAAGCGGCTTCGAGGCTGGGTTCGACCCGGGTGATCTTGCCCCGGTAGATGTTGGCCTTTTTCTGTTCCCGAGCACCGGATTCGATGTCCAGATCGTAAAGGCGTTGTCCTTCGACGAGTGCGACACGCAGCTCTTCCGGCTGTGTCGCATTGATGAGCATTCTTTTCATACGGTCTCGCTAATTGAGCGTGCCGGTGGAAGGCGTGCTGCAATTGGCGACGACGAACCGCTAGCGGTCGTGCTGTGCTCGCGCACATGGATGAAGCGACCCGGCAGGATAGACCAGCGTGGCGTGTACCGTAACGAACTCAGCGTGAAACACGTGCGAGAACCGCGTCCGGGACTCGAGGGAAATCTGCGAAAATCGCGTATCGCAGGGCCTGAAACGGCCATCGATACGCGTTCCGGTCGACGCTCGTCGGGCCCAGTGGCGTGCCTGTTCGTTACTATCTACATCGTTGCTTTCAAGACCTGCTTTTTTACGGGTGCTACACGAACATGGGTTGAGTACGAAACGGTGGCAGGACATGTCACGGTGCGCTTTCGTCGACGCATCCGGTCCTGCAGACTGCCGTCTATATCACTTGGCATTGTTCGGTTCGGCGACGCCTTCCACTGGTACCTGTGGATTTCCCGCGAGCAGAACGCTGTGGGTAACAGTCGTGCTCTCGATTCGGGGCCTGGCGTTCCAAACGTGTTTTGATCATTCCAGCAGCCGTGAGCGGTTGGCTTCATTAACTCTCTGGAAGATCGAGACATTTATTCACTTTGGCCAGCATAGTCAGTGGCTGGCGCCTGAATGGGCATTCGCCCATCGAGTGAGTTCGCAATATAACAGTAATGCCGAGGCAGCGGCAATTGAGCTCGCGCTGCCGGTTCCGTGCGTTAGAATGGCCGCCGCAGCGGCGTGGAAGGCGCCGCTGCGTTTCCGAGTCGCGCCATCCAGGGAGTCGAGCATGGCCGAAGGCCAGGAAGTTCAGTTTATCGAGGTCAGCGAGTCGCAGCAGGGGCAGCGCATCGACAATTTCTTGCGTACCCGGCTCAAGGGTGCGCCGAAATCGCTGATCTACCGTATCGTTCGCAAGGGCGAAGTGCGGGTCAACAAGAAACGGATCAAGGCGGACTATCGCGTCCAGGCCGGCGATCTGGTGCGGGTGCCGCCATTGCGGCTGGCCCCCGAGAGTGCGGTCAAGGAGGCCAGCGAGGGTCTGCGCAATCTGCTGGCCGGCAGCGTCGTCATCGAAGGTCCGGACTGGCTGGTCATCAACAAGCCGTCCGGGTTGGCGGTGCACGGGGGGAGCGGCGTCAAGATCGGATTGATCGAGGCGCTGCGTCAGGTGCGCGAGGATCTGGATTTTCTCGAGCTGGTGCATCGACTCGATCGGGATACCTCCGGCTGCCTGCTGCTGGCCAAGAATCGGGACTCGCTCCTCTCTCTCAATACCGCGTTGCGCGAGCGTCGGGTGGATAAAGGCTATCTGGCGCTGGTGCAGGGCCGGTGGCCGGCGCGGCGCGACTATGTCAGCGCGCGGCTGGATCGCTACGATGCCGGCAACGGTGAGCGCCGTGTCCGGGTGGACGATAACGGTAAGGTCTCGCGGACCCGATTCGCGGTGCGTGAAACCTTCCCGAAAGTGACGCTGATCGAGGCGGAGCCGGTCACCGGCCGAACTCACCAGATTCGAGTGCACGCCGCCCACGCCGGTCACGCCCTGCTGGGCGACGACAAGTACGGCACCGCGGAAGGCGGCTATCTGGCGCGATCGCTGGGTCTCGACCGGCTGTTTCTGCACGCCTTGACGCTGACGTTCCCCGATCCCAAGAGCGGGCGTCCCGTGCAGGTAAGGGCACCGCTGGAGCCGGGACTGGAAAAGGTGCTGGAGCGTGCTCGCCGTGGCCAGTGAGATGACGAAGGCAGAGGCAAGCGCCGATCGTTGGGGGCTGGCAGTCCCTCGCTGTCGTTACCGGTTGGTCATCTTCGACTGGGACGGCACCCTGATAGACTCGGCGGAGCGGATCGTTGCCTGCATGCAGACGGCCGCGCGGGAGCTGCAGTGGGGCGTGCCGAGTGCCGCCGCGGTACGCGATATCATCGGCCTGGGGCTGCCCGAGGCGATGGACCGGCTCTTCCCGGGGATCACCTCCGACGAGCAGGATCGCCTACGCGAGACCTACGGTCATCAGTTCCGTCTGGCCGATCGTATCCCGGCGCCATTTTTCCCCGGCGTCGTCCAGGGGATCGAACGTCTGCGGCTGGACCCGACTTGCCGCTTGGCGGTGGCCACCGGGAAGAGTCGTCGAGGTCTGGATCGCGCTCTGAGTCATGACGCCTGCGGCGACTGGTTCGTTGCCAGCCGGACCGCCGATCTCACACGTTCGAAACCGCATCCGCAGATGCTCGAAGAGTTGCTGGTCGAATGTGAAGTGACGGCGGAGGAGGCGGTGATGATCGGCGATACCGAATATGATCTGGAAATGGCCCGGGCGATCGGCATGGATCGTGTCGCGGTGACCTACGGGGTGCACGAGCGGGAGCGCCTGTTACGCAGTGAGCCGCGTTTCGTTGCCGAGGACTTTCCCTCACTCGTCGAATGGCTGTTGGTCTGACGGTGCGTGGGCAGACCCTGAGTGTTGAAAATCAGTAAGGAGAGGGTGGTGAGGGACGATCGACGCGATGACTGGACCCAGGGGCCTGAGCTGACACGGGAAAACGCCGAGCGGCGCAAGGCGGCGCACTCGGGTGACGGCGAATCAACCGGAGCGGATAGCGATCCCGATACGGTGCGCTTGGCTGAAGTGCGGATGATGGACCGTTGGATCGGCGGGGTGCTGGCCGAGCAGCGGCGTTCCCGGCGCTGGAAAATTTTCTTTCGTCTGCTGTTCGCTCTGCTCGTGATTGCCGGGCTCTGCCTTAGCGCCTATACCCTGTTCCTGGCGCAGGGCGACGGGATGTCGGCCGGCAAGCGCCATCTTGGCATCGTCGATGTCAGCGGGCCCATCGATGCGAACGGTCAGGCCAACGCCGAGCGCATCATCGAAGGTCTGCAGCAGGCGTGGCAGGATCCGGGCGCGGATGCGGTGGTGTTGCATATCAATAGCCCCGGCGGCAGTCCGGTGCAGTCGCAGCGTGTCTACGACGAGATTCGCTATCTGCAAGAGCAGGGCGACAAGCCGATTCTGGCGGTGATCGAGGATATCGGTGCCAGCGGCGCCTACTATATGGCATCTGCGGCGGATCGGATCTACGCCTCGCCGGCGAGTCTGGTCGGATCCATCGGCGTCATCAGTGCGGGCTTCGGTCTGCAGGGCGCGATCGACAAGGTCGGCGTCGAGCGGCGCGTGTTCACGGCCGGCGAGAACAAGGCGTTCATGGATCCGTTCTCCGAGATATCTCCGTCGCAGCGGGCCTTCTGGCAGTCGGTCCTGAATACCACGCATCGCCAGTTCATCGATGCGGTCAAGGCCGGGCGCGGGGATCGTCTCAGCGACGATCCCGAGCTGTTTTCCGGGCTGATCTGGACCGGCGAGCAGGCGAAGTCGCTGGGCCTGATCGATGACATCGGCAATCTCGAGCAGCTGTCGAGAGCGCGTCTCGGGGAAGTGAGTCTCAGAGATTACACGCCGTCGCTGGATCCCTGGTCGCTGGTCTCCAACAAGCTCACCAGCGCGGCGGCCCACTGGCTGGGACTGAGTAGTCCCGCATCGCTGGTGCGCTATCAGCTACCTTGACCGTTTCCCTGATGGCCTGCCAACGGATTCATGCCTGCCTCTCTCAGCAGCTCGCACAGCTTGATGAGAGGTAGACCTATCAGGGTGTTGGGATCATCGCCTTCGAAACGTTCGAACAGGGCAATGCCCAGGCCCTCCATGCGAAAGCTTCCCGAGCTGTCGTAAGGTCGGTCGCGCGATACGTAGCTCTCGATCTCGGCGTCGCTCAGTTCCCGAAATCGGACGTGATAAGTCTCGTGAACGACCCGATGGCGCCCCGCCCCGGTGTCGATCAGCGCAAGGCCGGTCATGAAGCTTACCCGGTGGCCCGAGAAACGGCGCAAATTGGCGCAGGCGGTCTCGAAGTTGCCGGGTTTGCCCAGGATGTCGCCGTCGAAGAGCGCCAGCTGGTCGGAGCCGATGACGAGATGATCCGGATAGTCTGCAGACACCGCCTGCGCCTTTGAGAGCGCGAGGCGGTGAGCCAGAGTGACGGCGTCTTCTCCCTCGCGTCGGCTCTCGTCGATCTCGGGGGCGGCCC
Organism: Salinicola halophyticus; assembly: GCF_003206695.1. Taxonomy (GTDB): domain Bacteria; phylum Pseudomonadota; class Gammaproteobacteria; order Pseudomonadales; family Halomonadaceae; genus Salinicola; species Salinicola halophyticus. Next base: position 521,402 of record NZ_PZJN01000003.1, on the reverse strand, counting down.
ATTGATAGGGAATTTCCAGGCGATCCAACAGCTGTCGCCGGTAGCGGGAGCTTGAGGCAAGTACCAGTCGAGACATGGACATCCTTATCTTGTCGGTCAGTGAAAGCCGGTCTTGTCGGGCAGTGACGCCGGCGGTGCCAGCAGTTCGAGTACGATATGTGGCATGGCCCGTGGGAGACTCGAGTCAGATCCCGTCGGAGCCTTGCCCGATGCCGGTTCGAGCCGGGGTTCTTGAACATGGCCCTGGGCCTGGTTTTCGAGCTCGGCTTTTGAGCCTGATTTTAAACACGGGTTTTAAGCCTGCCTTTTAAACAATAGGATAGCGCGATCCAAGCGCTTTGACAGGGACCCGGCAAATCCCTATGATGTCGCGCCTATGTTGACCAGACGACTTCCCCCGACCGTCGAGCCCTACCGGGCAGCGGCAAACCAAGAAACCATCGAGGGTCTCGTTGACCTCGAGAAATTGACGCGCCTGAAAGACGAGGTTGGGCCGCAGCAGGGCAGTGCAATCGTCAAGCTGCAGTTCGATGTCGATACACAGCGTCGTCATCTCATCGATGGGGAGCTGGAGGCGGATCTCATGGTCCCTTGCAGGCGCTGTCTGCAGCCCATGCCGGTGTCCGTTACGAGCCACTTCAAGCTCGCGGTCGTCAGCGATGACGCCTCGGCGGCGGAGGTGCCCAGCGACTATGAGCCGGTGCTGGTCAACAACGAACAGCTGGACCTGCTGGGGGCGGTGGAGGATGAGTTGATTCTCAGCCTGCCCCAAGTGGTCTATCACGATGAAGCCGATTGCGCGGTTTCTCGTGAGCAGATGAGCAGCGGTGACGCTTCGATCGAAAAAGCGGCCCGCCCTGACAATCCCTTCGACGTCCTCAAGTCGTTGAAGGGAAAAATTTGAACCTGAAAGACATTGACGTTGGAGTCATATCATGGCCGTTCAAAAAAACCGTAAGACCCGTTCCAAGCGTGGCATGCGTCGCGCTCACGATGCCCTGACCTCACCGGCTCTGTCTAAGGATCCGGAAACCGGTACTACGCACCTTCGTCACCACGTGGCGCCGGACGGTTATTACCGTGGCCGCAAGGTCGTCGAAGTTTAACGAAACCTCAGGCGTTTCGTCAGGCAGTGCGCATCGCCATCGATGCCATGGGCGGGGACTTCGGTCCCCGCGCCACTATTGGCGGATTGTTATTGGCGCTGGCCCGTCATCCTGAGCTGGAGCCGCTGGTCTTCGGGCCGCGAGAAGAGCTCGAAACGCTGATCGGAGAGCTGGCTCGTGCCCCGCAGGAAGCCGCCAGCGTCAAGCGCATCACGATCGTCGACGCGCCACGGGTGGTGCTGCAATCCACTCCGCCCATGGAAGTTTACGAGGATCCGACGGCAACCAGTCTCTATGGCATGCTGGAAGCGGTGCGCGAGCAGCGGGCTGTCGCCGGCATTACCTGCGGCAATACCGGCGCGCTGGTCGCGCTGGCCCGACGTGAGCTGGGTAGTGTTCCGGGTATTTCGCGCCCGGCGATCAGTTCGGCAGTGCCGACTCGCAAGGGTGGGCGCTGCTATCTGCTCGATCTCGGTGCCAGCGTCGACGTCCATGCCCGGCATCTGGTCGATTTCGCCCACATGGGGGCGCTGATGGCGCGTGTGGTAGATGGCGTGGCGGTGCCGCGCGTCGCGCTGCTCAATATGGGTATCGAGGCGAACAAGGGTGTCGCTCGCGTGCGCGAGGCGGATGCACTGTTGAGAGCGCGGGGCAGTAGCGACTTCGAATATATCGGCTATCTCGAAGGAGATGGAATCTTCTCCGGGCAGGCCGATGTCGTCGTCTGCGACGGCTTCGTCGGCAACGCCGTGCTCAAGGCAAGCGAGGGGGTGGCTCAGATGCTGCTCAAGCGGTTGCAGGCGAACTTCGACTCTCACTGGTCGACGCGTCTGGTTACGATGCTGGCACGACCCGCGCTGATGCGTTTCAAGGCGCAGCTCGACCCCGTGCGCCATAATGGCGCGAGTCTGCTCGGGCTCAATCGTATCGTGGTCAAAAGTCACGGCAACGCCGGGGCGCAGGCTTTTGCCTTTGCCATCGATCGTGCAGTGCGTGAAGTGGAAGTCGGGCTGCCGGAGCATTTTCGCGCTGCATGGTCTCAGGACGCAGCGACGCCCGTTATCTCGTCGACCGTCAGCGACGGCCGAGTGGATAGCGGGTCTCGTGATTCGACGAGATCCGACGATTCATCACTTCAAGGGTGAGCGCGATGACGCAATCACTGGCTTTGGTCTTTCCGGGGCAGGGCTCGCAGCAGATCGGCATGCTGCGAGAGCTGGCCGAACGTTACAGTGTCGTACGCACGACCTTCGATGAAGCATCGGAGGCATTGGGTTACGACCTCTGGCATGTCGTCCAGGAAGGACCCGAAGAAGAGCTCAACTCGACGGCTTGTACGCAACCTGCACTGCTGACTTCGAGCGTCGCGATCTGGCGTGTCTGGCAGGAGCTCGAGGGGCCTCGCCCCGGCATGATGGCGGGGCACAGCCTGGGCGAGTACAGCGCGATGGTCTGTTCCGGCGCACTCGGCTTTGCCGAAGGCGTGCGATTGGTTCGCCTGCGTGGCGAAGCGATGCAGCAGGCGGTGCCGGCCGGCGTCGGGGCGATGGCGGCGATTCTGGGGCTGGACGATGCCGCGGTCGAAATGGCCTGTCGCGACGCCGCTCAGTCGGAAGTGGTCTCTGCGGTCAATTACAACTCTCCCGGGCAAGTCGTGATCGCAGGCAACCAGGGCGCCGTCGATCGCGCCATCGCCCTTTGTCAGGAAGCGGGAGCCAAACGGGCTCTGCCGTTGCCGGTCTCGGTGCCGTCTCACTGCGCACTGATGCAGCCTGCCGCCGAGCGGGTCGATGCCGCCATGGCAGAGCTTGAGTTCAAGCTGCCGCGTTACGCTGTCTACCAGAACGTCAACGCAAAGGTTGCCGAGACCACCGAGGTGCTGCAGCAGCGACTGGTCGAACAGCTTTACCAGCCGGTCCGCTGGACCGACTGCGTCAACGCGATGTTCGAGGATGGCGCCTCCGTCTTCATCGAGTGCGGGCCGGGGAAAGTGCTGACCGGCTTGAACAAACGCATTCAGCGTCAGGCGAGAGGGATCGCGGTCAACGATCCCGATACCTTGTCTTCGGCGCTCGAGCTGGCGCGTGATGCGCTGGACGTCCAAGAGCCCAAGGGGTGAAATCATGACCGAACGTAGAGTGGCGCTGGTCACCGGAGCGAGCCGGGGTATCGGCCGTGCCGTGGCGCGCGAGTTGGGGCGTCAGGGGCGCATCGTCGTGGCCACGGCCACCAGCGAAGCCGGCGCTGCCAGAATCGACGACGATCTCAAGGCCGAGGGTATCGAGGGATTGGGTCTGGCGCTGGACGTGACCGATCAGAACAGTGTCGATGCGGTGTTCAAGCGTATTACCGAGACCTTCGGTGCGCCGACCATTCTGGTCAACAACGCCGGCATTACCCGCGACAATCTCTTGATGCGGATGAAGGAAGACGAGTGGGACGCGGTACTCGATACCAATCTCAAGTCGGTCTATCGTGTCTCCAAGGCTGGCCTCAAGGGGATGACGCGAGCTCGCTTCGGCCGTATCGTCAATGTCAGCTCCGTCGTCGCGATGATGGGGAATCTGGGACAGGTCAACTATGCTGCTGCCAAGGCGGGTATGGAAGGCTTCACCCGGGCCCTAGCACGCGAAGTGTCGTCGCGGGCGATCACGGTCAATGCCGTGGCGCCGGGCTTCATCGACACGGATATGACGCAGTCTCTACCGGAAGCGCAGCGTGACGCGCTTCTGAAACAGATTCCGTTGGCGCGACTGGGCCAGCCGGAGGAGATCGCCGCCGCGATTGCTTTTCTCGCCAGCGATGCAGCCGGGTATATTACCGGGGAAACGCTGCAGGTTAACGGTGGCATGAACATGCGGTAATCCTCCCGCGACGCGGGTTGCGTCGTCTGGGGGCGGTCTATAAACTACCCGCAGCTTTTTAGCTGGCGGATTCGTACCACTAGGAGTAACGACATAATGAGCACCATCGAAGAGCGCGTGAAGAAGGTTGTTGCCGAACGCCTGAACGTCAAGGAAGAGGACATTCAGAACTCCTCATCCTTCACCGAAGACCTCGGCGCGGATTCGCTGGATACCGTCGAACTGGTGATGGCGCTCGAAGAGGAATTCGACACCGAAATTCCCGACGAAGAAGCTGAAAAGATCACGACCGTTCAGGAAGCGATCGATTACATCGTCTCTCATCAGTAAGCCTGTCGTCTCCCGCTGAGGCGAGAGAAGCCAAGCTGCTAAATAGTGTCGATGACAGTATCGATGTTCGGAAAGCCGCTCTCAATGAGAGCGGCTTTCTGCATTCTGAATGACTCACACGGGAAGCGCTGTCATGAAACGGGAATATGAAACGGGAGTGCTCCACCCGGTGGTCAGGCATCGTGGCCGGAAGGCCCGGGTGTAAGGCCGGCCAGGATAGAAGGCTTGGCGGCGGCTTGGCGATGAGTTGGTGTTCCAAATCAGGGTGGCGGAAATTGAAGGGCTCGAGTGCCCGCGAGGTGTCATGCCAAAGTCCCGGCTTACGACGCCCATCTCTCGGGTTGTTCAGGTATAATTCGCGCCAGTCGGGCCGAGGTCGAGGTGGCAATCCGGCGGGACGATGACAGTCGAAGGATCGTCCTTCATGAGCCGCGCCTAAATGGCCATCAGGAAGTTCGGAGGAGATTAGATGCCGCGCAGAAGAGTGGTGGTGACCGGAATGGGGCTGGTAACGCCAGTCGGCAACACGGTCGAGGAGAGCTGGAAAAGCCTTCTTTCAGGGACGAGTGGCATCACGCCGATCGAGCATTTCGACACGACCGGTTTCAATACGCGGTTCGGTGGTGCGATCAAGAATTTCGATATCGGCGAGTATCTCAATCCCAAGGATGCTCGCAAGATGGACCTGTTCATTCAGTACGGAGTGGCCGCGGCCACGCAGGCGTTGCGTCATTCCGGAATCGAATGTACCGAGGCCAACGCCCATCGCATCGGGGTTGCCATCGGCTCGGGTATCGGTGGTCTTCCGATGATCGAGCGTAACCACGACTCTCTGCGCAAGGGTGGCGCGCGGCGGATCTCGCCGTTTTTCGTGCCAGGGTCGATCATCAACATGATCTCCGGCAGCCTGGCCATTCAGCATGGCTTCAAGGGCCCTAACATCGCCATCACGACTGCCTGTACGACGGGCACGCATAACATCGGCTACAGCGCACGCACGATCGCCTATGGTGATGCCGACGTGATGTTCTGCGGCGGAGCCGAAATGGCGACCACGCCGCTGGGTCTTGGCGGATTCTCGGCTGCCAGAGCGCTTTCCACCCGCAACGATGATCCGCAGGCCGCTAGCCGTCCCTGGGATCGCGATCGCGACGGCTTCGTGCTGTCTGACGGGGCCGGGGTGATGGTGCTCGAGGAGTACGAACATGCCAAACGCCGTGGCGCGACCATTCATGCGGAGCTGACCGGCTTCGGCATGAGTGATGATGCCTTCCACATGACCTCGCCGCCGGAAGATGGCAGCGGCGCGGCGGCGGCGATGGCCAACGCGATTCGCGACGCCGGCATCGATTCCTCGGCCATCGATTACATCAATGCGCATGGCACCTCCACCTCGGCTGGCGACGTGGCGGAAAGTCGTGCGGTCGAGCAGGTCATGGGGGATCGCGCTCGTCAGGTGGCGGTCAGTTCGACCAAGTCGATGGTCGGGCACCTGTTGGGGGCTGCCGGTGCCGTCGAGGCGATCTTCTGCGTGCTGGCGATTCGCGATCAGGTCGCGCCACCGACCATCAATCTCGACAACCCGGATGAGAACTGCGTGCTGGATTACGTACCCCACACCGCACGCGATATGCCGATTCGCACGACGCTGTCGAACTCCTTCGGGTTCGGCGGAACCAATGGTTCACTGATCTTTACTCAGGTCTAGTCAGCGATGCGCGAAGCTGCACTGCCGATCGACGATCGCGGTCTGGCCTATGGCGACGGTCTGTTCGAAACGGTACTGGTTCGGGATGGACAGCCGTTGCTGTGGGACTACCACATGGCGCGTCTCGAGCGGGGGATCGATCGGCTGGCCTTGCCGCGGCCGGACTTCGCCGCGATCCATGCGCTACCGGCGCAATGCGGGCCGGGTCTTCGGGTCCTCAAGCTGATATTGACGCGCGGTAGCGGTGGCCGGGGTTATCGCCCGCCTGAAGCGCCCGACCTGCGGTGGCGCTGGAAGGATTCGCCCTTCGAGCCGTCGCCCGGACGCTGGTTCGAAGGCGTCAAGGTACGGTGTTGCGAGCTTCGCCTGGGCATTCAGCCGCGTCTGGCCGGTATCAAGCATCTGGCCCGACTGGAAAACGTGCTGGCGCGACAGGAGTGGCAGGACGACGCGATCGCCGAAGGGCTGCTCTGTGATAGCCAGGGCCATCTGGTCGAAGCCACGGCGATGAATCTGGTCTGGCGTCGGGCGGGGCGGCTCGAGACACCGTTGCTCGATCGTTGCGGTGTCGACGGTACGCTGTTGAGCGCGCTGGACGAGGTCGTCGATCTCGATCGGGTACGCGCCGGGCTCGATACCTTGCTGACGGCTGACGCCGCTTGGCTGATCAACAGCGTTCAGGGCGTGTGGCCCATTCGCCGGCTCGATGATAGCGCCGGCAACGCGCTCAAGCAGTGGTCGCTCGAATCGAACGATACTTTCCGTCACGCTGCCCATCGGCAGTTGGGTTATCCGCTGAACCTCGGCGATTGACGCCCGTCTCATGCCCAAAAGCCGCCTCTGCGCGGCTTCCGGCGATTAAGGAACAACATGCGTGTCCTCAAAATTCTGATCGTGCTGCTGGTGGTGGCGACGATTGCGGTCTTTGGCGGGTTTCACTACTGGCAGAAACAGCTCGATGCACCGATCGCGATCGACCAATCGACGATCTACGAGGTGCCTCGCGGCGCCGCTTACACCCAGGTCGTGCATGACCTCGCGAGCCGCGGCATCATCGATGCGGCGTGGCCCTATCAACTGCTCGCGCGCATCGCGCCCCAGGCTACCCAGGGGTTACGTGCCGGGGAGTTCGAACTCGAGCCGGGGATGAACGGCCGTCAGCTCATCGCCCATCTCTCCAGCGATCAGGTCGTGACCTATCGGCTGACGATTCCGGAAGGCTGGACCTTCAAGCAGATGCGCCGCCTGCTGGATCAGGCACCTAAGCTCGATCACCGTACCCAGGACATGAGTGACGACGAGGTGATGGCGGCGCTGGGACATGCAAAGACTCACCCCGAAGGCCAGTTCTTTCCCGACACCTATCGCTATCACAAGGGGGTGACGGATACCGAGATTCTTCGCCGCGCCTACGATCGTATGCAGCAGACCCTGGCCAGCGTCTGGGACGAGCGCGACGAGGGTCTGCCCATCGACTCGCCCTACCAGGCGCTGATTCTCGCCTCTCTAATCGAACGGGAAACCGGCGTACCCGACGAGCGCGAAGAGATCGCCGGCGTGTTCGTGCGCCGCCTACAGAAGGGGATGCGGCTGCAGACCGATCCTACTGTCATCTACGGCATGGGCGACAGCTACATCGGCAACATCACTCGCGCCGATCTTCAGCGCCAGAACGCCTACAATACCTACGTCATCGAAGGCCTACCGCCGACGCCGATCGCGATGCCGGGGTTGGGCTCGTTGAAAGCGGCCGTTCACCCGGCAGAGGGCGATTCGCTCTATTTCGTGGCGAAAGGCGATGGCTCGCACCAGTTTTCCAGGACGCTGCAGGAGCACAATGCTGCCGTCCGCCGTTACATTCTGAATCGCGATTGAGATCGCGGCGCCAGCAGATCCACGACCCCGACCACAGCGACGAGACGACAGCGCATGAGTGCAGGCGATATCGAACAGCGGCGCGGCCGCTTCATCACGTTGGAAGGCGGCGAAGGCGTCGGCAAGACGACCAACGTCAACTTCGTCTGTGACTGGCTGACGGCGCGAGGGATCGAGGTGGTGCGTACCCGCGAGCCCGGCGGTACGCCCGGCGCCGAAGCGATCCGCGCACTGCTGCTGGACCCGACGCGTGAAGAGTCCTGGAGCGACGACGCCGAGCTGCTGCTGGTCTTCGCGGCTCGCGCCCAGCATCTCGCCGAGCGTATCCGCCCGGCGCTCGACCGGGGGGCCTGGGTCGTCTGTGATCGTTTCACCGACGCCACTTTTGCCTACCAGGGCGGGGGCCGCGGGGTGGATCTCGAGCGCATTCGCACCCTGGAAACACTGGTCCAGAACGGCTTGCAACCCGATCTCACGCTGCTGCTCGATGTTCCACTGATCGTCGCCGCGCAGCGTGTGGCAGGACGTGGCGCGCAGCTGGACCGTTTCGAGCGCGAGCGGGATACGTTCTTCGAAGCCGTGCGCGCTACCTATCGGTCGCGGGCCGAAGCCGACGCCCGCTTCGCGATCATCGACGCCTCGCCCTCGCTGGAGCGCGTCCAGTGCGCCATCGCCCAGTGTCTGGAACAGAGGGTGGCGCCATGGCTATGACGCCACTGCCGTGGCAGCACGATCGCTGGCGAAAGCTGATCGAGCTCCAGGATAGCGGTCGTCTCCCGCATGCCTTGCTGCTGTCGGGGCCGCGCGGTATCGGCAAGCAGCCGCTGGTCGAGGCGTTGATCGCACGCACCCTGTGCCGGGCGCCGGGCGACGTCGCCTGCGGCGAATGTCACGGTTGCCGGATGCTGGGAGCGGGCTATCATCCCGACCTTCTCAGCGTGGGGCTGGTGGAAAAATCCCGTCAGATACGCGTCGATGCGATTCGCAAGGTCAACGGTTTCGTCGCCCAGACGGCGCAGCAGGGCGGCTATCGCGTCATCCGGATCGAACCGGCCGAGGCGATGAACGTCGCCGCCTCGAACGCGCTGCTGAAAAGCCTAGAGGAGCCGGGCGAGCGGACCCTGTTCATTCTGGTCTCCGATACCCCCTCGCGGCTGTTGCCGACCATTCGCTCGCGCTGTCAGCACTGGAACCTGGTGGCGCCGCGGCCGGAGGAGGCCGAACCCTGGCTGCGAGAGCGTCTGGGCGACGGCGGCGAAGCGCGTTTCTGGCTGCGTGTCGCCGGCGGCCTGCCGCTGCTGGCCGAAGAGCTGGCCGGCGCCGACGCTCGCCAGCTGCGCCAGGATATGCGCGAACTCTTCGATGCGCTGGTCCGCGGCGGGGAGCCTGTCGGTGAAGCCGCAAGGCTCGATGCGCAGTCACTCGATCGCATACTATGGTATGGCATCGGCTGGCTCGAAGATCTGATTCGCCTCGGCCTGTCCGGCGATCCGCAGCAGGTGCGCAACAGCGATCTGCTGCCGCTCTATCGTCAGGCGGCCAAGAACGCCCGGGTCCGCGACTGGTTCCGACTGCTCGATTACGCCCGCGAGCAGCGCCGTCTGGTGGCGGCCGGTGGCAATCCGAATCCGCAGCTGGTGCTCGAGGCCTGGCTGGTTCGCTGGTCGGCCCTGCTGCGATCCTGAGCGCGCCGACGTCATCGATCTTCCCGTCGGCACCCTCGTCATTACCCACTCTGGAAATTTGCATGTTCGTCGATTCTCACTGCCATCTCGATCGCCTCGACCTGACGCCCTACGACGGCGACCTCGATCTGGCGCTGGAGGCCGCTCGGGCCCGCGGCGTCCATCGCTTTCTGGCGATCTCGACTTCGCTGGATGGCGCCCCGAATCTGGCCGAGATCGCGAGACGTCATGACGATGTCGATATCAGCATCGGTCTGCATCCGCTTCACGAGGTGGCTGTAGAATCCGGTGGAGTGGAGCCCGACAGCAAAACGATTCAGGAGTGCGCGGACCGTTACGGCGCGGTGGCCATTGGCGAGACCGGGCTCGACTTCCACTACGATAGCGTGCCGCGGGACGTTCAGCGTCGACGATTCGTTGCCCATCTGGAGGCCGCGCACGAACTCGAACTGCCGGTGGTCGTTCATACCCGCGAGGCGCGCGACGAAACCCTGGCGCTGATCCGCGAATACATCGATCCCAAGGTGGGCGGCGTACTTCACTGCTTTACCGAGGATCTCGACATGGCGCGGGAGGCGGTGAGATCGGGTTTCTACATCTCGCTGTCGGGGATCGTGACGTTCGCCAGTGCCGAGGCGCTGCGAGACGTCGCACGCCAGGTGCCGCTGGACCGGCTGTTGATCGAGACCGATAGCCCGTTTCTCGCCCCCGTTCCCCATCGCGGCAAGCCCAACGAGCCGCAGTGGGTGGTCGAGGTCGCCGAGTGCATCGCGCGGGAGCGGGGTATTACCGTCGACGAAGTGGCGATGCAGACCCGCGCCAACTTCTATCGGCTATTCTCCGCCAGTACCCCTGACGCTCAGCGTGACAATCCATTCGGGTGACGGAGTTTCATCCACGTGAAGACGTCATGATCCGGAGGCCACGATGAAACTCGATACACTGTTCCAGCAGTTCGACGGGCAAACCATACCGCCGCTCGAGCAGTGGGATCCACCTTCGTGCGGCGACATGGATCTGGTGATCATGGCCAACGGCGACTGGGTGCACGAGGGCACGCCGATCCGGCGCCCGGCGCTGGTCAGCTTGCTGAGCCGCGTGCTCCGGCGCGAAGCCGAAGGCGACTATTTCCTGGTGACGCCGGGGGAGAAGCTGCGCATCCGTGTCGAGGATCTACCGCTGCTGGTGACGGATGCCGACCCCGTGGGGGCCGACTGGCTGGCGACAACCGCCTGTGGGGATCGTGTGGTGCTGGATGGCGCCCATCGATTGTCGCTGTCGCTGACACCGGGCGGGGAGTCACTGCCCGCGCTGCCCATTCGTCACGGGCTGCAGGCCCGCCTGCACCGCAATCTGTTCTATCGCTGGGTCGAAACCGCCGAGCAGGATGGCGACGAGATCGGGCTGTGGAGCGGTGGCATCTGGCACTGTCTCGGCCGCACGGACGACGTGACGCCATGAGCGATTCGATGAGCGCGGCGACTCCCGCCGCCGCACCGAACGACGAGTTGACGGCGGAACAGCGTGCGGTGATCGGCCATCTCGAGGGGCATGCCCGCGTGGCTGCCGTCGCCGGGGCCGGCAAGACCACGACCCTGGTCCGGCGCGTACTCCATCTGCTCGCCGGCGGTGAAAACCCACGGCGCATTCTGGTGTTGATGTTCAACCGTGCGGCGCGCGACGACTTCCGCGCCAAGCTGGCGCGGGAGGCACCCGCGGGCGTCGCTTTACCGGAAGTGCGCACTTTTCACTCGATCGGCCATCGCTTGACCCAGAGCCTGACCCGCTGGGGCTATCTACCGCCGCGTCAACTGCTGCAGGCGGAATGGCAGCGGGAGCGTCTATTGCGTCAGGCGGTGATGCAGAGTCTGGAATCGACCGACAGCGAAACCCGCGAGGCGGCACTCGATGCGGACCGGCTCGAGGCTTTCGGCCAGTTCTGTGATCTGGTCAAGGCCGAGGTCGCCACGCCGTCCGAGCTGTTCGAGAAGCTCGGTTACACCGGTAGCGAACGCCACTTCATCGATGCCTTCGATGTGGCCGAGTCGTTGCTGGAATCTGCCGGACAGATGACCTATGCGGATCTGCTCTATCGCCCGCTGCGATGTCTCGAGGAGCACGCGGAGGCGCGTCGTCGCGTCGAGGGATTTCTCGGCCACGTCATCGTCGATGAGTACCAGGACATCAATGAAGCCCAACTGCGGCTGCTCAAGTTACTGTCCGGCGATGCGGCGCAGGTGATGGCAGTCGGCGACGCCAATCAGTGCATCTATGAGTGGCGGGGCGCACGCCCCGACGCGATGCTGGCGCGCTTCGATGGTCTGTTCGGTCGGGCCAGCGAGTATCCGCTTTCTTACACGTTTCGCCACGGCCATGCCCTAGCGCTGGCGGCCAATCATGCCATTCGCGGCAATCGCCAGCGCTGGGATCAGCTCTGTCTGGCGGCGCCCGGCAATCCATTGACTCGATTACAGGCAGGCGCCGGGGCCGCCAAGCTGCTCGAGGCGCTGCAGCGCTGGCATGCCGATGGCCGGCGCAGTGACGAAGCCTGCGTACTGGTCCGCAGCTGGTCGTTGTCGGTCTCGGTGCAACTTCAGCTGCTGCGGGCCGGCATACCGTTCCGTCTCGCTCAGGAAGAGCGCTTCGTGTTCCGGCTGCCGTTGGTACAGGCGCTGGCAGGCTATCTCCAGCTGGCGCGTGAACCTCGGCGGCTACACGACCCGGCCCATCTGGTTCTGCTGTTCTCCCAGCCCACGACCTTCGTCGCCCAGGATCGCGTGCGCCGTCTGGTCGAGGAACTGGCCCGGACTCAGCAGTGGCCGGCTCGCGAGGCCTCGGTGCTGGCGGGTCTCAAACCCGGCCAGCGTCGCCATCTCAAGCGTCGCTGGCAGCTGCTCTGCGAGCTTCCCAAGTTGGCGACGTGGCCGCCGGCCAAGCTGCTCGAGCATGTCGTCGATGCCATCGACGCCGAAAAGATCCTGCGGCGCTCGGCCGCACGGCGGGAGAAGGGCGACGACGATGTCCGACTGCTCGATGTGTTGATCGAACAGGCCGGCGAGTTGGCCAACGACCCCGAGGCGTTCATCGAGCTGCTGCGCAATCCAGTAGAGAACCGGCCGGATGGCGTGCTGATCAGTACCGTTCACGGTGCCAAGGGCCTCGAGTGGCCGCTGGTTGTCGTATGGGGGCTCAATGAAGAGGATTTTCCCCATTTCAGTCGCGACAATCCGCTCTCGCCGGAACGGCTGGAAGAGGAGCGACGGCTCTACTATGTCGCCATCACCCGCGCCCGGGAGCACTTGCTGCTGATCCATGACGGTGGCGATCATCGGCCGAGCCGCTTCCTCGAGGAGACCGCGCTCGAAGATTGCTCCCGCGTCGACCGGGCGATCCAGGCCGGTGCCGAAACCGCCGTCGCGGTGCGCGAGCCGGAGATGATCGGGACTTATCTGACGCGCATCGGCCTGGAGCGCGGCGGTCAGTGGGTGACACTCGAGGCCCGGGAGTCGCCGACGCCGACTCTCGACCCCGGCAGAGGCGCCGCCGTCGAGAGCGGCACCAACGCGTCGTGGCAGGTCGGAGATCGCTTGCAGCACGCAAGCTTCGGCGAGGGCGAAATACTGGTGGTGGAGGGCAACGCCGCCAACCCGGTGATCGATGTGCGTTTTGAAGCGGCCGGCCGGCGGCGTCTGATCGCGACCCGGGCGCCAGTGACCAAACTGTCCGGAAACGGGAGATGAACCATGAATGCATCCGTTCTTGTCACACCAGAAGCGCTGCGCGATAGCCTCGCCGGTGAGAGGCCACCGCTGGTTTTGGACTGCCGGGCTCGCTTGGAAAGCGCCGACGCGGGCCTTCAGCTATGGCAGCAGGCGCACATTCCCGGGAGCTATCACCTGGATATGGATCGGGATCTCTCGACGCCGCCTGGAGAAGGCGGTCGTCATCCACTTCCGACGCAGGAAGCTTTCACGGCCACGATCCAGCGTTTCGGCATCCAGCCTCTGCGTCCCATCGTGGTTTATGACGATAGAGGCGGGCAGCTGGCCGCCGCTCGAGCCTGGTGGATGCTGGCCTGTTGGGCCGCTCATCCCGATGTTCGGGTACTCGATGGTGGGTTACCTGCGTGGCAGGAGATGGAAGGTGATCTGGTCACCGATGAGCCTGAGGTAACGTCCGCCAGCGAATGGCAGCCTGCCTTTGATAATACTGTGAGGGTCCCGGTTGAACGTCTGTTGCAAGAGGGTGGCCAATTGCTGGACGCTCGCGGTGAAGCGCGTTTTCGCGGAGAAGAGGAACCCATCGATCCCGTTGCAGGGCATATTCCCGGTGCTCTCTGTCGCCCCAGTCAAGCGAACCTGGAGGCAGATGGCCGTTTCAAATCGCCGGAAAAGCTGGCGGAGGAGTTGCCGAGGGCGGAGCGGGTCACCGCTTACTGCGGCTCCGGCATCTCGGCTTGTCATGACGTGTTGGCCTACGCCGTCGCGGGTTTGCCGCTGCCTCGGCTATATGCCGGGTCCTGGAGCGAGTGGATTCGCGACCCGGCACGGCCGATCGCGACCGGCGATGCCTGACACCGCCGGTCACGGAAGCGTGCTTTCGCTGTGACGTACTACATATTCGGGTAGTTGGGCCCGCCGCCGCCCTCCGGTGCTACCCAGGTAATGTTCTGGGACGGATCCTTGATGTCGCAGGTCTTGCAGTGAATGCAGTTCTGGAAGTTGATCCGGAACTGCGGCTCGCCCGCTTCCTCGACCACTTCGTAGACCCCGACCGGGCAGTAACGCTGCGCGGGTTCCGCGTATTCCGGCAGATTCTTCGCGATCGGAATGGCCGGATCGCTCAGCTTCAGGTGGCAGGGCTGGTTCTCGTCGTGGTTGGTATTCGACAGAAAGACCGACGAGGGCTTGTCGAACGACAGCTTGCCGTCGGGTTTGGGGTAGTCGATCGGCGCCGACTCTGATGCCTTCTTCAGCTGATGATCCGGTGTGGTATCGCGCTGTAGCGGCAGCTTGCCGCCGAGCCACTGATCGACGAAGTTGAATGCGCCGCCGCCCACGGTACCGAACTTGTGAATGGCCGGGCCGAAGCTGCGACTGGCCTGCAGTTCCTGCCACGCCCAGCTCGACTCCCAGGCGTTGGTGAAATCGCTGAGTTCCTTGCCGCCCTCATCACCGGCGGCGATTGCCGCGAATACCGTTTCGGCGGCGATCAGCCCCGACTTCATCGCGGTATGAATACCCTTGATCTTGGCGAAGTTGAGCGTGCCGGCATCGCAGCCCAACAGCAGGGCGCCGGGCATCGTCATCTTGGGCAGGCAGTTGGCGCCGCCCTTGGTGATCGCACGTGCGCCGTAGGCGACGCGTTTCCCGCCCTCGAGATGGCGCTTCAGCAGCGGATGGTGCTTCATGCGCTGGAATTCGTCGAACGGCGAGAGATGAGGATTGCGGTACGCCAGGTCGACGATCAGTCCTACCATCACCTGCTGGTCATCGCCGTGATAGAGAAACCAGCCGCCGTGGCTGTCGCCGCCATGGTCCTTGTCATCCAGGGGCCAGCCGGAACCGTGCAGCACCAGCCCCGGCTCGTGCTGCTCGGCGGGGACGTCCCAGAGCTCCTTGAAGCCGATGGCGTAATGCTGGGGATCGCGACCCGCGTCGAGCTCGAAGCGTGAGATCAACTGTTTGCCGATATGCCCCCTCGCCCCCTCGCAGAACAGCGTGTACTTGGCGCGCAGCTCCATGCCGGGCATGTAATTGGCGGTTTCGCTGCCATCGGCGGCGACGCCCATGTCGCCGGTGAGAATGCCGCGAACGACGCCCGCGTCATCGACGATCGCTTCCTGCGCGGCGAAGCCGGGGAAGATCTCGACGCCCAGCGCTTCGGCCTGCTCGCCCAGCCAGCGGCAAAGGTTGCCGGCGCTGATGACGTAGTTTTGATCACTGGCACCGGTCGAACCGGCGTGGCCGGTGTTGTGCATCGACTTGGGCACCAGTGCATTGGGCAGTTTCTGCGCCTTGGCGGTGTCCTTCAGCAGGTAGAGTTCATCGCGCCGCACCGGCGTATTCAGCGGCGCGCCCCGCTCGGCCCAATCGGGGAATAGCTCGGTCAGGGCGCGCGGCTCGAATACGGCGCCGGATAGGATATGGGCCCCGACTTCCGAACCCTTCTCGACCACGCAGACCGAAAGCTCTTGCCCGGTCTCGTTAGCCTGCTGCATCAGACGACATGCCGCCGACAGGCCGCTGGGGCCTGCACCCACGATCACGACGTCGAAATCCATGGATTCACGTTCCAAACCCGATCTCCTTGCTGGCTAGCGGGGCGCTGGCGAATACGGTAGCCAGGCACGCCCGCTCGGTCTGTTTCGTCGACGGCTGCTGCCACCGTTTTTTATAGCCTAACGTCAGTCAGGTGCCTCATGTTATGCCTGAGTGCGCTTTTCTTATGCGAAGGTGCTGCTTCGGCAGCACCCCGTTGATGCGCTATCATCGCATTTTCGCCCGTCGATGTCCCCGGCGATGCACCATGCTGGAGCGGAAGACGGGCCCCGAGTTGACCTTGGCCGACGTCGACGTGATTCTATATGCGCCGACGTTTTTGCTGTCTGGCATCACGTCAAAAGGGTGGTCGTGACATATCGATCATCGACGTCGACCAGCGCCCGCCGGGTCGGTCTATCAATAGCCTGCGAGGACAACCATGCGAGGCCACTCATGAAAGTACTCGTCGCGGTCAAACGCGTCATCGATTACAACGTCAAGATCCGGGTCAAGGCGGATCACTCCGACGTCGATCTGACCAACGTCAAGATGGCCATGAACCCGTTCTGCGAAATCGCG
This sequence comes from Salinicola halophyticus, assembly GCF_003206695.1. Classification (GTDB taxonomy): domain Bacteria; phylum Pseudomonadota; class Gammaproteobacteria; order Pseudomonadales; family Halomonadaceae; genus Salinicola; species Salinicola halophyticus. The sequence continues at coordinate 504,992 of NZ_PZJN01000003.1, read as the reverse complement.
GTGGAAGAGGCCGTTCGTCTGAAAGAGAAAGGCGTCGCCTCGGAAATCGTTGCCGTCACGGTGGGCCCCAAGGCCGCTCAGGAACAGCTGCGCACGGCGCTGGCGCTGGGTGCCGATCGCGCCATTCACGTCGAGACCGACGAACGTGTCGAGTCGTTGACGGTGGCCAAGCTGCTCAAGGGTGTGGTCGACGAAGAGAAGCCCGATCTGGTGATCCTGGGTAAGCAGGCGATCGATACCGACAACAACCAGACCGGCCAGATGCTGGCGGCGTTGACCGATATGGGGCAGGGCACCTTTGCTTCCGAGGTCGCTTTCGGCGAGGGCGTCGAAGCCGGTGAGGTTCGCGTCACTCGCGAGATCGACGGCGGCCTGCAGACCGTCGCGCTCAAGCTGCCCGCCGTGGTAACGACCGACCTGCGACTGAACGAGCCACGCTACGCCAAGCTGCCGGATATCATGAAGGCCAAGAAGAAGCCGCTGGAAACCAAGACACCGGAAGCGCTGGGTGTGGCCGTGTCCAGCGGGCTCACGCTGCTCAAGGTCGAGACGCCTGCCGAGCGCAAGGGCGGCGTCAAGGTAGGCTCCGTGGATGAGCTGATCGACAAACTCAAGAACGAAGCCAAAGTGCTTTGATAGGAGCTGATCGCATGAGCATTCTGGTTCTGGCCGAGCACCACAACGGCCAACTGGCCGCCGGCACCGCGCATGTCGTCGGTGCCGCGCAGGCCATCGGTGGCGACATCGATCTTCTGGTCGCGGGTGAGAACGTTGGCGGTGTCGCGGAAGCTGCCGCCAGACTCGACGGCGTCGCCCGCGTGCGGGTGGCCGACAATCCGGCGTACGCCCACCAGCTGCCCGAGCCGCTGGCGGATCTGCTGGTCGCGCTGGCCGATGAATACAGCCATGTACTGGCCGCGGCTTCGACCGAGGGCAAGAACGTGCTGCCGCGATTGGCCGCGCTTAAGGATGTCTCGCAGATTTCCGAGATTCTGGGCGTCGAGAGCGCCGATACCTTCACGCGTCCGATTTACGCCGGCAACGCCATCGCCACGGTGCAGTCGAGCGATCCGCTCAAGGTGATCACCGTGCGCACCACGGCATTCGATGCGGTTAGCGAAGGCGGCGCGGCCTCCATCGAGGCGCTCGATTACATTGCCGACAGCGCGTGTTCGCGTTTTATCGGCGAAGAGCTTGCCCAGAGCGAGCGCCCGGAGCTGGGCGGCGCTCGAGTCGTGATTTCCGGTGGCCGTGGCATGGGTAACGGCGACAATTTCAAACTGCTCGACGGAATCGCCGACAAGCTGGGCGCTGCCGTCGGCGCGTCGCGGGCGGCGGTCGATGCCGGTTTCGTGCCCAACGACATGCAGGTCGGCCAGACCGGCAAGATCGTCGCTCCCGATCTCTACATTGCCGTGGGTATCAGCGGCGCGATTCAGCACCTGGCGGGGATGAAGGACTCCAAGGTGATCGTGGCGATCAACAAGGACGACGACGCGCCGATCTTCCAGGTCGCGGATTACGGTCTGGTGGGCGATCTATTCGAGATCCTGCCCGAGCTGGAACAGAAGCTTTAGGGGCTGTTGCTGTTCGCGCCTGCAAGCCGCGTTCGACCCAACCGGTGCCTGAGGGCACCGGTTTTTTTATGGCGGTGTCTTTTTTAAGGCGGTGTCTTGTTGATGAGAGGCGTCGGTCCGGCGACATGCTCGCCAGCGAAAACAGAGGTGATAACGCCGAGAAAACGAGACGATATCATGCGGATTGATAATTGTTCTTGTTTGTATTAGCGTATCGCATCGAATTCAGCGGCGTTACATCGTCGATCCGGTGATGCTCGTCACCGGCTGCTGACTGCTCATACGCAAGGAGATAGCGTGGTGCATGATTTCTCGCGCAGGCGAGGCAAGAGGCGTCTGTCGGCGTTCTGCCTCGCCGCCATGAGCCTGGCCGCGGCCGGCCCGGCATCGGCTCAGGACTCGCTCAGCCAGTCCAGCATCCAGGCCCAGCAGACCCAGGCCGAACTTCAAAGCCGTATCGATGAAGCCGACGACGCCACGCGCGACGCGCTGGAGCGTCTGCGTCAGGCCAACCAGCAGGCCGACCGACTGGAGAGTTACAACGCCGAGCTGGCGCCGATCGTCGATAACCAGGCCAAGCGAATCGCCGCCGAACAGAAAGCGCTGGCACAGATTTCGGTGACGCGTGAAGCGTTGCCGGGTGAGCTGCGCCAGATGGTCGAGCAGTTGCGCGCAATGATCGAGGCGGATATGCCGTTCCTGCGCGACGAGCGCCTGGCACGCGTCGACGATCTGGAGCAGATGCTGACCCGTGACGACGCCTCCCAGGCGGACAAGTTGCAGCGAATCTTTTCCGTGTGGCGCACCGAGCTCGACTACGGCCGCGAGATGGATCAGTGGAGCGGTTCGCTCGACGGTTCCCAGTCCGACGCGGCAAGCCAGGGTAGCCAAATGGCGCGGGAAGTCGACTATCTGCGTGTAGGACGCACTGGCTGGTACTACGTCACGCCGGACGACCGCGCCGGCGGTGTCTGGAGCGTCGCCAACGGCGAGTGGGAAGTGCTCGATGGCGATCAGATCGACGAGGTTCGCCGCGGTATCCGCATCGCTCAGGATCAGAGCGCGCCGGCGCTGCTGCACCTGCCGGCCTCACTGACCGTCGAGAACGGTCGGGCATCGACGGAGGACCAATCATGAAGCGTCACGCATGGTGGTTGGCAGTGCCTCTCGTCGCCACGCTTCTCACCCCGGGTATTGCCGTTGCCCAGTCCAGTGCCCAGTCCGACGCAGGAAGCAACACGACGCCGTCGATGCAGCAGGTGCTTCAATCCTTTCGCGCCGACAGCCAGGCCGCCGAACAGCGTGACAGCCAGCGGCTCGAGACGTTGCTGGACGACCGCCAGGCGCTGCAGCAGGCCGTTTCCGATGCCGAGCAGCGGCTGCAGCAGGTTCAGGCCCGACGCCAACAGCTGGACGATCGTCAGTCCGCGCAGCAACAGCAGCTGGCGGAACTCCAGCAGCAGCGATCGGATCAGGCCGGAGACATCGGCGAGATTTCCGGCATCGTCAAACAGCAGGCCGGCGAGTTGCGAGATGCTCTCGGCGAGAGCTGGCTGACCGTGGGCGGTGACGCTCGACTGCCGCCGCGGCTGGACGATCATGGGCTGGTCGATCGACAGACGTTCGATCAGGTACGTCAGGCTCTCGCCGGCCTGGTCGCGGAAAGCGGCCGTGGTGTGCGCTTTCAGGCGCCGGTGGCGGGCAAGGACGGCGATGTCGCCGAGCGCGAGGTAGTGCGCCTGGGTGACACCCTCGCCTTCAGCAACGGCGATCTGCTGCAACGCATCGGCGAGGATGGAAGGCTGGCGGTGTACCCGGTAACGCCCGGCGATGCCCGGCAGTCGTTACAGGCCTTTCAGCAGGGTGATGGCAACCAAATCGTGGTCGATCCCACCGATGGCGACGTTCTCGACGCGCTCTCCCGGCAGCCCAGTCTGTGGCAGCGCTTTCAGCAGGGCGGCTATGTCGGCTACGTGATCGTCGCGCTGGGGATCGTCGGTCTGCTGATAGCCCTGGCGCAGTATGTCTATCTCGTGATCGTCAGTGGCCGGATGCGCCGCCAGATGCAGGCGCCGGATACGCTGCAAGACGACAACCCGCTGGGCCGGGTGCTCAAGCGCTTCGCAGCACTGGGGCGCGATCATGCGCCGGAAGCACTGGAGGCGCGGCTCGACGAAGCCCTGCTGGCAGAGCAGCCGCGGCTGGAGCGCGGTCAGCCGATCGTCAAGCTGATCGCCGCAGTGGCGCCGCTGCTGGGTCTGCTGGGTACCGTGACCGGGATGATCGTCACTTTCCAGTCGATCACCGTGTTCGGCACCGGCGATCCGCAGTTGATGGCGGGCGGGATCAGTCAGGCGCTGGTCACCACCGTGCTGGGCCTGATCACGGCCGTGCCGCTGCTGTTCGTCAATACCGCCTTGAGCAGCCGTAGCCGGCGGCTGATCGGCCTGCTGGAAGGCCGGGCCAGCGCCGTGCTCGCCGAGCATCTCGAAGCCGAGACCGCTGCTGCCGCCCACGCCGAGGAGCGCCGTCATGGTGCCCACGCTTGAGCCGATCCGCTGGCTGATCAGTTCCGGCGGCGAAGTGCTGGTATTGATCATGCTGGTGGCAATGGCGTTGTTCGCGATTTCGCTGGAGCGATTGTTCTACTGGCGATTCACCCATCGGCGTGCGCGCCGGGTGCTGATCGACGCCTGGATCCGGCGGCGTGATCACTCGAGCTGGAGCGCGCTGACGCTGCGCGAAGTCTGGACGCGCGAACTGATCGCGCGGCTGCGTCTGCCACTGCCCTGGCTCAAGTTGCTGATCGCTCTCTGTCCGCTGCTGGGCCTGCTGGGAACGGTGACCGGGATGATTCAGGTTTTCGACAGCCTGGCGCTGACCGAAAGCAGCCAGGCCCGGGCCATGGCCGACGGCGTCGCCCAGGCCACGTTGCCGACGTTGTGCGGCATGGCCGTCGCCGTGGTGGGTCTGCTTTTCGTCACTCGTCTGGAACAGATCATTCGGCGCGAGGATCAGCGGTTGCATGACCGTATGGCCCGCGCCGTGGAGGACTCACATGCGTAGGCGCCGGTTGCGGGAAGCCAGTGACGACTCGACCGGTATCGATCTCACGCCGATGCTGGATGTCGTCTTCATCATGCTGATCTTCTTCATCGTCACCACCAGCTTCATCAAGGAGAGTGGCGTCGAGATCGAGCGGCCCGATTCGAGCGAGGCCACGGCGCGGCAGAATACGCAAGTGCTGGTCGCCATCACCGGCGATGGCGCGGTATGGGTCGACGGCGAGGCGGTGGATGCCCACCGCGTCGGCGCCCGTGTCGCCCAGCTAATATCCGGTGACGGCAGCGTCGTCGTCCAGGCCGACAAGAACTCGACCACGGGCCTGCTGATTCAGGTCATGGATCGTATTCACCAGGCCGGCGTCGACAACGTGGCCGTCGCCGCCAACCGGGATGCCGGTTGATGCGTAGAGTGGCCGGACTCGCGGGTGGCGCGCTGCTGACGCTGCTGGTGTTCTATCTGCTGGCGCTGTTGGTCGCGCCGCCGGAGCCGGATCGCACCCAGATCGTGACGCCCACCTCCATCTCGATGGTCGATGCGCCGGAGCAGGCGCAGGCACAGCCATCTCCGACCTCGCCGGCATTGCCGACGCCGCCCAGTGCGCCGCCACCGCCGCCCGCGGCGGCCCCCGTGCCGGCAGCGGAAACGCCCAGCCAGGTGGCGATTCCGGAGCCCGAGACGCCGCCGATGGAGACGCCGGATGCGACTCTGGACGCGTCGCTACCCGAGTTGAGCGAGGCGCGGCCGGAACCGAAACCAGAGCCCCAGCCTGAGCCGGAACCTCAGCCGGAACCTCAGCCAGAGCCGAAGGCGCAACCCGAGCCGCAGCCAACGCAGCAAACCGTGGCGGAATCGGCGCCACAGCCGCGGGCGGTGCCTGCTCCGCAGCAGCCGCCGAAAGGCACGCAGGCCTCGCCCCGCGATGTCGGCCAGCTCCAGCCCACCAGCCGGGTCAATCCGTCCTATCCCATGCGTGCACGCCGGCGGGGCATGGAGGGCTACGTAGAGGTCAGTTTCATCATTCAGCCTGACGGGCGTGTCGATACCGGTAGCCTGCGGGTGATCGATGCCGATCCCGCCAATGTCTTCGATCGTGCCGTCGAGGAAGCCGTGTCGCAATGGCAGTTCCCGCCGGCCGATGATGTCAGGCGCGCGACGCAGCGCATCCAGTTCCAGTTGGAGGGCTGAGGATGAGTTCGACGGTGGTCCGAGATCTGCGCAAGCGATGCCTGGCGCTGATGGCCGCGGGCCTGATCGGCCTCGGATGCGTTTCGTCGGCCCAGGCGGAAGGGCCGGCGCTGCGTCCGGACATGATTCAGACGCTGCACTCGATGCAGTCGCAGCTCGAGACCGGCGACGATGCTGCCGTGGCCTCGCGTGCCGCGGCTTCTGCCTCGCGGCTGCAAGGAGGGAATGCCGCCGACCGCTGGGCGCGGGCGCTGTTCCTGCAGTTGGCCGCGTCGGCCAATGCCCGGCAGGGCAACGATAGCCAGGCGGCGGATCAGTTGGCCGAGGCGCGCGGCACCGACGAGGTTCCCGATGCCCGCCGGCTGGCCTGGTTACGCCAGGAAGCACAGCTTCGGCTGAGTGCCGGTCAGACGGAACAAGGCGCGGATCGACTGACGCAGTGGGTCGAACGAAGCGGCGGCGACGACACCTCTCGTTGGCTGCTGGTACAGGCGCGGGCCTCGCTGAAGGAGTGGTCGGCCGCGGCCAATTCGCTCGATCGCCTCCGCCAATCCGGCGCCGAGGGGTGGAGCTCCTCACAGCAGCAATTGGCGAGCACGGTCTACCAGCAGACGGGTCGGTTCGACGACGCTTTGGCGCTGCTCGGCGACGATGCGAGTTCGCCGGACGTCTGGCGACGAGCGGCGGGGCTGGCGCAACAGGCGGGAGATGACGGCCGCGCGGCAGCGATCTGGGAGAGCGGCTGGCGTCGTGGGGCATTGACCTCGCGCGACGATCTGCTGCAGCTGGCCAAATTGCATATCGCCGGGGGAACGCCGGCACGAGCCGCCGAATATCTGCAGAGCTGGCTGGATGACGGCCAGCTGCAATCCAGCCCCGCGACGCTACGCTTGACCGCCCAGGCCTGGACCGCGGCTCGCGATCACCATCAGGCGCTGACGGCGTGGCGCAAGCTTGCCGAACGGAGCGGTCGCGCAGAAGATTGGCAGCAACTCGCCGAGCTCGCCTACGGTTGGGGTGAATGGCAAACGACGCTGGATGCGTTTTCGGCATTGAGAGAGGCAGGCGGCGACATGTCCGGGCGGGATTGGTTGCTGCAAGGCATCGCCACGGTACAGCTGGACGATCAGGACGCGGCACGCGATGCGTTCCGCCGGGCCAAAGCCGCGGGCGTCGATCAGGCGCAGCAGTGGCTGGATTCGCTGGGTTAGGGAGTGTGCCCTCTCGAGCGGGCCACGAACCGCAACGGCGACGTCTGGGATTCCCAAGCGTCGCCGTTTTGGTTCAGCGAGTTCGTAGTGTCGCTGCGCTTGTCGATCGACTCGGCTTGGGCCAAATCACCTCAATCCAGCGCGAACTCGGTCCACACCGGGGCATGGTCGGAAGGCCGCTCCATGGCGCGCAGGTCGTAGTCGATACCCGAGTGGCGCGTGGCGCGGGCCAGCGGTTCGGTAACCAGAATGTAGTCGATGCGCAGCCCGCGCTTGGGTTCGCGATCGAAGCCCTTGGAGCGGTAGTCGAACCAGCTGAAAGTGTCGCTGTCATCGGGGTGGCAGCGTCGATAGCTATCTTCGAGACCCCACGCCTTGAGGCGTTCGAGCCATTCCCGCTCTTCCGGCTGAAAGCTGGTCTTGCCCTCGCGCAGCCAGCGCTTGCGGTTGTCTTCACCGATGCCGATGTCGATATCGGCCGGCGAGATATTGAAATCCCCCATGATCGCCACCCGCTCGGAAGACTCGTGCTGCGTCTTCAGCAGGGCATTGAGCCCGGCGTAGAACGCCCGCTTGTTGGGGTATTTGGTCGGGTGCGCGATATTCTCGCCCTGAGGGAAGTAGCCGTTCCAGACCGTCAATGGCGCACCGTCTTCCATCTTCAGCGTCACCCCGATCAGCCGGCGCTGCGCTTCCTCGCCGTCATCGGGCAGCCCGTAATGCACGGATTCCGGTGCCACCCTGGTCAGCATTGCCACACCGTAATGGCCCTTCTGGCCGTGGAAGTGGACGTGATAGCCCATCGCTTCGACTGCCTCGCGCGGGAATTCGCTGTCCTGGACCTTGGTTTCCTGAAGACCGATGACGTCCGGCGCGTGAGTCTCGATCAAGGCGGCGAGCTGGTGTAGTCGAGCGCGGATACCGTTGATATTGAAGGAAACCAGGCGCATCAGTCGGAGTCCCCATTCTTCGAAGCGTCGCTGTCGGTTTTGGAGGCGTGCAGCGGTAGCGGCGGGGCGCTCTGGCGCTGACGCTTGCGCTCGGCCTGGAGTTTTCGCTGCTGAGTCTTCTTGTCGACATAACGGCGGGACGGGGCCACCGCGTCGGGGTTGTCATGGCGCCAGCGGCGGTAGTCCTTGCGCTTTCCGGTACGAATCGTCACCTTGTCGGCCAGCGACTTGGTCTTCTTTCTGCGAGTCATGCGCGCGACCTATAGCGGTTTCCATCGAACGATTTCCATCGACAGTCTCGACAACGCAACGCCGAGACATGGCGTCGCGAAATGAGACATCGGGACATTACCGCGTATTCTAACAGCCAGCGATGCAGGTGCCAGCGCTTAACGACCGCGCTCGCCGCCCCCCTCGACGTTCGATAGCGCCCGAGCGCCTGACAAGCCGTTGATTGGCAGGGCGACGAGACGTTGGTCGGCTGGGTGAGGAGACGTTGATCGACTGGGCTCGCGACGTTAGCGGGCTGGGCTGATATAATGCCCCCGGCTCGCGCTGGGCTCAGCCCCTGCGAAGTCGTCAATCGTCGCGTCGAGGTATCGTCTAGAAGCACTGCTTGGCATTAGCTGTCTAGCACTACCTAACCTAGAAGTACCCTCCTGGAGGGCGTGAACGCCTGTCCCGCCGCGCCGATGTCGGCGTCGTCGAACAGGGCGCCAGCCGTCGCGAGTCAAACCGTCAATCGATTTCGGACATTCGTCATTACTATGAGTGAGTCTGACAACACCCAGCCCCCGGCAGAGAATCGCAGACCCAAGCGGCGTCGGCGCAAGCCACGCAAATCCCAGTCCCGTAACGCTTCCGGCTGGTCGCTGAAGCAGTTTCAGGTCGAGCCTGTTGCCGGGCGCTGGCGGTTCCATGACTTCGACCTGCCGACGCCGCTGATGCGGGCGATCCAGGCCGAGGGCTTCGAGTACTGCACGCCGATTCAGGCCGAAGCGCTGATGCACACGCTGCTCGGCGGCGATGTGGTCGGCAAGGCGCAGACCGGAACCGGCAAGACGGCCGCGTTCCTGATCTCCATGCTGGCCTATTTCCTCGAAGAGGAAGCGCCGGACGGCCAGAAACCGGGGACGCCGCGCGCGCTGATCGTCGCGCCGACCCGCGAACTGGCCCTGCAGATCGAAAAGGATGCCAAGGCGCTGGCGCGGTTCACGTCGCTGAACGTGGCGAGCGTCGTCGGTGGCATGGACTACCAGAAGCAGCGCGATCAGTTGAGCAAGAATCTGGACGTGCTGGTGGCAACGCCGGGCCGACTGCTCGATTTCCAGCAGAAGCGGGATATCGACCTGTCTCAGGTGGAAGTGCTGGTGCTGGATGAAGCCGACCGGATGCTGTCGATGGGCTTCATTCCCGACGTCAAGCGCATCATTCGCTACACGCCCAAGCCCGTGGAGCGTCAGACCTTCCTGTTCTCGGCGACCTTCACGCCGGACATCCTCGGTCTTTCCGAGCAGTGGACCCAGAACCCGGCTCACGTCGAGATCGAGGTGACCCACGACAACGCGGCCAACATCGATCAGCGTGTCTATCTGGTCAGTGACAGCGACAAGCGCAAGCTGCTGTTCAATCTGGTCAACCAGGAGGCGATGGAGCGGGTCATCGTGTTCGCCAACCGTCGCGATCTCGTCCGTGAGCTGGATCAGCTACTGCGTGAACAGGGCATCAATGTGGCGATGCTTTCCGGTGACGTGCCGCAGAGTCAGCGCATCAAGACGCTGGAGCGTTTCCGTGAAGGTGAAGTGAACGTGCTGGTGGCGACCGATGTCGCCGGGCGTGGCATTCATATCGAAGATGTCAGCCACGTGATCAACTTCACGCTGCCGGAAGACCCGGAAGACTACGTTCATCGTATCGGCCGTACCGGCCGGGCCGGCGCCCAGGGCGTATCGATCAGTTTCGTCGGCGAGGAAGATGCGTTCTCATTGCCCGAGATCGAGAACTACATCAACGGCAAGCTGCCCTGCGAGCATCCGCCCGAATCGATGCGGCCTTGAGCCGATGCGGCCCTGAGCGGCTGACATCCAGGGCGGCGCAGATCCCTGAGGCTGTTCTCCGGTAATCGCCCACCCTCGGTGGGCGATCCTTTCCCGATACCATTCCGCTCCGGAACGCGCATGCTCGACGAACCCCTCAAGCAACAGATTCAAGAGGCTTACCGGCGCGTGCTCGAGGGGCTGGAGCTCACGCCGCGCTACGGTCAGCGCCTGATGATCGCGGAAATCGCGCGGACGCTGGCGTCGATCGAGCAGGACGAGCAAGGTCGGAGAACCTCCAACGAGCACGTCTGTGTGCTGGAAGCCGGCACCGGAACCGGCAAGACGCTCGCCTATCTATTGTCGGCACTGCCCGTGGCCAAGGCCCGCGGCAAGCGTCTTGTCATCGCCACCGCCACGGTGGCGCTCCAGGAGCAGGTTCTGAATCAGGATCTGCCGATGCTCAAGGCGCACAGTGGCCTCGACTTCGAATACGCGCTGGCCAAGGGGCGGGGGCGTTACCTCTGCGTGGCCAAGCTGGACCAGGCGCTGGAAGGGGCCGAACCCAATCCGACGCTGTCGCTGTTCGAGCAGACTATCGCCACGGATGCCGGGGGGGATTTCCCTCAGCTGATTCAGGAGATGGCCGACACCTACGCGTCGGGGAACTGGGAAGGGGACCGTGACAGCTGGCCGGTCGCCATCGACGATCGCGACTGGAGGCGGCTGACGGTGGATCATCGGCAATGTACCAATCGCCGCTGTGGTCATTTCGGCGCCTGCGCCTATTTTCGTTCGCGCCGGCATCTCGAGCAGGCCGATATCATCGTTGCCAACCATGATCTGGTGCTGGCAGATCTGGCGCTGGGCGGTGGCATGGTGTTGCCATCGCCCAAGGACTGCATCTACGTCTTCGATGAAGGGCACCATCTGCCGGACAAGGCGCTGGATCATTTCTATCATCGCTTCGGGATCAACGCCACGCTGCGCTGGTTGCGAACGTTGAAGAAATCGCTGACCGAATTGAACACCGCGCTGGGCGCTCAGCCCACCTTGGCACGACTGCTGGCCAGCTTCCCCGAGCGGATAGCGGCGCTGGAGCCCCGGCTCGGCGATGCCTATGCCATGGGTCATCAGATCGCCGGGCTGAGTGCCGGTGCCGGCGATGAAACGCAGAACTTCCGCTTCCCCAACGGCCGCGCCCCCGAGCCGCTGGTCGAGCTCGCTCAGCAACTGGTCATACCGTTCGCCGAACTCTCGCGCGACCTGGAGACGATGAGCGACATCCTGCGCGAGAGCCTCGATCCGGATAAATCCACCGGGCTCCCGCGGGAGCAGGCGGAACCCTGGCTGCCTTTGACGGCGCTGCTCCACGGCCGCGCCCTCGAGGCGCACGCGCTGTGGTCGGCCATGGCCAAGCCCGATCCGTCCGGACAGGCGCCACAGGCGCGCTGGTTGACGTTCCAGAGCTTCGGCGGTGAGCCGGAGCTTACTTTTTCCGCCAGTCCGGTATCGGCGGCGGAGACGTTGGCGCGTCATCTCTGGGGAAGCTGCTACGGGGCGGTGGTCACTTCGGCGACACTGACGGCGCTCAACCGCTTCGAACGCCTGCAGGAGCGCGCCGGACTGGCCAACCGCTACCGCTATCAGCGCCTGCCGAGTCCGTTCGACTACTCCCGTGCGACGCTCAGCGTGCCGCGCGAGGCGGTCGAACCTGGCGATGCCATGGCCCATGACCGCTCCATCGTGCAGTTCATCGAAGGCCTGGCCGACGACGAAGCGGTGCTGGTGCTGTTTTCGTCGCGCAAACAGCTGCGCAGCGTGGCGGATGCGCTACCGGAGCCGTGGGCATCGCGGCTGCTTTCCCAGGATCGATTGCCCAAACGTGAGCTGCTGGAGCGTCACCGCGTCGCCGTCGATGCCGAGAAGGGGAGTCTGATCTTTGGCCTGGCGAGCTTTGCCGAGGGCATCGATCTGCCCGGTCGTTACCTGACCCACGTGGTGATTACCCGGCTGCCGTTCTCGGTGCCGGACGATCCCGTCGGTGCGACGCTCGCCGAATGGATCGAAAGCCAGGGCGGCAATCCTTTCATGCGAATTTCGGTGCCGGATGCGTCGATCAAGCTGGTGCAGGCGTGTGGGCGATTGATTCGCAAAGAGGACGATAGCGGGCGTATCTCGTTGCTGGACCGGCGCGTGCTGACGCGCCGCTACGGCAAGGCGTTGCTGGATGCGCTGCCGCCGTTCCGACGCCAGATCGAGGGCGTCGACATGGGAGACTCGGTCAGGTCCTGAATCTCGATGTCGCGTCATGTCGTCTCGAATGAAAAACGCCCGATGCTGGTTCGCAGCATCGGGCGTTTTTCTGGGTAGTGTTCGCTTTGACGGCATTCGCTCGCGAATCAGTCCTCGTCCTGCTGGCGCGCCTTGAGCGGTGACTTCAACTGCTTCGCCATCTGGGTCAGTGTGCGTTCAGTAGTCGGCCAGTCGATGCAGGCGTCGGTGATCGAGACGCCATATTCGAGCTGACTGCGATCTTCCGGAATCTTCTGGCTACCCCAGCCGATGTTCGACTCGATCATCAGGCCGATGACCGAACGGTTGCCATCGAGAATCTGATGGGTCACGTTTTCCATGACCAGCGGCTGCAGCGCCGGGTCCTTGTTGGAATTGGCGTGAGAGCAGTCGACCATGAGATTGGCCTTCAGGCCGGCCTTGTGCAGCTCCTGCTCGGCCAGCGTGACGCTAACGCTGTCGTAGTTGGGCTTGCCGTTGCCGCCGCGCAGCACCACGTGGCCATAGGCGTTGCCGCGAGTGCGAATTACGGCGACCTGGCCGGACTGGTCGATACCCAGGAAGTTGTGCGGGCTGGCCACCGACTGCAAGGCGTTGACCGCCACATCCAGGCTGCCATCGGTGCCGTTCTTGAACCCGACGGGTCCGGACAGGCCGGAGGCCATCTCGCGATGAGTCTGGGATTCCGTGGTGCGTGCGCCCACGGCCGACCAGCTGATGCAGTCCTGCAGATATTGCGGCGAGATCGGGTCCAGCGCCTCGGTGGCCAGCGGCAACCCGATCTCGGCCAGATCCACCAGCAGACGACGAGCGATGTGCAGGCCCTCTTCGATCTCGAACGAGTCGTTGAGGTGCGGGTCGTTGATCAAGCCTTTCCAGCCGACCGTGGTGCGGGGCTTCTCGAAATAGACGCGCATCACGATATAGAGGCTGTCGCTGACGGCATCGGCCAGCTTGCGAAGACGTCTGGCGTAGTCGCGAGCGGCATCCGGGTCGTGGATCGAACACGGGCCGATGACTACCAGCAGACGTGGATCTTCACGATCCAGAATACGCTGGATGGTCTGGCGCCCTTCGATGACCGTGCGCTCGGCGGATTCCGTGAGCGGAATGTTCTGCTTCAACGCTTCCGGGGTAATCAGGACATCCTGGGAAAGAACGTTGAGATTGTTGACCTGCTGTTCCGACATGCTGGGGCCCGTTGACTCTGATTAGTGACTGCGCGTGAAGCGCGTACTATGGAGGCTGCGAGGTGTAAAAATCAACTTTCGGGCTGTCGTCGAGCCGCGAGACCGGGTCGAATTTCAGGAAATCGAGCCCGGAATGATAGTTTGATGGGGCATGATAAAACCCAAACGCCGGGGCAGCTTCGCGTGCTAATCCAGCGTTTCTGTTATAAGTTGCACGCCTGTCATTGAATCGCGAGCTCGAGGGCTCCAGGTTGGATCATGAGCGTATTGTTTCCTAGTCACCACACTTGTCACCGCCGCGCTGTCACTCGACTTCCGCTTCCGCCGTTTTCCGTCCCCCACTGTACGGGGAGGGTCTGAATGGGTGTCCGAGAGACCGACCAACAGCTCGTAGAACGCGCGCAGAAAGGAGATAGCCGAGCTTTCGATCTCCTGGTCAAGAAGTATCAGCACAAGATCCTCGGCTTGATCAGCCGTTATGTTCAGGATCATTCCGAAGTTCAGGACGTTGCCCAGGAAGCTTTCATCAAGGCCTATCGTGCGTTGGGAAGCTTCCGCGCCGAGAGTGCCTTCTATACCTGGATGTATCGAATCGCCATCAATACGGCGAAGAATTATCTGGTATCGCGGGGGCGTCGTCCGCCCGGCAGCGATCTCGACATCAGTGATGCCGAGATCGTCGATCAGAGCGGACGGCTATCGGATATCGAATCCCCCGAGGCGGCGATTGCCCGTGACCAGCTCGAAGCGGCGGTGTTCGAAGCGATCGATAAGCTGCCTGACGATCTGCGTACCGCGATCACCCTGCGTGAGTTCGATGGGCTCTCCTACGAAGATATCGCCACGATCATGGAGTGCCCGGTGGGTACCGTGCGCTCGCGGATATTTCGGGCCCGTGAAGCCGTCGATAAACATATCGAGCCGCTGCTGGAACATGGTACGGGCAATGCGGTCAATGATTCGTGAATGATGTAGAGGTGCTCATGCGCGGATGTTTCGGCGAGAGGCGCGCCGCGTCCGGTGAGGGATTCATCGGTCTTCGCTGGAAGTTGGCGACGGTCAGCGAGTGAAAGATGAATCGAAAATGAACTGTCGTCGATTTTTGTCGTCGTAGTAAGGGCAGATGATAGCCAAGGCAGGGCAGATGATAGCCAAGGCAGCGCAGGTGATGGCCAAGGCGTCGTCGACCGGGGCTCCCGGTCACGATGAGCCGGTGACACAGAGGTTGAGCTTGCGTGTCTCGAAAGGCGCAGATCGAGCTGACGGCCTCCCAATGTCATTCTGAACGTTGCCGTCATTCAACACGTGGCGAGCCGCAAGGCCGAGTGTGAGGGTGTAATCATGAAACAGGTGCACGAGTCTTTTTCCGCACTGATGGATAACGAAGCCGATGAATTCGACCTGAGACGAGTTCTCAAGACGATGGGTACGGCCTCGCAAGAGGGCGACACCTGGCGTCGATATCATCTGGCTCGAAGCATGATGCGACGTGAGCGCGATGCGATCGTCGACATCGATATTTCCCGCGATGTGATGGCTGCCATTGCCGACGAGCCGCAGCCGGTTCGGGAGTCCGGTAGCGAACCGACGAGGCGCCATTCGTTCTCGATGATGAGTGGAGCCGCCGTTGCGGCCGCGGTATCGCTGATGGTGATCACCGGCGTTCAGGTCTACAACAGCCAGTTTGGTGGTGGCACCACGTTATCGCCGGACGTCGCGTCCAGCAGTGGAGCGGCTTCGTCGGCAGGGGCACAGCCTTCGCTGGCCTCGGAAGAGATGTCAGGCGGGCAGGGCGGTGCGATGCAGGCTTCCATGCAGGCGCCCATCTCCAACGGCCTGCCGTATGCGCTGGGTGGCGCTGGCAGCTTTGGCAGTGGCAACCCGGGTAACGGCGGTAACAGCGGGTTGATGACCGTCGGTGAGCAGGTCATGCAGCCGATGTTCATGTCTCCAAGCACGCGTCAGTCGCCCAATATCGACAGAGAGCAGGCGCAGACGCTGCAATCCTATCTCGAGCGTCATTCTGTTGGGGCCGCGTACAGCACCGGTGACAACTGGATGCCATTGCTGCGCACGCCGGGTGGCCTGTCCGCCCAGATCGACGGCGCCGGAGCCACGGACGCGCGTTGATGTTCCGGATCTCCCCTCGGGCCCCTTGGGCCGCGGTATTCGCCGTAGTGGCAGCGTCGGCTGCCATGCCGGCGTCATCGCTTGCCGATGATCGAACCGCCCAGGAGACGTTCGACTGCGGTGATCTCGGTAATCTTGGCGCGGATAGCGACAGTGATGTCTCCCCCTATGCGTTGTTTCAGCGCAGTCTCTGGGCCAGCCACTGCTACAACTTCGGAGCGCGTGCCGTCCGCATCAGCTTCGATGGTGTCAGAACGCTGGCGCTGACCCATAGCGTCGAAAACGGGGTCGAGACCGAGTCCGCCAGATTCCTTGATGGCCCGCCCATCGCTGTGGAAAAGCGAGGCAGCGTAGGCCAGGGCTCGAAAAAGAGCGCCCTGGGCTTCTCGGCCGGCGTCGCACCCGCCGAGCTCACTCGCCAGATCGTCGGACACTACGAACTCCAACCGATGGCGCTCGAGCGGATCGCCGGCCGCCCGGCATGGCGACTCGATGTCGAACCGCAGGACGGGCTGCGCTACGGCTACCGCCTATGGCTCGATCGCGAGACAGCGTTGCCGCTCAAGCGCGAGATGATCGGCATCGACGGGCAGATTCTCGAAACCTTCCAGATAACCGATCTTCAAAAGCCCAAGCTCTATGCCGGCACGTTGCGTCTCGGGCCAGGCCTCCAGCCTGCGGACTCCCCGTGGCATGCGCAGTGGCTGCCTGCGGGTTTTACCGCGCAGCCGATTCCCCCGGAAAGCCCTGACCAGAGTGCTCGGGTGGAGCATCGCCTTTACAGCGACGGCCTGACCAGCATCAGCCTGTTCGTCGAACCCATGGCCAATGACCGGCGCGCCTTGCTGGCGGGCATTCATCGTCTGGGTATCTCCTACGGCGCTGTTCGCCATGTGATTCATCAGGGTCGGCCCATGCAGATACTGGTGCTAGGGGAGGCCCCGGCCGAGGTGCTGGCACGCATCGCCTCGAGCGTGGCGTGGAATGATGAAGACGGCGCCAGCGACACCACTGCCGATAGTGTCGATGACAGCTCCGCTGATAGTTCCGCTGAATAGTTCCGCTGAATAGTTCCGCTGGTGGTTCCTGACGGTCCTTCCCTGTAGCTTCTGATGGCATTCCCGAGCATGGGCCAATGTCTGAACCGCCGCTGTCGGGTCCTGTTTCTTCCGTGCCGTCCGGTCGTCGATAGCCATTGGCGATAGCGAGCCGATGGCGGCCGCCGCTGCAAAGAAACTTTACATCCCGTTGAACTCTTGCTGGTTTTTCGTATCAATGACTGTGGTCGCCGCGTCTTGTCATCAGCCGCGGCGATGATGCGATGACGTGAGGTTTATCAGCGGCGCTTAATTTACCCCTCACGGCCATCGATCTTCTCAACGTGTGACTCTCAGAGTCTTCATCGATGTTTAGGAGTGTTTATGGAACGCATGACAAGATGGTTCGCTCCGTGGCTCTTGATGGCCGTGACGTTATTGTCCGTTCAGGCGGCACAGGCACGCGAACTGCCCGACTTTACCAAACTGGTCAAACAGGCTGCGCCCGGCGTCGTCAACATCGCCACGACCAGCAGTGTCAGCGCGTCCAGCGGCCCTTACGGTCAGCAGGACGTCCCCGAGATATTCCGACGTTTCTTCGGCGATCAGATGCCGCAGATCCCCGGTAGCCCAGGCGGCCAGGGTGAAGAGGAGGAGCGTAAATCCCTTGGGTCGGGATTCGTCATTCGTAAGGATGGCTACATTCTGACCAACGCCCACGTGGTCAAGGATGCCGACGAGATCATGGTGCGGCTGAACGATCGGCGTGAGCTGCCGGCCAAGCTGGTGGGTTCCGACACCCGCACCGACGTGGCGTTGCTCAAGGTCGACGCCAAAGATCTGCCGACGTTGAAGATCGGTGACTCAGACGATCTCGAGGCCGGCGAGTGGGTTGCCGCCATCGGCTCTCCGTTCGGTTTCGACCATTCGGTGACGGCCGGCATCGTCAGCGCCATCAACCGCACGCTGCCGAGCGAGACCTACGTGCCGTTCATCCAGACCGATGTAGCGATCAACCCAGGCAACTCCGGCGGGCCGCTGTTCAACCTCGACGGCGAGGTCGTGGGTATCAATTCGCAGATCTATACGCGTAGTGGCGGTTTCATGGGTCTATCGTTCGCGGTACCGATCAGCGTTGCCATGAATGTCGCCGATCAGCTGCGCACCGAAGGTCATGTCAGCCGCGGCTGGTTGGGCGTGGTGATTCAGCCGGTGTCCAAGGATCTTGCCGAATCGTTCGGCCTCGACGGCACCAACGGTGCGCTGGTATCGGATGTCAGCGATGACAGCCCTGCCCAGAAGGCCGGTCTGAAGGCAGGCGACGTGATTCTGAGCGCCAACGGGTCGGATATTCAGGACTCCACTACGCTGCCCCGCGTGGTCGGTCAGGTGTCGCCGGGCGATGAGGTCAAGCTTCAGGTCATGCGTGACGGTACCGAGCGCGACATCGACGTGACCGTAGGGGATTGGCCGGAAGAGATGGCCGCCGACGGTTCGCCATCCAGCGAATCCTCCAACGATCAGACCCAGTTGGGTATCGCGGTCAGCGATCTCAACGATCAGGAGAAACAGCAGCTGGATATCGACAAGGGCGCGCTGGTGCGTCGCGTCGATCCGCGTGGCGCGGCGGCTTCCGCAGGTATTCAGCCGGGGGATGTGGTCGTCAGTTTCGATCAGAAGCCGATCGACAGCGCCGACCAGTTGATCGACGCGGTCAAGAAAGCCGATGACGATCGCGCGATTCCGGTGCGAATCGTGCGTGATGGCAACTCGCTGTTCGTGGCACTGCGCCTGAAGTCCGGCGACTGAGCCGGGTGACGCGACAGCAACACGTTGCAGCTTCACACAGCCCCGCTTTGGCGGGGCTGTGTGCGTTCCGGTTGTCGCTGTCTTTGCCCCGGCCTTGTCGGTACAATGCGCCCAATTCGAAATCGACCGCGCGACTTGGCTACAGCACTCCGTGCGGACTGCGCGTGTACAAATGACCGGTAAGGCTTAAATGGCAGACGCTGCAAGTAACGAGCAACTGAAGTTCATTCGCAACTTCTCGATCATCGCCCATATCGACCATGGCAAATCCACCCTGGCGGATCGCATCATCCAGTTCTGCGGGGGGCTGACGGATCGCGAGCTCAAGGAGCAGGTGCTCGATTCGATGGATCTCGAACGCGAGCGGGGCATCACCATCAAGGCGCAGTCGGTCACGCTCGACTATCAGGCGCAGGATGGTCATACCTATCAGCTCAACTTCATCGATACACCGGGGCACGTCGACTTCTCCTACGAGGTGTCGCGCTCGCTCTACGCCTGCGAAGGGGCGTTGCTGGTGGTCGACGCGGGCCAGGGCGTCGAGGCGCAGTCTGTCGCCAACTGTTACACCGCCATCGAGCAGAATCTGGAAGTCATCCCGGTTCTCAACAAGATGGACCTGCCCCAGGCCGATCCGGATAAGGTGGCTCACGAGATCGAGGAGATCATCGGCCTCGACGCGCAGGATGCCATACGCGTGTCGGCCAAGAGCGGTCTCAATATCGATCTGCTGCTCGAGCGTCTCGTTCGCGACATACCGCCACCCCAGGGGGATCGTGAAGGCGATCTCCAGGCGCTGATCATCGACTCCTGGTTCGATAATTATCAGGGCGTCGTGTCGCTGGTGCGGCTGTTCGATGGCACGCTGAAAAAGGGCGACAAGATCCGCATGAAGTCGACCGGTCGCGACTGGGACGTGACCGATATCGGCTATTTCACGCCCAAGCAGAATTCCACCGGTATCCTGCGGGCTGGCGAAGTCGGCTTCGTCATCGCCGGGATCAAGGATATCCAGGGCGCGCCGGTGGGCGACACCATCACGCATACCAAGACCAAGGACGTGCCGCGTCTGCCCGGTTTCCAGAAGGTGAAGCCGCAGGTCTACGCGGGCATGTTCCCGATCAGTTCCGATGACTACGAGGACTTCCGCGACGCGCTCGAGAAGCTGGCGCTCAACGATGCCTCGCTCGATTACGTGCCGGAAAATTCCGATGCGCTCGGGTTCGGCTTCCGTGTCGGTTTCCTGGGCACGCTGCACATGGAGATCGTCCAGGAGCGGCTGGAACGCGAATACGACATCGATCTGCTGACCACGGCGCCCACGGTCAACTACGAAATCCTGATGGACAACGGCGAGCTGGTCACCATTTCCAACCCGTCGAAGCTGCCGGACATGGCCAACGTGGCGGAGATGCGCGAGCCGATCGTGCGCGCCAGCATTCTGGTCCCGCAGGAGTATGTGGGCAACGTCATCTCCGAATGCGTCAATCGGCGTGGCGTGCAGCTCGACATGCAGGTGCTGGGCAACCAGATGCAGCTCGTCTACGAACTGCCGATGGCCGAAGTCGTGATGGATTTCTTCGACCGTCTCAAGTCGATCTCCAAGGGTTATGCGTCTCTCGACTACAGCTTCGAGCGTTTCGAGACGGCCAAGCTGGTGCGCCTGGATATCCTCATCAACGGGGAGCGTGTCGATGCCCTGGCGCTGATCATTCATCGCGATCATGCCCACTCTCGCGGCCGCATTCTGGTCGACAAGATGAAAGAGCTGATCCCGCGTCAGATGTTCGACGTCGCCGTCCAGGCGACAATCGGCGGCAGCGTGGTCGCGAGATCCACGGTCAAGGCGCTGCGCAAGAACGTGACGGCCAAATGTTACGGCGGTGATACGTCACGCAAGAAGAAACTGCTGGAGAAGCAGAAAGCCGGCAAGAAACGCATGAAGCAGGTGGGTCGTGTCGAAATACCCCAGGATGCGTTCCTTGCCGTTCTCAAAATGAACGAGTAGGAAAACAGGTCATGGATTTTTCGCTGTTACTGGTATTGGCTGTCGCCATCACAGGGCTCGTCTGGTTGCTGGACAGCCTGTTCTGGCGTCGCTCACGTCATCGACGTCAGCGGGCCGATGCCGAAGCCAAGGGCGATGGCAAGACCGCAGAGTTCAAGGATCCCTGGCCGGTCGATTACGCTCGCTCGTTCTTTCCCGTGCTGCTGATCGTGCTGGTGCTGCGCAGCTTCATCATCGAACCGTTCCAGATTCCTTCCGGTTCCATGCGTCCGACGCTCGAGATCGGCGATTTCATCCTGGTCAACAAGTTCAGCTACGGCCTGCGACTGCCGGTCGTCAATACCGAAATTGCGGATCTGGGCGAGCCGGAGCGGGGTGACGTCATGGTCTTCCGATTCCCGGAGGACCCGTCGGTCAACTTCATCAAGCGCGTCATCGGCTTGCCTGGCGATCGCATTCGCTACGAGAACAAGCAGCTCTACGTCAACGGCGAACCGGTATCCAAGTCGATGGCCGACTCCGATCCGGCGGAGGCGCCCGGCGAAGAGCTGTTCACAGAGCATCTCGGCGATGTCGATCACAGTATTTTCAACAATCCGCAGAGCCCCGGGCCGCAGATGCGGGAGATCGTGGTTCCCGATCATGAATATTTCATGATGGGCGACAACCGCGATCATTCCAACGACAGCCGCTACTGGGGCTTCGTGCCGGAGAAGAATATCGTCGGCAAGGCGTTCGCGGTGTGGATGCACTGGGATGGTGGATTACCTAGCTTCAGTACGGTGCGACAGATAAACTGATCCTTATATAGCCGGAAGCTAAAGCAACCGCTGCGCCACCCGCCGAGACCATCGGGTTCAGGTAACGGCAGTGACGCAGCAACTCGCGGAGCGGGCGACGGGCTATCCCGCGCCCGCTTTGCTTCGAAGACAACGACTCTTTGTTTCAAATAAGACTTGGTTCAAAGATAACGACTCAATGGGAATGACGTGAGTGATCCTCTGCAAGGCTTCAGCCGTCGTATCGGCCACGACTTTCGTGACCCGGCGCTGCTGGAACTGGCCCTGACGCATCGAAGCGTCGGCGGTTCCAACAACGAAAG
Organism: Salinicola halophyticus; assembly: GCF_003206695.1. Taxonomy (GTDB): domain Bacteria; phylum Pseudomonadota; class Gammaproteobacteria; order Pseudomonadales; family Halomonadaceae; genus Salinicola; species Salinicola halophyticus. The sequence continues at coordinate 483,396 of NZ_PZJN01000003.1, read as the reverse complement.
ACTCGAGTTTCTGGGAGACTCGATCGTCAATTTCGTGATCGGTGAAGCGTTGTTCAAGCGCTTTCCGGCCGCACGCGAAGGTCAGCTATCCCGGCTGCGGGCAGGCCTGGTCAAGGGTCAGACGCTGGCCGTGGTGGCTCGCGAATTCGAACTGGGCGGCTGTCTGCGGCTGGGCTCAGGGGAGATGAAAAGCGGCGGACATCGGCGCGATTCGATTCTCGCCGACGCCTTGGAAGGGGTCATCGGCGCCATCTATCTCGATGCCGGCATGGATGTGGCGCGAAGCCGCGTGCTGGCCTGGTTCGGTACCCGGCTGGAGGCGATCGATCTGCACAATACGCAGAAGGATCCCAAGACGCGACTGCAGGAGTTTCTGCAGTCTCGCCAGCAGGCGCTGCCGCGCTACGAGGTGATTTCGGTCGAGGGTGAAGCACACTCCCAGACCTTCAGCGTCGAGTGTCACGTCTCGATGCTGGGCGACGAATCGCCGACGCTAGGAGAGGGCTCCAGTCGGCGCATCGCCGAACAGCAGGCCGCCGAACTTGCGTTGTCCAAACTCGAACCCTCAAAGGGCAAGCGCCAATGACACAGAGCTGTGGTTTCGTCGCGATCGTCGGGCGCCCCAATGTGGGCAAGTCGACCCTGATGAATCGGATCCTGGGGCAGAAGATATCGATCACTTCGCGTCGTCCGCAAACGACGCGTCATCAGGTGATGGGGATCAAGACCGAGAATGAGGTCCAGTTCGTCTACGTCGATACGCCGGGTATTCACCTGCAGACCCGCGATCGCAACAAGGCGATTAACCGGTTCATGAACCAGGCCGCGACCCAGGCGCTGCGCGATGTCGACTGCGTGGTGTTTCTGGTCGATCGTACGCGCTGGACGGACGAAGATCAGGTCGTTCTCGACAAGCTGACCCATGTCGAGGCGCCGGTGATCCTGGCGATCAACAAGGTCGATTGGCTCGAGGACAAGACGACCTTGCTGCCGTGGCTGGAATCGCTTTCGGCGAGACGCGAGTTCGCCGCGATCCTGCCGATTTCGGCCAAGGACGGGACCAACGTGCCCGAACTCGAGGGCGAAGTCGCCAAGCGTCTGCCCGAGGGCGTGCACTATTTCCCGGATGACCAGATCACCAACAAGAGCCAGCGGTTTCTGGCGGCCGAACTGGTACGTGAGAAGGTCATGCGCCAGCTGGGCGACGAGCTTCCCTATCAGATGACCGTCGAGATCGAAGAGTTTCGCGATGAAGGCAAGGTCATTCACATCAGCGCGCTTATGCTGGTCGAGCGTCAGGGCCAGAAGAAGATCCTGATCGGCGACAAGGGCGAGCGGATCAAGAAGATCGGTATCGAGGCGCGTCAGGAGATGGAGCGCGCGTTCGACAGCAAGGTCATGCTCAACCTCTGGGTCAAGGTCAAACGCGGCTGGTCCGACGATGACCGTGCGCTGAAGAGTCTCGGCTATAACCACGATTGAACGACGGCCTGCGACTTCCTTGCTGACCTACGCTTTTCTCAAGAGACAACGGCAATGACGCCCCAGCCGGCCTACCTCCTGCACAAGCGGCCTTACCGGGAAACCAGTGCGCTGGTCGACGTCATCACCCTCGAACACGGCCACGTGCGCGCCGTGGCCCAGGGGGTGCAGCGAGCGGGCAGCAAGTCGCGCAGCAAACTTCAGCCCTTTGCGCCGCTGCATCTGACCTGGGTCGGCGACGGAGATCTCAAGCGCCTGCGGATGATGGAAACCAGCCAGAGCGCGGTATTGCTGGCCGGTGAGGGGTTGCTCTGCGGTTTTTACGCCAACGAGCTGCTGACCCGTGCGCTGCCGGTGGGTTTGCCTGCAGGGGACGTATTCGCCATCTACGCCTGGGCGATCGAGCGTCTGACCCGTCCGGCGGAGCGCGCCACCAGCCTGCGCCGCCTCGAGATCACGCTGCTGGAAACGCTGGACGCCGACCCGGTGTTTCTCGATCTGGACGACGCGCCGCTCGATCCTTCCGTGCGTTACACCTATCTGCCCGAGAGTCGCCGATTCATGCCGATTGCGGCGCATCTTCCCGGATGGGACGGACGCAGTCTCAAGCTGCTGGCGCGCGGCGACTGGGATTCACCGGGGCTGGCCGGTTTGAGCAAGGCCTTGACCCGCGCCGCCCTGGCGCCGTTGCTCGGCAATCAGCCGTTGCGCTCCCGAGAGCTGATGCAGCGCCTCGGTCAGCGTCGTCGGCAGGGACATTCCTGAGCGTGATCGATGTTGGGTTTGGGTTCTGTATCGCGGACCCGCTGCGACACCATTTTCGTTTTGCCCATCACAGCTTTTGTTTGTCACAGCTTCTACCTATCAAAACAAGGAGATCGAGCCGATGATCGCTACCCGAATCCAGTTGGGGGTCAACATCGACCACGTCGCGACGTTGCGCCAGGCACGCGGGTCCCGCTATCCCGATCCCGTCCAGGCGGCGCTGCTGGCCGAGGAAGCCGGCGCCGACGGTATCACGCTCCATCTGCGCGAAGATCGCCGCCATATCCAGGAGCGCGACGTCGAGCTGATTGCGGCCGTACTCAACACGCGCATGAATCTGGAGATGGCCGTCACCGAAGAGATGATCGCGCTGGCCGAGCGGCTGAAGCCCAGTGATGTCTGCCTGGTACCGGAAAAGCGCGAGGAGTTGACCACCGAAGGGGGCCTCGACGTCGCTGCCGGCCGTGACGCCGTCGCCGATGCCTGTACGCGTCTGGCGGCCGCCGGCTGCCGGGTGTCGCTGTTCATCGATCCCGAACCGGCCCAGATCCAGGCGGCGTTCGAGGCCGGTGCGCCCATCGTCGAGTTGCATACCGGTGCCTATGCGGAGGCTACCGGTGAGGCCCAGCGCCTCGAGTACGCGCGCCTGGTCGCCGCCGCGGAGTTCGCGGACGAGCTGGGGCTGGTGGTGAATGCCGGTCACGGTCTGCACTATCACAACGTCGAGGCGGTCGCGGCCATTGCCGGTATCCACGAGCTCAATATCGGCCATGCGATCATTGCCCGCGCGCTGTTCGTCGGTCTCAAGGAAGCCGTGGCGGAGATGAAGCGGCTGATGATCGCGGGCCAGGAGTCGGGGCTCGTCGCTCAGATCGAGTCTTTCGACCACGACCATGAACACGAACACGATCACGACGCCGACGATGACCACGGCCACGCGTAAGACCCTCAGCGATTCGCGGTGATCTTCTGGTCGTCGGCCCATACGATGAGACGATCGCAGGCGGCCATCAAGTCGCGAAACGCCTCACCGCAATCGTCCAGCGGCTGGCGCCGGGCTCGATTCTCCAGTACGTCGCAGCTCGCCGACAGCTGCGGTACGCCGCAGTAGCGACAGCCGCCGCCGAGCTGGTGCGCGATCTCCACGAGCTGTTCGACGTCATGGCGCTGCCACGCATCCTGCAGTTGGCGGCGGTAAGCGGGCAGGCTCGCGACCAGCATCGTCAGCATCTCCTCGGCGAGCGCTGCGCGATTGCCGCTGAGTCGTCGCCCCTCGGCCTTGTCGACGACCGGTAGATCATCGGGATGCGATGACGGGCGGGAGCCCGCGGTTGTAGCTGTCGCCGCAAGGCCCCGTTGCGGAGGCGGAATGGTGGCGCCAACGCTGGGCGGCGCCGCTAGCGGCAAGTAGCGGCCCAGCAGGTCTCTCAGCAGACGCTCGTCCAGCGGCTTGATCAATCTCTCGTTGAAGCCGTCATGCGGCAGGCCGTTCTTGTCTCCCAGACGCTTTTCGTCCACGGAGCTGTTTTCGTTCTCCAGCCCGTTCTCATCCTCGGGGCAGTTCTCGTCCTCGACAGTTTCGCGGCCTTCGGCGCTGCCGCTGTCCTCAACATGGTGCTCGTACGCTGCCGGTTCGGCGGTCATCGCGATGATCGGTTTATGTTCCCATGCGCGACTCAGGCCTCTCAGGCGACGCGTTGCCTCGACGCCACCGGCATCGGGTAGACGCAGATCCATCAGTACCAGATCGAGGGTCTCTTCTTTCGCAACGGCATAGGCTTCCGCGGCCGTTCCGGCGATCACCACGTCGACACCGAAGATGGGAAGCAGGGCGTCCAGATAGTGTTGCGAGACTTCGTCGTCGTCGACGACCAGGATGCGAGGACGGGGAGGTAGCATCCGCTGACGGCGTTCGGCGAGCATCTTGGCCAACGTCCGGCCGAGAATGTAGCGCGATATCGGCAGCCGTAACAAGACGCTTCCCCTCGGCAGACTCCAGTTGAGTGGCTGGCTCGGCGCGACGTTGGCGACCACCAGACAGGGACGCTCCATGGCGTCGAAGCGCGATTGCCAGGATTCGCGGGCCTCGGGTTCCAGATCCTCGATGTCGATACCGATAATCGCCAGCTGACTCGTGTCAATCGGCGCGCTCAGAAAATCCGCCTCGGTCAGCGATATCGGGCGGGCGCGCCAGCGCTTCAGCGCGTAATCGAGGAGATAGGCAAGCCGCGAATGGGGTTGCCACAGCGCAATCTCCGCGCCTTCGAGGTCGAATTCCGCCGGGCGAACGTAGGGCGCGCACGCTTCCAGCCCGATGTTGGCAACGAGGGTGTGGCCCTTGCCCGAGCGCGCGGCCAGCGCCAGTGTTCCGTTCATGTTCGCGACCAGACGATGGCAGATGCCGACGCCTACGCCGGCCTCGGCATCGCTCGGTCGCACCGGTCCATGATGGATCGCCTGTTCGAGGCGCCTGCCGTGTGCTGGATCGAGGCTGCCACCGTCGCTGACGCTCAGACGCAACCGCACGGCGCTGCCTTCACGGCTCTCGAGGACGACTCGAACGACCACATCACCCTCGCCGCCATACTTGATGGCATTGTTGATCAGGTTGGTCAGCAGTTGGCGGATGCCGACATCGGCTCCGACGAGGCGAGGGGGAACATCATCGTAGACGATCGCCAACAGCGTGATGCCTCGTGATTGCGCCAACGGCGTCTGCAGACACAGGACCTCCCACAGCACTTCGGTGATGTCGAACACATTGTCGGCGCGGCAACGGCGGGTGTCTCCCAGCACATGGTCGACGGTGTCAAGCAGCCCGTTGGAAGCCAGGTGGATATGACGTAGCCATTCCCGCTGCTGGACATCGAGAGGGCTGTTCTCCAGCAACCGACAAAACCCCAGCACTCCGGATAGCGGGGCGCGCAGTTCATGGCTGACATAGCTGAGATCGGCGTCGGGGAGGGCCTGGGGTAGTGATGTCGGCGGAGCGCGCGATGATTCGCTGTCTCTTTCGGTTTCGCTGTCCTTCTCAGTGTCGGTGTCGGTGTCGGTCCTGGTCTCGAGCTCAGGTTCGACCGGTTCCCGCTGGCGCCCGATCTCTTCGCCGCGGCGTGATTGGCGCCAGGCCAGCATCGCCGGCGAGGCCAACAACAATGCCACCAGCGGCGTCCACCAGTCGGCCCGATCTCCCGAGAGGGGGCTGGCGCGTTGGGGATCGAGGCTCAGATCCAGCCAATAGCGATGCGTCGACCGCGAGCCGGCAAATTCCTCCAGCGGCTGAACCCATCGCTGAACGCCATCGTGATGGCCGGTGTGCAGTATCGGCGGCAGTGTTTCCAACCCGGCAGGAGGCGGCATCTCCCCCGTGGAATCGCGAGCATTGCCGCTTTCATCTCTGAGCGTGGCGTTGAGGATCGCCGGGTCGCGAGTCAGGCGGGTCAGCAGCTCATGGACCTGAGCCATGTCCTCGTTCTGCGCAGCTTCGGCCAGTGACGGCGTGAAGACACGATTGATGCTCTGCAGCCGACGAGACAGCATCTGGGCGTTGCCATGATGCCATTCCCAGGCGTGCCACCCGGTAAAGCCGAGCAGCAGCAGGGAAGACAGCGTCGAAAGCAGAATCAGCCAGCGTGGAACCATGAATACTCGAAGCCCTTGACGTTCTCTTGGCGTTTTTATCGGCGATTACCTATAAAACCGTAATCCTGGGCGTCACTTGAATCGACTATATCTTACGAAGGGTTTCTCGGTGTCGTCTCGAGACGCCAATGTAAGGGCACGAGTCGGTACCGCGTCACGATGACCGCTGTCATGTCCCCCGCTGGCTTCGATATACTGGTGTCATTCCACTTACCGATTTCAGCCGGCCGCTTCCACCAATGGCCTCGACTGAAACCGTCCAGACTTTAGCTTCAGGGACTTCTCTATGGCATTTCCCACACTCGCGCAGACTGTCGGCAATACGCCGCTGGTCAGGCTCGCCCGCATCAACGCCGGGCGCGACAACACGATTCTAGCCAAGCTGGAGGGTAACAACCCGGCCGGCTCGGTCAAGGATCGTCCCGCACTGTCCATGCTTCGCGAAGCCGAAACCCGCGGCGACATCTCGCCGGGCGATACGCTGATCGAGGCGACCTCCGGTAACACCGGTATCGCGCTGGCCATGGCCGCGGCGGTCATGGGTTACAAGATGGTCCTGATCATGCCGGACAATGCCTCGAGCGAGCGCAAGCAGGCGATGGCGGCTTACGGTGCCAAGCTGATCGGCGTCAGCAAGGAGGCCGGCATGGAGGGCGCGAGAGACCTGGCCGACGAGATGATCGCGCGCGGCGAGGGCAAGCCGCTCAATCAGTTTGCCAATCCTGACAATCCGTTGGCCCACTACCGCACCACCGGCCCTGAGCTGTGGGAGCAGACCGCGGGGCGTATCACCCATTTCGTCAGTGCGATGGGTACCACGGGTACCATCATGGGGACGTCGCGCTATCTCAAGGAGCGCAACCCGTCGATCCAGATCGTCGGTCTGCAGCCGGCGGACGGCGCGAGTATCGCCGGTATCCGGCGCTGGCCCGAGGCCTATCTGCCCGGCATCTTCGAACCGCAGCGAGTCGACAGCGTGCTGGACGTCGGCCAGCAGGAAGCCGAGGAACACATGCGTCGATTGGCGCGGGAAGAGGGAATTCTCGCCGGTGTCTCCTCCGGCGGTGCGCTGGCGGGGGCGCTCAGGGTCGCCGAGCAGGTCGACAATGCGGTCATCGTGTTCATCGTCTGCGATCGCGGCGATCGCTATCTTTCCACCGGCCTCTATGCGCCGGAAACCTGATCATGGCGATGCTGGGAAAGAGGCGCGTGCCGGCGGTCCGGCGCGAACGCCAGCCGACCACGCCGGCGGCGAAAAGCGATGACGATTCACTGATCATCGAACGGCTGGCGCACGACGGCCGCGGCGTGGCACGAGACGTCGAGGGCAAGACGGTATTCGTCGATGCCGCGCTGCCGGGCGAGCGGGTCGAGGTCGCGATACATCGCCAGCGCAAGCGCTACGACGAAGCGCACATACGCCAGCGCCTCAGCGATGCCGCGAGTCGCGTCGAACCGCCGTGCGTCTATGCCACCCGTTGCGGCGGCTGCGATCTGCAGCATCTGAGTGTCGACGGTCAGCGTGAGCACAAGCGTCAGGTGCTGATCGATCTGCTCAAGCGCCAGGCCATCGAGGCGCCCGACGAGGTACCCATGCTGGTCGGCGATTCGGCCGGCTATCGGCGCCGCGCCAGGCTCGGCGTCAAATGCGATGCGCAGGGTCACGTGCATCTGGGGTTTCGGGCGCGGGGTAGCGAGCAGCTGGTCGATATCGACAGTTGTCACGTGCTGGCGTCGCCGCTGGCGGCGCTGTTGCCGAAATTGCGAGCCCAGCTCGAATCGCTCGAGGCGCCCCGCCATGTCGGGCATCTCGAACTGCTGCTGACCGATGGCGATGACGATGGCGATGGCGATGGCGACATTATCACCGTGGTCGTTCGGCAGCTGCGCGATGTGTCTGAGGACGCGAAGCGCTGGCGAGCATTCGCCGGGCGGGAACGGCTGGCTTGCGCGCTACGCCGGGGAAGACAATCGACGGATCTGGTCTGGCTGGGCGATCAGCCGCGGCTGGTCACCGCCATCGACGGCGGTCGGCGTCAACTGTCGCTTGCGCTGGCGCCGGGGGATTTTCTTCAGGTCAATGCCGAGATCAATCAGCGCCTGATCGACACCCTTAGAGCGTGGCTGGCGCCGCGCGGCAGCGAGCGGCTGCTCGACCTGTTCGCCGGCATCGGCAATTTTTCGCTGGCCTTGGCCGATGACGTTGCCAGTGTCACCGCTGTCGAAGGTAGCAATGAGATGGTCGAGCGGCTGCGCGATAATGCCGATCATAACGGCTTGAGCGTATCGGCCCTGCAGGCTGATCTCAACGATCCCGGTGCGACGATCGAGGAGCTGATCGCCGCCCACGATACGGTGTTGCTGGACCCGCCGCGGGATGGCGCCGACGCGCTTTGCCGTCGCCTGGCGCAGAGCGATGTCACGCAGGTCGCCTATATCTCCTGCGATCCGGCATCCCTGGCACGGGACGCGGCACATCTGCTGGCTGGCGGGTTTGTGCTGTCGCATCTGGCGATGGCCGACATGTTCCCGCATACCGCCCATCTGGAGTCGCTGGCGCTGTTCCAGCGACCGGAGCGTCTCGAACGGCCAGCGCGATCGGCCTATCGCGAGCGGCTGCGGCGGCAGCAAAGTGATCTCGACAGTCCGGTCTCGGGAGGCAAGCGCTAGCATGGTAAAGGTGCGAGAGAGTGAGCCGCTGGTCGATGACGGCAGCGTCGATCTGGAATTGTGGTTGCATCGGTTGCAGCAGGAAGTCGAGTTGCGAGCTCCCGAACGCATTCTGCAGGCATGCCGTCTGGCGCTGCGAGCCAGCGAACGAGAGGCGAACGGCAGCGAGGCGCTGCCCGATCAGACGTTGCTGACTGGGCTGGAGATGGCCGACATTCTCAGTCAGCTCAAGCTCGATCAACAGACGCTGGAAGCCGCGATTCTCTACCGTAGCGTCCGCCGCGGCCTGTTGAGCCTGGAAAGCGTCGCCAAGCAGATGGGTGACGAGGTTGCCAAACTGATCGACGGCGTGCTCAGCATGGCCGCGATCAGCCAGCTCCAGGCGCCCAAGCACGGCCTGTCGCAGCACAACCAGCAGGACAATCTGCGCAAGATGCTGGTGACCATGGTCGATGACGTGCGTATCGCACTGATCAAGATTGCCGAACGGACGTGCATGCTGCGCCAGGTCAAGGATGCCTCGCGAGAAAAGCGGCTGCGTGTGGCGCGTGAGGTCTTCGACATCTACGCCCCGCTGGCGCACCGGTTGGGTATCGGTCAGATCAAGTGGGAGCTCGAGGATCTGGCTTTCCGCTATCTGCACGAAACCGAGTACAAGTCGATCGCCAAGCAGCTGGCGGAAAAGCGACTCGCCCGTGACCGTTATATCCATGAAGTCGTGGACACGCTGGAGACGCTGCTGGAGCGCCAGGGCATCCTGCGCTATCAGGTCGATGGCCGGGCCAAGCATATCTATTCGATCTGGCGGAAGATGCAGCGCAAGCGCATCGATTTTTCCCAGGTCTACGACGTGCGGGCGGTTCGTATTCTGGTGCCCGAGATCGCCGACTGCTACACCACCCTCGGGGTGGTGCACTCGCGCTGGCACCATGTGCCCAATGAATTCGACGACTATATCGCCAATCCCAAGAAGAACGGCTATCAGTCGCTGCACACTGCGGTCATCGGCCCCGAAAACAAGGTGCTCGAGATCCAGGTGCGCACCTTCGCCATGCATGAAGAGGCGGAGCTCGGCGTCTGTGCCCACTGGCGCTACAAGGGCATGGACACCGACGCCAAGAGCCGGGGTTACGAAGAGAAGATCGCGTGGCTGCGCCAGGTCCTCGAGTGGCAGGAAGAAGTCGGCGACGTCGGCGATTTCCGCGAAGGGCTGGCGAGCGACGTGGCGCCGGATCGGATCTACGTGTTCACGCCCGACGGTCACGTCATCGACATGCCCCAGGTCGCCACGCCGATCGATTTCGCCTATCGCGTGCATACTGAAATTGGCCATCGCTGTCGCGGTGCCAAGGTCGACGGCCGCATCGTGCCGCTGACCTATCGGCTCAAGACGGGCCAGCAGGTCGAAATTCTTACCGCCACCAAGAGCGCGCCGAGCCGCGACTGGCTCAACCCCAATCTGGGCTATGTGCGCACCTCAAGAGCGCGCTCCAAGATTCAGGCCTGGTTCAAGCTGCAGGCGCGCGAGCAGAATCTCGACGAGGGCAAGGCGATCTTCGATCGCGAGTTTCGCCGACTCGACATCGACGGTGTCGATCTCGAGCGTCTGGCGGCTGCGGTCAACTACCTCGAGGTCGAGGACATGTACGCCGCGATCGGGGCGGGCGATCTGCGTATCGGCCAGGTACTGCATCAGGCCCAGCAGCTGTTCGGCGAAAGCGACGATCAGGAGCAGCTCGATCGCCTGCTGACGAAGCCGCGGCGCCATCAGGGCAAGGAGCCCAGCGACGGGATCACCGTGCTCGGGGTCGGCAATCTCAAGACCGCGATGGCCAACTGCTGCCACCCGGTGCCGGGGGATCAGATCATCGGCTATATCACCCAGGGTCGCGGTGTCACCATTCATCGCCAGGATTGCTCCAACGTGCTGCAGTTGCGCAGCGAGGAGCCGCGGCGGATCGTCGACGTCGAGTGGGGTCAGAAAGAGCAAGCCCAGTATCCGGTGGACATCGAAATCGAAGCCTGGGATCGCTCCGGGCTGCTGCGCGACGTCACCCACGTGCTCTCCAGCGACCGCGTCAACGTGACCTCGGTCAATACAGTGACGGACAAGTTCGACAACATCGCGCGAATGCGGATCACCTTGGAGATCGAGAGTCTGGAGGCGTTGGAGCGCATCTTCTCGCGCATTCAGCAGCTACCCAACGTGATCGACGTCAAACGGCTGAGACAGGGCGCGGGGCAGGGTCACGGGCCACAATGAGGATCAAGGTTTGAGTATCGAGGACAAGACCGCCATGCCACCGCCTGCCGACCTCCGACGCCCGGACTCGCGACGTCATTCCCTCGATGACCTGCTGACCCTGATGGCCGTGCTCAGGGATCCCGACCATGGCTGCCCGTGGGACATCAAGCAGCACTGGGACACCATCGTTCCCCACACCCTCGAGGAAGCGTACGAAGTCGCCGATGCCATCGAGCGCCGCGCCTTCGATGATCTACCCGGCGAACTCGGCGATCTACTGTTTCAGGTGGTCTACTACAGCCAGTTCGGCCGGGAGGAAGGGCGCTTCGACTTCGATGATGTCGTGGATACACTGACGGCCAAGATGCTGCGACGTCATCCGCATGTCTTTCCCGACGGCACGCTGCATTCCCGACGCAGTAGCGGTGGTGACGCGGAAAGTCAGGTGGCCGAGCGGCAGGTCAAGGCCCGTTGGGAAGCGTTGAAAGCCGACGAACGCGAAGCCCGCGTAACCGATGGCGCCGGTGCTTCGGCGCTGGACGATATCCCCACGGCGCTACCGGCACTGAGTCGCGCCGCCAAGTTGAGCAAGCGTGCTGCCGGTCAGGGTTTCGACTGGCCGGACGAGCGCGGCGTCATCGACAAGATCCGCGAGGAACTCGCCGAGGTCGAGTCGGCGCTGGCCGAAAACGACCGGACCCACGCCCAGGAGGAAGTCGGCGATCTGCTGTTCGCTGTCGTCAATCTGGCACGGCGTCTGGGCTGTGATCCGGAACAGCAGCTGCGCGGGACCAACGCCAAATTCGAATGGCGCTTCCGTTACGTCGAACGTGCCCTCGCGGCAAGCGACTCCGCGACTGATCGTGCCTCTCTGGAGGAGATGGAGCGCCATTGGCAGGCGGCAAAGCGCGAAGAGAATGCCTCGCGCTCCTGATCCATGTCGTAAATTTACGACTAATGTCGTTTTCCCGCCGGTCGACTCTTTCCCCCAGATCGTTATGCTGATGTTTTCAGCGGTTTATTCCAGTGATATCGATCTGCTGGGATCGGGGTCGCCACCTGGCGCCCTGTCTAGCCATAGGGAGGGATGCCATGAGTCCAGAACAGGAAACGTCGCTGCACGAATCATTGCGAGACAACGTCCGGCTGCTGGGCGATAGCCTCGGCCGCACCATCGCCAAGGATCTCGGCAGTGAGTTCGTCGATCGTATCGAAACGATCCGTGCCCTGGCCAAGAAAGGGCGACAGAGCGCCGAAGAAGCCGATCGCCGCGAACTGATCGATTACCTGCGGGCGCTCCCTGACCAGGAGTTGCTACCGGTCACCCGGGCCTTCAACCAGTTTCTCAACTTCTCCAATATCGCCGAGCAGCACTATCGCGCACGCTTTCGGCGTGTCGAAGATTACAAGCCCGGCACCCAGCCCGATCTGGGCGAACTGCTCCAGCGCGTGGGGGCGTCGGGCCAATCCTCGCGGCAATTGGTCGATGCCATCGCCGACATGCGCGTCGATCTGGTACTGACGGCACATCCCACCGAAGTCATTCGACGCACCTTGATTCAGAAATACGACGCCATCGATGACTGCCTGCGGACCATCGAGGACAGCGGCGATCATCCGGAAGTGCTTCAGCGCGCCCAGGGCCGATTGGAAGAGCTCATTGCCCAGTCCTGGCATACCGACGAGATCCGCCACGAGCGACCCACGCCCGTCGACGAGGCGAAATGGGGCTTCGCGGTGATCGAAAACTCGCTGTGGGAGGCGGTCCCGACGTTCCACCGCGACCTGGATGCGTTGCTGATGGAGACGGCCGGTGAGCGGTTGCCGCTGGAAGCGTCGCCCATCCGCTTCGCCTCGTGGATGGGAGGCGACCGGGATGGCAATCCCAATGTCACGGCCCGCGTCACCGAAGAGGTTCTGCTGCTGGGGCGCTGGATGGCCGCCGATCTTTATCTGCGCGATCTGGAGCAGCTCAAGGCCGAGCTATCGATGTGGAAGGCCAACGATGCGCTGCGTGCCGAGGTCGGAGACGACGCCGAAACCGGATCCCGCCAGGCTGCAGAACCCTATCGCGCGCTGCTCAAACGCTTGTCGACCCGGCTGGAGGCGACTCGGGCATGGGCGCGAGCGCGACTCGATGGCGAACCGCCCGGCGATGATCCCATCATCGAGACGCGCGAGCAGCTGTTCGCGCCGCTGCTGACCTGTTACCGCTCACTGTGCGATGTGGGGCTGGAGACCATTGCCAACGGCGTGTTGCTGGACACGCTCAGACGGGTGGCGGTCTTCGGGGTCAATCTGGCCAAGCTCGACGTGCGCCAGGACGGTACCCGCCATGCTCAGGTCTTCGAGGAACTGACCCAATACCTCGATGTCGGCGCCGACGGCAGCCACTACCGTGACTGGGACGAATCCGCGCGGCAGGCATTTCTGCTCGAAGAGCTGGCCTCGCCGCGGCCGCTGATTCCGCCTCGTTGGGAGTGCTCGGCCGAAACCCGGGAAGTCCTCGACACGTTCGGCGTGATCGGCCGCGAGCATCGTCAGGCGCTGGGCACCTATATCATCTCCATGGCCCAGCAACCCTCCGACGTGCTGGCGGTGGCGCTGCTGATGAAGGAAGCCGGCAACGGCGTGCGTCTGCCGATCGCTCCGCTGTTCGAGACGCTGGACGATCTGGATCGGGCGGGTGACGTGATCGAGCGTCTGCTGGCACTGCCGGGGTATCGAGAGGTCGCCGGCGACTATCAGGAAGTGATGATCGGCTACTCGGATTCGGCCAAGGACGCCGGTCAGCTGGCGGCGGCCTGGGCCCAGTATCGTGCCCAGGAGCGGCTGGTCGACGTGTGCCGAGAGGGCGGCGTATCGCTGACGCTGTTTCATGGCCGCGGTGGCACCGTCGGCCGCGGCGGTGGCCCTGCCCACGCCGCCATTCTGTCGCAGCCGCCGGGCTCGGTGAACGGCAGCCTGCGAGTGACCGAGCAGGGCGAGATGATTCGCTTCAAGTTCGGCCAGCCCGATATCGCGCTGCGTTCGATGGAGATCTACGTCTGCGCGGTGCTCGAAGCGACGCTGTTGCCGCCGCCTGCACCCCGACCCGAGTGGCGCGAGGAGATGGATCGCCTGGCCGATATTGCCCATCGTGCCTATGTGGGCGTAGTGCGCGAGGATCCCGACTTCGTGCCTTACTTCCGGGCGGTGACGCCTGAAGGCGCACTAGGCCGGCTGCCGCTGGGGTCACGTCCCGCCAAGCGGCGTCAGGAGGGCGGCATCGAGACTCTGCGTGCCATTCCCTGGATATTCGCCTGGACCCAGACTCGCCTGATGCTGCCGGCCTGGCTGGGTAGCGGCGAAGCGTTCTCCAAGCGTCTGGAAGAAGACGGCGGGCTCGATCGGCTGCGAGAGATGCGCGAACAGTGGCCGTTCTTCGGCACCTATCTCGATATGCTCGAGATGCTGCTGGCCAAGTCGGATCCGCTCATCGCCGCCTATTACGAGAAGCGGCTGGTGGAGGAGCCGGCATTGACCCGACTGGGTGAGTCGCTGCGTCAGCGCTTGGTCGATCTGGAAGCCGTGCTGTTGCGGATCCTCGATCAGCGCCGGCTGCTCGACAATACGCCGTTGATTCGCCAGGCGATCGAAGTGCGCAACCCCTACATCGATCCACTGCATGGTCTTCAGGCCGAACTGCTGCAGCGTAACCGCGATGCCGACGGCAATATTACACCGGAGCTTTCCCGAGCGCTGATGGTAACGATGGCGGGTATCGCTGCCGGCCTGCGTAATACCGGCTAGGCGCGAGAGATGCCGCGAACCCTGCTATAACGATAGTGACCGGCCTGCATGAAAATGCGGCCGGTCATCGACCCGTCGACAGGGAGCGCGGCATGGAGTTCAAGGATTACTACGCGGTGCTGGGCGTGGAACGCGATGCCACTCAGGAAGAGATCAAGCGCGCCTACCGCAGACTGGCTCGAAAGTATCACCCGGATGTCAGCCAGGAAGCCGACGCCGATGCGCGCTTCAAGGAACTGGGTGAGGCGTACGAAGTCCTGAAGGATCCCGAAAAGCGTCTCGCCTATGACCAGGTGGGGCAAGGTCAGCGGGCCGGCGAGGATTTCCGGCCGCCGCCGGACTGGGATGCCGGGTTCGAATTCCGTGGCGGTGGCTATACTCAGCAAGGCCATTCGCGGGGCGGCTATTCAGCGGGAGGCCATTCACAGGAGGACAGCGCCGCTTTCAGCGATTTCTTCGAATCGCTGTTCGGGCAACGCCGGGCAGCCGGCTTTGGTCCCGCAGCCTCGAACGGCGAACCCGGCAGCGCGGGGTATCGTGATCGCGGTGCGGGTCTGCGCGGAGAGGATCATCATGCCAAGGTGTCGATTGCGCTCGAAGACGCCTATCGCGGCGCCACGCGGACGCTGACGCTCCAGAGCGGTGAAATCGATGATCAGGGTCGGCTGCGACCTCGCCAGCGTACGCTGAAAGTTCGTATCCCCAAGGGCGTCAAGCAGGGCCAGCGAATCCGCCTGGGCGGGCAGGGCGAGGCGGGGATGGGCGGCGGACCGGCCGGCGATCTCTATCTGGAGATCGAGTTCGAGTCGCACCGGCGCTATCAGGTCGAAGGGCGCGACGTCACCCTGATCCTGCCCGTGGCACCCTGGGAAGCAGCGTTGGGCGCGACGATCGCGGTCCCGCTACCCGAGGGCTCGGTGGAGCTCAAAGTGCCGTCGGATTCCCGGGAAGGACGGCGCTTGCGACTCAAGGGTCGAGGCATTCCCGGCCAGCCGCCGGGCGATTGCTATGTGACATTGAAGATCGTTCTGCCGCCCGCGACGAATGAAGACGTCAAGGCGGCTTATCGCCAGCTGGAAGCGGTGGCGAACTTCGATCCCAGAGCGGCAGCGGAGGAGAAGCCATGACCATCCACGATCTCACCCAGGTCCCGGTCGACAACCTCGACGAAACACCCGTCCTGACGCTTGGCGAACTGTGCCGGACCTGCACGGTCCATGCCGAGTGGGTCATTGAGCTGGTCGACGAGGGCGTCATCGTTCCCGATGGCCGCCGGCGTGAACAGTGGCGGTTCTACGGCGCGAGCCTGCACCGGGTCAGAGTTGTCCAGCGTCTGCAGCACGATCTGGGGGTCAACTTGGCTGGTGCAGCCCTGGCACTCGAACTGATGGATGAGGTGGCACGATTGCGCCGGAGAGTTGGCGAGTAGCCGATCGCTTGCCGATCACCAAGGATATTGCAAGCGCCTTCGAGAGCGTTTGCGGCCGACATCGTGATTGAAACCGGCAATATCGACCTCGATATTTTCAAATGTCAGTAAGTTTACGACGATAGTCTTGTCGCAGAAAAACGACTCTCATCATCAAAATGAGCGTGCTACGCTTATTCCCACCTCCAGCTTTTCTGCGATCCCCCAATGCGTATCAAGGCGATGGAAACGCGGTCGTTATCGATCGATATCGACCCGCTGATTGTGGATGTGGCGCGGCGCTTAATCGATTCACCCGAGCGCCGTCTTCTCGGCCTTGTCGGGGCTCCCGGTTCCGGTAAAAGCACGCTTTCCGCGGCGCTTCTTTCGGCGCTGGGCGATCGGGCACAGGTCGTACCGATGGATGGGTTTCATCTATCCAACCGCCAACTGGTCGCGCTGGGTCGCGAACAGCGAAAAGGCGCGCCTGACACGTTCGATGCGTTCGGCTATCGCGATTTGCTGCTGCGTCTTCGTACGCCTCATGACGAATCCGAAATTGTCTATGCGCCGGGGTTCTATCGCGAGATCGAGGAGCCCATCGCCGCCAGTATCGCCGTTCCACCGGTAACGTCCTTGATCATTACCGAGGGCAATTATCTGCTGCTCGAGGATGAACCCTGGCCACAGGTGCGAGAGATGCTGGACGAGGTATGGTTTCTCGATGTCGACCGAGAGCTACGCGAAGAGCGTCTGGTGGCTCGGCATAGACAGTTCGGTCGTACCCAACAGCAGGCGCTGGACTGGGTTCGCACGACAGATGCGCCCAACGCCGAGCGTATCCAGGCCGTAGCCGCCAACGCCGACCGCCAGCTGTGGTGGAGCGGCACCAGCATTCGTTTCAAAGATAGCACCTAGTCATTCGAACCGGGCAATTCGTCATCCAGGACGCCCGATTTCAAGGAGAGAAGCATGAACGCAAACGCAACCGCCAGTGGCGGGCCGAAGCGTAAAGGGCTGGTCGTCATGGTGTCGGTCGTCGCTGCGCTAGGTGGCCTGCTGTTCGGTTACGACACCGGCATTATCGGTGTGGCGCTACTGGGGCTGTCGAAGCAGTTCGCCCTCGACGACACGCTCAAGCAGTTGGTGACCGGCGCCATCATTCTTGGCGCGATCTTCGGCTGCGTAGGCACGGGCCGGCTGTCCGATCGGCTCGGGCGGCGCTGGACGATCGTGCTGGTCGGCGCGGTGTTCGTCGTCGGCTCGATTCTGTCGGCGACCTCGACCAGCGTCGGCATGCTGATCGCGGCGCGGTTCATTCTCGGGCTTTCCGCCGGCAGCGCGACGCAGATCATTCCGGTCTACATCGCCGAAGTCACGCCGCCGGAGCATCGCGGAAAACTGGTGGTGATGTTCCAGTTCATGGTGGTGTTCGGCATTCTCGTCGCCTATCTCGTGGGTTACGGGCTGGGCGAACAGTGGCGCTGGATGTTCGGTCTGGGCACCGTACCCGCGGTCATTCTGATGCTGGGCATGCTGTTTTTGCCGGAAAGCCCGCGCTGGCTGGTGAGCAAGGGACGCGAACCCGAAGCGCTGCATATCCTCGAGCGAGTGCGCGCCAGCCGCGAAGGCGCCCAGACCGAGATGGACGAGATCAAGGAGGTCTCGGCGCGTCCCGAAGGCACTTGGCGTGACCTGTTCCAGCCGTGGATCCGTCCGGCGCTGGTGGCCGGCGTGGGGATCGCGATGTTCTCGCAGATCACCGGTAACAATGCCCTGATCTACTACGCGCCGACCATTCTGAGTCAGGCCGGTTTCGGCGACAGCGCCTCGGTGCTGGCGGCCATCGGTGGCGCGGTACTGATCAACCTGGCGACGATTCTGGGGATCTTCCTGGTCGATCGTATCGGCCGCAAACGCTTCCTGCTGTGGATGGTGCCGGGGTCGGCGGTGGCGCTGGTGATCATGGGACTGCTGTTCATCGGTGGTGCGCCCGAGGACGCCTTCAGCCAGTACGCGCTGGTGGCGTGTCTGGCGATCTACATGGCGCTCAACTGCAGTTTCGGTGTCTGTCTGTGGCTGATCAACGCCGAGGTCTACCCGCTGTTCGTGCGGGGCAAGGGCGCCAGCATGGGGGCGTTGAGCCACTGGGTGTTCAACCTGCTGGTGACGCTGACCACGCTGTCGCTGATCAGCACGCTGGGCACTTCCGGCACGTTCTGGCTTTACGCCGTGATCACCACGATCGCGCTGGTGTTCATCGTGCGCTACGTTCCCGAGACCAAGGGCCGCTCGCTGGAAGAGATCGAGAGCGATCTGAAAAAGGGCGTGTTTTTTCCGGCGGACAAGGCCAAGGGCAAGTCGCAGCCTGATTCGCCAATCCGATCTGAAGCCGCCAGCACTACCGAATGAGGGGCTGATACCGATATCACTGGAACAACGCAAACGGCCGTTTGCGTCTCGGGCCATCGATTCGAATCGTGGCCCACGCGGGCAGGTTGGTAGCCGGTAGGAGAGGTGTTATCTAGGCCGGCCTTGCCCGGTAGAGCTCAGTGAGCGCTGGTGTGGCGAGTTCATGGCGAAGACCCGCATCGATCAGTGGCCAGAGAATGGCGTCACGCTCCGTGGGACGACCGGCGAGCACGTCCTGCAGCATCGAGGAACGGTTGGTTGCAGTGGCCTCGATCACGCCGTCGATCAGCGCCTGCCAGCCCGCGGCGGGTGGTTTTATACCCTCGGCCCGCATGATCCGGTCGATCTCCGAGATCAACGCCTCGATCCGGGGGCGGAACTCGGCTCTCGCCAGTTCGCCGTTGCGAACCCCATGGCTGGCGGTCAACGGATTGATCACCGCGTTGATCGCGAGTTTTTGCCACAGGCGCTGGCGGATGTCGGCGCAGGCGGTAGCGGCGATCCCTGCCTGGCTCAGATCGTCGGCGACGACTGTTGCCAGTGCGGCATGGCGGCCGGCCAGATCGCCGATCCAGGTTTCTCCGGCGGCGGCATGAACCACGTCGGGTCTGGAGAGGTGGAAATCAGAATGGGAATCGCCTTCGGGCTCAGGCCCAGGCTCGGGCATCGGACGATAGGCGGCCTCGGTGGTCGAGGCGCAAAGCACCGGCCCTGTCCAGTGTTCGCTGATGCGAGGCTGTACCTGGAAGCCATTCTGCAACAGCAGCAGCGGCGTGGTGGGCGCAAGCGACGGCGTCAAAGCATCGAGTGCGGCCCGGGTATCGTGAGACTTGGTCGCCAGTACCACTAGGGCCGGGGCGCTATATTCGCCCCGTTTGGCGATCCAATCTTTCAGTCGTTCGCGCTCCAATGTGATCTCGACATCCGTGCCATCCACCTTGCGCAGGCGGATGGGGGGCCGCGCCGGGTTCCTGCCCAGCAGGATGACGGGCCGAAACGCAGCGAGGGAGGCGGCAAACAGCTGGCCGAGCGCGCCGGCGCCGACGATCAGCCAGGGCGCATCGTCGCTCGACGCTGGGCCTTGGCCATCGATGCATCGAGGCGTGCCGGCCGAAAATGTCATGAGGTCCGCTTCCGGGTGCGGCGAGGCGGCGTCGGCTTGTCACCCGTCGAGGATGTCGCCTGGCTCTTTTTCGAAGAACTGCTCGTCGAAGAACTGCCCGTCGAAGGGCGACTCGTTGACGAACTGCTCGTCGAAGTACTACGCCGAGACCTGCTTCCGCTCGACTTGCGGGCGCCGGCGCCACGCTTGCCTCCTTTGGTACTCTTGCGTGGCGGGGCTTCCGGTGCCGGCCCTTGCGTCGATGCCTTGAGCGCCTGATTGAGTCGACCGGCATCCGCCTGGCCCAGCAGCGCGCGCAGATCGCTGACCAGCGCTTCCAGGAATGGCGCCGGTGCATCCTGACTTTCGGCGATCGCCGAGAGGCGCTGTTCCCATAGGGCGGTACGCTCCGGCCGCGTCGCCGCCGGGGGCAGCGAGTCGATCAGGGCATGTCCGGTACGCGTCGCCTTGATGGCTTTTTTGTCGCGAATGAGATAACCCCGCGTCAGCAGCGTTTCGATGATGCTGGCCCGGGTCGCTTCGGTGCCGAGACCGTCCGACTCGCGCAGTGTCCGTTTGACCGCGGGATCCTCGACATAGCGCGCGATGTTCATCATCGCCTTGATCAGGCTGGCATCGGTGAACGGTTCCGGCGGGCGGGTTTCGCGGGCTTCGCAGCCGGCATCAGTCACTGTCGCCGTCTCGCCCTGGGTCAGCGGCGGCAGAGCGGGGACGTCGTCGCGGGTGGTGAACAGTGGCTTCCAGCCTGGTTCGATGATCTCCCGCCCCTGGGCCTTGAAGCGCTCGTCGAGGATGTCGAATAGCGCCTGCGTCTCGTAGGTCTCGAGCGCGGGATAGAACTGGGCCAGCACGTTGCGCGCGATCAATCGGAACAGGTTGGCCTCGTCGCGGTTCAGCCTGTCCATGTCGGCCGGCCGGCCGGTGGGTGCCAGCGCGTGGTGGGCGCCGACCTTGGCGTCGTCCCACGCCTTGGAGCGCAGGCTGAAATCAGCCTGTTCGGCCCAGTCGCGCAGCTGGTCGTCGAGTCGGCAGGTGCTGATCAAGGTCTTCGCCGCCTCCCGGTGGTGGGCGGCGGGGAGATAACGGCAGTCGGAGCGCGGATAGGTGATCAACTGATGACGTTCGTAGAGCGTCTGACAGACATCGAGCACCCGCTTGGCGGATAGACCGTGGCGGCGCGCGGCATCGATCTGCAGCGACGACAGAGAATAGGGCAGCGGCGCGGCCTGTCGCTTGCGCTTCTGGTCGAGCTTGGCGAGATGGCCCTGGGCGCCGGCGAGCCGTTGCGCCAGCGCTTGGGCCGGTCGCGGGTCGAGCAGGCGGCCCTGTTCATCAAAACAAGAGCCATCAAAACACGAGCCATCCAAACATGAGCCGTCGAGCGGGTGATTCTCGCCGGGCTGCCACCAGGCTCGCAGCGAACCGTGGGCCACCTGGAGATCCGCCCAAAGCACGTAAAACGGTTTGGGTTCGAACGCCGCGATATCGCGATCGCGCCTGACCACCAGCCCCAGTACCGGGGTCTGCACCCGGCCCACCGACAGCAGGCCATCAAAGCCGGCCTGGCGGCCGATCAGCGTCCAGGCACGAGTCAGATTGATGCCGTACAGCCAGTCCGCCCTGGAGCGCGCCTCGGCAGCGGCATAGAGCGGCTGGTAACGCTGGTTGTCCTCGAGGCTGGCAAGCGCCTTGACCACCGCGGGGCGGTTGAGATCCTGTACCCGCAGACGTTGGGTCGGCCGTCGCCAGCCGAGGTGGTTCAACACTTCTTGCACCAGCAGTTGGCCTTCGCGATCCGGATCGCCGGCGTGAACCACGCTGTCGGCGCTTTTTATCAGCTTGCGCAGCACGGCCAGCTGGCTGCGTGCCTGGCTTCTGGGCACCAGCTGCCAGCGTTCGGGAATGATCGGAAGGTCATCGAGCCGCCACTGCTTGTATTTCGGGTCGTAGCGTTCGGGAGGCGCCTGTTCCAGCAGGTGACCGAGGCACCAGCTCACCACGGTATCGCCGGCCTCGAGATAGCCTTCGCGCCGCGTCGCCCTGACCGGTAGCGCGTCGGCGATGGCGCGGGCGAGACTCGGTTTTTCGGCGACGATTAAACGCATGGAACAGGCTCCGCTGAATGGCTTCTATTCGACATCCGTCGATCATTTCTCCAAATGGCGGCGAGCGCGAACCAGCGCCCGATACCACTGGCGATGCGGCGTACCCACGGCCGGCGGTGCCATGCTCAGGTAGCTGACGTTGGCTGTCTCGGCGCGATCCAGATTGACGTTGGTCAGCATCTGCAGCGTGGCTTCCCGCGCGCCGTACTGGCGCTGCAGGAATGCCATCGCCTCCGGTTCCAGCGCGACGCGGTAGTGCCTGACCAGCGCCAGCGCCAGCGACTCCGCGGTACGCGACAGGTCGGTCTCGATCTCGCGGACCATGGCCGAGCCCATCGCTGCCTTCGCCGCTACCGAAAGGTTGGGCTCGAGCTGGCCGAAATCCGCCGCATTGGTACTGTTGATGGCACGCTGCACCGCCGGTCGCGACAGATGCACGTGGGGCTCCAGCGCCAGGAATATTTCCACCGCCACGCGTTTGGCGCTCTCGACCCCGACGCTGAGCTGGGTGTCTCGCCCGACTTGGCGCAGCCGCTCGCGCAGCGTGCCGATGTTGGCCTTCTCGAGATGACGGCCGAGATGCTTGCAGACCACCGCCTTGGCTTCGTCGTTTAAAGCGATCTTGCTTTCGCGAATGCGCAGGCCGCGCCGCCCCGGGCCCAGGCGCAGGCGGGTAGTGCTATCGGAAAGATCGGCACTGACTGCTTCCCAGCGCTGGGCCATGCGCAGTCGATGGGCGTGGCTGCGGCCGACTTCGTCGTAGGCACTGGACACGCTCTTGTAGAGCTTGATCGCGTTGGTCAGTACTTCCGCCTGGCGGCGCAGTGTCTGACGATCGTCGCTGCGTCCGGTATGGATGGCATGGGACAGCGCATGCGTCTGTTCGCTCAGCTCATCGATGGCGGCAACGCTGTGGGCCAGCAGGGCGTCGGCGCGCTGGCCGGAAACGCTTTCGGCGAGCGGCGTCACCGAATGCTCGACGAGATAGGTGTTCAGCGCCTTCAGGCGCGAGAGACCGGTGGCCTGGGCGATCCGATGTCGAGCCCGGGCTTCTTCCAGGCTGTCGAAGGCCCGAGCCAGCTTCCAGCGGCCGCGGTATTCGAATGACAGTACCGGGATTTCCCGTCCGCTGATCAGTTCGAACGCCAGAATCACCATCTCCTCGACGTCCTGTAGCGTCATCAGCAGATCGTTGTCGTGCTCGATCGAGGCCATGACGCGCTCGATGAAGTGTTCGTCTCGCGGCACGCCGTATCGCGGGTCCGGGGCATGGCCCTCGAAGCGATCCCGCAGCAGCGTGATCGCGGCAGGCGCCAGGTCGTAGAGTTCGGTGAAACGTGGCTCGATATCGTCGCGGTAGATCTCGACCAGATCGCTGACTCGGGCGTGGAGACCGACCCGTCGATAGACGTCGATCTGGCCGATCAGGCGAGCGCTGTCACGGTCGTCGAGCAGTTCCAGTGCCGCCAGTTCGACCCCTTCCGGTGACAGATCCTGCTTGCGCAGCAACATTGCGGCCGCTTCACGACGCCGGGCATCGCCTTCGAGGCTCTCGACGATCAGGTTGCGAGTGGCCAGCAGCAGTTCCGGCAGCGTCTTGATGACCCGCTCGATACGACTCGAGGTGCGTTCCAGCCGGCGCCCGCCTGTCAGCTGGTGCAGCAAATTGGCCATGATCCCGGCGGCACCGGTGATGACCGTAAACGAAATGAAGAAGATGTAGTTCTCGAGCGTCGGCGCCTTGCCGTAGCCCAGCAGGTAGCCGCCCCAGGCGCCGAGCAGGGTCACCGGCCCCGCAGTCCACAGGATCTGCATCAGACTGATGGTCCACGGGACTTTTTCGACCGCCGCCGTGATCCGACGAATTTCGTCGCGACCCTCGCGTTCGAGTCGCACCTGCGGGGTATCGCTGGCGACCGACGGCGACGGGCGGCGAAACGGAATCGGCAAGAGCACGGGCGCTTCTCTTTATTGACGGCGATTGGGCTGGCGGCGGCTAAATTATCACCCCATGCCGGCACTCGCCAGCGCTCTGGGCCGGCATGCTAGGATAGGGCCAGAAAACGGAGGAATGCCATGCTGACAGCTTGGGTCGAACAGCTGCTGGGCTTTGCCAGCGGCGCCCTCGAGGCGATTCGCGCCAATGAACACTACCCGACGATGATGGCATGGGCTCGCAGTGAAGGGATCGAGCATTGCGGCGGCAGCCTCGATCTGGCTCAGGCGCTTGCCCCCCTCATCTGGAATCAGACGCCGCTGGTGCGGCGCGGCTTCGACACCGAGCCACTGGCCGAGCCGAAACGCGACGAACCCTGCTGGTGCGATTCGGGACGCCTCTATCGTGACTGCTGCGCACGGGTCGAGATGCCCAGCGTGATACCCGATCACCTGATGTGGATGCTGTCGCTGCGCGAATGGCGCGGCGAGACGCTGAAGGCCGCGCTGGAAAGCCGCAAGGCACCGGCACAGGCGTTGCTGGAGGCCGGCATCGTATCGGCGGAAAGCGGCAACAATGGACGAGCGCAGCAGATTCTGGAGTCGCTGTTCGTGGGCGATCCCGACTGGGAAGCGCTGCAGGAGCAAATCGAACCGGCTTTCGAGATTCTGGTCGATCTGTATCAGGAGCGAGGCTTTCATCGCAAGCGTGCGGCGCTGGTCGAGAGAGTGATGGCGGACGGGCCGGACTTCCTGCGTGGTGCGGCGCTCGAGCGGCTGTGCCTGATGCACCTGGACAGCGGCGATCTGGCCAGCGCGCGAGAAGCGTTTCAGAGTGCCCAGCGGACCCTGCCGGATTCGCCGTCGCTGGCTTACATCGAAGCGATGGTGTTGCTCCACGAAGGCAATATTGGCAAGGCGCGGCAGCGGGCGGCGTTCTGGTGGCGGCGGCTGTCGCGTCAGCACCATCTGGATCCGGATCAGCTCGAGTTCATTGCCGAACTCGCCGACGATCCCCAGGCGGCGCTGGCGGAACAGGTGATCCACTCCGAGCAAGTGCTGTCCGGCCCGTTGACGGCGCTGCAGGCGCTGCTGCATACCCAGCAGCGCCCGCCGCGACTGGAGCTCTCGCATTCCGACGAACGCGCGCTGCTGTACGAACCCAGCGCTCGCGAGGCGTCGCTCTACCGCGGCTGGGCCGAGGCTTGCGAGGTCGAGATCGACGAAGATGCCGCGCTCGGGTTTCTAGGCGATCCCTGGGTGACGGCACCGCAGTGGCTGCAGGCGCTATGTGCCAATCCCGAGTGGCTCGATGCGCCCCGGGTGATGCAGGCGCTGACCCTGGCACTGGCCAGCCGCTTCGGCAGTCTGCCGTGGATGGTCGATACTTTCTTCACGCCGCTGGCCGAACGCTACGGTTTCTGGCTCAACCAGCTCGAGGACGCCGGCGGCAGCTTCTCCTGGCACGATGCCGACAATGCCACGCTGCTGAGAACCGGTCTGGCGCTGGTCATCGGCATGGAGCGTGGCGCAGGTCAGGAAGCACGGAAGCTGGCGCAGCGTCTGCTGGCGCTGGACGAAGAGGACAGCTTGGGCCTGCGGGAACTGGTGATCGATCAGCTGCTGCGCGAAGGGCGTGACGAGCAGGCGCTGGCGGTCAGTGAACAGGGCCCGGAAGGCACCGAGATGCTGGGGGTGCAGATGGGTCGCGTGCTGGCGCTCTATCGGCTGTCTCGTCACGACGACGCCCTCGGCGTGCTGCGGGAAGTGTGTTCCTCCAATCCCTATATTCTGCCGGTGCTGTGCGAAGACAGGCCACGCCCGGCGCGACTGGGAGAAGACATGCCGGAGCCGGGCACCCGCGCCGAAGCGTGGCAGTATCGCCAATTGATGCGAGACCAGTGGGTCGCCTCCGACGGCGCCCTGGACTGGCTCTCGCAGCAGCGCCGATCACTGGCCTGATTCGACCTCGACTGCCTCGGGCCGCCGCCGGTGATTGGCGGCCCGATGTCCACAAGTCCGACACCCACGAGTCTGACATTTCGCGAGCCCGTCAGCGCAAGCTGGCGGGCTCGCGGTCGTTGTGTTCGGTGGTGCCTGATTCGGCGTCCCGCTCGTTCTCTTCACTGTTTTCGTCACGATCCGGGCCGAGCGTCGGCAGGCGTCGGTTCAGCCACCATGCCAGCGCTACGGCCGGCAGACCCAGCAGGCAGACGATCCCGAAGAAGCTGGCATAGCCGACGTCGGCTACCACCACCCCGGAGAACCCGCCGATGAACTTGCCGGGTAGCGTCATCAACGACGAGAACAGCGCGTACTGGGTCGCGGTGTAGGTACGTGATGTCAGGCTCGACAGGAAGGCGATGAACACCGTGCTGGCGAGACCGTTGGCAAGATTGTCACCGGTGATGGCCACGATCAGCAGCGCCAGACTGTCGCCGCCGATGGCCAGCAGGGAGAACAGCAGATTGGTCAGCGCCACGGTCAGCGCGCCCACGATCAGCATGCGGCCGATGCCGTAGCGAACCACCAGCAGCCCGCCGAGAACGCCCCCGCCGATGGTCATCAGCACGCCGAAGACCTTGGTGACGCTGGCGATGTCGCTCTTGGTGAAGCCCAGGCTCAGATAGAGCGGGTTGGCCATCGCCGCCATCGAGATATCGCTGATCCGGTAGAGACCGATGAAGACCAGCAGCCACAGCGCCAGGCGACCGTAGCGCTGAAAGAAATCACTGATCGGACAGATCACCGCGGCGATCAGCCAGACGCCGGTCTGGCGCTGCCAGTGGCGGCGATCGCGACTATGGCGCAGAAACCGTTTTACGCGCGGATGAAACAGCACCACGGTGAGGCTCTGCGGGCGCGGCGGTTCGGGGCGAACCAGCACCGTGATCATGCCGACGCTCACCAGAATCGCCATGCTCAGGTAGGCGATTGCCCAGGATGCGGCGTCGGCGATGTAGAGCGCGCCGGCACCCGCCATCACGATGCCGATGCGGTAACCGATGATATAGGTCGAAGCCATGGCGGCCTGGATGGACGCTTCGCCGGATTCGATGCGATAGGCGTCGATGACGATGTCCTGAGTGGCTGCACCGAAGGCGGTGAGCAGGGCGAAAGCGGCCACCAGTGGCAGGTGGCCGGCGGGATCGAGCCCGGACAACCCCACCAGCCCGGCGGCGATCAGCGTCTGACCCAGCAGCATCCAGCTGCGCCGCTGGCCCAGGAAGCGGCCGATCAAAGGCAGCCTCACGCGATCGACGATCGGTGCCCAGAACAGCTTGATCGAATAGAGCAGCCCCACCCAGCTGAAAAAGCCGATGGCGGCCACTTCGACGCCGCTGTCCTCGAGCCAGGCGGTGAGGGTCGAGAACACCAGCAGGTAGGGCAGCCCGGCGGAAAATCCCAGAAATAGCAGGGTCACGACCGGCGCCCGCAGATAGACGCGCAAGGATGTCAGCCAGTCACGTGGCTCGCGTTGCATGCAACCTCCCAAAACCGGATCGACCCGCCGCGGGCGGACGAGTCGGGTCGAAAATGGTACTCTAGATGGCCTGTCACGTCTGGCTCGAATCTATCCTGAAAGAACTATCCCGAGCCATCATCGCGATGAGGCATGGTGACCCCGGAACGATGGGCGACGACTGACATTATCTTTGTTGGCAGCTGTGATTGGCAGCTGAGTCCAGTGGCTGAGTCCAATAGCGACGAGCAGGAAGGGATTACTACCGATGGCCAATGAATCGACGCAGGATGGTGAATCGCTACCCCGCTGGTACGTGATCCAGTGCAAGGGCGGCGAGTCGTTTCGTGCCAGCGAACATCTCGACAATCAGGGCTACGAGGTATTTCACCCGGTGCTCGAGGTGCAGAAACGCCGGCGCGGCAAACTGGCCTGGGTGGCCGAGCCGCTGTTTCCCCACTATCTGTTCATTCGTCTCGACCGTATCGCCAGTAACTGGCGACCGATTCGCTCCACCCGCGGCGTCCTGCGGTTGGTCAGCTTCGGTCAGGAACCAGTGTTCGTGCAGGACGCGCTGGTCGAGACGCTACGCGATCGCGTCGCTGCCGACGACAGCCGCGACCGCGCCAACGTCTACTATCGCCAGGGCGATATCGTCGAGATCACCGACGGGCCGTTTCGTGCCCTGCAGGCCGTCTTCGAGGCGCAGAAAGGCGAAGAGCGCGCCATCGTGCTGCTCAATCTGCTGCAGCAGACCCAGCGCCTCGAGGTACCGGTCGACGCCTTGCGCAAGCACACCTCGTAGTTTTTCAAAGGGGCTTTTCACCGAGCAAAGAGGCTTTTCACCGAGCCTTTCAGTCGTGCACTCGAATGCGTTCTAAGCACCGTTTATCGGCGTATCGGGTCGATCTCATCCTTCAACCGCACTGAATCCATCCTCTGTCTGGAGTCATCATGAGCCAGCTCGTCATCGAGCCGTCCCGCGTCGCGACCCTTCACTATGCCCTGCTGGATGCAAACGGCCGCACGCTCGACGATTCGCGCGCGCGCCAGCAACCACTCGAATACCTGCATGGGCATGGCAATCTGTTTCCAGCGCTGGAGGCGGTACTGGCCACTCACGGCCCCGGGGCGCGGTTGAGCGCGACTCTCGCGCCCGCCGATACCTATGGCGAACGCGACGAGGCGCTGGTCAGCGACAGCCCTCGTTCGTCGTTTCCGGAAGACCAGAGGCTCGAGGCCGGCCAGCGCTTTCAGGCGCAAGGGCCGGACGGCCCGCGAACGGTGACGTTGGTCGCCGTCGACGAGTCGCGGATTACCGTGGATGCCAACCATCCGCTGGCGGGAGAGACGCTGACCTACGAGATCGAGATTCTGGAGGTGCGCGAGGCGACGCGGGCCGAGCTGGCAAAGGGCCACCCGTTGCCACCGGGGACGTCACATACCGAGGTCGAAGACCGCAAGCAGTAGCGAGGCTGCGATGCTGTTCAGCGCTCCACCCACCAGCGCGTGAACCACGCCTGCATCACCAGTTCCGGATAAATCGTGCGACCCAGGCTGCCGTTGTAGCGGGCCAGGGCGTGGGTCCAGTCGCCGTTTTCGCGGTCGAGATAGTGAGCCAGGATGGTACAGCCGTAGCGCAGATTGGTATCGATATCGTGGAGGTCGTCCTGCGTTCGGCCGATCTCGGCTTTCCAGAACGGCATCACCTGCATCAGCCCCAGCGCGCCGGCCGACGAGACCGCGTTCGGTTGGAAGCGGCTCTCCACATCGATCAACGCCAATACCAGCTCCGGCGGCAGCTGAGCCCGTCGAGCTTCGGCGTGAATGCGCTCGAGCAGCGCCAGCCGGGCGCGGCGGGAGGGGTAGGCCTGGGGTTGGCGTCTGGCCAGGCGCGACTGCATGTCCAGCAGCCACACCTGAGCGTCGAAGGCATCCTCGAAACCGTCGGGTGCAGCCATGGCGCGAGACAGCGCATCCAGCAGATCCTGAGACGGGGGTTCCCCCGCTTCATCGGATTGCTTGGCAGGCGCGATCGACTGTGCCAGCGCCATGTCGGCGCTCGGCAGCCCGGCGACGACGAGCCAGATCGCCGTCACCGGAATGGCGGAAAGCCGAGTCATCACTCTGTCGACCGATCAGGCGAAGCGGGTGTCCAGGAACGCTCGGAGATTATCCAGCGCCACCATCGTGACTTCGCTGTCGCGGCGCCCCTTGTACTCCAGCTCGCCGTTATCCAGCCCACGATCACCGATGACCAGACGGTGGGGAATGCCCATCAGCTCCTGGTCGGCAAACTTGACGCCGGGACGCAGGTCGCGATCATCCAGCAGCACGTCGATACCGGCATCCGTCAGCTCCTGGTAAAGCTTGTCGGCGGTTTCGCGCACCCGGTCCGACTTGTGGGCGTTCATCGGCACGATCGCCAGCCGGAAGGGCGCAATGGCGTCGGGCCAGATGATCCCGCCGGCGTCGTGATTCTGCTCGATGGCGGCTGCCACCACGCGAGTGATGCCGATCCCGTAACAGCCCATCCACAGCGTCGCCGGCTGACCGCCGTCGTCGAGCACGGTGGCATTCATGGCCCTGGAATACTTCTGGCCGAGCTGGAAGACGTGGCCGACTTCGATGCCTCGGGTGATCGAAAGCGTGCCCTGACCGTCGGGTGACGGATCGCCCTCGACCACGTTACGCAGGTCGGCGACCTCGGGCAGCGGCAGATCACGCTCCCAGTTGATCCCGAACAGATGCTGGTCGTCGACGTTGGCGCCAGCACCGAAGTCGCTCATTAGGGCGACACTGTGGTCGATGATCAGCGGCATCGGCAGCTTGATCGGACCCAGCGAGCCGGGGCCGGCGCCGATGGCGGCCCGAATTTCCTCTTCACTGGCCATGGCCAACGGCGCCGCGACGCCCTCGAGGTTCTCGGCCTTGATCTCGTTGAGCTGATGATCGCCGCGCACCATCAGCGCGATCAGGCCGCCGTCGGCAGCGTGGACGATCAACGTCTTGACGGTCTTCTCGATCGGTAGATCGAAGCCTTCGACCAGCGCGGCGATGGTGCGAACGCCCGGCGTGGGAACCTGACGCAGCGTTTCCTGGGGCGCGGCACGCTCGGCGCCCCGGGGCGGCAGCGCCTCGGCCTTCTCGATATTGGCGGCGTAGTCGGAGCCGGTGGAGAACACCACGGCGTCTTCGCCAGAATCGGCCAGCACATGAAACTCGTGCGAACCGGTGCCGCCAATGGAGCCGTTGTCGGCCAGCACCGGACGGAAGTCGAGGCCCAGGCGGGTGAAGATGCGGACGTAGGCGTCGTACATGCGCTGATAGGACGCCTTGAGGCCGTCTTCATCGCTGTCGAACGAATAGGCGTCCTTCATGATGAATTCGCGCGAGCGCATCACGCCGAAACGCGGCCGGATCTCGTCGCGGAACTTGGTCTGGACCTGATAGAAGTTGGTCGGCAGCTGCTTGTAGCTGCTGATTTCGCGCCGCACCAGATCGGTGATGACTTCTTCATGCGTCGGGCCGACGCAGTAGTCGCGCTGATGACGATCCTTGAGACGCAGCAGCTCGGGGCCGTACTCGTCCCAGCGGCCGGATTCCTGCCACAGCTCGGCGGGCTGGACAGCCGGCATCAACACTTCCTGCGCGCCCGCCCGATCCATCTCCTCGCGAACGATGCGTTCGACCTTGCGTAACGTTCTCACGCCGACCGGCAACCAGGTATAGAGTCCCGAGGTCAGGCGACGGATCATGCCGGCACGCAGCATCAGCTGGTGGCTGACGATCTCCGCGTCGGCGGGCGTTTCCTTGAGGGTCGAGATCTGTAGTTGGCTGGCACGCATGGGGTGTTCTTTCCTGTATTCATCAGCGTCAAGCGGAACGCGGCATATGCTCGATATGACGTGATCGGCAGTGATTCGTCGGGCCGCCAGTATAGAGATGCGAACTGCAGGCAGGAAAGGGCGACTGCCAAAAAGCATTCGCGAACGCCTCGATGGTATCGGACCGCCGCGGCCTCTCGTCTGCAGTCTTTGATATCGGTCTCTGATATCGCTCTTTGATATCACTCTTTCCACTCATGCGATCTTTTCTATCTCGCGATCTTTCCTATAGTGAGAGTCAGGGCCGCGTCCGGCATCGTCGGAACAGACGAGCGGAGCAGGACACCATCGCAAACCCGTCGTAGGCGGCCCGCGGCGGCGGGAGGTGTGTCATGATTCATCACGTCTGGGGACTGCTCACGCATCCCAACCGCGAATGGCAGCAGATCCGTGGCGAGAACGAAACCATCTCGCATTTCTACGGCTCCCACGTGCTGCTGATGGCCGCCATCCCGGTCGTCTGCGCTTTCATCGGCACCACGGTGGTGGGCTGGCACTTCGGAACCACCGAAGACGGGCTGGCAAAGACCGTCAGCGTCTCGCCGACGACCGCGGTGCTGCTGGCTATCATCTTCTATGCGCTGATTCTGGGCGCCATCTGGTTGATGGGTAATGTGATCCATTGGCTGGCACGTCGCTATCCGGAACGCCCGGATCTCAACCACTGCGTCGTGTTCGCGGGCTACATGGCGACACCGATGTTCCTGAGTGGCGTGGTGGCCCTCTATCCGCTGGTGTGGCTGTGCCTGTTGGCGGGCATCGCCGGGCTCTGCTACACGGCCTATCTCGTCTATGCGGGCCTGCCGTCCTTCCTGGCTATCGATCAGCACGAGGGCATGCGCGCCTCGAGCGCCGCGCTGGCTATTGGCGTGCTGGTGCTGGAAGCGCTGCTGGCGATCACCGTATTGCTTTGGGGCTATGGCGCGTCGCTGGTCTGATTCAAAGGCGGCTCTGCCGGCGCCCGTACCTGAAGTGCGGGCGTCATCCTCGATGTCTCGTCTGCGCATGTCGTCTGGACTTGTCGTCTGGACTTGTCGTCTGGACTTGTCGTCGGCTGATGGATTAGGTTACCTCGCGTTACCTACATGTCACTGGAACCCTGCAATGCAACCTCGTTTTCGACGCTTGATGGCTGGCGCTGTCGTGGCCGGCTTGATGCTATCTCTCACCGGCTGCGGCACACTTTTCTATCCGGAGCGCAAGGGCCAGCTTCAGGGACGTGTCGATCCCGGCGTAGCCATTGCCGATGGTCTGGGCCTGCTGCTGTTCATCGTCCCCGGCGTGATCGCCTATGCGGTGGACTTCTCCAACAATACGATCTATCTCCCGGGGTCTCACGACGCCTCGATCGATCGGGTGCACTACGATGGCCAGTTGAGCGCTGATTCCTTGATGGCGATGATCGAAACCCGAACCGGTCGGAATCTCGATGACGATTCTCGCACTGTCGTCGTTGAGCGGGTCGCGACCCTGGATCAAGCGCTGTCGACGCTGGCGTTCGACGATCGACTCGAATTCGACTATCGACACGTCGCCGATTCGTGAGGAAAACGTAATCTGCTGACAAAGACTGGGCCTGTGGATACACCGTCGTCGACGGTGTCGTGCGTCTGCTGATAGGGAGATTGGTCATGCGTACCTTTGAATGCCATCACTGTAATCCGCCAAGTCGGCTTTTCTTCGATAACACTCAGTGTGTGGTGTGCGATGCCGAGGTCGGCTGGTGTCCCGTTTGCCATGCCATCGCCGCGATGCTGCCGGACAACGAAGTCGGCTATCGCTGCGCCAATGCCAGCTGCGGCACGGCGCTGGTGAAATGTTTCAACTATGCCAGCGAAAACGTCTGCAACCGGATGCAGACTCCAGCTGATCATGCGGCCTACGCCGGGCTCTGCGATTGCTGTCGTCACAACGCGGTCATTCCCGACCTGTCGATCGAAGGGCACCGTGAGCGCTGGGCAGCGCTCGAGGCCGCCAAGCGCCGGTTGTTCTACACGCTGGACCTGATCGGCCTGCCACATCCTTCCCCGCAGGACGATTCGCCGCTGCCGCTGAGTTTCGCGTTCATGGCCGACGCTCTGCCGGATGCGGGGCTTTGGCGCTCCACCGGCAGTACCGAGAAGGTTTACACCGGCCATGCCCAGGGTCTGATCACGATCAACCTGATGGAGACCGACGATGCCGAGCGCGAACGTCTGCGCGTCGACATGAACGAGTCTCATCGAACCTTGATCGGCCATTTTCGACATGAGATCGGCCACTACTACTGGGATCTGCTGGTCAAGGGTCAGGATGAGGATGCCAGTCGCGCTGTCTTCGGCAATCATGAAGACCCGACCTACGCCGAAGCACTGGAGCGCTATTATGAGCAAGGGCCGGCACCGGACTGGGCCAGGTCTCACGTATCGGCTTATGCCACCATGCATGCGTGGGAAGATTTCGCCGAGACCTTTGCTGCCTATCTGGATATCGTCGCGGTACTGGATACCGCGGAAAATCTGGGAATGCGGCGGGCAGCCAACGATGGCGGCATCAATGGCATGATCCTGTCCTATCAGCAGGTGGGCCTGGTACTCAACGAACTCAATCGCGAAATGGGAATGCTCGATATGGTGCCGCTGGTCATCACCCCGGCGATTCGCGACAAGCTCGAATACATCCACCAGGTCGTATCGCTAGGTGCCGCTTCCGCGGATTCGCTCCGCTAGCTGGCGATTCTGAAGTAACGCCCGCCATCACGTTCGAAATACGTCCCGAAGCCACGCAGGACAAGCCCGTGGAGACGTAACGATGTCGGAATCGGGTGGCGGAGCCCGTCACCCGGTTTCCACTGTCACGCTCTTGGCTCTTGGCTCTTGGCTCTTGGCTCCTGGCTCCTGGCTCCGCTGTCCGATCAAGCCGGTTCAATCCTCGTCATCGTCAACGAACGCTGACTGCTCCTGGCTTTGCGCCGCCATCACCGGCCGCTCGCTCACCGCGAAATAGGCACTGGCAATGGCTTCGTGAAGGTTGTTGAAGCCGATCTGGAATTCATCGATCAGCCGGTGCAGCTGTTCCGGTGCGCGGGCCAGCGCCTGAACGTCCGCCTCGGCGACTTCGGCGCGGATCAAGGTGGCAACGGCCAGCGGTCGATCGTGATGAGGGAGCGACTCCAGCTCCCAGCTGACCTCTTCCAGACTGCGCAGCACGGAGCGAGGCAGGGCGTGGTTCTGCAACAGGAAGCGCAGCACATCGGGCCCGCGGACGCGTAACCTCACCTGCTG
The DNA here is from genome assembly GCF_003206695.1 of Salinicola halophyticus. Classification (GTDB taxonomy): domain Bacteria; phylum Pseudomonadota; class Gammaproteobacteria; order Pseudomonadales; family Halomonadaceae; genus Salinicola; species Salinicola halophyticus. The sequence continues at coordinate 449,204 of NZ_PZJN01000003.1, read as the reverse complement.
ACGGTACATCTGATAGGCAGTCAGTGACTTGAGCACGCTCATCCATTGCAGATGCTCGAAGGGAATCAGTTCTTCCGGATTGCGTGGCAGCAGATTGTTGGAGCGCACATCGATGATGCGGGTTGTCATGTCGGCGCGTTCGAGATGCCGACCCAGTGACAGGAAGGTGCGCGCTTCGGTATGGCTCAGCGTTCCTTCGATCAACCCGGTCAGCGTCTGACAGGCACGCGTCACGCTCTTCAGAAAACTGTCGCGGCTACGGGGTTTCAATCCAGTGAGCGTCTGTTCGCTGATTTCGAGATAGCAGTGATTGATCTCTTCCCAGATCTCCCTCGGGACCACATCGCGGGTCGTGCGTAGATTTTCCCGAGCGTTGGCCATCGACGATAAAATCGAACTGTCGTGTTCGCGGGACAGGCACAGAAAATCCACCACGTTGCGTTCGTTACGCTCCTCGAAGAGGGCATCGAACACCTCGCCGCTACCGGTGATATCGATCAGCGTCGACCAGCTCAGTGCCGCCTTGCCCGGCATGTCGAGCAGCAGATTGCTGTTGACGCTGATCAGCCGGGCGGTGTCTTCGGCGCGTTCGAGGTAGCGGGCCAGCCAGTATAGGTTCTCGGCAACTCGTGACAGCATGATTTCACTCCCCCTCGGTTTCGACGATCCAGGTGTCCTTGCTCCCGCCGCCCTGGGAGGAGTTGACCACCAGCGAGTCCTTCACCAGTGCCACGCGCGTCAAGCCGCCCATGGTGACGTGCGTCTCGGGGCCGGAAAGGATGAAAGGTCTCAGGTCGACATGGCGGGGCTCCGGCGTGCCGTCGAACAGCGTCGGCGCGGTAGAGAGCGCAAGCGTAGGTTGAGCCATGTAGTTGCGAGGGTCGGCTTCGATACGTCTGGCGAATTCCCGGCGTTCCTCGTCGGTGGCGCGCGGGCCGATCAGCATGCCGTAGCCACCGGACTCGTTGGCCGGCTTGACCACCAGCTCGTCGAGATGCTCGAGCACGTAGCGGCGATCGTCCTCGAACATGCAGAGATAGCTGGGAACATTGGGAATCAGCGGTTCCTGATCGAGATAGTACCGGATCAGCTGAGGCACAAAGGCGTAGACGACCTTGTCATCCGCGACGCCGGCGCCTGGAGCATTGGTCAGAGCGACCTTGCCCGCGCGCCAGGCTCGCATCAGCCCCGGCGTGCCGAGCATGGAATCCGGAATGAACGCCTCCGGATCCAGAAACAGGTCGTCGACGCGGCGGTAGATCACGTCGACGCGTTTGAGGCCATCGACGGTGTGCATATGCACGACATCGTCGTCGTCCACCGTCAGATCGGAACCCTGTACCAGTTCCACGCCCATCTGCTGGGCGAGATAGGCGTGTTCGTAATAGGCCGAGTTGTAGATGCCCGGCGTCAGCACCACGATCTGGGGCTCGTCATGGTGACGCGGCGACATGCTCGCCAGCATGTCGTAGAGCTGGGCAGGGTAGTCATCCAGCGGCAGAATGCGACCGGTCTCGAACAGCTCGGGGAGAACCCGCTTGGTCACGTTGCGGTTCTCGAGCATGTAGGAGACGCCGGAAGGAACGCGAAGATTGTCCTCGAGCACGTAGAGCGTGCCGTTGCCGTCGCGAACCAGATCGGAGCCGCAGATGTGCGCCCAGACGCCGTGGGGCGGATTGATCCCCATGCACTGCGGGCGGAAGTTGACCGACTGCGCCAGCACCTCCTCGGGAAACACGCCATCCTTGATGACTTTCTGGTCATGGTAGAGGTCGTCGATGAACAGATTCAGCGCATCGACGCGCTGCTTGAGGCCGGCCTCCACGGCTCGCCACTCGTTGGCCGGGATGATGCGCGGCACGATATCGAACGGCCAGGCCCGGTCGATGGTGCTGCCCTCTGAGTAGACGGTGAAAGTGATGCCCATGGTCCGGATGGCGACTTCCGCCGCGATCTTGCGTTCATCGAGTTCCTTGGCCGTAAAGCTCGAAAGCATGTCGCATAGCGGCTTGGCCGCATCGCGCGGCGAACCATTGTCATCGAGTAGTTCGTCGTAGAAGTGCTGGCTCGGGTACTGCTTCCAATCCACATTGCCCATGGGAGAACACTCCTGTCTGCGGGGTCGAAGACGCTTTTTTGGGTGTTGTCGCGTCGCCCGTTGCGGCAAAACCGTTTATATGGACGTATATAGAGACGGGTATGGAAGAATTCGGTCGTTGTGACTCGGCCTATGTCGCTGTCCGCCAGGCCGTCGTCGAACGTTCCGTCTTCAGCATAGTGAGAAGCGTATGCGGGTGTCACGCTGAACGCCTACGCTGATAGCCTGAATTTGCTCAATCGTGCCCGTGAATACCCACAACAAGATCGTCAATCGAGCCAAGAGATTGCCATGACCCTACGTGTTGCGCTGTCTCATCGTACCTCCTACGTCTTCGACCGGCCGGTTCATCTGTCGCCGCATCTGATCCGACTGCGGCCGGCGCCGCACTGCCGCACGCCGATCGAAGCCTATTCGCTTGAGATTTCGGCCAAGCCGCAATTTCTGAGCTGGCAGCAGGACCCCTTCGGTAACTTCATCGCCCGCGTGGTCTTCCCGGAGCCGGTGACGCGTCTCGACGTGGCGGTCGAGGTGATCGCGCCGATGACGGTGATCAATCCGTTCGATTTCTTCGTCGAGAGCTACGCCGAGAATTATCCGTTCGCCTATCCGCCGGCACTGCGCAAGGAACTGGCGCCTTATCTCGAGATCGGCGAGCGCGGTGAACGCCTGCTGGCCTGGCTGGCGGCGGTGCCCAGAGACGAGCGCGGTATTGCCGATTTTCTGGTAATGCTCAACCAGCGCCTGCAGCAGGACATCGGTTATCTGGTGCGCATGGAAGCGGGCGTCCAGAGTGCCGAGGAGACGCTGGAGAAGGCGCTGGGTTCGTGTCGGGATTCTGCCTGGCTGCTGGTGCAGATCGCGCGTCATCTCGGCCTGGCGGCGCGTTTCGTCTCGGGTTACCTGATTCAGTTGACGGCCGACGTCAAGGCGCTGGATGGGCCCTCCGGGACCGAAACCGACTTTACCGATCTCCATGCCTGGGCCGAGGTCTTCGTGCCCGGCGCGGGCTGGATCGGTCTCGACCCGACTTCCGGTCTATTGGCCGGGGAAGGGCATATCCCGTTGGCGGCGACGCCGGAGCCGACCAGCGCCTCGCCGATCGTCGGTTACTCCGACGAGTGCGAGGTGACGTTCGATTTTTCGATGAGCGTCGAGCGGATCCACGAGGATCCACGTGTCACCCGGCCCTATAGCGACGATCAGTGGCAAGCGATCGAGCGTCTCGGCGAGCAGGTCGATCGTCGCCTGAGCGCCGGTGATGTCCGTCTGACCATGGGCGGCGAGCCGACCTTCGTGTCGACCGACGACATGGAGGCCGACGAGTGGAACACTGCCGCCCAGGGCCCGACCAAGCGCCGGCTTTCCGGCGAGCTGCTCAAGCGGTTGCGGCGCGCCTTCGCCCCGGGCGGTCTGCTGCACTACCGGCAGGGCAAGTGGTACCCCGGCGAACCGCTGCCACGCTGGGCACTGGCCTGTTACTGGCGCCGGGACGGTCAACCCGTATGGCATGACGAGCGCTGGCTGGCCGACGACGGCGCTCAACCCGGCCACGATGCCGGGGACGCGCTGCGCTTCGGCGAGGCCCTGGCCGAGCATCTGGGTGTCAACGCGAATCACCTGCTGCCCGGATACGAAGACGCCTTTTACTATCTGTGGCGCGAGCAGACCCTGGCGCTGGACGTCGACCCGCGTCAGCACGATCTCGATGACGATGAAGAGCGTCGGCGTCTGGCGCAGCTGCTGGAGCGTGGCCTCGGGAGCGTGGTCGGCTACGCGCTACCCCTGCGTTACGCACCGAGATTGCACGGTTGGCAGAGCGGCGAATGGCCGCTGCGCCGCGATCATCTCTATCTGATTCCCGGCGACTCGCCCATGGGCTTGAGATTGCCGTTGTCGTCACTGCCACAGGTAGCGTTTGGCGACGTCGATCAGCAGCGTTCATTGTGGGCGCCATCGGTTGCGCTCGAAGATTCACATGCCGGGGTGACACGACGCTACCAGGCCGTGCGCCAGGCCGTCGAGGCGGGCCCCGCGGGTGCGCAGCGCGAGAGTGCCGAGAGCCTGCCCTACAACGCCTTGAGCGGTGGACGCCGGCCCGGATCGGCGGGGCCGGCGGTCGTCGATGAAGCGGTCAGCGACCGGCCCGGTTCGATCAACGATCAGCCCGAGACCATCAACACCAGCCTGTGTCTGGAAACGCGCGCCGGCCAGCTCCATGTCTTCGTACCGCCGGTGACCCGGCTCGAGCACTATCTCGAACTGATCGCGGCCATCGAGCAGACCGCCGCCATGCTCGAGATGCCGGTGGTCGTCGAGGGCTATCCGCCGCCCGCCGATCCGCGCCTCAAGCAGTTCATGATCACCCCGGACCCCGGCGTGATCGAGGTCAATATCATGCCGGCCGAAAGCTGGTCAGGCCTGGTGGCACAGACCGAAACGGTCTACGAAGAGGCCCGGCAAACCCGTCTCGGCGCCGAAAAGTTCATGCTCGATGGTCGTCATACCGGCACCGGTGGCGGCAATCACGTCACCCTGGGCGGCGCCACGCCCGCGGATTCGCCGTTCCTGCGACGCCCGGCTTTGCTCGGCAGTCTGGTCAGCTACTGGCAGCGCCACCCGGCGCTCTCCTATCTGTTCTCGGGGCTTTTCGTCGGCCCGACCAGTCAGGCGCCACGCGTGGACGAGGCACGCCATGAGTCGCTGCATGAACTCGAAATCGCGCTGGCGCAGCTGGAGCGAGAGGAGACCGCGCAGCCCTGGCTGGTGGATCGACTTTTCCGGCATCTGCTGACCGATCTCACCGGTAATACCCATCGCGCGGAATTCTGCATCGACAAGCTCTATTCGCCGGACAGCGACACCGGAAGGCTCGGCCTGCTCGAGCTGCGGGGCTTCGAGATGCCGCCGCACCCGCGCATGAGCCTGATGCAGGGTTTGCTGATCCGCGCGCTGGTCGCGCGCTTCTGGGATCGGCCGGCGTACGGCAATCTGGTCCGTTGGGGCACTGCGCTGCACGACCGCTGGATGCTGCCGCACTATCTCTGGCGCGATCTCGAGGAAGTGCTGGGCGATCTCGCCAATGAGGGGATGACTTTCGCGCTCGAGTGGTTCGCGCCGTTTCTGGCGTTTCGCTGCCCGGTACTGGGTCGCGTCCAGTATCAGGGGCTCGAACTCGAACTCCGCCAGGCGATCGAACCCTGGCACGTGCTCGGCGAAGAGGCTTCCGGTGGTGGAACGTCGCGCTATGTGGACTCCTCAGTGGAGCGACTGCAAGTCAGGGTCAGCGGTATGAGCGGGAATCGGTATGTCGTGACCTGCAACGGGCATCGTGTGCCGCTGAGGGCCACGGATCGTAACGATGAAGCCGTGGGCGGAGTGCGTTACCGCGCCTGGCAGCCACCGTCCGCGCTGCATCCACGGATACCGGTTCATGCGCCGCTGGTGTTCGATATCGTCGATACCTGGAATCGGCGTTCGATCGGTGGCTGCAGCTATCACGTGTCGCACCCGGGCGGACGCAATTTCGAGCGCTTTCCGGTCAATGCCAATGAGGCGGAGGCACGGCGTCTGGCCCGGTTCGTGGCTCATGGTCATCGCCAGGGTGTCCACGATGTGCCCGAGCTGAACGTCAGTCGCGATTATCCGTTCACGCTCGATCTGCGCGAACGCGGAACGGAAATCGACTCGCGCCATGGCTAAACCGGGATATGATGGCGGCCGATAGAAGGGCGTCGTCCGTGGAACCGGCGGCGTGGCGTTCTTTTGCCGAGCATGGCGTTCTTTTGATGAACATGGCGTTGCTGTGATGAGTAACGCCCTTTGGATGAATAGGGGAACCGACGATCTCGTCGAGCCCCATGGCACCGGCAGGAGCCCGGTGATGACCGGCCGCTGGGAAGGAACCCCGGCGCATACGCAGATAAAATACGATGGTGGCGAGCGAAACGCTTCGGACTCCCTGGTTGGAAAGCTACGCCCCCGGTAGCGCTCACGATGCGTTGATTGCCAGCGATGGCTCGGTGCGCCAGCGTTGGCTGCCACTGTTGCATCAATTGGCCCAACTGGGGCGGGAGGCGCTGGTACAGCGAGCCGACGAAGTGCAGCATCTGCTGCACGAAAACGGCGTGACCTACAATCTTCCCAACGACGAAGCCGGCAGCCGGCGTCAGTGGTGGCTGGATCCACTGCCGTTGGTGATCTCGCCTCAGGAGTGGCAGCAACTCGAACAGGGCTTGCGCCAGCGCAGCCGGTTGCTGGCCGCCGTGCTCAAGGATATCTACGGGCCACGTCGGATGCTGGCGGAGGGCGTGCTGCCGGCCGATGCGCTCTATGCCAATCCTGCTTTTCTGCTCCCCTGCGATCAGCTGTTGAGCGAAGACGATCCCGGTCTGCTGTTGCACGGTGTGGATCTGACCCGCGATGCGCGCGGCCACTGGCGAGTGCTGGCCGATCGTGTCCAGTCGCCTTCGGGCGTGGGCTTCGCGCTGGAAAATCGCATCGCCATGGCTCGCGCGCTGCCGGATCTCTATCGCCGGGCGCCGCTGAGACGGCTGGCGGGCTTTCTGAGCGCCCAGCACCACTCCCTCTCATCGTTGTCACGCCTCAATTTCGATCACCCCACCATCGCGTTGCTGGCGCCGGGCCCCGGGCATGACAGTCATTTCGAACATGCATACCTGGCCAACTACCTCAATCTGGCCCTCGTCGAGGGCAGCGATCTGGTGGTGCGCGATTCGCGTGTGTGGATGCGTACGCTGGGTGGCCTTCAGCCGGTGGACGTATTGTTGCGTCACATCGGCGATGCCTGGAGCGACCCGCTGGAACTGCGCGGCGACTCGCTGATCGGCGTGCCTGGCTTGCTCGAGGCGATTCGCGCCGGTGGCGTCGGTGTGGCTAACCCCCCGGGCGTGGGCGGGCTGGAGCATCCATTGATCGCGGCGCACCTGCCTATTCTGTGCGAGCGACTGCTCGGCGAAACGTTGCAGATCGAGGGGGTCGAGCGGCACTGGTGCGGCCAGCCGGACGGGATGGCCTGGGCGATGGCCGGATTCGAGACGCTCGCTTTCCAATCTCTGGATGAAGGATCGGTTTTGATCTCGGTGGCCGATCTGAGCGAGGAGGCGGCCAGCCAGCTGCGCCAGTCCATCGTCGCCCACCCGGATCGTTACGTCGCCCAGCAGCTGCTGGAGGCGGCTACCGCGCCGTTTTTCAGTCGCGACTGCGCCGAGCTGACACCACTGTCTTTCAATGTGCGTTGCTTCACCCAGGCGGTCTTCGACGCCGACTATCGTTTCAGGGCTTACGAAACCATGCCCGGCGGCGTTGCCTGGCAGGGCGCCCCGGGCAGCGCGATGCGATCCAGCCAGTGCGTCAAGGACGTCTGGATCACCGCGGATCAACCGCAGCCGCATGTCAGTCGGTTGCGGCGTTCGCGTCAGCCGCTGGTGGTGACGCGCGATGGTGCCGATCTGCCGAGTCGTGTTGCCGATAGCCTGTTCTGGGTGGGGCGCTACGGCGAGCGACTCGAGGGACGGTCTCGACTGCTGCGCGAGGCCCTCTATCGGCTACTGGAACAGGATCAGGAAGGGCTGGCGGATGAAACGCTGATCGATCTGCTGCATCTGATGGAGCCCGATTCCGCGTCGCCCGATGCATTGCCGGTGGAACCGTTCGTCGCGCATCGAGAGCGGCTGCTGGCGCTGTTTCAGGAGAGCCGGGACGGTGGTCTGCCGATGCTGATCTCGCGCATGGTCAACAACTGTCGCGCCGTGCGTGACCATCTCGGTGACGATGCCTGGCGCGTCTTCAATCAGCTCCGTCAGGAGTCGGCGCGATTGCCCTACGCCGGGATCGATCAGGGCCGGCGATCGGTCGAGACGCTGATCACTCAGCTGGCGGCTTTCTTCGGTCTGTGCAACGAGACCATGCCGCACCACTTCGGTTGGCGTTTCATGGATATCGGACGTTTTCTCGAGCGAGCACTGGCGACCTTGAGGCTGTTGCGGCTGGCATTGATCGATTCGGCGCATGCCGGCGAGTCGCTGTGGGACGTGGTGCTGACGACGACGGATAACGCCACCGCCTATCGAAGACGTTACCGCAGTGAGCTGCATCCGGCGGCCATTCTCGATCTGCTGCTGTTCGACGAGGCCAACCCGCGCTCCGTGGGCTACATGTTCAAGCGCCTGGAACGTCAGATCGAACGTCTGCCCCAGCCGAGCAACACGCCGTATCGCAGCGATGAAGCAAGGCTGCTGATCAAGGCTCGTTCGGCGTTGCACCTGGCCGATCTGGCGCTGCTGGCGAGACTGGACGACGACGCCGAGGCCAAAAGCGCGCTGTCGGAACTGCTCGATGCCCTGACCGCGCCGCTCGAAAGGTTGTCGCTGGCCATCGAGCATAGCCATTTCAGTCACGTCGAGGCGCCGCGCCAGCTGGTTCCCATGCAGGCGCAATAAATACGCTGCCCGTTGCTCTGGGCATGGTTCTTCGGCTCGCTCGTCACAGGATTTCAGCATGCGCTACCGCGTTCGCCATACGACTCGCTATGACTACGCCTCGCCTGTCTCGCTGTGTCACAACGAGGCGCGCCTCACGCCTCGGGTATTGCCTTGGCAGAAGATCGAGACCACTGAGCTTACGATCGAGCCGCGCCCGGCGGTCGTCAGCGAACGCGCTGATTTCTTCGGTAATCGAGTGACGCGTTTCAGCGTTCAGGAGATCCATCTGGCATTGTCGGTCACCGCCTCGACCGCACTTCAGACCCAGGGGCGCCCGCTGCCACCGAGCGAGGTCGACAAGGATTGGCAGTCGGCCGCGAGCCATGCCCCTCGATTGCCTGAGCTTCGCCAATTTCAACTCGATTCGCCGTTCATCATGCGGGAATCGGCGCTGCGAGCGTTCGCGATCTCCAGCTTTCCGCCCGGTCGCCCGTTACTCGAGGCGGTGGGGGATCTCAACCGCAGGATCTTCGAGACGTTCACCTACGATCCCGAGTTCTCGACGCTGGCGACGCCGGTGCGGGAGGTTCTCCGGGCGCGGCGCGGCGTGTGCCAGGATTTCGCGCATCTGATGATCGGCAGCCTGCGCTCGCTGGGCCTTGCCGCCCGCTACGTCAGCGGCTATCTGGAAACGCTGCCGCCGCCGGGGCGCCCCCGGCTGATCGGCGCCGACGCGTCGCATGCCTGGGTCGCGGTCCATGTCCCGAACTGGGGTTGGCTGGAATACGATCCGACCAACGGCAATCTGCCCGGCGAGCGTCATCTGGTGCTGGGATGGGGAAGAGATTACGGCGACGTGCCACCTCTCAAAGGCATCATGAACGGTGGCGGCGTGCATGAGCTCGAGGTCGCCGTGGACGTCGCGCCGATCGGCGATGGCGACGAGGGCTCGCGACAGGGCGCGTTGAACGGCATCTGACCCATCGTTCAGCTGCTGTCCCCGGCCAGCCGCCGTCCGGTCAGACCGCCAGATTCTATTCAGGGTCAATTCAGAGCCAGCGTCAGGGCGAGGGGCAGGGTTCAGCCGTGGCGCGATGGCGACAGGACGAACAGCGACAGCAGCCCGGCTGCCAGTCCCCAGAACGCCGCGCCGACGCCGAACAGCGTTACCCCTGAACCGGTCACCAGAAAGGTGATCAGCGCCGGCTCGCGCTGATGGCTTTCGAGCAGGGCACGGTGAAGACTGCCACCGATGGTGGAAAGCAGTGCCAGGCCGGCAATCGCCAGCACCAGGCCCGAGGGCAAGGCATCGAATAGCGTGCCGATCGAGCCGCCGAAGAGTCCGGCCACAAGATAGAATCCGCCGGCGCAGATCGCCGCCGGGTAGCGCCGATCCCTATCGGGGTCGACTTCCGGCCCCATGCAGATCGCGGCGGTGATCGCAGCCAGACAGACGCTGAAGGCGCCGAACGGCGCGAGAACGAGCGTCGCCAAGCCGGTCCAGATCATCAGCGGCGAAATGGGCGCGTCGTATCCGGCCGCGCGCAAGGTGGCCACGCCCGGGGCATTCTGCGACGCCATGGTCACCACGAACAGCGGGACGCCCACGCCGATCAGGCTCGATAGCGAGAAAGTCGGCCAGACCGGCTGGGGTGCGGTAATGGTCAGGCCGGCCTGATGTGTATCGATCTCGCCCAAGGCTGCCGCCACGCCGAGTCCGACCAGCAATACCATGACGATGGCGTAGCGGGGCTGCCAGCGCTTGGCGGCGAGATAGGTCAGAAACATGGCCAGTACCAGCACGAAATCGCCTTCCAGCGAGGCAAAGGCCTCCAGCCCGAAGCGCAGCAGCACGCCGGCGAGCATGGCGGCGGCGATCGATTGTGGAATGATCTGCATCAGCCTGGCGAACCAGCCGGTAATACCGCAGATCAGGATCAGGACCGCGCTGAACAGGAAGACTCCGATGGCCTCGCTGAGCGGAAGGCCTGGCAGACTCACTGCCAGTAGTGCCGCGCCGGGCGTCGACCAGGCGGTCAGAATGGGTTGCCGATAGTGCAGCGAAAGCCCGATCGAGGTAACGCCCATCGCCAGGCCGAGCGCGCTCAGCCAGCCGCCGATCTGAGCGGGGCTCGCACCGGCTGCCGCGGCTGCCTGGAAAATGATCACCGCGGAGCTGGTGTATCCGACCAGAACCGCCACGAAACCGGCCGTGACGTGTGACAGAGTGATCCTTGGCAAGGCGAATCGACGGCCGGTGGGTCTGCGAGCCATGAAAGGTCTCTCGAAAGCGATCTGGAATGTGCGTTATAACGCACACGCTGAAACAATGGCAATGTGCGTGATAACGCACGCCGTTGTATTCTCGAGCTTTGCCGGCTCACTCGCCATGGCTGCGGCGGTGGATTGCGGGTAGCGTGGCGTCGGTAGCTTCTTTGAGGACAACCTGTTGGGAGACAGCATGGAGGCGGACCTGACGGCCATCGGCCGCCACTTGAAAAAGCACCGCAGCGAGCGTGGCTGGAGTCTTGACCGGGTCGCTCGGGAGAGCGGCGTGAGCAAGGCGATGCTGGGACAGATCGAACGCGGTGAATCCACGCCGACCGTATCGACGCTGTGGAAAATAGCCAGTGGGCTGCGAGTGCCGCTTTCAGGCTTTCTGGTAGCGGAAGGCGCGCTACAGCGCCCGACAATGGCACCGCGCCATCACGATGCCTCGGGGATGATCGTGACGCCGCTGTTCGCATTCGACCCTGCGCTGGGCTTCGAGATGTTTCTGATCGAGATGCCCCAGGGCACGCTCAGCGAATCGACGCCGCATGCCGCCGGTGTGGTCGAACATCTGATCGTGCTGGAAGGGGTGATGGAGCTGCGCCTAAGCGGTGATTGGCAGACCCTCTCGGCCGGAGACGCCGTTCGGTTCCCGGCGGATCAACCCCATGCCTATCGCAACCAGTCCCGAGCGCCGGCCAGAATCCATGATCTGATTCACCATCCGTTCAGCCCGTGAAGCGCCGCGGGTATCGGTTTTATTGGCCTTGATAGCGGTCTTCTCGTCTGTCCTCGCAGTGCGCTGGTCTCGTCAGGTCATTGGTAGCCAGTTCGTCGTCGGCCAGGTCGTCTACCAGAGCTCCGCCAGCCAGAGCCTGGGGCCGGTAGCGGGCCAGCAGCGCCCACAGCGTCGCCGCGGTATCGACGTCCGGCTGGCCGCTGTAGCTGGCCGGGCGAAAATGCATCTGGAACGCTCGCAGCACGTTCCGAGTGCGGCTATCCAGCTCGCCGGTGATATCGATGGCATAGCCATAGGCGCTCAAGGCTTGCTGGATCTGCCGGATCGTGGGGACGCAACGCGCGAACTGTTGGCGGTAGGCGACGACATCGGCGTCGTTCGGCCAGGCCCCGATACCGGCGTCGTGGAGTCTTTTCCAAGGGAAGCGCGGGCCCGGATCGATCTTGCGTGACGGGGCGATGTCCGAATGGCCCAGAATCGCCGTCGGCGGCAGCTGATAGCGGTGAACGATGTCCTTTGCCAGGGCGATGACCGCCTCGATCTGTGCCTCGGAATAAGGTTGCCATTGTCGCCCACGCGGTGACATGTCCTGCGGGCCGCGGTTGACGATCTCCACGCCGATGGACGTATCGTTGAGCTGCGTGCGGTCTTCCCAGGCGCTGATGCCGGCATGCCAGGCGCGATCCCTCTCGTCGACCAGTTGCCAGATCCGAGGCAGGCTATCCGTCGTCGCAGGCTGTCTGGGTACCAGATAGTGCGAGCTGACATCGGGCCCCAGCAGGGTATGCATCGCTCTGGATTCGTCGGAATCCGTGTAATGCAGAATCAGGTAGCGGATGCGCTGGTTGTAGGCGCGGGAGGAATGCGCTTGATCGGCGATGTAGCCGTCTCGGACTTCGCTGGTGGGGGTACCGGCGCAACCGGCCAGCATGATCAGCAGCAGCCAGCCGGTCAGATGACGCATGACGCCCAGGGGCGGTTCCTCGCGATTGAATGTCATAGTACGCTCAGCAGGTAACGGGTCAGCAGGCCCAACGTCAATGTCAGCGAGAAACTCAACATCGTGCCGAGCAACACGTATTCGGTCAGTTTGCGATCACGGTCTTCATACAGATCGCCGAAGCGCAGCACCGATTTGGCCGTCAGCAGGAAGCCGATCGCGGCCATCTGATGGCTCAATACGAAAGTCAGAATGAGAAAGCGCTCGAGCATGCCGATTCTGGCTCCCGCATCGGCCAGCGTGCCGCGGGTATCCACGCCTTCGCTCCAGCGTCGCATGATCAGCGCGATCAGGATCGAGGCGGGGCGCATCACCACGAGATAGACCAGCGCGACCAGCAGGGTCTGAGGCTGCCATAGCAGGTCGAGTTCGACAGGGAATCCCGACAGGCTGGCATCGATGATCCACCACCACACGGCGGCCAGAATCGCCAGATGCAATCCCTGATCCATCAGGAAGAAACTGACTCTGCGCGGTGGGGTATAGCTCTTGAGTACATCGATCAGCCCGTGTGTAAGCCCGATGATCAGCATGGCGGCAACGGCTTTCAGGATGTCGACGCCAAATACGACCATGACCGCCAGGCTCGACAACGAATGAATACCCACATGCCAGTAAAGGGATATCGCGCGCCAGTGATCGCGCTGCTTCTGGTTCGCCCAGGTGTCGCTCTGCAAGATGAAATCCGAAAGCGTGTGGCACAGCAGCAGAGCCAGCAGCAGCGACAACTCGATCTCGTTCATGTCAGCGCCTCCAGCCGTAACCGGGCAAGATCGAGGAAGTCGCGAATCAACGGCCAACGCGCGGCACTCAGGCGGCGGTTGACAGTGGGCTGGGAACGTTCCAGTCGTCGCGCGAGTTCGCTTTGAGAGAGATCGGTAGTCAGGCTGAAGCGAACCACTTCCGCGGCATTGTGGCTCCAGTGGCTGATGATGTCGTCGGCGAAGCGGACCAGCAGCTCCAGATCGGGCTGTGGCGGCGTGATGAACAGTCCCAGGCGCTGATGGCCGCGACTCGTTATATCGTCCAGACCTTGCCCGGAACGCACGAAAGCTTCTCCATCGGCATCGACGAAATTGTCTAATGTGGGCATCTCGCTCTCTCCGATGCCGACCGCAATTCGGGCATCCCACATCTGCTGTCGAGAGGGCGAGTGCTCGATGAGACTCGCCCGCATGATGACCGCCGCGATAAGGGCATTCTGGGGTTTGGGTATCGCCAACTGGAAAGCGTCGCCACGAAATCGCATGCCTACCGCGCCGAGCGTTGTCTCGAGACGCCCGAGGCCCGTGTCCATCGCCCGACGCAACTTGCGCTTGTCGGTAATATCACGGGAGGCAACGATGTCTCCGCTGAGCACGCCGATCACTGACATGAGGCTCCTCGCCGGTAGTTTCCGATTGGGAATGTTAACTATAGCGTAAAAAAGCTATTTTTAGATTTATGCATGAAAAAGGCTATAAATAAAGCGTATTGCCGATACGCCGATAAGCTCAATCTAAATAAGGGCTGTATAAATATCCAGTTATTGCGTGTAAAAAATGTTGCCTGAATGGCACGAGCCGTCCAGTTTGCGTCGAGACCCCGCAATCTCTGCGGCGCGATCTCAAAGGTTCGGCAGTGGAGTGTCGCAGAGCGGGGGATCGGCCAGCTCGGATTCGGCAGGGGTGGAAGGGGAAGAGTGGGATCGGGGCGCGCCGATCAACCTTGCCGCGACCCGATTTCTACCATGCGCCTTGCAGTCGTAGAGCGCCTGGTCGGCATGCGTGATCATGTCGTCAATATCGACCAGCAGACCATTCGGGCTGGTCACGACTCCGACGCTGACGGTAACGACGTCAGCCACCGGTGAATATTCGTGGGGCAGTCCCAGTGCCTGAATCATGCCGCGCATGGCATCGGCCAGCGACCAGGCTTCCTCTTCGTCGATATTGATCAGCAGCACCAGAAACTCTTCGCCACCCAGACGTATGACCACATCGGTGTCCCGGCGAAAGGTGTCCTTCAGCACGCCGGCAAGATCGACCAGGCAGGCATCTCCGGCGGGATGGCCATAGTTGTCATTGAACGGTTTGAAGTGATCGACATCGATCATCATTGCGGAGACCGTGCAACTCAGCCGCCGGCTCAGCGGGATCAGCATGTCGAGACGGCGCTCGAGCAGACGGCGATTGCCTAGTCCGGTCAACGGATCATTCAATGTCTGTTCTAGCAGTGCGGCATTGTGACGACGAGACTCTTCGATCAGCGTCTGCAATTGCCTCGCCAACAACCCGACGGCATCGAGGCGCTGCGAAAGTTCGGCGGGCATCTCTTGCGGCGTATCGCTGAAATCGTGTTCGAGGCTGACATGATCCGTCAGGCGCCGTATCGGCATCAGCAGGCAGCGGTCGAGTAACCACAGGCTGGTCCCCAGTCCCAGCAGACCGATAACCACTGCCCCCAGCACGATGATCGCGAATGGACGCCCCGCGGCTGCCTGCCAAGCGACTCCCACTATCAGCGCCGAGGTACATAGCCAGATCCCGCCGACTGCGCCTGTCGTCTGTTTCAAGAAATGAATTTTCATTGTAGGTATTGTCTTCCATCGAGGTCGCAGGTATCGATGCATCGCTTTTTTGCGTAGCCGTGGTTATTGTGTCCCGCCTTGTCTACGGTGTTGCCGTTGCCCGGCCTTGAAGTCGAATTTCATGCCTGGCTCCGATGCTCGACCGTTGCATGGAAGGCCAAATGCAAGACTGTCGATATTTGGCCGGCTACTAGTCGATATCGACGGTATGAAGCAGAAACTGTAGCGCTGAAGGCCGGCGCACGGAAATGACCCAATAGCCTTGATGGGTCAACTTTTCATGCGACGCTATTTGCTTATTGGAAATTTCATCCGGTAGCGCCGATGGAGAGCGCCATGAATACCGGCCCTGCGTCGTGCGCCCCGGCGGTCTTCCGGTCGCTGCTCTTCAGGTGTCTGGTAAGGTTCACCGGCGCCTGTTTCATTGTCTATTCCCCGTCGACATTATTTCGGTCATTATTTTCCTACGGCTATCTTCCTATTTCGGTATCGTTAAGTCAGAAAAGACTCGATTGTCGATCGATAAAGAACGATCCCCATAGAGCCATCCACAACGAGTGATGGGCAAAGTTGTTGAACTTGGAAACAGGTCCGAGACAACTATCTCGAGAAGGGTAATCAGAGCGAGTCGTCACTCACCTGCACCTCAATAGAGATTTGTTATTGCTCGACTTTAAAAAAATCATCCGGGCGCGCTTGCAAGTTGGCGGATATCCGCAATAATGATCACGCTTAAACCAATCCGCAACGGAACAACGAACGCATGTCTCTACTTAGCGATTACGTCAAAAAAGAACAGCTCCTGAAGCAGTTGGAAGAAGAGCTGAAACGCATGGAAGGCGATCAGCGCCTGAAAGCCGAAATCGAGTTCAAGGAAAAGCTCGAAGCGCTGATGGCCGAGTACGGCAAGACGACACGTGATGTCATCGAACTGCTCAACCCGAAAGCCGATAGTGCACCGGCGGCTGGTCAGACCGGTTCCACCGGCGGGCGTCGCAAGCGCAAGCTGAAGATCTACAAGAATCCCAAGACTGGGGATGTGGTCGAGACGCGCGGTGGTAACCACAAGACGCTGAAAGCCTGGAAAGACGAACACGGCAGCGATACCGTCGAGTCCTGGGTCGTCAGAACGGAAGACTGAGCGCTTTCTAACTTTTTCCGCGCTTAGGTGAAAGAACCCTCCGCCGTTGTGTCTCGGCGGAGGGTTCTGCGTTAAAGCGCTTTTCGGCTCTGGAAACGTCAGGCCTTGGAGCTGATGCCGCCAAATCCGTGATGGCGGGATTCACCGTTGCGACCGTAGACGCTGCCCCCAATGGCACGATTGAGAAAATCGATAGCCTTCTGGTTGTGCTCCAGGCGCGCGGAGATGATATGGCCATTCAGCCGGTTGCTCCGGCGAACCTGCTCCGCTAGCTGACGAGTGCGCTGCCACGTAACGTGGTGATCCAGCGCCTGGGCAAACTGCTCTGCGCCCTGACTTCCTAGACTGAACCCCATTGTCTGCTGATATTCGCGGCGTTGTTTCTCGATGCGGTCGAGCTCGTGGAGCTGCTGCTGCTTGAGTGCTGCCAGGGCGCTCAGACGCTCCCCATCGACCTTGCCCTCGCCGAGACAGCCGGCTTCCTCATCGAGCGTTTCAGCGAACGCCTGCAGCAGGGTCTTTTGCTCGACAATCAATTCGGCTGGCGTCATGCGGCGGTTCCTGAAACGGGTTTTAAGATCGGATGTTCAGCGCTCACCCAGCATATCGCGGACGCTCTTAACCAGACCGTCGGCAATCTTGCCGGTGTCGAGCTCGAGGCGGCCTTCGGAGATCGCCTGGCGAATCTCGTTGACGCGAGCGGTATCGATGTCACTGCTGTCATCGGCAGTCGCGATCTGACTCAGCGTCGTTCTGGAGCCGGCGGCCGTGTGAGCACCCTCGACCGTCTCTGCACCTTTGCGCTGCTCGGTGGCTTCATTCTGAGCCGGACGAGTCAGGGGATGTGTTTGATCGATTTTCACGGTCATTACCTCATGGCTGGATGCACGATCCTGTGCTTGCCTACGTTATCGGCAGAACCCGCGGGAGCTGAAAGAGATTCGGGCAGAGTTTTGTGAAGAAATTTATCTGAACGGTTCAGAAATCGACTCGCAGTTGATCCTGGCCCGTCACTCGGCCCTGCAGGATCTGGTTGGATTCCGTCTTGAGTCGAATGGTACTCCCCAGCCCGCCATTATCCAGTGCCTCGACGCTACGGCTGACATGAAAGCCCTGGCCGACAGCGGTGAGTACTACCGTGTCTCCTCGTTTTACCATCCATGGCTCTCTGAGCATATTATCGGTCAATACCGCGCCGTCGGGAATGCGCCGGGTCGCGATCATGCCTGCGGCCTGACCGATGTCGTCGAGATAGCCGCGTCGCAGCCGCGAGATGTCCGACTCCTGCCAGCCAAGCTCTGCCGCATCGATTCGCTGTCCGGGAGCGATCGATTGCTGTACCACCAGATGGCGAACCATGGCCGAGACCGTTGCCTGCAGGTAGCGCGTTCGCTCTCCCTCACTCCCGCAATGTACACCGACCGTGACCCGACCCTGGGGAATGCCGGGTCGCGGCAGAAACGGCTGCGGTGCCGGACAATCGCCCAGATCGGCAGCGCTGTCCCGGATCTCGATCGTCACCTGGTCGCCGAGCGAGGCGGTTCGCTGTTCGAGAAAGCGCTTCACGCTGGCGGATACCGTGTCGCCGGTCGGCAATTCGGCATCGGCTTGGGCGATCGAGGGTATCGGTAGCAGAGAGAGTGCGAACAGCGATGCCATCAGCGTCGTGGCGCCGACCCACAGCAGTCGCCGGAGAGCAGGGCGGTATTTCGATCGGGGGCGCTGGGCTGCTTCTGGGGGGGCGACACGCATATCACGGCTCTCGGTGGGTATGCTCTAGGTGACTAGTGAGGAGCGCGGTACATCGCGTCGATTCATATCGCTGGCACATGTGTCCCGTAGCCGTTCTTGGATACATGGCGCCCATCGACGCAATCCTCCACGTTGGATAGCGATTTTAAGCCTGAACCTACAAGAGCATTGATGAAAATGGCGCGCAATTAACGGTCTGTTTACACGTTTGATGCGAGCCTCCCGCCGCTATTCTCCATCCTGTCAATTTTCCAGCGAACGCCATTCGAGGTGCATACGGCATGTTCGACAAGTTGGATAACGCGCTGCGCTTTCAGCAGGAAGCCATCAATCTGCGTGCAGAGCGTCAACAGGTGCTGGCGAACAATATCGCCAACGCCGACACGCCCAACTTCAAAGCACGCGATTTCGACTTCCGTGCGGAGTTGAATCGGGTCATGGAACAGGGCCGTAGCGAGTCGTCCGGCGGACTGTCGCTGACGCGGACGTCGGCTCGTCATATTCCGGCTCAGGCCAGCGGTAGATCGGGCGTGGAAAATCTGGGCTACCGCATGCCGGATCAGCCGAGCCTCGACGGCAATACGGTCGACATGGATCGCGAGCGCTCGGCCTTCGCCGATAATTCGATGCGCTATCAAGCGGACGTCACCTTCGTTAGCCGTAAAATCCAAGGGCTGAAGAAAGCCATGCAGTCGGAGTAACACGATGTCGATGTTCAGTGTATTCGAGATTTCCGGTTCGGCGCTGTCGGCCAATTCACAGCGCATGAACGTAACCGCCAGCAACCTGGCCAATGCCGACAGCGTCGCTGGGCCTGACGGACAGCCGTACCACGCCCGGCAAGTGATGTTTCAGGCGATGAGCCAGCAGGATGGCAGCGCGGGCGGGGTGCGGGTCAACGGGGTCGTCGAGGACGACACCACGCCGATGCGCATGGAGTATCGGCCCGGACATCCCTTGGCCAATGACGAGGGCTATGTGCAGATGCCCAACGTCGATCCGGTCAACGAGATGGTCGACATGATCGCCGCCTCTCGCTCTTATCAGGCCAACGTCGAGGTCATGAATACCGCCAAGACGTTGATGACCAAAACACTCACGATCGGCGAAGGCTGATCGATGCGGCTCATGTCAGGTCGGGTCGTATCCAGTCGGATCACATCAAGGAGACGTCATGTCCAGTCCGGTGATCGGTAGCAGCACGCTTGCCAATATCAATGGCGCGGCCGCCAAAAGCAGCACCACGGGAGTCGATTCCGGCAGCGAACTCAATGATCGCTTCATGACGCTACTCGTCACGCAGTTGAAGAATCAGGATCCGACCAGCCCGATGGAAAACTCGGACATGACCGCGCAGCTGGCGCAGATCAATACCGTCAGCGGTATCGAGAAGCTCAACGACAGCCTGTCCGCCATCACCGACCAGATCGATGCGGGACAAGCCTTGCAGGCCACGGCGTTGATCGGCCAGGGCGTGATGGTGCCGGGCAACGAGATTCTGGTCGGAGCATCCGAGGAATCCACCAGCGATGTCGTTACAACGCCGATCGGCGTGGAGCTGGACAGCGCTGTCGAAGATCTTCAGGTCGATATCCGCGGTGCCAGTGGCGAAATCATCGACAGCTTCTCGACCGGGCCGCTGGAAGCCGGCGTGCATAGCTTCACCTGGGATGGAAAATTGCCCGATGGCACAAGCGCCACTACCAATAGTACTTACACGGCTTCCCTCACCGGAACCGTGGGAGACGAGACATACGCACCGACGACCCTGAATTACGCTCTCGTCAACGGCGTGATTCAGGGCGCGAATGGCGCTCAACTCGACTTGGGATACGCTCAGGATCCCGTGGCGCTCTCGGAAGTGCGTCAGATTCTCTGAGTGAGATCAGTAGCGACAAAAAAACCGTTCTAGCTTACGCAACCGATAAACGCAGAGGATCAGTCATGGGCTTTTCACAGGCATTGAGCGGCGTCAACGCCGCGTCTCAGCAGCTGGATGTCATCGGCAACAACATTTCCAACTCTCAGACCAAAGGCTTCAAGAGCGGGTCAGTGCAGTTCTCCGATGTCTTCGCCAACAGCGCCGTGGGTCTGGGGACTCGGGTTTCCGGTGTGCTGCAGGACTTCGGTACCGGCAGTCTGGAAGCCACCGGGCGCAACCTGGATGTCGCCATTAGCGGCGACGGTTTCCTGCGTTTTCAGCAGGAAGGCGAGGTCGGCTATTCGCGCAACGGCCAGTTGACGATGACCGCCGACGGTTATCTGGAAAATGCTCAGGGCGCGCGGCTGATGGGTTATGGCCTGGCCGATGCGGGTGACGTCAATTCCGGCGTCGTGGTCGGCGGCCAGCCCCAGGTGCTCAACATCCCGGCGTCGGATATGCCGGCGAGCGCTACCGGCGCCACCGGCACGGGGATCAACATCCAGCTCAATCTGGATGCGTCCACGGTTGCCGACGAGTCTTCCACGGCGGTTCTCTATAACAGTCTCGCTGCCAAGACGGCTGAAGACAC
Source organism: Salinicola halophyticus (assembly GCF_003206695.1). Lineage (GTDB taxonomy): Bacteria > Pseudomonadota > Gammaproteobacteria > Pseudomonadales > Halomonadaceae > Salinicola > Salinicola halophyticus. The sequence continues at coordinate 428,678 of NZ_PZJN01000003.1, read as the reverse complement.
CACTGAGCAGACCACCGTTCCCTACAACTACTCGACGAGTTTCACGGTCTACGATTCCCAGGGCGAGCAGCACAACTCCACGCTTTATTTCCAGAAGACCGACGATAACGCCTGGAGCGCGCGTACCGCGCTGGATGGCGTGGTGACGGATCAGGAATTCCCGGTGACGTTCGACAACGACGGCAAGCTGGCGACGATCGACGGTGCTGACGCAACGGCCAACCCCGTCGACTGGCCGACGCTGGCTTTCGGCGCCAATGAACTCGGCAATGGTGTCGACCCGGTCAACGCCACCTTCAACATGGCGGGCAGCACCCAGTTCTCCAACGACTCAACGGTCAAGAGCCTGGCGCAGGATGGCTATGGTTCCGGTGCCCTGGTCGGCATCAGCTTCGCCGATGACGGCTCGGTCGTGGGCAGCTATGCCAACGAGAAGACCGTTAATCTGGGCCAGATCGCGCTGGCAACCTTCCGTAACCCCGAGGGTCTGTCACCGTCCGGCGGCAACCTGTTCGCGGCGACGGCGACTTCGGGTAATGAACTGCTGGGAACCGCAGGTACCGGCACGCTGGGATCGATCGAGTCCGAGACACTGGAAGCCTCTAACGTCGATCTGACGCAGGAGCTGGTCAACCTGATCATTGCGCAGCGCAACTATCAGGCCAACACCAACTCGATTCGCACCCAGTCCGAGGTGATGGATCAGGTCGCGCAGCTGCGCTGATAGTTCTGTTGCCAACACACTGGCGTTGCCGGTCGCTATGTGACCGGCAACGACCTTGCTTCGATAGACTTCGCTTCGAAAGACCTCACTTCGACAGACCTGATGCGAAAGCTCTGGTCCGAAAGGCGCTGACTTGAAAGGCACTGACTTGAGAGGCACTGACCTGAAAGGCACTGGGCATGGATAGACTTCTTTACACCGCCGGCGGTGGCGCGAGCCAGACCATGGCGCAGCAGTCGGTGGTCAACAACAACCTGGCCAACGTCAGCACGCCGGGATTTCGCGGCGAGCTGATGGCGCTTCGCGCGGTGCCGGTAGAGGGCGAAGCGCGCCTGCCGACACGTGTCGCCTCGATGATGACCACGCCGGGCGCGGACTTCACGCCGGGCAACATCAACACGACCGGACGCAGCCTCGACGTTGCCCTGCAAGGGGGCGATACCTGGCTGGCCGTACAGTCCCCGGATGGCGGCGAAGCCTATACCCGGCGCGGTGATCTGCAGGTCGACTCGACCGGTTTGCTGACCTCGCTCGGCAACCCTGTGCTCTCGGACAACGGTCAGGCGATCGTGGTACCGCTTGGTGGCGACGTGACGATTGCGGCCGATGGCTCGATCAGCGTGCTGGAGCCGGGACAGAATCCCGATGCCGTGGCCCCGTTGGCGCGCCTCAAGATGGTTGCGCCGGGCAACGACAACCTGGTGCGCGGCGAAGACGGGCTGTTTCGCATGACGCCGGCGCAAGGTCAGGACATCGCGGCGCCGATACCCGCCGACGATACACGGCGCCTGGTTCCCGGTGCGCTCGAAGGCAGTAACGTGACCGCGACCGATGCGATGATCTCGATGATCGACAGCGCCCGCCGTTACGACATGCACATGAAGGTGATCGAAAGCGCGGACGAGAACGAGCAACGCGCCAACAGTCTGCTTTCTCTGACCAGCTGATGCCAGCCGCCGCGCTAGCTCACCGATAATAGGGTTTCTCTCATGATCAAGTCTTTATGGACGGCCAAGACGGGGCTGGAGTCGCAGCAGGTCAAGCTGGACGTGATTTCCAACAACCTGGCCAACGTCTCGACCAACGGCTTCAAGCGCTCTCGCGCGGTGTTCGAAGACCTGCTGTACCAGAACGTGCGTCAGCCCGGTGCCCAGTCTTCGGTGGTCGACACGCTGCCTTCGGGTATGCAGGTGGGTACTGGTGTGCGTCCGGTCGCTACCGAACGGTTACATACGCAAGGCGGATTGCAGAACACCGAGAACTCCCGCGACCTGGCAATCAACGGCAAGGGCTTCTTCGCCGTGCAGATGCCGGACGGCACCACCGGCTATACCCGCGATGGCAGTTTCCAGGTCAACGAAAACGGCCAGCTGGTGACCGCCGGCGGCTATCCGGTCGATCCGCCGATCGTGATTCCGCAGAATGCGCTGTCGATCAGCGTGAGCCAGGACGGTGCCGTCTCCGTTACTCAACCCGGCACGTCGCAGAGCAACGAAGTCGGGCAGATGATGCTCTCTACCTTCATCAATCCGACCGGGCTTCAGAGCATCGGCCAGAACCTGTATCTGGAGACCGATGCGTCGGGGCCGCGTACCGATCTCAACCCGGGGCTGGATGGTGCCGGCAAGCTTTATCAGGGCTATGTCGAAACCTCCAACGTCAACGTGGTGGAGGAGATGGTCAGCATGATCGAGACGCAGCGTGCCTACGAGATCAACAGCAAGGCCGTCGAAACATCCGATCAGATGCTGCAGCGTCTGACCCAGCTATAACCGAGGAAGACGCGTGTCGCCGAACCTGGAACTAGGCCCGATGTGGCGCAGGATGATGATGTTGGTCGGCCTCTCTCTGGCGCTGATCGTCTCCGGCTGCGCCCAGATTCCCCGCCACTCTGTGGTCGAGGATTCGGCGCCGGTGGAGATACCTTCGACGCCGCCGGTGCAGGCCAACGGTTCGATCTATCAGGCCAGATTCGGCTTTCAGCCGCTATTCGAGGACCGCCGCCCGCGTCAGGTCGGCGACATCATCACCATCGTGCTCGATGAACAGGTCAGTGCCAGCAAGAATTCGGCGGCCAATGCGACCCGCAATGGCTCTACCTCTTTTACACCGACGACGGTGCCTGATGCGCTCGATTTTCTCGAAAAGTACGGTACCGACCTCGAAGGCGAGAATGTCTTCAACGGTTCGGGCGGCGCCAACGCCAACAACACCTTCACCGGCACCATTACCGTGACCGTCTACGATCTGCTGGCCAACGGCAATCTCAAGGTGCGTGGCGAGAAGCAGATCGCGATCAATCAGGGCACCGAGTACATCCGGTTCTCCGGCGTGGTCAATCCTCGAGCGATCAGCGGGGCCAACACCGTGCAGTCGACCCAGGTGGCCGATGCCCGCATCGAATATATCGGTGATGGCTATATCAACGAAGCGCAGACCATGGGTTGGCTGCAGCGCTTTTTCCTCAACATTTCGCCTTTCTGATGCCTATGTCTCGTTCGTTCCCGTCGCCGGATCCGCGCTGCCCGTCACGTCGATCACCGCTGGCGACAATCCTGCTGCTGTTGGCGGTCCTGCTGTTCAGCGTGAGTGCCCAGGCGCAGCGTATTCAGGATCTCGCCAACTTTTCCGGCGTGCGTGACAACCCGCTGGTCGGCTACGGCTTGGTCGTTGGCCTGGACGGTACCGGTGACCAGACCACGCAGGCACCGTTTACCGGTCAGAGCGTCACCAACCTGCTGTCGCAGCTGGGCGTTACGATCCCCGCGGGCACCAACATGCAGCTGCGCAACGTGGCGGCGGTCATGGTCACCGCCAAGCTGCCACCGTTCTCGCGTCAGGGGCAGGAGATCGATGTCACCGTCTCATCGGTCGGCAATGCCGATAGCATTCGTGGCGGGACGCTTTTGATGACGCCGCTGAAGGGGGCCGACGGCCGTGTCTATGCGCTGGCCCAGGGCAACGTCTATGTCGGTGGTGCCGGCGCCGAGGCCGCAGGCAGCAGCGTGTCCGTCAATCATCTGGCGGCGGGCCGCATTCCGGGCGGGGGGCTGGTCGAGCAGGAAGTCCCGATGCGCCTGGGCGACGCCAACGGTACGCTGGATCTGTTCCTCAAGGATTCCGATTTCGAGAACGCCCGGCGGATGGTGGCGGCAATCAATCAGGAGTTCGGTGCGCCGGTGGCCGCCGCGCTCGACGGTCGCACGGTCCAGCTAAAGTTGCCGGGCAATGACAATGATCGGGTCAACTTCCTGGCGCGAGTACAGGGCGTGAACGTCACCACCGAACGCGGCCCGGCCAAGGTCATCCTCAATGCGCGTACCGGCTCGGTGGTACTGTCCGATACCGTGACGCTCAATCGTGCCGCCGTGGCTCACGGCAACCTGTCGATCGTTATCGATTCCAATCCGCAGGTCAGCCAGCCCAACGCGCTGTCCGGCGGAAATACCGTGGTCGTGCCCAATGCCGATATCACCGTGCAGCAGGAGGGCGGCGCATTGCAGATAGTTCAGACCAGCGCCGACCTGATGGAGGTGGTCAATGCCTTGAACGCGCTGGGGGCATCGCCGCAGGATCTGATGTCGATTCTGCAGGCGTTGAAGTCGGCCGGCTCGCTCAATGCCGAACTGGATATCATCTGATGGCGATGAGCAACGATCTCTCGGGGCAGTTCGCGCTCGATGTCCATAGCGTACAGAAACTCAAGTACAGCGCTGCCAACTCGCCGCAGGGCAGTCTCAAGGAGGCTTCGCGTCAGTTCGAGGCGATCTTCCTGCAGATGATGCTCAAGAGCATGCGCGACGCCAGTCCCAAATCCGGACTGCTGGAGAGCCATCAGATGGACATGATGCGCTCGATGCAGGATCAGCAATGGGCGCAGCAGCTCGCGGGCAAGGGCCTGGGGCTCGCCGATCAGCTGGTTCAGCAGCTCGAAGGCAGCGGGCTGCCGGGCACCGCGGCGCTTCCGGGAGCCAGCACGGCCGACGACAGCTCGGCGCTGATTGCCGGTATCCCGAGAGGGACGCCGCGCCTGCTGCATGGCGGTCTGCGTACGCCCGGATTTGTGCCGAACGCTTCGGAACGCGCCTCGGCCGGCTTCGAGTCCGACGCGCTCGGCTCGGCGGCGACCGCCGCGAACTCCACACCTTCAGCGTCGGCGACGAGCGAATCCGACGATCGCCCGGCTCACGTTCGCGCTTTCCTGGACAGTCTGGCCGGGCCCGCCCAGCAGGCCGAGCAGTCATCGGGTGTGCCCGCCGAGCTGATCCTCGCTCAGGCCGCACTCGAAACCGGCTGGGGCCAGCGCGAGATCCCCACCGCCAATGGCGGCAACAGTCATAACCTTTTCGGCATCAAGGCCGGCCAGTCCTGGCAGGGCGCCACCACCGAGATCACCACCACCGAGTATGTCGCCGGGCGGCCGATCAAGATGGCCGATCGCTTCCGGGTCTATGACTCCTATGCCGAGGCGTTCGCCGATTACGCCAAGCTGATTGGTGACAATCCGCGTTATCAGGGCGTGGTCGCGGCGGCGTCGCCCGACGTGGCAGCGCAGGCATTGCAGCAGGGCGGCTATGCCACCGATCCGCGTTACGCCGACAAACTTCGCGGGATCATGGCGCAGCTGGGTACGCTCGAATCCTCGGCAGGTAGCGATCGGTTGGCCGCGTCCAGCCGCGTCAATAACCCTTTCGGCCCCGACGCACTGCCCACTGCCATCTTCTGATCGGCGGTAACAATTCGTTGCGAAATCACGCCTTGGAAGGTTCAAGAAGTGACGGGCGCCGCCGATAAAAATCATGACCTTGCATGGACATCGCCCGGATTGACTCGGCGTTTCACGGGAAAGCGATATGAGCCTGTATTCTATTGGCCTTAGTGGTTTGAGCGCAGCGCAGAACGCGCTGTCGACCACCAGCAATAACATCAGCAACGTCTATACCGACGGCTACAGCCGCCAGTTGACGCTGCTGGGACAGAATGGCAGTGGCGATGCGGCCGGCGGTTCCGGTGTCAGCGTCGACGGCATTCAACGTCAGTACAATGGCTATATCAGCTCGCAGCTCAATCAGGTCAACAGCCAGCAGTCGGCGCTGGAAACCTATCAAAGCCAGGTCAACCAGGTCGACGACCTGTTGGCAGATAGCGATTCCGGTCTGACCACGCTGATGCAGGGCTTCTTTTCCAGCGTCGAGGATCTGACCGGCGCGCCTGCGGATGCGGCGGCGCGAGAGGGCGTGTTGGGCAGCTCGCGCAGCATGGTGGCTCAGTTTCGCGCCTATGACAGCTATCTTGGCGATATGCGCGAGGGCATCAATGGCCAGATCGGCGACGTGGTCACCCAGGTCAACAACCTGAGCGATCAGATCGCCGGTCTCAACAAGCAGGTCACGCTGGCGCGGGCGCGAAGCGGCGAAGAGCCCAACGCGCTGCTGGACCAGCGCGACAAGCTGGTCAGCGACCTCGGCGAGCTGGTCGATGTCAACGTCCAGGTCCAGGATGGCTCGACCTATCAGGTGTCGCTGTCCAACGGGATGCCGCTGGTCGCCGGTAACAAGTCGTTCGATCTCGTCGCGGTCAAGAACAGCGATGACCCCTCCAGCGTCACGATCGCCTACGAGGATGGCGCCGGCTCGCAGTCGCCGCTCAAGGAGTCGGTCATCAAGGGTGGCGAGCTGGGCGGGCTGATGAGCTTTCGCCGCGAAACGCTGGATAACGCCCAGAACCAGCTCGGCCAGTTGGCGGTGACCCTGGCATCAAGTTTCAACGCGCAGCATGAAGCCGGCGTCGATCTCAACGGTGATGAGGGCGAGGCGTTCTTCGATATCGGCAGTCCCACCATCGTCAGCCGTTCGACCAATAACGGCAGTGGTTCGATGTCCGCCGAATATAGCGATATCAGCCAACTGACATCGGATGATTATCGCCTGACCTATCAGGCCAATGGCTCCTATTCGGTCGAAAATCTGAGTAGCGGCGATACCAGTACTGTCTCTCCAGAGGATGGCACGTTATCCGTTGGCGGGGTAACGCTGACACTCAAGGGTAACCCGGCCGAGGGGGATGTCTTCACGCTGCAGCCCACCCGCAACGCGGCCGCCGGATTCGATGTGGCGTTGAGCGATACCAGCAAGATCGCCGCCGCCGATGGTGACAGCGGTGGCAGCGGCGACAACCGCAACGCCTTGGCGCTGCTGGACCTGCAGAATCAGAAGCTGGTGGGTGGCAGTGCCACGCTCAGCGGCGGCTATGCCGCGATGGTCAGCGATGTCGGCAACCGTGCCGCGATCACCCAGGCCAACCTCACCACGCAAGAGGGGCTGAGCGATCAGCTCTACGCCTATCAGCAGGCCGACTCCGGCGTGAATCTGGACGAGGAGTACGCCAACCTGATGCAGTATCAGCAGTACTACTCGGCCAACGCCAAGATCATCGAAGCGGGTTCGACCATCCTGGATACGATCTTGAATCTGCGCGCTTAAAAAGCCGCCGAACGTCGTGATTGTGAAGCGTCGTTATTGAACAGCTATTGATCGCGCCTTTTATCGTGGCGCCATCGAGGCATCATCGAGGAGAGTGCCGTGCGTGTCAGCACCGTAATGATGTTCGAGCGCAGTGTCAGCTCGATGAACCGCCAGCAGAGCGCCTTCATGGACGTCGGCGAACAGATCGCGTCCGGTAAGCGCGTCGTGCGTCCGTCCGATGACCCGCAGGCCGCCTCGCGTGCCGTCGGCGTCTCGCAGTCGCTGGCCAGCAATAGCCAGCAGAGCGATAGCCGCGTGACCGTGCGTAACTCCCTGAGCCAGGAGGAGAGCGTTCTCAATAGCGTTTCCGACTCCCTGACCCGGGCCAAGGAGCTGATGGTTCAAGCCGGCAACGGTACGCTGAGTGATGCCGACCGGCAGTCGATGTCCACGGAGTTGCGTGGCGTCTACGAGGCACTGCTGGGCCAGGCGAACTCCACCGACGGTAACGGCAGCCATCTCTTCGGTGGCTATCAGGATGGGGCCGCACCGTTCGTCAAGGATGCCTCCGGCGCGGTGCAGTACGAAGGTTCCGACCAGGTGCGTCAGCAGAAGGTCGACTCCTCGCGGCTGATGGAAGTGGGCAATACCGGCACCGACGTCTTCCAGACCGTCGCTGCCGGGTCCGGTTATGTGGCCAAGGCCGACGCGGGTAATGCCGGCAGCCTCACCTTCACTGGCCCGCAGGTCACCGACACCACCGCCGATGGCTATGGCGACAGCTACGCCATCTCGTTCGGTGACAACGGTGACGGGACGTTCGAGTATACGATCAGTGGTGGCCCTGAAGATGGCACAACGGGCACCTATGACGGCTCCAGCGCCACGCTGGAATTCGGTGGTGTCCGTCTGACGCTGGAAGGCGCGCCCGAGGACGGCGACTCGCTCGCGGTGGGTACGGCGCAGAGCATGGATCCGGACGTCTTCACTACCTTCGAGAACATGCTCTCGGCGCTGGAGAATCCGCTCGATTCCGACGCCGACAAAGCGGCTTTCGCCAATACGCTGTCGACCTCCAGTCGGGAGATGGACAACGCGCTGGACAACGTGCTGACCGTGCGTGCATCCGTCGGGGCGCGGCTCAACGAGCTGGACACCCTCGACACCGTGGGTAGCGACCGTAAAATCAGCTACACCCAGACCCAGAGCGATCTGATCGATCTGGATTACACCACCGCCATTTCCGACTACGTGCTACGTCAGGTAGGGTTGCAGGCGTCGCAGAAAGCCTTCGTCGATCTACAGGGGACCTCGCTGTTCGATCTGATGTGAGATTCGGTGTCCATGTTAGGCGGGCCAGGCCGGGGTCGATCGGTGGGCACGACACGAGAGAGGGGCGTATCCATCCGGATGCGCCTCTCTTTTTCGTTCGAGTGTCATGCAACGCGAATGGGTCGAAAAACGTCAGGGTCGAAGCACGTCAGGGATCGAAAAGCGCGGGCTGACGCGAAACCGAATGTCGATGCCGGGCTTTACCCTCGAATCACCCAGCCACCGAGTCAGGACGAGCCGGCCATCTGCTCGATCATGCCCTGCATGAAACGGAGCTGCGTATTGAACAGGTCGCTCCAGAAACCACCCAGATCCGGAATCAAGGCAGTGATAAGCACCAGGCCAGCGGTCAAGGTCATGGGAAAGCCCACCGAGAAGATCGACAGCTGAGGCGAGGCGCGGTTGAGAATCCCCAGCGAAAGATTGATCAGCAGCAGAGCGGTGATGATGGGGATAGCCATCAGCAGGCCGGAAGAGAAGATCGTGCCGCCCCAGCGGGCCAGCGTCTCGGCGAAGCTGGCATCGATCGAGGTCGACCCGATCGGCAACATCTCGAACGTCCAGGCCAGGATTTCGATGGTGACCAGATGCCCGTTCATGGCCAGGAACATCAGCAGCGTCACCACCTCCAGCAGGCGTGACAGCACCATCGTGTTGGTGCCGGCATCCGGCTGATAGAACGTGGCGAACCCCAGCCCCATCTGCATGCTGATGAATTCACCGGCCGTCTGTACCACGGCGATCATCACCCGCAGTACCAGCCCCATGGCAACGCCGATCAGGATCTGTTGCAGCATCAGACCGAAACTTTCCAGCGAAAACAGCGGAATCCCCGGCATCGGCGGCAGCGTCGGAGCAATGGCGATGGCAATGCTGGCACCAAACAGCGCCTTGACCGGGGTCGGCACGCTGGGAAGGCTCCATAGCGGCGAGGCCATGAAGAAGGCAAGAATGCGCACCGTGGGCCAGAAGAACAGCTGAAGCCAGCCCAGCCACTGGGCGGAAGTGATGTCGATCATCGCGGGCGTTGCCGCCTCAGCTCACCATCATGGGAATATTCTGCAGCAGCTCCCGGGTGAAATTGACCAGCAGCTGAATCATCCACGCTCCCGACACGATCAACATGGCGAAGACGCCCAGGATCTTGGGAATGAACGACAGCGTCATTTCGTTGATCTGGGTCGCGGCCTGAAACAGGCTGACCAGCAGGCCGATCAGGAGCGCGGTCAGCAGCAGCGGGGCGGCCATCATCAGGGTCACTTTCATGCCCTGATAGGCCATGCTCATTACCATTTCCGGGGACACTGTTCACCTCCGTGCGATGGCGGCCAACCCACGACGCCGCCAGCCGTTCAAGAAAGATAGAAGCTCTGGGTCAGCGAGCCGATCAGCAGCTGCCAGCCGTCGACGAGGACGAACAGCATCAGCTTGAAGGGCAGGGAAATCGTCGCCGGTGGCACCATCATCATCCCCAGTGCCATCAGCACACTGGCGACGACCAGATCGATGATCAGAAACGGAATGAAGATCGTGAAGCCGATCTGGAACGCCGTCTTCAGTTCGCTGGTCACGTAAGCGGGAACCAGGATGCGCATCGGCACGTCTTCCGGGCCCTGCATCTCACCGACATCGGCAATCCGGGCGAACATCGCCAGATCGGCCTGGCGCGTCTGCGCGAACATGAACTCGCGAAAGGGTTGGCTACCCCGGTCGAGGGCTTCCTCCAGCGAGATCTGTTCGGCCGAGAACGGTTGCCAAGCCTCGTCATACACCCGGTCCAGCACCGGCGACATGATGAAGAAGGTCAGGAACAGGGCGAGCCCCAGCAGCACCTGGGTGGGCGGCGCGGACGGCGTGGCCATGGCGGTGCGCAACAGGCCCAGCACGATGATGATCCGGGTGAAGCAGGTCATCATCAGCAGCATCGCCGGCAGAAAGGCGAGCGACGACAGAAATAGCAGCGTCTGCAGGCTCAACGACCAGCGTTGCCCACCGTCCGGCATCGGTTCACTGATGATGCCCGGGAGCGCCTGTGCGAGAGTCCCGTGACTGGCCGTCAACGCTGTTAGTGCCACCAGCGTCACGACCAGGCCACGGCATTGACGATAGCCCCGTCTCGCCGCGGCGATGCGCGTAGCCATGATGCCGGCGGGCGGGGCGGCGACCACTGCGCCGAAGATGGCCATCAGGAGTCGACCCCGCCACCGTCCCGCGAGCTCCGGCGCTTCAGGGAGTCTCGTGCGTTGTGCTTGAGCGCCTGCCCGAAACGGCTGGCGAATGAGCCGGGCAGCGGTGACGCCGCGGGGTCTACGGCGGGCGGGGTAGGCGGATCCATGCTATCCAGCCTGGTCACCTGGCCGCCGCCGACACCCAGCACCAGCCAGCGATCGGCGACCTCGACGATCACCACGCGCTCGCGTTGGCCCACGGGCGTGCTCGCCACGACCCGCAGATGTTGCGTTCCTGCGCGACGATTGGGCCCCAGGCGCTTCAGCAGCCAGGCGCAACCCAGGATGATCGCGATGACCACGAGCAACGAGATGGCCGTCTTGCCGATCATCAGCAGACCGATCCCTTCACCGCCCGCGTGGGCTGCCTGCTGGAAGGTGTCGTCTTTCATCGATTCAGTTTTTGGACGCGTTCGGACGGCGTGATGATCTCGGTGATGCGGATGCCGTACTTGTCCTCCACCACGACCACTTCGCCCTGGGCGATGAGATAGCCGTTGATCAGAATGTCCATCGGCTCACCGGCCAACCCATCCAGTTCCACCACTGAACCCTGGGCCAGCTCCAGCAGCTGCTTGATGGTGATGCGCGTTCGTCCCAGTTCCACCGACAGCTTGACCGGGATATCCATGACGACGCCCAGATCCCGCGTCTGGCGCGCGTTGTCGCTGCCTTGATCGAAGGACTGGAACACGCCGATATCGGCGGCTCGGGACTCGCCTGAGTTCGCGGTGGCGGTAGGCTGGGCAGGTCCCTTGGGCGCGGCCTTGTGAGCGTTGGACTCGGCGGCTTTGGACTCGACGGCGTTGGGCTCGGTGGCTTCAGGCTCGACGCCCTGTTCCGCCATGGCTGCCGCCCAGAGATCTTCGGCATCTTCCTGGCTTGCGTTATCGGAAGCTCCCTGCTGGGATCCCGGTTTTTGATCGTCACTCATTGTCAAAGTCCTTCATGGCGGAGTACGTACCATGGTCGATAAGATGCTTCACCCGCAGGGCGCGCTGGCCATGCCGGGTACCGTATTCACAGGCCATGACCGGAACGCCGTCGACGCGCACGCCGAGAGTCTTGGGGAGATCGATGGGCAGAATGTCGCCGACTTCCAGTGCCAGCACGTCACCGATGGTGGAAGGTATCTCGGCGAAATCGGCGATCAGTTCGACCTGGGTTTGCTTGATCTCGCCGGCCATCCGCGACTCCCACTGGGTGTCGTCGCTGTCCAGGGCGCCGATCGGACTGGATAGAATGTCCCGGATCGGCTCGATCATGGAAAACGGAATACAGATATTGAAGTCGCTGGCCAGGTTGCCGACCTCGAGATGGAACGTGCTGTTGACGACGATCTCGTTGGGCGAATTGGTGATATTGGCAAAACGGACCTGCATCTCCGAGCGCATGTAGTCGATCTCCAGCGGATAGATCGATTTCCAGGCGTCCTCGTAGCCCTCCAGCGCCAAGGACATCAGGCGCTGAATGATGCGCTGCTCGGTGGCGGTGAATTCCCGGCCATCGGATTTGGTCAGGAATCGACCGTCGCCGCCGAACAGGTTATCCACCACCATGAATACCAGGCCCGGCGGAAACACCAGCAGAGCGGTGCCCTTCAGCGGCTTCAGGCTGATCAGGTTGAGATTGGTGGGCACCGGCAGATTGCGCGCGAATTCGCTGTAGCTCTGATAGCGCACGCCGGACACGGTGATGTCGGCGCTGCGTCGTATCAGGTTGAACAGCGCCATCCGAAAGAGACGCGCGAAACGCTCGTTGATGATGTCCAGCGCCTGCAGTCGCTCGCGAATGACCCGGTGCTGGTTGGCCGGGTCGAACGGTCGGGTTTGACGGCCGCTCTGGGAATCGTCGGCCGGCTTGTCGTCGTCGCCGCCGCTGACCCCGTTGAGAAGGGCGTCGATCTCTTCCTGCGACAGTAAATCGTCTTGGGACATGATTGGCCTGGCGTCCGCTTACTGCACGATGAAATCGGAAAACAGCACGTCATCGATGGATAACTGGGGCTGCGGCGTGGTGATCGGCTCGTCGAACAGACCGAGAATCTGCTGCTTTATCCGGGTCTTGCCTTCGGGCTTGATCAGCTCTTCCGCACTCTTGCCGGAAAGCAGCATCAGCAGCCGGCTGCGGACTTCCGGCATGTGCTGCTCGAGGAAATCACGGGTTCGTTGGTCGTCGACGCGCAGTGAGAGACCCACGTAGAGCAGACGATCACCGTAATCGCTCTGCAGATTGACCGTGAACGGCTGGATGGTGACGAAGATCGGCACCGGCGGTTCGACCGGCTCGTCCTCGACGACGTCGGTGGTATCGCTGCCACCGCGGGCATCGAGATAGAAATAGACGGCGACCGAGCTGGCTACCGCCAGCAGAACGATCAATAGTCCCACCAACATCAGGGTTCGGCTTTTACGGGGTGCGGACATTGCTTCTGCCATTACGGATCATCTCGGAAAGTTGCTGCGGATTATGCGGGGCGAGGGCTCGTGACGATCGCTGGAAAAGACGCCTTGCGACTTGCCAACTTCCCCTTTCATGCCCCGGAATCGAACATGCCCCGGAATCGAAAGGGGAGGCATGGGTTGCCAATGCCGTCGCATAGCGTAGTGATGGCGTGATGTCGCGGCGAACGTTCGCCAATCGCCACCCGTATTATCGGCAGCGCCGGCTAGGCATAAAGGCTGATATTGCCATTCGACCTGAGGTCGACCTGACGGAGAACGGACTCGTCGCCGGTATCGATGGGCGCGGCGGTCAGCAGTGCGCCGCCGGGAACCGAAGCGCCTCGCCGCCGATCATCGCCGGAAGACTGATCCTGAAACTGGTTTTGCTGAAATAACCCCTGATCACCGACCATCGCTTCACCCAAGGCGATGCCGCTATCGGCCAACGCCTGGCGAAGCTGGGGGATCGCCGCCTCGACCGCCGCCCGGACCGGCGCATGAGCCGAGAGGATTTGGAGCTGGGCCTGTTGATCCTGAACCGTCAACGTGACACTCAGCGGCCCCAGATCCTGAGGGTGAAGTCTCAGCGACATCTGTTGATCACCGCGCTGATGCATCTGCAGCACCTGCTGGCCGAAAGAGGCCGGCCACTGGGGCGACTGAACGGCGGTGGTGATGGCGGCCGGCGCTGCCGATGCCGCCGGAGTGGAAGCGCCGGTGGCATTCGAGAGCGAGGCGGTCAGGCTGGCCAGTGAACCGGGATCGGGACGATCGCCGGGTGACGCGCCCGAATTCAGATTGCCGAAGTCGCGATTGCTCGCCAACGTCGCATCGAGCCTGTCACCCGCGGTCAAATCGCCCTGCGGCATGGGCTGACCCGATGACGTGCCAGTGCCCGGCGCGAGATTACCCGGAACGAGATTGCCCGGCACGAGGTTGCCCAGTGATCCCGGCTTGCCGTCGAGATCCGACGAGGCGTCCCCGGTTGCGGCCTGGGAACCGGCGTTGACGCGAGTCGATGCGCCCGGCTGCTGGCTCGCCGCAGCCAGTACCTTCTGGGCGATGCTCGCGAGCTCGCCGGCATGGCCTGTGGGCGCCCCCAACCCGGTCCGCTGGAGCGCGGCCTGGGTTGCGGTCGATCCGCCAGCGGTATTGCCGACGCCGTTCGGCATCGAACCCGCCGATGTCATGTTCAGGGGCAGGGCGGCGAAGAGCGCGGCAAGCCCCTGGGCGTCGGGCGCTGGCGAATCATCGTCGGCCGCCGCGGTATCGGATGCTGTGTTACCACTCTCTTTGCCGCCTGCCAGCTTTTCGAGCGCGGCGTGAAGCCCGGCCATGTCGCCCGTCTCGAGCGACTGCAGAATTTGCTGCGCGTCCGTGGAGGCCGGGTCGAATCCCTGAGAGCCGCCCTGCGCCTGCCGTGATTCCTGCGTCGTTCGCGAGGTCGCCACGTCCGCCGAAGAGGGCGCTGTCGTCTTCTCTCCAATGGACGTCTGGCCTGAGGGCGTCTGGTCATTGGACGCCTGGCTCGTGTCCGGCTGCGAACTCGCGCCCGATGTTGATATTGTCGAGGAATGCGGCGCTGGATTCTCGCTGCTGGCGACGGAACGTTGCGGCTTTTCGGCGTTCGCCGTGCGCTGCATGACGTCGGCGAACGGCGCGTTGGCCGAGTTCGAGGATGCACTGCTCCGGGCGTCGGTGTTTCGCGCCGAAGAGGAGGACGTCGCAGCGGTAAGAGAGGAGAGTTCCATGGACGATGGCGCCAGAGTGATTATCGTTAAGTTTTTCGATGCAGAGTGGCACCGGACACGAGAACCGGAACCCGTCTTGCGAACAGCCGGCTACCGATGCGCGCCATCTTGTTGACGACGACGCAACTGCGCTGCCATCTCGTCGCTGTGGCGCTGCTCATGGCGTGACAGCTGGTGGGCCGCTTCGCTCTGCCGTCGGCTATGCAGCGTTTCGTAGGCGTTGAGCTTGCGATGCTCGCCCTGCCAGTGCTGTTTGCCGTTCTCGACACGCGATTGCTGCTCGCCGAGCCGGCGCTGCTGCTGCTCGATCGCGTTATCCAGCGAGCCGATGAACTGCTGATAGTCGCGCCACTGGCTGGAAGAGACGCCTTGCGTCAGGCTGTCGTGCAGCTTGCGCTGATACTCGTCGCGATAGCGCTGAAGCTGAGCCAGCTGATCCTGAGCCTCCTGCTGCTGGCGCTGCAGGTGGCCAAGAGTCTCGACGGCCTTGTCGCTGCTGCGCTGCGCAAGATCTCGAAGCATCTGCATGGCGGGTCTGTTGGCCAAGACGTCACCTCCTGTTCATACCGTGAGTGCGGTGAAGCCCGATACCGTTGGGATCTTTCACCGGTTGCCATTGTGACCGCCCGGGCGGCGTGGCAAACGCTCGAGAAACGCTAGAAAAGGCGACTATTCCATCAGCCGGACAGGCGAGGAGAGGTAAGCGAATCCGGTAAGTCAGTCGGCAATGGGGATGAGTCGGTCCAGGTCGGCATGGGTGGGCGCCAGCTCCGCGATCTCGTTCATGCCCTGCTGCAGGAACGACTCGAGCCGCGGGTACAGGGCGACCGCGCGGTCAAGCTGCGGATCCTGACCGCTGATATAGGCGCCGACGTTGATCAGATCGCGGTTGCGCTGGTAGCGGGAGATCATCTGCTTGAATCCCTGCGCCTGGCGCAAGCGCTTGGCTTCGACCACCGCCGGCATCGCTCGGCTGATCGAGGCTTCGATATCGATGGCCGGGTAGTGGCCGCTTTCTGCCAGTTGGCGGGAAAGCACGATATGGCCATCGAGAATGGCGCGTGCGGAGTCGGCGATCGGATCCTGCTGGTCGTCGCCTTCGGTCAGCACGGTGTAGAACGCGGTAATCGATCCGCCGCCGCGCTTGCCGTTGCCGGCGCGTTCGACCAGACCGGGCAGCTTGGCGAAGACGGAGGGCGGATAGCCCTTGGTCGCCGGCGGCTCGCCGATGGCCAGGGCGATCTCGCGCGCGGCCATGGCGTAGCGGGTCAGCGAGTCCATGATCAGCAGGACATTGCGGCCCTGATCGCGAAAATCCTCGGCCAGACGGGTCGCGTAGGCTGCGCCCTGCATGCGTTGCAGCGGCGAGGTGTCGGCCGGGGCGGCAACGACCACGGCGCGTGCCAGGCCGTCTTCGCCGAGGATGTTCTCGATAAAGTCCTGAACTTCGCGGCCACGTTCGCCGATCAGGCCGACGACGATCACGTCGGCATCGGTGAAGCGGGCCATCATTCCCAGCAGCACGCTCTTGCCGACCCCGGAGCCGGCGAACAAGCCCATGCGTTGACCGCGGCCGACGGTCAGCAGGCCATTGATGGCGCGGATGCCGACGTCGATGGCGGTATCGATGGGCGCGCGAGACAGTGGGTTGATCGGTGGCGTCTCGAGCGGAGCGTGCGGGGCCTGTTCCAGGGGGCCGTGGTCATCCAGCGGGCGGCCGTTGCCGTCGACGATACGACCCAGCAGGCCATCCCCCAGCGGAAATCGACGTGCGCTGGCGATATCTAGGCGATTGCCGCTTAGCGCCAGTACACGGGCACCGGGCAAGAGACCGCTGGTGTCGGCCAACGGCATCAGGAAGAGTTTGTCGCCGGAGAAGCCCACCACTTCGGCCTCGGCGAAGCGTTCGTCGTCGCCACTGCCGTTGCCGGCCGAGAGTTCGATCAGGCAGGCACTGCCGAGCGGGAGGCTGATGCCGACCGCTTCCAGAACCAGACCGGTGGCGCGGGTGACGCGACCCTCGTAGCGATAGTGGGAGAGTGATTCCACCCGATGGCTGATCTTGGCCAGGGCTTGACGCCAGCGTTGATGGTGAGGGGAGTCCCCTGAATCTGCCTGGGTGGAGGCCCGGTCACGCATCATCGGCCTCATCCTCGGCGTTCGGCTCCACCGGGGGCTCGGGGCTTTCGCTGACCGACGGTGCCTTGCGTTGGCGACGCTGACCCAGAATCGCCTTCCAATGGGTGCTCAAGCTGGCGTCGAGGCCGCCGCCGGCACTGGTGGCACGGCAGCCGCCGCGTTCGAGCGTCGGGTCGGGATGGCACTCCCAGCCGCTGGCCGCGAGCGTTTCCCCCATCGCCGCCGTCACCAGTTCGAGATCCGCCGGATGCAGCCAAAGGCGCGGTTTACCGTTCAACGTGGTGTCGGCATCGAGCAGCTCGCGCACCACGCTGAGGATCTGGTCGGGGTTGGCGGCGAGAGATTCCCCTGCCAGCTGGCGCCCGGTAATGAGGGCCAGCTCGATCAGTTGGTCGGCGACTTCGGTATCCAGTGACGTCAAGGCGTGACGAAAGTTGTCGGCAAGCTCGGCGAGGGGATTCAGAGTCATTTCCAGACGTTTCTGGAACTCCAGCTCGGCGGCGGCGTTGGCCGCTTCCAGGCCTTCCTGATACCCCGCCTGGTAGCCCTGTTCGTGGCCCTCGCGGTGGCCGCTCTCGAAGCCTTCGCGCTCGGCTTTCTCGCCGGCTACCTGACGCGCCCTGGCGTCGGCCTCCTGCTGCCGGCGTTGACGTTGCGCCTCGGCATCGAAGACGGGATGTCCGGTGTCCGACATGTGTTCGTGGCCGAGATCTTCCATCTGCCAGCGATGCCACTCACCGGTGGTCTCGAGAGCCGGCGGGTTGCGTCGATCAGACGTAGCCATCGTCGCCACCGCTCAAGGCGATCTCGCCGGAATCGGCAAGACGGCGCACCGTACCCAGAATCGCTTTCTGTTCGTTTTCGACCTGTGACAGCCGAATCGGCCCGCGGTTTTCCATATCCTCGCGCATCAGCTGGGCCGCGCGCTGGGACATGTTGCGCGTGAACTTGTCGATCAGTGCCTCCTCGGCCCCTCGCAGCGCAATGACCAGAGAGTTGGTCTCGACCTCGCGCAGGATCATCTGGATGCCGCGATCGTCGATGTCCAGCAGGTTCTCGAACAGGAACATTTCGTCGATGATGCGCTGGGCGAGGTCCTCGCTGTGGGCGCGGACGACGTCGATGACCTGCTCTTCCTGAGCGGTGTTCATCAGGTTGAGAATCTCGGCCGCGGTTCTGACGCCGCCCATCTTGCTGCGCTTCAGGTTGGTGCCGTCGAGCATCGAGGTGAGCACTTCGGTGAGTTCCTGCAGCGCCGCCGGCTGCACGCCGCTGAACGTGGCGATACGCAACATGACGTCGTCGCGCAATTTTTCGTCGAACAGCTCGAGTATGTCCGCCGCCTGGGAGCGCTCCAGGTGGACCATGATCGTGGCGATGATCTGGGGGTGCTCGTCGCGGATCAACTCCGCGACCATCGACGCTTCCATCAGATTCAGCGAGTCGATGCCCGAGGACGCATTATTGGTCTCGAGAATATCCTCGATCAGACTGCTTGCGCGTTCGCTACCCAGGGCCTTGGTCAGGACCGCGCGAATATGGTCGTTGGAGTGCAGGTTGATGGCGGTGAACTGCTCGGCCTCGTCATGGAAGTCCCGCAGCACCGCTGCCATTTCCTCATGGGAGACCTGTCCGAGCTTGGCCATCTCCTGGCTGATGTCCTGTACTTCGCGGGTGGAGAGGTACTTGAACACCTCCGCGGCGCTGTCTTCATCCAGCGACAGCAACAGGATGGCGCCACGTCGGGCGCCGGTCATTTCGAGCGTCATGATTTTTCCATCCAGCTTCTGACGACCATGGCGACCAGGCGCGGATCTTCTTGTGCCATTTCACGAACGTCCTTGAGGTCCTGCTCGTAATTCGAGGCGCTGCGCCGGTTACGCTCGCGGCTTTTCGCGGCGCTGCCGCCGCCAGCATCGCTGACGGTCTGATAATTCGCGGCGCCGGCCGCCGCCGCTGCACCGGAGGGGGGAGCTGCGGGCGCTGCCGCGGGTGCCGGGATGGGCTCCGGGGTCTGACGCCGGATCAATGGTTTCAGCACCTTGAACCACAGGAACAGGGCGGCCAGGGCCACGAGCAGATACTTGAGCGCGCTCTTGGCCAGGTCCCAGACTGCCGGCGTCTGCCACCAAGGCTGAGCGACGAAATCCGAAGTATTGATCTGGAACGGACTGTTGACCACTTCGAGAGCATCGCCGCGCGTCTCGGAGAAACCCATCGCCTGGCGCACCAGGCCGCGAATCTGATCCATCTCGGTATCGCTCAGGGCGATCTGAGTCGGGTTGCCCTCGTCGTCCACGCCGTCTTTGTAGTTGACGACGACCGCGACCGAGAGACGATCGATGCCGCCGCTATGCTGTTTGACGTGATCGACGGTTCGATCGACTTCATAGTTGATGGTGCTGTCGCGACGGCCTTGGCCGGTATCGGTGCCGTTGTCGTCCGTCTGGGCCGTATCGTCGGTAGTGGCGTCATCCGCCTGATCGGCGTCGTCGTCTGCGTTCTGGGCCTGCGTGGCCGGGTCATTGATCGGCGAGGTGGCCACCCCCGGCGGCTGATTGCTCAGCGCGCCGGGAACGCCCATGGCGAGATCGCTATTGCTCTGGAACGACACGCTGTTCTGCTTGCTGCGCACCGCGGCGTCGTGGGGAGACTGATTGGGGCCGTAGCGCTCCGAGGTCTGCTCCCGCTGGGAAAAATCGACCTGCGCGGTGACCTGTGCCCGTACGTTTCTCGCACCGACGATAGGTGCCAGGATCGCCTCGATGCGATCGGCGTATTGATTCTCGAGATTGCCGACGTAATCGAGCTGGCTGCCGTCGAGCTGATTGGCATCATGGCTCGGCCGGCTCAGCAGGTCGCCGTTCTGATCGATCACGGTGACATCATCGACGGCCAGCTGAGCGACGCTGCTGGAGACCATGTGGACGATCGCGTTGACCTGGCCTTCGCCGAGTACGCGACCCGGTTGCAGGTCCAGCACCACCGAGGCGGTGGCGGGCTGACTCTCGCGGACGAAGACCGACGGCTTGGCCATGGCCAGATGCACTCGGGCGCGGGCGACGCTGCCCAGCGTACCGATGGTGCGTGCCAGTTCGCCTTCGAGAGCACGCTGATAGTTGATCTGTTCCGCAAACTGGCTGATACCAAATGCCTGATCGTCCATCAGCTCGAAGCCGACGCCGCTGGCCTCGGGCAGACCCTGTTCGGCCAGCTTCAGACGAATCGGACGGACCTGATCGGCAGGGACCAGCAGCGCCTGGCCGCCCTCGCTGAATTCGTAGGGCACGCCCATGGCATCGAGCTGGTTGATGATCCGGCCGCCATCGGCGTCTGTCAGTGTCGAATAGAGAACGCGATATTCCGGGCTGCGAGCCCACAGCAGCAGCGCGATCACGATCGCCACGGCAGCGGCGCCGGCGATGATCAGCGGGATGCGCGGATTCGTCTGCAGCTTGCTCAACCAGTCGCGGCCGCCAGCGGTCGTCCCCGAATCGGCTTGCCGATTCGAAGCCCGGGCGGAGGCGTTGCCTGAACCTTGGGTGTCGTTGGGCGACGCGGCCGTGCTCATGTCGGGCTCCGATCAAGGCACGCGGTACGATCCAACGACCTGAGGTGTTCCATCGAGAGGGCGCGACCCATCGGGGCGCGATCCGTCAACCTGGTACGACTAGACAACATAGCAGTAGTCTGCTCCCTGCAACGCGTCTGCTCATCCGTGACTCGACCCGCTCGGAGCGTCCGTCCGATGCGGCCAAGACCGGGGCGTAAATTTGATGGCAGCCATTATGTGTCGCTCTGTTAACCGTGAAGGTAGGAAAAGCCGGTGTTTTCACACGCATTTACCGCGATAGTGATTGGCTGGCTATTGATAGGCTGCGAGCGTCGAATCCATCGGCCGCTTTTTTGAGCGCGTTCGCTATCGATAAAGAGCCGCTGCTGCAGTGAGCGTTGCAAAGAGCCGCTGCCTGGAATCGCGGCTGCGAATAGCTGTCGTCGCAGATAGAGAATCGTCTTGTAGTCAAACCGTCACACAGGGAAAACTCCATGAGTGCTCCAGCCATCCAGGCGGCGCTTCAGCAGATGCAGGCGTTGTCGGCCCAGGCCAGCGGTCAGAGCGCGAGCCCGTTGGCCCCGACCGCCGAGACCGGCGGTAGCTTCGCCGGTGAGCTTCAGGCATCGCTCGGTCGAATCAACCAGATGCAGCAGACCGCCAATCAACAGGCGATGTCGTTCCAGGCCGGCGATCCGAACGTGGCGTTGAACGACGTGATGATCGACATGCAGAAGGCGAGCGTGAGCTTCGATATGGGCGTGCAGGTGCGTAATCGCCTCGTGACCGCCTATAAGGAAGTCATGGGGCTGCAGGTCTAAAACCGCGTTCCGATCCTGCCGGCGCTTCGGTGCGGCCTGCCGTCTTGACTGACGGCAGGCCTTTGCCGTCGTTCAGGCGGCGTGCTGGCGATGCCGTCGCCAGGTGTCCACCGAATAGAAACCGAGCCCGATCCAGATCAGCACGAAGGTGATCAACTGGGAGGCGGAAATCGGCTCATCGAACACCCACAGCGCCAGCAGGAATTGCAGGGTGGGGTTGAGATACATCAGAAAGCCGACGGTGGAGAGCGTCAATCGCCGCGCGGCGCCGGCAAAGGCGAGCAGCGGCAGGGTGGTGATGACCCCGCTGACGATCATCAGTGCGGTGGTCCCGGCACCGTCTCCGAAGTGGGACTGGCCATGCCAGCTCAGCCACACCAATGCCACCAGGCTCAACGGCAGCAGCAGACTCGTTTCGACCAGCAGGGCCGAGAGCGCATCCAGCGCCACGCGTTTGCGCAGCAGGCCGTAGGTGCCGAACGTCATCGCGAGCACCAGGCTGATCCAGGGCAATCGCCCCAGCATCACCAGCTGCAGCACGACGGCTGCCAGCGCCAGACCGATCGCCAGCATCTGCCAGCGGCTCAGCCGTTCACGCAGCACCAGCATTCCCAGCGCCACGTTGACCAGCGGTGTCATGAAGTAGCCCAGACTCGCCTGGAGGACGTGGTGTGTTTCCACCGCATAGATATAAAGCCCCCAGTTCAGCGCAATGAGCAGCGCGCAACCCAGACTCCAGGCCAGTCCGCGAGCCAGTTCCCGGGAGCTTCGAAAGCTCCGGCGCAGTGCCGGCCAGCGACCCATCAGCGTGACCACGACAAGCAAAAAGGCACAGGACCACAGAATTCGCTGCACCAGGACCTCGAATGCCGGTACGCCGTCGAACAGCGAGAAGAACAGCGGGAAGCATCCCCACATGGCGTAGGCGGCAACGCCGAACATGACGCCGCGACGCGCCTCGCTTGGGGTTAACGACGATGCGGCAGGCGCCGTATCGGTCGTCGGTACTCGAGAAGTCTCCGTAGAAGAACCAGCCATGTTCGACGCTCCGTGTCGTGAACCCGTAATCTATCATGACCCGTACCTCTCGGCCGCCGCGCCTGATGACGCTGGCCCGAAGTTTGCCCGCGGGCGGTGTGCAATACGATTCGAACGAGGAATTCCATGACTGGACTACGCGTGAGTCTGGTGCAGAGCGAGCTGCACTGGGAGGATCCGGCGGCCAATCGTCGCCTGCTGGATAGCCGTATGGGAACGCTGGACGGCAGCCAGACCGATGTCATCGTGCTACCGGAGATGTTTGCCACCGGATTCACCATGAATGCCGAACTCATGGCTGAGCCCTCCGATTCGAGCCCGACGCTCGAGTGGATGCGCCGCCAGGCACGCGAGCGGTATTGCATCGTGACCGGGAGTCTGGCGATCGCCGAAGGCGGTAACTGCTACAACCGGCTGGTGTGGATGACGCCGGAAGGGCGGGCAACGGTTTACGACAAGCGCCACCTGTTCCGGATGGGCGACGAGCCGAAACACTACGCCGCGGGCTCGCGACGTCAAATCGTCGAGGTCAAGGGCATGCGTGTCATGCTGTCGGTCTGCTACGACCTGCGGTTCCCGGTCTGGCTACGTCAGCAGCCGACCGCCGAGCAGCCATTCGAATATGATGTGTTGCTGTGCGTTGCCAACTGGCCGGCCCCACGTCGACACGCCTGGCGGACGCTACTAAAGGCCCGTGCGATCGAGAATCTGAGCTATGTCGTCGGGGTCAATCGTGTCGGCGAGGATGGCAATGGCTTGCCCTACGCCGGAGATTCGATGGTCGTGGACTTCAAGGGCGAGCCGCTGGCCGATCATCCGGTAGACGAGGGATTCGTCGAGACGGTAACGCTGTCGGGATCGGCACTGTCATCGTTTCGCGATAAATTCCCCGCCTGGAGAGACGCAGATGGCTTTGCGTTGGCCGATTCCGATGACGACCTGCATGAGTAAGGATGGGCCATGATCCGAACCTTTCGCCTCGATCAGAACGATTTCAGAGAGCTCAGTGAAGGCCCCATCGACGCACGTTTGTGGGAAGCCAACTGGATCGATGCCTATGATCTCGACGACGAAGACCGCGCGGCACTGAAACCCTTTCTCGCGGACGAGTTGCCCGCCAATACCGATATCGAGGAGATCGAATCCTCGGCGCGCTTCTTTACCGATACCGACGGGCTGCACGTTCACTCACTGTTTCTGGCACGCAACGAAGGCAAGCATCAGACCAATACGGTGGTTTTCATCCTGCAACCCCAGCGACTGCTGTCGCTGCGCGAGGACGATCTCGCCGATTTTCGACTGTTCCGGCTGAGAGCGCGGCGCGGCCAGGTCAAAGCGGCCTCGCCGCAATCGCTGATCGTCACGCTGTTCGAACAGAAGGTGGAAAACCTGGCCGACGGCATCGAGGACATGCACCGCGACCTCGAACAGGTCAGCCACATGGTACTGGAGATCGAGGATGCCGATCTGGAGGAGGCGATCGACCAGTTGGCCAAGGTCGAGGATATCGTCGGCAAGATACGCCTGTGTCTGATGGACACGCAGCGCTCGCTCTATTTCCTCATCCGGCATCTGCGTTATTATGGCGAGCTGCAGGAGCAGGCCAAGGAGGCGCTGCAGGACGTCGAGGTGCTGATGTCCCACAGCACCTTCCTGTCCGACAAGGTCAACTTCCTGATGGATACCACCCAGGGTTTCATCAACATCGAGCAGAACCAGATCATCAAGAGCTTCTCCATCGCCTCGGTCGTGTTCCTGCCGCCGACGATGATCGCCAGTATCTACGGGATGAACTTCGACGTGATGCCGGAACTTACCTGGAGCTTCGGCTATCCGATGGCGATCGGCTTGATGGCGTTGTCGGGCATTTCACCTTATCTCTATTTCAAATACCGCGGATGGCTGTGAGTCTGCCGCGAGCCAGGGGTTTTCAAATTCATGCGGTTGGATCGATTTCTTAGCGAAGCCACGGAGCTAACGCGCAGCCAGGCCAAGCGTGCGCTGCGCCAGTTCGAAGTCAGCGTCGACGGCGAAGTCACGCGAGATGCCTCATATCAGGTATCCGACGATCAGGTGGTGCGATGGCAGGGCGACACTCTGGAGCGGGTCGGTTGGCGCTATCTGATGTTGCACAAGCCGGTCGGCGTCGAGTGTTCGTTGCGACCGACGCATCATCCTTCCGTGCTCAGTCTGATCGATATCCCGCAGATCGAGCGGGTGCATCCGGTAGGGCGGCTGGATCTCGATACCTCGGGCCTGCTGCTGATCAGCGACGATGGCAAGTGGACGCACCGCGTGACGTCGCCGAACCGCGCCTGCGTGAAGCGCTATCGGGCGACGTTGGGTGAACCGCTGGCAGCGGGCGAGGCAGAGCGTATTGCGGAGCGGTTTGCCGAGGGCGTCGAGTTGAACGGTGACGACAGGCCGACCCGGCCGGCAACCTTCGAGGCCGTCAGCGACACCGAAGTGCTGATCGGTGTCACCGAGGGGCGTTACCACCTGGTCCGGCGCATGCTGACCGCGGTGGGGCATACGGTCGAGGCGCTGCATCGCGAAGCGATCGGCCCGCTGGAGCTCGATCCCGATCTCGAGCCGGGGGAGTGCCGGTATCTGCGCCCGGAGGAAATTGCCGCGTTCTAGGGACGATCGCCGGACTTCGGGCCAGCGATATTGCCGTTAACCACTTCCCTATCTATTACGAGTCAAGGTTTATACCGTTATCTTTTTTTCAAGACTTAACGATAACAGAACTTCTTAAAAGCAGTCATCAGGCCAGTGACGAAGCGTCGATCAACGCTCGGGTATAAGCCGAGCGGGGCGCTTCGAGCAGTGTTTCGCACTGGCCCTGTTCGACGACCTTGCCCTCTTTCAGTACCAGTATCCGATGGGCCATCGCGCGTACCACAGCGAGATCGTGGCTGATGAACAGGTAGCTGAGGCCATGCCTGGCCTGGACGCTGCGCAGGAGTTCGATCAGCTGCTTCTGTACCGTGCGATCCAGCGCCGATGTCGGTTCATCGAGTACCAGTAACCGGGGTTTGAGAATCAAGGCGCGAGCGATGGCGATACGCTGGCGCTGGCCGCCCGAAAACTCGTGCGGGTAGCGGTGGCCGCAATCCGGCGGCAAGTCGACTTCCCGTAGCGCTTCGGCGATCCGTTCGGTCACGATCGAGGCGTCGAGTTCGGGGTGATGAAAGCGCAACCCTTCGCTGATGATATCGGCGACCGGCATGCGCGGGGACAGCGAACCGTAGGGGTCCTGAAATACGATCTGGAAGCCGCGTCGCTGGCGCCGGAGCGCGTTACCGCTCAGTGAATCCAGGCGCAGGCCGTCAAAATGGATCTCGCCGCTGGCCGGCAGCAGGCGAATCAGGGCAGCCGCCAGGGTGCTCTTGCCGGAACCGGATTCACCCACCACGCCGAGTGTTTCTCCCTCGCGCAGTTGAAGCGACAGCGGCTCGACCGCGACGAAAGCGGGCGGCCGGGGGCGCAGAAACGGCTTGGGCCGGGCAAAGGTGATGCCCACATCGTTGGCGCTCAGCAGCGTCGCGGCGTTCTCTGGCACGGGCAGCGGCCGTCCGGCGGGTATCGCGTCGATCAGCTGACGCGTGTAGGCGTTCTGTGGTGTGTCGAAAACATCGGTTGTCGGCCCGGCTTCCACGCATTCGCCGTGGCGCATGACCACCACGCGATCGGCATGACGCCGCACCAGGTTGAGATCGTGGCTGATCAGCAGCAGACCCATACCGTAGCGATCACGCAGATCGTCCAGAAGCGCCAGAATCTCCCGCTGAACCGTCACATCCAGCGCGGTGGTGGGTTCATCGGCGATCAGTAGCTGCGGATCGTTGGCGATCGCCATGGCGATCATCACCCTCTGGCGCTGCCCGCCGGAAAGCTGGTGGGGCCAGGCCGCCATCAGCTCATCGACCCGGGGCAGCTTGACCTGCGTCAGCAGTTCGCGGATGCGACCCTTGGCGGCCTGACCTCGCAGCCCCTGGTGCAGTCGCAGGGTTTCTCCCAACTGCTTGCCAACGCTGTGCAGTGGATTCAACGACGTCATCGGTTCCTGAAAGACGAAGCCGATCCGGCCGCCGCGTAGCGCGTTCCACTGGCGCGGCGAGAATTCGCCGAGGTCGCGGCCGTCGAAACGCCGCTCGCCTTCGATATCGGCCCCTGCGGGCAGCAATCCCAACGCCCCCAGCGCGCTGACCGACTTGCCCGAGCCGGATTCGCCGACCACGGCCACCGTCTCGCCGCGATCGACTTGAAGATCCAGCGAGTCGACCGCAACATGGCTTCCGAAGCGGACGGTGAGACGACGAAGTTCGAAGAGTCGGTGGTCGCTCATGGCAGACTGTCCTGACGCGGTCGGTTTGCCGGGGCCTGGGACCCGGCGGCAGGGGGATTCGGAATCCGGGTCGCCGTGAGGATATGGCGCGGATCGAAAGCGTCGCGAAGTCCTTCGCCGATGAACACCAGCAGCGACAGCATCAGGCTCAAGGTGATGAAGGCGGTAACGCCCAGCCACGGCGCTTGCAGATTGTTCTTGCCCTGGGCGACCAGTTCACCCAGAGAGGGCGAGCCCGGCGGCAGCCCGAACCCCAGAAAGTCCAGCGCCGTCAGGGTGGTGATGGCGCCGGTGAACAGAAACGGAATGAACGTCAGTGTGGCGACCATCGCGTTGGGCAGCACGTGTCGACGCATGATCAACCGCGAAGGCAAGCCCATGGCGCGAGCGGCTCTGACGTATTCCAGATTGCGGGCGCGCAGAAATTCCGCGCGCACGATATCCACCAGACCCAGCCACGAAAACAGCAGCATGATACCCAGCAGCCACCAGATGTTGGGCTCGACCAGGCTGGCGAGAATGATCAGCAGGAATAGCACCGGCAATCCGGACCAGATCTCGATCACGCGTTGGCCGATCAGGTCGACCTTGCCGCCGAAATAGCCCTGTACGCCGCCGATCACGACGCCCAGAAAAATCGAGCCGACCGTGAGCGCGAGGGCGAAAGCGACCGATAGCCGGAATCCGTAGAGGACACGGGCAAACACGTCACGGCCTTGGTCGTCGGTCCCCAGCCAGTGGCGGCTGCCGGGCGGCGAGGGCACCGGCCCTTTCACGTCACGGTCGAGCGTCTGGTAGGAGAACGGGACCGGCGGCCACAGCATCCAGCCGTTATCGGCGATCTGCTCGAAAACCACGGGGTCGCGATAGTCCGTCGTCGTTGGCAGGAAACCGTCAAATTCGGTTTCCGGATAATCCACCAGCAGCGGCACGTACCAGTGGCCGTCGTACTGCATCACGATCGGTTTGTCGTTGGCGATGAGCTCGGCGCCCAGGCTGACGATGAATAGCACCCCGAAGATCCACAGCGACCAGACCGCGCGGCGGTTGCCACGGAAGACATGCAGGCGTCTCTGGGTGATCGGCGACAGATGCCGGCGGCGGCTCGATGTCATCAGGACTCCCGGGTGCCGAAATCGATGCGAGGGTCGACCCACACATAAGTCAGATCCGAGACCAGCTTGAGCACCAGCCCGATCAACGTGTAGAGGTAGAGCGTACCGAAGATCAGCGGATAGTCGCGCTGCATGACCGCCTCGAATCCGAGCAGGCCCAGCCCGTTGAGGGAGAAGATCACCTCGATCAGCAGCGAGCCGGTGAACAGGATGCCGATCAGCGCCGCCGGCATCCCGGCGATGATGATCAGCATGGCATTACGGAAGACGTGGCCGTACAGCACGCGGCGCTCCGAGGCGCCCTTGGCTCTTGCCGTCAGCACGTACTGCTTGTGGATTTCGTCGAGGAAGCTGTTCTTGGTGAGCATGGTCAACGTGGCGAAACTGCCGATGGCCGAGGCAAGGACCGGCAGCGTGATATGCCAGAAATAGTCTTGGATCTTGCCGAGCAGCGACAGCTCGCTGAAGTTGGACGACGTCAGCCCGCGCAGCGGGAACCAGTTCCAGTAGCTGCCGCCGGCGAACACCACGATCAGCAGGATGGCGAACAGGAACCCGGGAATCGCGTAGCCGACCACCACCGCGCCCGACGACCAGACGTCGAAAGCGCTGCCGTGGCGCAGCGCCTTGCGAATGCCCAGCGGAATCGAAATGAGATAGACCAGCAGCGTGGTCCAAAGCCCCAGCGAGATCGACACCGGCAGTCGATCCAATATCAGATCGATCACCGGCTGGCCGCGAAACAGACTGTCGCCGAGATCGAATGTCGCGTAGTCCTTGAGCATCAGCCCGAAGCGTTCCCAGGCCGGCTTGTCGAAGCCGTACTCCTCAGTCAGCTGCTGTCGCAGCTGTTCGTCGACGCCATGGAGTCGCTGGGCGCTGCCGCTGCTGTTGCCACCACCATTGCTACCGTCACCGCCGCCGCTTTCGAGACCGGTGCTGGCGTTGCTGTTCAACCCTTCGAAACGCGCCATCATCTGATCGATGGGCCCGCCCGGGGCGGCCTGGACGATGATGAAGTTGAGCAGCAGAATTCCCAGCAGGGTCGGGATCATCAACAGCAGGCGGCGAACGATATAGCTGGCCATGATCGACAATCACTCCTGGCCGCGCTGACGCGCGGTGACGGCTCGAGCGCGGTCGGGGTCGACCCACCACACCGTGAAATCGGGAGTGTAGCGCGGGAAAGGCTTGGGGTAGTCGAACTTGTCCCAGACCGCGACGCGGGTGCCGTCGAAGTTCCACTGCGGGACCACGTAGAAACCCCATCGAAGAACGCGATCGAGCGCCCGCGAGGCGATGTCCAGTTCGTCGCGGCTGTCGGCCTGAATCAACCGATCGACCAGCGCGTCCACCACCGGGTCATGCACGCCCGCCAGGTTGCGGCTCTGTGGCACATCGGCATAGTCGCTGGTCCAGAAGTCCCGCTGCTCGTTGCCGGGGTTGGCCGACTGCGGGAAGCTGCCGACGATCATGTCGAACTGGAATCCGCGCAGGCGATCGAGATACTGGTTGACATCGACCACGCGAATCTTGCTCTGGATGCCGAGCCGTTCCAGATTGCGCACGAACGGCTGGGTAATCCGCTCCCACTGACTGTCGTAGAGTAGAAATTCCAGCGTGAACGGCTGGCCGATGGCGAGGTTGACGAGTTTGCCGTCGCGTACGTCGTAACCGGCCTCGCGAAGCAGATCGAGCGCCTCGCGCAGCCGTGGCCGTAGTGCCTCCGGCTGGGGGACCGGAAGCGGCTGGTCGAATACCGCGTCGGGCAGTTGGTCTCGATAGGGCGCGAGCAGTTTCAGCTCGGCATCGTCCGGCAAGGCCTTGGCGGCCATCTCCGAATTCTGGAAGTAGCTATTAGTACGTTGATAGGCGCCGTAGAACAGGTGCTGGTTGATCCAGTCGAAATCAAACACCAGGCCCAGCGCGCGACGAACCTTGGGATCCGAAAGCTTGTCGCGTCGCGTGTTGAAGACGTAGCCCTGCATTCCCGCCGGCTGGCCATCGGGAACGATGACTCGCTGGATCGCTCCGTCCTCGACGGCCGGCGTGTCGTAGGCGGTCGCCCAGTTCTTGGCGCTGCTCTCGATGCGCATGTCCAGTGCGCCGGCAAGAAATGCCTCCAGTGCCACGGACTGGTCGCGGAAGTAGTCGTAGATCAGCCGATCGATATTGTAGCGCCCGCGATTGAGCGGCAGGTCGCGGCCCCAGTAGTCGTCGACCCGACGATAGACGATGCGCCGACCGGGATCGATTTCGGCGATTTCGTAGGGGCCGGATCCCATCAGCTTGTCGAGCGTCGGTTTGGTGAAGTCCCGGTCCTGCCAGTAGTGCTCGGGTAATACCGGAAGCTGACCCAGGATCAATGGCAGCTCCCGCGACTGATTGTTCGAGAACTCGAAGCGCACAGTGCGCTCGCCAAGCGCCGAGGCCGATTCGACGCTGGCGTAGTAGGCCCGATAGAACGGCGAACCCTTGTCGCGCAGCAGGCGAAAACTGAACACGACGTCCTCGGCGGTTACCGGCTTCCCGTCGTGAAACCGCGCTTCGGGCCGGATATCGATTTCCATCCAGTGGCGGTCGGGATCGAGTCGGATGCCGCCAGCCAGCAGCCCGTACATGGTGAACGGCTCGTCGGCGCTGGATTCCATCAGCGTGTCGTAGATCTGGTTGAGGCCGTCGGCGGGCGTGCCCTGGATGATGAACGGGTTGGTGGAGTCGAAACTGCCGTTGGCGGCCCGGCGCAGCGTGCCGCCCTTGGGGGCGGCGGGGTTGGCGTAAGGCAGATGGTCGAAGTCCGCGGGCAAGCCCGGATCGTCGTAGAGGGCGATGGCGTGAACGGTCGGCACGTCGCCGGTTTTTTCCACGGCGCTTTGTTCGGCGGTGGTTTTTTTCTCGACGCTTATTCCATCAGCGCTTTTTCCATCAGCGCTTTTTCCATCAGCGCTTTTTCCTTCAGCACTTTTTCCCTCAGAATCATGCTGCTGGGCGAGCGCGGCTGCTGGCAACACGATGGCCAGCGCCAGCGTGACCGTCGCCAGTAAGCCTCGGAATCCAGCCATCGTCGACATCCTTTCCTCACGTGTCGCGGATCTTGTACGGATGCCAGCAAGGGCATCAGGCGCTATGGCATCAGGCATGCCTACATCCAGGCGCGGCCACACTTCGACACGTTGTACCGGCAACGGCCGTGATTTCAAAGCGCTATTTCCCGACGCCGTCGGCGCTTGACCTCCAAGCGCTATCGACGAGCATTGCTGTTTTGCGCCATTGCCGTGGCCGGAACCGTCAGGGTCTGTCCGACGCGGATGGTGCTGCCCTCGAGGCCGTTTTCACGACGGATCTCGGCAACGCTGGCACCGAAGCGCGCGGCAATGGCGGAGAGGGTGTCGCCGCGTCTGACGACGTAGCGGTCGAGTACCGTGCGTTCGGCGGCGGGTAGCGTTGCCAGGTTGGCGAGAAACCGCTGCTTGACCGCGACGGGCACGAGGATCGTGGCATCGTCGCGAGGGCGCGTGGATGCCCGCTTGAATCCCGGGTTGAGCTGGCGCAGCGTCTGGGGATCGACCCCGGCGAGATCGGCCGCCATCGACAGTGTCAGCGGGCCGTCGGTGGGGACCTGGGCAAACTGGACGCTATCGGGTATTTCCGGTAACACCACACCGTACTGTTCCGGCTCCGCGATCACTTCGGACAGCGCCAGCAGGCGCGGGATGTAAGCCATGGTTTCGGCGGGCAGACGCAGGTGCCAGTAATCGATCGGGTCGCCGCGATTGGCGGCGGCCTCTCTGGCCGCATTCACCGTGCCGGCGCCAGCGTTGTAAGCCGCCAGTGCCAGCAACAGGTCGCCATCGTACCAGCGGTCGGCCTGCTGCCGGATATAGCTCATCGCGGCGCCAGTGGCGGCCACGACATCGTGTCGACCGTCATACCAGGCGGTGCGCGATAGGCCCATGGCGTCGCCGGTGGCGGGCATGAATTGCCAGAGACCGGCGGCACCGCCGGGGTTGGTGGCGGTAGGGTCGTAGCCGCTCTCGATGAACGGCAACAGGGCGATCTCGCCGGGCAGATCACGCGACCGCAGTTGCAGGGTAACCCAGCGCAGCCAGGGCCGGGCCTGGGCCGCCACGCGCTCGACGTGCTGTGGGTGTTCCCGATACCACTCGAGCCACTCGGCGACTCGGGGGTTGGCCGTCTCGTGAGATAGACGAAACGCCTCGCGCAGGCGAAGCCAGGCGTCCGGTGAACGATGCTTCTGCAGTTTCAGCGATGACCAGAAGGTGCGCTGGGGCGCACTGGCCTGGGCATCGGCGCCGCTGCCCGCGATGGCAGTCACGGGCAGCGCGGAGAGTAGCAGGCTGCCTGCCAGGCCAACGAAAACCTGGCAGCGCCTCGATCGGGAAATCATGTGTTCGACAATCCTTGATGACGCTGTCGCACAACCGGATAAGGCGAACAGCGAGTAACCTCGTCTTTCATCGCAATGCTAGAAATGGTCTTTCCACGCCCGCAGGGTGGCAAAAGCCTCCATACCGTTATCGGCAGCACCGCGCTGACGTAAAGTCTCGAGCAGCCCAGGCTCGTCGATGCGCAGGAACGGGTTGATCTGGCGCTCACGTACCAGCGTGGTCGGTAACGTCGGACGGTCCAGGTCACGGGCTGTGCGACACTCGTCCCGGTAGGCATCACGGGCCGCATTGTCGGGTTCGGCCGCTGCAGCGAAGGCGAGGTTGGCAAGCGTGTATTCATGGGCGGCAAACACCAGCGTGTCTTCCGGCAGGGTCTGTATCTTGGCCAGTGATTCGTACATCTGCTCGGGTGAGCCCTCGAACAGGCGCCCGCAGCCACCGGAGAACAGCGTATCGCCGGCGAATAGCAGACCCGGTGTCCCGGGAGCGTAGAAGGCGATATGATCCAGCGTGTGGCCGGGTACGGCAAACACCTCGAAGCGTCGCCCGAGGACGCGGCATTCGTCGCCTTCGCCGACGCGATGGTCGATACCGGTAATGGCGTCGTTGGCGGGACCGTAGACCTTGGGAGAGTAACGCTCGATCAGCTCGGCAAGCCCGGCGGTGTGATCCTGGTGATGGTGAGTGATCAGGATGGTGTCCAGGGCCAGGTTTTCCTGCTCGAGCCAGGCGATAACCGGCGCGGCGTCGCCGGGATCGACGACGATGACGCTATCCTGATTGTCCTGGCGCAGTACCCAGATATAGTTGTCCTGCAACGCGGGAATCGGTTTCACGGTCAACATATGGCATCCTTCTGCGGCGGCTTCGTCCAGGGAGTTCCACGTTCGGGTTTCGGCGTCGACGGCGAATATCGCTCGATCTGCTCGACCCATCGCTCAGATCCAGGCATTGCCCGGAGGTTCCCCAGGCCGTCTGGAAAAGACCTTACTAAAATGACCTTTTTAGTACAGGAACCGTCGTCGAACCCGACGAGCCACCGTTTAAAAAGCGATAACCTTGGGGAGTAAAGTCGGTCGTGTCAATCTCGCCAACCGATCCGGGTTTGCAGGCAATCGTCCGCGAAGGGCGTCGATTCTGGGAATCGGCGCCCGGCCTCTCGCTGTGGCGGGCGGAGCGTGCATGCCTGGGGCCGCACTGCGAGCATCATCGGGGGATCGTCAGCCTGCAACTGGGCATGGCGCCCTTGATGAGCGACATGTGCCCGATCCGCCATGCGCTGGACTGGGCCCCGACGCCCGACCTCGTTCGTGGTGCCAACAGCCTCGTCTGCCTTCCCGATCGTCTTCCGCTCGCCGATGACAGCCTCGATCTGGTGGTGCTGCACCATCTGCTCGAAGCCGTCGAGCATCCGCATCACGTCCTGCAGGAAGCCGCACGCGTTACCCGCGCCGACGGGCGTCTGTTGGTGTTCGGCTGGCACCCGTTCGGTCCCAATGGTCTGCGTCCGCGGCAGCGGCCCGCGCCGTGGCAGCAGCAGTGGCGTACTCCCGGCCGCCTGCGCGACTGGCTGGCGTTTGTCGACTTCGAGATCGAGCGGGTAGACTACTGCGGCTTCCGACTGCCCGGTCGCGCCAGCGGAAGTGAGCGGCTCGAGACGTTGGGCCGGCGCTACAATCTGCCGCTGGCCTCGGCTTACCTGATGGTGGCCCGGCGTCGCAGCATTCCGGTCCAGCCGATCAAGGTGCGGGAGCGGGTGCTTGGTGGCAACAAGTCCGGTGCCTGGCTAGGGCTCGCCAAGGAGACGGCGCACGCCCGCGGTCGGCGTGACGAAGAGTCTCGCCGCGGCGCTGGCCCCGGGTCCTTGCCCAACCGGGTCGCGCTCGAGGCCGCCGACGGCGATCAGCGAACGGCGACGTCAAGTGACAGCTTCAATGGCGTCGTCGATGCCAATGCTAGTGCTAGTGATAGTGCCAGTGCTGTGACCCGTACTCGTGTCCCCCAGACGACCGCCTGACATCAAAGTCCGACTTCACAGAGAGTTTACGTCTTGCCTGCTCCAAAACCCGATTCGACGATGCCTGCCGTAACGATCTATACCGACGGCGGTTGCCGTGGCAATCCCGGCCCCGGTGGCTGGGGTGCGTTGCTGGTTTCCGGCCACCATGAGAAGCCCTTGAAAGGGGGCGAGGCCGAAACCACCAACAACCGCATGGAGCTGATGGCGGCGATCCAGGCGTTACGGGCGCTGGATCGGTCCTGCCGGGTTGCGCTTTGGACCGACTCCCAGTATGTCCGCAAAGGCATCACGGAGTGGATCCATGGCTGGCAGAAGCGTGGCTGGAAAACCGCGGCCAAGCAGCCGGTGAAAAACGCCGAACTGTGGCGGGAACTGCTCGCCGAGACCCAGCGCCATGCCATCGAGTGGCATTGGGTGAAGGGCCACAGTGGTCATCAGGGCAACGAGGCCGCCGACCGCCTGGTCAACGAGGCGATCGATGAAGTCGTCGCGGCGCGGCGGTCTTCAGTCCGTTGAGCGCGCCTCGACAGCAATTTTTCCCGTACAACGAGTGACGGCCGCCAGGCACTGAGGCTACGGGCACTAGGTTTACAGGCACTGGGTCTACAGGCACTGAGCCTCCGGACATTCAAGCCGCCGGACACAAGCGAGGATAACGGTATGCGTCAAATCGTCATGGACACGGAAACCACCGGTATCGATCCGCGGGAAGGCCATCGCATCATCGAGATCGGCGGCATCGAACTGGTCAATCGCCGGTTCACCGGACGGACCTATCACCAGTACGTCAACCCGCAACGGGATATCGAAGCGGAAGCCGTCGAGATTCACGGCATTACCAGCGAACGGGTCGCCAACGAGCCCGTCTTCGCGCAGATCGCCGACGACCTGTGGGAGTTCATGCGCGGCGCGCAGCTGGTGATCCACAATGCCCCGTTCGACGTCGGCTTCTTCGATCATGAGTTCAAGTTGCTGAACGCGGCCCGCGGGGAGCCGATGCTGGGGCCGGTGGCCGAGCACTGCAGCATTCTGGACACGTTGAAGATGGCGCGGCAGATGCACCCGGGGCAGCGCAACAGCCTCGACGCGCTGTGCAAGCGCTACGACATCGACAATGGCCAGCGTGTGCTCCACGGCGCGCTGCTGGACTCCGAAATCCTGGCCGAAGTCTATCTCGCCATGACCGGGGGCCAGACCGCGCTGTCGCTGGCCGGCAACGACACCAGCGAGAATCGGGAGTCCGGCGGCGCCAGCGGCAGGCGTCAGGTCGAGCGTAACGGCGCGACGCTGGCCGTGGTCCAGCCGAGCGCAGCCGAGTGGGAAGCGCATCAGCAGCGCCTCGAGCAGATTCGCCAGGCGGCGGGTCAGTGCCACTGGGATGCCTTGACTCTGCCGGAGACCCCACGCTGATGTTACAACGCGAGATGCCGCCGGCGGATGCCAAGGGCGGCTGGCTGCTGCGCATGAGCGACAACGGCGTGGCGTCGGATGCCGGCAACATGCTGATTCGCTGCGAACGCTGGCCGGAACGGGCGCTGCCGCTGGGTTACTGGCTGGGTGAGCCCGTGGCCGTGGTGGTCGAGGAGGGGCGCGACGATTGGCCGGCGTTCCGCGATTGGCTTGCGCAGGTGCCGGCCGCGCAGAGCGAGCTGTTGGCAACGGCGCTCCAGGTCACGCGCTGGGAGCGGGATCATCGCTTCTGTGGCCGCTGCGGCCATGCCACACGGCGGCTCGTCCACGAGTTCGCGATGCAGTGCGATAACTGCGGTCTACGCGGCTATCCGCGCATCTCGCCATGCATCATCACGCTGGTGACCCACGGCAAGGACATGCTGCTGGCGCGCAGCCCTCGATTCCCGCCTCAGCGCTACTCGACGCTGGCCGGCTTCATCGAGCCGGGCGAGGCGGTGGAGGCTGCGGTCAGGCGAGAAGTGATGGAAGAGGTGGGTGTCGATGTCGGTCGCGTCAGCTTCTTCAAGAGTCAGTCGTGGCCGTTCCCGCACTCGCTGATGATGGGATTCTTCGCCGAAGCCGCCAGTCGACGCATCCGCATCGATGGGGAAGAGATCGTCGATGCGGCCTGGTTTCGCCCGCAGAAGCTGCCGCAGCTTCCGCCGGTCTACTCGATCTCGCGCCAGTTGATCGACACTCACTGCGAATCGGTGGCGGTGCGCTGATCGGGCCGACTCAGGCCTTGGATTTGCCGAACAGCTTGGGTAGCCGGCTGGCAAGGCCGATGTCACCCTTGACCTTGACCTTGCCCGTCAGCAACGCCTGCATGGTATTGAGTTCTTTCCTCACCAGCGCCAACAGTGTCTGCGTGTCGCTGATGATGGTGACGCTAGGATCCGGATGACGACCGGGTTGGATATCGAGCACGCCGTGATCGATCGACATGTGGTAGTCGTCGACGTCGTCGAGATCGAATTGATAGATGGCCGACACCGACTCGGCAGCCTCGGCGTCGAAGCGCGCGCGGAGCTTGGCAATCAGTTGCTGGTCTTCCATGAGGGTCTCTCCGGTCACAAAACGCTAAGCAAATCATTGCCCATATTTTCATGCAAGTCTCGTGCAAGCGCATGCTGGCCTCAACCAGGCGCCAGACGATCGTCGGGGCGAAAACGAGTTTGGCGTAGACGACTCGGATAGAACGAAGGCCTGGAAACGGGTATTTCTCAGTGCAAGGAGCGTGAAGTGATCGAATGGCTGGCCGACTATGGCCTTTTTCTGGCGAAGACCGCCACTCTGTTGATCGCCCTCGGGGTGATCCTGACATTGATCGCCCACGGGCGACGAAAAGGGCAGAGCGGTGATGGGGCGACGTTGAAGGTCGTCGAGCTCGATGAGCGCTTTCAGCGTCGGCGCCGACAGCTGCGTCTGGCGGCTGAGCCCAAGGCGAGCCGGCGCCAGCTCGCCAAGCGGCTCAAGAAATCCGGCAAGCAGGCTGACAAGCAGTCCGCCAAGGAACTCGCGGATGCCAATAGCGAGCGAGTCTGGGTGCTGGATTTCAATGGTGACCTCAAGGCGTCCGGCACACCCGCGCTGGCCGAGCTGGTGTCGCTGCTGCTCGAGGAGATTCGGTCAGGCGACGAGGTCGTGCTGCGGCTGCAGTCGGGCGGCGGGCTGGTCCACAGTTACGGATTGGCGGCGGCCCAGCTGGATCGTCTTCGCGACGCCGGGGCCCGACTGACGGTATGCGTCGACAAGGTCGCGGCCAGCGGCGGCTACATGATGGCATGCTGCGCCAACCAGCTGATCGCGGCGCCCTTTGCCGTGATCGGGTCGATTGGGGTCGTGGCCCAGATACCCAACGTCCATCGTCTGCTCAAGAAGCACGATGTCGATGTGGAACTGCTGACCGCCGGGCGCTATAAGCGCACGCTGACCGTACTGGGCGAGAACAGCGAAGAAGGGCGAGCCAAGTTTCTCGAGGATCTGGCCTCGACTCATGACCTGTTCAAGCATTACGTCGGGGAGCGACGCCCCGGGCTGGATGTCGAGTCCGTCGCGACCGGCGAGATCTGGTATGGCAGCCAGGCGCTGGCCGCCGGCCTGGTCGATGCCGTGGGCACCAGCGACGCCTATCTGCTGGAGAAGCAGCGCCAGCGAGCTCGGGTATTGAAGGTATCGCTGGAGACCCGCACCGGCCTGATCGGCAGGCTGGGCAAAGGCGTGGACAGCCGTCTGGAAAAAGGCGTCGACGGCGTGCTCCAGCGCGTCGACGATCTGCGCTGGCAGCGCCGCTAGTATCGCTTCGCTATGGGTGTCAGCCGATGTCCAGCTCGCCGAGCGTCTGAATCAGGCGCTCGGCAGCATTGCCCTGGAGTGAATAGTAGATCACCTGCGAGCTGCGACGTGTCGATACCAGACGCTCCTGGCGTAGCACCGCCAGATGCTGTGACAGCGCTGATTGACTCAGCGTCATCTCCTGGTTGATCTGGGTAACCGAACGCTCGCCACGCATCAACAGGCACAAGATGCGCAACCGGCTTTCGTTGGCGATAGCCTTGAGCGTGGCCGTGGCAGGGCCGATCTGGTGATCGCCGAGCGGGGTAACTGTGGTCGTCATAAAAAATTCCGCATTCGCGTTGGCGGGTTGCCAACACTGAACCGGCGGTTCAGTCTCGCGTCATATTAGCTTAATGTAACTTAGTGTTACAATAGTTTTTTAACCCGTGACAATCGGTAGTTTTTCTGGCCGTTGATCTTCCCAATCTCTATAATATTTGCCCGCTATTCGCGG
The DNA here is from genome assembly GCF_003206695.1 of Salinicola halophyticus. GTDB lineage: Bacteria > Pseudomonadota > Gammaproteobacteria > Pseudomonadales > Halomonadaceae > Salinicola > Salinicola halophyticus. Next base: position 390,046 of record NZ_PZJN01000003.1, on the reverse strand, counting down.
GCGACGCCATCACGGCGTCACAACCACGTCATCCAGAGGGTTCCCTTACCCCTCGGCCACGCTCCGGTAGACACACGCTTCATGGGTCAGAAGCGCCGGCAAACGAAAAAGGTTCTCCATGTTGACACTCGACAGTCGCCAACTCCGGCTCGCCCTGTTCTGGCTGGTCAGTTTTCACGTGCTGGTGATCACCGCCAGTAACTATCTGGTTCAGCTACCCTTTACGCTCTGGGGGTTACATACCACCTGGGGTGCTTTCAGTTTCCCCTTCATCTTTCTGGCCACCGATCTGACGGTCAGGCTATTCGGCAAGTCATCGGCGCGGCGCATCATCGCCAGCGTGATGTTGCCAGCGTTGCTGGTTTCCTATGGGGTATCGGTGCTGTTTCAGCAGGGCCGCTTCCAGGGCTTCGAAGCGTTGGCGCAGTGGAATCTGTTTGTCGGCCGGATTGCGCTGGCCAGTTTCATGGCCTATGTGCTTGGTCAGCTGCTCGACATTCACGTCTTCGATCGGATGCGCCGTCTTCGCGCCTGGTGGGTCGCGCCGACGTTCTCCACCATCCTGGGGAATCTGGCGGATACCTTCGCCTTCTTTGCGATCGCTTTCTGGCAGGGCCCGGATCCCTTCATGCGGCAGCACTGGGTCGAAATCGCCTGGTTCGACTACGCCGTCAAACTAACGATCAGCCTGGTTTTCTTCCTGCCGTTGTATGGCGTGCTGCTGGCCTATCTGGGGCGGCGTCTGCTGACGCAGCGCGACCAGTTGAATCTGCCGGGCGTATCGCGCCAGCGGAGTTGAGGGTGTCGTGACGCGACGGATCGGCGTTGCGGCGCAGGCTTTGTTATTCTGCTCCAACGGTGTCAGGCAGATTATCAGGAGAGACGACGTTGCAACTTCATTGTATCGATACCGGTGAGCCGGAGAACGCCCGGACCGCGCTTCCGCTAGTCGTGCTGCACGGCCTGTTCGGCAGCGCCGACAACTGGCGTTCCCATATCAAACAGTGGCAGAGCGAGCGTCGCGTGATCGCGGTCGATCTACGCAATCATGGTCGCTCGCCGCATGTCGACGGCATGCGCTATGCGTCGATGGCGGCCGATGTGATCGCGCTGCTGGATACGCTCGAGATCGACAGGATCGACCTGTTGGGCCATTCGATGGGCGGCAAGGTCGCGATGACGCTGGCACGCCTGCATCCGGCACGGGTGGCTCACCTGGTCGTCGCCGATATCGCCCCGGTGGTCTATGCCCATGGTCACGACGATATTTTCAGCGCCATGCGTCGGGTCGAGGCGGCCGAGCCGACTTCGCGCCGCGATGCCGGCAGGCTGATGGAAGAGGCGATCGACAGCGCGCCCACGCGGCAGTTTCTGGCCACCAATCTGGTGAGCGACGACGACGGCGTGATGCGCTGGCGCGTAGGGCTCGACGAAATCAGTGCCGGCTATGAAGATATCGTCGCCGCCCCCGATGGGGACGCACCCTTCGAAGGGCCGACACTGTTGATCCGTGGTGGCGCGTCACCCTACGTGCGAGACGATTATCGCGACGCGGTCGAGGCGGTTCTGCCCGGCGCGAAGTGGCAGACGCTGGACGGCGCCGGCCACTGGCTGCACGCCGAGCAGCCGGAAGCCTTTCGCGAAGCGGTGAATCGCTTCATCGACGCGCCGTAGCTCGTCATATCAGTCGATCACGCGTCGTATCACTCGATCTCGCATCGGGTATCAGTCAATCTCGCCATCGATCGGGATGGCCTCGATCGCCGGGCTCGACGCGGCAATGAAGCGATTGAGAATGCGGTAGGTATCGATGTCGAAGCCGCGAGTGTCGGGCAGCACGTCGAGCTCCTCGAGGCGGGTGACACTGCCTTGATAGTGCCAGTGATCGACGATATGCAGCCCGGCCTCGCCATGGCGATTGGTTTCACGGAAGGCGACCCGGCCGGGCCAGGGCCAGTTCTCGATGCGCAGCCGCTCCATGGCGTCACGCGCTCGCGAGGCGTGGTCGTCAAGGGTCTCCCCACCGCAGCAGGCGCCACGGCAGCGCCCGATCTGATAGCCGAAGCAGCGCCCGCTGCCCGCTTCGAGCCCCAGCACCCGCAGGCAGAGCGATTCCTCGGTGGCGATGTCGCGTAATGTCATCTGCGCATCGCGGCGATTGCGGAACAGGCCGTAGAACTGTGTTCGTGCCGTCACCACCCACTGGCCGTCGGTCAACGCCGGCCGGGCATCGCCCTCGGGCCAGTTCCAGCTCACCATGCGGACGCGCTTGCGCAACTGGCGGTTGTAGAGCGGCATCCAGCGTTTGATCAAGTCGGCCTCGAGCAGTTGCGCGCCGAGATCGCCGCTGGTCCGAAGCCAGGCGATACGTTGGGTCTGGTCGATCATCTGGGCATGCCGCCGGCTGGCCGGCTGCTGGACATGGCTGCGGATGCGGCTGCGGATATCGACACTCTTGCCGACATAGAGCGGTAAATCGTTGAGACCGAAAAAGACGTAGACACCCGGCCGGGCGGGAAGCGCGGCCAGGTCGTCGAGCGAGACGCTGGGGAGCGTCTCGACCGGGTCCTGCTGCGGGTCGTAGCGCCAGGCTTCGGAGCGCAACAGTTCGGGGCGCGACGGTTCGGGGCGCGAGGAATCGCCGCCGGTTGAATTCGAACTCATGTCATCCACCGGAATGCGCGTCACGGGGACGCGTTGAGATCCACCGCGAGACGAGAAACCGGACTCTGCGCCTTGATCTGCCCTCGCTCGAGCAGGAAGGCTTCGAAGTCGCGATAGCGTTTGGTATCGAGCGCCGAGGGACGCAGCGCGAAGCGCGGCAGGGTGGCTTTCCACGCCGCGGCGTTCAGCGGCGTATCCAGCGACGGATCATAGCCGATGAAGCTCTGCCAGGCGTCGTCAGGATGGTTGATGATCCAGGAGGTCGCCTCGCCGATGGCATCCATGAAGCGTCGATCGGCGTCGCGATGCTGATCGAGCGTGTCGCGATTGGCGACGAAGATCAGCTCGTCGTAGTCGGGGACCCCTTGCTCCTCGATATAGAACGCCTTGCCTTCGACGCCTTCCTGTTTCATCTGCGCCAGCTCGAAATTGCGGAACGCACCGGTCACTGCATCCACTTTCTCGCTGATCAGGGCAGGTGTCAGCGAGAAGTTGACGTTGACCATCTCGACATCCTTCAGGCTCAGGCCGTTGTGCTCGAGCATCGCCGCAAGCAGCACTTCCTCGACGCCGCCCACCGAGTAGCCGATCTTCTTGCCCGCAAGCTGGGAGATATCGTCGATTCCGCTGTCCGCGCGCACCAGCAGTGCGTTCAACGGCGTCGCGATCAGCGTGCCGACCCGGACGACGGGTAGCCCCTGGTCGACCTGCAGATGCAGCTGAGGTTGATAGCTGACCGCGAGATCGATGCGCCCGGCGGCGACCAGCTTCGGCGGAACGCTGGGGTCGGCGGGGGACTGGATATCGACATCCAGCCCGCGCTTCTCGAACAGTCCGCGCTGCTTGGCGATGATGATCGGGGCGTGGACCGGATTGACGTACCAGTCGAGCATCACGCTCAAAGGGATCATCTGCGGTGGCGCCAGGTCGTCGTCGTTGTCCTGCGCCAGTGCCGGCGAGGCTGATGTCAGACCGAACAATGCCAGGCCGACCAGAGTCAGACCGAACAGTCCCAGGTTCATGGCCAGCCTGCGGTACCACGGCGTCGAGCGTGAAGTCATCATTCCGGATTCCCTCGTTGGGTCGAATGGATGGTCTTAGGTGTTCGTCTCAGGTCATGCGTTCAGCCGATGGCCTGAAGGCAAGGCGCGGTTGTCGGCGCCAGATGTCATATCGGCTTCAGTCATCGGTCGTTATCCGGTCCTGCTGCCACGGCATCGCCAGTCTCAAGGCGGCGTCGACGCCGAAGTAGAGCAGCAAGGCGAACGCGACCAGCACGACCAGGGCGGCAAACATCAGGTCGATCTGCAGCCGGGCATTGGCGTTCAGCATCAGGTAGCCAAGCCCCTGACTCGAGCCCACCCATTCGCCGATCACGGCGCCGATCGGCGCGGCGCTGGCTGCCATGCGGAGTCCGGAGGCCAGCGACGGCAAAGCGGCCGGCAGCTGGACCTTCAGCAGCCGCTGACGCCGGCTCAACCCGAACGTCCGGGCCAGATCCAGCCACCCCTGAGGCGTCTGGCGCAGGCCATCGTAGCCGGTCGAGGCCACCGGAAAGTAGATGATGACCATGGCCATCAGGATCTTGGGGCCGATGCCATAGCCGAGCCACAGCATCAGGATCGGCGCCAGCGCGAACAGCGGAATGGCCTGACTGATCAGCAGTAATGGCAGCAGCGTTCGGCGTAGCGCCCGGAATCGAGCCAGCGCCAATGCGGTGGCCAGCCCCAGAAGGATGCCGCCGATCAGTCCCGCCACGATCTCGATGGCGGTGATGCCGGCATGATGGGCCAGCAGTCCGCGCTGCTCGATCAGGGCGCGACAGACGGCCATCGGCGAGGGCAGAATATAGCGGGGCACGCCGGTCAGCGTCAGAATGAGCTGCCACACCGCGACGAGGACGACGAGCGCCAGCAGCGGACGCATCCAGCGACTCCAGCCGAGACGGTCAGTCATGATCGGGCTCCCGCAGCTGGGTTACCAGTTCGGCCTGGCGACGTTGCAGTTCGCTGTCGTCGAGCGGGCGAGGGCGAGAGCCTTCGGGCACCCCAATCGATACCAGCCGAGCCGGCTCTCCCTTGAGGATCAGAATCCGATCGGCCAACCGCAACGCTTCCAGCGGATCGTGAGTGACCATGATCACGGTGCGATTGGCCAGCAGCCGACTGGCGAGTTCGTGGAGTTCCAGTCGCGTGATGGCATCCACGGCAGAGAAGGGCTCGTCCATCAGCACGACGCTCGCGTTCTCGAACAGGGTGCGGGCAAGGGCGACACGTTGACGTTGCCCGCCGGAGAGTTCGTCGGGCCACTGATCGGCCTTGTCGGCAAGACCGACCTGTTCCAGCAGCTGCCCGGCGCGCTGGCGATCAGCGGGGGTGGGACGCCCTCGCCAATGGGCGCTGAGCATCACGTTGCCTGCCACACGCTGCCAGGGCACGAGCAGATCCTGCTGCGCCATCCAGGCCAGCCGACCTGTCAGCGGCGAACCGTCGCTGGTTTCGAGATCGATATGATGATTGTCAGGCAGTTTCAGGCTGGCGATCATGCGCAGTAACGAGCTTTTGCCGCTGCCGCTACGGCCGAGCAGACAGGTCCAGCTGCTTGCATCGAAGCAGGCCTGAAGGTCGTGAAACAGCGGGCGATCACCGAAGATCAGCGAAGCCTGCCGGACGAGGAGTCCGGGTGGTGGCATGACAACTCCCGTTGAGGGGAACCGGAAGAAGACATGCGAGAACTGCTGGCATTTCCTCCGCCGGTACTAGCCGGTTCAGGTTCCAGGGTTGTGCATGGCTGTTTACAATCGCGTTCTCGATGGCTCGATCGCGCCTGCAGCCAATTTCACTCTCAGCCCGCGTGACGGGCACCCCTATCCAGTGCCCCGAATTGTACGCCGACCAGCGCCGCCTGCCCACCGGCGATGGCGGCGCTCCTGCAAGGATGATGTTCATTGACGGCATTCGACGACTCGCCCCACGCCTCCCCCGAACTGACGCGACGGGTATCGGTATTGACCGGCAAGTCACTGACGCCGCTGGCGCTTCGCTGGCCGGACAGCGCCAACTGGCTGTGGCGCAGTGAGGAACTGTCGCCACAACTGTTCAAGCTGGCGAGAAGGTCGACGACGACCGACCCGTTCTGGCGAGGTCTTCAGCGGCTGTTCGGATTTGACCGCTGGCAGTCTGCGGAAGCCTTGACCCAACTACCGGGCATGCTGCCGCCGCGACTCCCGCTGGCTCCGCTGCCGATGACCTATCTGGGGCGATTGCAGGGCGCACCGCTCTGGAGCCTGCCCTGGCGGCGGGCGAAACCGCCGCCGATGGGCTTGGCGCTGGCGCAACATCTGGGCCATCAGCTGGGAATCCTGCATCATGAGGCGCTGCCGGGGTTCGGCCATCCCGCGGGCGATGTGGCGCCGCTGTCGCGTTGGCCGGAACGGGCCCGGCGCTTCCTCGAGCATCATCCCCAGCGTGACTGGGTGGGTGGGGCGCCGATCTTTCCGGTGCCCACACGGGCCGTCTGGTCGCTACCCGACCTGCGTAGCGATCAGTTCCTGGCGGGGGCGACGGACTGGCTCTGGAGTGACTGGGAAGCCCTGGTGTGGGCGCCGCTGGAATTCGATCTGTGTCTGCTCGAACTGATTCTCGCCACCGCGGGCCAGCGTGACGCTTTCGTCACCGCGTATCGTCGCTATCAGCCCCTGCCCGCGCTCGGCGCGTATCGTGCCGGTATGCGGGTATTGGCGCTGGCGTTATCGCTGCATGGCGAAGACGGAAAAAACTGGGTATACGCACACCCTCACTGGCTAAAAGATTAAATTCACAGCACTTTTCAGCGCCGCAAGCTTTCGCGGACGTGGCATACTGTGGGTTGAATCTTGCCCTTTCAACCTGACCAACGGGCTCAGTCTTGGACTCGATCAATAGCCTTTTCCTCGTCTGCGGGGCACTGATAGCCCTCAGCATCCTGGCCAGTCGCGTCTCGTCGCGAATCGGCGTACCGCTGCTCGTCATCTTTCTGGGTCTCGGCATGCTCGCCGGGGAGGAGGGTGTGCTTGGCCTGCAGTTCGACGATTATTCCCAGGCGTTTCTGATCGGCCATCTCGCGTTGGCGATGATCCTGCTCGATGGCGGCCTTCGCACACGCTTCAGGACGTTTCGCGTGGGCCTCAAGCCCGCGCTCTCGCTGGCGACCATCGGCGTCTTCCTGACCAGCGGCATTGTCGGCCTGCTGGCGATGTGGTTGCTCGATCTGAGCCTGGTCGAAGGTTTGCTGGTGGGCGCGATCGTCGGCTCGACCGATGCCGCGGCGGTGTTCTCGATGCTCAAGGGCCAGGGCGTCAATCTCAACGAGCGGGTAGGGGCGACGCTCGAGATCGAGTCCGGCACCAACGATCCGATGGCGATCTTCCTGACCATCACGCTGGCCGAGCTGTTGACGGGAGCCGTCGGTGGGGTCTGGGATACGCTGATGCACTTCATTCTCCAGTTCGGCCTGGGTCTCGCGGTCGGACTGGGTGGGGGCTGGGTGTCGGCCAAACTGCTGCGCTGGCTGGACCTGGCGCCGGGTCTCTACTCTCTGTTGGCCTTGGCCCTGGGATTCTGCATTTTCGGCGCGACCAGTGCCGCCGGTGGCAGCGGGTTCCTGGCCATCTATCTCACGGGGCTGATGATCGGCAACCAGCCGGGCCGCCATCTCAACCATATTCTGCCGGTGCATGACGGGCTGGCGTGGCTCAGCCAGATCGGTCTGTTCCTGGTGCTGGGGTTGCTGGTGACGCCGTCCGAGATGATCGACTACGCCATCCCCAGCGCGATTCTGGCAGTGGCGTTAATCGTGCTGGCGCGTCCCGTCGCGGTGATGGTCTCGCTGCTGCCGTTCTTCAATTTTCGTTGGCGAGAACTCTTTTTCATCTCCTGGGTCGGGCTTCGCGGCGCGGTACCCATCGTGCTGGCGATCTTCCCCGTCATCAGCGGTGTCGAAAACGCCTCGCTCTATTTCAACGTGGCGTTCTTCGTCGTGTTGATTTCGCTTCTGCTTCAGGGGTCGACGCTGGCACGCGTCGCGGTCTGGATGCGCGTCGTGCTGCCGGAGAGCACCACACCGGATCGGCGAGGGCAGCTGGGCGTATTGCCCGAAAACGACTACGAGATGTTCATCTACAAGGTCGAGAACGAATCGCTCGATGACGTGCCGATTCGCCTATTGCGTCTACCGTCAGGCACGTTGATCTCCGCGATTTTCCGCCAGCACGCGATGCTGCACCCCAAGGGGAGTACTCGCCTTCGTCTGCGCGACGTCATCTGTCTGATCGGGCGAACCGGTGATCTGCCCTCCCTCAACCGCCTGTTCAATGGCGAAGCCAAACTCAAGCGGGAGCGTGCTTTCTTCGGCACGTTCACGCTGGATGGCGAGGCACTGATGCAGGAAGTGGCCAACGCCTACGGCTTGACCTTGAGCCCTGGCGAGCAGGAGATGACGCTTGGGGAGTTCGTGGCGCTTCGCGTCGGAGGCCATCCCGTGGTCGGGGATGACGTCGATTGGCACGGATTTCACTGGGTCGTCAACGAAATGGAAGGTAACCGCGTAACCCGTGTCGGCCTGCGTCTCTATCACTGAGCTAACAGTGAAGACAGCGAAGGGGTGCTGGGCTCAATTTAGCGGCAGCCCAAGAAAGAGACCGAGGCGTACTACTCGACTTCAGCCTCGTCGGTGGGATTATCCAGTCGCTTGCCGGTCTCGCGGGATGTCATTCGGTTCATGCTGTCGGCACGTTTCTGAGCCTGGGAGACATCGGCAAAATGGCCGAGGCTGCCACCGGTATCGCCATCATAGACCTCGTAGCAAACCTCGGCCGGATTACCCGGTTTGTGAGTCTTTCTGATCTCGACGAACGGTTCTGACATGATGGAATCCTCCTGAAAAGGGGTCGGCTATCAGGTTAGCCGAGTGGCTCGTGTTGTACAGCGGCGCGGCGGTTGTCGCCAAGGCGATGATTCGCCGACGGTACTGTCACTTGATGTCACTTGATGTCACTTGATGAACAGCTCCATGAATGACGCATGACCGCTCAATCTGGATCCAGATCCCACTGCAAACCGAATTGAAGGCCGTTGATGGCCTCGTCGATGAGGCCGTCGTTGCGGCCGCCATTGCTATCGTCCGCTTGCTCTCTCGCCACCTGCGTCTGAGGATCCGGCCACCCACGCCTGGCCATGCATAGCTGATACTCGGGTTCACCGCTGATCTGATGTGTCTGACGCTCGCAGGTATTACTGTCCTGCAGGAAATTCGTGGCCGTCAGCCGCGGCTTAGCCGACACACAGCCTGCCAGAAGAAGGGGAGCGATGAGGAAAATTAACGCGCGGTACATTGGCTACATCACTGAAGACTAGGTTCAGGGTAGCACCGTTCAGGCCCGCATCCGCATCGTCAATCAAAAAAAGCCTAGATCCACCCGCCATTTACGATATCCGACAAGACCGGTGTCGTGAAAAAAGATGCATTGTGGCCGCACGAGTGACCACACGGATGGCTTCACGAAGCGAGGCCCGAAGTAGACGAGCACCAGTTGAGCAGGATGTCGTGACGAGTGATGTGTATGACATGAATTCTGTCGCTGTCATCGAACTGCTCGACGAGCCGCTCCCATACATTCACGGGCTCGCCTTCGCCTCGACTGATCGTCACCTGATGGCGACGATTGGCGTGCGCCACCGAGATAAGCTTTTCCACACGGCGTCTGAGTCTGGCTTCAGGCGTTGGAAAGGAAATGACCATCGAAGGCTCCGCAATTACTGTTTATCCATACAGTATCGAGCAGAATAGACCCGAAAACAATCTCGATGCCGAAATGAAGCCGGCACGGCGCGACGGCTGGCCCAGCTTGCCGCCGTCAGGCTCGAAAGCGGCATCGCTCGAGAGAATTACTGTGGATGACTCTCCATGTAAGACTCGAGCGCAGACATGGTGGTCTGCATATCGTCACAGAAAGACTGGGACGGCTCGAAGTCAGCGCCACTAGCCAGCTTCTTCATCTCTTCATCGTGATTGGAAACCTGACCATTCTCCCGCAGGCCCCGCGCCATGCTGGTCAGATCCTGCTGGGTCTGCTGCGGATTATCGCTGCTGGAAATGTAGTCATCGATCTGCTGCGTCTGCTCGCTGACATGCTTCATCAGGCTATCCGAGGTGCATTCGAGATCGTCTGCAGCCGCTTGAGCCGAAGCGAATACAGCGCCGAACACAGCGGCATAAGCAATATTTCTTTTAAAATTCAAAGGAGTATCCATTTTTAAAGCATTGGCTACCTACTATGACAGCTTTGGCTTCTGCAGCCTAGGCCGTGAAGGAGCCCCAGCGATAGAAGCAATAGCCACACCGACTTTGAGATCTACGTCGCTCGGCGATAACTACCAATATGCGGGAGTCGCATCGATTGAGCAGCGTGAAGACCAATAATCCGACGCGAAAAAAAGCTATCCGCCGGAAAAGCTTGGCTGGTCTTGATTGGCTTGTGGCGCTATAGAAGATGCATTGGGCTGCCCACGGCAGAGGCGCTGCCTCGGCTACAATGGAAAGTTGTAGGCGATGCTGACCTACATGGCGGAACGGGCTCGAGCGTCGAGCTCTTTATATTTTCGGCTCAGGTAACGCAGGAGCGCTCGAGTCGGGTGTGGCGATGAAGTCCTCCCAGATTCGATGTGTACGTTCCTTCGTCAAATCGACGTAGCAGCGCCTTGCGGCTGAATCCCTCAGGCTACCTGTGCCATAGGAGTCGTAAACGTGCCTGCAATAGGTGCTGACGTACTCTTTCCAAGCAGCGCTCTCCTCAGAAAGATCTATTTTTTTGACTTCGTCGGGAAACTGCTCATGGCCTTGATCGAGTGACGCCTGAGCTACCTTCAGATAACGATGTAGTTCTTCGTCGACCTCTTTCGCGACACTTGTCAGGCATTCGTTCATATCGGCCGTTGAGGTTCCACTGGTGCATGGCCATCCATCATTATCTGCTTGGGCGACGGAGCAAGACATCAACGACAACAGCAGACAGCTCGTCGAGAAGCAAAGCGGGAAGTGAGTAGGGCGAGTCATTGTAGTTTTCCTTGAACGGGATTCGCTTAGATTGATATAGAGTGCCGGGCTCGGAAAGCGCTATTTCGCCACCCGTGCTGCCTGACCGAAGTACGGCTTGTCTTCGACGACGGGCTCAAAGTCTCGGTTGCGAAGCTCGGTCGCGACGATGCTCTATATTACTGAAATGCAGGATTTCTCAGTCTGAGCCAGCTTGCAAGCCGCGAGAGATACTGGCGAATACGCGTGGGTCGCTGATCGGGAGGAAGAAGAGGGCGGTTTGACAGGTCCAGAAACGAGAAAAGCCCCGCAGCACAGAGGCTTACGAGACTTTACAGATGTGGCGTGGCGGAGGGACAGGGATTCGAACCCTGGGTAGGCTATTAACCTACGCCGGTTTTCAAGACCGGTGCATTCAACCGCTCTGCCATCCCTCCGGCTTACGGCGTGGAATACTACCAGCTGATCCGAATACGTCAACAGGTTCTTTAGCTTTCAACAACTTATTTCGCTCCGAGCCGGTCGTATAACGCTTGTCAGGGGAACTTTGCAAGGGCATTGTGGTCAATGGGTGAGTTTCAACAGAACTGAGGGGACTACAATGGATTTTCGAACGTCGCACGACATCACAGATCGTCGATCGAGCGCGGTCAGCACCAATAAGGTGTTGCGTAACACCTACATGTTGCTGGCCATGACGCTGCTATTCTCTGCCGTGACCGCCGGCGCCGCCATGGCAATGGGCGTCACGCAGCTCAACATCTTCGTGTTCTTCATCGGGGCTTATGGCCTGATGTTCCTGGTTCACAAGACTGCTAACTCCGGCGCGGGCATTGCAGCGATCTTTGCCTTCACCGGGTTCATGGGTTTCACGTTGGGGCCGATCATTGACCTCTATCTGTCGATTCCCAACGGCGCACAGCTGGTGATGACGGCGCTGGGCATGACGGCCGCGACGTTCCTGGGCCTGTCTGCCGTTGCGCTGATCACGCGCAAAGACTTCAGCTTCCTGGGCAACTTCATGATGGCAGGCGCCATCGTGCTGGTACTGGCCATGGTCGCGGCAATGGTCTTCAACATCCCCGGCCTGGCTCTGGCGGTATCAGCCGGTTTCGTGCTGTTCTCGTCAGCGGCGATCCTGTACCAGACCAGCGAGATCGTGAACCGTGCGGGTGAGACGAACTACATTCTGGCGACCGTCACGCTCTACGTGTCGATCTACAATCTGTTCCTCAGCCTGCTGTCGATTCTCGGCGTCATGTCTCGCGACTAGCGATCATGGTGTGACATAGGCTGTCTCGGGGCCCCACTACGGTGGGGCCCCGTCGTTTGATACCATGTCACCGGTTCGAACCTCTATGACCGATCGAAGGAACGGGAGCCGCGGTGTCATGCTGAATTACGCGTTGCTGGTCCATGGCGCGCCCTATAGCCACCAAGCGGCGCTGTCGGCGTTGCGTTTTGCGGATACCGTCGTCACGAGCGGGCACCGGCTGGTAAGCGTGTTTTTCTACCACGACGGTGTGCACAATGCCTCGGCGTTGATGTCGCCGCCGCAGGACGAAGTCCATCTGGCCGAGGGCTGGCAGCGGCTGCACCAGGATTATGGTACCCAGCTGCTGGTCTGCATTGCGGCCGGTCTGCGGCGTGGCCTGTTGAGTGCCGACGAAGCCAACCGTCATGGTCTGGCCTCGCACAATGTCGAAGCGCCGTTCGAACTGACCGGCATTGGCCAACTGGTCGATGCCATGCTCAACAACGATCGACTGATCACGTTTGCCCCATGACGAGTGTTCACGTTTCCGACATCGAGCCGCAGGACGTATTGATCGTGCTGCGTCATCCGCCCCACGGCAGCCATTGGCTACGCGAAGGAATCGACGTGGCGCTGGTCGCGGCGGCGTTCGGCCAGCGTGTGGGTCTGCTGTTTCAGGGCGATGGCGTCTATGCGCTGCTGGAAGGTCAGCAGAGCGGCGCGCTGGGCCAGAAGGGCACCCATCCACAGCTGGCGATGCTGGAGATGTACGATATCGATTCGCTATGGGTCAGCGCAGCGGCGCTCTCCGAACGCGGCCTGTCGGTGGACGAGTTGATGTTGCCGGTGAAACCCTTGAGCGCCGAAGCGGTGGCCGAACTGATACAGGCCCAACCCCATACACTGATTTTCTGAGTCCGGAACGCATCCCATGCTGCTGCATCTGCTTAACCGATCTCCGCAGTCGACGGCCGTCTATCGAGACCTGGGCGAGGCTTTCGGCGTGAATGATCAGCTACTCCTGATCGAAGATGCCTGCTACGCAGCGCTGCCCGCTGCCAGCGGCGTCCTCGCGGCATTCGGGGGGCGGATTTCGGTACTCGAGGAAGATCTGGTATCTCGCGGCCTGGCGGGGCGAGTGAGCCCGGCCATTACCGTGGTGGATATGAAAGGGTTCCTGGCCTTGACGGAAACCCATGAACGCTGTGTGAGCTGGTTCTGATGGCAAAGACGACGGCAAGAACCTTGATGGTGGAAGGCCAGCCCATCGCGCTGGACCCGGAAGGCTATCTGGTATCGCTCGACGACTGGTCGGAGCGCGTTGCCGAAGCATTGGCGGCGGAAGACGGTCGAGAGCTGACTTCCGAGCATTGGGAAGTGATCGAGGTGTTGCGTGACTTCTACCAACGCTTCGAGGCGGCACCAGCCATGCGCCCGCTGGTCAAGGCGGTAAAGCAGTCGCTGGGCGCGGAGAAGGGCAGTTCGATCTATCTGATGAAACTCTTTCCCGAAAGCCCGGCCAAGGTCGGCGCTCGGTTGGCCGGCCTCCCCAAACCGACCAACTGTCTCTAGTTCATGATCTTCCTGGAATTTCGGCCATGAATTTTCTCGCCCACGCCTGGCTCTCCCGCCACGGCAGCGATGATTTTCTCTACGGCAATCTGATCGCCGATGGCGTAAAGGGTGCGCACCTAGAGTCCTGGCCGATGGCAGTGGCCGCTGGCATCCGCCACCACCGTCGGGTCGATGCCGGTATCGATCATCACGCCGAAGTTCTACGGTTGTTACAGATGGCGCCGACAGCGCAGCGGCGTTATACCGGTATCGCGCTGGACCTGGTATGGGATCATTTTCTGGCTAGCCGCCATCCGGATGCGGCGCTGGTCGAACGCTGCTACCGGGTACTGGGCGAGCGCGAGGCACCCGCGCGTCTGGCCAGGATGGTGCCGGTGATGATCGAGGGTGACTGGTTGCAGCGCTACGCGGACTTCGACTTCACCTGCCGCGCCATCGCGGGTATCGGTCAGCGCCTACGTGGCCCCAATCAGCTCGCGGCGCTGACGCCTTGGTTGCGTGACGAGTACGCCAATCTCCAAGCCGCCTTCGTCACGCTATGGCCGGAGATGCAGCACCGCTTCAGCGAATGACGCGATGCCGACGCCGCCTGCGGTCTGAAGGCATAATCATCTGGCTTTCGTCATCCATGCTTCGTCGTCCAGGCTCCGTCACCGGAGCCACAGACAGTCGACGCGGTCGCCGGGGCGGATATGGCTGTCGGCCGGAATCACCGCGAACGCATTGGTCGCGGCGCAGGAAGTCAGTACCGCCGAGCTCTGTTCGGAATAGACGCTTGCGACGATACGCTCGCCGTGGAATTCGAGATTGGCGCGCATGTAATGGCGCCGCCCCTGGGTATGGGCTTCGAACTGCGCTTCAGCGCTAATCACCGGAAGCGACTCCCTGTCACGACAGCCCTGGAGCCGCCCAAGCAGCGGCCGGAGATAAAGCCAGGCACCGACGTAACTCGATACCGGATTGCCGGGCAGGCCCACCAGCCGCGCGTTGCCGATCGTTCCCAGCGCCAGCGGCTTACCCGGGCGCATCGCTAGACGCCACAGCGAGAGTTCGCCGAGCTGCTCGAGAGCCGGCTTGACGTGATCCTCCTCGCCGACACTGACGCCGCCCGTGGTCACAATGACATCGGCCTGAGCCGCGGCTTCCCGCAGTCGCGCCAGCGTGGTGTCGAAATCGTCCGCCACCTTGACCTGGCTGACCAGGTCACCGCCGAAGTGGCGGATCAGCGTGGCCAGCATCGGGCCATTGCTGTTGTAGATCTGGCCGCGAGCCAGCGCCTGCCCCGGTTCGATGATCTCGTCTCCGGTCAGCAGCAGCGCCACTTTCGGGCGTCGAACCACGTTGACCGTCGACAACCCTTGCCCCGCCAGCAATCCCAACGCCGCGGCGCCGAGGCGAGTGCCTGCCGCGAGAAGCGGGGTGCCGGCGCTGACGTCGAGCCCTCTTAGACGCACGTTCTGGCCGGGCTGGGTAGCCGGAATCATCGCCTCGTCCCCGTCCAGCTCGACGTTTTCCTGAATCGCCACGCAGTCCGCGCCGGGCGGAATTTCGCTACCCGTGAAAATGCGGGCGCAGGTGCCGGGGGCAAGCGGCTGTGCGGGGTGGCCGGCAGGAATGCGTTGGGAGATCGGCAGACGCCGGCCGCTATCTTCGCTGGCCAGCGCGTAGCCATCCATGGCGCTGTTGTCGGCCGGCGGCACGTCGATGGTGGCCAGCACGTCTTCCGTCAGCACCCGATCATCGGCATCGACACAGTCGATGATTTCACCTTCGAGACGCTCGACACCATGGAGCAGCGCTTCCAGCGCCTGCTCGACGCTCTGGAGTCCATCCGTGGGTCCTTTGGCGCTCGATTGTCCGGTCGTGGATCGCTCAGCCATGAAGTTGCGTGCCTCGCTCGGGGATGACCAGGTTGGCGAAGTTGCACGGCCGGTGACGGCTATCCAGCTGCTCTTCGAGGATACGATCCCAGCCGGTGCGGCAGGCGCCGGTCGAACCCGGCAGGCAAAAGATCACGGTGGCGTTGGCAAGCCCGCCCAGACAGCGGCTCTGAACGGTGGAGCTGCCGATCTCCTCGAACGAGAGCTGGCGAAAGAGTTCGCCAAAGCCCTCGATGTGCTTGTCGAGCAACGGCTCAATCGCTTCCGGGGTGGAGTCGCGGCCGGTGAAACCGGTGCCACCGGTGGTCAGCACCACCTGCACGCCAGCATCGGCGATCCAGGCTGCCACCACCGCACGGATCTGGTAGATGTCGTCCGGCACGATGCGCTTCTCGACCAGACGATGGCCGGCGCCTTCCAGGCGTTCGACGAGTGTCTGGCCGGAACGGTCACTGCTTTCGTCACGCGTGTCCGAGATCGTCAGCACCGCGATCGACAGCGGGATCATGGCCGATTCGTTCATGATTCCCCCTTGCCGTCTTCAGTTGCCGCCTTGCGCGCTTGACGAGCTTCCAGTGCGGCGAGCTGCTCGTCGCTGGCCGGAGCCTGATAGTGCGCCTTCCATTCGGAGTAAGGCATGCCGTAGACATACTCGCGCGCCGTTTCGTAATCCAGTTCGGTTCCGCGCTTCTCGGCCGCAGTGACCAGCCACTTGGAGAGACAGTTGCGACAGAAATCGGCCAGGATCATCAGGTCGATGTTCTGGACGTCCTTGTTGTCATCCAGATGGCGAAGCAGGCGCCGGAAGGCGGCGGCTTCGAGTTCGGTACGGGTCTGTTCATCGAGGTGATGCATGATGGGCTCCTGTCGTCTCGGAGGTGAAAGGTTCGGTACCCGCGTCGATGCCGAGTGTTCGAGGCAATCGCGCGACACAGGAATAGTCGACGAATCGTGAGAATAGCCGATGAATCGCTACTCGCCGTCGCCGGGAGTGCAGACCGAGAGCACCACGGCATCGGCATCGCTGGTGGAGACCAGGGCATGGCCCATGTCGCTGTCGAAATAGAGCGAATCTCCGGCGGTCATCGCCAGCGGCTCGTAGAATTCGGAATAAATCAGAATCTCTCCCTCGAGAATCATCAGAAATTCCTCGCCATCATGGCGAACCCACTCCTGAAACTCCTCGAAACGGCGTGCGCGCACGATCGTCTTGAACGGGATCATCCGCTTCTGCGCCAGCTGATACGACAGCAGCTCGTGTTCATAGGTCGGCGTGGGATGCTGCTTGCCATCGCCGCGGGGCGTGAGATCGCGACGTCCGCTGGATTGGCGCTTGGGCTTGGTGGGCTTGAGCAGTTGGGGCAGATCGATGCCCAATCCGGCAATCAGTTTCTGAACGGCGGTGAACGTCGGCGAAATTTGGTTGTTCTCGATCTTGGACAGCGTCGAACGCGCCAGGCCGGTACGGGTGCTGACATCGCCCAGCGTCCACTGATTCGAAAGCCGTATCTCCTTGAGCCGCTCACCCAGACGCAGGGGTTCGACGAAGGCTTTGCGACCGGCGGCGATACGCAGCGCGGCATCCTGATCGTTACTGGCGGCCATGAAACTCTCTGTCAGGAGCGTGAAAAGTCGTTGACGGCATGAGGGCGAAGAATATCACAGCCAGTCGCTCGGACTCTGCGCCGAAACCGACCTGACGGCGTGTCAGGGCGAATACGGTTGCCCCAGCAGCGCGGTCAGGTGGGCTTCGACGCTCACAGGCAAGGTCTTCAAGTGATAACCGCCTTCCAGCACCGAGACCAGCCTGCGGCCGGCATGTCGACGCGCGATATCCATGGCCAGTGTGGTGACCCAGTAGAAATCCTCGTGATCGAGAGCCAATTGCCCCAGTGGATCGTCACGATGGGCATCGAAGCCGCTGGAAAGCAGCACCAGCTGAGGGCGATGTCGTTCCAGCGCCGGTAGCCATTCGCGTTCGACCGCGTTTCTGAAACCGAGGCTGCCGGTGCCGGCCGCCAACGGCGTATTGACGATGTTGGGCCAGTCTCCCGTCAGATAGCGCCAGGGGTAGAAGGCTTCCTGATAGCTGCTGCAGATCAGGATCGCCGGATCGTCGTGAAAGATGTCCAGCGTGCCGTTGCCCTGATGGACATCGAAATCGAGGATGGCGATACGCTCGATGCCGTGGACGGCACGAGCGTGGGCCGCCGCCACCGCGACGTTGTTGTAGAAGCAGAACCCCATCGCCAGCGACCGTTCGGCGTGATGGCCGGGGGGGCGCACGGCACAGAAGACATTGTCGGCGCGATTGCCGCAGACCAGATCGACGCCTCGTACGGCAGCGCCGGCGCCCAGCGCCGCGGCGTCCAGCGAATGCGGGCCCATTCGCGTGTCGCTATCGAGCTGATGGAGGCCGCTTTGCGGTCGCTGCGTGTCCAGCGCACTGAGGTAGTCTGGCGCATGTACGCGTTCCAGCTGGAGCCGCGTTGCCGGGCCGGGCTCGGACTGCATGGTCTGCTGGAGCAGGCCACTCAGCATCAGCCTGGCGCGGATGGCCTCGAGCCGCATTGGCGACTCCGGATGGTGAGAGCCCATGTCATGCAGCGCGATATCGGGATGCGTGAGATACGAAGTGATCATTGAGACTCGCCGGCCGGTTCGAGGTGGCTTCATTCTGAGCCAGAGCAGCGGCTGCGTCACACCGTCACGTGTCGACTTTGGTCTATGAGCTGAACCTCAACGGTCTGACCGTGTAGGGTTGAAACCCTCATAGCCGATGTCGAGAGGTCCACCGTGGCCACGCAGTTCTTGCGCCGATTCTTTGCTCCCCGCTCGCTGGTAGTGGTCGGAGCCTCCCCCAAACCCGAATCCATCGGGGGGATGGTGCTGCAGAATTTGCTTCAGGCGGGATTTTCCGGCCCGCTGTGGGTGGTCAATCCGCGGGGCTACAAGGAGGTTCATGGCGTGACCTGCTTTCGACGCATCGCCGATCTCCCCGAGACGCCGGATCTGGCCGTGGTCTGTTCACCGCTGGAAAGCGTGCCCGAGGTGCTGGAGCGATTGGGTGACAGGCAGGTCCGCGCGGCGCTGATCGTCTCGGGCGGGGTGTCGCTCGACCCCGATTCGAAAGCCGGCGCGGCACTGCGTCGACGCCTGCAGAGAGCGACGCTGCGTTCCGGCATGCGCGTGCTCGGTCCTGAGTGTCTGGGTGTCGCCGTTCCGTCCGTGAAGCTCAATGCGACCTATGCCAGTCAGCCGATCAGCGATGGCACCGTCGCCTATCTGGGTCAGTCGGGCATGCTGGGCAATGCGATGATCGATTGGGCCGCCGGGCGCGAAGTCGGCTTTTCACACCTGGTGACGCTGGGCGATAGCCTCGACGTTCAACTGCCGGATGTCATTGACTACCTCAATCAATCCGGTCGTTGCCGAGCCCTGCTGCTGCATCTGGAAGACGTCCGCAACGCGCGCCACTTCATGACGGCACTGCGCGAGTCCTCACGCAACCGGCTGGTGCTGGCGATCAAGAGCGGGCGCACTGCCGAGGCAACACTGAGTCCGGTCCCGGCGACGGCCGGGATCGACCGACGCGACGCCATCGTCGATACGGCACTGGCCCGGGCCGGCGTGGTGCGGGTCGCGGATTCCGACGAGCTGTTCGATGCGTTGGAGACGCTGTCACGATTCAAGCCCCCCAAGGGTGATCGTCTGGCGATCGTCTCCAACGGCGTGGGCCCGGCGCTGCTGGCGATCGACAAGCTGATCGACGGCGGCGGGCTGCTGGCCGAGCTCAGCGAGACATCCGCCCAGGCGTTGGTAGCCCAGAAGCTGGATGTCAGCCGGCCCGGGCGCAATCCGGTCGATCTGGGGGGCAGGGCTACCCCGGATCACTATCTGCGCGCGCTGGAGATCGTGACCCGCGACCCCGGCGTCGACGCGGTGCTGGTGTTGCATGCACCGACACGTCTGGCACCGTCGCTGGCAACGGCCAACGCGCTGGTCGAGGCGCGCCAGCGTTTCCGCCATCGCCTGCTGGTGAGCTGGATGGGTCTGAAGGAGGCGCTCGACGCCCGCGCGGCCTGCAACCGAGCCGGCATTCCCAGCTACGTGTCGCCGGAAAAGGCCGTGAGAGCGTTCCTCCATCTGGTGCGCTACCGGCAGGTCCAGCGACTGCTGCAGGAAACGCCGCCGTCGTTACCGTTCGACTCCGATGCCGAAGTGCGCCGGCGCTGCCACGCACTCGTCGACGACGCCCTGGTGCGCCAGCGGGATCGGCTGACGCATCAGGAGACCGGCGAGATTCTGAGCGCCTACGGTATCGAGTGCGCGCCCAGCGAATACGTGTTCGATCTGGAACAGGCGGAGCGCGCCACCGAGCGGCTGCCAGGACCCTGGGCGGTCAAGATCGTCCACCGAGACAACTGCGAGCCGTTTCGCGACGGCGGGGAGTCGCGCCGGCCGGCGACCTCGCTGATTCAGGATCTGGAACAGCCGGGTCGCGTGGTGGACGCCGTCGTGCGGCTGGAGTCGCAGGTCAGCGAAATGCTGCCGGACAGCCCGATCTACAGCTACTGCCTGCAGACCATGCAGCGCGGCAAGGGTTCGCTGCAGCTCTGCGCCGGGATCACCCGGGATGCG
Source organism: Salinicola halophyticus (assembly GCF_003206695.1). Classification (GTDB taxonomy): domain Bacteria; phylum Pseudomonadota; class Gammaproteobacteria; order Pseudomonadales; family Halomonadaceae; genus Salinicola; species Salinicola halophyticus. Next base: position 369,961 of record NZ_PZJN01000003.1, on the reverse strand, counting down.
GAGTTCGGCCCGGTCATCGTCTTCGGCAGCGGGGGCTACAAGATCGACGTCATGGCCGATCGACAGACGGCGCTGCCGCCGCTCAATCTGCGTCTGGCGCAGGAGTTGATCGATCGCACCCGGGCCGGCCGACTGATTCGTGAACACAGTCACGACCCGCAGGACGCCGTGGCCTGGGTTTCGCGGTTACTGGTCAAGTTATCCCAGATGGCGTCGGATCTGCCACGACTCAAAGGCCTGGAGATCAACCCGCTGCTGCTCAATCAGGAAGGGTTGATGGCGGTGGATTTCGCGCTCGACCTGGGGGAACCGTCGACGCAGGCGATCATGCCGTATCCGGAACAGCTGCGGGAGACGGTAGTGCTGAAAGGCATGGAAGTCGACATCCGCCCGATCCGGGGTGAAGACGCGCCGTTGATCACTCATTTCCACACTTTTCTTTCCGAACAGAGCATCCGCTACCGCTATTTCCACCACAAGGCGGTGCTGTCGACCCGGGATCTGGCCCAGCTGAGCCAGATCAATTACGACCGCCAGATGGCGTTCATCGCGGTGCGGCGTCGTGAAGCGGTCGACCAAACAGAGGCCCCGGGTACCAAGGCGGCCGACAATGCGCCAGCCGGCGAGGAGATGCTTGGCGTCGTGCGGGTCTGGAACGATCCCGACAACATACGCACCGAGTTCTCGATCATTGTGAGGGACGATCTTCATGGCGTTGGCCTGGGGCGCCGCCTGATGCAGAAGATGATCGACTACAACCGACAGGTGGGGACCCTAGCGATGGTGGGGACGATTCTGAGCGACAACCTGCCGATGCGGCGTCTGCTGGCTGGGCTGGGATTCGAGCTGCGCACCAATGTCGAGGAGGGCGTGCTCGAAGCCACGCTGCGGCTGAACGATCCCCAGAGCGAATGGCAGCGTCACCGTCTGGAGACGGCGCTGGATTGAACGTGAACGAGGGAGAAGAAGGGGTGATGGAAGTTGAACGCCCATTCAATTATAGGATATTGTCGTTTGAAGGGTTATCGATAAAACCGTATGATGCGAAACCTAATAACACTAACAGATACCGTTCGACACGCGTCTTAACGACGTCGTAGAGGACTTCTTCTGCTTTGCCAACCTAGGCCTGACATGACCGACACACAGCAAACCAAGATTCAAGTGCGAAACTTGAGCAAGGTGTTCGGCGACGACACCAAGAAAGCGCTCAAGCTGCGTGACGAGGGTCTCAATCGTGCCCAGATCCTCGAGAAAACCGGGCAGACGCTCGGTCTCTCCAACATCAACTTCGACGTCCGCGAAGGTGAGCTTCTGGTCATCATGGGGCTTTCCGGTTCCGGAAAGTCGACATTGATCCGTTGCTTGAACCGGCTGATCGAACCGACCGAAGGCGACATCATCATCGGCGGGGAGAACATCCCCCAGCTGAGCGACAAAGCCCTGCTGCACTGCCGTCGTCGGCATTTTTCGATGGTGTTCCAGAACTTCGCGCTGTTCCCGCACCGCACGGTGCAGATGAACGCCGAATACGGACTCGAGATTCGCGGAATCGCCAAGGCCGAACGGGCCGAGAAAGCCAGGAACTCGCTCAAGCAGGTCGGACTCGACGGCTGGGAGCATGCCTATCCCAGCCAGCTTTCCGGCGGCATGCAACAGCGTGTCGGGCTGGCCCGGGCGCTGGCCAACGACTCCAGTGTGCTGCTGATGGACGAGGCCTTCTCCGCGCTCGACCCGCTGATCCGGCGTGACATGCAGCAGGAGCTGATCGAGCTGCAGCACCGCATGAAGAAGACCACGATTTTCATCACCCACGATCTCGACGAAGCGCTCAATATCGGCGACCGCATCATTCTGCTGCGGGATGGCGAAATCGTGCAGATCGGCACGCCGGAAGAGGTGCTGACGAACCCCGCCGATGACTATGTGGCGCGTTTCACCGAAGGCGTCGATCGCTCCCGCGTCGTCACGGCCCGTCGGGTGATGCGCCCGGTTCGTGCCACGGCCCGTCATGATGACGGCCCGCGTACGGTGCTGCGCAAGATGAGCGAGAACTCGCTGGATTCGATCTACGTCACCGATCGCGAGCGCAAGCTGCTGGGGATTCTGGAGGCGGAAAGCGTCGAGGAAGCGGCCAAGGCCGGCAAGGATACGATTCGTGATCTGGTGGTGACGGATTTCCCTCACGTGGGTCCGGAAGAACCGCTGGCAACGCTGTATCCGATGTTCAAGGGCAAGAGTTTTCCCGTGGCGGTCATCGATGACGAGCAGCGGCTGCTCGGCGTGGTGGTCAAGGGTGCCGTACTCGAACAACTGGCGCAGACGGGAGAACACTGATGGATTTCGATATTCCAAGAATTCCGCTGGGCGACTGGATCGAGAGCGGACTCGACTTTCTGACCACCGAATTTTCCGGCGTGACCCGGGCGATTTCCCGGGGGACGCAGGCCGGCATCAATTTGCTCAACGACGGTTTGATGTGGTTGCCTGAATGGGCGCTGATCTTGCTGGTCGCGCTGCTGTGCTGGAAAGTCGGCGGTCGTCGTCTGGCGATCGGCGCCTTGCTGGGCTTGGGCCTGATCTGGAATCTGGGTCTCTGGGATCCGATGATCCAGACGCTGACTCTGGTGGTCATCGCCACTTTGATCGCCATCGTGATCGCGCTGCCGCTGGGAATTCTGGCAGCGATATCCGATCGCTTCTATCGGGTGATCATGCCCATTCTCGATTTCATGCAGACGATGCCGGCGTTCGTCTACCTGATTCCAGCCATTCCGTTTTTCGGCATCGGCTCGGTATCCGGCATCTTCGCCACGGTGATCTTCTCGATGCCGCCGGCGATCCGCTTTACCACTCTCGGGATTCGGCAGGTGCCGAAAGACCTGATCGAGGCGGCGGATGCCTATGGCTCCACGCGTAGCCAGAAGCTGGTCAAGGTTCAGTTGCCACTGTCGCTGCCGACACTGATGGGCGGTATCAACCAGACCATCATGCTGGCGCTGTCGATGGTCGTGATCGCGGCGATGATCGGCGCCAACGGCCTGGGTAGCGAAGTGTGGCGCGCGATCCAGCGCTTGCGCCCCGGCGAGGGTTTCGAAGCCGGTATCGCGGTCGTGATCATGGCGATGTTGCTGGACCGCCTGACGCAGTCTTTCAGCGGTAAAAAGAAAACGAAATAAGCATAAAGCAGCGTCAGATTCTCAAAGGCCAGAGTCCCGAAAGCCAGGGCCCCGAAAGCCAGGGTCCAGAAAGCCAGAGTTTGAAGTGTTAGAGATTGAAGAGCAGGAGCCCGATGCTGCCAGCGTTTCGCCGGCAGCATCGGTAGCGGTACGCAAACCACAAGAAGGGGAAAGTCGATGACACGTAACGTAATGTCGCAAGCCGTTCGCTATGGCGCCTTGATGATGGCCGCCGGCATCAGCATGACCGCCGGTGTCGCCCAGGCCCAGGACGACAAGGGAACCATCAAGCTGGCCTACGTCGAATGGGCATCCGAAGTCGCTTCCACCAACGTGATTCGCGCCGTACTCGAAGAACAGGGGTACGACGTCGAAATGAACTCTCTGGGTGCCGCCGTGATGTGGCAGGCCGTGGGAACCGGCGATGCCGACGCCATCGTGGCTGCCTGGCTTCCGACCACGCACGGCGACTATCTCAAGAAAGTTCAGGATGATGTCGAAGATCTCGGCCCCAACCTGGAAGGGACCAAGCTTGGGCTGGTCGTACCGGAATACACCGATATCGACTCGATCGATCAGCTAAACGATCACGCCGATGAATTCGACGGCAAGATTGTGGGGATCGATCCGGGCGCGGGCCTGATGTCACAGACCGAAGATGCCATCGACGAATACGGCATCGACAAGCTGCAGCTGCAGTCGAGCAGCGGTGCCGCCATGACTTCGGCGCTGGCCGATGCGGTCAAGAATCACGAGGACATCGTGGTGACCGGCTGGACGCCGCACTGGATGTTCGCGCGCTGGGATCTCAAGTATCTCGACGATCCGAAGAAGGCCTATGGCGATGCCGAGCACATCAGCACCGTCGTGCATAAGGGCCTGAAGGACGAGATGCCGCAAGCCTATGCGATTCTCGACAATTTCAACTGGACGCCGGATCAGATGGGCGAAGTCATGCTCATGAACCAGAAAGACGGTTCGGATCCTTACGAGAACGCCAAGAAGTGGGTCGACGAGCATCCCGATGTCGTCGCCGAATGGACTGACGGTACTGCCGACTAACGCAGCCCCGCGTCAATCCCAAAAGAACGCCCGGTCATGATGGCCGGGCGTTTTGCGTTCTGGGCTTGGAAATCTCAGTTCGGGAAACCGTAGCCTCGGAGATCACTGCCTCAGAGATCTCAGTTCAGGAAGCCACGGGCTCGGAAACCTCAGTCTGAGAAGCCACAGACTGGCACGTCGAGCAGGTTTCCCGAAGGCCGTCACGGCGCCAGACGGGTGCGATGCCATTCGGTGGCCTGGCTGTCTCGACGGGTGTAGCGCACGCGATCATGCAGACGGCTGCGCTGCCCCTGCCAGAACTCGATCGTCTGCGGCACGAGCAGATATCCGCCCCAGTGCGGCGGCCGTTCGACCGGCTGGTCGGTGTAGACCTGCTCGAAGCGTGCCAGGCGTTCTTGCATCCAGTCCCGGTTGGGAATCTCGACGCTTTGCTGCGAAACCCAGGCGGCCAGCTGGCTCTTGCGAGGGCGGCTGGAGAAATAGTCGTCAGACTGCTGAACATCTACCTTTTCCACGCTGCCCTCGACCCTGACCTGCCGCTGCAAAGCGGGCCACCAGAATACGACCGCGGCATTGGGCACGTGGGCGAGCTCGTTGCCTTTCTGGCTCTGATAATTGGTATAGAAGCGGAAACCCTGCGGGTCGAAACCTTTCAGCAACACCACACGGGCGTGGGGATGCCCCTCGCTGTCGACCGTCGCCAGGGTCATGGCGTTGGCGTCCAACCCTTCACTTTCGATGGCTTGGTTCAGCCAATCCTCGAACAGGGGAAGTGGCGTGTCGGGGGTATTTTCCGGCGCCAGGGCTTCGCCTTCGTAATCCCGTCGCATACCGGCGAGGTCGCTCATCAGTGATTCTCCATGCGTACGCTATGAATGGTGACCATTGTAGCCTGACCGAGCACGGTGATGATGCCCCCGGCTCTTAGTCATTAGGCTCATCCCCTGATTTTGGTCTCTGGTAGCGGTCTCTGGTAGCGGTCTTTGGCTCCGCTCATCACCTTGGCCCGGCGTATCGCTGCTCCGGGTCGACGTGGGATTAGCCAAGGGCCGCGTGAAGCGCCAGCACCAGCCCGCAACAGCACCAGCCGAGAATGGCATAGGGCAGATTCCAGCGCAGCATGTCGCGCACGGCAATCTGGTAGCGCACGCAGATGGCCAGGTTGCTGCCTGACAGTGGGCTGCTACCGGTTCCCAGCGCCCAGCACATCAGAAACAGCATGCCGAGCAGGGTGGGATCGGGATGCAGCGGGGCGATCAGCGGCGCCAGCGTCGCGATGCCGATCAGCGGATGAATGCCGGTAAAGGAGATCACCACGATCACGCCCAGCGCAAACCAAGCCTGCCAGTGGCCGAAATGATCGATCGGCAGATCGAGCCCGTCAGGCAGACTGGCCAACAGGGCGGCTAGCCCCGTCGAGATGACGCCGGCACCCAGAAACAGGGCGAACTGGGGTGCCAGTCGCTGTAGCCCATGGGTGAACTGATGGCGCATCCGGTCACGTCGATGATCGCGTGGCATCAGCAGAAACGAGAACACTGGCGCGACGATGGCGATGATCAGCGGAATGGAGAGATCGGGTCGCCACAGATGCAATGCGATGACTACGACGGCCAGTATACAAGGCATCAGCAGCGCACTTTTCCCGATCGGGTAGCCGACGAAAGGGGCGTTCAATCGCCGGATGTCGATCCAGTTGAGCGCGAGCAGCAGAGCCGCCGCCAACAGCCCCCACGGGAGCAGGCTCAGATAGTCGAGCCCCGGGGCGTAGGTCAGGGCGACGCCCATGGCGACGAAGAAAGGGGACCAGGCGGCTGCGGCGGTGAAACCACGCCCGACGATGAGCGCCTGCGAGCGGGTCAGCTTGCCGTCGCGCTGCATCCGCTCGCCAAACAGGAAGACCACCGACAGATTGATCGCGGCACCGAACAGATGTGCGCCAAGCATCGTGCCGAGCATGCTGCCCGAGCGCTGATCGTCGCTATCGGTCGGTGGTGTCGCCATGGTCAGAAAGCTGACCCCGGCAAACATCATCAGCAGTGACTGGTTGATGGTCAGGGCATGCAGCAGGGGATAGGGTGTGCCGCGTATCAGCGCCACCGCCCATAGCAGCAGGCCGGCGCCGAACAGGGTTCCGGCCTGGCGACGCGAGGTTCGTGGCAGCTTGCGGAACAGCCTAAGCGTGGCCAGCCAAGCCAGTATTGCCGCCGGCCAGATTGGCCAGCCCAACAGATTGCTGGCCACGCTGAGTACCAGCATGGCCAGAATCAGTACGCTGGATGGTCTCACGAGGTGGGACGATCGATCCGGCCGCGCAAGCGAACGTACCGATAGGCCATGATCGCCAGGCCGGCGGCGGCCAGAATCTCGGCGCCGACCAGCACCGAGCCTCCGCCCTTGGCAACGATCATGATCCCCTGAACGACGTAAAGCACGCCTAGCGCCGTCAGCCAGATATGGCCGCGACGCCGCTGCATCAGCAGCGTCGGCAGGAACAGTACCAGCGGCAGAATTCGAACCAGTATCGCGGCCGCCTGGGCGTGCTGCTGCACGTAGTGCCAGATGCCACTGACCACCAGCAGGGCCAGCAACGCGGCATAGGCGATCCATACCCCCCGGCGAGCGGCGTTCAGGGCGGTGGCGTCAGCGGTCGGGGACGATGACAAAGTCATGAACGCGCATCCCGCATCGACTTGAGCGCCAGCGAGAGTTCGGCCAGGCGGCGCCCCTGAGCCATGGCCAGCGCGCGCTCATCGGCATCGACTTCACGGTCCGCATTGGGTCCCGCCAGATGACTGGTGCCGTAGGGCGTTCCGCCGCTCTGAGTGCTCAGCAGGGCAGTTTCGCTATAGGGTACACCGGCGTAGACCATGCCGTGATGCAGCAGCGGAATGAGCATGGTCAACAGGGTGCTTTCCTGGCCGCCATGCAGGCTGGCCGTCGATGTGAAAGCGGTAGCCGGCCGGTCGACCAGTACACCGTTCATCCACAGGCCACTGGTGGTATCGAGAAAATACTTGAGCGGTGCCGCCATGTTGCCGAATCGCGTCGGGCTGCCCAGTGCGAGGCCCGCACAGTGGCGTAGATCGTCTTCGTCGACGTAAATGGCGCCTTCGTCTGGCACTTCCGGGGCGCTCGCTTCGCAGACCGGAGAAACCGGTGGGACGGTACGGAGTCGTGCCTCGATGCCCGAGACGCTTTCGATGCCTGCAGCCAGCTGCTCCGCCAGGGTTTTCGTCGCGCCTTGACGTGAATAGTAGAGAACGAGAACGTAAGGGACGGCAGAGCCGCGGTTGGCGGTACGATCAGTCATGAAATTCCCTCGGGCGCACGGGTGGTGTCGGTACTGAAACGTTAGATCAGCTGGAGAACGGCCTGGGGTGGGCGACCGACTACGGCATACTCGCCGTCGTCGGCGATCGGCCGCTGCATCAGGCGCGGATGCTCGACGATGGCATCGATGATTTGCGCGCGTGTGGGCTCGTCGATGCCCCGCATCTGCCACTCCGTCTCTTCACGGCGAAGTATCTGATCGACATCGTCGCCCAGACGCCGTGCCAACCCCTCCAGCTCTTCGCGGGAAAGCGGATCGTTCAGATAGCGGCGTTCGATGACTTCGACGCCGCGGGACTCCAGCAGGGCAAGCGCTTCGCGGGACTTCGAGCAACGCGAATTGTGGTACAGCGTCAGCGTAGGCATCGGTGAGGCATAACCTTGTTCTGTCAGCACGAGATCTATTCGCGCGGGCTTGTCAGCACGGCATCTGTCGTCACGGCATCTATCAGCGCGGGCCATTTCAACAAGGGCCATCTTAATCCCGGCCATGCTAGCGCGACGTTATCGGACCCGCATTGTAGCGGTTATGGCGACACAGCCTCAATCACGGCTGCGCCGCGGCGGCGCGGCCTGTTCCGGGATGCGCCGATAGACCCAGGCGATGGTGCCGTCTTCGAGCTTGACGCTCTCCCGGGTATAGCGAATTCCCAGTCGTTCGTAACGATCCAAGGCTTCCAGGGCATCGGGACTGACCGTCAGCACTTCCCCCGGCACCTCGGCGTCCGCCTGCGGCAGAATGTCGAGATCCTGCCGGCGGTATCCCTTCAACGTGGCATCGCGCGTGTCAGCCGGCGTTCCCATGATGACCCAGCGCAACCAGTCATAGCGCAGAGTGCCGTAGACGAAAACGTCCTGCTCCGGCACCCGGTCGTCGATGACCGCGGTTTCCGCGGGCTGGTAGCCGTAGGGGCTCATGAAGGTATACCAGAAATATCCGCCGCCAATGGCGATCGCCGTGATCAGCAGGACGAAAAACCCGATGAGAAGACGTCTTGTCATGAAAGACCCTGATCTAGGTGGAGAAGCTGGGTAGGCGTGTCGAAAGACGTTTCGAGAGACGATTCAAGAGACGTTTCAAGAAGCACTGCTGCCAGCATACACAATGTGCAGACGGCGCAGCGCTGGAGAAGAAACGACACGCCGTTGATCGAGCTCCCGAACCCCGTGCTAGCATTTGAAGTCGAAGCACCAATGAGGTATCGACGGAGGAAAGCCATCATGAGTCACGCGACCAACGACCACCAGGCGTTCCGTGATGCTTTGGGTAACGATGTGCAGCCTCTTAGAAAAGGGCGCGACAAGGCCGCGCTCGCCCGGGCTCAAGCGTCGCCGTCGGAGGCCCAGCTGGCGCGTCGTGCCAGTGCGCAGCAGGCCGGTGACGACCAGCGAGACTTCCTGTCCGACGAGTTCGTCGACCTTTTAGGCGCTCACGATCCGATCGAGTTCCGCCGCGACGGCATCCAGATTGGGGTGCTCGAAAGGCTGCGTCACGGTGGCTATGCCGCCGAAGCACGTCTGCATCTTCTGCGCATGCCGGTGATCGAATGCCGTCGTGCGGTGTTTGGCTTCCTCCGCGACACCTATGAGCACGATCTGCGCAGCGTTCTCATCGTGCACGGACGTTCGCGGGATGACGATGGCCGGTCCAACGTGGTGCGTTCCTATCTCAACCACTGGTTGAAACAGTTGGAACAGGTTCAGGCGTTCAGTTCGGCGCCGGCCCATCAGGGCGGTCTGGGCGCAACCTTCGTGATGCTGCGCAAGTCCGAACGGGCGCGGGCCAACAATCGTGAGCGCCAACAGAAACGCCGTGGTTGAAGCAGTGAGCAGGACCGATTCGGCTAAAACGCAATGACCCCGGCCCTGGCCGGGGTCATTGGGAGATACGGGTAAGACCTTCGCTGCTCTATCGTTCTTTCAGGCGTCGAGCAAAGAGCGGTTCGCTCAGATCCACGGCCGGCTGATAGCTGACGGTGAAAGCCTTGAGCGCCTTCAGGGCCGGTTCGAGTTCCTGGTCCTCACGCAGTGCCAGCGCATCGAAGCCGCAGCGGCTCATGTAATAGAGCTGATCGATCAGTACGTCGCCGATGGCGCGCACTTCGCCGGCGTATCCGAAACGTTCCCGCAGCAGTCGCGCCAGCGTATAGCCTCGGCCATCGGTAAAGGCGGGGAAGTCGATCGCGATCAGGGCCGTCCGTTCCAGCTCGGCGACCAGTTCCGGTGTCAACTCGGTGTCGCTTGACAGCCACGGGGCCAGGTCGTCCTGATTCGCATGCTGCTGCCACAAGGCGAGCGGCACGATAGCGGGACGTCTCTCGGGCAGGCTTTCCGCGTCGCGGGAGAGCACCCAGGTATCGGTGACCGGTTTGCCGAGCTTGATCAGCGCACTCGTGGCAGTGACGGCTTCCTGGGCGTGTTGATGGACTTCTTGAAGCTCCTGTTCAGGCTGCATAGACACGCTCCTTGAAAGCCTGATGGCCGACACGGCGGTAGGTATCGAGGAAGCGCTCTTCATCCAGACGCTTCTCGACGTAGACCTGTAGTACCTTGTCGATGACGTCGGGAACGTCTTCACGGTAGAAGGAAGGGCCCAGGATCTTGCCCAGCGAGACATCGTCGTCGGCGTTGCCGCCCAGCGATATCTGGTAGTACTCCTCGCCTTTCTTGTCGACACCGAGAATGCCGATGTTGCCGACATGGTGATGACCGCAGGCGTTCATGCAGCCGGAGATATTGAGATCGATCGGGCCCAGGTCGTAGAGAAAATCGAGATCCTCGAAGCGCTCCTGAATCGCCTGGGCGATGGGGATCGACACCGCGTTGGCCAGCGAGCAGAAATCCCCGCCTGGGCAGCAGATGATGTCGTTCAACGTGCCCACGGTGGGGTTAGCCATGCCCAGCGCGTCCAACTGCTGCCATAGCGCTTCGATCTCGTCGACGGGGACGTCCGACAGCACCAGATTCTGCTCGTGAGTGACGCGCAGTTCACCGAAACCGAAGGTTTCCGCGAGATCCGCCACGGCATCCATCTGATCGGCGGTAATATCGCCCGGCGCCGCTTCGCGTCGTTTCAACGACAGGGTGACCGCCTTGTAGCCCGGTACCTTGTGATCCATGACGTTGTTGGTCACGAAGCGGGCGAAGGCGCGGTTGTCATGCCGCAGCTGATCGAACGCGACGATCGCGGACTCGGCCACCGGACGACGCGCCGGCTCGGGGAAGTGGGTCTTGGCTTCATCCACCGCGCCGTCGTTCAACGTCTGCGGGCCATCCTTGAGATGGGCCCATTCGGCCTCGACGCGGCGGGCGAATTCTTCGACGCCCAGCGCCTTGACCAGGATCTTGATTCGCGCCTTGAACTTGTTGTCGCGACGACCGAACTGGTTATAGACGCGAACGATGGCTTCGAGATAGGTCAACAGATGCTGCCAGGGCAGGTCGGCACGGACCACCTCGCCGATCATCGGCGTACGCCCCATGCCGCCGCCAGCGAGCACGCGGAAGCGCAGCTCGCCGGCGTCGTTCAGGAACAGTCGCAGGCCGATGTCGTGGACGTGAATCGCGGCGCGGTCATGGGTGGCGCCGGTGACTGCAATCTTGAACTTGCGCGGCAGATAGGCGAATTCAGGGTGCAGCGTGGACCATTGACGAATCAGCTCGCACCAGGGGCGTGGATCGACCACTTCATCCTTGGCGATACCCGCGAACTGGTCGCTGGTGGTGTTGCGAATGCAATTGCCGCTGGTCTGGATCGCGTGCATCTGAACCTTGGCCAGATCCGCCAGGATATCGGGGACGTCTTCCTGCGCCGGCCAGTTGAGCTGCAGATTCTGGCGGGTGGTGAAGTGGCCGTAGCCGCGATCGTAGCGGCGAGTGATCGTCGCCAACGCATGGAGCTGATGGCTGCTCAACATGCCGTAAGGGATAGCGATCCGCAGCATCGGCGCATGGCGCTGAATGTACAGGCCATTCTGCAAACGAACCGGACGAAACTCCTCTTCACCGAGCTTGCCGGCGAGATAGCGGTCCATCTGGTCACGGAACTGCGCAACGCGCTCGTCAACGAGCGTCTGGTCATAGGAATCGTAGCGATACATCGGGCCTGATCCTGCTAGTCATGGATTGCCAATGAGTGCACCTTACCGCGGGCGCTTTATTCTACAAAAGAATAAATACTCATAATTTGTTGCTTTATCGTTATTACGGACTGGTCGTCACGACGCCAGCGCAGAGCTCGAATCCCGTTCGTTGTCACCGGCCTGGGAAGCATCCGGATCGTAGGAGAGCACGGGCGATAGCCACCGCTCCAGCTCTGCCAGCGGCATCGACTTGCGATGCGCCAGTTTCTCGACCTGATCACGACCGATCTTGCCGGTGGAAAAATATTTCGATTCCGGATGGGCGAAGTACCAGCCCGAAACCGCCGCCGCCGGCCACATGGCAAAACTTTCGGTCAGCGTGATGCCGGTGTTTTCGGTGGCGGCAAGGAGACGGAACAGGGTGGCCTTTTCGGTGTGATCCGGGCATGCCGGATAGCCGGGCGCAGGGCGGATACCCTGATATTTCTCGGCGATCAGGGCGTCATTGTCCAGTGTTTCCTCCGGCACGTAGCCCCAGAACTCCTTGCGCACGCGCGCGTGCAGCCGCTCGGCAAACGCTTCCGCCAGACGGTCCGACAGCGCCTGCACCAGAATCGCGTTGTAGTCGTCGCCGGCCGCTTCGTAACGCTTGGCCAGTTCGTCGGCGCCGTGGCCGGAGGTCACCGCGAATCCGCCGATCCAGTCGAGCTTGTCGCTGGGTTCTCCGTTCTCTCGATAGCGCGGTGCGATGAAGTCGGCCAGGCTGTGGCAGATGCCGTCGCGGCCCTTGGTGCTCTGCTGGCGAATGTGATGAAGGCGCTCGATCACGGTCTCGCGGCTCTCGTCGGCATAGACCTCGATCACGTCGTCGTCGACGCTGTTGGCAGGCCACAGACCGATCACGCCACGGGCCTGGATGTGACGCTCGTCGATCAGCTTGCGCAGCATGACCTGGGCATCGCGGAACAGGTTGCGAGCGGCTTCGCCGACCACCTCGTCTTCGAGAATTCGGGGATACTTGCCCGACAGCTGCCAGGTCATGAAGAACGGCGTCCAGTCGATGACTTCGACCAGTTCCTCGAGGTCGTAGTCGTCGAACACCGTGAGCCCGGGCTGGATCGGCTTGACCGGCTCGAAGTGCTCCCAGTCGATCTTGAAGCGTCGCTCTCTGGCAGCGGCGTAACCGATGTCCGAGGCCTTGGGACGACGCTTGGCGTTGCGCTCGCGGACCTGATCGTATTCGTGTTGGATATCGGCAAAGTAGCCCGGCTTCTGCGCCGGCGAGAGCAGGCGGCTGGCAACGCCCACGGCGCGAGAGGCGTCGCTGACGTAGATTACCGGCTCGTCATACTGCGGCGCGATCTTGACTGCCGTGTGGGCTTTCGAGGTGGTGGCGCCGCCGATCAGCAGCGGCAGCTGGAAACCCTGGCGCTTCATCTCCTTGGCGATGTGGACCATCTCGTCGAGCGACGGCGTGATCAGACCGGATAGGCCGATGATGTCGGCGTTCTCCTCGCGGGCAGTCTTGAGGATCTTCTCGGCGGGCACCATCACCCCGAGATCGACCACGTCGTAGTTGTTGCACTGCAGTACCACGCCGACGATGTTCTTGCCGATGTCATGAACGTCACCCTTGACGGTCGCCATGATGATCTTGCCCTTGGACTGCACCTCGCCGGACTTTTCCGCTTCGATGTAGGGAATCAGATAGGCAACTGCCTGCTTCATGACCCGCGCCGATTTGACCACCTGGGGCAGGAACATCTTGCCGGCGCCGAACAGGTCGCCGACCACGTTCATGCCATCCATCAGCGGGCCTTCGATCACCTCGATCGGGCGTTCGGCCGCGGCTCTGGCTTCTTCCGCGTCCGCCTCGATGTAAGCGGTGATGCCCTTGACCAGGGCGTGTTCGATCCGCTTGTTGACTTTCCAGCTGCGCCATTCCAGGTCTTCTTTCCTGGCGGTGCCTCCGCCGTCGCCTCGATACTGTTCGGCGACCTCCAGCAGTCGTTCGGTGCCATCGTCACGGCGATTGAGCACCACGTCCTCGACGGCTTCGCGCAGCTTGCTCGGCAGATCATCGTAGACGGCCAGCTGGCCGGCGTTGACGATGCCCATCGACATGCCGGCCTTGATGGCGTGGTAGAGGAACACCGAGTGGATCGCTTCGCGCACGGCGTTGTTGCCACGAAACGAGAACGACACGTTGGAAACGCCGCCGGAGATCATCGCGTGGGGCAAATTCTCGTGAATCCACTGCGTCGCCTCGATGAAATCGACGGCGTAGTTGTTGTGTTCCTCGATCCCGGTGGCGATGGCGAAGATATTGGGATCGAAGATGATGTCTTCGGCGGGGAAACCGATATCGTCGACCAGCAGCCGATAGGCGCGCTGGCAGATTTCGGTCTTGCGCTCGAAGGTATCGGCCTGACCCTGCTCGTCGAACGCCATCACCACGATGGCGGCACCGTGACGTCGGCACTCGTTGGCCTGATGGCGAAACGACGCTTCGCCTTCCTTCAGCGAGATCGAGTTGACGATCGCCTTGCCCTGGATGCACTTGAGGCCGGCCTCGATGATCGACCATTTCGAGGAGTCGACCATGATCGGTACGCGGGCGATATCGGGTTCGCCGGCGATCAGGTTGAGGAAGCGCACCATCGCTTCCTCGGACTCCAGCATGCCTTCATCCATGTTGATGTCGATCACCTGGGCGCCGTTCTCGACCTGTTCCAGCGCCACTTCCAGGGCGGTAGTGTAGTCCTCTTCCTGAATCAGGCGCTTGAAGCGCGCCGAGCCGGTCACGTTGGTGCGCTCGCCGACATTGACGAACAGCGAGTCCGCTTCGATGTTGAACGGCTCGAGACCGGAGAGTCGGCAGGCGGCGGGGCGCTCGGGGATGGCTCGCGGCGCCACGCCCTCGACAGCGCGCTTGACGGCTGCAATGTGCTCCGGCGTGGTACCGCAGCAGCCACCGATGACGTTGATCAGGCCGCTCTGGGCGAATTCACCCACGATCGCCGCCATCTCTTCCGCGGTCTGGTCGTATTCACCGAATTCGTTGGGCAAGCCCGCATTGGGGTGGGCGGACACGAAAGTGTCGGCCTTGGCGGCAAGTTCCTGCAGGTAGGGTCTGAGTTCTTCGGCACCCAGCGCACAGTTGAGGCCCACCGAGAGCGGCTGGGCGTGACGCACGGCGTTCCAGAATGCTTCGGTGGTCTGGCCGGACAGCGTGCGTCCGGAGGCGTCGGTGATGGTGCCGGAGATCATCACCGGCAAGCGCTCGCCGCGTGACTCGAACAGCGCCTCAAGGGCGTAGATGGCCGCCTTGGCGTTGAGCGTGTCGAAGATCGTCTCGATCAGGATCAGATCGGCGCCGCCGTCGATCAGCGCCGTGGCGGCCTCGATATAGTTGTCGCGCAGTTGGTCGAACGTGACGTTGCGGCGGGCGGGGTCGTTGACGTCCGGCGACAGCGACGCGGTGCGCGAGGTCGGGCCCAATACGCCGGCGACATAGCGCGGCACGCCGGTCTCCTCGGCGACAGCGTCGCAGACCTCGCGCGCCAGCCGTGCCGCCTCACGGTTGAGCTCGACGGTCAGCGACTCCATGCCGTAGTCGGACTGGGAGAGCCGGGTGCTGTTGAAGGTGTTGGTTTCGACGATGTCGGCACCGGCCTCGAGATAGGCGCGATGGATCGATTCGACGATATCCGGTCGCGTCAGCGTCAACAGGTCGTTGTTGCCCTTGAGCTCACTGGGCCAGTCGGCGAAGCGCTGACCGCGGAAGTCCGCTTCCTCGAGGCGATGATCCTGCAGCATCGTCCCCATGCCGCCATCGAGAATCACGATGCGCTCGCCCAGCGTCTTGGTCAGCGTCTGACTAGACGAATCCGGCGAAGAAGCGGGGATAATGGCAGTCATGGCGACGACTCTCCAGCAGCAGGGGAACGGATCGCGTCCCGTCCGAGACGCCGAGGGGCCGCATGGTATCAGAAAGGCACGGGTGGCGGGACTCGGGCGATAGACCGCGGCCGGCATCAATAAGCCTGACTAAATCACTCGGGATTGTTTTGATGCCCGCTTTTTCCTACCATAATGGTACATCTCAAGCAGAGTTCGCAGTCCCATGAGCCAACCGATTCAGATCACCGAAAGCGGCCAGGAATATCTGGCCGATCTACTGGCCAAGCAGGGTGTCGACGATATCGCCGTGCGGGTCTTCATCACCCAGCCCGGTACGCCGTACGCCGAGACCTGTCTTGCCTATTGCCGTCCGGGAGAAGAAGAGCCGACCGACGAACGACTCGAGCTGGAAAGATTCAGCGTCTATCTCGACAAGAACAGCGTGCCGTTCCTGGAAGAGGCCGTTGTCGATTTCAACCCGGATCGCATGGGCGGCCAGCTGACCATCAAGGCGCCTAACGCCAAGATGCCGAAGGTCAATGCCGACAGCCCGCTGGAAGACCAGGTCAACTACATCCTCTACAGCGAGATCAATCCGGGGTTGGCGTCGCATGGCGGCGAGATCAGGCTGATCCAGCTGACCGAGGAGCAGATTGCCGTGCTGCAGTTCGGCGGTGGTTGCCAGGGCTGTGCGGCCGTCGATCTGACGCTGAAGGAAGGGGTCGAGAAGACATTGATGGAACGGATTCCCGAGCTGGCCGGCATTCGCGACGTGACCGATCACACCGACACTACCAACGCGTACTATTGAGCAACCAACGCGTGCCTCTGATCAGCCGCCGCGTCCGCTCGACCATCTCACGCGCCACGGGCGCGACTGCTTACCGGTCGCGTCATGGCCTCGCCAGTCATGTGTCAGTCTCGCGGCTGCATTCAGCTTTGGCTGCCGCGGCCGATACGCTGAATTAGCGCCGGGCGTTCCAGCTCGGCAGGGTATCGTTGCGGAGAGATGCGGATGCGTTCGACGACAACAGGGCGGGCGGGCCGTTATTTCGTGGCATGCCTGTTGATGTGCTGGGGAAGTGCTAGCTGGGCTGGCGCGCCGATCGTGATCGGCACCGGCGACGCTTCCGGCGTCTATCTGACCGTCGGCCAAGCCATCTGTCATCTCTATCAGCAGTCCACCGGTTCGGACTGTGAGGCACTGTCGACCGGGGGCTCGCTCTACAACGCCAACGGCGTACGGACCCGTGACTTCGATTTCGGCATTGTCCAGTCGGACATCCAGTACGCCGCGCTGCAGGGCACCGCAGAGTTCTACGACAGCGGCCCCAGCCCCGAGCTGAGAGCGCTTTTCTCATTGCACGCAGAGGCTTTCACGGTCGTCGCCACGTCGCCCGGGATCCGCCGGTTCGATGACCTGATGGGCAAGCGAGTCAACGTCGGCAACCCCGGGTCCGGCCATCGTGCCACGCTGGATGCTTTGCTGAAGGTCAAGGGTGAGACGGAAAGCGTCTTTACACTGGCTAGCGAGCTGAAGCCGGAAGACATGACCCGGGTGATGTGCAGCGGCAAGCTGGATGCGTTTTTCTACGTCGTCGGTCATCCCTCGAGAGCGATCGACAACGCGACGCGACGTTGCGGCGCACATCTGGTCCAGGTATCGGGGTCGGACGTCGCCAGACTGATTGCCGAAACGCCTTACTACAGCGTTACCGTGATCCCCGGCGGTACCTACGCCAATACGCCGGACGACACGACCACTTTCGGCGTCAGGGCGACGCTGATGACGCGGGCGGATGTGAGTGAAGAGAGCGTCTATCAGCTGGTCAAGAGCGTGTTCGAGCACCTGGATGGCTTTCGTCGCTCGCACCCTTCATTGGCAAGATTGACGCCGAGAGGCATGATCGACAATGGCTTGACCGCGCCCCTTCACCCGGGAGCGCGACGCTATTACGAGGAAGCGGGGCTGTTGCCACCCGACACTCACTGACCGACGACCACTGGCCGACGCCGTCTGGAAAAGGGCCTCGCCTCAACTCGCCGTGGGCGGCAGAGCGGCGCGAGACAGTCGATCGTGGAGTTCTCGGTTGGCCGCGCGTAGGTTCTTGAGCTCGCTCTCGAGGCGCTGGCGCTCCTGCTGGATGGATTTGACCCGATCGTCGCTGACGCGTTTTTCGCTCTCGGCCTGCTCCATGTGCACCTTGTCGGCGCGCAGGGATTCCTGCAGCTGCCCATACTGGCGGCGCTGTTCGGAGAGGTCGTGCTGCAAGCGTTCGCAGCGCTGATCGAGTGACGCCAGACGTTGCTCGTACTGTTTTTCCTGCTTCAGGCGCTCCTGCCGTGCATCCTCCAGCAAGCCCATGAGGCGAGCCTCGGCGGACTCATGACGCTTTTCTTCCTGGGCGAGCTTGGCCTGGTTGGCCTGATGCTGCTTGGCGATCGCGTCACGATGCTGCTTTTCCGCCTGTTCCAGGCTGGACTGGTGGCGCTGGCAGGTCTGCTCGAGCTGAAGAATCCGCTTTTGCTGCTGACTTTGGGTAGAGTGCAACGACTGCAGCTCGGCCTGGAGATGGGCAGCTTCGGTGGTCTTGCTCTCGAGGCGTTCCTGAACGCGCAGCATATGGTCATTGAGCGCCTGTAGCCGCTGCTCGGCGTTTTCACTCTGGCGTTGAGCCTGCTGGCCGATTTCGTCGGCTTCACGGATCTGGTCGTCCGCCTCCTGCCGATAGATCGCCAGTTTTTCGTAGGCCGCCTGCTGTGCCTTGTCCCAGATATCCGCCACCCAGGTGTCGAGACCTTCGGGACGCTCGAGGTTGCGCGGAATGGACTGCACCGAGCCGCCGCTCTGGCGGAGACGCCATTCTCGAAGGTGATCGCTGATCGTGGTGTAGCTGCCCGTACCGAGAAGCTCACGGATTTTCTGGACGCTGACCGTTTCGCCACGCTGCTGCAGCGTGTCGATGGCGCGGCAGACGTCGTCGTAACGAATACCATTACGTGCCATGTCGATTTCCCTTGCGTTGCTGATGATGCCGGAGCTTCTGATGGCTCCTGAGAGATAGCATAGGCGATTTACGTAAACTGTATACGTAAAAAGACTATGTAATGGGAGAGGGCGCATCTCTGGGGATTCGATCGTCAAAGCCCTATAATGACGACATTCATCACAGGAGGCGCTATGAGTATCCGCGAGGCCCAGGCCGAATTGCAGGACGAGTTTTCGATGTTCGACAACTGGATGGATCGGTACCAGTACATCATCGATATGGGCCGCCAACTCCCGGAATACCCGGAGGGAGACAAGATCGTGGCTTACAAGATTGAAGGCTGCCAATCCAATGTCTGGCTACGATCCACGCAAGAGGCGGGGCGGCTGCACTTCCGGGCGACTTCCGATGCCGCCATCGTCAGCGGTCTGATCGCCATTCTGATGCGACTCTACGATGATCGTGAGCCGCAGGAAATTCTCGACGGCGAGCCCGAATTTCTCACCGAGCTGGGACTCGACAAGCATCTGTCCCCAACCCGCAGCAATGGCTTGCATGCCATGATCGAGCGAATCTATGCCATCGCGCGTGAAGCGCGAACCGAACAGAAACTTCACTGATCGCGATCGTGGCCAACCCTCATTGGCGCCGATCGGGTGCGTCATGATCGTCGCCAGCGTTGTCCGCGTCGTCATCAATGCCGTTGTCGGACTGGCAATGACAGCCGCCGGGTTCGGGAACGGGATCGACACCGCCGGCATGAAACGGGTGGCATTTCGACAGCCGGCGAATCGCCAGCCAGCCACCACGCCATGGCCCATGTAGACGGATGGCTTCCAGCGCATAACTGGAGCAGGTGGGCCAGAAGCGACAGCGCGGGCCGAGCAGGGGGCTGATTCCGTAGCGGTAGACCTGGATCAGCGCGGTTAGCAGCCAGGTGGCGAGCTTGGCGATCACGGCGGGCCTCAGCGCTTCCCGGCGTAGAGCTGATCGGGGGAAATCAGCGGCTCCCGGTCGATCTCGGCAACGGTAGGTGTCAGCCTGAGATAAAAGCAGCTGCGGCGACCGGTATGGCAGGCCGGTCCGGACTGATCGACCTTGAGCAATACGGTGTCGCCGTCGCAGTCGAACCGCGCCTCGATCAACTGTTGCTGCTGACCCGAGGTTTCCCCTTTGCGCCAGAAGGCCTGCCGCGAACGGGACCAGTAGCACACTCGTCCCGTACTCAGCGTTTCCTCCAAGGCCGCACGGTTCATCCAGGCCATCATCAACACTTCGCCGCTATCATGCTGCTGTGCAATGGCGGGAATCAGGCCGTCATCGTTCCACTTAGCGGCCGACAGCAAGTCATCCGTCGCTACCTGAGCGCCAGATGTCGAGCGTTCGAGATCGTGAAAAAGTCCGGGCATGAGGTTTTCCGTTAGGCGTGTTCGATCGCCGCGCGATCAGGCTTTCTCGAGACAGGCATCACAGGCACCCAGCAGCTCGATGGTCTGACGCTGGATCGTGAATCCGCGTTCGCGGGCCGTGCGGGATAGCATTTCTCCCACGGCTTCCTGATGCAGCTCTTCGACGCGGCCGCAGTGACGACAGATCAGCAGCTGAAATCGATGCACATGCTCGGGGCATGGACAGGCGATATAGGCGTTGAGCGATTCGATGCGATGAACCAGGCCTTGCTCGATCAAAAAATCCAGGGCGCGGTAGACCGTCGGCGGTCTGGCCGCGGCATGTTCGTCCGAAAGGCGATCGAGCAGATCGTAGGCTTTGAGGCCGCCGGGCGTTCCGGAGATCATTTCCAGCACGCGTCGGCGAATCGGCGTGAATCGAACGCCGCGTTCCTGACACTGTTGGTCTGCCTGCTTGAGGAGTACATCCGAATCGTGCATCGATATTCCCGGGCAAGTATCGAGAGCGGCATATTCTACGCGCTAGCGTCGACGGGAGCCACCGAACGCCGCCAGGGTTTGAGCGAGTGAACGAGAGAGGCGTAACAAGTTGGTGGAGTATCCCGAGCAGATTCACGCCCAACATAATGTATTTAACATAATATATATTATGCGAAGTAAGGCCTGGCACCTGGGAGCAGCACCGGACACGTCCGCTCCAGGATTTTCAGCAACCGGTTTCTCACCGTCGAGGATTCGTGCATCTACGCGCGGCCGGAATCCGTACATCTCTCATGCGTACATCACCACGGAGTTGCGCTACGCTTAAGCTGAAATGACGGCGATCAGACCGCGACGGTCTGCGACATATCGCCACATTGATGATGAGTTTGGCGTCATCGTCTGATGATAAGCCAATTTTTCGGTACACTACCGACCGCGAAATCCCTACTTCGTTGGCGACGTCCGATGCTCGGTGCGCCACTGCGCGTCTTGTCAGAGTTGTCAGCCCTGGCTAGCAGCGTATGATGCAGGCCGCTAACCGATTGTTGCAGGGCCGAAAAGCTTTCCTCCACTGGGGTCGTGAGATGAGAAAAAGGAACTCCCTCAAGTATTTGAGTGTGATGACGTGGTTAACCGCGCCATTGTTGTTGAGTGGTTGTGGATCCGCCTTGATGGACCCGACCGGCCAGGTCGGCCAGGGTCTTAAATCGCTGATCATTACGGCCTTTGGCTTGATGTTGATCGTGGTCATTCCGGTCATCGTGATGACCATTCTGTTTGCGTGGAAATATCGCGGGACCAACCTTGCGGCCAAGTACACGCCGAACTGGGAACATTCGAACATCATCGAGATATTCGTGTGGGCCATTCCGTGCGTCATCATCTTTTTCCTTGCCATCCTGACATGGCAGACGTCGCACTCTTACGACCCGCACAAGCCGATCGCCAGTGAAGACGAAACCATGACCATCGATGCGATTTCGCTCGACTGGAAATGGCTGTTCATCTATCCCGACGAAGGCATCGCGACGGTCAATGAGCTGACCATTCCGGTAGATACGCCGATTCATTTCCGCGTGACCTCGGGCACCGTCATGAATTCGTTCATGGTTCCCACCCTGGGCAGCCAGATCTATGCCATGGCCGGAATGGACAACGACGTGTATCTGGAAGGCAATGAAACAGGCTCCTTCCGTGGTCGTTCGACGCATTACAGCGGTGAAGGTTTCTCCGAAATGCTGTTCGACACCAATGTGGCGACGGAATCGGACTACCAGGCGTGGGTCGACAAGGTCAAACAGTCTCCCAAGAGCATGATGTTCCCGGAGAACTATGACCAGATCGCCAAGCCCTCGATTGCCAATCCAGTAGAATACTTTTCGCAGGTCTCGCCGGATTTCTACGGCGATCTGATCAAAAGTTACAAAGCGGGTCATGGGGGTACGGACAACCATGGCGAGCACAACGAAGCACGGGAGTCTTCAATGCCCATGAGTGCGCAGGCAGCGGAGTAACGTCATGTTTGGAAAACTCAGTTTAGATTCGATTCCCTTCCATGAGCCGATCATCATGGTCACCGCGGCGGCCATCGGCATCATTGGTGCGCTGGTCGTCGGTTTGATTACCTACTACGGCAAGTGGGGCTATCTCTGGACCGATTGGGTGACGTCCATCGATCACAAGAAGATCGGTGTAATGTATTTTCTCGTTGCCCTGGTCATGCTCGTCCGCGGTTTCGCCGACGCGATCATGATGCGGACTCAGCAGGCTCTGGCCGCTGGTGGCGCCGAAGGATACTTGCCGCCCCACCACTTCGATCAGATCTTCACCGCTCACGGTGTCATCATGATCTTCTTCGTCGCCATGCCCATGGTCATCGGTCTGATGAACCTGGTCGTGCCGCTGCAGATCGGCGCCCGTGACGTGGCCTTCCCGTTCATGAACAACCTGAGTTTCTGGCTGTTCGCGGTGGGCATGATTCTGGTGAACATGTCGCTGGTCATCGGTGAGTTCGCCAAGACCGGCTGGCTGGCCTATGCGCCATTATCGGAATTGCAATACAGTCCGGATGTCGGCGTCGATTACTGGATATGGGCATTGCAGCTCTCGGGTATCGGGACCACGCTGACGGGGATCAACTTCTTCGTCACCATCCTGAAAATGCGCACCAAGGGCATGTCCCTGTTCCGCATGCCGATCTTCACCTGGACCGCGCTCTGCACCAACGTGCTGATCATTCTGTCGTTCCCGATCCTGACCGTGACCATCGCCCTGCTGACTCTGGATCGCTATCTGGGCATGCACTTCTTCACCAATGATATGGGCGGCAGCCAGATGATGTACGTCAACCTCATCTGG
The DNA here is from genome assembly GCF_003206695.1 of Salinicola halophyticus. Classification (GTDB taxonomy): domain Bacteria; phylum Pseudomonadota; class Gammaproteobacteria; order Pseudomonadales; family Halomonadaceae; genus Salinicola; species Salinicola halophyticus. The sequence goes on along the minus strand of NZ_PZJN01000003.1, from coordinate 347,162 downwards.
GCCTGGGGCCACCCGGAAGTCTATATCTTGATCTTGCCAGCGTTTGGTGTCTTCTCCGAGGTCATCGCGACCTTTACCAAGAAGCGTCTGTTCGGCTACAAGACCATGGTCTGGGCCACGGCGGCGATCACCGTATTGTCGTTCATCGTATGGCTGCACCACTTCTTCACCATGGGTGCGGGAGCCAACGTCAATGCCTTCTTCGGCATCATGACGATGATCATCGCGATTCCGACCGGGGTGAAGATATTCAACTGGCTGTTCACCATGTATCGCGGGCGCATCCAGTTCACGACCCCGGTACTCTGGACGATCGGTTTCATCATCACCTTTACTCTGGGCGGTATGACCGGTGTCATGCTGGCTGTACCGGGTGCCAACTTCGTGCTGCACAACAGTCTGTTCGTCATCGCTCACTTCCATAACGTCATCATCGGCGGCGTGGTGTTCGGGATGATGGCCGGCTTCACGTACTGGTTCCCGAAAGCCTTCGGCTTCACGCTGAGTGAAAAATGGGGCAAGCGCTCCTTCTGGTGCTGGCTGATCGGCTTCTACGTCGCGTTCATGCCGCTGTATGCGCTGAGCTTCTTCGGTGCTATGCGCCGGATGCAGTCCTATGAACAGACCGAGTGGCAGCCGCTGATGATCGTGGCCTGGTTTGGCGCGGTGATCATCGCCTGCGGCATTGCCTGCATCGTGATCCAGCTCGTCGTCAGTATTCGCGATCGCGAGAAGAACCGTGATCTGACCGGCGATCCGTGGGATGGGCGTACGCTGGAGTGGTCCACCTCCTCTCCGCCCCCGAACTACAACTTCGCTTACCTGCCCGATGTCGCGTCCATCGACAGCTACTGGGAGATGAAGCAGCAGCCGGGTGGCTTTAAGCGCGAGCTGGCGACCAAGTTCGAGGACATTCACATGCCCAAGAACACGGCCGAAGGTCCGATCATGTCGCTGTTCGCCCTGTTCTTCGGTTTCGCGTTGATCTGGCACATCTGGTGGCTGGTAGGCGTTGGCGCCATTGGCATGTTCGTGACGTTCATGTTCCGTATCTTCAATAACGATACCGACTACCACGTCAGCGCTGCCGAGGTCGAAAGGACCGAGCGTGAATACCACAAACGGTTGGAGATGCAGGCTTAATCATGGCAACCGACACAATCAAGCAACATGACGCTCATGCCCACGACGGGCATGAGCACCACGACGCAGGCGCAATGAAGGTCTTCGGGTTCTGGATCTACCTGATGAGCGACCTGGTGATTTTCGGCTCGCTGTTCGCGACCTTCGGCGTGCTGGCCACGGCGACCGCCGGCGGCCCGACCTCCCAGGAGATCTTCGAACTGCCCTTCGTGCTGGTCGAGACCTTCCTGCTGTTGATCAGTAGTTTCACCTTCGGCCTGGCGGTACTGGCGCAGAATGCGGGTGACCGCGGCGCGGTTCTGAAATGGCTGGCAGTGACGTTTCTGCTGGGCGCCGGCTTCATCTCGATGGAAATCTACGAATTCCATCATCTGATCGCCGAAGGTGCCGGTCCGGACCGCAGCGCGTTCCTGTCAGCATTCTTTACCCTGGTCGGGACGCACGGCCTGCACGTGACATTCGGTCTGATCTGGATCGCGATCATGTTCTTCCAGATCTCCAAGCGCGGACTCGACAGCGTGACCATGCCGCGGATGCTGTGCCTCAGTCTCTTCTGGCACTTCCTGGACATCGTCTGGATCTGCGTCTTCTCCTTCGTCTACCTGATAGGAGCCATGTGACATGAGCGATATTCACACCTCGCACGACGGCGCCAGTCACGGCAGCTACAAGTCCTACATCATCGGGCTCGTGCTTTCGATCGTGTTGACGCTGATTTCATTCGGCGTCGTCATGACCGGCAGCTTCGGCATCCCGGCAATGATGATCACGGTCGTCGTTACCGCCATCATTCAGGTGCTCGTGCAGCTGATTCTCTTCATGCACTTGAATACCAAGTCCGAAGGCGGCTGGAACGTGATTTCCTTCATCTTTACTATCGGTATCCTGACGCTGATCGTTGGCGGTTCTCTGTGGATCATGCACAACATCCACATCAACATGATGCTGGGCTAACCTGCAAATGGCCTTGAAGCCCTATTTGGCGCTGACCAAGCCCGGCATCATCTTCGGCAATCTCGTGACAGTCATCGGCGGCTATTTTCTGGCCGCCGGTGGCCGTTTCGATCTGTGGTTGTTCCTGGCAACGGTACTCGGCACGTCGTTGGTCGTCGCGTCCGGCTGCGTTTTCAATAACGTGATCGACCGCGATATCGATGGCCACATGGCACGTACCCAGTCTCGTGCCATGGTGACCGGCGAGATTTCGATTCCGATCGCCCTGCTGCTGGGCTGTCTGATGGGCGTTGTCGGCTTCGGTCTGCTGGCGTGGATGACCACGCCCATGGCCACAGGATTCGCGGCATTCGGTTTCGCCATCTATGTCGGTGCCTACAGCCTCTATCTCAAACGGAATTCGGTCTACAGCACGCTGATCGGCAGTCTGTCCGGGGCATCGCCGCCGGTCATCGGCTACTGTGCGGTAACGGGGACGTTCGATCTGGGTGCCCTGCTGTTGCTGATCATCTTCAGCATGTGGCAGATGCCCCACTCCTACGCCATCGCCATTTTCCGGTTCGACGACTACGCCTCGGCATCGATACCGGTGCTTCCGGTGAAATGCGGCATCGCCGTCGCGAAGCGACATATCGTGATCTACACGGTGCTGTTCGTGATCGCCTCGGTCATGCTGTCGGTCGCCGGCTATACGGGATGGGCTTACGCCATCGTTGCCGTTGCCGTCGGCGGTTACTGGCTCAGTATTACGCTCAGAGGCTTCCGGACCACCAATAACGAAGCCTGGGCCCGCAAGGTCTTCGGCATCTCGATCATGGTGGTGACGGCGTTGAGCGTGATGATGTCCGTGGACAGCCGTCTACCGATGGCAGAGCCGCTGGTGTCGCTAGCGTTGGGTTGAACGACGCCTCGAAACGAAAAAAGACCGCCGTTGGCGGTCTTTTTTTTGCCAGCGTCATAGGCTGGTAGCGCCCCGTTGACGCTGGCACTTCACACGGGTCGAATCAGTCGTCCGCCGGCGCGTAGGAGCCGTCTTCACGATGGATTTCGCGACCGGTCAATGCCGGGCTGAAGACGCAGGCGACGGTCATGCCCTTCTCCTTGCCGCGCAGCCAATGCTCGTCGTGCTGGTCCAGAAGGTACATGTCGCCTGCCTTGATGGTATGAATCTTGCCATCGGCGATGGTTTCCACTTCCCCTTCACCCTCGTAGCAGAATACCGCTTCGATGTGATTCTTGTAGTGAATGTGGGTTTCTGTGCCCGGATGAATTCGGGTGATGTTGAACGAAAAGCCACAGTTATCCTCGGCCAGCATCAAGCGGGTGCTGTCCCAGTTGCCGTTCTCGGCTTCCACGAAACGGTCGGTTTTCATGCACTCTTGAAGATTACGTACGATCATCGATCATAACTCCTGGTAAGTGATGCAGGGAATGAAAAGCAGCCCCTGAGGGCCGCTTTTCCGGGTCAGTGTCGCGTTTAAGCTAGAGCTTCCCGAGTGCTGCGCTCCAGAATGTCCAGACCTTCGAGCAGGTCTTCATCGCTGATCACCAGCGGGCAGAGGCACTTGATGACCTGACCGCCCTGACCGGCAGTTTCGATGATCAAGCCGTTCTCGAAGGCCTTGGCGGTAATCTTGTCCGCCACCTCGCCGTCGCGAACGTCGATGCCACGCATCAGCCCGCGGCCGCGCTCGCTTGCCGGATAGCCCATCTCGGTCAGCGAAGCGGCAATTCTGGCAAAGCGCTCCTGGACGATGCGGCCCTTGCGCTGCACCTCGAGCTCGAACTGGTCGTCGCTCCAGAAATGCTTGAGCGCGGCAGTAGCCGTCACGAAGGCCATGTTGAAGCCGCGGAAGGTGCCGTTGTATTGGCCCGGCTTCCATTTGTCCAGCTCGGGGCGCATCAGCACGTGGGCGAACGGCAGGCCATAGGCGGACAGCGATTTCGAGTTGGTCACGATGTCGGGCACGATATTGGCGTGCTCGAAGCTGAAGAACTTACCGGTACGACCGCAGCCCGCCTGAATGTCATCGACGATCAGCAGGATGTCGTGCGCGCGGCAGATGCCTTCGAGCCGCTTGAGCCAATCCAGCCCGGCGGGGTTGATACCGCCCTCGCCCTGCACCGTCTCGACGATCACACCGGCCGGCACATCGAGACCGCCGGATTTGTCGCCCAGCAGCTTCTCGAAATAGTCGAGCGTGTCGACGCCTTCGCCGAGGTAGCCGTCGAACGGCAGGAAGCTGGCCCCCTGGGTGGGAATGCCCCCGGTGGCTTCGCGGAACTTGCGGTTACCGGTCGTCGCCAGCGCGCCCATGGTCACGCCATGGAAACCGTTGGTGAAAGTGACGATGTTGTGGCGTCCCTTGGCGACCCGGGCCAGGCGAATGGCCGCTTCGGTGGCGTTGGTGCCGGTCGGGCCGGGCAGATGAACCTTGTAGTCCAGTCCACGCGGCTTGAAGATCAATTCTTCCAGCGCCTCGAGATAGTCGCGCTTGGCCGTCGACCACATGTCCAGGCCATGAACGATGCCATTGGAGGTAATGTACTCGACCAGCGCTTCCTGCAGCTTGGGATGGTTGTGGCCGTAGTTGAGCGTGCCGGCGCCGGCGAGAAAGTCGATGTATTCGCGGCCGTCCTCGTCGGTCAGCCGGGCACCCTGGGCCTTGCCGAAGACGACCGGAAACGAGCGGGAATAGGTCCGGACTTCTGATTCCATGCGTTCGAAAATCTGGGTCTGCATACAACCTCCTCAGTGGATGGATATCGATAGTGGAGTGATTGACTTGGGACAGTCGCAGTGAATGCGTAAACGATCAGGCGGAAAAGCCGAGCGAGAAAACGGCGCGCGGCGTTAGATCCGTCAGCCCTGGATGCGCTGCGGATCGAACGGGCCGATGCGGACGAGATTCTCCGGATCGTGTTCGCCCCCCAGCTGATCGGTAGAGAAATATTCGCGACTGATGAGCGGCGCCTGCCACCGATCGGCCAACCGACGAAACAGCCCCCACGAGGCCTGGTTGTCAGGTGTGATGGTGGTTTCCAGGTGATTCAATCCCGACAGCTCCGATCGCGTCAGCACGGCTTCTACCAGACGACGTGCCAGGCCGGTACCGCGAGCCTTTTCTCCCACGGCCACCTGCCATAGAAAGTAGATGTCGGGAGCTGCAGCCTTGACGTAACCCGAGACGAAGCCGACGATTTCGCCGTCTTCGGTGGTCGCGACAGCGCAACTGTCGCGGAACTGCGTTGCCAGTAGCAGATAGGCGTAGCCGGAATTGACATCGAGCGGTGGGCACGCCTTGACCAGCTCGTAGATACCCCAGCCATCTTCCGTGGTGGGCTTGCGGATGAAGAGAGGCATGTCAGGCTTGCCGACGACGGCATCGGCCACGGTAGGCCTTGCCAGATCTGCCGAGGGCGTAAATGCCGGGTTGGGGTTGGTCATCGTCATCGTCGCTATGGCGAATTTGGGATTCAGAATAACAGTGAGTCAGCCAACCTTCAAACGACAGGTTATTTAGCCGCGCATATTCAATAAATAATATTTATATGCTGGCGGGCTTGCGACTGCCTCGATACCCGAAGTCTAGACGACAAGCGAAGGGCCGTGAGGAAAAGTAGTCGGGGAAATCCCGGGAAGCGATGAGGTACGGGGCTTCGATGTAGCAGCGACGCCAAGAGAGTGGGCTTGTGGCGACCTGCCGCCGTTGCTGCATGACCGGAGCCTGCCGATTGACGAAATGCGATGAACCGAAGCGATAGCCGCCCTGCCGGGCGGCCACTTTGACGTTCAGCGATCGGCAATGATCAGCGTCGCGTCACGCTGCGCATGGTAACGAACTCTTCCGCGGCGGTGGGATGAATGCCCACCGTGGCATCGAAATCGCTCTTAGTCAGCCGAGCTCGCACGGCGATCGCGATTCCCTGAATGGTCTCGCCTGCGTCGTCGCCCACCATATGAGCGCCGACGACACGATCGCTTTCGTCATCGACCACCAGCTTCATCAGGCAACGCTCGTCACTGCCGGATAGCGTGTGCTTCATCGGACGGAAATCCGCGCTGTAGATGCGCACTGCCTCGAAACGCTCCCGCGCCTCTTCTTCGGATAGGCCGACGGTGCCGATGTTGGGGTGACAGAACACGGCCGTCGCGATGTTCTGATAGTCGAGCGGTGCTGGCGTCTTGCCGCCCTCGTTCTGGGTGAAGTGGTGCTGGACCAGGTGCATTGCCTCGGCGAGCGCAACCGGGGTCAATTCGGGGCCGCCGGTCACGTCACCTAGGCCGAGGATCGAGGGCACCGAGGATTCGTAGCGTTCGTTGACCTTGAGCGTACCATCGGTGTTGAGCTCGACGCCCAGCGCCTCCAGTCCCAGCCCTTCCAGGTGGGGCCGACGGCCGGTGGCGGCGAGTACGGCGTCAACTTCGAACTGCTCGCCGCTGGTCAACGTCACCTCGAGCCCGCTCTCTACCTTGCGAATGCGCTCGATATTGGTCTTGAAATGCAGGTCGACCCCTTTCTTGACCATTTCGTCGCGGGTGAACTCTCGCACTTCCCGATCGAAACCACGCAGGAACAGCTCCCCACGGTAGATCAGGCTCGTGTCCGCGCCGAGGCCGTTGAAGATGCTGGCGAACTCGACGGCGATGTAGCCACCGCCCAGCACCAGGAAGCGCTTGGGAAAGCTGTCGAGATCGAATACCTGGTTGGAGTTGATAGTGTGTTCACTGCCCTCGAACTCGGGCGTCCAGGGCCAGCCCCCCACCGCCACCAGTATCTTCTCGGCGGTGACGCGATCGCCGTTGATCTCGACGGCGTTGGCATCGACAACCTTGGCACGACCATTGATCAGCGTGACGCCGACGCCATCCAGCAATCGGCTGTAGATACCGTTGAGGCGCTTGATCTCCTCGATCTTGTTGTCGCGCAGTGTCGCCCAGTCAAACGTCGGTGCCTGCGGGATCGTCCAGCCAAACCCCGCGCTGTCTTCGAACGCGTCATGGAAATGCGCCGCATAGGAGTACAGCTTCTTCGGCACGCAGCCTACGTTGACGCAGGTACCGCCGAGATAGCGGTCCTCGGCAACCGCGACTCTGGCGCCCGTCGCTGCGGCCGTTCGTGCGGCACGCACGCCGCCGGAACCGGCTCCTATCACGAAGAGATCGTAATCGTAATTCGCCACGGTGAAACTCCTTGAATCAAGATCTTGGGAACATAATGCCGCGATGATACCAGCCTCGGTCGTCTGTCGAAAAAGACCGTGCCTATGAGGGCGATATAAAAAAAGCTTTGGGGATAGGATGCTAGCGTTGGCGATGCCATCGGGCCCGTTGAGCCCCTCCTTCAGCACGCCTTCGCCATGCCTTCGAAAATCCCCTCGGATAGCCTAGAATCATCGCTTTGCCGGCGCGACAAGACGTCCGCCGATTCACGTATCTCAGGGTGCTGCCATGAGCGATATCAACACGCTACTCGAACAGAATCGACGCTGGGCCGACGGGGTTCAGCAGCGAGATCCGAACTTCTTCGCGCAGCTTTCTCAGCAGCAGAATCCCGACTATCTCTGGATCGGCTGCTCCGACAGCCGCGTGCCTGCCAATCAGATCGTCGATCTGCCGCCCGGCGAAGTGTTCGTTCACCGCAATGTCGCCAACCTGATCTACCACAACGACATGAACGCGCTGTCGGTCGTCCAGTTCGCCGTCGACGTGCTCAAGGTCAAGCACATCATGGTCGTCGGACACTACGGCTGTGGCGGGGTCAAGGCGGCGATCACCGGGGGAGAACACGGTATCGTCGACTACTGGCTCAACAGCATCAGCGAGCTCTACCAGCAGCATCGCCCCACCCTCGAGTCACTGCCCCTGGAAGAGCAGATCGATCGGATGTGCGAACACAACGTTCGTCTCCAGGTGGCCAACCTGTGTCGTACCAAGATCATTCAGCGCGCCTGGGAGCGCAACCAGCCATTGTCAGTGCACGGCTGGGTCTACGGCCTCACCGATGGGCGCGTCAACGACCTCGGCTGCACGGTATCGCGCGCCGACGAGATGGGCGCCATCCGGATCCAGCCGACGTTCCCCGCCGAAAGCTGATCTCCCCTTCGCGTCCCGTCCTGTCAGCGCACGCCGATCATCGGCTGACGGGACGCTCGTCATTCACGGGTTGAATGCCGCGTTGCGCGATTTCGATTGGGCCCGTCGGACATCTATCAGTAAGGTAGTGGGATAACGGGCCTGCACAGCGGACTTTTAATGCGTCTCACCCTGTTTTCATCCGGCGCCCCGGCCAGCACGCGGGTCTGCGCTCTGATCGTGAGTCTATGGTTGTCCTTGTCGTGTTCGGCGCTGGCCGGCGACAATCCGGCCGATAATGGCGTCGTCGACGATGATCAAGACATCACGCTCAGAGTGGCTTACGACACCGCCCCGGTATCGCTGGATATCCACGAGCAGCTCTCCATTCGCATGCTCCAGCTGTCGCACCTGACTTTCGATCCGTTGGTGCGCTGGGATCGCGATCTCGAACTCGAACCTCGCCTGGCGACCGGCTGGGAACGGATCGACGACACCACGATGCGCTTCCACCTGCGTCACGGCGTGACATTTCATAGTGGTAACGCTTTCACGGCCAAGGATGTCGTATGGACGTTGCAACGTCTCAGGCGCAGCCCGGACTTCCGTGCAATATTCGAACCGATAGAACGGGCCGAAGCGATCGACGATTTCACCGTCGATCTGCATACGCGCAAGCCCTACCCGCTGCTGCTCAACCTCGCCACTTATCTGTTCCCGATGGATAGCCGGTTCTATACCGGCACCTCGGCGGACGGACGCGACAAGGCCGAAATCGTCAAGAACGGCAATTCGTTTGCCTCGAATCACCTGTCCGGGACCGGGCCGTTCGAGATCGAGGAGCGCCATCCCGGGATCAGGACCGAGTTCGAACGCTTTCCCGGCTACTGGGATACCGAGTCGCCCGGCAACGTCGATCATCTAGTAATGACGCCGATCGCCGAGAATGCCACCCGGGTCGCTGCGCTGCGCGCCGGCGATGTCGATTTCATCTCGCCGGTGCCTTTCAATGCCATGCAGCGGCTTCGCCATGCCGACGGGATCCAGCTGGTCTCCATGCCCGGCACCCGTATCACCATGCTGCAGCTCAACGAACGGCGGGTTCCGGCTTTCCGGGATAGTCGGGTACGTCGCGCGTTCACTTACGCCGTCGATCAGACGGCCATCGCCGAGCGCCTGCTGAAAGGCTTCGCGACGCCGGCGGCACAGATGTCGCCCGAGGGCTATGCGGGTCATGTGGCGACGCTGCAACCGCGTTACAATCTTGGCAAGGCGCGTGAACTGATGCGTGAAGCCGGCTACGCCAAGGGCTTTACGGTCACCCTGATGGCGCCCAACAACCGTTACGTGAATGACGCTCAGACGGCGCAGGTCGCGCTGGCGGTGGCTGCCATGCTGGCCAAGATCAACGTCACCGTCGAATTCGAGACGTTGCCCAAGAACCAGTACTGGGCCGAATACGACAAGCGCGCCGCGGACATGATGATGATGGGCTGGTACTCGGATACCGGCGATTCGGCCAATTTCTTCGAGTACCTCACGTTCTGCACCGATCCTGAGACCGGCGCCGGCCACTACAACGCCAGCGAGTACTGCAATCCGGCGATCGATGCGCTGGTCGAACGAGCGAACCTCACCATGCAGCCGGAGGCTCGCGCGCGCCTGCTGAAGCAGGCCGAGCAGTCGATTCACGATGACGCTCCCTTCATCCCCCTGTACTGGCAGAATCTTGCCTGGGCGGCGTCGGATCGCGTTGATATCGCGCCGGTGCTGAACGTGATCAACATGCCCTATCTGGGCGACGTGGTCGTTCACCCCCGATGATCATGTTTCTAATTCGACGACTGTGCCAGGCGATGATGGTGATGTTCGTCATCAGCGTGATCGGTTTCACCCTGCAGAGTAGCCTGGGCGATCCGGTGCGCCAGCTGCTGGGGCAGGCCGCGACGGACGCCGATATCATGGCGCTGCGTCAGTCGCTGGGATTGAACGACCCGCTATGGCTGCAGTATCTGCACTTCGCGGGTAACGCCCTGCGCCTGGATTTCGGCAACTCCTACTTCTTTCACGAGCCGGCGCTCGAGGTGATCGCACGCTACCTGCCGGCGACCCTCGAGCTGATCGCGACCAGCGCCGTGATCACGCTGCTGCTGGCGGCACCGATGGGTGTCTACTGCGCGATTCGCCCGCGCAGCTGGCTATCGAGGACGCTGATGGGTCTCTCGGTGGTGGGCATTTCGGTACCCGTGTTCCTGACGGCCATGGTGCTGATTCAGCTCTTTTCGATCGGTATTGACGTGACGTTATTTCCCGAGGGGACCGGCTGGGGCAGCTGGCTGAATCAGGCGCTCTCCACCCAAGGCGGAATGCCCGCCTACGGACGGGGCAGCCCGGTACACGTCTGGGGTGTCTGGAGCACCAACTTCGCCTCGTGGCGAGGTTGGCTCTATCTACTGCTCCCCGCCCTGTCGCTGGCCTTCGTCATGCTGCCGCTGTTCGTGCGTCTGATCCGCGCCGAAATGCTGGAGGTGCTGGAATCCGACTATGTGCGATATGCCCGGGCGCGAGGCATCCGGCCGTCACGCATCTACTTTCTACACGCGCTGAAAAACACGCTGCTACCGGTGATCACCCTGGGCGGCGTTCAGATCGGCACGCTGGCGGCCTACACCCTGCTGACGGAAACCGTCTTTCAATGGCCTGGCGCCGGCCTGATGTTTCTCGACGCGATCGAACGCGCCGACATGCCGCTGATCGTCGCCTACCTGATGGTAATCGGCGCCATCTTCGTGGTCATCAATACCCTCGTCGATCTACTCTATCGCGTGTTGAACCCGCGCATCACCATCAGCGGGAGGCCGGCATGAAGCAGAACCGACTCGGGACTGAGACGCGCTGGCGACGCTTTGGCGACTCCTACTTCGTCTATCGATTGCGCCGCGACCGCCTGGCCCAGCTCTGTCTGGCGCTGTTCGTGCTGATGATGGCAAGCATCCTGGCAGCGCCCTGGATCGCTCCGAGCAATCCCTACGACCTGGCCCAGATCGATCTGCTCGACTCCGAACTGCCGCCGTTCTGGCTCGCGGGGAGCGAGCCCGGCTTCCCGCTGGGGACCGACGCCCAGGGCCGGGATCTGCTGTCGACCATCCTCTACGGTGCCCGGGTATCGATCGCAATCGGCCTGGGCGCGGTGATGCTCCAGGCGATACTGGGCACGGCGCTGGGACTGCTTGCCGGCTATCGCGGCGGTGTCATCGACACCCTGCTGATGCGTCTGGCCGATATCCAGCTGTCTTTTTCGACGCTGATGATGGCCATCATTATCGGGGCGGTCGTCAAGACGGCGTTTGGTGGCGCGTTCTACGGCGACTACGGCGTGGTGATACTGATTCTGGTCATCGGTTTGAGCGAATGGCCCCAGTACGCGCGTACCGTCAGGGCCAAGGTGCTGGTGGAAAAGCACAAGGATTACGTCGATGCCGCTCGCGTGCTGGGGTATTCGGGGCGTCGCATCATGTTGCGACACATTCTGCCCAATACTCTGACGCCGATTCTGGTGATCTCCACGGTGCAGATCGCCAACGCCATCATGGCCGAAGCGGCGCTCTCGTTTCTGGGCCTGGGCATGCCGGAAACCCAGCCGTCGCTCGGCTCGCTGATCAAGTCCGGGTTCGACTACCTGCAGTCCGGCTCCTGGTGGATCACGCTGCTGCCGGGGTTGTTCCTGGTGGTATTCGTGCTGGTCGTCAATCTGCTGGGAGACTGGCTGCGCGATACGCTCAATCCGCGCCTGCCTGAAGGACCACTATGAGGGCCAATCCCATGGCACTGCTGGAAGTCGAACATCTCGATGTCCGCTTCCCGCTACGGCGGGGGGAAATACGCGCGGTTCGTGACTTGAGCTTCTCGCTCCAGCGAGGCGAGCGGCTGGGCATCGTCGGCGAGTCCGGCGCCGGCAAGTCGGTGCTCGCTTTCAGCCTGCTGAAATTGCTCTCGCGCCCCGGACGTATCGTGGCCGGCACGGTCCGTTTCGAAGGGCGCGAGTTGACCTCGCTGTCCGAAAGGCAGTTCCGACGACTGCGCGGCAATCGCCTGGCGATGATATTCCAGGACCCATTGACCACCCTCAACCCGGTATTGACCATTGGTCAGCAGATGATCGAAAGCCTCAAGGCGCACCGACGACTCTCGACTCGCCGGGCCAGGATCGTCGCCATCGACAAGCTGCGTCAGGTCCAGGTGTCGTCACCCGAACGCCGTCTCGAGCAGTATCCGCATCAGCTTTCCGGCGGACTCTGTCAGCGCGTGGTCATTGCCATCGCGTTGCTGCTGGAGCCGGATATCATCATCGCCGACGAGCCCACCACGGCGCTCGACGTCACGATTCAGGCCGAGATCATCACCCTGCTCAAGCGGCTGTGCGATGAACACGACGTCGGATTGATCGTGATCTCCCACGATCTGGGCGTCATCGGCCAGCTGACGCAACGGACGCTGGTGATGTACGCCGGGCGTATCGTCGAGCAGGGTCCGACCCGCGAGATCATCAACGACGCGCAGCACCCGTACACTCAGGGCCTGATCAATGCCCTGCCGCAGATGACACTGCCGAGACAGCGCCTGCATCAGATCCCCGGTTCGATGCCGACGCTCTCCGAGGTGCCCAGCGGTTGCGCCTTTCATCCCCGCTGCGCCTATCGCATCACGCCCGAAGGACTGCCGCGCCGGGACTGTATCGAAAACGTACCCGAGCCCGTTCGCTCCGGGGAGTGCCAGGTGGCCTGCCATTGGGTCGCCGAGTTGATCGCCCGCGGGCCGGCCGAGGAGCGCGCGACATGACCCAGCCCGAGACACTTCAGACGCTGGGGCGCGCTGCCGACACGCCGGAGCCGCTGGTCAGCGTTCGGCGGCTGCGCAAGCGCTTCGCCCTGCATCCGGAACGCCTCCTGCCGTGGCGATTCGACAGGCGTCAGCGTGGCTGGCGGCGAGAGCGAATTCATGCCGTCAACGGGGTCGATCTCGATATCCAGCGTGGCGACGCGCTCTGCGTGGTGGGGGAATCGGGCTGTGGCAAGTCGACGCTGGCACGCCTGATCATGGGCTTGGTGACGCCCAGCGACGGTGAAGTGCATTACGACGGCTGGCGTATCGATCATCTGAATGCCAGGCAGTGGCAGCCGTTTCGGCGGCGCATGCAGATGATCTTCCAGAATCCTTACGCCTCGCTCAATCCCCGTCTGACGGTGCGACAGGCGCTGGAGGAACCGGTTCGTATCCATCACCCCGACTGGTCTCGCGACCGGGTCGAGGCGAAGGTCGAGGCATTGATGGACGATGTCGGCATCGATAACGGCTGGGGCGATCGTTTCGCGCATGAATTTTCCGGCGGTCAGCGCCAGCGCATCGCCATCGCCCGGGCGCTGAGCGTCGACCCCGAGTTCGTGGTGGCCGATGAACCCGTCTCGGCGCTCGACGTCTCGGTGCAGGCCCAGGTCCTGAATCTGATGATGGACGCCCAGGCCTCGCATCGATTGACCTATCTCTTCATCACCCATGATCTGGCGGTCGTCGAGCATTTCGCCACTCGGGTGGCGGTGATGTATCTGGGTACGATTTGCGAACTGGCTGACGCCGATACGCTGTTCGCGCGCCCCCGCCATCCGTATACCCGGGCGCTGCTGGCGGCTAGCCCACGACTGGACGATGCCTTCCCCGGCCAGCTGCGACTGAGCGGGGAGCTATCGATGCCGCTGCAGGCGCCTTCGGGGTGCGTGTTCCGCGATCGATGTCCGCATGCCAACCGGCGTTGCCGCGAGGCGGCCCCTACCCCGATCACGCTGGATCGCGGCCACCAGGTCGCCTGCCACGCCGTCGAGGAGGGACGCATCTGATGGCCGTCGAAGATGGTCGCCACATGGCGTATCGGTTAGGCTGGCCGCAACCGGCTCTGTGCAGATGAGGTGATGTGCCAACCCGCCGTCCGCGACATCGCAACAGCGTGATTGACGATAGAGAACACCATGGAACTACGTTGGCTCGAAGACTTCATCGTCTTGGCCGAAACGCGTCATTTTTCCCGTGCCGCCGATCAACAGAATGTCACCCAGCCGACCTTTTCGCGACGCATCAAGCTGCTCGAGGAATCAATGGGCGCCACGCTGGTCAATCGTCAGACCCTGCCGCTCAGCCTGACCCCCGCCGGCGAGGAATTTCTGATTCTGTGCAAGCAGATCAGCGAGCGCGTACGAGTGACCCGGGAGCGGCTGAAGAATCTCGACCGAGAGGACGCCCGTCGCGTCAAACTGGCGGCGCCCCAGAGTCTGGTGACGCATTTCGTCCCCGCCTGGCTGGAGGCGAACGCAATCAGCCAGCAGGTCGAACCTTACCTGCGCGCGACCGGCTGGCTGATCGAGGACTACTTTCACGCGCTGGAACGTGGCGAGGTCGATCTGGCGCTGTGTTACTGGCCACAGGGGCGCACGGCGCTGGACCTGGATCTGACCGGCGTGCGCTATCTAGAGATCGGCGAAGAGCGTCTGGTGCCGGTGAGCGTGGCCAATCCCGACGGCCAGCCGCGTTATGCGCTGCCGGGGGACAAGCGAAGCCCGCTGCCACATATCGCCTATCATTCCGGCGGCCTGATCGCCGCGGCGCTGCAGGCACACTGGACGCGTTCGCGTCAGGAGGTGCATCTCTCGACGCTCAACGAAAGCGTCCAGACCTCCAATATTCGTGAACTGGTGCAGCAGGGTTACGGCCTCGGTTGGCTACCCTGGCGCACGGTTCGGCAGTTGCTCGAGACCGGCGATCTGACACGGGCCGGCGACCAGCGCTGGGACGTGTCGCTGTCGCTGCGCCTCTACTTTCGCCACGATAGCCGGCACCCTTCGTTAGCGGGCCTGCTGACGCAACTTTCTGCTGCTCATCGATGAGCCCTAGGACAGGAGACGCTCAATGACGTCTGACAACAACACCGTCGAAGCCCTTCAACGCGCCCATCTGGAACGCCTGCAGGCCGCCTACGCCACGATTCTGGCCGAACAGGGTTTCGATGCGGTGCTTATCTACAGCGGCCATGCCGGCACCTTCTTTGCCGACGACCAGCAAGCGTCGTTCAGAGGCTACGGTCACTTCGTCCACTGGACCGGCGCCAGCCATCACCAGCACGACTGGCTGCTGGTTCAGCCGGGTCGCGCGCCGCGCTGGTACTACTATGCGCCGGCGGATTTCTGGCATCTTCCGACACCCGCGCCAGCGGGCGTGCTGGCAGAAGTCCTGGCGTTGCAGCCGCTTCGTGATACCGGCTGGCCGCCCCCGCAGGAGGTTTCCGCCCGTCGACTGGCGGTGATCGGCGACCTGGACGCCTCGTCGATGCCACTGGGGGCGGAACTCAATCCGCCGGCACTGATCGCCGCTCTGGATGAGCTGCGCATGCGCAAGGACGATTACGAGCGCCACTGTCTGTTCGTCGCCAACCAGTGGGCGCTGGCCGGCCACGAGGCAGCGCGCGACGCCTTCGCGATGGGTGCCGGCGAGCTCGATATCCAGCTCGCCTATCTGGCCGCCACGCGTCAGCGGGAATCCCAGGTCCCCTATCAGAACATCATCGGCATCAATCACCACGCCGGCACTCTCCACTACCAGCACTACGCCTCCGCGGCGCCCGCGACGCCGAAGTCGCTGCTGGTCGACGCCGGCCACGCGCACGCCGGCTACGCCGCGGACATCACCCGCACATGGGCTTCCATTCACGCCGACCCGCTATTCGAGCGTCTCGTTCAGGGCGTGGCCGACTACCAGCACCGCCTGATCGCGCAGCTGGCGCCGGGGCTCAATTTCGTCGAGCTGCACCTCGACATGCATCAATATCTCGCCGAACTCCTGGTCGATACCGGGCTGACCTCGATGACCCCGGCCGCGGCAGTCGAAAGCGGGCTGACGCGCGCTTTCTGCCCCCACGGCCTGGGCCACAGCCTGGGAATACAGGTTCATGACGTCGGTGGCCGGCAGCGCGATAGCCAGGGAACGCCCTTGCCGCCGCCGGAGGCCGATCCGGCGCTGCGCCTGACCCGCACGCTTGACGAAGGCATGGTGGTGACGATCGAACCGGGGCTATACGTGATCCCGATGCTGCTGGAACCCTTCCGTCAGGGCTCGCAACGCCATGCCATCGACTGGGCGGCCATCGACCGGCTCGAGGATCATGGCGGCATCCGGATCGAGGACAACGTGATCATCACGGGGCAAGGTCAAGACAACCTGACCCAGGGCGCACCGATTCCCGATGCGTGAGACTCGCCCGTCCGGCACGATCGCCGCGGCCGACTTCGATCCGCCGTGGTGGCTTCGCAATGCGCATGTGCAGACGCTGCTGCCGCGCCTGCTGCGGGGGCGATCGTTGAGGCAGGATCCCGAGATCGTGAATCTGCCGGACGGGGATTTCGTGGAGCTGGCATGGGCGAGCCCTGCCCCTGCCAGCGACGCCGCGCCGATCTTCGTGCTCTTTCATGGCCTGGAAGGATCATTCGATTCGCCGTACGCGAGAGAACTGCTGTACACCGCGTCAAATCTCGGATGGCGCGCCGTGCTGATGCATTTTCGGGGCTGTGGCCGGGAGCCGAATCGACTGCCGCGGGCGTACCATTCCGGCGATACCGCAGATGCCCGCTGGATCATCGATCTGCTGGCGCAGCGTTATCCCGGTGCGTCGATGGTGGCGGCGGGTGTTTCCCTGGGCGCCAACATGCTGCTCAAGCTGGTCGCCGAACACAGCACCGATGAACTGCCGCTGGCCGGCGCTATCGCGATCAATGCCCCGCTGGATCTGGCCGCGAGCGCCGACACCCTCGATCGCGGCTTCGCGCGTGTCTATCAGCGCTATCTGCTGCGACAGCTGAAGCGCAAGGTGATGACTCGGCTGCAGACGATGTCGCTACCGCTGAGGATCACCTCCTCGGATATTCGGCACCTGAACACTTTCTGGGCCTACGACAACGATATCACCGCGCCAATGCACGGTTTCCGTTCGGCCAGCGATTATTATTGCCGCGCCTCGGCGGGCCCGCTGCTGGGCGAGATCGAAACACCCACGTTGGTACTGCACGCCGCCGACGATCCGTTCATGCCACGAGATCTGTTTTCACGCCTGCCGGCCCCTTCCTCATCGGTTCGGGTCGAGATCGCGCGATACGGTGGCCATGTTGGCTATGTCGAAGTGTGTGGCGGTCGGCTGCGCTCCTGGCTGGCCCGTCGGATCGAGGTCCAGCTCCAGCAGTGGGCACCCTGCCCGTCCGATCCGCCGAGTTGTCCTTCTGAACCGAGATCCCGCCCATCCGAACCGGCTGCCCGTCCCGCTCGGCAGGATCAGTGAGTCGGGACAGGCAGGAAACCCTGTACGGAAGCCGACCGAACGTGCGGTCAGGCCGGCAGCGGACAGGTCACGCCGGTTCCCTTCAGTCCGCAATAGCCGTTGGGATTCTTGGCCAGATACTGCTGGTGATACTCCTCGGCGTAGTAGAACGTATCCAACGGCCGAATCTCGGTGGTGATGACCCCTAGCCCGCGCGCCTGCAGCGCCGATTGATACTCGTCTCGACTCCGTTGCGCTGCCGTCTGCTGCGCGTCGCTGGTGGTATAGATCGCCGAGCGATACTGCGTGCCCATGTCGTTGCCCTGGCGCATGCCCTGAGTGGGATCGTGCGCTTCCCAAAAGGTGCTCAGCAGGGATTGAAGCGTCACTCGAGCCGGGTCATAGACGACCAGAACGACCTCGGTGTGGCCTGTCCTGCCCGAGCATGTCTCTTCATAGGTCGGATTCGGCGTGACACCGCCGGCATAGCCCGCCGCCGTCACGACGACGCCTTCCTGTTCCCAGAACAGGCGTTCGGCGCCCCAGAAACAGCCGGCCCCGAGCACGATCTGCTCGGTCCCCGCCGGAAACGGTGGCTGCATCGAGGCGCCATTGATCAGGTGCTCGCCGCTGATGGCGATGGGCGTATCGCGCCCCGGGAGTGCTGTTTCCGCGGTGGGGAGCGATTCGGAACGTCGTTGAAACATGGTCATCTCCCAGATGTCGAAGTCGGCGTCCGAGGTGTCGGACGCCGTTAGGGTCAATTGCCGGTGGCCTTCAATTGCCGGTGGCCTTCAATTGCCGGTGGCCTTCAATTGCCGGTGGCCTTCAATTGCCGGTGGCACGGCCAAGGCTGAAGGTATAGATCAAATCCACGGCCTGCGCAGCACCGGAGACCGCCTGAAGATAGAGGTTCTGGATCAGGCGGTAGCGAAGCGTCAATTCGGCGATGGGAGAGAATATGCCGACGCCGTAACTCACCTTCAAGTCATCGAAGACATATCCGCTGACCACGACCTGACTGTCGTCGCCGGATCCCGATGCATCGAGGCTCAGATCCTGGACCCCGAACGCTTCGCCGACCTGACCCACCGCGCTACCGGTCTGAGAGAGCGACAGCCCAATCAATGCCGAAGTCAGGGCATCGTCACCGCCGCCGGCGTCCTCCGGTGCTCGCCCGCGCAGAATGTAGGAAAGCGCTCGGCTTTCCGTCATTGCCGGCTCGGAGAAGATCGTCAGCCGTGGCGCCGATGCAGAACCGGTGACCCGCAGCCCGGCGACCACGTCGTCCTCGGTGGTGTCGGGATTGCGAATCGCCTCGAACTGCAGGCTTGGCTGCGAGGCCGCGCCACTGAACAGCACCTGCCCCTGGCGAATGATCAGATCCTGACCGAAAGAGGTGTACGTGCCGTCGGTCAGATTGACGTCGCCATACAGCTGGACCGGGCCGGTGCCCTGGCGAACCTGTAGATCGCCGGTGAGCCCGGCTTCGAGGCCGTAGGCTTCCAGCTTCATGTCGGGCCCGAGATGCAGGTTGACGCGAACATCGAGCTGCATGCCGGCATCGGCCAACGCCTGTGCGGTACCCGCCCCGTCTTCGCTCTCCCGGGCGGCGGCGGCTGCCTGCTGCTGGCGATCATCTTCTTCACTGATGATCACGGTATCGCTGCTGGGCGCCTGTGCCGAGGCAGGCAACTGGCCGATCTCCAGACGCGCCCACGGCACGGTCACGTCGCCGCGTACCTGAAGTCGCTGCGGCATCGCATGAATCTGCAGGTCCGGCGACACCCGCAGCCGACCGTAGGCCGGCATCGCCACCAGCAGCGGCGAGTCGGTGCCATCGATATTGACGTTGGCTCGCCAGTTGGCCGGATCTCGCCAATTGGCGTCGCCGGTCAGCTCGAGGCGGCCGTCGTCGCTCTGCACGAAACCCTGCAGCGTCGACGACTGGCCCTGCAGGGCCAGCGTCAGTTTGGCATCGGTCACCGCGACCGGCGATACGCCACCCTTGACCTTGACGCCATCGATGACGACATCGCCATTCAGCGCCGGCATGGCCAGCGTGCCGCCGAGCGAGACATCGCCGTTGATGGCCCCTTCCAGTTGATCGATGCCTGCCACTAGTGGCCGATAGGGGCTGAAGCGGAGATCGCTCATCTGCAGCCGCCCTTGCAGCGCGCCGTCGCCGGCCGGGTCGTCGACTTGGGCCTGGAGCTGAATTCGCCCCGCGTCTTCCAGTTGCAGATCGAGCTGGGTCCGGGCCCGCTGCTGATTGGCATCCAGCGATAGCGACATCGTTGCCGCCGGCACTTGCCACGGCGCACCGCGCGCATCGACGCCGCTGACCGCGACGTTGCTGTCGATATCGGCTTTGGCGGCCCAGGCCTGACCGCCACGTGACCAGCTGGCAATCAGCTTGCCGCCTGTCTGGCCGTCGATCTGCCAACCATCGGGCATGAAGTCGTCGAGCAGTGCCATCGGAATGTCATCGATCGACAGCGCCGCTCGGCCCTGGTCCGCGGAAGCGGTCATGCGTTCGGTCAGGCATAGCGCCCCGCCTTGCTGCCGATCGAGACAGAACGGCGTAATCATGGCGCTGGAATGGGTCAGGTCGGCATTGAAGCCCAGCGAATCGCGCAACGCGATATCGCCGTAGTCGGTCGAGGCCGAGAGCCGCGAGAATGCGCCTTTATAATGCTGGAATGTGCTGTCGAGGCCCCCCTGCAGGCGAATGGAGGCCTGCGATAGCGGCAGACCTTCACCGCCGCTCACGTCGAGAGAGAGCTGATGGCTGGACAGCCGGCCCTGCAGGCCCAGATCGATGGCGCTGATCTGTTGACCGCCGGCCTGAATGCCAGCGGCAGTGAAATCGACGTCGAACTGCGGATCCTGCGTCCCGGTGGAATTGGCTTTCAACGTCAATCGATCGAGGCGGTTCTCCGCATAGCCGACGCCGCTGCCCTGCAGATCGATGGCGATCTGCGGGCGTTCCAGGGTGCCACGCCCCTCGAACTGGCCTCGCAGGGCGCCAGAGAGTGCTGGCAGAATCGTGCCCAGCGCGGGGGCGTCGATACGGCCGTCGATATCGAGATTCTGGTCGACGCGCCCGCTGGCGGTGACCCGATTGTTACCCTGACGGAAATCCAGCTCGCGGATATCCCACTGCATCTCGCTGTTGCCATCGATCTGCGCATTCAGCTTGAGCGCTCGCTGCTGGAGCTTGCCATCGATCGCCAACTGAGGGACCGACAGCTGCCAGCCGCCATCGTCGCGCATGGCGAATGCCGCGCGCGTCTGACCGTTCAGCTCTCCGGTCACGGCCTGGGTGAAAGCGCCCAGCGGTAGTTTTTTGAAATCGAGGTTCACGCTCGCCGAGAGCACCGGCGTCCAGCGTACCGTGCCCTGGCTATCAAGTTCGCCGCCCTGACTGGTGACGTGCATCGGCTGCCACTGGAAATGACTCAGATCCCCCTCTCCGGCCACCGTCAGCGCGACGGGCGGCAGTCCCTGTCCCTGCCCGGCAAGATCCACCGCGGCGCGATAGTTCTCGAGAGTGCCATCGACATCCAGGGTCAGGTGGTCGAGCTGGTATTGCGGCGGTGCGGAATCGGCGGCGGCAACGCCACGCACCGCCCGCGCGGCCTCGATAGCCGTTGGGTCGATAGTCGCGGCAACGTCGAGCCCTTCGCCCGAGTCGGGTAGAGACGCGAACGGGCTCGTCGCCAACGGCCAGCGCAGCTGGCCCGTTTCGACGTGTAGCGAAAACGGCAGACCTGGTTCGAAGGCCTGCACTCGAGCATCGATCGCGGCTCTGGCTTCGCCGTCGGTGCATAGTTTGACGTCGAGATCGGCGAGCGTGCCGGAAGCGTCGAGTGCAACCGTCTGCCCGTCGATCGGCGCCCGCGTCACGCGCCCATTCAGCGATAGCGAGAGCGGGATATCACCCTGCAGTTCGGCGCTCGCCGTGAGCTCGGCGTGGCCGTCAGGGGCATCCACCATCAGTCTCTGTATCTCGATTTTGCGGTCGACGGCGGAGAACGCCAGCTCCAGCCGGTTCAGTTGCTGTGGGCTCGGCCCGTCGAGTCTGACATCGCTGATCGTCAGGCTGGGTGCCTCGACTTCCAGCGGCAGCTGAATGTCGGGTAGCTGCTGGCGAAGATCGTGCAGCGTCCGCTCGATCCGTTCGACGCGAGCGTCGCGCTGCGAGGTATCCCCATCCGCCACGTTGGCCGCCGCGGCCAGCGTCAATGGCGCCAGTACGGCCGCCACCCGATCGTCGGAGTCAGCGTCGCCACCGGCTGTCGACGATGCGCCTCCAGAGGCTTCAGAGCCAACAGTAGCCGGCGTCGCCGGAGACGCGGCGCGTTCGCCAGTCGCGTTTTCGTCGGCAGCCTGAACGGCCAGCGCCGCCTGCATGGCGTCCGGACTCACGACGCCGGGGCCAAGATCGGGCATAGCCAGCGCCTGGTCCGGGCTTTGCGGCAATCGAATGCGCGCCTGATTCAGCGTCGTCGGCAGTAGCTTCAGGTGATTGCCGGCCATTTCGGCGCCGGTCTGGAAATGCTGCCAATGAATGTCGGTGCCGTCGGCCAGTTGAACGCTGACGTCATCCAGCCGCACCTCGCGAATCTCGACCGGTAGCGGTACCGAGATCGAGGGCATGCCGCTGTCGCCGTCCGTTTCGGGAGGCGGCGTCGGTTGCTGATCACTCTCGCTCATCCGAATACGCGCACCGACCACGCTCAGATCGTCGAGACACACGCGTCCCTTGAGCAGGCAGTCATCGGCCCAGGCGAGGTGAAAGTGATCCACGGCCACATCCAGCGTGCCGGCCGACAGGTGCAACCCGTCGATGGTCAGCTCGTCGAGCGGGGCGCCCGCGAAACGCTGCGCCTCGACCCAGCCGCGCGACTGCGCCTGATCGAACAGCCAGTGGCTGCCCCAGGGAGACAGGCCCAACCCGATGAGCGTCAGCACCAGGCCCAGTAGCCACAGGATCAGGAACAGCAGCAGCCGAATCAGAACTCCGGTCCGATGGAGAAATGGAGACGCCAAGAATCCTCCTCGTCGTCAAACGGGTGGGCGATATCGAAACGAATCGGCCCAACGGGTGAAATCCAGCGCACGCCAACACCGGCGCCGGTCTTGAGCTCATCTGGCCACCATTCGTCGAAGGCGTTGCCCGTATCGACGAACGTGGCGCTCCAGAAGTTGCCGGTCAGATGACGCTGGTATTCGACGCTGCTGGTCAGCATGTGTTGGCCGCCCAGCAGTTCGCCATCGTCGTTTTCCGGGGACAGACTTTCATAGGAGTAGCCGCGGATACTCTGATCGCCCCCGGCGAAGAAACGCAGCGACGGTGGCACCTTGTCGAAAGTGTTGGTGGCCATGGCGCCGCCGCCGATCCGACCGACGAAACGGTTTTCGCTACCCAGCATGCGCACCCACTGGGAATCGAAGGTGGTTCGCACGAAGCGAGCGTCCGAACCCCAGGATGGGTCCGACCACTCCAGCGTCAGCTGCTGCTTGTCGCCCCAGCTCGGGAAGGTCTCGTTGCGCTTGCGGGTGCGCGACCAGCTGATGCCGGGATAGAGCAGCAGCACGGCGTCGTCCTGATCGGCCTGGGTAAAGTCTTCGTAGGTGGTCTGCCAGTAGAGATCCTGGATCCAGCCATTGGAAAACTCCCAGTGGCGTGCAAGCTGCACCGAGCTCTCGAAGCTCTTGGTGTCTTCGTTGTCGATGTTCTTGAGCCCGTAGCGAACGCGGTAACTGTCCCGCAACGGGTTGGCGAGCGGAATCGTATATTCCCCGGAGACGCGCTGCTCCGGCGCCGAAAGAAACAGCGAGTTGGTCAGACTGTGGCCGTAACGATTGAGCCAGGGCATGGTCCAGGTGAACTGCGTTCGCGGACCGACGTCGGTAGCGTACCCCACCCCGACCTCGAACTGATGGCGATCCGCCGGCGTCAGTTCGACATCGACCGGCACGATCGTCGGCTGGCTGTCAGTCAGTTCACGGGCGGCGCTCAGGCCGGGGCCACCCATGACTTCGGTGCTATCGGCCGTCGTGTCACGCCCGGTTGCGGCGCTCCACCATCGGCTGGGCGGCGTCGGGGAAGCGTCTTCATTGACGCGAGGGCGCACCGCGACCCCGGCAAACCAGTTGGTTTGTCCCAGGTTCTGATTGAGCGTTGCCAGATCCCCGGCAATGTAGGGATCGCCCGGTTCGAACGGGATCATGTTTCTGAGCCGGCGCTGCTCGATCTGGCTGCCCTTGAAGTGAACGTTGCCGAAGCGATAGCGTGTCCCGCTATCGAAGTCGAGAAAGATGCGGGCGCTGTTCTCCCACGGCCGAACTTCGATACGCTGCTGGCGAAAGCGCGAATTGAAGTAGCCTCGTTCCAGTGCCAGCGTGGAAATCTTCCCCTTGTAACCGTCGTAGCGCGAGTGCAGCAACGGGTCGCCGACCTTGAGCGGACTGCTCGCCATGACCTGCTCGAACGCCTTATCCTGCTTGGCATCGCCCTCGAGCGAAAGATCGACCTGGGTGATCTGCGTACGCTCGCCGGGTTTGATATCGATGACGACGCGTTTGTTATCCTCGTCGGGGTAACGGGTGGCGAGACTGGCGTTGTAGTAACCGAACGCCTGCAGTGCCTTCTCGGCACGGTCACGCACCACGCCGTCGAGACGTTCGCGGGTGGCCTGGCTGTCGGCTTCCAGCTCCGAGAGTATGTCCACGACGTTCTTCGCCGGTGGGCCACTCAATCCCTTGACGGTGACATCGAGCGCCCAGGCATGCCCTGCCGCGGGTAGCACAAGGCACAGCAGTCCCATCCGTAGGACTCTAGCTTGAGACATCGGCTCAACCTCCGCCGCGCTGTAGGTTGGAAACGTTGGTGATCAGCGACGTCACGCGACGCGTCAGCTGAGCGCGGCTGGCCTCGAGTGACCCCAGCCGTTCCCTGAGGTCGCGAATCTGGGACGCGCTGGCGCCGGTGGGCATATCGCTGATACGCGACTGCAAGGATTCGAGACTCGCGCTGAGCGCGGTCTGGCCCTGGCGAAGTTCCGTAACCGCTCCTTTGAGCTGGTCGACGTCGTCCGCAGACGGAGACTCCTGCTGGGCCAGGGTACCGACTCGTGTTTCGAGCTTCGACACCGTCGATTGCACATCGTCGATGGCCGCCTGGACATCCGAATCATCCGCCGTCCCGAGCTGCTGCGAAAGCGTCTGCTGATCTTGGCGAAGTTGATCGATCGACGCGCTGAATTGGTCGGCTTGCTCTTGATTGGCCTGCTGCTGCCGATCGACGGCGTCACCGAGCGAAGCGAGTCGATCATCCCGCTGTTGCTGGCCTTCCTCGAGCGTGGCGAGCCGTGCTGCCATAGCGCCCCGCTCATCCTTGCCAGTGCTCTCCAGCGCGGTGAACGAGGACTGTAACGCCTCGATCAGCCCCCTGAGGTTCTGGTCGGTCTTCTGCAGCGATTCGAATTGCTCGGCCTTTTCGTCGCCCTGCCGGAAATCGGCGACTCGGGTTTCCAGACTGCCCACGGCGGCCTGAGTGCCATCGAGCTGATCGCGGAGGCGGTCGAATTCGGCGCGCAAGCTTTCACCGGAGGCGTCCAGCGTCGAGCCGGTGGAATCCAGCCGCTGGTTGAGCCGGTCGATCTGCGCATTCTGCGCCTGCACTGTCTGCCAGAGTTGCCAGCCGCCTGCGCAGGCCCCGGCAATCAGCAACAGAAGCAGGATCCACAGCGGCCATACCCTGGGGGCACGACGGCCGCCGGCCCCTCGATAGTGATGTGTTCCGGCCCTGGGCACCGTCATGTCGTTGCGGTCGGGGACGATGCTCGGAGAAGCGCGATGCTCGTCGGATCGTGATGGCATGGCCGTCTTATACCTTTCCGATAATGTTGCGGACGCCGATTCTGCGATCGAGATGATCTTCGACGCCTGGAAGCTCGAACTGATGAAAATATGCCAAAAAGGTTCCTGTCGAGCGAGACCTGCGGAATGAAGGCTTAATGCCGCAAGCCGGGCGTAAACCGCTGACGCAATTACGTTACGTGAAAGCCATCGCAAAGCCTAGGCTTGGCAGCGTACGGTTCGCATGATAACGGCCGCGGCCCCAATGCGTATCGCATTGGCGATCCGATCCCGGTTCGCGGTAGCATGCCCGCCGTCGGCCGATCTCTGTCGGACTCTTTTTCCGCTACTCCGTTCCTCTCCCACTGTCGATGAATACGATGCCCCATTTCGCTTCCCGGTTCGAATTGCCCGCGCTTCCCTTCGAGCGACATTCGCTGGAACCCGAGGTATCCCGGGCGCAGATCGACCTGCTTTACAGCCATCATCATCGACGTCACATCGACGAGCTCAATGCGCAACTGGCTTCCGACGACGGGCGCTCACTGGCTGCGCTGGCAAAAGCCGAGGAAGCTGACGTGCGTGACTCGGCGCAGGAAGCCTGGAACCTGGTGTTCTTCTGGCATGGACTGAGCGCGCGAAGCGTGGAGATGCCGGAAAGGCTCGCCCGACGAATCGAGGCGGCCTTCGGTGGGATCGGCGGACTGCAGTGCCAATGGCGCGCACGGATCCAGGAAACCACCGCCGGATGGTGCTGGCTGGTGCTCGATTCCCGGAGCAGTCTGCGTCTGGCAACGTCGTCGCCTGCCGAGTTACCGGATGATGTGACCCCGCTGCTGGGCATTGCCCTGGCCGACGAGGCCTATCGAATCGATCATCGACACGACCGTGGCGAGTATTTCGATGCGCTGTGGCCCCACCTGAACTGGGAATATGCGCAACTCAACAGCGAGGTGGCGGGTCGAGCGCCGGTCTAGCGTGACCGGCGCTCGAGCTACAAAGTTACCGCCGGGGTTAGAACCCGGGCCAAGGCCCGCAATCAGGCCCGGCGGCCGATACCCCGATAGACGAATCCTCGAGACGCCACGTAGGCCGGATCGTAGATGTTGCGGCCGTCCAGAATCAGCGGTGTCTTGAGCGCCTGGAGCAGACGTCTCCAGTCCGGATTCCAGTAGCATTTCCACTCCGTCACCAGCATCAGAGCATCGGCCCCTTCACAAGCACTGTAAAAGTCTCCTTCACATAGCTCGAGCTGCGGATGGTCGAGATAGTGCGCGGCCAGTGCATGCAAGGCCGCCGGGTCATGTACCTTGACCTTGACGCCCTGCGCCCACAGCGCTTCCAGCAGCGTCAGCACCGGCGCGTGATCGATACGGGCAGTTCCCGGCTTGAACGCAGCGCCCCAGATGGCCACCGTGCGACCTTCCAGTTCGCCCTCGAAATGATTCCAGAGCTTGCGAAACAGCGTCTCTTTCTTGCTCTCGTTGATGTCGAGCACATGTTCGAGCAAGTGGGATTCGCGCCCCGTCGAGTGCTGCACGTCGGCCAGACGCACGAGGTCCCGGGAGAAATTGGGGCCGCCGAACCCGCAGCCGGGATAGAGATATTCGAAACCGATACGCGTATCGGCGCCCATTCCCTGACGCACGTACTCGACATCGACGGCGAGTGAGTCGGCGAGGCCAGCCAGTTCGTTCATGAAGCTGATACGCGTTGCCAGCATGCCGTTGATGGCCAGTTTGGTCAGCTCGGCGGCACGACGCGGCATCAACTGGAACACTTCATGACGTCGGTTGAAGGCACGCAGCAGTTCACGGATCTGCTGAGTTCCCCAGTCGTCCTCGCTACCCAGCAGCCAATGTGCCGGACGAGTGAAGGTTTCCCAGGCGCGGCCCTCCTCGATGCGATCCGGCAACGCCACGGCCACCTGCGAGGAGTGTCCCAACAACGCTTCCAGCTTCTCTGTCTGGCCCACCGGAAACGTCGAGTTGTTGACGATGATCAGCGGCGAGCTTTGTCGCCCCGGCACCGCCGCAACGTAGCTCTCGGCGGCCTCGCGTTGATCCGGCGATAGTGCCAGCCAGTGAACATCGGCTTCAGCATCGTCGGGGACGGCATCGACGATCACCAACTGTCCCGACTCCTGGCCGGCCTGAATCTGGTCCCTGAGGCCCGGTTCACTGATCAGCCAGTCGGCATTGGCCAGGCTTTCCCAGGGAAAGTCGGCATGTGGCATCCAGGTAACCTGATGCCCGACCGAGCACAACGCGGCGGCGGCAGTCGCCGCGGCCAGTTCGCTACCATGTACGACCACCCGCATGGGTCTACTCCTCAGCCGCGTATTGCTGAATCAACTGACGGAAGCCTTCGCCCAGCTTCGGATGCTTCCGCCCCAGGGCCAATGTGGCTTCGAGATAGCCCAGTTGGCTACCGCAGTCGTAGGTTTGCCCCTGCATGCGGTAGGCGGCGGCACCGCTTTGTTTGCGCAGGGTTTCCATGGCATCGGTGAGCTGAATCTCGTTGCCCGCCCCCGGCGGCGTTTCTGCCAGGATCGGGAAGATTTCGCCCGGCAGCAGGTAACGACCGATCACGGCCAGCGTCGACGGCGCTTCCTCGACCTTGGGTTTCTCGACCATGCCGGTCAACGGTGCGCTTTCGCCAGCAGCTGGCTCGTCACCTTCGAGCGCGACGATGCCATACTTATAAGTCAGCTCCTTGGGCACGGTCTCGACCATGATCTGGGCCTTACCGGTCTCGTCGAAGGCCTTGATCATGCCCATCAGATCGTTGCTGGCCATGCCGTTGTCGTCGATCACGACGTCCGGCAGCAGTACCGCAAACGGGTCGTTGCCGATGACCGGACGCGCGCAGAGAATGGCATGACCGAGGCCGAGAGCCTCTGGCTGGCGTACGCTGATGATATTGACGTCATCGGGGATGATATTGCGAAGTTCCTCGAGCAGTTCATCCTTGCCCTTGGCTTCCAGCTGCGTCTCGAGCTCGAAATGCTTGTCGAAATGGTTTTCGATAGCGCTTTTCGACGAGTGCGTGACCAGGACGATTTCCTTGATACCGGCCTTCACCGCCTCGGTGACCACGTACTGAATCACCGGTTTGTCGACGATGGTGATCATTTCCTTGGGGATCGCCTTGGAAGCGGGCAAACAACGGGTGCCGAATCCGGCGACGGGCAGTACAGCCTTGCGAATCATCTTTAGGTCCTTCCCTTCCTGGGTATGAAATCAACGGGCGTGGGGAGCCTGACATCGAGTCTCCTGCTAGCTTAGCGGGCGAGACGCCGAAAGCACAGTCGCACAATGGCGACAGGCCATGTCGATTATTGCCAGCCCTTTTTGCTAACTTGGCATCCAGCCTGGCTACCGTCCATAGTAGAATATCGTAAAGCCAGGTACCGCTGCACCGGCGCATCCCCTCTTTCGGTGGCATGAACTCAGCCAACTCAGCGATACATCGACATTCCGGTAAGGAAACCAGTCCATGACACCATCACCTCACGACAACGCGGCGCCCCATGACAATGTCGATCGGGCCGAAATTGCCAAATTCGAGGCATTGGCCAGCCGCTGGTGGGATCGGGAAGGTGAATTCAAGCCTCTGCATGACATCAACCCGCTGCGTCTGGGATTCATCGATTCTCAGGTATCGCTGGCCGGCAAGCGCGTGATCGACGTTGGCTGTGGTGGCGGCATTCTGAGTGAAGCCATGGCGATGCGTGGCGCAGACGTGACCGGGATCGATCTGGGCGAGGCGCCGCTGTCGGTCGCCAGACTCCATCAGCTGGAGAGCGGCGTGGAGGTCGACTATCGGAACATCAGCGTGGAAGCGATGGCGGCTGAGCACGCCGGTGAATTCGACGTGGTGACCTGCCTCGAAATGCTCGAACACGTGCCCGACCCGGGCTCCGTGATCGAAGCCTGCGCCAGGCTGGTCAAGCCCGGCGGCCACCTGTTCTTCTCGACGATCAATCGCAATCCGAAATCCTATGCGTTCGCGATCCTCGGCGCTGAATACGTACTGGGCCTGCTGCCGCGCGGCACGCACGAATATCGCAAGTTCATTCGCCCCTCCGAACTGTCCGGCTGGTGCCGTCAGCACGGCCTGAGGCTGCAGAAGCAGACGGGGCTGACCTATAACCCGGTATCACGACGCTACCGGCTGACCGCGAGCGACGTATCGGTCAACTACATGGTGCATGTCCGCCCCGAATGGTTCGGAGAAGAGCGAACCGGTAGCGGCGACGGCAAATGAGTGCGACGGCATTGCCGCAAGGGCTGCTGTTCGACCTCGACGGCACCCTCGTCGACACGGCCCCCGATCTGGCCGAAGCTACCAACCGGCTGCGTGAGCACCATGAACTGGCGCGTTTACCCTACGAGGACATTCGGGCCCAGGTGTCCAACGGCGGCAGTGCCCTGGTCACGTTAGCCGTGGGATGGGCCGTCGACCATCCGCGACATGCCACCGCGCGCGAGTTTCTGCTGGAGCGCTATGCGCAAGCCGTCTCGGAGAAAAGCGAAGTCTTTCCGGCACTCGTGCCGCTGCTGGCCCGATGGGAAGCGGCCGGACGGCCTTGGGGCATTGTCACCAACAAGCCGCGGCGTTACGCCGAACCGTTGATTGCGGCACTCGGCCTGGCACCGGGAGTCATGCTCTGCGCGGATGATCTTCCCGTCAGGAAGCCCGACCCCGCCCCACTGTTGGAAGCGGCCCGACAGATCGGTGTCGACGCGCCGCGATGCTGGTACATCGGGGATCATCGGCGGGACATGGAAGCCGCCAATAGCGCCGGCATGGCGGCAATCGCCGTACGCTATGGCTATATCGCGGAAGATGACGATATTGACGCGTGGCCGGCCACGCAGTGGTTTGCCACGCCGGCGGAACTCACCGACACCCTGCTGGCGTTGCTCGAAGCAAGGTGAATGGAGTGTCGAGCGGCGATCTGAGGTATGCGTCTGGCTCAGGCTTTCGCCTTCGGTGGCTGGGCGTCGAACGCCTGGCCGCTGACGCCCTCGCTGGATGAGCCCATCAGCCACAGGTAGGTCGGCATGATCTCTTCCGGCGTGCGAAGCTCCATAGGGTTTTCGTCCGGATACGCCGACTGACGCATGGCCGTGCGCGTGGCGCCAGGATTGAGCGAGTTGAAACGAATGGCAGCGTCGCGATGCTCGTCGGCCAGAATCTGCATCAGACCTTCGGTGGCAAATTTCGAGGTCGAATAGGCACCCCATTTGGCGCGCCCATGGCGGCCGACGCTAGACGAGGTAAAGACGACGGATGCGCTGCTGGAGCGCCCCAGCAGCGGCAGCAACGCTTGCGTCAGACCTAACGTGGCGGTGAAGTTGACCTGCATGACCCGAGCCCATAGCTCCAGATCGTAGGCCTCGACCGATACCCGCTCTCCCAGAATGCTGGCATTGTGAAGCAAGCCGTCGAGGCGGCCGAACTCCTTTTCCAGCTTGGAGGCGACTGCCAGATAATCCTGGGGTGTCGCGCTTTCGAGATTGAGCGGAAAAATCGCCGGCTGCGGCCCGTTCATCGCCTCGATGGCATCGTAAACCACTTCGAGACGACTGACGCTGCGGCCCAGTAGAATCACCGTGGCGCCGTGATGCGCATAGCTCATGGCTGCAGCGCGGCCGATACCTGCGTTCGCCCCGGTCACCAGAACGATCTTTCCGTCGAGTAGCCCGGTTGGCGCCTGATAGTCGATGTGGCACGTCATGCTGGTGTCCTGATCCGATCAGTTACCCATCTGATTGAGAAAGTCGCTCGCCATCTGGGCCGCGTTGCTGTCGGGATAATCGTCACGAGCCTGCTGCAGCAGCTGACGGCTGCCCTCGGTATCCCCCTGACGCGCTTTCAACAGCCCTAGCTTGTATAGCGCATCCGGAACCTTGTTGCTCTGCGGATAGTCGCTGATAACCGTGTCGAATGCCTTGACGGCCTGATCGAGCTGCGACTGCGCGGAATAGAGTTCACCTAACCAGTAGTGTGCATTGGGCACGAGACTGGATTGCGGATAGTCGCTGATGAAGCTCTGGAAAGCGGTGATGGCCGAGTCGAACTGGCGAGACTGAACCTGTTGAAACGCCGCCTGGTAAGCATCACGGCCGTCTTGACCGCCGGCTCCAGACTGGCCACCGCTGTCACCTGCGTTGGACGAGGACTGCGTCGAATTCCCGGCGTTGCTGGCGTTTGCGCCGCTATCGCTCGCGACATCGTTGGCCGCACCGTTATCGATACTGGTGTTATCCAGATCGCTACCGGAATTGCCGCCACCTCCTGCCCCCATCCCGCCGCCGGAGATGCGATCATCGAGGTCAAGATACTGCTGCTGGGTCTGCTGTTTCAGCTGATCCAACTGGTAGCGCAGCTCTTCTACTTGGCCGCGAAGCTGCTGAATCTGCTGTTGATTATCCTTCAACTGATTGAGGATCGTCAGCGTCCCCCCACCACTTTGGCGAGCTTCCGTCTGACTATAGAAGCCGTTCGACTGACCGGTGAGGTCATCAACGGCAGGTTGCTGAGCCCATACGGACAGCGGGAGCACCAGGGCTCCCGCGCCGCACAGTCTTTTCAGACCGTGTTTCATGCTTTTCTCCGTCGGTGCTTAGTACGAAAATACGACGCGACGGTTCTTGGCGTAAGCTTCTTCAGTGTGGCCCTGAACTGCCGGACGCTCTTCACCGTAGCTGACGATCTGGATCTGGGACGGAGAGACGCCCTGAACGGTCAAGTACTGCTCGACCGCCTGCGCACGACGCTCGCCGAGACCCAGGTTGTATTCACGCGTACCGCGCTCGTCGGCATAACCCTGCAGTGTCACGTTGGTGCTCGAGTTCGCCATCAAGTACTGCGCATGGCCATCGAGAACCGATTCGAATTCAGGGCGAATTTCTTCGCTGTCGAATGCGAAATAGATAGTGTCGACGTTGGGCTTCTGGTCATTGGCGCCCATCTGGGAGCCGGAAGTGCCCTGGCCGGATGTCATGCCCTGGCCGGACGTGCCGCCCGCGGTGCCATTCATGTCCCCTTCCTGGGTACCGCCACTGCTGGAACAACCAGCCATTACTGCTAGCGACAGCGCGACTGCTAATGTCTTCGCGTAGGTATTCATTTGCATTGTCATCTCCTTGCTCGGATGTCGAATGACACACTGACTGTAGTCGTTTAGTTCAAAAACGGCGACCACGCGGGTTCGCGTACGTCACCCTGCGCCGAAGGCAGTCGGAAGGACGCACGTCCATCCGAAGAAACTGCCCCCAACACACCTTGCGCCCCTTGCTGGGTAGCGAAGATTACCATGGTGCCATTCGGTGCGACACTGGGCGATTCATCCCAACGTGAATCAGTCAAGACAGTGACACGACTCGTGTCCATGTCCTGCTTCGCCACGTGATAACCGCTGCCGTCACGGGTCACCATGAAAAGAGATTTGCCATCGGGCGAGAAGCGCCCATCCGAGTTATAACTCCCGGTAAATGTGATGCGATCGGCCTGTCCACCGCTGGCCGACATGCGGTACAGCTGCGGGGCGCCACTTCGGTCGGAGGTGAAGATCAGCGACTGACCGTCAGGCGTCCAATCCGGTTCCGTCTCGATGGCGCGATTATTGGTCAGCCGCGTGAGCTGACGCGACGCCAGGTTCATGACGTAGATTTCCGGCTGGCCATCCTTGGACAACGACATCGCCAGCTTGCGGCCATCCGGTGACCATGCGGGTGCGCCATTGATGCCGCGGAATGACGTCAACCGTACGCGCTCGCCCGACGAGGTATTCTGTACATAGATGGCTGAGTTGCCGGATTCGAACGAGACATAGGCGATCTTCTTGCCATCCGGCGACCAGGCCGGTGACAGAATCGGATCATCCGACGACAGAATCTGCTGACTGTTGTAGCCATCGGCATCGGCTATATGGAGCGCATAGCGACTGTTATTCCCGGCACCGCTGGCCGAGACGTAAGCGATGCGGGTCGAGAACGCCCCCCGAATACCGGTAATCGCCTCGAAGATCTGATCGCTGATGTAGTGAGCACTGGCCCGCAGGTTACCCTCGGAGGAGGTCACGGTTTCGCCCAGCATGCGCTTGCCACCCAGGATGTCCATCAGCTCGTACTGGATACGATACTGATCACCCTGGGGCTCGATGTTGCCCACCACCAGATAGCGCGCATCGACGCGTTTCCAGTCGTCGTAGAAAACATCCTTGCTGCTGCTCGGCAACGAGACGAGTGAGCTCCGGCTCAGGGGTGAAAACTGCCCGCTATGTTCCAGATCATCACTGACGATCTGCGCCACATCCTGCGGCAACGAACCCTGGCCGCTGACCTCGAACGGCACGACCGCGATCGGTGTTGCCTGATCACTACCGCGATTGATTTCGATGGTCAGATTCTGTGCCTGGGCGGTGGTCGCCATACAGGTCAGGGCTATCAACGACACCAGCCAGCCGGCGGCCAGGGTTTTCCATCCTTGAGACATCCATCGTTTCATCACTGTACATCCCCGGGGGTGAATTTGAGATTGAAGTCGCGAAACCGCCGTTGCAACCCTGCATCCAGCTGTTGCAGTTCGCGGAACGGTGCCGCGGCTTCAACGGCCTGCGTCGCCGATCGATCGAAACTGGGATTGCCACTGCTGCGGGTGACGCTGGCTGCCAGCAATTCACCGGACGGCCCCAGTCTTACGCGAACCTGTGCTACCAAACCACCGTCCGCGTTGGCCGGCAAGTGCCAGCGATCCTCGACGGCCCGCTTGACCAGATTGATGAAGCTATTCGACGCTTGATCGGACTGCTCGGCATTGGCAATCCGCTCCTGCTCGTTGGAAATCGAATCGCTCAGCGCATCGGCAGCCGCTTTTTTCGCTGCCGCCTCCGCCTGGCGTTTCTTCTCCGCTTCTTCAGCCTTGCGCTTTTTCTCTGCCTCGGCCTTTTTCTGCTTTTCCGCTTCAGCCTTTTTCTTCTCGGCTTCCGCCGCCTTCCGCTTTTCCGCTTCGGCCTTTTTCTTTTCGGCCTCCGCCTGGCGCTGTTTCTCGGCTTCTGCTGCCTTCTGTTTTTCCGCTTCGGCCTTTTTCTTCTCGGCTTCCGCCTGGCGCTGTTTCTCGGCCGCTGCCGCTTTCTGCTTTTCCGCCTCGGCCTTCTTCTCGGCCTCTTCAGCTTTCCGCTTTTCGGCGGCGACCTGCTGCTTTTTCGCTTCGGCCTGACGCTGGGATTCGGCGGCCTTCTGCTGCTCTTCCGCCTCGGCGCGAGCGGCGGCGGCCTCTTTCGCCGCCTGCTGGCGACGCTCGGATTCCGCTTCGGCCTGCTCGGCAGCCGCCTGGCGCTCGGCTTCCTGCTGCTGCGCCTGTTCTTGAGCCTGCTGTTCGGCTGCTTGCTGTGCTTCTTCCTGCGACTGCTGTTCGGCCGCCTGCTGAGCCGCCTCTTCTGCCTGTCGCTGAGCCGCTCGCGCCCGCGCCTCCTTGGCGTACTGGGCCTGGTCCGTGGCGGTGACGTCGCTGACCAGCGTCGCCTGTACCACGGACGAGGAGCTCGGTGTCGGTTCGCTCTCCGGCAGGCGCAACATCGTCAACAACAGCGCCGCGACATGAACGACGATCGCCAGAACGACGGGCAGGCCGTAACCGACTCGGCGGTTTCGCTTCGCCATGCGGTTACCCTTTGTCGCCATGGGGCGGCTCGGAAATCAATCCGACGTTCGCCACACCTGCCATCTGCAGTGTACTCATCAGCGTTACGACCTGACCGTAGGAGGCATTCTGGTCGCCACGCACCATGACCGGGGTATCCGGCTTGCGCTCGAGGATCGCCACGACCTGATCGCCGACGGTCTCCAGTGTCACCGGCTTGTCTTCCTCGCCGAGCGAAATATAGTACTCGCCCTGGCTGTCGACCGAGACGATGATCGGCTCCTGCTCATCGGTGTCGATCGGTTCCGATGTGACCTGAGGCAGATCGACCTTCACGCCCTGGGTCAGCATCGGCGCGGTGATCATGAAGATCACCAGCAGCACCAGCATGACGTCGATGAACGGAACGACGTTGATTTCGCCCATCGGTTTGCGCCGTTGACGGCGGCTGTAGGGTCCACTCATGTTGAACCTCCGCCTCAGGACGCTTGATTGCTGCCGCGACCTTGCAGGTTACGGTGCAGGATCGAATGGAATTCCTCGGCGAAATCTTCGTACTCGCCGAGCAGGCGACTGGCGATGGCCGACAGACGGTTATAGAAAATGACCGCCGGAATCGCGGCGAACAGCCCCATCGCGGTTGCCACCAGTGCCTCGGCGATCCACGGCGCCACGGTCGAAAGTGTCGCCTGCTGGGCCATCGATAGGCTCTGGAAGGACCCCATGATGCCCCAGACGGTCCCGAACAGCCCGATATAAGGGCTCGCCGAGGCCACGGTCGCCAGCAGCGTGAGGTTGGCGTTGAGTCGATCCTCTTCGCGAGAGAGCGCTACTCGCTGCGAGCGCTGCACGCCGTCCAGCACGGCTTCGCTGCTGCGCGTCTTGGGCATCAGCCGATTGAACTCGCGGAAGCCGGCACGGAAGACGTGCTCGGAGCCCTGGGCTTCATAGTTTTCCGGCACATCCCGGTAGAGTTCGTTGAGATCGACACCCGACCAGAAGCGCTCGTCGAACGCTTTCTGCGTTTTCCTGGCACGGGCCAGCGCGAAACTGCGTTGAAAGATGACAACCCAGGAGGCGATGGATGCGGCCAACAGCAGGAGCAAGACCAGCTGGACCACCAGACTGGCGTTCATGATCAGATGGGGGATGGACATGGAGTCGTTCACGAAAATCCTCGAATCACTGGCTTGGAATGTCTGACGTCAGCACCGCGCGGAGTTCGCTGGGCCAACGCATCGGTTTCAGGCGTTGCGCATCGACACAGGCAATATCGACCGTCGCTTCGCATAATGTATCCCCGTCGTACCGTACGGCCTGCTCAAATTGTAACGAGCAGGCCGACAGTCGACTGACCTTGGCCGTCACTTCCAGCCGGTCGTCGAGTCGCGCCGGGCGTGCATAGCGGCAACTCAGCGAATGGACCACCAGCTGCACGCCCTTCTCTATCAACCCACGCTGACCGAAGCCGCGCGCATTCAACCATTCGCTGCGCGCGCGCTCCATGAATTTCAGATAGTTAACGTAGTACACAATGCCACCGGCGTCGGTATCTTCGATATAGACCTTCACCGGGAACATGAATTCACTCATTGCCGACCTGACCCCCGTCCATCGACGAATTCCGCCCGGCGCCTGCAGGCGTCAGGTCATCGCGGGGGGACTTGTCATCCGGCGCCTTGTCGTCCGGCGCGATGCCGAAATGCGTATAGGCGGAGCGCGTGACGACCCGGCCTCGGGTGGTACGCATCATGAAGCCCTGCTGGATCAGGTAGGGTTCGATGACGTCCTCGATGGTGTCGCGTTCTTCGCTGATAGCCGCGGCCAGGCTGTCGACACCGACAGGGCCGCCATCGAACTTCTCGATCATCGCCAGCAGCAGTCGCCGATCCATGTGATCCAGCCCGTGGCTATCGACGTTGAGCATGTTGAGCGCCTGATCGGCTACCACCGCGTTGACCCGCCCGTCGCCCTTGACCTCGGCGAAGTCACGCACGCGTCGCAACAGCCGGTTGGCGATACGCGGGGTGCCGCGGGCGCGTCGGGCAATTTCCCGGGCGCCTTCGACGTCGGCCGGTACGCCCAGCAGCCGGGCGGAGCGCGATACGATCTCGGTCAATTCGTCGACGGCGTAAAATTCGAGTCGCTGCACAATGCCGAACCGGTCGCGCAATGGCGAGGTCAGAAGCCCCGCCCGAGTCGTGGCGCCGACCAGCGTGAACCGCGGCAGATCCAGCTTGATCGATCGGGCCGCCGGGCCGTCGCCGATCATGATATCCAGCTGAAAATCCTCCATCGCCGGGTACAGCACTTCTTCCACTGCGGCGGGAAGCCGATGGATCTCGTCGATGAACAGCACGTCGCCCGGCTGCAGGTTGGTCAGCATCGCGGCCAGGTCCCCGGCGCGCTCCAGCACCGGGCCTGAAGTCGACTTGATGTCCACGTTCATTTCGGTGGCGATAATGTTGGCGAGGGTCGTCTTGCCCAGCCCCGGCGGGCCGAACACGAGGGTATGATCGAGCGTGTCCTCACGCTGACGCGCCGCGGCAATGAAGATGTTCAGCTGCTCGCGCACGCGCGGCTGGCCGATATAGTCAGCGAGCCGGCGTGGTCGAATGGCATGGTCGACCTGCTGCTCGCCCTGCTGCGGCGGTGCCGCAATCAGACGGTCGGGTTCAATCATGAGCGGGTTATCCAGCCAGCTGGCGTGACAGCGCCGCTTTGATCAGCGCTTCGGTAGGGAGCGTCTTGTCCAGCGCGGAAAGCATGCGCGATGCTTCTGTTGGCTTGTAACCCAGCGTGACCAGCGCGGCCTCGGCATCGGCCAGCGGGTCGGCCGGCGTCATCGTGGCGGCATTCTCGCTGCCCAGCAACGACGCCTGCCCTTCCTGCCAATGCGGGAAGCGATCACGCATCTCGACGATCAGGCGATCAGCGGTCTTCTTGCCGACGCCGGGCAGCTTGGTCAACGCCTTGCTGTCGCCTTCCATCACGCAGTGGATGAACGCATCGGTATCCATTCCCGACAGAATGGCCAGTGCCAGTTTGGGACCGACACCGTTGACCTTGATCAGGGCGCGAAACAGCTGGCGTTCCTCGTCGTGGGAAAAACCGTAAAGCAGATGGGCGTCCTCACGCACGCTGAGATGCGTATAGAGGCGCACAGCTTCCCCGGCGCCGGGCAGCGAAACCAAAGTGGTCATCGAGGTCTCGAGCTCGTAGCCGACGCCCTGAACATCGATGACGATCCAGGGGGGATGTTTCTCCAACAGCGTGCCGTGCAAACGTCCAATCATGCCATTCGTGTCCTTACTCCGACGGCGTCCACTATACGCATAGCCGATTCAACTGACTAGCTACCCGAGGCGCTGTTATGACGCCTCTGTCAATCCGGCTTAAAGTCTCGCCAGCGCCCGCCCCGAGAGGGTTTTCCGCGGCGCTGCGGAGACACCGCCAACAAGCCCTGGCGGGCGTATCCATGGGTCAGCGCGATCGCCAGCGCATCGGCAGCATCGGCCGGTGGCGGCGCATCCAGGGAGAGTATCGCCGTCACCATATGCTGGATCTGCGACTTGTCGGCACCGCCGTTGCCGGTGATGGCCTGCTTGACCTGGCGCGCGGCATACTCGTGGACCGGTAGACCATGATTTGCCGCGCAGACGATCGCGCTGCCACGAGCCTGACCGAGCTTGAGGGCGGAGTCCGCATTCTTGGCCATGAACACGCGCTCGATGGCGAATTCTGCCGGCCGATACAGGCCGATCAATTCGCTCACGCCGGCATAGACCCGTGCCAGCTTCTGGGCCAGATTTTCGCCGTCGATACGAATGCAGCCACTGGCGATATAACGTGGCTTGGCGGAGACATCGATCACGCCGTAACCGGTTATCCGCGACCCGGGGTCGATACCCAAGAGAATCAAACGTCGGATTCCTGTATCCACTGGCATAGATTCATCGAAATATGACCTCCCGACTGGCAGCGATGAATGTAATGAAGTTGCCCACGTCGAGCAGCACCGACACGGGGTCCCAGACTACCGCCGAGCCTGGACGACTGCAGCCAAAACAACGCCGGCGCCCCTGAGGGCGCCGGCGTGTGAAGTCGAAAGCCGTTATTCGCCGCTGCTTTCGGGCTTCGCTTTCTGGCGCAGACGGATATGCAGATCGCGTAACTGCTGGCTGCTGACCTCGCCGGGCGCGTCGGTCATCAGGTCGGCGGCGCTCTGCGTCTTGGGGAAGGCGATGACGTCGCGGATGGTCCGTGATCCCGTCATCAGCATCACCAGCCGGTCGAGGCCGAAGGCCAGACCGCCGTGCGGCGGCGCACCGTACTGCAGCGCGTCGAGCAGGAAGCCGAACTTCTCCTCGGCTTCTTCCTTGCCGATACCCAGCACTTCGAACACCGCGCGCTGCATGGCCTGATCGTGAATACGGATCGAACCGCCACCCAGTTCGGTGCCGTTCAGCACCATGTCATAGGCGCGAGACAGCGCCGTGGCGGGCGACGCCTTGAGCTCGTCCGACGAACAGGACGGCGCGGTAAACGGATGATGCAGTGCCGACAGGCGGCCGCTATCGTCGGCTTCGAACATCGGGAAATCGACGACCCACAGCGGCGCCCACTTGGCCGTGTAAAGATCGAGGTCCCCGCCCAGCTTGACGCGCAGCGCGCCGATCGCTTCGTTGACGATTTTCGCTCTGTCGGCCCCGAAGAAGATGATATCGCCGTCTTCAGCGCCGACGCGATCCAGCAATTGCTCGACGATGCCTTCCATGAACTTGACGATCGGCGACTGCAGCCCCTCGAGCCCCTTGGCGCGCTCGTTGACCTTGATCCAGGCCAGCCCCTTGGCACCGTAGATACCCACGAACTTGGTATATTCGTCGATCTCCTTGCGCGACAGCTTGGCCCCACCGCTCACCTTCAGCGCGGCCACGCGACCGTCATCGGCCTTGGCCGGACCGGAGAAGACCTTGAAGTCCACCGACTGCATCAGATCGTCGACATCCACCAGTTCCAGCGGGATGCGCAGATCCGGCTTGTCGGAACCGTAGCGTTGCATCGCTTCGCTATAGGGCATGCGCGGGAACGCCGGCAGGTCGACATCCAGCACTTCCTGGAACAGCTGGCGTACCATCTGCTCGGTAGTGCCCATGATCTCCTGCTCGTCGATGAACGACGCTTCGATATCGATCTGGGTGAATTCCGGCTGGCGATCCGCGCGCAGATCCTCGTCACGAAAGCACTTGGCGATCTGATAGTAGCGATCGAAGCCGGAGACCATCAGCAACTGCTTGAACAGCTGCGGCGACTGTGGCAGCGCGAAGAAGTGGCCATCGTGGGTTCGGCTCGGCACCAGATAGTCCCGCGCCCCTTCCGGCGTCGCTCGAGTCAGGATCGGAGTCTCGATATCGAGGAAACCATGATCCTCGAGATAGGCACGCACGCTGTGAGTGATCCGCGAGCGCAGACGCAGGCGCTCGATCATCTCCGGACGGCGCAGGTCGATATAGCGATACTTGAGCCGCACCTCTTCGCCCACCTTGCCGTGCTCGTCGAGCTGGAACGGCGGTGTCGCGGCGGTGTTGAGGACTTCGACCTGCTTGGCCAGCACCTCGATCATGCCAGTCGGCATGTTGGGATTCTGAGTGCCTTCCGGACGCAGGCGAATGCGACCGACGATGCGAAGCACGTACTCGTTGCGCGCTCGATCGGCATTGGCGAAGGCCTCGGCCGTGTCGGGATCCACAACCACCTGAGCGATACCGTCACGATCGCGCATGTCGAGGAAAATGACACCGCCATGGTCGCGGCGGCGATGCACCCAACCGCAAAGCGTGACTTCGTGATCGATCAATGACTCGTTCAATCGGCCGCAATAATGACTGCGCATGCTGGATCCTAGAATTGTGAAGCTTAAAAATGTGAAGCCTAAAAACGTGGAGACAAGACTCAGGCAGACGCTTTGCTCTCACCGCTCGATTTGCTTTCGCCTGTCGACTTGCTGCCACTTTCGCTCGACGAAGCCGGCTTGGCGGCGTCACCGACGAGATTCTTCTTGCTGCCCGATTTGAAATCGGTTTCATACCAGCCGCCGCCGGCCAGCCTGAAACCGGCCGCCGACACCAGGCGAGAGAGTTCCGGGCGCTCGCAGGTCGGGCAATCCTTCAACGGCGGCGCGCTGATCTTCTGAAGCTTCTCCAGACGATGGCCGCAAGCCTTGCACTCATATTCGTAAATGGGCATGGATTGATCACTCTCTGGCTACGGGAAGCCTAGGCCCCGCTATGGGCGACTTCCTTGCGTTATCCGGGCGCCACCCGGTTGTCGGCCTGGCGCCAGCTGTTTGTCTAGTCCCGCTTATCTGTTTCCCGCCGGCGCGGCGGCGAGAATGTTCTCGACGCCCAGCCCGAGCGGTGACGTACCGACCCTTTCCAAGCCGGGCAGGAAAGCCGCATAGTATAGCGCGCAGCAGCCGGTCGCGGGCAATATTACCGGCTGATAACGCCGATGTCGTCGTTCGCACGCAGCAATCGTGATACGACAGCGCCCGAGACCGCAGAGAGACCCGCAAGAGATAAGGAAAAGAAGCATGAAAGCCGTACTTCTGGACGCCGCTTCACTGGGGGACGATATCGATCTCGGCCCCATCCGCACCCTCGTCGACGATCTCGACATTCATCGTCTTACCGCTCCGGATCAGACTCGGGAACGACTCGAGGGCGCGACGGTAGCCCTCACCAATAAGGTCGTTCTCGATGCCGAACTGATCGAGTCCCTTCCCGCGCTGAAACTGATCTGCGTGCTGGCCACCGGCACCAACAATATCGACATGGCCGCCGCCGAGCGCCGCGGCATCGTGGTGCGTAATGTGGCGGC
Organism: Salinicola halophyticus; assembly: GCF_003206695.1. Lineage (GTDB taxonomy): Bacteria > Pseudomonadota > Gammaproteobacteria > Pseudomonadales > Halomonadaceae > Salinicola > Salinicola halophyticus. Next base: position 305,235 of record NZ_PZJN01000003.1, on the reverse strand, counting down.
CTACGGCACGGCCAGCGTCGCCCAGCACACGCTGATGTTGATTCTGGCCCTGGCGGCGAGACTGCCGCGCTATCAGAACGAGGTGCAATCCGGAGCCTGGCAGCGTAGCGATATCTTCTGTCTGCTCGATCATCGCACGCTGCAGTTGGCCGGCAAGCATCTGGTGATCGTCGGCAGCGGCGTTCTGGGTACCGCCGTTGCCAAGCTGGGAGAAGCCTTCGGCATGCGCGTGACGTTCTCCGCTCGCCCAGGCAGTGAAGCTGATGATTCGCGACCGGCATTGGCGACGCTGCTCGGCGAGGCCGATATCCTGAGCCTGCACTGCCCGCTGACGGAGGCGACTCGCGGTCTCATCGATGGCGAGGCGCTAGCGATGATGAAACCCGATGCGCTGCTGATCAACTGCGCCCGGGGCGGCATCATCGACGAGGACGCTGCGCTTGCCGCACTGCGCGAGCGTCGTTTGGGCGGGCTGGCTGTCGACAGCCTGCCCAGCGAACCGCCCCGTGATGGACACCCGCTGCTTGACGCCCTGACCGAGCCGCTCAATCTGATCGTGACGCCGCACAATGCCTGGATCACGCCGGAAGCGCGTCAGCGAGTCGTCGAATTGACGGCGGACAATCTGCGCGGCTGGTTGGGCTAGGAGAGACGAGATGCCACGAGACACACCGAAGATTTACAACTACGGCTCCATCAACATCGATTACGTCTACCGGGTTCCCCACCTGGTGCGTCCCGGCGAGACCTTGGCCAGTACCAGCCTGAGCCAGGTGCTCGGCGGCAAGGGTGCCAATCAATCGTTGGCGCTGGCGCGTGCCGGCGGAAACGTCGCCCACTGGGGGCGTCTGGGCGAGAGCGACCGCTGGGCCCTGGGGGCGCTTGGCGACGCCGGCGTCGATATTCAGGACGTCGAACTGACGGCCGGCGCCAGCGGTCACGCGTTGATCCAGGTCGACGATGCCGGCGAGAACGCGATCATTCTCCACCCCGGGGCCAACCACGGTTTCGACGAGGCCCGGCTGAAGACGCTGGTCGGCTCGGCACACACGGGCAGCTGGGTCTTGATGCAGAACGAGTGCAACGCCGCGGAGTCGATGCTGCGTCTGGCGGCAGACAGCGATTTATCGATCGCCTTCAATCCGGCGCCGCTGTCCGCTGACGTACCCGATCTGCCGCTGGAGCTATGCCGGATTCTGTTCCTCAATCGTGGCGAGGCCGCGGCACTGGTCGAGCAACCGGAAACGGCCAACGTCGATGCGCTACTCGATGCCCTCGCGGCGCGCCTCCCTGCCGTCGAGATCGTACTCACACTTGGCGGCGATGGCGTCTGTCATCAGTATCGGGGCACACGTCTCACCATGGCGGCGCACGCGGTCGAGGCCGTCGACACCACGGCCGCCGGCGATACCTTTATCGGTTACTTCATGGCCGCGCGACAGCGTGGCGACGAGATCGAGCAGGCCCTGCGTCTGGCGACGACGGCGTCGGCACTGTGCGTGCAGCAGGCCGGCGCCGAGCCGAGTATTCCCACCGCCGAGACCGTCGAATCCGCGCTTAAGGAATGGCCCACGCTTGCGCTCGAACGCCTCGCGCCCTGATCGGCTGACACGTCGATCGCCGTATCGCTTCCGAGTGACCGGTCTTGCGTCCGGTCATGCCAACTGAATTGCCATGCAGGAATTCATCATGCCAACTCCGATTATTTTCGATACCGATCCGGGTGTCGACGACGCCCAGGCGATCGCCATCGCCCTCGCCCATCCCGACATCGAACTGCTGGGTCTGACAACGACTTTCGGCAACGTCACGATCGAAGTCGCGACCCATAATGCGTTGCTGCTGGCCGAGCTGGCCGGGCAATCGATTCCGGTTGCCCAGGGCGCCGCCGGGCCGCTGGTGAAGACCAAGAACCCGCCGCCGGGCCATATTCATGGCGACAACGGCCTGGGCGATATTTCACTGCCGCCTATCGGGACTCAGGCCCTGAAGCAGAGTGCGGCGCAGTTCATCGTCGATCAGGTCAACGCCCGCCCCGGCGAGGTGGTGCTGGTCGCCGTCGGCCCGCTGGGCAATCTCGCCGCCGCGCTGCAGCTCGATCCCGGTTTGGTCGACAAGGTCAAACGAGTCGTGGTGATGGGCGGGTCGATCCGGGAAGGCGGCAATGTGACGCCGGTGGCCGAAGCCAACATCTTCAACGACCCGCACGCGGCTGCCAAGGTGCTGGAAGCGAGCTGGCCATTGACGCTGGTCGGGCTGGATGCGACTCACCGCTGCGTGCTGGATCCGCGGAGCATGGCGCGGATCGTCGAGGCTCAAGGCGCGCTGGGGAAGGTGCTGGGTGAAAGCTACGCGTTCTACCGAAACTTCTACCAGCAGGCGCTGGGTATCGATGGCTGCTGCCCGCACGATAGCTGCGCGCTAGTCTGGCTGCTGCGTCCCGATCTGTTCAGCGTCGAACGGGGATACTTGAGCGTGGTGACCGACGGCCTGGCCGAAGGACAGACATTAATGGCGCCGGAGTCACGCGAATTCGTCGATCCACGCTGGTCCCACGGCACGCCGGCGGATGTCTGCATGAATGCCAACGGCCCGGGCGTGATCGATTGGATCGTCGAGACACTGACAGCTCACCCTTCGCCCTGAGCGTTCCCGGATCGTGGTAAATCATCTCAGGACCCCATCGCCCGATCGCCTACAACGGTCGGGCGATAGCGTTGGTTCCTCGGGCCGTGGACGTGTGAGTCGTAAGCTCAATGAACCGTGTATTCACCTCGAGGATTCACCCCAGGTGACTCAGCGAAGCGTGAGTCTAGTAAGTCGTGAAACTTGCCGGTGCAACGAGCGTCGCTTCCTCGACACTGACGTCGCTGACGTCCGCCGCCGGGGAGCCTTCCCACAGCCGGTCGATCAGTTCGGCAACGGCGGTCGCTTCGCCGCAGGCGACGACCTCGACACGTCCGTCCTCTAGGTTGAGCGCATGGCCGGTGATACCCCAGCGCTCGGCGTGCCGCCGTACGTGCTCACGATAGCTGACGCCCTGAACTCTTCCGCTCACCCACGCCTTGATCGTTCGATGGGTCATCCGGTGTCTCCTTTCGAATCACTTCATGGCGAATCAGTACCGCCGTGTTACGCGGAACGATACGCTGCCCCTTGGCGACCGTGTGGGTGCGCGTGAACGCCGCCCCGAACAGTAGAATCAGCGATGAGTAATAGACCCATAGCAGCACCAATACCACAGAGCCGGCGGCACCATAGGTCGATGCCGTCGCGGTATGGGCCAGATAGGCGGCAATCGCATTCCTGCCGATGATGAACAGTACTGCCGTTACCAGAGCGCCGAGTAGCACATCGCGGTAAGACAGCACCACGTCCGGCAGCACCTTGAAGATCGCCGCGAAAAAGAGTGTCACCACGACGATGGACAACAGGAACTCCGCTCCATCGAGCAGGAAGGCGCTCCCCGGCACCCAGTCTCCCGCGTAGCTGAACGTCGTTCTTAGTATGACGCCCAGCACCAGCGAGACCAGCAGAACGAAGCCGATGGCCAGTACGACTGCCATCGACAGCAGGCGCTTCTTGGCGAACAGCACGATGCTGTTGCGATCGGGATTGGGCGCTACGCCCCAGATGGTATTGAGCGAAAACTGCATCTGCCCGAAGACCGTAGTGGCCCCGATCACCAATGTGACGACACCGGCCAGTGTGGGCAGAATGCCGGAAGCCTGAATACTGGACTGCGCCACGGCATCCTCGATTGCGGTGGCCGCCGCTGGCCCCAGGGTGTCCTGCAGGCGGGTCGCGATTTCGCCACGAGCGGCGTCCTCGCCCAGCCACAGCCCGACGACCGTGACGGCGATAATGATCGTGGGTGCCAAGGAAAACAGCGTGTAGAAGGCCAGCGATCCGGCATAGCTGAAGGCGTTGCGATCGAGCCACAGCTTGATCGAGTCGCGCACGATGGCAGTCCAGTACTTCAGGAAAGGGACGACATTGGAAAAAGAGGCTCTCACGTAGCGTTCCTTATAGTTGGATTCCTCGTTGCTGGCTGCCACCGTCCGTGGCAGAAGCACACCTAGGGAAATCGATCGGCAATGACGCTTTCTCGAGTTATCAGCAGTCTAGACGACAATCCGCCGATATCCTGCCTGAGGCGCTGCTGATATCGCTCATGCACGCAAGAAATCGCTGGGGAGCTTCATCATGCGTCGCCAGAGTTTCTCGACCCCGGGCTTGTGCACCAGCGAGCAGCGATAGAGGCGAATTTCCAGCGGGATGTCCCAGTTTTCGGCAGCCGCGCGAACCAGCCTGCCGTTGGCCAGTTCGTCACGAATACAGAAATCCGGAATCCAGGCCAGACCAAATCCCTGCAGCGCCATCCCTTTCAGCCCTTCGGCCATGGCCGTTTCGTAGACGGTCTTCAGGCGCATGCGTCCCGGCTCGTTCTTGAGCAGCATCCGTACGCTGCGACCGAGAAAGGCGCCTTGTGTGTAGGAAAGAAAAGGAATCGCCCCCTCATCATCGAACGAAAATTTCGGCGCGCCGTCGGCGTCCGGCACGCTGACCGCAACCATCTTGACCTGGCCGATCGAAAACGATGGAAATATCTCGGCGTCTAGCTGCATGGTGGCGTAAGGATCGTGATACGCCAGCATCAGATCGCAATTGCCTTCGCGCAGCACATGAATGGCATCGCCGACGTTCATCGCCACCAGGCGCGTCGGCAGCTCGCCGACGCCCTTTTGCAGGCGTGATATCCAGGGCGGATAGAATGCCAGCGCCAGCGAGTGTGCGGCAACGATATCCAGGGCCTCGTTGTCCATCGCCAGACCGCGGAGATGGGCCAGGCTATCGCTGAGCTGCTCGACCATGTTTCTCGCGGTCACCAGGAAGAGCTGTCCTTCCGGCGTCAGACTCACAGGGGTTGTCGAACGATCTACCAGCGTCGCCCCGACCGCCTGTTCCAACGAGCGGATGCGCCGACTGAAGGCAGGCTGCGTCACATGTCTCTGGCGCGCGGAGGCCGAAAAACTGCGCGTGTTGGACAAGGCGACGAAGTCCTCGAGCCATTTGGTTTCCAGATTCAATGAAGCCCCCTGACATCTCTAGTCTCGGCGCGATCTGCGCACGACCTGCGGTGCGATATCTTGTGCCATGAGTGCAAAATACGTTGTCTCGTCATTGGATGGGCGACAGCAGATAGGTGGCCCGCGATACTACTTTGCGCCACAACGGTCGGTCGGAAAGTTCGCGCTGGCTGACTTGCCGGCTATTGGCGAAATCCTGCTCGAGCATATCGATGACCGTGGCAGCGAATGCCTTGTCGGGAATATAGGCTGTCACTTCGAAATTGAGCCTGAAAGACCGATTATCGAGATTGACGGTTCCTACCATCGCCGTGTGGTCATCCACCAGCAGGACCTTTTGGTGTAAAAAACCGGGTTGATAACGGTATATTTTTACCCCTGCCCGAATCATTTCCGGCAGGAACGCAAACGCCGAAAGGAAGACCAGCAGATGATCCGGACGCTCGGGAATCAGCACCCGAACATCCACCCCGCGCAAGGCAGCCAGAACCAGCGCATCCTGCACACCGTGATCGGGCACGAAGTACGGACTGGTAACCCAGAGTCGGTGTCGGGCACCGTGCATGGCATGCTGAACCAGCAAACTGGCGGTTTCCCGACCGTCGGCAGGCCCGGAGGGCACGATTGCCACATGCTGTGACGCCCCGGGCGCCGGCTGAGGCTTCCAGCCTAGTGCCAGAATATCCCCCGTCGCCCAGTACCAGTCTTCCCAGAAAGCCTCCTGTAGTGCCAACACGCTCGGGCCCTGGAGCTTGAGATGGGTATCACGCCATTGACCGTACCGCTCGACCCGGCCGAGATATTCGTCAGCGACATTGAGACCGCCGGTCCAGCCTTCCCGGCCGTCGACCACCACGATCTTGCGATGGTTGCGGAAATTGATCTGGAAGCGATGTCGCCAGCCACGCGAAGAGTTGAAAGCCGATACTCGAGCTCCCGCCTCTTCGAGGTCGCGCAGATATCCGCCGGGGAGCCCACGACTGCCGATCTCGTCGTACAGAAAGTAGACATTGACGCCATGTTCGGCCTGATGGATGAGCTTGCGCTTGAAAGCCATGCCGATCTCGTCAGCGCGGACGATAAAGAATTGAACCAGGATGTACTCTTCGGCTCGATCGATGCCTTCGAACAGACTATCGAACGTGGCTTCGCCATCGATGAGCAGATCCGCCCGATTGCCGCGAGTCATCGGCATTTTCGCCAATGCCTCGACAGCGCGAATGCGTCCGCTGACGGCCTCGGGCCGGGACACGTAGGATTCCATATGCGGACGATACCGCTGCAGTACCTGGCGGAGCACGGTATCGCGTTCACCCCGCGCAGAGACGTAGCCATAGAATCGAGGCCTACCGAACGTCCAGAAGATCGGGACCGCAATGTAGGGAAAGCTGACCAGGGTAACGATCCAGGCGACCGCCCCTTGAGAGGTGCGACTCGACATCAGCGCTACCACCGCGGTGATGATGCCTGCGACATGGGATACGAACAGAAACATACCGATCAGCCAGCTCATGTCTGCCATCTTCCCCCGCCCTTTCTCTCACTCTGCCCCATTGCCGCGCTCCCGCTTAAATCACCAAGCTAACCAATATCATACCGAAAAAAGGAGAGCCCCACCGGGACTCTCCTTTTTATCCGTGTTGCGACTTTCAATGGCCAGCGGCGCGAGCGGGATCCATCGCCGGCAGCCGACGGTTTGGTCCGATCCCAAAGGATCAGACGCGCTCGGCGATGATCTGTTTCCACTTGGCCGGCCCGGTCTGATGGACCGACGTACCGAGATGATCCACGGCAACCGTGACTGGCATGTCTTCGACCTCGAACTCGTAGATCGCTTCCATCCCCAGGTCGTCGAAGGCAATGACTTCGGCTTTCTTGATCGCCTGCGCCACCAGATACGCCGCGCCACCGACTGCCATCAGATAGACCGCCTGATTGTCGCGGATGGCCTCGATCGCCAACGGACCCCGTTCCGCCTTGCCGACCATGCCCAGCAATCCCGTCTCCTCGAGCAGGGTGCGGGTGAATTTGTCCATGCGCGTTGCGGTCGTGGGACCGGCCGGCCCCACGACTTCCTCGCCAACCGGATCGACCGGGCCGACGTAATAGATGAAGCGGTTTTTGAGATCGACAGGCAGGCTCTCACCCTTCGCCAGCATGTCGATCATGCGCTTGTGGGCGGCATCGCGGCCCGTCAGCAGTTTGCCGGAGAGCAGTACAGTATCGCCCGGCTGCCATTCACGTACCGCTTCCGGTGTTATCTCATCGAGGTTGACGCGTCGAACCCCTTCACCCACTTCCCAGGTGATCTCCGGCCAGTCATCCAGCTTGGGGGCTGGCAGTACCGCCGCCCCGCTGCCGTCGAGGCTGAAATGAACGTGCCGAGTCGCGGCGCAGTTGGGAATGATCGCCACCGGCTTGTTGGCGGCATGAGTCGGGTAATCCTTGACCTTGATATCGAGTACCGTGGTCAGGCCACCCAGCCCTTGCGCGCCGATACCGCTGCGGTTGACCTTGTCGAACAGCTCGAGACGCAGCTCTTCGGCGCGGTTGGCGGCACCGCGAGCCTGCAACGCCTGAATGTCGATTGGATCCAGCAGCGCTTCCTTAGCCAGTTCCATCGCCTTTTCGGCGGTCCCGCCGATGCCGATACCCAGCATTCCCGGCGGACACCAGCCCGCGCCCATCTTGGGCAGCTGTTCCAGCACCCAGTCGACGACACTGTCGGAGGGATTGAGCATGGCGAACTTGGACTTGGCCTCGCTACCGCCACCCTTGGCGGCAACGTGCACTTCGATCGTGTCACCCGGTACCAGTTTGTGATGGATGACGGCCGGCGTGTTGTCGCCGGTGTTCTGACGTTTGCCGTCGGGGTCCGCGAGCACCGATGCGCGCAGGACGTTATCGGGCAGCAAATAAGCGCGACGAACGCCCTCATTGATCATGTCGTCGAGACTCATGTCGGCTTCCCAACGCACGTTCATGCCGACATGGACGAAGACCGTGACGATGCCCGTGTCCTGGCAGATCGGGCGATGACCCGTGGCACACATTCTGGAATTGATCAGAATCTGGGCAATCGCATCACGCGCGGCGGGATTCTCTTCCCGTTGATAGGCCGCGTGCATGGCATCGATGAAATCCTTGGGATGGTAATAGGAGATGTACTGCAGCGCGTCGGCCACGCTCTGGATGAGATCCTCCTGACGGATCACGGTCATTACTGGTCTCCTGACTGGTCACGGTAACTGCCAACGGATCGATTGCCCGACGGTCGGTAACTTCAAGGGCGCCAATCATACCCTAGCGAATGTGAATTGGCAGTTGGGCGAGATAGAATTGCAAAATAGATAACGGTATAAGATTTAATATTATCGATCCGAAACCTCAGGTGTCATTCTGGCTGACAGGTCGGACAGCGGTAGAGTCGGCGAGAAGCAATGGTCTCACGCAAAATGAGATCGCCACAGGCATGACAAGGCTGGTTATCGCGATTGAACACGGCGAAGCGCCATTGGCTGCGGCGCTTCCCCTCCCGTTGCAGGCGTTTGCGCCATGTCGGGCGATTGGTCACGCCTGCCTCACGGTAAGCCTGTTGAACGGTCGTCAGAATGCAGTCGGCGAGTTTTTCCCGCTGTGCCTCGGAGAGCGCTTTAGGACGCTTTCTGGGCGCAAGGCCGGCATAGAACAGGATCTCCGACCGCAGATAGTTACCGATCCCCGCATAGAAGCCCTGATCCAACAGCAATCCTCCCAGCCCTCTTCCCGCGAAACGCGGTTCCGACAGACGAGCGACGATATCTTCGGCGGTGACATCGTGCGTCAATAGATCCGGGCCAAGGCGCGCCAGAAACGGCTGTTGTCGCAAGGTGTCGGCAGTCCACAACGAAATGTCCGAGGCACTGTAAAGGCTGGCGGTGTGATCTCCGGCCACCAGGCGCGCCCGCAGCACCCTGCCCGTCGTCGGCGATCGCCCCCGACGATGAACCCGCCAGACGCCGTAAAGCTGGTTGTGAGAATAAAGCACGTGCCCATCGGCGAAGGTGATCAGCAGTGCCTTGCCCCAGCAGTCGACCGTGGTCACCCGACTGTTCACCAGGCGCCCTGCCATGCTTTCCAGCTCGGGAAAGGCAAACCATACCTGGGTCAACGGCACATCTACCAGTACTTTGCCCAGACGATCCGCAACGCGGCGTATTTCCGGCCCTTCGGGCATGGCGCGATCATCCTTGATTCAGATTTCGACGATCCCAGCTTCAACTCGTCCCGACTCGATCTAGCCCAGTTCCAGCAGCCGCGATTTCAACGTTTGCAGCTGATCGCGCAGTTTCGCAGCTTGCTCGAACTCGAGATTCTGCGCGGCCTCATGCATACGATCCTCGAGCTTGCTGATCTCCTTGGTCAGCTGTGTGGCATTCATGGCGGCCAGCGATTCACGGGTATAATCGCCCGGCGCTTCGGCCACCAGCTGTTCGGTCCGCTTGCGACCGCTTTTACGACTACCCGGCGCTTGTGCGCCTTCCATGATGTCCGCCACGGACTTGGTCACGGTCATCGGCGTGATGCCATGGCGTTCGTTGTGCTCGATCTGCTTGTTGCGGCGGCGCTCGGTCTCGTCCATCGCGCGGCGCATCGAGTCGGTGATTCGATCGCCGTAGAGAATGGCCTTGCCGTGAGCATTACGCGCGGCACGCCCGATGGTCTGGATCAACGAGCGTTCGGCGCGCAGGAAACCTTCCTTGTCGGCGTCCAGAATCGCCACCAGCGACACCTCGGGAATATCGAGCCCTTCGCGCAGCAGGTTGATGCCGACCAGCACATCGAACTCGCCCAGACGCAGATCGCGGATGATTTCGACCCGCTCCACGGTATCGATGTCCGAATGCAGGTAGCGCACACGGATGTCGTGCTCGGCAAAATATTCGGTCAGATCCTCGGCCATGCGCTTGGTCAGCGTGGTCACCAGCACCCGTTCACCAACGTCGACGCGTAGCCGAATTTCGGATAGCAGGTCATCGACCTGCGACGTGGCAGGTCGCACCTCGATCTGCGGGTCCACCAGACCGGTCGGGCGCACCACCTGCTCGACGACCTGCCCGGCGTGCTCGGCTTCGTAATTCCCCGGCGTCGCCGAGACGAACACCGTCTGGGGGACGATGCCTTCCCACTCCTCGAAGGTCATGGGTCGGTTGTCCAGCGCCGATGGCAGCCGGAACCCGTATTCGACCAGCGTCTCCTTGCGCGAGCGGTCACCGCGATACATCCCGCCGACCTGCGGCACGCTGACGTGGGACTCGTCGATGAACAGCAGCGCGTCGTCGGGCAGATAGTCGAAGAACGTCGGCGGCGCCTGACCCGGCGCCCGGCCGGAAAGATAGCGCGAGTAGTTCTCGATGCCGTTGCAGTAGCCCAGCTCCAGCATCATCTCGATGTCATACAGCGTGCGCTGCTCGAGGCGTTGCGCTTCGACCAGGCGCTCATGCTTGCGCAGGTACTCGAGTCTGTCGGCCAGTTCCTGCTTGATCGAATCGATCGCACCCAGAATGGTGTCACGCGGCGTGACGTAGTGGCTCTTGGGATAGATCGTCATGCGCGGCACCTGCCCCCGAACCTCCCCGGTCAGCGGATCGAACAGACGAATCGAGTCGATCTCGTCGCCGAAAAGCTCCACGCGCACGCCTTCGTCTTCGGCATCCGCGGGGAAGACGTCGATCACATCGCCACGCACGCGATAGGTCCCGCGCCGGAAATCGGCATCGTTGCGTGTGTACTGCAGCTCGGCCAGCCGCCGCAGAAACGCGCGCTGATCGATCTGCTCGCCGCGGTTGAAGTGCAGACGCATCTTCATGTACTGCTCGGGATCGCCCAGCCCGTAGATCGCCGAGACCGAGACCACGATCAGCGCATCGCGACGTTCCAGCAACGCCTTGGTCGCCGACAGCCGCATCTGCTCGATATGGTCGTTGATCGAAGCATCTTTCTCGATGAACGTATCCGACGACGGCACGTAGGCTTCCGGCTGATAGTAGTCGTAGTAGGAAACGAAATACTCGATGGCATTGTCCGGAAAGAAGCTCTTGAACTCGCCATAGAGCTGCGCCGCCAGCGTCTTGTTGGGCGCCAGCACGATCGTCGGACGCTGCAGTTTCTCGACCACGTTGGCCATGGTGAAGGTCTTGCCGGAGCCGGTGACACCGAGCAGCGTCTGGTGCGAAAGCCCCGCCCCCAGCCCGCGGATCAGCCCCTCGATGGCGGCCGGCTGATCACCGGCGGGACGATACTTGGAGTGAATCTTGAAAGGTTTATTCATGGTCACTAATTAGGGTCCAAACTACCATCATTCAAGGGGCAGGCCTTTTTTCCGTTGCTTTCCATGCCTCGTCGGCGCGACAACCGCCCGGGCAGCACGGTGCTGTACGACACAGTCATTGGGCGACACAGTTACTGGGCGACATATTCCTGGAAGACAAAATCACTGGGCAAAATAGCCGGCCTTCAACGAAGCGACGACCTTGATCAGCGCCTCTCGGCTGACGCGTCCCTCGATCTCCGCCCACTCCAGTCCAATATCGACGGTATCGACTCCATCCACCATCATCAGTGCCGTCGTGACACGATTGAGATCTTCCGGGGTGGAGACCCCTTTCAGGGTCAGATTGATCCGGGCCATGCCGCTTTCTCCACGATGTTTTCCAGAACGCCGGTATGACGAACGGCGCTTTCTGATCAGTACTTCACAGCTGACAATTGACGTTGGTCAGCTCACGATAACGTCACACTCTGTTCATGACTGAGTTCATGACAGGGGCTTCCAGAACCGTGATTCGGGGAAAAGGTTCGAGCCAGCGATATAGCGTAGCACGCCGTTCGCCATCGCCGATGTTGCAATGGCGAGCGATCGACACCATCTTGACGCCAGCATCAGGCATAGACTGACATCAATGTCTTTATGGAGGGACCGGATGAACGATTGGCTGGCACATCTCACGGCAGCGGGCGGGCGCCAGGTCGACGAGCGTCTCTGGCAGTTTCCGCAGGACGATAGCCCCCTGGGCGCCCCCCCAAGCTGCCTGTCGCCGCTGAGCCATCTCGGCATTCTCGAATGCGACGGCCCCGATGCGGCGCGCTTTCTCCAAGGCCAGACCAGCGCCAACGTCGAGCATGCGAACGGCGAATTCGCCCCGCTGACCACGTTCTGTACGCCCAAGGGGCGCATGATCGCCAATGCCGAACTGCTCAAGGTTGGCGCGGAGCGCTACTGGCTATTGCTGGATATTTCTCTGGTCGCCCCGCTGGCGACGCAGCTCGGCAAATACGCACCGTTCTACAAGGTGACGTTGAACCCACGCGATGACCTGGCGCTGATCGGCGTCCTCGGCACCATGCCCTCATTGCCCGACGAGGTGCAGCTTCCCGCTCCGTCCGACATCGATTGGCACATGAGCCAGCAGGACGACACCGTGCTGGTGCGCCACCCTAGCGCCGGGTCACGCCTGCTGATGATTCTGCCCCAGGCGCGAGCGGTATCGGTCTGGAACCAGATGCAGCGCAACGCCATCGCAGTCGGCAATGCGAGCTGGCAACGCGCGGATATCGACGCCGGAGTGGCCTGGCTCACGGCGACCCACAGCGACTCGCTGCTGCCTCAGATGATCAACTGGGAAGCCCTGGGCGGCATCAGTTTTCGCAAGGGCTGCTACACCGGTCAAGAGATCGTGGCGCGCGCGCATTTTCGCGGACAGGTCAAGAAGCGGTTGCAGATCGCGACCCTGGAGGGCGGCACTGCGGTCGAGATCGGCAGCGAGATCCGCAACGCCGAAGGCAAGCGCGTGGGCGAGGTTTTTCAGGCCACGCCTGCAGGCGACGCGGCCGTCTGTGATCTGCTGGTGGTGCTCAATACCAGCGAGTCCGACGAATCCAGGCTCGTCGTCGGCGATCGCAAGCTGACGCTGCGCGAACTGCCCTATCCGCTGGAGCGCCTCGATCCCGAAAGCGTTGTTGCCGCTTAGACTTCGTGAGACGTCTTTCAACCACTCATGAGTCGGCGGTCAGCCGAAACAGTCGCCGCGTATTGGCCCAGGCGTTGGCGGCGATCCGGTCTCGCTCCTGGCGTCGCAACGCGGCGACGGCGTCCAATGTTCGGGGAAGACAGGATGGCTCGTTGCGCTGCCCCTGACGTCCGCATAACGGCATGTCCGGACTGTCGGTCTCGAGCACGAATCCGTCGTCGGGGAGCGACTGCACGACGCGGTGCAATCGTTTCGCCCGATCGTAGGTGACTGCCCCGCCGAGCCCCAGCGTGTACCCCAGATCCAGAAAGCGTCCGGCCTGCTGCGCACTGCCCCCGAAGGCATGAATCAGCCCGCCGGCCGGTAGATCGAGCTGCTTGAGCCGTTTGGCCACCTGATCGTCGGCGTGCACACAGTGGACGATGATCGGCAGCCGGCGCTGCTTGGCCAGTTGGAGCTGCGCCTCGAACAGCGCCCACTGCTGGTCTAGCGTGGCCTCGAATCGCGCGTCGATCCCGCATTCGCCGATACCGACCAGGTGAGGATGCTGGTCCAACGCTTTCGCCAGGCGTTCAATGTCCCTTTCGGCGTGCTCGTCGAGGAAGAACGGATGAAGCCCAAGTGACGCGACGACATCGTCGCGCTCACTCAATGCCAGCACGTTTTCCCACCGTCGCCGCGTCGTTCCCGGCACCATGAAACGCGAGACGCCGGCCGCGTGGGCACGTTCGAAAACGGCTTCGCGGTCGGCGTCGAAACTGTCGAAATCCAGATGACAATGCGCGTCGAACAGCATGATTCAGGCTATCGGGCTCTCTTCCGCCAGCGGAAGATCGGCGGTGCAGTGGCCGCACTTGGTTGCGTTGATCGGAATCGTCATGAAGCAGTGCGGACACGCCTTGTCCGTCGGCGCCTTGGGGGCGACCGCTTCTTCGCGCTTGAGCCGATTGATGGTGCGAACCAACAGGAACACGACGAACGCGACGATGATGAAACTGATCACGGCGTTGAGGAACAGGCCGTAATCCAGCGTCACGGCGCCGGCTTCCTGAGCCGCCCCCAGAGAGGCGTAGGGTCCTGGCGTCGCCCCTTCCTTGAGCACGACGTAGAAATTGGCGAAGTCGACGCCGCCAATGAGCAGCCCGAGCACCGGGTTGAAGATGTTCTTCACCAGGCTTTGAACAATCAGCGTGAAGGCACCGCCAATGATAATGCCCACCGCCATATCGACGACGTTACCTTTGACGGCAAACTCTCGAAACTCCTTGAGAAATTTGGAAGCCATCGGCTTTTTCCTTTTTCTGATCTAACGGGTTGCTCTCGAATCTCTCCGGCCGCCGTGACGACTAGCCGGTTTTCAGAATGGCCCAAGCGCCGGGTGGCGGCAAGACGAAATCTCGCGGTGTCTCGCAAGATCCGTTGAACGGACGAGCGGCTCTGGCGGCCCCGAACGTCCGTGGAGGCGAGATATTCTGCAGCAACGACCTGACGGTAATCAGTGCTCGCGGGTGGCCCTGAACTCGATCTCCGGCCAGCGTTCCTGCGTCATCTGCAGATTGACTCGCGTCGGTGCCAGATAGGTCAGATAGTGGCCGCCGTCCAGCGCCAGGTTGGCGCTCGCCTTGCGCCTGAATTCGTCGAGCTTCTTGGCATCCTTGCTGTAGATCCAGCGAGCGGTATTGACGTTGACCGGCTCGTAGATACAGTCGACCTTGTACTCCTCCTTGAGGCGATGCGCGACGACATCGAACTGCAACGTACCCACGGCGCCCACGATAAGATCGTTGTTGTCCAAGGGCAGGAAGACCTGCGTGGCACCCTCTTCCGAGAGCTGCTGGAGGCCCTTCTGAAGCGCTTTCATCTTCAGCGGGTCACGCAGCCGAACGCGTCGGAATAGCTCCGGCGCGAAGTGCGGAATGCCCAGGAAGCGCATGTCCTCCCCGGCGGTGAAAGTGTCACCGATCTGGATCGTGCCGTGATTGTGCAACCCGATGATATCGCCCGGCCAGGCTTCCTCGACATGAGAGCGGTCGGAGGCCATGAAGGTCAGCGCGTCGGCGATCTTGACCTCCTTGCCGATGCGCACGTGGCGCATCTTCATGTTGCGCTCGTACTTGCCGGAACAGATACGCAGAAACGCGACTCGGTCCCGATGCTTGGGATCCATGTTGGCCTGGATCTTGAAAACGAAACCGGAGAACCGGCCGTCGTCCGCGACCACTTCACGGGCATCGGTTTCCCGGGCCTGAGGCGTCGGCGCGAACTCGACGAAACCGTTGAGCATCTCGCGCACGCCGAAATTGCCCATCGCGGTACCGAAATAGACCGGGGACAACTCGCCACGACGATAGGCTTCCAGGTCGAACTCATGCGAGGCGCCGCGAACCAGCTCGACTTCCATGCGCAGCTCTTCCGCCGCGCTCTCGCCCAGCACGCGGTCGACTTCCTCGCTGGCGAGGCCTTCGATGCGCTTGTCTTCCGGAATGCGGTTGCCCTGGCCCTGGGTATACAGATGAACCACGTCATCGTAGAGATGGTAGACACCCTTGAACTGACGACCCATGCCGATCGGCCAGGTCATCGGTGCGCACTGGATGTTCAGCACCGTCTCGATCTCGTCCATGACCTCGATCGGATCGCGAGTGTCACGGTCCATCTTGTTGATAAAGGTCAGGATGGGCGTGGTCCGTAACCGGCACACCTCCATCAGCTTGATGGTTCGATCCTCGACGCCCTTGGCCGCGTCGATGACCATCAGCGCGGAGTCGACGGCGGTCAGTGTGCGGTAGGTATCCTCGGAGAAATCCTCGTGACCGGGGGTATCGAGCAGGTTGACGATGCGGCCGTTGTAGGGGAACTGCATGACCGACGTGGTGACCGAGATACCCCGCTCCTGCTCCATCTTCATCCAGTCGGAGGTGGCATGGCGCTCGGCCCGCTTGCTCTTGACCGAACCGGCCAGCTGGATGGCGTTGCCGAACAGCAACATCTTCTCGGTGATCGTCGTCTTGCCCGCGTCGGGGTGACTGATAATGGCGAAAGTGCGACGAAGGGCCGCTTCCTGCGCTAGCTGGGCATCTGACATGAGTAACTTCACTGACTAGAGGCGACTCACACGCAACAGCAGTTGCAGTGCGAGAGTTCGCGGAGAATCGAAGATGACGGCGATTGTACGCGCTGAACCGGCAGAGTTGTAGCCGCCGCAGCGGGACGGGAGAGGCCTTGCAAAGCCATGGCAGGGAAATCAGGCCGAAGACGCGATCAAACGGCAGCGTGTGTTCGTTACTGCGATATGCCAGCGCCTCCTTCCTTCTCTTCTCCGGTCGCTTGCTTTCCGTATGACCACCCGAGTCGGGCTCACGTCACCTCGTGGCATGCGGTACCATGATCGTCGTACCCGCGGCGATGTCGAGTCAGCCGCGCTGCCCTCGTTCGCTTTTCGAACGTTCTGCCAACCCGACTCGATACCGGAGAGATCATGCTGCAGCCGCTTCCGCTTTCGACGCCGAACCGCAATCTGGTTCGCTTGACGATCGTTCGCGGTATCACCTGGACCGGATTTCTGGCCGCGATCATCTTCGGGATCGAGGTCCTGGGGTTCCAGCTCCACGTGCTGCCGGTCATCAGTGTCATCGTCGCCATGGGCCTGTTCAACGTGGCGACCTGGTGGCGCCTGGGTCGGCCGCGGGCCGTCACCAACACCGAATATCTGCTGCACTGGCTGGTCGACATCGCCGGGCTGAGTCTGCTGTTCTACTACACGGGCGGTTCGACCAATCCCTTCATCACCTATCTGCTGGTGCCGCTGGGAATCGCCGCCGCCACGCTGCCATGGCCCTACGCCTGGGTCATCGCGCTGGCGGCGACCGCCAGCTACACCACCATGATGCTGTTCTATCAATCCGTGCCGCAGTTGACCAACAGCACGATCGTCTTCGGTGTCCAGCTGCATACGCTCGGCATGTGGTTGAATTTCATTCTGTCCGGCAGCCTGCTCACCTTCTTCATCTTCAAGATGGCGCACACCTTGCGCCGACGCGACATG
Source organism: Salinicola halophyticus (assembly GCF_003206695.1). Taxonomy (GTDB): domain Bacteria; phylum Pseudomonadota; class Gammaproteobacteria; order Pseudomonadales; family Halomonadaceae; genus Salinicola; species Salinicola halophyticus. Next base: position 288,091 of record NZ_PZJN01000003.1, on the reverse strand, counting down.
ACGCTATCCCGGACCCGCGAGGCCGCCCTGCGCAACGAACAGATCCTGGCGGTGGCGACCCAGGCGGCGGGTACCGCTCACGAGCTCGGCACGCCACTGTCGACGATGGCCGTGCTGCTCAAGGAGATGCGCCACGAGGCCAGCCAACAGCCAGCGCTGCTGGAGGACATCGACCTGCTGCGCAATCAGGTCGACACCTGCAAGCAGCGTTTGCAGACACTCGTCGCCAACGCCGACCGTCGGCGTCTGGAAAAGCCCGAAACACGGCGCGCGACACCCTGGCTCGAGAATCTGATCCAGCGCTGGCTGGTGCTGCGACCGGACGTTCACCACCGGCTGGAAGTGCTCGGCAAACGTGGCCAACCCAGTATCGCCGTGGACGCCACGCTGGAGCAGGCGCTGATCAACCTGCTCAACAACGCCGCAGACGCCAGTCCCGAAGCCATCGTCACCAGTCTCGACTGGGATGCCGAGGAAGTGGTTATCGACATTCGAGATAACGGCCCGGGCGTGCCGATGTCGATCGCCGATCAACTGGGCGACACCTTCATCTCGACCAAGAGCAAGGGAATGGGGATCGGGCTGTTTCTGACCCACGCTACCGTCAGCCGGTTCGGCGGCGGCGTGAGTCTCTATAATCATGAGGAAGGCGGCACGTTGACCGAGGTCAAGCTACCCCGCGTCAAGGCAGGCGAGAGCCTGTGATGCTCGCGCTCGTGTCCGCCGGGCAGGATTCAGTGACAGGAGGTTTCAGTGATGAGTGACTTGCAACGATCGGCCGATCAGGAGCGCCTGCTGATCGTCGACGACGACGAACAGCTCTGTTTCGTCATGGAGCGCGCCATGCGCCGCCGCGGCTACGACGTGGTCGTGGCTCATACCTACGACCAGGCCCTGGCCTCGGCGCGGGAGACGCCGCCGGCGCTGGCGACGCTCGATCTCAAGCTGGAATCCGATTCCGGCCTCAAACTGCTGCCTGCGCTGCTCGAGGTTGCCCCGGCATGCCGCGTGGTGGTGCTGACCGGCTATTCGAGCATCGCCACCGCCGTGGAAGCGATGAAGCTCGGCGCCGCCAACTATCTCTGCAAGCCCGCTGACGCCGATGAGATTCTGCAGGCGCTCGAACGCGAAAGCGGCGACGTCGACGTGGAGATCGCCGACAACCCGCCCTCGGTCAATCGGGTGACGTGGGAGCATATCCAGAAAGTCCTGCATGAACACGACGGCAATATTTCGGCAACCGCCAGAGCCCTGGGCATGCATCGCCGCACGTTGCAGCGCAAGCTGCAGAAACGCCCGGTGAGGCACTGATCCGGCCGCTGATTTGACCAAAGCCTGACCAGACGGCACTTTTCACCGACTCGACAAACAGACAGCTCATTCATCGTTGACGATCGCGCCCGGCTTTGGCGCGATCCTATCTTTAAGACAGGAGCCCATCGTGGACCACGCCCAGCGACTCGAACAGATAATCCGTATCGCCCGCCAGGCCGGTGAAATGATCGTTCAGGCCCGCGAGAAGCAGAATTTTTCGCGTCAGTACAAGGGCGGAGACGAGCTGGTAACAGAGACGGACGTCGCCGTCGATCAGATGATTGCCGACGAACTGGAAGCGCTGTTTCCCGGAGAAGCCAGACTGACCGAGGAGCTGGCGCCGGATAGAAGCCAGCTCGAGCAGCGCGGTTCGCTGTGGGTCGTCGACCCCATCGACGGCACGGTCAATTTCGCCTACGGCCACGCCCATGTCGCGGTCTCTATCGCCTGGGCCATGGATGGTGAGGTTCAACTGGGCGTGGTTCACGCCCCGTTTCTGGGCGAAACCTTCACCGCCGTGCGCGGTCAGGGAGCCCGACTCAACGATGAGCCGATGCGCTGCAGCCTGGCGGATAGCCTGGAGAGGAGCCTGGTCGCGACGGGATTCCCCTACGCGCGTGACAGACGCGCTCCGTTGGTCAGACGCCTCGATCACATCGTTCAGTCCTGCCGTGACATCCGGCGCAACGGCTCCGCCGCGCTCGATCTGTGCCACGTCGGTTGCGGGCAGCTCGACGCCTATTATGAAAGCGTCTCGCCCTGGGATTTTGCCGCCGGGCTGTTGATCGCCCGGGAAGCCGGGGCGACGACGAGCCATCTCTACGAATGCCCCGACGGGCTACCCGTCGAGCTCTATGGCGAGAACCTGCTGGTCAGCGCCCCCGACATTCATCGAGCGCTCGGAGATCTGCTACGCGATGCCGATGCGGGTCAGCGGCTCGAGCCTTGAAGCCGGGCTAGCGGCCCGTGGCGAAGCGATAGTGGCCTGCAATAGCGAATGTAGCGAGACTCTATTGGTCCGCCCGGGTTTAATACGAAAGAATAAGCCCCATTCTATTTCCACTCTCGTTCATCCGAAGCGAATCCATTATTCAGATCAGGAGAATCATTGATGCTGACCGTCATTTTTGGCCGCCCCGGCTGCCCGTTCTGCGTTCGCGCCAAAGATCTGGCAGAAAAACTGAAGGAAGCCCGGGACGACTTCGATTTTCGCTATATCGACATTCACGCTGAAGGAATTACCAAGGCCGACATGGAAAAGACCATCGGCAAGCCGGTCGAAACCGTACCGCAGATCTTCGTCGACCAGACACACATCGGCGGTTTTACCGAGTTCGATCAGTACGTTCAGGACAAGGCCTTGATGCCCGAAAACGCCTGAAGCACGACACGATATAGTGACCGATATAACGACGAGAGCCGGCAGATGCCGGCTCTTTTCGTTATGACTGAAGAGTTTTAGCTCTAAAGGGTATTGGCTCGAGTCTCGAGCCGCCTCGTCAAACTATCCATCAAACGATCAGCCAGATTGATAGGCCGGCTCGTCGTACTCCTCTTCCAGATCACCCTCCAGATTCAATTCATGCTGATAAGGGCCGTGGCGCGGATCCAGCTCATTGATATAGTGGGTCGACTCCACCATCGGCACCAACGGCATGTAGGGCTCCTGCTCCTCCGGCGCCATGACGGGTTCGCGCCGCCACAGCCGATAGGCAATGAACAGTGCCAGACCCAGCGCCACCGCTCCCAGGAATAGCCACAGGCCATCCGGACCCACGCTTTGCATCAGTAGGGAAGCGCTGAACGGCCCCACCACGGACCCGACTCCATAGCACATCAGGATCTTGCCATTGGCCTGAATCGTCTCCTCTGGCTCCAGCCAATCGTGGGTATGCGCCAGGCTCAGCGAATAGAGGGTATGCAGCATCGCGGTATGAAAGCTGGCCACGAATACCAGCAACCAGTAGCTGGAACGCGCGGCAAATACGATCAGCACGCCCGATATCGCCATGACCACCGCCATGCACAGGATGACCTTGCGCCGATCGAAACGGTCCGAGACTCGCCCCAGCGTCCACTGGGCGATGAGGGCCACCAGCGTGGTTATCGACATGAACTTGGCCGTCTGGGCGGTGGTAAGCCCGATTTCCTGACCGTAGTAAGGCGTCATGGCGAAGAACGCCTGGACCATCAGACCTGCCACGAAAGCGCCGACGAGACCGACCGGGGCTCTTGCCAGCAGCGTTCGCAGCGATATCTTGACTGGCGCGCTCTGGCTGTTGCGCAGCGGCCCCTGGATGCGATGAATCGACAACGGCACCAGCGATAGCGCGAACAACACGCCCGCCACCGAGAACAGCACGAAAGTGCCCGGATCGGCCATGTTGAGCATCCACTGCCCGCCCGCCAGCGACAGCGTCGAGATCACCAGATACCAGCCCAGCACTCTCCCGCGATTTTCATTGGTCGACTCGCCGGATACCCACGACTCCATCACCATCAGCAGCCCGGCGGTCGCCGCACCGCCGAAAAGCCGCCAGACCAGCCAGGCCCACGGGTTGACCCAAAGCCCATGCAGGATCGCGGTAGCCGCCAGCAACGCCGCACAAGCCGCGAATACGCGGATGTGGCCAACGCTACGAATGCGTTTCTCCAGCCAGTAACTGCCGGCAACGAATCCCAGCGAAAAGCAGGACATCAGCAGACCCGCCATCTGCGACGGAAACGCCTCCAGCGACATCCTTACGCCCAGCAGCGTCATGATCAGGCCGTGGCCGAGCAGGAAGCTGATTTCGCAGAGAAACAGGATGGGAAGGGTCGCGGGTAAGGAACGCAACGGCGATCTCCAGTAGCGTTGGTAAGAAAGAGGCCAGGACTTGGCGTCGAGGCGAGTCGATAATCGGTACTCCGTATCGAACGGAGACGAAAGCGGCGGCATTCTATCAATTCATGGAGGATATTGCCGAGAATTGGCGAGATCGATGTATCGCGATCGTTGACCCGAATTATTCACATCTTCTGTGGATAACACTGTGCATTTCCCGTGATCCGCCTCGACCGTCGTCGGCCCCATCCACGCTGGTGTTGAATTGGTTAGTTTTTCGGCAATGAGAAATCTCACTCCGGCTCTCTGAGTGAATTTTTCCGGCGTCGATATCCAGGTTGACCATTGCCCAGGACCTCGGGGCGCTGGGCAGCTTTGCGACATTCCAGTAACATCTAGCCAAGTCGTTGATGGAGAATGGCATGTCGACCCTGAAGGGGGTAATCAGCGTCCTGTTGCTGATCCTCAATACGCTGTTCTGGGGAATCCCCCTGGTCGCGTTGACCGCAATGAAACTGGTCACTCCGACTCGACGCTGGCGCCTGCGTGTCCTGGGTGGGCTGCACCGCGTCGCGCTGGCGTGGATCAGGACCAACAACGTCTGGATCCGCCACTGGATTCGCCCCCAGGTCCGGACCGAGATTCCCGAGACGCTCTCGCCACATCAATGGTGGCTGGTGATCGCCAACCACCAGAGCTGGACCGATATCATGGTCATGCTCTACGTGCTGACCGGGCGAGCGTCGATGCCGAAGTTCTTCCTCAAGCGGGAGTTGATTCTGGTACCCATCGTCGGTTTGGCCTGGTGGGCGCTCGAGTTTCCCTTCATGCGACGCTATAGCCGCGAGAAACTCGCCCGCAATCCCGGGCTGGCCGAGCGAGACCGCCAGGCGACGCATCGCATGTGCGAGCACGCCCGAGAAATGCCGATGACGATCTACAACTTCGTCGAGGGGACTCGCTTCACGCCGCAGAAGCAGCGCCAGCAGGAGAGCCCTTATCGGCACCTGCTGCGCCCCAAGGCCGGCGGCATCGCTCAAGTGATCGGGCTGCTGGGCCCGCGCCTCGACGGCATACTCGACGTGACCCTGCACTACCGCCGAGGCTCTCCCAATTTCTGGGACTTCCTCTGCGGTCGTGAGTCAGAGGTGGCGCTGTCCGTCAGATGCCTCGACAGGCCGAAATGGATGCTGGAGGGCCGCTACGATGACGCCCAATACAAGGAACGTTTCTACACATGGTTGAATTCACTGTGGCAGGAAAAAGACGCGGCGCTCTCCTCCTACTGCTGGGACTGATGTTGATCCTGGGTGGCTGCGCCAGCGGCGGCGGCACCCGGGTCGCCGACGGCGGAGGTTGGGTGACGGTGCAGCGCGGCGACACGCTGGGCAAAATCGCTAACCAGGCGGGGATACCGCTGCTGCGCCTGCAACGATTCAATCCGGGCGTGGATTCTCGTCGCCTGGCCGTCGGGCAGCGACTGATGCTGCCATCGCAGCAGGAACGCGCGCCGGGTGGCGGGCCCTATCGCTATCAGGTGCGTCGTGGAGACTCGCTGTATTCCATCGGACGCTATTTCGGCGCCAATCCGCAGCGCGTCCAGGCCGCCAACAAGGGCATCGATCCCTCGCAGCTCGAGGTCGGTCAGCTGATCCACGTCCCGCTGAACGGCGGACCGTCGTCGAGCGCCAGCCGTCGCACGGCTTCGGCGCCTGCGGCCTCCCGCTCGCTACCGGACCCCGGTCCCTTGCCGTCGTCCGCCAGCCGATGGCAATGGCCTCTGGCGAACTACACCGTGGAACGCCGGTTTGGCCGCGATTCCCACGGCACCCTGCAACCCATGATGCTCTCCACCGCTACGGCGGCGAAGGCGAAAGCCACCACGTCGGGTCAGGTGCGGTTCGCCAGCGGGATGCGCCAGTTGGGCCAGGTCGTCATTCTTCACCACGCCGACAACATGCAGAGCGTCTATGCGTTCTGCGGCAAGCTGCTGGTGTCCGAAGGGCAATCCGTCTCGGCCGGAACACCACTTTGCGATATCGCTCCAGAGAGCGACAGCAGTCGCTACCACCTGCTGTTCGATCTTCGTCATGGCGGCAAGCCCGTGGATCCGGCGCGCGTGCTACGCTAATCCAGTGGTGTCATCTATTCGTCATCATCGTGACGCATTGACGTCATCGGTAACCCGGATGATCGAAGACCGAAGCAGACACGGTCGGTGACGAATCGAGTGCAGTGGCAGATTCGCCAGCGTGCAAGGAGTAGTAACGATGCGCATAGCCCTGGTCAGTGAAACCTGGGCGCCAGAGGTCAATGGCGTAGCTCATACCCTGAGTCATTTCGCCAGCCACCTGGTGTCCAAGGGCATTCTGCTGCAGCTGATACGTCCCGACCCGGCCGACGGCAATCGCGATGTGCTGGCCGAGCGCGATGTGCATGTACGGGGAGTGGCGCTGCCCATCTACGCCGACGTACACGTCGGCTGGCCTTGTCGGCGCCGACTGATGCGTCTCTGGCGTGAAGAGCGCCCGGATGCCATCTACATCGCCACTGAGGGGCCCCTGGGCTGGTCGGCGTTGAATGCGGCACGGCGATTGCAGATCCCCGTCGTCAGCGGCTTCCATACCAACTTCGATCAGTACGCCAGCAATTACCGACTCGGCTGGAGCATCCCCATGGCTCGCCGAGGCCTGCGCTACTTTCATAATCGCTGCGAAGCCACCCTGGTTCCCACCGCGGCCCAGCGTGACGCGCTGGAGGATTACGGCTACCGGGGCGTTTCGGTTCTCGCTCGGGGCGTCGACGCCAACCGCTATCAGCCGTCACGCCGAGACAACGAGCTGCGACGCCAGTGGGGAGCCGGCCCCGATCAGCCCGTCGCGCTCTACGTCGGCCGCCTCGCCAGCGAAAAGAATATCGAGCTACTGGCCAGCACGATGGCGGCAATGCGTCGCGCCAATCCCGACCTGGTTCAAGTTCTGGTGGGCGATGGCCCGGCTCGCAAGACGATTACCCGACGTCTGCCGGAGGCCATCTTTACCGGATTTCAGACCGGAGAGGCGCTGGCGCGTCACTACGCCAGCGCCGACATGTTCATCTTCCCGTCCCTTTCCGAGACTTTCGGCAATGTCGTGCCAGAGGCGATGGCCAGCGGGCTCGCGGTCGTCGCTTTCGATCACGCGGCGGCCAAGGAACTGATAACCCACGACGTCAATGGCCGCCTGGTGCCTCCGGGCGATGACCAGGGCTTCATTCAGGCCGCCAGCGAGCTTTGCCAGCAGCCAGCGCTGTACACGAGCCTGGGCCGCGAAGCCCGCAAGCGCGCCTCGAGTCTGAGCTGGTCTCATATCGGCGACCGTTTTCTCGCACATCTAATCCAGGTTCAGGGAGCCCCGCATGCAGCCACGCACTCCACGTCTCACGTTTGAGCGTCTGGATCGTCTCGAGAGTCGGCTCAGTCACCGGCTGGCGGAACTCTCTCGCCATGCGCCGACGCTGTGGCTGTTCCGCTGCGTCAGTCGGCTGGGCGATTGGCCCGCCTGGGTGGCACTGGCATTGCTGCAACCAATCTGGCATGGCCACTTCGGATGGGTGATAGCGGTGCACTGGGGGTTGACCGCCAGCGTTGCCGCCCTGCTCTATCGCGTGCTCAAGACTCGCTTGTGTCGTGAACGTCCGTATATCACCTTCACCACCATTCGCTGCACCATGCCGCCGGTCGATCGCTACAGCTTTCCCAGCGGCCATACGTTACATGCAGCCATGTTCACCGGCCTGACCGCAGCCACCACGCCGCAACTGCTACCGGTCGTACTCCCGCTGGCGGGGCTGATTGCCGCCTCCCGCGTGGTGCTGGGACTGCACTATGTGAGCGATGTCGTGGTAGGTGGCCTGATCGGCGCCACGCTCGCCTGGTGCAGCGGTCTCGTCGCGCTGTTCGTCTGGGGCTGAGCTCGCGCCGTGACCGACACGACGCCTATCGAATGGCAGCGTCTCAACGACTCTCCGGTGCTGACGCTGCTTCCCGGTTTCCTCTCGCCCGCCGACGCGACGCGGATACAGCACGCCCTCGATCAGGAAATCGTCTGGAGCTCACCGACCATACGACTCTACGGGCGGCTGCATACCATCCCGCGCGCCCAGTGCTGGATGGGAGATAGCGACGCCGGCTACCGCTACTCGGGGCAGACGTTTCAACCCCAACCGTGGCATCCGCTGGTACGGATGCTACGAGACCGCGTGAAAGACGTCTTGCGAAGCAGTGATTTGCCGTCCGCCGACTTCAATAGCGTGCTGCTCAATCGCTACGCCAGCGGCGAACAGCGCATGGGTTGGCATAGCGACGACGAGCCCGAACTTGGCGATCACCCCATCGTGGCATCGCTCTCGCTGGGCAGTGAGCGCCCGCTGCGCTTTCGTGAAAAGACGGGATCTCCCCGGCACGCCTTCAATGTCTGGCTACCCCATGGCAGTCTGCTCCTCATGGGCCCCGGCGCCCAGCAGCGTTGGCAGCATGCGCTGGCCCCACGCGCGATCCAGGGCTGCCGACTCAACCTCACTTTCCGCCGCATCGTATAACCTGCGGTGCCTCGGGTTTGCAGCACTCGCCAGTCTGGTCGGAATCGCGCCACTGGCCGACAACGAGGCTCGCTGGCAACCGCCATGATTCCGCCAAATGGCTGGCAAACAACAGTTCTGCCAAACAAAAGGCCTTCTCTCTCGAGAAGGCCTTTTTAAGATAACGGTATAAAGATAGAGCTTCAGGGAGCCTGACATTCACCCGCGATAGTAATTCGCTGTGACGAATGGCATCGGGCTGATGGTCATCGGCAATCGCTTGCCGCGAACATCGGCGTACAGCGTTGCACCTTTCTCGGCGGACTCGATGACGACGTAGGCCATCGCGACCGGTGCTCCGACGCTGGGACCGAAACTGCCCGAGGTAACGTGACCGACCTCGTGATCATCGGCGTCGAACAGCTTGGTCCCTTCTCTGACCGGTGCCCGGCCCTCGCCGATCAATCCCACCCGGCGGCGGCGATGATCCTTGGCCTGCAACTGGTGGAGCACCATGTCGGCTCCCGGGAAGCCGGCTTCACGCTCCCCGCCGACACGACGCGATTTGCCCACCGCCCAGGAGAGGCTCGCCTCTACCGGTGTAGTGGTCGTGTCGATGTCGTGACCGTAGAGACACAGGCCGGCTTCCAGACGCAACGAATCCCTTGCGCCAAGACCGATCGGCTCGACCTCCGGCTGCTCCAGGAACCAGTGCGCCAATGCTTCGGTCGCCTCGGACGGCGTCGATATCTCGAAACCATCCTCTCCGGTATATCCGCTACGGCTCACCCATATCTCATGCCCCATCACATCGCAACGAGCGTGCTGCATGAATACCAGTTCGCAGGCGGCCGGACACAGCCGCTGCATGACATCCCGAGCTTGCGGGCCTTGCAATGCCAGCAAGCCTCGATCCAGAACCTCGACGTCGTGTCCCGTCCCGAGGCCGGTGCGCATCAGCGCGATGTCCTGATCCTTGCACGCCGCATTGACGACCACGTACAGCGATTCGCCATGATTGACGATCATCAGATCATCCAGCACGCCGCCCTCACTGTTGGTGAACAGCGCATAGCGCTGGCCGCCCTCCACCAACCCGACGACGTCGGCGGTCACCAGAGTCTCCATGGCAGCAGCGGGCGACGGCCCCGTCACTTTTACCTGGCCCATGTGGGAGACATCGAACAGACCGCAAGCTCGGCGCGTATGCTCGTGCTCCTTCTTGACGCCCAGCGGGTATTGCACCGGCATGCTGTAGCCGGCGAACGGCACCATCTTGCCACCCAGCTGCTGATGCAGCGCAAACAGCGGCGTCTGTTTCATGTTGGACATCAATGTCTCCCGTCTAGAGCAGATAAAAGAAAGTTACGCGTCTCGATCGCGGTCTTCCAGCGCTTCACCCGGCAGTACGGTCTTGCCGGCGAAGTGATCGCGAGTCAGCTTGAACACGACTGGGGACAACAGCGCCAGGGCGATCAGATTGGGAATGGCCATCATCGCGTTGAAGGTATCCGCCACCAGCCAGATAAAGTCGAGCTTGGCCATCGCGCCGACCGGCACCGCCAGCACGAACAGAATCCGGTAAAGCAGTATCGCCCGGTCGCCGAACAGATACTGAAAGCATTTCTCGCCATAGAACGACCAGCCCAGGATCGTGGTAAAGGCGAATATCGACAGCGCGATCGCCACGATGTGCTGACCGATACCCGGCAAGGCGCTGTCGAAGGACAGCGAGGTCAGCCCCGCCCCGCTCTCGCCATCCAGCCAGTGGGTCGAGGTCAGAATCACCAGCGCCGTCATGGTGCACACCACCAGGGTGTCGATGAAGGTACCCAGCATGGCGATCAGCCCCTGACGTACCGGATTACGTGTCTGCGCTGCGGCATGCGCGATCGGCGCACTACCCAGGCCGGCTTCGTTGGAGAAGATGCCCCGCGCAACACCAAAACGAATGGCCGCTGCCACCGCGGCACCGGCAAAACCGCCGCTGGCGGCAATGGGCTGAAACGCATGCTCGAAGATGGTTCCCAGAGCGCTGCCGATCTGATCGGCGTTGATGATCAGGACAACGACACCTGCCGCAAAATAGGCGACCGCCATCAGCGGCACCAGTTTTCCGGCGACACTGGAGATCCGCTTGATGCCGCCGAGTATGACGGCGCCCGCCAGCACCATGATGATCACGCCGGTCAGCCACGCTGGCACGCCGAAGGAGGTGGTCAATGCGTCCGCTACCGAGTTGGCTTGGACGGTATTGCCGATACCAAAGGCGGCGATCGCACCGAAGAACGCGAACAGCCCACCCAGCCAGGCCCAGCGTTTGCCCAGTCCGTTGCGGATGTAGTACATCGGCCCACCGACATGGTTACCGTTGGAATCGGTCTCCCGATAACGCACCGCCAGGACGGCTTCCGCGAACTTCGTCGCCATGCCCACCAGGGCGGTCAGCCACATCCAGAACACTGCGCCCGGTCCGCCCAGGGCGATCGCCGTGGCCACCCCGGCAATGTTACCGGTCCCGATAGTGGCCGAGAGCGCCGTCATCAGCGCGTTGAACGGCGATATCTCGCCCTGGTCATGGCTATCGGCTTCACTGCGGCGCCCCCGCCATAACAGGCTGAAACCCAAGCCCAGTTTACGGATGGGCAGCAACCTGAGACCCAGCTGCAGATAGATACCGACCCCGAACAGCAGAATCAGCATCAGCGGGCCCCATACCACGCCATTGATGGCGCTAAATACGGCAGTCAATGAATCCACGGCGAACTCCATCGGCACGTTGTTGTGTATTGGTCAGTTATCGCTTATCGCTTATCGATCACGTCGTTGCATACAAAGCGGCGCCACATTAGAGGATTCAACTATCCACCCACAATTATCCAATAGCATTCTTTTGGCAAGCTGACTCGACGCCACACTGTCCATGGTCATGAAGCCGGTCTCGTTGACGCCCTGAATCCGGGTCTAATTCCAGATATTGAATCTACGTACTGGAATCCACGTACTGGACTCTACGTACTGAGTCCAGTCACCGAGTTAGACAGGTTAAGGCACCATAGCGAAAAGAGCCTTTGTTTCCAATAAGAAACACCGCAAGGGCATCGAGCACCGGGTACGAGTCGTCTTGTCGTCTCCCGAGCAGTATCGCGGTATCCATCGATAATGCGCATCCGCACCACGGGAAACGGCGTGGAGAAGCGCTGGTGCCGCTGTAGGTCTTCTTGGGACTGGACGTTTTCCGGATCTGGGGTCAACCTAGAAGCGCGATTCGCGAGAAGCTGCGATGGAAGCACGCGAGACTATGCCATTCGATCCCGTGTTGAGGCATAATGCTCGCCAAAATCCCCCGTATCGAAATTTGTTTCTTATAGGAAACCTCATGAGCGAAATCCCGAACAACCTGCTCTACACCGACAGCCATGAATGGGTGCTGGACAACGGCGACGGTACCGTGACCGTCGGCATCACCGATCACGCTCAGGAAGCCCTGGGTGATGTCGTTTTCGTCGAGTTGCCGGAAGCCGGCCGTGAGCTGGATGCTGGCGACGAGTTCGGCGTTATCGAATCGGTCAAGGCAGCGTCAGATCTCTACTCTCCGCTGGCGGGTGAAATCGTCGAAGTCAACGAGGCTCTCGAAGACAGCCCCGAGACGGTCAACGACTCACCCTACAGCGACGGCTGGATTCTCAAGCTGCAGCTGGCCGATCAGGGCGATCTCGAATCCCTGATGTCGGCCGATGCCTATAAAGAACTGGTTGCGGCCGAGGAAGATCAGGACGACAGCTGATCGCCCTCCTCTCTCGCCCGCCGATCCGGCCGTTCGGTGCTTCCATCACCGAACGGTCCGTCTCGCTTTCCCAGCAATCTCTTGCCAACCTCGCCGGATAGACTATGCCCACCGAGACTCGCCCCCTGACCGAACTGGCCAATCACGCCGATTTTCTTCAGCGTCACAATGGCCCTACCCGCCACGATGTCGCCGAGATGCTCAAGGCGCTCGACATGACCTCGATGGCGACACTGATCGACCGAACCATTCCCAAGGGAATTCGTCTCGAGGGCGAACTGGCGCTGGATGGCCCGCGGGGCGAGTCGGAATCGCTGGACTATCTGCGCGGCCTGGCGCGGCAGAACAAGGTGTTCAAGAGCTATATCGGCCAGGGATATTACCCCACCCATCTGCCGGCGGTAATTCAGCGCAACGTGCTGGAAAACCCGGGCTGGTACACCGCCTACACGCCCTATCAGCCGGAAATCGCCCAGGGTCGGCTAGAGGGTCTGCTCAATTTTCAGCAGATGGTGATGGATCTAACCGGCATGGCGATCGCCAATGCCTCGCTATTGGACGAAGCGACAGCGGCGGCCGAGGCCATGGCGCTGTGCCGGCGTTCGAACAAGAAACAGAAAAGTCAGCGCTTCTTCGTTGCCGATGACGTGCTCCCGCAGACCCTGGACGTGCTGCGCACCCGCGCTGCCTACCTAGGATTCGAGCTGGTAGTCGCACCCGCGGCTCGACTGGCCGACGAAGAGGTGTTTGGCGCTCTGCTGCAATACCCCGGCGTCGATGGCGACATCAGCGATCTCGAGAATCTGGTGGCCACGGCGCGCTCGCGCCAGATCATGACCTGCGTGGCGGCCGACCTGATGAGCCTGGTGATGCTCAAGGAACCCGGCGCCATGGGCGTCGATATCGTCCTGGGCAACTCCCAGCGCTTTGGCGTGCCGATGGGTTACGGTGGCCCTCACGCAGCATTTTTCGCGACCAGCGAGGCCCTCAAGCGATCGCTGCCGGGGCGCGTCATCGGCGTGTCCAAGGATAGCCGCGGCCGTCCGGCGCTGCGCATGGCGATGCAGACCCGCGAGCAGCATATCCGCCGCGAGAAGGCGACCTCCAACATCTGTACCGCCCAGGCGCTGCTGGCCAATATCGCCGGCTTCTACGCCGTCTATCACGGCGCCGAAGGCCTGCAGACCATCGCCGGTCGCATTCACCGGCTGACCACGCTGCTGGCAGCGGGCCTCAAGCAGCACGGCATCGCACTCAAGCACGACAGCTGGTTCGACACCCTGACGCTGACGGGAGTCGACAGCCACCGGATTCAGGGACGCGCGCTGACCCGCGAGATCAACCTTCGCTATCCCGCCGATGGCGAGGTCGGCGTGAGTCTCAACGAGACCACGACCGCCGCCGATCTGGCGGAGCTCTTCGACGTGCTGATCGGTGAGGAGCACGGTCTGTCGGTGAGCGAACTCGATCGCCAGGCAGTCGATCAGGGCACCACCGGCATTCCCGTCGCCTATCGTCGTGACAGCGACTTCCTGCAGCATCCCAACTTTCAGCGCTTCCGCAGCGAGACGGAAATGCTGCGCTACCTCAAGCGCCTCGAGAATCGCGATCTATCGCTCACTCACGCGATGATCCCGCTGGGCTCGTGCACCATGAAACTCAACGCCACCAGCGAGATGATTCCCATCACCTGGCCGGAGTTCGCCAATATCCACCCCTTTGCGCCTAGCGAACAGGTGAGCGGCTATCGCCAGATGATCACCGAGCTCAGCGATTTTCTGATCGAGATCACAGGCTACGACAGCATTTCGATGCAGCCGAATTCCGGCGCCCAGGGTGAGTACGCGGGTCTCGTCGCCATTCGTCGCTATCAGGCCGCGGTGGATCAGGGGGAGCGTGACATCTGCCTGATTCCGAGCTCGGCTCACGGCACCAACCCGGCGTCCGCGGCGATGGCGCAGATGAAAGTCGTGGTGGTCGAATGCGATCGTGACGGCAATATCGACATGGCCGATCTCGAGGCCAAGGCGACCCAGCACCGTGACAAGCTTTCGGCGATCATGCTGACGTATCCCTCGACTCACGGAGTTTTCGAAGAAAACATCCGCCAGGCCTGTCAGATCGTTCATGACAACGGCGGTCAGGTCTATATCGACGGTGCCAACATGAACGCCCAGGTCGGCCTCTGCCGACCCGGCGATTACGGCGGCGACGTCTCGCACCTCAATCTGCACAAGACGTTCTGCATTCCGCACGGTGGCGGTGGCCCGGGCATGGGCCCGATCGGCGTCAAGGCACATCTCGCCGCTCACCTACCCAATCACGTCATGACACCGCAGGAAGGCATCGCCAAGGATTCCGGCGCGGTATCGGCGGCCGCCTTCGGCAGCGCTTCGATCCTGCCGATCTCCTGGGCCTACATCAAGATGATGGGCGCTCGCGGGCTGCGCGAAGCCACCGAGCTGGCGATTCTCAATGCCAACTACATCGCCAAGCGGCTGGAAACGCATTATCCGGTGCTGTATCAGGGTGCCAACGGGACGGTGGCCCACGAGTGTATCCTCGACGTCCGCCCGCTCAAGGCGGCCTCCGGCATCAGCGAGGAAGATATCGCCAAACGTCTGATGGACTACGGATTCCACGCGCCCACCATGTCGTTCCCGGTGGCCGGCACGCTGATGGTCGAGCCCACTGAGTCCGAATCCCGCTATGAGATCGATCGATTCTGCGATGCCATGATCGCGATACGCGAGGAGATCGCACGCGTGGAAGCCGGCGACTGGCCGAAAGATGCCAATCCGCTGGTGCTGGCGCCGCATACCATGGCGGACGTGACCGAAGAAGAGTGGGATCGCCCCTACTCTCGCGAGCGGGCCGCCTTTCCGACCCAGGCCGTGCGGGAGGCCAAGTACTGGCCGGCGGTCAACCGCGTCGATAACGTCTTCGGCGATCGGAACCTGATCTGCAGCTGTCCGCCGATCGATGCCTATCGGGATGCCTCATGAGGCTTGGTGGAATATCAGTCTTGGTGGAATGATAGAAACGACAACGGCCGCTCATTGAGCGGCCGTTTTTCGTTCCCTGCCTGACACGATGGGCCACGGGTATCGTTATTGCCAACGGAGCGTACAGCGACAATCGCAGACCTGAACGTCAGCTCTTCTCCAGCGTGGGTAGCTCGCTATAGCCGTAGAGGGCATTGAGACGCTGCTGACGGAAGGATGACAGCAGTTGGCGGTAGCGCTTGGGCAGCTCCACATCCTTGCGCGACACCAGGTGCAGTGTTTCGTAGACCGGTTGCGCCAGCGGCATCTCCTTGACCTGACGCTGCCAGGGCGAGGTTTCCAGAACCGGGCGAGACACTACCGTGAACCCCAACCCTCGGGCCACCGCATCCAGAACCTGTCCCACTTCGTTGGTGAACCCCTGCCGCGGGAAATGGCTCATGCTGCGAAATTCGCTGCCGAAGTTGCTCCGCAGCAGCAGGCCCGCATTGGCATTGCCGTCGTTATAGTTGACGAATCCCAACGCCACCAACTCGCTCAGCGTAGTTCCGGTGAAATCGGCCGGCACGACCAGGCAAAGCGGCTCCTGATGCCAGGCTTCGAAATTGAGATCGGTCTGCTTGCCGATCTCGGTGACGATACCGATATCATAGCGCCCGGCTACCACGTCCTGAGCGATCTCATGATCGAAGGCGAAGCTGTAGTTGACCGTCAGCCCCGGGTGCATCTGCTGATAGCCCAGCAGGAAGGGGTAGAACATCAATCCCACGCTACCGGGCGAAGCGATACGGCACTCGCCGCTGTCCGGCGAATCGTCATCCAACGAATGGCGAAAATGTTCGTGCTCGGCAAACAGCTTGACCGCGTAGTCATAGGTGCGGCGGCCGGCATCCGTCAGTGAAAAGCGCCGACCATGGCGATTCAGCAGCGATCGTCCGAGATACTCTTCCAGCTTGCGCACGTGCTGACTGACGCCGGGCTGGGTCATGTCGAGCTTACCCGCAGTCTGGGTGAAGCTCCCCGTTTCGACGAGCATCATGTAAGTACGAAAATACTGAGCGTTGAACATGGAAGCGCGGATCACTCACACTGTACGGCTGATAAAACTGATAAAACGTCTCGAAATGGTCTGAGCTGTCAGTCGGACTTCGATAACGCCTCGTTGTTGCCCACGGGCGTTCAAATCATAGCAGATTATGGAGATCGGGGCATCGTCCGCGCGCGCGAATGCCGTGAACAAATCGTCGGCCAATCAGCGTCGAGTACTGTCATCGCTCACTCTGGGGACGAGCCTGGGGATGAGAGTGAACGACGCCGTGGCCGAGGCGAAAAACGCCTGCCTGTTCAACCCTACGCGTCAGGCCCTACGCGTCAGGCCCTATGCACCCCCGGGGACGCCCTTCACCCATTGTGCCGGACTCCGCCCGGCTCGGCGGTGAGTGAACGCCCATGTTAGAATCGACCCACTTTCACCCAGGATTGAAGAACGCTATGTCTGATCCCTTCGCGCAGCGCGCCAAGGCCGTGCAGCAAACACTACTCGTGATGGAAGAGAATGCCGATGACGGCGAACTTTTCGCCCTCGGTTACATGATTCCGCAAATCGGTCTGGTTCAGGAACTGGCCGAATACGATCCCGCCGAGGTCGACGCCGACGACTTCGACGCGACCTACTGGCAGTGGCTGGAGAGCACCTTCGCCCAGGACAACATGAGCGAAACCGACCGCGAGCAGATTGCCGCGCTATGGCAGACCGCCGCCGCACGTGCCGCGCACTAATTTACCGATTTCATTGCCACAAGGATGCCGTCCATGCCTGAGACGCTATCAACCATCGTCTCCCCCGAGGGGAGTCTCGAGGTCCTGTCCCAGTCCGAAGTCAACCGGCTGAGAGATACGTCGACGAGCGGTCTTCACGATCTGGTCAGGCGCTGTGCGCTGGCCGTTCTCAATTGCGACACCCCGACCGACGATGGCCTGGCGGTCATGGAAGCGTACAAGGATTTCGACATCGAAGTCCTGCAACAGGATCGCGGCATCCGGCTCAAGCTTTCCAACGCCCCGGCCTGCGCGTTCGTCGATGGACACATGATTCGTGGCGTACGCGAACAGCTGTCCGCGGTGCTGCGCGACATCGTCTACGTCTACAACGAGATCCAGAACAACCCCAGGTTCGATCTGCGGACCAACGAAGGCGCCACCAACGCGGTATTCCATATCCTTCGCAACGCCAGCACGCTGCGCACCTCACAGGAGCCGAGCCTGGTGGTGTGCTGGGGCGGCCATTCGATCACCCGCGAAGAGTATGACTACACCAAGGCGGTGGGTTATCACATGGGGCTGCGCGGGCTGGATATCTGCACCGGGTGCGGTCCCGGCGCCATGAAAGGCCCAATGAAAGGCGCCAACCTCGCCCACGCCAAGCAGCGGCGCAAGGGCAGTCGATATCTGGGAATTTCCGAGCCGGGCATCATCGCCGCCGAATCCCCCAATCCGATCGTCAACGAACTGGTCATCATGCCGGACATCGAGAAGCGCCTGGAGGCGTTCGTGCGGATCGGCCATGGCATCGTGGTGTTTCCCGGCGGCGTGGGGACAGCGGAAGAGATCCTCTATCTGCTCGGCATTCTGATGCACCCGGACAACCGGGATATCCCCTTTCCGGTCATCTTCACCGGCCCGGAGAGCGCCCACGACTATTTCCAGCGCATCGACGAGTTCCTGCGCTATACGCTGGGCGAGGAAGTTCGTCGCCACTATCGCATCGTGGTCGACGATCCCGTCAGCGTTGCGCGTCTGATGCGCGACGGCATCCAGGAGGTGGCGGAGTTTCGGCGCGAAAAGAATGACGCGTTCTACTTCAACTGGCGTCTCAACATCGCCGCCGGTTTCCAGCAGCCCTTCGAACCGACGCACGAGGCGATGTCCGCGCTGGCGTTACATCACGACCAGCCCAATCATGAGCTCGCCGCCAATCTCCGACGGGCCTTCTCGGGCATCGTCGCTGGCAACGTCAAGGAACCCGGCTTGCGCGCCATCGCGGCTCGCGGCCCCTTCCGGTTGCATGCGGAGTCTGAGTTGATGACTAGGCTGGATACACTGCTGACCTCATTCGTGGCCCAGGGCCGGATGAAACTACCGGGCAGCGAGTACGTTCCCTGCTACACCCTTGGCTGACGTCGTACCGCGGGCCGACTGGGCCGTTGGCGCTGACGGCGCTTGATCGCAGAGCACGAAGGCCCTGCGCAAAGAGACAAAGAAATAGCGAAACGAAGACGGCGGNNCCGCCGTCTTCGTTTTCATGTCCCATTGATGGCAATCTGAGTGACGCCGCAAATGCTATCTGCTCGACGACTCTCAATTCCAGATCCCGCCTCGCCGAGTGAGCAATAACGGCTTCAGCGACGACGCCAGATCCGAGCCACCACGTGCAGCAGCAAACCCAGCGCTGCGCCTTGGGACAAGACGACCGCCCAATGATCGGCGGCCGTATCGAACCAGCGCCAGACCATCATCAGCACTATCCCGCCCAGCAGACAGGTAGCGAGATGTTTGATCGCTCCAGGGCAACGACTGCGCGCCTCCGGCCCCATTATCCGCCAGAATCCGATCAACGCGACAACGATTGCGGCCGCCAGAATCAGCAGCAGTGTCAACCGGGGAGTGTCGTGCAGGAACCAGTAGCGCGGCAGTGACAGCAGCATGACCAAACCCAGACCCAGCAGCGTGCTCCAGCGCGTGGCGGTCAGCGTTCTGGTCAAAGGCATACGCGAAGGCCCGCGCGACTCATTCACGTCCTCAGCCCCTGGGATTCGATCCATGATTCGACCCACGGAAGTGCGGCGTCGTCCGCCATAAAAGTTTCCATGGCGTCGATCTCGAGCCGCTCCCCCAGACGCTGCGCGCCCAGATCCGCCAGAATCTCGTCCAGCGCCCGGCCGGAACCGCAGAACGTATCCCCATACGAGCTGTCGCCGAGCGCGATCAAACCGTAGCGAAGCGATGCGAGGCTGGGCGGCTGGGACTTGAGTTGACGAACGAACGGCACGAAGTCGCCCGGGAAATCACCGCTCCCGGTGGTCGACACGCAGAACAGGGCCAGATCCGGCGGCTCGTCGATCAGGTCGTTCACCGACGGCTGCTCGATGATGACAACGTCGTAACCCGCCTGTTCGAACACCGGGGAAACCTGTTCCGCCACGTCGAGCGCCCCCCCGTAGACGGTACCGACGATAATCTTTAGCTTGGGCATAACACTCTGTCAGCAATTGATTTGCGCGGGAGCTTAGCATAGACCTCATGCGGGCTCACGGGGCAAAGTCCAAAGCATGACAGCCCGCCANNTGGCGGGCTGTCATGGCGATCACGAGAACGGCTCAGTCTTCCTGCAACTCGCCGTCGAAACTCTCGACCTTGGCCTTGAGCTTCTGCCCGGGCCGAAAAGTCACGACCCGTCTGGCGGAGATCGGAATCTCCTCGCCGGTCTTGGGATTGCGCCCGGGCCGTTCCCGCTTGTCGCGCAGGTCGAAATTACCGAAACCGGATAGTTTCACCTGTTCGTTCTCGCGCAGACAGCCGCGAATCTCTTCGAAGAACGTTTCCACCATGTACTTGGCTTCCCGTTTGGAGAAACCGAGTTCGGTGTGAAGATGCTCCGCAAGCTCAGCTTTCGTCAGCGCTCCCATGATCGCTCCCTTCGCGCAGGATGACGGATCAACTTCGCAGTGTGGCCCCGAAACGAGTTTGTGCCACTTCGACCACGCCTGCGATTAACTGATTGATTTCCTCGTCATTGAGAGTGCGCGAAGGATGCTGCCAGGTCAAGCCCAGGGCAATGCTCTTGAAGCCCTCCTCGACCCCTTTCCCCTGATAGACATCGAACAACTGCCACTGCGTGAGCCATTCACCAGCCCGGGCGCGGATGGCGTCCAGCAGTGGCGCGACGCCCACGTCATCGCTGACCACGAAGGCCAGATCCCGACGCACTTCCGGGAATCGCGACAGCGGTGTGAAGCGCGGAATCACGCCGCGGGTCAATGCCTCCTGCTCCACTTCGAACAGATAGACTTCGGGTTTGATGCCGAGCTCCGCGCGAACGGCCGGGTGCAGTGCCCCAAGCCAGCCCACGGCTTTACCCTGGCGATAAAGGCGTGCCGACCGCCCCGGATGTAGGGCAGGATGCATTTCCTCGATGAAGCTCCACGCATCTGCCTCGCCGCTCAGCGCGATCAGGCTCTCGAGATCGCCCTTGAGATCGAAGAAATCGACACCGTCGCGGGAAGAAAACCAGCCTTCCACTTCCCGCGAACCGCAGATCAGGCCGCCGAACATCGAGGTCTGCACCAGCGCGTCCAGCTCGCCCTGGAAGACCAACCCGGTCTCGAACAGTCGCACGCGCTGCTGCTGACGATTGAGGTTGTGTATCAGTGCCTTGATCAACCCCGGAAAGAGGCTATGTCGCATGACCGACATGTCGCTGGAAATCGGGTTGGCCAGCGTCGGAGACAGTGCGCCCGGCGTGATCAACGCCTGCAGCTCCGGCGACACGAAACTGTAGGTCACCGCTTCCTGATAGCCGCGCGAGACCATATGGCGGCGCAGACGGCGAAGCGGCTGGGACGCCTCGTCGTCCGACGTCAGGCTCAGCCGCGCCTGAGGCCGGCGCACCGGCAACCGGTTATAGCCATGGATACGCGCGATTTCCTCGATCAGGTCTTCTTCGACCGAAATATCGAAACGCCAGCTCGGAATCTGGACGTGCCAGCTTTGCCCCGGCGCAGAACTCGTCATCCCCAGGGATCGGAAAATCCGCTGGATGTCTTCATCGGGCAGACGAATTCCGAGACAGGCCGACAGTCGCTCTCGACGCAGCTCGACATCCGGACGACGAGGAAGATGCGCCGGCTGCCTGACTTCGGTGATCGGGCCCGGCGATCCGCCAACGATGGCGGTCAGCAGCTCGGTGGCGCGCTCCATGGCGGGGCGCGTGATATCCGGGTCCACGCCGCGCTCGAAGCGGTGCGAAGCGTCCGTGTGCAACCCGAACTCGCGTGCCTTGCCAGCGACGGCGAGCGGTGAAAAGTAGGCGGCTTCCAGAAACAGGTTGCGCGTTTCGCCACTGACCCCGGTTGCCTCACCCCCCATCACCCCGGCGATCGCCAGCGCACGATCATGGTCGGCGATGACGAGAGTGTCCCCGTCCAGCACCACTTCCTGTCCGTCCAGCAGCGTCAGCCGCTCGTCCGATCGCGCCCGACGAACCTCGATCCCGCCGTTCAGGGCATCGAGATCGAAAGCGTGCATCGGCTGCCCCAGCTCGAGCATGACGTAGTTGGTGACATCGACTGCCGGATCGATACTGCGGATACCGCTACGGCGGAGACGCTCGCACATCCACAGCGGCGTACTCGCCGTGATGTCCACGTCGCGAATGACCCGGCCCAGATAGCGCGGGCAACGTTCTCCATCGCTCACGACGACCGGAAACTGCGCGTTGTTGCGGGCCACGACCGTCGCGATGCCCGGCTCGTTCACCTTGGTCCCCGTCACGCAACCGACCTCACGCGCCATGCCACGCAGGCTGAGGCAATCCCCGCGGTTGGGCGTCAGATCGACCTCGATGGTGTGATCATCCAGTTGTAGCCAGGCCCGGAAGTCTTTCCCGACAGGCGCATCCGCCGGCAGCACGTAGATACCCTCGGAATGCCCTTCTTCCAGACCGAGCTCGGAGGCCGAGCAGATCATGCCTCGGGATTCGACGCCGCGAAGCTTGGCTTGCTTGATCTTGAAATTGTCGGGCAGCACCGCGCCGACCCGCGCGAACGGGACTTTCTGACCGGTGTCGACGTTGGGCGCGCCGCAGACCACCTGCACCGGCTCGCCGGATCCATCATCCACCTGACAGACATTGAGCTTGTCGGCGTCGGGATGTTGCGCCTTGGCGATGACCGTTGCCACAACCACGCCTTCGAAGATGGCACCAACGGGCTCGACCGCGTCGACCTCCAGGCCCGCCATGGTGATGGCATCGGCCAGCGCCTGGGTGTCGAGAGCCGGTGACACCCACTCGCGCAGCCACGCTTCGGAAAACTTCATCGGGATACTCCTTGACTGGGCGAGGACATCAGTTGAACTGACTCAGAAAACGCAGATCGTTATCGAAGAACAGGCGCAGGTCGTTGACGCCATAGCGCAGCATCGCCAGCCTCTCTGCCCCCATGCCGAAAGCGAAGCCGGTATAACGTTCGGCATCGATCCCCGAATGTCGAAATACCTCTGGATGAACCATGCCGCAGCCCATCACTTCCAGCCAGCCACTGTGCGAGCACACTCGGCAGCCGTTGCCCTGGCACATCACGCACTGGATATCGACCTCGGCAGAGGGTTCGGTGAAAGGGAAATAGGAGGGCCGGAAGCGCACATTCAGATCGTCGCGCTCGAAAAACGCCTGCAGGAAATCCGCAATGGTGCCCTTGAGATCGGCGAAGCTGACCCCTTCATCGACCAGCAGACCCTCCACCTGATGAAACATCGGCGTATGAGTCAGATCGGAATCACTGCGATAGACGCGCCCGGGACAGACGATACGAATCGGCGGTTCCTGGGACTGCATGGTGCGCACCTGCACGGGCGAGGTATGGGTACGCAGCAGCCGCGTGGCATCGAAGTAGAAGGTATCCGCCATCCCGCGGGCCGGGTGATGCGCGGGAATATTGAGCGCTTCGAAATTGTGGAAATCATCCTCGATTTCCGGCCCGACGGCGACCTCGAAACCGATATGCTGAAACAGCGACTCGATCCGCTCCAGCGTCCGCGTCACGGGATGCAGGCCACCGTTGACCTGGCCTCGCCCCGGTAGGGTCACATCGATGCGCTCGGCCTCGAGCCGACTCTGCATCGCGGCTTGCTCGATGATCTGCCTGCGCTGTTCGAGCTCACGCTGCAGGGCCTGTTTGGCCTCGTTGATCCGTTCCCCGGCGGCAGGGCGCTCCTCTGCAGACAGCTGCCCTAGCCCTTTGAGTAGCGCTGTAATCTCGCCTTTCTTGCCCAGAAAGCGAACACGCACCTGATCGAGTACCTGGGCGTCTTCAGCGGCGGCAATGGCCGCTCTCGCCTCGTTGACCAGGGCAGGAAGATGATCCATCCGTCGAGCTCCGCTTGTGATTCATGGCGCAGCGCCGTCGGTCACGAACGACGCGGCGATACGATATAAAACCTACGCTAAAAAAACAGGGGAAGAGCAGCTGCTCTTCCCCTGGATCGGTCATGCGACTCGTCACCCCGTAAGGTGAACTTGACTCGCTTATGCAGCTTTGGCTTTCTCGACAAGCGCCGTAAAGGTCGCTTTCTCGTGAACGGCCAAATCAGCCAGCACCTTACGGTCGATTTCGATGCCGGCCTTTTTCAGACCTGCCACGAAACGGCTGTAGGACATGCCATTGATGCGAGCCGCCGCATTGATACGCGTGATCCACAGAGCGCGGAACTGGCGTTTCCGTTGGCGGCGGTCGCGATACGCATACTGACCGGCTTTGATGACGGCCTGTTTGGCTACGCGGAAGACACGCGAACGCGCTCCATAGTAACCCTTGGCCTGCTTCATGATCTTCTTGTGACGACGACGTGCGACGACACCACGCTTGACGCGAGACATAGTTCTCTCCTGACGTTAAAGACTGACTACCAAGTGTTACAGATTGGGCAGCATGCGAGTTACGAGCTGCTTGTCGGCAGCGTGTACCTGCTTCATGCCACGCAGCTGACGCTTACGCTTGGTGGACTTCTTGGTCAGGATGTGACTACGAAAAGACTGTTTGTGCTTGAAGCCGTTACCAGTCTTCTTGAAGCGCTTGGCAGCGCCACTGTTACTCTTGATTTTCGGCATGGGAAAAACTCCACTCCGCTTTTTTTAGAAAACCCGAGGCCGGAAACGCCGGGCGCCATTCGCTCGCCGTCTCCCGTTCGACTTGCCCGCGGATCACTTCTTCTTGGGCGCAAGAATCATGATCATCTGTCGGCCTTCCATCTTGGGGAAGGATTCGACAGCGGCCAGCTCTTCCAGGTCGGCGGCAATCCGTTCCATCAGTCGACGACCGATGTCCTGGTGTGCCATTTCGCGACCGCGGAAACGCAGCGTGACCTTACCCTTGTCGCCACCTTCGAGGAAACGTATCAGGTTCTTGAGCTTCACCTGATAGTCACCCTCGTCCGTACCAGGACGGAATTTGACTTCCTTGACCTGGATCTGTTTGGTCTTCTTCTTCTGAGCCGACTTCTGCTTCTTCTGCTCGAAGAGGAACTTGCCGTAATCCATGATCTTACAGACGATAGGATCGGCATTGGAAATCTGGACGAGATCCATTCCGGCTTCCTCGGCGCGCTGAAGCGCCTCCTGCATGGGAACGACTCCCAGCTGCTCACCCTCGGCGTCGATCAGGCGAACTTCGTCTGCATGAATACGGTCATTAATGGGCGCGCGCTTTTCCTGAGGGCGCCCGCGCTGATTATTACGCTTGATCGTTAGATCTCCATTTGGCGATTAACGTTGCTGCTCCGGCTGATTGGCCTGCTGAAGCTGCGCTAACAGCGCATCGACAGTCACAGATCCTAGATCCTCACCGGACCGGGTACGTAATGCAACGGCACCCGATTCGACTTCCTTATCACCAACAACCAGCAGATAAGGAATCTTCTGCAGCGTATGCTCGCGGATTTTAAAGCCGATCTTCTCATTCCTCAAGTCCGACTCGACCCGAAAACCGGCTTCACGCAAGCGTTTGGCAAGATTTTCGGCATAATCACGCTGTGCATCCGTGATATTGAGCACGACAGCCTGGACCGGAGAGAGCCACAAAGGCAACGCCCCTGCGTAATGCTCGATCAAAATACCGATGAACCGCTCCATCGAGCCGACGATCGCCCGATGCAGCATGACCGGCACCTGGCGAGAACCGTCCTCGGCGACATACTGCGCGCCCAGACGGCTGGGCATCATGAAGTCGACCTGCATGGTACCGACCTGCCACTCGCGACCGAGGCAGTCTTTCATGTGATACTCGATCTTCGGGCCGTAGAACGCGCCTTCGCCGGGCAGTTCTTGCCACTCGACGTCGCAGTTGCCCAAGGCGGCCCGCAACGCCTCTTCGGCACGGTCCCACGTGTCATCGCTTCCGAGACGCTTTTCCGGCCGGAGGGCGATCTTGACGGCGATGTCCTCGAATCCGAAATCGCCGTAGACCTTCAGCGCCTGACGATGAAACGCTGTGACTTCGGGCTCGATCTGGCTCTCGGTACAGAAAACATGACCATCATCCTGCGTGAAGGCCCGAACGCGCATGATACCGTGTAATGCGCCCGAAGGCTCGTTTCGATGGCAGCCGCCGAACTCGCCATAACGAATCGGCAGCTCGCGGTAGCTTCGCAGACCGGAATTGAAGACCTGGACATGGCCCGGACAGTTCATCGGCTTGAGCGCGTATTCACGCTTTTCCGATTCGGTGAAGAACATGTTGTCGGCGTAATTGTCCCAGTGTCCGGATTTCTTCCACAGCGACACGTCCATGATCTGGGGACATTTTATTTCCTGGTAGCCACTACGCTTGTAGACGCCACGCATGTACTGCTCGACGGCCTGCCAGAGAGTCCACCCGCGAGGATGCCAGAACACCATCCCCGGGGCCTCTTCCTGCATATGGAAGAAGTCGAAGCGACGAGCCAGCTTGCGATGGTCGCGTTTTTCCGCTTCTTCGAGGCGCAACAAGTAGGCTTTCAGCGCCTTCTTGTCACCCCAGGCCGTGCCGTAAATCCGGGTCAGCATCGGCTTCGAGGCATCTCCACGCCAGTAGGCGCCTGCCAGCTTGGTCAGCTTGAAGGCTTTCAGATGCCGCGTGTTCGGCACGTGTGGGCCGCGACACATGTCGATATATTCCTGATGGTGATAGAGACGAATCGTCTCGCCTTCCGGAATGCTCTCGACGACTTCCTGCTTGTAAGGCTCGTTTCTTGACGCGAAGGTAGCCAACGCTTGCGATCGACCCACGTACTCCCGAACGACCTCGTACTCCTGATCGATCAGTGACTTCATCCGCGCCTCGATCGCTTCCAGATCCTCGGAGGAGAGAGAGGTTTCGAAGTCGATGTCGTAGTAGAAACCATCGTCGATCACCGGGCCAATCGCCATCTTGGCGTCCGGATACAGCTGCTTGATGGCGTGCCCCAGCAGGTGCGCACAGGAGTGGCGAATGATCGCCACGCCTTCGTCGTCTCTGGCGGTCAGGATAGCCACTTCGGCATCGCGATCGATGATATCGGCAGCATCGACTTCGACCCCGTCGATCTTGCCGGCAATACACGCCTTGGCAAGACCAGGGCCGATGGACTCGGCCAACTGCATGACCGTCACGGGTTCTTCGAAAGTTCTCTGACTGCCGTCAGGCAGTGTCACAATAGGCATGAAACATTCCTTACGTTCAGTGGTGGTCCACACCAAGGATCACATGAACTCGTTTATGAAGCAGAAGCACCACTTGTCGCCGGTTCGCATACGGGCGAACCCACTGTTGCTCGAAAGATGCGGTTTCGCGTGATATGGCGGTAATCGCGAAAACGTAGATTTGCAACGAGAAAACGCCTTCGCCATCGCTGGCAAAGACGCCGATTTTCAGCACTACCTTCTCTTGCCAACCCAGTTTTCTTTTACCCAATAATAAGGGCGCCCGAAGGCGCCCTCATCATCACATCAACTACGTGTAGTGGAAAGCTTACTTCCACTCACCCAGTTCGACGCGACGGTTCTGAGCACGACCTTCAGCAGTGTTGTTGCTGGCGATCGGCTGCTCTTCACCATGACCAGTGGTCTTGATGTTGTCGCCGGAGAATCCTTTGTTAACCAGGTAGGATTTCACGGAGTCGGCACGACGCTGTGACAGATCCTTGTTGTAGGCTGCTGAACCGACGGAGTCAGTGTAGCCTTCAACGCGGATGCGCAGCTTATCGTTGGTCATCAGCTTGTCGGAAACGCCATCCAGAATGGATTCTGCGCTGGAAGTCAGCTTGGCGGAGTCGAACTCGAAGTTGACGTCGCGAAGGACGACATCTTCTTCACAACCCAAGGAGTTAACTTCGGCACCAGCCGGGGTGTCAGGGCACTGGTCCTGATAGTCCGGCACGCCGTCACCATCGGAGTCCAGCGGGCAGCCCTGAGCGTTGACTTCAACGCCAGCCGGGGTTCCCGGACATTCGTCCATGTAATCCGGCACGCCGTCACCGTCGGTGTCGAGCGGGCAGCCAACAGCGTCAACCGCTACGCCAGCCGGTGTGTTCGGGCACTGGTCACGATCGTCCGGCACGCCGTCGCCGTCGCTGTCCATGACGTCCGAAGAGTAATCGGCGCACAGCAGAGCGCCGGCAGTTGCACCAGCAACGCCGCCAACTGCAGCACCGGTATCTTCGTCGGATTCGCCGCTAGTAGCATAACCGACACCGCCACCGATCAGACCGCCGGCAATGCCGCAGACAAACGGAGACTGGTACCAAGCCTGGTCGGACGAGCTACCAGTAGAT
This sequence comes from Salinicola halophyticus, assembly GCF_003206695.1. GTDB lineage: Bacteria > Pseudomonadota > Gammaproteobacteria > Pseudomonadales > Halomonadaceae > Salinicola > Salinicola halophyticus. The sequence goes on along the minus strand of NZ_PZJN01000003.1, from coordinate 260,043 downwards.
TCCATACCGGAACTGGCACAACCAGAAAGACCGACTACCAGAGCAGAACCCAGTAGCAGGCCAGTCGTTGATTTTTTCATGTAAGACTCCTTCTTAACACAGCGCTAGTCGTAACGGGCGTTACCCAGCGGCTTCGAGTATAGAAGCCGAATTCGCCAAGAGGAAGGGGTCCCTCCCTCCTGATAACAAAGAAAACTTTGGCTGGCGTCATCAACACCGCTATGAACGGCGGTCAATGCCCCTTGCCTCTTTCCTTTGCAGCTCCGCAACAGCATTATCGATTCCAACCCGAGATGCAAACCGGTGTCGGGAAACACTGTTCTGTTTTAGCACCATTTCCCAGATTGGCAAAGCGGATTAGCGAAAACTTTGCACTTTTTCTTTATGCCTCCGCATTCCGAACACCGCATTTCCGTGGCGAGATAGCTCCTGTCCCCCAGATCCATGAACCCATTCTTCTCGGATGCCGGAAGCGATTTTCAATGGATAACGGCAGACCCGCTGCGCCCTTTCCTCTCTCGACAAAATTGCCGAAGCTCGATCGCTGCGAGATGCAGTCGATGCTCGTGGCGCTGAGCCATTTCTTCTCGCTGGCGATCCTCGCGGTGGCGTTCACGCGGGGACAGCTCGCGGCGTGCCTGATGGGTATGCAAATGTTCGGCCTCGGCTTGCACTTCACCGAGCACCCGCCAGGTTTCGCGGTCGACGAGGCGATTATCGATGATATCGAGCAGTACCTTGCACCGTAACGCCCCTTCCACCAAATCCACCTGACGCTCCGTCATCGCCTGTGACAGCGCGTCCAGACTGTCGATGCAGTTCTGATTGGCACGATCGATTTCAGCGGCTCGAAGCGCTCGCCGGCGCTTCACCTCGCTCCACAGCCGCCAGGCATAGATCGAGAGCGCGGCAATGATCACAACGGCGAGAATCGCGAATCCGGCTACGTAGGGAAACGACATGACAGTCAACGCCACCTTATAAGGGAAAATGTTTGACCGCGGTCAAAGGTTCGAGACCAAAAGGGTAACAGCATCTCGAATAGCTCACCTATTTATGCTTCTGCCACCTAATTTTATGCTTCTGCCACCTAATCCGTGAACGTTGATCCACGAACCATGACCATCGCGAAGACAGCTCCAACGCAGGAATGCAAGGCACCACCAGATCGGAGAATGTGCGGCAGCCTTATCGATTAGACCAAAGGCTAAGACACGACACCATCAGGGCGCCTACATCTTAAGTAGAATAGACACGACTCAAGCCACCCGAAAAGGAATTCACCTGATGGCGGAAGCTACAGATCAAGTGCCAAGCGCCCCGTCGATGGCCGCGCGCATCGGCCTCGTTCTCGGTCCGATCTGGATTATCCTAACACAGGTCTTGCCGGCACCAGCCGGCATGGAACCCGCCGCCTGGCACTGCGTCGGACTGGCGCTATTGCTGGCGACCTGGTGGGCGACCGAGGCGATCCCGATCCCGGCGACCTCGCTACTTCCCATTCCGCTGGCGCCCGCGCTCGGCATCGCCGAGCTCAAGGGTACTGCCGCCAGCTACGCCAACCCCACGATATTCCTGTTCCTGGGCGGCTTCCTGCTGGGGATCGCCATGCAGCGCTGGAATCTGCATCGCCGTATCGCGCTGCGCATTCTCAACGTCGTCGGCCAGAAGCCCAAGCAACAGATTGCCGGTTTCATGCTGGCGACGGGCTTCATCAGCATGTGGGTTTCCAACACCGCGACCGCCATCATGATGCTGCCGATCGGCATGTCCGTGGTTTCCCTGTTCGCCAGCGCGGATTCCGGCGAGGTCAAACGCTACGCTACCGCCCTGCTGCTGGCCATCGCCTACTCCGCCAGTATCGGGGGTATCGCCACGCTGATCGGTACGCCGCCCAACGCCATTCTCGCGGGCTACCTGTCGAGCGAACAGAATATCGAACTGGGTTTCGCGCAATGGATGATGGTCGGGCTGCCGGTCAGCATCGCGATGATGGTTGTCGCCTGGTGGTGGCTGACCCGCGGCGGTTTCAAGTTGAAGCTCGACGACGGCAGCGGCAATGTCATCGGCGATGAGCTGGCTAAACTGGGCAAGCTCAGCGCCGCGGAAGCCCGTGTCGGCATCGTCTTTCTACTGGCGGCCCTGGCCTGGGTAACTCGTCCGCTACTCAACGACTGGGGCGTCGAATGGCTTTCCGACACCTCTATCGCCCTGCTGGCCGGCGTCGCACTTTTCCTGATCCCCAGCGGCAATGAGCGCCACCGCCCGCTGTTGCTGTGGGAAGACGCCAGGGACCTGCCCTGGGGAATCCTGCTGCTGTTCGGTGGCGGCCTCGCTCTCGCCAGCACCATCAGCGGCTCCGGGCTCGCCGACTGGATCGCCAATCAGCTGAGCGTGTTTGGTGCGCTACCGTTGTTGTTGCTGATCGGGATCGTGGTACTGGTGATCATCTTCCTGACCGAACTGACATCCAACACCGCAACGGCCGCTGCCTTCCTGCCGCTGCTCGGCGCACTGGCCATGTCGCTAGGCGTCGATCCATTGCTGATTACCGTGCCGGCCGCCATCGCCGCCAGCTGTGCATTCATGATGCCGGTAGCCACACCCCCCAACGCCATCGTCTTCGCCACCGGACACATGAAGATCCAATCGATGATTCGAGCCGGGTTCCTGTTGAATATCGTGGGCACGGTACTGGTCACGTTGATCGGGATGGGCCTGATCGAACTGCTCTGGCTATGATTCGAATCGATCCACGACCTGCGGCCTAGCATCCCTATCGAAAGCGACTGAAAAGTCGACACAAAAAAATGGCCATCAGANNTCTGATGGCCATTTTCATATTTGGTCGGAGCGACAGGATTCGAACCTGCGACCTCTGCAACCCCATTGCAGCGCGCTACCAAGCTGCGCCACGCTCCGGTTTCGATCAGTCGCCGAAGTTCGGTCCCTGCGAAACGCTGCGTATACTACCTTGCACCCCGAGAAATGGAAAGCGCTTCTTAAGGCTTTTTTTTCAATTGCTTGCGAAGGCATGCGGTTCCGCGCCCGATCGATCCGGATACGGCTTCCCTATCACTTCGATGATTTGCACCGAGCCTCGTCTCCTGCTGGAGCCGCAGGTACAATCCATCAGCGCTAAGACCAAAGTCTAAGGATACTGCCATGGCACTGATCATCGGGATGAGCATTCTGCTCGGCTGCCAGTTTCTCGGCGAGATCATCAGCCGCGCCCTCGCGCTCCCCGTTCCCGGACCGGTTCTGGGCATGCTGATTCTGTTGATCGGTCTGATGATACGAGGCAGCGTTCCCGCCAGCCTGCGGACGCCGGGCGAAGGGTTGCTCAAATATTTGACGCTGCTGTTCGTCCCCGCCGGCGTGGGTCTCATCCAGCATTTCGGTCTGATCAGCCGGGAATTCGGGATTCTGATCATCACGCTGATCGTATCGACATCGGTGACCCTTCTGGTGACCAGCCAGATTCTGCAGCGTATCGCCGGCAGAACCCAACCTTCTCGAGAAGGCAAGACATGAACGGTTTGGGCCTTGCGCAGGTCTGGGTCTATCTGTCCGCCAGTCCGCTGTTGCATCTATTCGCCACCCTGCTGGCTTTCATCGTGGCCACCAGGATCAACCGCTGGGCGGGCGGAACTCCGCTTCTGCATCCGGTCATCGTGGCCATCGCCCTGCTGATCGGATTCCTGCTTCTGACCGACACGGACTACGCCACCTATTTCGAAGGCGCTCAGTTTCTGCACTTTCTACTCGGCCCGGCAACCGTTGCACTGGCTATTCCGCTCTACGATCATCGCGAACGCGTGCGTCGCATGCTGTGGCCCATCGTTGTCGGCACCCTGGCCGGCGTGGTGACCGCAGTGATTTCTGCCGTCGGCATCGCCATGGTTCTGGGGGCCGAGCCCGAAACGGTGCTGTCGCTGGCACCCAAATCGGTCACGTCTCCGATTGCCATGGGAATTGCCGAAAAAATCGGAGGGATTCCTTCGTTGACGGCCGGGCTGGTGCTGCTGACCGGTGTGGTGGGGTGCATCGTAGGGCCGTGGATTTTCCGACTGACCCGGATCACGGATCCCACCATCCAAGGCTACTCGATGGGGCTGGCAGCCCATGGCTTCGGCACGGCCTACTGCTTCGCCTCCATCGGCGCCGTGGCCGGCGCCTTTTCGGGATTGGCAATGGGCTTGTCCGGCCTGGTAACGGCCTTCGTGCTGCCGGCCATGGTTCATCTTCTCGGTTTCTGAGAGTCCGCCGTCAGGAAACGACGCCGGCTGACGATGGCTTCACGGCCGCTTACCGCCAGCCTTTCGCGCTACTGACCACCAGCCGTGCGCATTACTGAACGATGCCGTGCAGACCGTGACCGTCATCCAGCATGTGCGCGTACATGTCGGCCAGATCCAGCCCCCGCGCGAGCAGCAGGTCCTCGGCGATCTCGCGGGCGACGCCACGGCCGCCGTTGGTTTTCATCACGTGATCGGCGGCGGCGAGAACCAGAGGATGCGCATCGGCCGGCGCGTAGGCCGCGGCGACTTCCCGCATCACCGGAATATCGATGATGTCGTCACCCGCGAAAGCGATACGATCCGCAACAATGCCCTGCTCCTCGGCAATCTGACGAATGGCCTCGAGCTTGTGGCTGAAACCGATCTTGATCACGTCCATGCCCAGCTGTGTCGCTCGGGTGATCAAGGGTCGACTCGATTTGGCCGACAGTACACCGCTCTTGATACCGTGATGGCGCAGCAGGCCGACTGCGACGCCGTCGCGGACGTTGAACGGCTTGAGCGCTTCCCCTTCCGGCCCGATCAACAGCGTGCCATCCGTCAGCACCCCATCGACGTCGAACAGCACCAGCTCGACACGATCACGACGATCCGGGCGCGCCATCACTCGATCTCGGCTTGTCATCACTTGATCTCTAGCGGGGACAGGCTCTTGACCAGATCATCGACCGCCTTGACCTGAGCCAAGAACGGCTCGAGCTTGTCCAGCGGCAATGCGCTGGGGCCATCGCAACGCGCATTGTCGGGGTCGGGATGCGCCTCCAGGAAAAGTCCGGCGATGCCCACGGCCATTCCGGCACGCGCGAGTTCCAGAACCTGCCGACGTCGACCGCCCGACGCTTCACTGGTCGGGTCGCGGCGCTGAAGACTGTGCGTCACGTCGAAGATCACCGGCGCGTTGCCGCTGACGTCCATCATTTCCCGGAAACCCAGCATGTCGACGACGAGATTGTCGTAACCGAAGCAGCTGCCGCGCTCGCACAGGATTACCTGCTCGTTACCGGCTTCGGCGCACTTGGCAACGATGTTCTTGACCTGGCCCGGGCTCAAGAACTGCGGCTTCTTTATATTGATCGGCTTGCCCGTCCTGGCCATGGCAACCACCAGATCGGTCTGGCGGGCCAGGAACGCCGGTAACTGAATCACGTCCGCGACATCGGCGACCGCCTGTGCCTGTTCTATCTCGTGCACGTCGGTGATCACCGGCACGTCGAATTCGCGCTTGACCGCCTCAAATATCTTCATCCCTTCATCGATCCCGACGCCCCGGAAGGAGTGAATCGAGGACCGATTGGCCTTGTCGAAAGAGGCCTTGAAGACAAAGGGAATGCCGAGTTTTCGCGTCACTTCGACGAAGGCTTCGCAGGCCTTCAACGTGCTGTCCAGATCCTCGAGCACGTTGACACCGCCGAACAGAGTAAACGGCGAATCATTGGCTACGGATAGCCCGCCTACCGATACGGATTTCATCGAGTTCCCTCATTTCGGCCCATAAAATACAACTTTCCACGTCCCGCCAGCTTAGCGAATTCGCTTCGCGGATGGGAGTATCATTGAGTGCCGGATCCGGCCAGCCAATCCGTGGTCAGGCGTTACAATGGCTCCGAGACGATGATCAGGACGCACGCCATGCTCGATCCCCGACAATGCCGAAGTGCACGCCTGGCCCGCGACGCCCGCTTCGACGGTCACTTCTTCATTGCCGTCAGCAGCACCGGGATCTTCTGTCGTCCCATCTGCCCGGCAACGCTCCCACAGGAACGCCACGTGCGCTACTTCGAGTCGGCGGTGGCAGCGTCCAGCGCAGGTTTCAGGCCGTGTCTACGCTGCCGACCGGACAGCGCCCCGGATTCTCCCGCATGGATGGGCACCAGAACCACGCTGACGCGAGCCACAAGCCTGATCGACGACGGCGCGCTGCAGAGCGGCAATATCACCACGCTCTGCGAGAGGCTGGGGATCGGTGAGCGCTATCTGCGCCAGCTTTTTCAACAGCGTTTCGGCGTATCGCCCAAGGCCTACTCCCTCTACCGCCAGTGTCTGTTCGCCAAGAAACTGCTTCACGAAACGACTCTGCCGGTAGCCGATATCGCCCATGCCAGCGGGTTCGCCAGCCTGCGCCGCTTCAACGACGCCTTCAAACGCCAGATGTCGCTGACGCCTTCCGCTATCCGACGCCGTCGTAGCCAACCCGGTGCCGCACTCAACCTGAAACTGGCCTACCGCCCGCCTTATGAGTGGGAACGGCTACGCCATTTCTACGCGCTTCATCTCATCGAAGGTCTGGAATGGGTAGGCAAAGGCTCGTTCGGCCGCACGATCCGCTACGGCACGACGACCGGTCACTTCGAGGCCATGCACGATCCCGAGCACCATCAGTTCGACGTGACGCTAGAGCTCAGCGAGCTAGGCGATCTCAACGCAATCGTTCGCCAGATCCGCCGCATGCTGGATCTGGATGCCGACACCCGCACCATCGAAGATCATCTGCGGCAGTCGGTCCCCGGGATGGCACTGGCCGAGGGCCTGCGTCTGCCGGGCGCATGGCACGTGTTCGAGGCCGGTATCCGCGCCGTCCTGGGGCAGCAGATTTCGATCGCCGCCGCCAACCGGCTGATCCAGCAATTGGTCGATCGGTTGGGTGAAGTCGACGGCCATGGCCACCGACGCTTTCCCACCGCCGAGACCATTGCCGCCAGCGATCTGAGTTTTCTCAAGTTGCCCGGCAGTCGCCGCGACACCGTTCGCCGGTTGTCGACTGCCTACGCCGGCGGGGAGATCGGCGATGATCCTCATCATTGGCTCTCGCTCAAGGGCATCGGGCCCTGGACGGCCAACGTGGTCGCCTTTCGCGGCAACGGCGATCCGGATGTCTGGCTGGACGGCGATGTCGGCGTGCGCCGCGCACTCGCCGCCATGGATGCATCAGTGCCGTCGCCGATCGACACTGCTGCCGCCTCGCCCTGGCGCAGCTATCTCACCCTGCAACTGTGGAATCAGATCCTATGAAACATTTCTCGCCCCTCGATGATCCACGCCTTCCGGCCCGCCATGAAGACTACGTCCAGATCTATCATCCGCCGGCGTCGATCCCGCTCGGTCCCATCGTGATACGCGCAACCGAGCGCGGCCTGACCTGGCTGGCATTTTCGGCAAGCAGCGAGATCATTGAACACCCCAACGCCATTACCGAGCGCTGCGCAGAGCAGCTCGAAGCTTATTTTCGAGGTGAGCTGACCGCCTTCGATCTGCCTCTCGCGCCACGTGGCACCGAGTTCCAGACTCGCGTTTGGCAGGCGCTTCAAGCCATTCCCTTCGGCCACACGCGGAGTTATCGCGACATCGCCGTCGCCGTCGATGCGCCGCTCGCGGTTCGGGCAGTCGGTGCCGCGAACGGACGCAATCCGCTGTCGTTGATCGTGCCCTGCCACCGGGTCATTGGCAGCAACGGCAAGCTGACCGGTTACGCCGGCGGCGTCGACAGAAAGCGCTGGCTGCTCGAGCACGAGCGAGCGAACGTCGAGACCGTGTCGGCCCGACAGGACTTCACTTTGAGCGTGACGTCGGGTGCGACCTGGGGTGCGACATAACCCCACACCCGGCCAGACAGGATTGGCGACAAAACCGCCAACGGGTAGAGTCGCGGACTGACGATGGCGTCCTGGAACGGATATGACGCATTTCTGGCACCGCTGGTACCGCCCGCTGACCGCGCTTGCGCTGTTCGCCATGTTGATGGCGTTCACCGGGCCGTTGATCAGCCAGATGCAGCGGTTGATGGAGATGCCGACCGGCGGCATGACCGAGATGGCCCACCAGGGCGATGCCGGGTCTCACGGCCACGATCATCCCCGGGCAGTCGGTGATGCCCAGTTCGTCCATCACTTCGACATGGCCGCGTGCGGCTATTGTGAGCTCTTCCTGCATGCCCCGGGGATCGAACCACCTCGAGTGATGCCCCCGGTGACGCCGCCGCCAGCGGCTCGCCCACTGCTGGCGATCGAAACGTCGCCGTCCACTGCACCGGTCTACCCCCGCTACGCCTCGCGAGCACCGCCCCGAGCCTGAATCCACTCGTCTCTCATCGCCGCTGCCTGCCGTCTCGCGAGATAGAAATCTTCGCGACCGGATTCCCCGAGACTGCATTCTTCGAGATTGCAGTTTCGTGGGATGCATGGCCGGCGACGTTCCGTACGCGCTCGATGCTTCGGCATCCTGGCGCTGCATACTGGCTCAGGCTTGGAGTTCCACCATGGACACCGCTCCCCCGGCGGCCGATCGCCGCACGTCTTCCGCATGGGTCTCACTGATCATGCGCCTTCATTTTTACGTCGGCCTTTTCATCGGCCCTTTCCTGCTGGTAGCCGCGCTCTCCGGCATTGCCTACGCGCTGACCCCGCAACTCGAGAACTGGCTCTATCACGACGCCCTGACTACGCAGAGCAGCGGCGAAGCGCAGCCGCTGTCACGCCAGATCGAGGCCGCGCAGCAAGCCGTTGACATCTCTTCCCCGCCCGCGGCCGTTCGGCCCGCACCAGAAGCGGGGATGACGACACGGGTGATGTTCGGTGGCGATGCCTACGGTGCCTCAGAACATCGCGCGCTGTTCGTCGACCCGGTGACGCTGGAGATCCGCGGCGACATGCCGGTCTACGGGACCAGCGGGGTGTTACCGCTGCGCACCACCATCGATCAGTTCCATCGTAGCCTGCTGCTGGGCGATGTCGGCCGTCTCTACAGCGAGCTAGCGGCCTCCTGGCTGTGGATCGCCGCGCTGGGTGGCGGCTTTCTATGGTGGCGGCGCCGACGCGCCGTACGGCGGGAGAACGGACCGCAGCGCTTGCGCCAGCGTCATGCCACCCTGGGGGCCTTCGCGCTGATCGGGCTGCTGTTCTTCTCCGCCACGGGACTGACCTGGTCTCAGTGGGCCGGCGGCAACATCGCGCAGCTGCGCCATGCCTGGGGCTGGGGCACGCCCAGCGTCTCCACCGATCTGGCCGGGCATTCCGGCTCGGCGCAAAACGCCGATCCTCACGCCGCCCATCATGCCGCGAAGCAACATGCCGGGATGGACATGACCGACGAAACGGCACGGTCGCTGGACGACTTCGACCAAGCCCTGCATGCAGCCAGAGCCGCCGGCATCGACGCCGACAAGATCGAGATCGTGCCGCCGGGTTCGCCGCAGAAGGCCTGGCAGATTCGCGAGATCGGCCGGGAATGGCCGACCCAGGTCGATCAGGTCGCACTGGACCCGCAGACCTTTGCCGTTACCGATCGAACCGACTTTGCCACCTTCCCGCTGGCCGCCAAGCTGACCCGGTGGGGGATCGATCTGCACATGGGGGTACTGTTCGGACTGGCCAATCAGTTGGTGCTGGTCGCCTTCGCTGCGAGCCTCGCGACACTGATCTGCTGGGGCTACGTGATGTGGTGGCGTCGGCGAGCCACGGCTTCCCGCGACACGCAGACGCTGACCGCGCTCTTCCGGCGCATGGGACGACGGTCCCAGATCTGCACCATTCTCATCGCGCTGGCCTGCGGCTACGCGCTGCCGGTAATGGGAGCCAGCCTGGCGTTGTTCGTGATCGTGGACTGGCTGCGCTGGCGATTCGGCACCTACCGCGAAGTCGCGCAGACGGCGTGAACCATGGGCCCAAGGCGAGCGTCTGTGTTAAAACGAGCCCGTGTTAATATGAGGACCTCGCCACCACCATGATGCCGCCATGACCCGAACGCACCACCCGTCGCCGCGATTTCAACTTCGTCTGGTCGTCGACAAGGAGATCGTGATCGGTCCCGGCAAGATCGAGCTGCTGGAGGCGATCGGGCGGCATGGCTCGATCGCCGCGGCGTGCCGGGAAATGGGATTGAGCTACAAGAAGGCCTGGCAGCTTCTCGAGACCATGAATCGCCATCTCGCTGCGCCGGTGATCGATACCGTCACCGGCGGTACCCAGCGCGGTGGCGCCACGCTGACCGCTCATGGCCACGCGCTCATCGAGGAGTACCACCGGCTAATGGCCGATCTGGCCTGCAATCGCCACGGCGAAGCGCTGCTGAATCATCTCTCCCCCCGGCCTCCGGCCGAAGAAAACGGCGCCGACTGATAACCAGCCCTCGGTTTTTCTGTCGACCAATGCATCGCCGGCGTCTATAGTGATTTCCCGTTATTTCCATTCAGACATAGCGAGAAACCCATGACTTCTCCGGCTCATCGAATTCAGCGCCACTGGCTGGCAGCACTCTTTTTCCTCCCGGTTGCGGCCCATGCCGGCGATTCTGGAGCACAGGTCCAGGTCTATGCCGCTGCCTCGATGACCAATGCCATGGACGACGCAATTGACGCTTATGAAGCCGATCATGACGTCGATATCGTCCCGGTCTACGCGTCATCGTCGACGCTGGCGCGCCAGATCGCCAGCGGCGCGCCGGCCGACATCTATATCTCCGCCAATGAACAGTGGATGGACTGGCTCGACGACCAGCACGTAACGCTCGGCGAGCGCGTGGACCTGCTCCGGAACCGGCTGGTGTTGATCGCGCCGGCGCAAAGCGACATCGCGGACTTCACGCCCGGCGGCGATACCCCGATCGCGTCGCAGCTCGAAGACGGCCAACGCCTATCGGTGGGCGAGACCAGTCATGTGCCGGCCGGCATCTACGCCAAGGAGGCGCTGCAGTCGATCGGCGAATGGGATGCGCTGGAATCGCGCCTCGCCAACGGCGACAATGTGCGCGCTGCCATGGCGCTGGTCGAACGTAGCGAAGCGCCGCTGGGTATCGTCTACGAAACCGACGCCAAAGCCAGTGACCGGGTCAAGGAGGTCGGCGTTTTCCCCGACGACAGTCACGATCCGATCACCTATCCCCTCGCCGTGGTCGACCCGCAGCCGAGCGATGCGACCCAAGCGTTTCGGCAATGGTTGGCCGGCGATGATGCGCTCTCGATCTTTTCCCGCTACGGGTTCACCCCTGCGAACGCCGACTGAGTCACAATCCTGATGTTATTCGAGTCGATAGCGCTCTCCGATGCCGAATGGCAGGCCATTACCCTCAGCCTGAAGATCGCTGGCAGTGCGGTCGGCTGGATTCTGCTTCCCGGCATCGCCGTCGCCTGGCTACTGGCGCGCCACGAGTTTCGCGGCAAGGCCCTGCTCGACGGCCTGCTTCATCTGCCGCTGGTGCTGCCGCCGGTCGTGGTGGGCTATCTGCTGCTGCTATCGTTGGGACGCAACGGCTGGCTGGGCCAGTGGCTCTATCAAGGCTTCGGCCTGTCGCTGCCCTTTACCTGGCAGGGCGCCGCGATTGCCGGCGGCGTGATGGCGTTTCCGCTGCTGGTTCGCGCCGTGCGGCTCTCGCTCGAAGCGGTCGACCCCAAACTGGAAGCGGCCGCCGGGACGCTGGGCGCCAATCGCTGGCGCGTACTGTTCACGATCACGCTGCCACTGGCGATACCGGGACTGTTGACCGGGACGGTGCTGGCGTTCGCCCGGGCGCTGTCGGAATTCGGCGCCACCATCACCTTTGCCTCGAACATTCCCGGTGAAACGCGCACCCTGCCGTTAGCGCTCTACACGTTGATCCAGACACCCGGCAAGGAAGCCGCCGCGGCGCGCCTGTGCGTGCTGTCGATCGTGATCGCCATGCTCTCACTGATGGCGTCGGAATGGCTGGCTCGCCGGGCCCGGCAGCGTCTCGAGGAGCGTGATCGATGAACGATGTTTCGCGTCGTCACACCGACCGTGCGAGCGACGCCAACGCCGACGCCGACGCCGACGCCGACGCCGACGCCGACAGCAACGCCCTGGCCTGCCGCGTATACAAGCGCTTGGGAGATTTCGATCTGGATGTCTCGCTCGCAGTACCCGCCAGCGGGGTGACCGCGCTGTTCGGCCAGTCCGGCAGCGGCAAGACCAGTCTGTTGCGATTGATTGCCGGTCTCGACCGCCCGGATGGCGGATACGTCCGGCTAGGCGAGCGTACGCTGAGCGATATCCAGCAGAAGATTCATGTACCGATTCATCGACGCCAGCTGGGCATCGTGTTTCAGGAAGCGCGGCTATTTCCGCACTACCGCGTTCGCGGCAACCTGACCTATGGCATGCCGCCGGCCGCTCGCTCGCGCTTCGACGATCTCGTGGAGCTGCTGGGTATCGAATCGCTTCTGGAACGTTTGCCGGGGACGCTGTCCGGCGGCGAGGCCCGTCGCGTCGCCATCGGTCGCGCCCTGCTGACTCAGCCACGAATATTGCTGATGGACGAGCCCCTGACCGGGCTGGATGGCGAGCGCAAGCAGGAACTGCTGCGTTATCTCGTGCGGCTGACCCGGGAGATCGACATCCCCGTGGTCTACGTCAGCCACGACACCGCGGAAATCGTCGCGATCGCCGACCATCTCGCGCTGATCGAACAGGGACGGCTGGCAGCTCATGGACCACTGGACGAGCTGATGATGCGGCTCGACCTCACCGATCGGCTGGGCGGCTTCGATGCCACCACGCGGCTGAGCGCCAAAGTCGTCGATCACGATCACCGCTATTCGCTGACACGGGTCACACTCGATGACGGCCAGACGCTACGCATACCCGCGGTCGGCCAGCCTCCCGGCACGTCGATACGTCTCAGCGTCGGCGTCCGTGATGTGGCTCTGGCGCATGCCATGCCCCAGGGCACCAGCTATCGCAATGGTCTCGACACCACCATCGAGGCGATAGAGCCATCGCCGCAAGAACCCAGCGCCAACGAAGTTCGGCTGATTTTCGGCCGCCAGCGGCTTCGCGCCCGACTCACTCGTCAGGCTTGTGACGAAATGCAACTCGAAGTGGGCGATACCATCGTCGCGCTGATCCGGAGCGTCGCGTTCGACTCCCGATTATAGTTTACAAAACAATGACTTGAAGAAAGCTAGCAAGCGAATTAACAAGCAGGCGTATCACTTTGTAAATTAACGGTTTTTAGCCAATTTCCGGTTCGCTTTGTCGATCCCGAGTCGGCTACACTGGCAACGGCAGGACGCCGCTGCGGCAAGGAGGCACCTTCACGGATGATACGCACTCGCAAGGAGCGCGTTCAGGGATCGACAGCAGTGCAACAGGACGTTGCCGGCCCTCAAGGTAGAGACTCGATAGGAAGTCGAGCGCGAAGGGACTCGCATCCGAGTTTGAATCAGTGATTATATCTTCGCTCTTCTGCCCCCGCCGTTTTCTACCCGATTCCCAATCGATAGCCTTCGTCCCCTGCCAATACCGATCGACGGTTTCGCTAGCGCGCCCCGCACCCCTTGATGATGACCTGACAGAGGAAGTCGCTGGCCGACTGGAAGTCCTCTTCTCCAAGCTCGTCGCGAGGCGTAATGCCAACGATCTGGGTTTCGAAGTCCGCGTAATGCTGGGTCGCCGACCAGATCAGGAATATGAGCCAAACGGGATCCACCGGATCCATCAGCCCGCGCTCCGCCCACTGACGGAAAACCCGGGTGCGAGCGTCCATCCATTCCCGCATCTCGTCGAAGAGCGATTCCTTCAGAAACGGTGCCCCCTGAAGTATCTCGTTGGCGAAAAGCCGTGAACTCTGGGGATGGGTCTGACTCAGCCGCATTTTGCTGCGAATGAAGGCCTCGAGCACTTCTGCCGGGGAATCGTCGACATCGATATCGCTCAACATCTCGTTCCACCGCCACATCGTGCGTTCCAGCAGCGTGACGTAGAGCCGTCGCTTGCTGCCGACGTAATAGAGAACGTTCGACTTGGGAATACCGGCCGCCGCCGCGATCGCCTGGATGCTGGCGCCACGGTAACCGTGCCGGGCGAAGATGGTTTCCGCAGCCTCGAAAATGCGCTGCTCGTTACGCTCCCGAGCCGTGGTTTCGGGAAGATCGTGATTATCCACCTGAGCTCCTTGCACCCATCTATCTGCACACATCTATCAAAATGAAATCGCCCGCCCCGGGACGCGCCCTAGTGGTCCACGGTGCCGATGCTATGCTGAATTGAGTGGGTTGTCTGCCGGCGGGTCAGCTCAGACGCTGGTAGAGAGCACTTGCCATCGCGGCTGGAATCGAAGACGCTGTTCAAAGTTGACCGATCGGTCAGGATTTTGACGAACCGCTTTCTCGCATTGACCAAGACAATGATAACGACGAGTCCCCGATGATCGAATTCTTTCTCAACGGCCAACCCCAACGAGTGGCCGTCACCCCCGACACCAGCGTCCTCGAACTGCTACGGGGTCCGCTCGGCCAGTGTGGTACCAAGGAGGGCTGTGCCTCCGGCGACTGCGGTGCCTGCACCGTGGCGATCGCTCATCCCCAAGACGGCCATCCCCAAGACGGCCATGCCCAAGACGGCCATCCCAAAGACGACCACCGAGCACTCGCCTATCGCACGGCCAACGCCTGCATCACGCCGGCGCACCAGCTTCAGGGCGCGCACCTGGTCACCGTCGAAGGTCTCGCCCGAGGCGACGCGCTGCATCCGGCGCAGGCCTCGATGGTGGCGTGCCATGGCAGCCAGTGCGGCTTCTGTACGCCCGGCATCGTGATGTCGCTGTTCGCCCTGCATGAGCAGCAGCGCAAGACGCCGGATGCAGCACTGGATCCTCACCGACTCGAAGCCAGCCTGGGTGGCAATCTCTGCCGTTGTACCGGCTATCGCCCGATTCGAGATGCCGCCTTGAGCATGGGCGACCGCGCCGACGTTCGGCCGCCCTGGGCCGACGATCCGGCGCTGGAGAACCAGATTCGCGCGCTGACTCGCCAATCCGCAGAAGCCGATGACGACTCGTCGACTCCCGGCTATCAGACCCCGGCCACGCTGGCCGAGCTCATCGCCACGATGCAACGCCATCCCGAGGCGCCGCTGGTGGCCGGTGCAACGGACCTGTGGCTCGACGTGACCCAGCGCCTTGAGCGGTTCGATACGTTGATCGATCTGCGTCAGGTACGGGAACTGCGCCAGATAGAGGAGGAGGCCAACGGCTGGTGGGTCGGTGCGGCGGTTACCTATCGCGAATGGGAGCCGCTGCTGGCCGAGCACTATCCGGCGTTCGCGCATCTGGTGACCCGGCTGGGCTCGGACCAGATTCGCAACCGCGCTACCGTGGGCGGCAATATCGCCAATGCGTCGCCGATCGGCGATACCCCACCGGTGCTGCTGACGCTGGATGCCAGGCTGCGTCTGGCCGGCCCTGAGGGTATCCGCGAATTACCGCTCGAATCGTTCTTCCTCGATTACAAGAAGACGGCGCTCGAGGCCGGCGAGTGTGTTGCCGCCATCTATCTGCCCAAACCCCGGGCCGATCACGAGCTGCGGGTATGGAAACTTTCCAAACGCCGTGAGGACGATATTTCGACACTGCTGGGCGCTTTTCGCTGGCGATTGAGGGACGGCGTTCTCGCGGACGTACGCGTCGCCTACGGCGGCATGGCGGCGACTCCATTGCGGCTCCAGGCCGTCGAGGCGGCACTGGAAGGCCAGGCGCCCGGCGAAGACGCCTTCGCGATCGCCAAAAAGGCGCTGCGCGATTCACTCACGCCCATGAGCGATGCCCGTGGCTCCGCTGATTACCGTCTTATCGCCGCGGTCAATCTGCTCGAACGCTGGCGGCTGACGCTGGCTCGGGCCGACTCGAACGTTCCGACGCCGGAGGTGGCTCTCGATGCGTACGCTCACTAAACGGCTGTTCAACTCTTCACGTGCGACGACCGTAACGGCTGGGTCCGAGTCTGAAACCGCAGCGCCACGGAAAGATACCGAGGCGTCGCTGGAAGCGCAGATCGAATCCGAGTTATCGGAGCCGGACCGGGAGACCGGCCGCCTCGAAGGCGACGAGCCGGTGGCCCGTGACACCGTCACGCCGCGCCCATCAGCCACGGCCAACAAGCACGCCCAAGCTCATGAAAGTGGTACCCAGCATGTCACCGGTCGCGCCCGCTATATCGATGATCTGCCAGCGCCTCACGGCACGCTGCACGCCATGGTCGGTCTGAGTCAGATCGCTCATGGGCGGGTGACGCGACTCGATCTCGACGCGGTACGCGAGATGCCCGGCGTCGTCGACGTCATCGCGGCGCAGCATATTCCCGGGCATCGCGATATCGGCCCGGTTTTCCCGGGCGATCCGATGTTCGCCGACGAGACAGTGAGTTATGTCGGGCAACCGCTGTTTGCCGTGGCGGCCACCAGCTATGCCGAAGCACGCCGCGCCGTCCGGGCGGCCGTCGTCGAAATCGAGCCGCTGCCGCCCTGTTTCGATCCGGTTGCCGCCGCCGAGGCCGGCGAATTCGTGCGGCCGACGCACGTGCAGGTCAGCGGCGATTGGCAGCAGGCGTTGACGGACGCGCCCCACGTGCTCGAGGCCGAGCAGTTCGTCGGCGGTCAGGAACATTTCTACCTCGAAGGCCAGGCCTGCCTGGTCGTGCCCAGCGAAGATGAAGGCGTCACCGTTTACACCTCCAACCAGCATCCCAGCGAGACCCAGAAACTGGTCGCCGAGGTGCTGGATATCCCGTTCCACGCGGTGACGGTGGAGAATCGCCGCATGGGCGGCGGCTTCGGCGGCAAGGAGACTCAGGCCGCGCCCTGGGCGTGCATGGCGGCGCTGCTGGCCCGCCGCACGGGACGCGCGATACGCCTGCGTCTGCCGCGGGCCGACGACACCCGCATTACCGGCAAACGCCACCCGTTCCACAATCGTTACCGTCTGGGCTTCGACAGTGACGGCGTGATCGTCGGCGGCGATATCACCCTGATCGGCGATTGCGGCCATTCGCCGGATCTGTCCGAAGCGGTGGTCGATCGCGCCATGTTCCACGCCGACAACGCCTACTCGCTGGGCCTGGCACGCGTGACCGGCCATCGTGCCCGCACCCACACCGCCTCGAATACCGCCTTTCGCGGCTTCGGCGGTCCCCAGGGCATGATGATCGTCGAACGGGCGATGGACGATATCGCCCGCCATGTCGGCCAGGATCCACTGACCGTACGCAAGCGCAATCTCTACCGCGAAGGACGTGACACCACCCACTATGGCCAGCACGTCGACCAGCATCCGCTGATGGTGGAGATCATCGAACGACTGGAGCGCAGCAGCGACTACTGGCAACGGCGCGACACCATTCGCGAGTTCAACCATCGCAGCCCGATCATCAAGCGTGGCCTGGCACTGACGCCGGTCAAGTTCGGCATCTCCTTTACTGCCAAGCATCTCAATCAGGCCGGTGCCCTGCTTCACGTCTATACCGACGGCAGCGTGATGATCAATCACGGCGGAACCGAAATGGGCCAGGGGCTGCATACCAAGGTGTGTCAGGTCGTCGCCCGGGAGCTCGGTATCGATTTCGACTCGGTGAGAATCAGCGCCACCCGCACCGACAAGGTACCCAACACCTCACCCACCGCGGCCTCCAGCGGCGCGGATCTCAACGGCATGGCCGCACGCGATGCCGCCAGCCAGATCCGCCAGCGCCTGCTCGATTTCGCCGCCGAGCACTATCAGTTCGACCGCGAAGGGCTGCGTCTCGAGAACGGCAAGCTCGTCACCGACACCGGCGCGTCGACGCCCGCGGTGTCATGGGGAGAACTGATCCAGGCCGCCTATCTCGGCCGGGTCTCGCTGTCGGCGACCGGCTTCTACTCCACCCCGCTGATTCACTACGATCGCGACAGCGGGCAGGGGCGGCCGTTCTACTATTTCGCCTACGGCGCGTCGGTCAGCGAGGTCAGTGTCGATACCCTGACCGGCGAGTACCGCGTCGAGCGCGTCGACATCCTTCACGACGTCGGCGATTCGCTCAATCCGGCCATCGACCTGGGGCAGGTCGAGGGCGGCTTCATCCAGGGCATGGGCTGGCTGACCAGCGAAGAGCTGAAGTGGAACGACGACGGCCGTCTGCTGACCGATGGCCCCGCCACCTACAAGATCCCGACGTTCGGTGACCTGCCACCGATCTTCAACGTCGAACTGCTCGAGGGCCACCCCAACTCCCAGGCCAGTATCTATCGCTCCAAGGCCGTGGGCGAACCGCCGTTCATGCTGGGCATTTCGGTGTGGTCGGCGCTGCGCGACGCGCTGGCGAGCCTCACCGACTATCGCGTCAGCCCGCCGCTGGATACCCCGGCCACGCCGGAGCGCGTATTGATGGCCGCCGAAGCGCTGCGCCCCCAAAAGCCGAGCGCCCAAAAGCCGGACGCCGAAAACTCGAACACCGGAGCGACGCCATGAGCGCTGGCGACTCGCTCGAGACGCGGGGCTCTTTCGAGGCCCTGAACCAGCACGAAACCTGGCACGCCGCGCTGCATCGACTGCAGGAAAGCGCGGCGCCCCACGCCCTGGCTAGCGTGGTCGGCGCCGCCGGCTCGACCCCGCGCGAGCCCGGCGCCAAGCTGGTCGTCACCCCGACGGAGGTCATCGACACCTTGGGCGGGGGCCACTTCGAACAGCAGGTGATCGAGACCGCTCGCCGGCATCTGAAGGCGACGCCCGTGGCGGCAGGCACCTACCTCGAAGCGTTTCCGCTGGGAGGTCGCTCCGGTCAGTGCTGTGGCGGCTTCGTCCACGTGCTGCTCGAAATCTTCGCCGGTGCGGAGAGTCATCTGACGCTGTTCGGCGCCGGGCATGTCGGCCAGGCGCTGGTGGAACTTCTGGCGCCGTTACCTTGGCGCATCGACTGGTACGATAGCCGGGCCGAGGCGTTTCCGCTGCAAAACGGCCACGACGGTTATCCTGCTCGCATTCGGCCGATGGAGCTGACCCCGGACGCCGAAGGCGTTGATCGCGCCGTGGCGGCGATTCCGCCCGCCAGCCATGTACTGGTGATGACCCATGATCATGCACAGGATCGTGCGCTGATCGCGGCACTATTATCCCGAACAAACTCGAGCCACGAGGCATGGCGGTCCATCGGCATGATCGGCTCGCGAAGCAAATGGGCCAGCTTTCGCTCGCGCCTGGCCGCCACCGGATTCGACGATACCGCGCTGGCCCGGGTTCGCTGCCCCATCGGCCTGGGTTCGACGATCAACAAACGTCCGCAGGAAATCGCGATCAGCGTTGCCGCCGAGCTGCTGGCCCAGCAACGACCGTCGAGCAAACCGGCCCAGCGCGGCATTTCCCCGGAAACCTGGCGTGATACCTTCTCCGCTTTCGAACCGCTCGAGAGCGCCCCATTCGTCAAAGATCCTGCTAGAGAATGACCATGAACACTCACCAACGTCTGCTGCGCGGCCCGCTTTTCACCTGCCTCGACGATCCCGGCGAGGAAGCGACGCCGCTGGCCGCCACCACGCGCTATCTCGAGGATGGCGCGATCTGGATCGTCGACGGGCATATCCGGGCCGTCGAGCCTTTTGAGGTACTCGCCGACCAACTGCCGCCCGGTATCGAGATCGTCGACTACCGCGACAAGTTGATGATGCCCGGCTTCATCGATAGCCACGTCCATTACGTTCAGCTCGACATCATGGCGTCCTACGGTCGCGAGCTGCTCGACTGGCTCAACGATTACACCTTCCCGGCCGAATGCCGGTTCGCCGATGCCGCTTATGCCGAGGCCGGCGCCGAGCGCTTTCTCGACGAAATGTTGCGCGTCGGCACCACTACAGCCCAGGTGTTCTGCTCTTCGCATCCGGTGTCGGTCGACAGTTTCTTCAGTGCCGCTCAGCGCCGTCAGCTCCGCATGATCGCCGGCAAGGTGCTGATGGATCGTCACGCGCCGGACGCCCTCACCGACGATACGCTGGGCGGTGTACGTGACAGCGAACGTCTGATCGCCGACTGGCACGGCCGCGACCGCTTGAGCTACACGCTGACGCCACGTTTCGCGCCGACCTCCACCCGCGAGCAGCTCGACGCCGTGGGCGGCGTGCTGAACAACGCCCCCGATCTCTATCTGCAGACCCATCTATCGGAGAATCGTGGCGAGGTGGCCTGGGTCGCGGAACTGTTCCCAGAAAGCCGGGACTATCTCGATGTCTACGAGCGTTATGGCCTCGTCGGCCCGCGCAGCACTTTCGCCCACGGCATCCATCTGAATGACGATCAGCGCCGCCGCCTGGCCCAGCGTGGCGCCAATATCGCCTTCTGCCCTACATCGAACCTGTTTCTGGGTAGCGGACTGATGGATCGGCTGGCGTGTCGTGATGCGGGTCTTACGACATCGCTTGCCAGCGACGTCGGTGCGGGAACCACACTATCCGGTCTCGGCACCTTACAAGGCGCCTATCAGGTCGGCGCACTACTCGGTCAGGCATTGACCGGCTGGCAGGGGTTCTATCGGCTCACGCTAGGCAACGCGCGGGCACTGCACCTTGATGACAAGATCGGCAGCCTGCAGGCCGGGTTCGAGGCGGATATCGTCGTGCTCGACCCGAACTCGACGCCATTGATGTCACGCCGGCTCTCTCAGACGGAGACGCTCTCGGAGCGCCTGTTCGCGATGATGATGCTGGGCGACGATCGCACCGTGGCGGCGACCTGGGCCAACGGGCGCCTGGTTCACGAACGTGATGCGCCACGCTTTGTCTGAAAAATGCCTGCGCTCACCCATACGGCTTTAAAAATCAACTCAAAATGCTCGTTTACCCCGCGTAAATTCCACTTTTTCGCCGATTTTTGCCTTGTCTGGCTATCGCTCGTCGATTTTTCAGACAAAGCTTAGCGGCGTGATTATCGGACGCTACTATCTGCTATCCATCAGCCGTTGGCCGCTTCCGGTAATGGATATCTCCGATCCGACGTGCCGGCCTTGACCACCTGCCCCGGCACCTCATGGCCGATCATCGCCGGCAGCAGCTCGGCGGCCGCAATCAGACGCTCGAGATCGACGCCGGTGTCCACGCCCATCTGCTCGAACATGTGCACCAGGTCCTCGGTGCAGACGTTACCGGTGGCACCCGGCGCGTAAGGGCAGCCGCCCAATCCACCGAGCGAGGCATCGAAGCGGGTGACGCCGTTCTGCCATGCCGCCAGCGCGTTGGCCAGCCCCATGCCGCGCGTGTTGTGAAAGTGGAGCGTCAACGGCAGCCACGGCCAGCGGCTCAACGTTTCACGACACAGGTCGGCAACCTGGCGCGGGTTGGCCATGCCGGTGGTGTCGCAAAGCGAAATTCCCTGAACGCCCAGTGCCAGCAGTTTTTCGGTAATCCCGAGTACCCGCTTGAAAGGCACGTCACCCTCGAAGGGGCAGCCGAATGCCGTCGAGATCGAGGCGTTGACGAAGAGGTTGCTGCCTTTGGTGATCTCGAGAATATTGGCGAAGCGTTCGAGCGACTGTTCGGCCGTCATGCGCAGATTGGCGCGACCGTGGCTGTCGCTGGCCGACAGCACCAGATTGATCTCGTCGACGCCGCAGGCCAACGCGCGTTCGGCGCCCTTCTCGTTGGGCACCAGTACGACGTAGTCGACTCCGGGTACACGCTCGATCCCCCGCATGACCTCCTCGGCATCGCGCAGGCTGGGAATCGCCTTGGGTGAGGTAAACGACGTCGCCTCGATCTTGGCCAGGCCAGTGCGGGAGAGAGCATCGATCAGCCGAATCTTCTCCTCCGTCGGCACGAATCGCGATTCGATCTGGAGACCGTCCCGCGGCGCCACATCGTTGATGGTGACGCGGGACTGCGCGTTCGTCCGGATCATCGAATCAGGCATCGAACCAGGCATCAAATCGGTCATCAGATCACTCCTCTTTCACGCATCTTGGCCTGGGTCTCGCGGTCGATGCCCAGTTCGTCGAGCACATTCTGCGTGTGCTGACCCAACGCCGGTCCGCCCCCGTCGATGCGACCCGGCGTCCGGCTCAGCTTCGGCAGTACGCCCGGCACCTTGAGCGTTTCGCCACCGCCCAGCTGGATGGTCTCGATCATCTCCCTAGCGAGATAGTGCGGATCGGCCACGATGTCCTTCGCGGTATACGGGTAGCCCACCGGCACGTGCGCGCTTTCCAGCACATCGAGCACGTAATCGCGCCGGTGCTGCCGGGTCCAGTCAGCGATGGCGCCATCGATCAGCTCGGCGTGACGACTGCGGCCGTCGTTATGCGCGAAGCGTGGATCGTCGGCGAGATCCTGACGGCCGATCGCCGTCATCAAGCGCTTGAAGATACTGTCGCCATTGCCGGCGATCAGCACGTATTCCTCGCCCTGACCCTCACCCTCGGCCTCGGCCGACGCACAGAGATAGGCATTGGAGGGCGTGATCCCCGGCAAGGCGCTGCCGCTGGGTTCGCGGATCACTTCGGCGCCGTCGTACTCGGGAATCAGACTCTCCATCATCGCGAATACCGATTCGTAGAGCGCGACATCGATGTACTGGCCCCGGCCGCTGCGATGGCGCTCCTGCAACGCCAGCAAGGCGCCGATCACGCCGTACAGCGCCGACAGCGAATCACCGATGCTGATCCCCACACGCACCGACGGCTGCCCGGCATGGCCCGAGAGATAACGCAGCCCGCCCATCGCCTCGCCGATCACGCCGAATCCCGGACGGTCGCGATAAGGGCCGGTCTGGCCATAACCGGAGATGCGCACCATGATCAGGCCCGGGTTGCGCTCGCTCAGCGCCTCCCAACCCAGCCCCCACTTTTCGAGCGTGCCGGGACGAAAGTTCTCGATCACAATGTCCGCCTCATCGACGAGGCGCCGCACGATCTCCTGGCCCTCCTCGGAGCGCAGATCGAGCGCCAGCGAACGCTTGTTGCGGGTCTGGACGTGCCACCACAGTGACGTGTCATCCTTGAGCACACGCCACTTGCGCAGCGGATCCCCCGTTCCCGGTGGCTCGATCTTGATCACGTCCGCACCGAACTCGCCCAGCAGCTTGCTGGCGAAAGGGCCGGCAATCAGCTGACCCAGTTCCACCACCTTGAGTCCCGCTAGCGCCTGCGCATTGTCGTTGACTGCCATGTCGTTGCTGGCCGCCATGTCGATCTCCTTTATCACTTCAGATCCGCTACTCATCCGGCAGACCTCGCCCGACCAAGATTGACTCAGTCAGCAACGGGCAACAATTAGGCGATCGTCAAGCTAGGCTTCGCCGATCGCGAACGCTAGAGTGAGGCGATCATTGCCGCACGCAGGCGCCATCGCCATGAAACGACTCGACTTCACGACGCTCAAGCTGTTCGTTGCCATCGCCGACTCGCGAAGCCTGACCCGCGCCGCCGAGCGCGAGCATCTGGCACTGGCGGCCGTCAGTAAACGAATCAGCGACCTCGAGACCCAGTTATCGACGACGCTACTCTACCGCCGTCCTCGCGGCGTCGAACTGACGCCCGCCGGCCATGCGCTTCTGCATCATGCCCGACACATGCTCGACAGCCTGGATCATCTCAATGCCGATCTCAGCGAGTACAGCGTGGGCATCCGAGGGCACGTGCGCCTGCACGCGAATACCTCGGCGGTGATCGAGTTTCTCCCCGATGACCTCAGCGACTTTACCTGGCGCTATCCGCAGATTCGCATCGACATGCAGGAGCGCCTGAGCCACGAGATCATCGCGGCGGTGCGCGACGGCCTGACCGACATCGGCATCTTTTCGGGACATACCCCCGCCGAGGGACTACTGATTCGCCCTTACCGAAGGGATCGGCTGGTACTGGTTACCGCGCGAGATCACCCGCTGGCCAGCCGGACGAGTCTGGCGTTTGCCGACACGATGGATTACGACTTCATCGGCCTGGAGCAGGACTCTTCACTTCAGGCGCTGCTACACCAGGACGCTCAGCGCCTGGCGCGGCCGCTAAGAATGCGCATTCAGGTGCGCAGCTTCGAAGGCATCTGCCGGATGATCGACCGTGGCATGGGGATCGGGATTCTCCCCGCCCGCGCCGTTGCGGCCTATCGCGAAAGTCTGTCGCTGGCGACGATTCCGTTGGTCGACGCCTGGGCGGAACGCGAGCTGGTCATTGGCGTGCGCGACCTGGAGGCGCTGCCCCTGATCGCCCGCCAGATGGTCGAGCATCTGGCCGGCGTCGGTACGCGAGACGCTGAAACCCCTAGCGATTCGAGATCGTGAAGGTTACGACCAAGGTGCAAATCCTTCGGAAACCGCGAAGGGTTGCTTGTTCAAATAACAATTTTGTCTCCTGACGCCGCTCGCTACAGTCTTCATCTACCAAGGCCTTCATCGACCACGGCTCTGGGCCAGTTGCTCTTTGCCGAGCGATATAGACCGATAACAAGACGAAGGAGCACGCCATGATCCGATCCACCCTGATCACTTTCATTGCCGGAGGCCTACTCTGGGGGGCAGCCAGTACCTCCCAGGCTTTCGAACAGACCGGAAAGATCGACTGTATCGCTCCGGCCAATCCGGGCGGCGGCTGGGATTTCACCTGTCGCTCCGTCGGCCGCGTTCTCGCCGATCTCGGACTGGTCGACGGCAACGTCCAGACCATCAACATGCCGGGTGCCAGCGGCGGCGTCGGTTTCTCCCACGTGGTGCAGAAGCGCGCCGGCCAGGAGAACGTGATCGTTGCCGCCAGCACCGTGACCACCACCGGTCTGGCGCGCGGTCAGTTTCCGGGCATGGACGCCAGCATGGTCAACTGGATCGGCACGCTGGGCGCCGACTACGGCGTGATTGCCGTCGCCGCGGACTCTCCCTATCAATCGCTGCCCGAGGTGATGAAGGCGCTCAAGAAGGATCCTCGTGCGGTGAGCTTTACCGGCGGCACCGCCACCGGCGGCTGGGACCACCTGAAGCTGCTGATGGCCGCCGACGAGGCCGGGGTGGACGATCTGGCGCGCATTGCCTACCTGGGATACAACGGCGGCGGCGAAGCAGTGACACAAACGCTGGGCGGTCACGTCGACGCCTTCACCGGCGATATTTCGGAAGTGATCAGCTTTATCGAGTCCGGTGACCTGCGGCCATTGGCGATACTTTCCGAAGAACGGCTGCCCGGCACGCTGCACGAATGGCCGACGGCGCGGGAACAGGGGATCGATACCGTCGCCCCCAACTGGCGCGGCTTCTATATACCGGCGGATGTCTCCGACGACGCCTACGACTGGTGGGTAGACACCATCGATACCCTGTACTCAAGCGACGAGTGGAAAGGCGTAATGACTCAGAACGGTCTGATGCCCTTCGAGATGCATGGCCAGGCCTTCACGACGTTCGTCAACGACCAGATCGCCCAGATCACTGATATCTCGCGCCAGATTGGCCTTTCCCAGTAACCGGGACATCCCGCTGGACGCGCTCGCTCGAGCTCCGAGCGAGCGCGTTTTCCATTTGCGGCGATCAGAGAAATGCAATTTGCGACGAAAGTCGTAGCCAAAGCGCCTAAGCTGGAATGAGTCGACAACATCAATAACAGGCTCATCCATGAACGAATCCGTCCTCAATGCGACGTTCATCAACACCCTCATCGCAAACTGGCTCGATGCGCTGCCGTTCTGGATCACGGCCGCAGCCATTCTCGGCGCGACCGTCGTTGCCCACGCGCTGCTCAAATATATCCACTTTCGCTTGCGACGGTTCGATGATGGCCGCCTGCACCTGCTCGGCACGACGGCAAAAGCGGTACATCCGCCGCTAGTGGGCGTGCTGTGGATCTATGGATTATTCGGCGCCGGCTACTGCTTGATTCCCGATGAAGTCGAGGGCCACTCGTTGATCATGACCGTGGCGCATTTCGGCGCCGCGCTGCTTGGCGTCTGGCTACTGATCCGCCTGGCTCGGCGGCTGGTCAACACCATGGATCGCTGGGGAGACTCGCGCACTTCGATACTTGAGCGCTTCCTGGTGCCGTTCATGGCGCGCTGCCTGGCCGCGCTGATCCCGATCCTCGTGCTTTTCTCCCTCTTTCCGATTTTTATTACCTCGGTCAGTCTCGATTCGGCGCTGCACGATCTCACTAGTCTGATTCTGATCGGCGCCATCGCGGTGGTGCTGATTCACGGCGTGAATATCAGCGAGCGCGCGCTGAGCGAGCGCTACAAGTTCGACGACGAAGATGCCATCGCGCGCAAGGTCCATACCCAGATCACGGTGCTGCGCAAGCTGATCAATTTCGTGATCATCATCCTGGCGCTCGCCTCGATGCTGATGGTGTTCGACAAGGTTCGTCAGTTGGGCGCCAGCATTCTGGCCTCGGCGGGGATATTGGGCGTGGTGCTCGGCTTTTCGGCGCAGAAGGTGCTGGGCAACCTGATCGCCGGCATCCAGATCGCGCTGACGCAGCCGATCCAGTTGAATGACTCCGTCATCGTCGAAGACGAGTGGGGCTGGGTGGAAGAACTGACGCTGACCTACGCCGTCGTGCGCACGTGGGACTGGCGGAGAGTCGTACTGCCGATCACCTATTTCGTCGACCATCCGTTCGAGAACTGGACCCGGCGCGACAAGGATCTAATCGGCGTGGTCATTCTCTACGCCGACTATCACCTGCCGATGGCGCCGCTACGCGCCGAGTGCCAGCGGATCGCCGAGGCGTCGCCGTTCTGGACGGGCCGGGTCTGCAAGGTGCAATTGCTGGAGATGACCGAGCGCAACAAGCAACTGCGCGTGCTGATCAGCAGTAGCGGCGGCCCCAATACCTTCGATCTACGCTGCGAGATCCGTGAAGGTCTGATCGACTTCATCTGCCGGAATTATCCTGAGCACCTGCCGACCGTTCGCCTGGATATGCCACAACGCGACGGCGGCAATGCGCCGCAACCACCGCTATCGGATTCGGCCGCTTCGCTGGTGAGGGGCTAGGCACAGAGCGACACACCCTGGGCGATATTCAGCGCAATGTGCAGGGCGTCACACAGGGCGATACACCGAATCAGACCCAGGGCGAGGGTCGAGGCAACGCTGTTCAGCCGGGATTATGATCGAGACTGATGTTCACTCCCGCCGGTAGACGTCATCGAACCGCTCGATATCGTCTTCGCCGAGATAGCTTCCGCTCTGAACCTCGATCAGCTCCAGTTCGATCTTGCCCGGGTTCTCGAGCCGATGGACAACGCCCAAGGGTATATAGGTCGATTGATTCTCTTCCAGCAGGAAGGTTTCGTCGCCACGCGTCACTCGCGCTGTGCCGCGGACCACGATCCAGTGTTCCGCGCGATGGAAATGCTTCTGCAACGAAAGCCGGCCGCCGGGGTTCACGCTAATACGCTTGACCTGATAACGCTCGGCGCGATGCACGCCGTCGTAGCTACCCCATGGGCGATGCACACGGCGGTGATGGTCCCACTCCGGCCGATTTTGATGCCTGAGCGTCTCGGCGATCCGCTTGACTGCCTGGGCGGCATCGCGATGGGCGACCATGACTGCATCCGGCGTCTCGATCACCATCAGATCACGGACGCCGACCGCCGCCACCAGTCGGCTTTCGCTGTGGATCAGGCTGCCGGAAACGTCGTCGACGATCACATCGCCGCGCAGCGCGTTGGCGTTGTCATCCTTGGCCGAGATATCCCACAGCGACTGCCATGAACCCACATCCGACCAGCCGGCATCCAGCGCTACCACGCTGGCATCCGCGGTATTTTCCATCACCGCGCAGTCGATCGACTCCGCCTCGCAGGCACTGAAGGCTTCAACGCCGACTCTCAGGAAATCGAGATCGCCCTGACGGCCTTCCCAGGCGCGGGTCACCGCCGCCAGCATGGCCGGCCGATGCTGCTCGAGTGCTCGTAGGTAGCGGTCCGCACGCATCACGAACATCCCACTGTTCCAGAGATGCCGACCGCCATCGAGATACCGCTGCGCCGTCTCCGCATCGGGCTTCTCCACGAAGCGCTCGACCGGCACCGCGCGCTCCGCGCTGTCGTTACCGAGTGGCTCGCTCGTCCCGGGGTCGCTCCCGGTATCGCTGTCGATGCGTTTTTCGATATAGCCGTAGCCGGTTTCCGCACGCGTCGGCTTTACACCGAAGGTCACCAGCTTGCCCTGCTCGGCCGCTGCCTGCGCCGGGGTCATGGCACGGATCAGAGCCTCGGGA
The DNA here is from genome assembly GCF_003206695.1 of Salinicola halophyticus. GTDB lineage: Bacteria > Pseudomonadota > Gammaproteobacteria > Pseudomonadales > Halomonadaceae > Salinicola > Salinicola halophyticus. The sequence continues at coordinate 231,804 of NZ_PZJN01000003.1, read as the reverse complement.
TTGGCGATGGCATGATCGGCGGGCAACACCAGCATCACCGAGTTCGGATCACGGCTCATGGCTTGTAGCGCGGCCAGGGCAATGGCCGGCGCGGTGTTGCGCATCGCCGGCTCGAGCAGGATATCCGCCGACCAACCGGCCTCCCGCAGTTGCTCGGCCACCACAAACCGGTGCGCCTCCTGACACACGACGATTGTCGCCCCCGTCGCCAGCGGTTCGAAACGCGCCAGGGTTTCCACCAGCATGCTGCGCGTTCCGGTGATCGGCAAAAACTGTTTGGGATAGCTCGCCCGCGACATCGGCCACAAGCGAGTGCCGGAACCACCGGCCAGAACAACGGGAATCAGCATGCGCGCATCCTTGGCTTCGCTGTGATGGATATCTGCTGCATCGAGCTCTCTCATACAGGCCACGATATCTAACTCTATGCATCCAGGCATCGTGCCCAGTCGTCAGGGTAAACGGTTTTGGCCTTCACGACGCTACCGCTTCAGCGGCGGATGAGATTCGGCAACCCGCCCGGCCAAGCCAGCTAAGTTAACTTAGGCTACAAACATCGAACCGCCATCGTCGGCATCCGACTACGATCGCGATTGACCGAGAAGCAACAAGAAGTTTCACCGGGCTTCAGCTAAATCGATAGCAAAAGACATATGCCTATCTTCCCTATGCTTGAGTGAGTACCTAGAATGCGGATTAGGCAGCGGACCGCTGACCGGCATCACCAAACTATACTTAAGCAGCTTCGCTCAAGAGCTATTAAAAAAAGAAAACACACGACCAACGCAGGGTGACTTATGAATGGCAACTCACGCGCCCCCAACCTCTCCGCCCGAGTCATTCGGTCACTGACGCAGTACCAGCACAAGCTATCGGTCTATTCGGAGAACGAAGATTATTCCATTGAAGCCGACATCCTCGATATTGATCAGGACTCCGGCCGAATAGTCTTGAAAGTCCAACTCAATGATATAGATATCGAGAGGTATGCGAACGAAGGCAGTTTCAATTTCGATATCGAAGCCGCCAAGCCCACGGCCCCTCAGAACCGAGAGGTCTACAGCGTTTATTCGGCACCGGCGAAGATATTGAAAACCGATACCTTCAGCTACCGACTCGAATGTCAGTTACCTGACGCCATTGCCGGCGCGGGTATCGGCCGCTCAGCTCGCGTTCCCTTCGTGTTAGGAATGCATGCCGACGTCAGGCTGGAAGTCTATCGTCACAGCCTGAGTATCAACGGCTTTCTGCATAATCTGTCCATCGGTGGTTGTCTGTTGGAGATTCCGATAGCCAACAGTATTGCCCTGACAGTCGATCAGATACTTCCCGGCATTACCCTGGAATTTCCTAACGGTGAAACTTTTTTCTCGGAAGGCAAAATTCGACACATTCGGCCTATCGGCAGCCAAGGCTATACCGCCGTCGGCATACAGTTCATCAACATGAACTCCGAGCAGCAGGAAGCCATCTATCAGCACGTCAGGGATGCTGAAAGAGAAGCCGCCTACCGCTGTGGCACCAATCAGAAAATCACGAATCATTCGCCCCTGTTCATCGCGAACAACAAGGACAAGGAATTTCGTCAGTCCCATAGCCAAGGCGGTAAAATGAAACCCTCCATCCAGCGTGGCGTGGCCGAAATCGCCAATCAGATTCAGATAGGGTTTCTTTTCATCAAGGCCGGAACCAATTTCCGCGAAAAGATATTTTACGACTGTGCCGACCGTTTGATCGATATGGCGATGCGAGATCGCAAGGCGCTGCTATATGATCTGGCCTCGCTGCTGATGGAGCCGGACTGGGTCAGGCATGCCGTGCAGGTAGCGGGGCAACTGGCGGATATGCTGATCACGCAGGATCCCCACTCTCCGCAGATCAGAGAGGCCGTTGTCGGCGCGCTCATGCATACGCTGGGCAAACCGCTGCTGATCAGCCCCGAGCTGCCCTCTCTCGAAGCCCACATGACACCCAGCCAGAGAGCGATACTCAAAGGCCACTCGACGACGCTGTTGAAAAGACTCTCGGTCCTGGAATGGTCGCCCAGCCCGGTCTGTCACGACATCCTCGAAAATGCCAATGAACGGCTGGATGGCACCGGCTATCCTCAAGGCAAATCGTCTGAAGACCTCTCCAGTCTCATCAAGACGATTTCGGTCATCAAAGCCGTCAACAAACTGACCCACGGTCGCAATGGCAACCCGGGAAGGCCGCCACTGGATGCTTACCGCTGGATCAACGACGCCTCCGGCGCCTACGATAAAAGCCTGCTCGTCGAGTATATCCAGCAGTACGGGCTGTATCCGATCGGCAGCCTGGCGAAGTTTTCCAGAGGATACCTGGCGTGGATCATGGAAATCGACGCGAAGGGTATTCCAGTGAAGGTCGCCGTCGTCAAGAACTTGAATTTCCTGGACATGAATCTTAATTACATACTCGTAGCCGATGATTTTCCGCAAATAGGTAAACTGGAAGAAATCGTCAATCCACTAACCTACGGACTCACGCCTCTCAGAGGCTAAAGCCGTAAAAAATCCTCTGGTGACTATTTCTTTAGATCCTTTATAACTTCCGAAAAAGCCATCAAACCATCAAAGCCACTAACGAGGCGACAGTCAGCACGGAAAATAAAAACTTATTATTTTCGGATAACATTATCACTCAGAGAACACTTATCGATGACCAGTACGAAATGGTCATCGATACGACTTTCGATTCTGGAAAGAAGTCATAAAATGGGGAAAGCCTGCTTCTGCTAGACAATCTTCTTGAATTCCAAAAGCGTGCTGAGCATGGTGTGCACGCAGCCTTGGCTCAACGCGTACTCGTCCATCAAACCGTGCAGGCGCAGCTCGAACTCGGGGCGAGCGGCCGGCGCTTCTGGTTTGCTCGATGCCGGGCGGGAGCCGCCATCCATCTCGCGAAGGGCCTGCGCAAAGGCATCATCGAGTTCACGAAACTTACGAAGTTTTTCACGTTCATCCATCATACGAGACATAATAGGTTATTAAACATCCTGAAAAACGACCCGATTGCGGGTCGATAAAGTCTGATGAAAAACGGCCTGAGCCAGCGTTGAACGGGATGATAAATTTGCTGGCGGGAAATAGTGCCGTGGCTCTCTAAAACAGCGCATTAGTCTAGCGAAAAACACCCCAGAAATCATCAATACCGCCACCCTTCTTTGACTCCCAACGGTCACGGCAAGCATTGAAAGGCATTGCACTGCGCTGAGGGTCTGGAAACAGTCACCAAAAATACCGACCGGCGACAGCCAGCGCTAAATCTCGGACCACGAGAATCGCTCAAGATTCCCGCCCCTGGACTCATCCGGCCCACGGCCACTGTCGCGATAGCTTTCGCAGCCACTATCGTGGCGGCCTCCGGCCAGCGCTGCCAGGCGCCTCATAGTGGTACCTCGCCGACGCAGCCAGGTACGCAACCTCATCCTCCCTTCCTCCCTGCCTCCTTCTCTTTCTCTCTTTCTCTCTTTCTCTCTTCCGCTCGTAGCTCGTAGCTCGTAGCTCGTAGCTCGTAGCTCGTAGCTCGTAGCTCGTAGCTCGTAGCTCGTAGCTCGTAGCTCGTTACCAAAAGTAACAAACATCTACATCAAAAAAGCGAAATCATCCTAAAGCGAACCCGGGTAGCGCCGATAACTGGGTCAACGGCCACGGGCCGTTGCACCACGATCCGGCACCAGCTGCCATTAGCGCAGCGGATCAGGCCTAAGGTTGCGATCTCTCAGTGAGAAGCGCCCTCTTAACCGAGAAAGGAATACGACAATGGCAGTTATCAATACCAACATCACCTCGATGATCGGCCAGAACAATCTGAACAAGTCTCAGAACGATCTGTCGACCGCCATGGAGCGCCTCTCTTCCGGCCTGCGCATCAACAGCGCCAAGGACGACGCCGCCGGTCAGGCCATCGCCAACCGCATGACCTCACAGGTCACCGGTCTAACCCAGGCCAGCCGCAACGCCAACGACGGTATTTCACTGGCACAGACCACTGAAGGTGCGCTAGACCAGATCAACGATAACCTGCAGCGTGTTCGTGAGCTGACCGTTCAGGCGACCAACGGCACAAACTCGGATAGCGACCTGAGCTCCATCCAGGACGAAATCGATGCCCGTCTAAACGAAATTGATCGCGTCTCCGCTCAAACAGACTTCAACGGCACCAAAGTCTTGGATGGTTCCAAAACCAACATCAGTATTCAGGTGGGTGCTGACGACAACCAGACAATCTCCATTTCTCTGCAGAAAATGGACTCAGGCTCTCTCGGCCTAGACAGCTTTGATGTCAGCAAGCTTGCAAAATCTGTCTCCGCTGGTGGCTTCGATGACACTACCAATACCGCCGCAGCTGATGCCACCTTTAGCTTCACAGATGGCACAAATGCTGTTGACTCCGAGGGCCTGACTGTCCTTAAAGGGTCTGATGACGCGTACTACGTTCAGGATGCTGATGGAAAAACGTATGCGACTACGGCAACAACCGTGGCAGACGGTGATGGAGTTGCTGCAGACGGTACAGGTACAGATGTATCAATCACATTTGATCCGGCCGATGCATTAACTGCGGAAGAAGCCTCTGCTGTCGGTGTAAGTCCTTTGGCTGACCTGGACTCCGCGCTTAGCAAAGTCGACGGTATGCGCTCCGATCTCGGTGCGGTTCAGAACCGTTTCGAATCTGCCATCGATAACCTGAGCACCACGACTACCAACCTCTCCGCTGCCAAATCACGCATCGAAGACGCCGACTATGCGGTCGAAGTCTCCAACATGACTCGCGCACAGATCCTGCAGCAGGCCGGCACCTCGGTTCTAGCCCAGGCTAACCAGGTCCCGCAGGGCGTTCTGTCTCTGCTGCAGTAATTCGCAACACGAAGTTGAGACGGTAATTGAAGGCCGGCGCAAGCCGGCCTTTTTACGTTCCGGTCTCAATAAAAAACCTCAAGATTTTAGCAGCCAAGTCGATAACGATCGTAGTATTCAGAGAGATTTCCGATGTCCGTTATCAACACCAATATTGCCTCTCTCAAGGCACAACAAGATCAACGCCACTCCGGCACCGCGCTTGCGACTTCGTTGGAGCGTCTGGCGTCGGGCCTACGCGTCAACAGCGCCAAGGACGATGCTGCCGGCCAGGCGATTGGTAACCGGATGACGTCTGAGATTCAGGGGCACTATCAGGCACGGCGCAACGCCAATGATGGTATCTCCATGGCGCAAACTGCCGAGGGCGCACTTGATGAAATCAACGAGCGGCTGCAGCGTGTGCGTGAACTGACCGTCCAGGGGCTCAACGGTACGCTGAACCTCGACGACGCCGATGCGATACAGGCGGAGATTAATCTAAACCTCAAGGAAATCGATCGGCTCGCGGAAACGAGCGAGTTTAATGGCATTCCTGTCCTGAACGGCCAGGCGGGTGTCGTCAAGTTGCAGGTGGGTACTCACGACGATCAGGAACTAGGGATCGATCTGACGCCGCCCGGCTTCGATTCGGAGTCGCTGGGGCTGAAGGACTTCACGATAGTGGGCATCAACGGAGACGTCACGCCACGCGATACCGTGCTGGGACGAGCACGCGATATCGAACTGAACGACGGTTCCACCAATGTCACCTATACGAACACCACCGCGATTGACCCCGAGCTGCGTTATTCCCCCTCGAATGGATTCGGCTACTACACCCAAGCGACCGACACCGAGGGCAACGCCGCGTTTTACAACGCTGGCATTCAGGCTTACCACACGACCGCGACCGATAGCAGCGAGGTCACAGTCACTCAGACCGTCCAGCCGATCTACGCACCCAGCACTACCATTGAAGCCGAGAATTTCAGCCAGTTCGAATATCGCGACGAGAACGATGTGGTATTGAGCGACGACAACGAACGCGCGTTGGTTCTCGGAGACGACGATCACTACTACCTCCAAACGACCGACAACACGACTGGAGAGTTACGCTATCAAGCTGCCGAGTTGAATTATCAAGCGGATACGACCCGCGCCGTCGTCAGTGCCTCGACCGGTGACGTTCTCACTGCCTCCAGTTTTAGCCCGGTGGGGAACGTCGATGGATACGATCTGTCGGACGCTGCGGTTTCCGTGGAATACATTGCAGCTGACCAAACGGCATGGACAAGCGGTACTGAATCGATCGTTCAGGATGACAGTGGCAACTATTACATTCAGTCGGAGGACGCTGGCGAGCCGGTTTATTATCGTGCGACCAACCCGACTGCCGTGACCGATGAAGACGGCAATACCACATTGACGTTCTCCGCCCAGGATGACACAGCACGCCAGGCCGCGCCTTTCAGTACTGTCACCGCCGTTGAAGCTTCTCCGACTGTCCCCGTCGACAACACTGTCGAAATCCGCCGCGCCGACGGCACTATCATGGATTCCGCTACGACCCGCCTGATGCAGAGCACCACGGGCGACTATTATATTGAAGAGAAGGTCTCCAATAGTGAGTACCGGTTCCATCATGCGACTGTCGGCGTGACGTCTGACGGTGAAACCAGCACGATTATCGCCTCCATACAGAGCGACAGCACCCCAGTTGTATTCAATGCTGACATGGACCAGGTCGAAACGGTCTCCGGCTACTCGACGGTCACGCTGGATCCGAGGAACGTTACCGTCAATTATACCGACGGGGATGGCCAGACTTTTAGTGACGTTCTACGAACCGATGGGGACGGTAATTACTACTTCTCGATCAATAATGATGGCTCTAGTGAAGGTGGCTATAAAACCGCCACGTTGGTGGACGACGAAGGCGGCGATATTCTTATCAAGACGGTCAACGGCAATGGCGACGTTATCATTTATCATCCGTCTCAAACCGTCAGCTCGGGCGTCTACAATATTAGTGTTCAAACGGATGCCAACGGTGTGGATGACGATGGCATTGCCCACACGACTATCAATTTGACGGAAGTCGATCAGGATATCCGGCTACGTCAGCCGGAAAATCCTCTCGCTGCGCTGGATCGTGCCATCGCAACCGTCGATGCAAAACGTAGCCATCTGGGAGCCATGCATAACCGACTGGATTCCGTCATCTCGCAGCAGGCCACGGAGACAGTCAACCTCAGCGCTGCCCGCTCGCGCATCATGGATGCCGATTATGCGACTGAGATATCTCAGATGACCAAAGCACAGATCCTGCAGCAGGCCGGCACTTCGGTTCTGGCCCAGGCCAACCAGGTTCCGCAGGGCGTTCTGTCTCTGCTGCAGTAATTCGCGACACGCAGTTGAGATGGTAATTGAAGGCCGGCGCAAGCCGGCCTTTTCACGTCCAAATTTAACCCATGATAAAACGCTCAAACGCCCCTTTTATCGGTTTAACCACCCACGCTTCTCCGTGATTCAATGCACCAAAATGTCGCTGCCCAGGTCGACCCCCGATGACAATAGAAGATTACGAATTCATTATCGAGGAACTGCAAAAGGTTATCGGTGATGCCAAGGCATTGGTGGCAAAGTTCGAAGCCGAGAATGCCGACCAGTCGATGCCGGCGGAATACCACAAAGTGCACGCGCTATATCAACGTGCGGTGAAATCACAAAAGGCTTATACGCATGCGATGCTCGATCTTGTCGAATCCGAGCCTTCGGTACTAAATCAGCTCTGCCGTGAATCTTCACCGATAGAAAAAAGCCGACAACCCTCCATGGATTAGACAGACATCTCGATGGAAAACATCGACTGGCGGCAAGGCCGACGTTTAATACCAATGCCCGTTGAGACGCGAACGCGGCCTGTGAGTTCGCACCCGCCTGGACCGCCCCCTTCAGATTATCCCAACGCCGTCGATAACCCTAGAGACTGGTGTCGTCAGCCACCGGTAGATGCCCCGTCGCTTTAGACCGTAGATAGGCCCTGACAATATGGGCCGAGCGACCGCGTCATCAAGTGCGCTTGTCGCAATAGTGCGGTACCCCGACCTTTCGGATTTTATCCCTCGAGGAAAACAGTCATGCCTACCGCAGTCGATATGGCGACACTCCACTTGGACCTGTCATCAAACGCGTCACCCCAGCAGCGGCTCGATATCTTGATTCAGAGCACCGGGCCCATGTCCGATAGCACCGACATCCGGGGGGCCGATTCCCCGACGATCTTCAGTGGAGCGATGGGCGATCAGGTCAGCGAACTCAATGACGTCATGCGGCAGTACGGTTTGCGCTTCGAACTCAGCGAGTTCGATAGTCGTATCATTACGCAGGTGGTCGATAGAGAGACCGGCGAGATCATTCGGCAGATCCCCGCAGAGGAAATGGTGCAAATTGCCGAGGCTTTCACCAGCGACAACGGCGGCCGACTGCTCGACGCTTCGGCATAAACAGCCGTTCGACGTGATTGGCAAACCCGGTATCTTCGGGCGCCGGCATGTCTTGCTCGACTTGCCCGGCTCCATCACCTTCACCCGATTTCTGTTTCAGATACAGTGTTAGAGTAAAAGCTAATGAATATTGAAGACTACAAGTCAGTATTGAAAGCATTACAGCAGATCATCGATGACGCTAAATCCTTGATGACCCAATTTGAAGGCAACAATATCGATCAGAGCCTCTCGAGCGGAAACCATACGCTCCACGAACTGTATCAGCGCGCAGTGAGTTCGCAGAAGACCTATACCCACGAAATGCTGGATATGCTGGAAAAGCAGGCGATCGCTGACTGAGCGGGAATCGTCCACTTCCGATTGGCACTTCATCAGCGTGGGCCCTAGGCTAAGTCCACTTAACCGTTTCAAGGACCTGGCTGATGCCCAAGCGTTTCCCATTCCCGAGACTGTCGGCGACAGCTCGTTGTCTATTGTCTGCCCTGCTACTGCCGCTGGCTCTGGCCGGCTGCACCACTTACGTCAACGCGCCCGACGATGATTTGCCCCCGTCGGCGCAACAGCCCCACGATCTCGACTATCGAGTCCTTGAGGATCAGACCTACACCCCACCGGACTGGCCGCAGGCGCTGCAGGCGGATGTCTATCTGCCTGAAACCCGAGATGAGGCCCGACGGCCAGCGGTAATGATGGTGCACGGCGGCGGTTGGGAAGGCCGCACGCGGGATGATATGACGCCAATCGCCAAACGCTTCGTGAAACGCGGCTACGTGGTGGTCAACGTCAGCCATCGGTTCGCACCCGAGTATCGTTTCCCGGCGCAGCTGCAAGATCTGCAGGTCGCGCGGCACTGGATCGATGATCACGCGAAGCAATGGCGTATCGACCCGCAGCGTATCGCTGGATTCGGTTACTCTTCCGGCGCACACCTCGTCAGCTTGCTGGCTCTGGTGGCGGGCACGGATAGCGATCTGGATGCCCCTTACGGCGGGCGTGGCACCGGGTTCGCTGCGGTCATTTCCGGCGGCACACCGGCGGATTTGCGGCTGTGGGACAGCGGTCGCCTATTGATTCAACTGATGAACGGCACCCAGGCCGAGCGCCCGACGGCATACGCCGAAGCCTCGCCGGTCTTTCACGTTCACCCGGATGCACCGCCCTTCTTTCTGTTTCACGGCAGTTGGGACGACCTGGTACCGCCCGAGCAGCCCGAGAAATTCATGCAGGCACTCGAAGATGACGGCAATCACGTCGAGCTGCTGTGGATGAACGGCCGCGGACATATCACCACGTTCCTGTTTCGAGGCAGTGCGGAATCGGCGGCGCTGGATTTTTTGGCGCGGGAGATGCCCGACCTAAAATTGAGTCCGTAACGCGCGGGTGTGGGATGGCGCTTTGCGAACAAGACGCGGCGACATGACTCGAATGGCTCATCGATTTATTTGCAACCCCAGTTGCTCTCGCCGCATAACATCGACTATCAGGTGCTTGGTCGAAACAGCTCGATTTCGAGGCCATCGATATGGCGATAGTGGCGATCGTTGGCCGTCTTAAAGTGGTCCCTCGATCCAATGCCGTTGCCGCGATGAGGGCACCTGCCATCTGCATGTTGTGACTCAAGGCGTATTCTTCGACAAGAAACATCGCTCGAGATCAATAGTGGTACCGGCACTGGACGATAATGATCGCTTGCTCGGTCGGCTTGTAGACTAGGCGATGTTCCCGGTCGATACGCCTCGACCAGTAGCCCGACCAGCCGTGCCTCAACGGCTCGGGATCTCCAAGGCCACTAAAGGGCTGCCGCTGGATGTCCTTGATCAGCATATTGACCCGTTTCAGCGTCTTTTTGTCTGTGCTCTGCCAATAGAGATAGTCTTCCCACGCCTTCTCGGCCCACGTGAGCATCATTCTTCGATCAGCCCGTGCTCCTTGGCTCCACCGCTTTCGATTTCGGCGATCGCTTGGCTCAAACGCTCGGCATTCCTGGGGCTGGCCATCAAGTAGGCGGTTTCTTCGTAAGATTTGAAGTCTTCCACCGACATGACAATGGCCGGCTTGCCATTCTGGCGGGTAACCAGAACAGGCGTGTGGTCGTCGTTGACTTTATCCAACGTCTTGGCCAGCTGACTGCGGAAGGCCGAATAGCTCAGCGTATCCATTGGCTCTACCTCTCAGGACTTTAGGTACGCTATAATGTACATGTACAACAATAAGTACGCAACGGCATTGCCACTCGAATCAGACTGCGAGAAGCATGGTTCCAGCCGCCCACCGGCTTGCACCCGTCACCGAGTACGCGCACTATCTAACGCCTTGATTATCCTGTTCAACGATAAGCTTATTACCTGGAGCCGGACGAGACGATGAGCCTTTGGCGCCGATTGACGGGAACCGACGCGCGCGAGCAGATTCGCTTCCGCGCCCGTGTGGCACGCTACTTTCCGATCATCAGCTGGGTGCCCTACTACAACCGCCACCTCCTGAGCGAGGATCTGGTGGCGTCGATCATCGTCACGCTGATGGTGATCCCTCAGGCACTGGCCTACGCCATACTCGCCGGGCTGCCGGCGATCACCGGCCTCTACGCCAGCATGCTGCCGCTGATTCTCTACACGATCTTCGGAACCAGTCGTACCCTGGCCGTGGGGCCAATGGCGATCGTCTCGCTGATGACCGCAGCCGCATTGTCGCCGCTGTTCGAAAGTGGCACCCCGGCCTACAGTCAGGCCGCCGTGACCCTGGCGATGCTCTCGGGGCTGATTCTGGCGGTGATGGGGTTGTTGAGACTGGGGTTCTTCGCCAACTTTCTCAGCCATCCGGTGGTCTCCGGCCTGCTCACGGCTTCCGGCGTGCTGATTGCTGCCAGCCAGTTCGCGAGTTTGATCGGCATCGGCGGTTCCGGCTTCACGCTGATCGAGCAGCTGACGCATCTGCTCACCCATCTCGGCGGCGTTCACTGGCCGACGCTGGTGCTCGGCGTCTCCGCGCTGGTCTTTCTGCTGCTGATGCGCCGAGCCGGCCCGTGGCTTCAGAAGCTCGGGCTGAGCGCCGGTACTGCGACCTTTATCGTGCGCCTGGGGCCGGTCATCGCGGTCGCAATTACTACGCTGGCTTCCTGGGCACTGCATCTGCCCAGGCTTGGCGTGAATGTCGTCGGTGACATTCCGGCGCATTTACCGCCGCTCAGCCTACCGTCGTTCGAGCCGGGGCTGCTGCGCGACCTGCTGCTACCGGCCTTTCTGATCAGCGTGGTCGGGTTCATCGAGTCGGTCTCGCTGGCGCAGATGCTGGCCGCGCGGCGGCGTGAACGGATTTCACCGGACCAGGAGCTGGTCGGGCTGGGGACCGCCAACCTCGCGGCAGCGTTCACCTCCGGCATGCCGGTGACGGGCAGCCTGTCACGCACGGTAATCAACTTCGATGCCGGCGCCCGCACCCCGGCTGCCGGGGCGTTTGCCGCCCTCGGCGTGGGGCTGGTGATCCTGTTCCTGACCTCGCTGATCGCTTATCTGCCGATCGCCACGCTGGCCGCCAGCATCATCGTCTCGGCGATGACGCTGGTCGACCTGCCCGGTCTCAGACGGACCTGGCACTACTCGCGCAGCGACTTCGCGGCGATGTTGATCACGATTCTGCTGACGTTCGTCGAGGGCGTGGAAGCCGGCGTCATGGCCGGGGTCGGGGTGTCGCTGGCGCTCTATCTCTATCGCACCAGTCGGCCGCATACGGCGGAAGTCGGACGTCTCGCAGGCACCGAGCATTTCCGCAACATCCAGCGCCATGAGGCGGAGGTCGATGACGAGATCGCCCTGCTGCGGATCGACGAGAGCCTTTACTTCGCCAACGCCCGCTATTTGGAAGACACCGTCTACGGTCTGCTGGCCGACCGCGAAAACATGAAGCATCTGGTCCTGATCTGCTCGGCGGTTAACCTGATCGACGCCTCGGCGCTGGAAAGCCTGGAGGCGATCAACTCCCGGCTCAAGGATTCCGAAGTGACCCTGCACCTGGCCGAGGTCAAAGGCCCGGTCATGGATATGCTCGGCAACAGCGACTTCCTCGAGCATCTGACTGGCGAGGCTTATCTCAGCACCTTCGCGGCCTGGACCGATATTCGCCACCGCCTGGATGACGAACGGGCCGCGCTTCTGAAGTCGACCGAAGCCTCGACGGAAGCTTCGAAAGAGGCGTTGACCGGGGCTTCAGAAGAGGCCTCGAAAGAAGCTTCAGAAGAGGCGTCGACCGGGGTGTCAAAAGAGACGGCGACCGACGCTTATGCTGATGAGACGCCGCCCGCGACAAGCCCGACCAGACCCTCAGACCGATGACGCCGTCTTACGCTCGCCGTGCTGGCGCTGCATGATCGGCAGAATATCGCAGCAGGCACCCAGGATCTGCCAGTCGGTCTTGGGAGCCGGGCTCTTCTCTCTGGAATAGCGGCGGTTGTCCGGCGTCAGGATGCGATACCAGCCGCCGTGCTGGTGATCGATCAGGTGCTGCCAGCAGTAGTTGGCGATTCTGTCGTACCAGCGCCAGTAGCGGGCCTCGCCGGTCAAATCGCCGAGCATCGCGGCGACGGCCAAGCCTTCGGCCTGCACCCAGTACACCTTGTCGCGATTGAGAGGCTGGCGATCGAAGTCCACGCCATAGACCAGGCCGCCATGGCGGCTATCCCACCCCTTTTCGACCGCCTCGATGAACAGCCGCCGGGCCGTGGGAGTCAGCCAGCTTTCGGCCGGGCAGTGGCGTGCCAGCCCGATCATCAGTCTGGCCCAGGCGATCTGATGCCCGATCTGAAAGCCCCAGGGCCTGAATAGATCGTCGGGCTGATCGCGGTGATAGTCGAAGTCGATATGCCAGTCGCGGTCGTAATGTTCCCACAGCCAGCCATCACCCATGGGCGCGAGCTTGTGCCACAGTGTTCGAGCGATATTCAGCGCCCGCTTCAGAAAGGCGGCATCGCCAGTCGCCTCGAAGGCCGCGATCAGCGCCTCGCAACTGCGCAGGTTGGTGTTCTGCCCGCGGTAGCCAGTCAACTGCCAGTGCATGTCCGCCTCGTCGGCGTACAGCTGCCAATGCGGCTCGAAGAAGTGCCGGGTCTGAAGCGCATGAACGTGATCGAGCCCGGCTCGGGCTTCGCCGATCCCCGCCTTCAGCGCCGTGGCGTAAGCCAGCATCACCGAAGCCCAGCCGTAACCGCGGTGGGTGGCATCATCCGGCTTGCCGTGCTCCAGCGTCCACGCATAGCCCTGGGTACGGGTCTGATAATGCTTCTCTTCGATGAATTTCAGCCCGTGTCGCACCCATTTCAGCGCCTCGGGAGCGCCGGTATGGATGGCATGGAGTGCGTAGAGAATCACGTAGCCGGCGCTGGAAACGAGATGCCGATGGTGACGGTTATAGCGCTGCCCGTCGTCGGTGAGATAATGATAGAAACCCGCCTGGGGATCGATACAACGCGGGTGGTAGAACGCCATGGTCCTGGCGATATGCTGCTCGATCTGGTGCTGCGTGGTCAGCGGCATGGCTACCTCCCGGAAGACGAAGGCGATGACGATCTCGCCAGCACCGCTTGCCCGACATTCTGCGCGGTCGCTTATCCGGCATTGTGGGCGGTCGCCGATAGCGCAGCAATCCGCCACTGGTCGAACGCGGCTAGCCCTGGAGGCCCTTCCCCTGGCGTCGATATTCCCGTTCAATATCGACACATTTTAGTAATGGCCATTCGCATGACCCTCGATGCCAGCCAGTCCCCGACCGCGCTCGAAGCCTATCGACGGCTCAAGGGCGACATCGTGCGCGGCCACTACGCGCCGGCAGAAAAATTGGCGATGAGTCAGCTCAAGAGCCGTTACGGGATCGGCGTCGGCCCCCTGCGCGAGGCGCTGACGCGGCTGATCGGCGAGCAGCTGGTCACCGGCATCAGCCAGCGCGGCTACCGCGTGGCACCGATGTCGATCGCCGAGCTCGACGCCATCTACGACGCTCGCGCAGAACTCGAAGGCCTGCTGATACGGCTCGCCATCGAACGCGGCGACGACGAGTGGGAGGCGGCGATCCTCGCTCGCGCCCATACCCTGAGCAAGATTGACAGGGTGCAGGACGCCGACGAGATGCTCGAACGCTGGGATACCCGGCACCAGGCGCTGCACGATGCCATGGTCGCCGGCTGCGGCTGTCCACCGTTGCTGCAAGCGCGTGCGGCACTGTTCGATCAGGCTCAGCGCTATCGCCATCTCTGGCTGCGCCAGACCGTCTTTTCCGAACAGGCGCTCGCCGACAAGCAGCGCGAACATCAGGCGCTGCTCGAGACGATCCTCTCCCGCGACGCCCCGGCCGCCAGCCGATTGATGCGCGAGCACCTGATGACGCCGGTGCCGATCATCCGGCAACGGCTCGAGGAACGGGGCTGGATTTAGGGCTTATGGCTTAGGGATTAGACACTCGGCAACCTGGCCAGCGTCGATCAGACAATCGCACCATGGCGACGCAGATCGACGATTGCCTCGCCATCCAGCGCCAGCCACTCCTGCAGGACTTGCTGCGTATGTTCACCCAGGCGCGGCGGCGATCGCTCGGATGTCATCCGCTGGCCGTCCAGCGTGATCGGATTGGCCACCAATCTCGCTCGATGGCCATCGGCCATGGGGCTTTCCACCGTCATCCCGCGATGGCGGACCTGCGGATCTTCAAAGACCTGATCGAGCGTGTTGATGGGACCGCAAGGCACGCCATGGGCTTCCAGTAACCCGAGCCATTCATCACGAGGCCGAGCGATCAGCCGCTCGCTCAATAGATCGACCAGACATTCACGATGGGCGACCCGCTGCGCGTTGGTGGCGAAACGCGAATCGATTCCCCATTCGGCTTCGCCCAGCGCCTCGCACAGGCGCCGAAACTGGCTGTCGTTGCCCACGGTGACGATGAGATGTCCGTCAGAGGCGGCGAAAGCCTGATACGGCACGATATTGGGATGAGCGTTGCCCATGCGTTGCGGCGTCTGTCCGCTGGTCAGGTAATTGAGCGCCTGATTGGCGAGCACGCCGACCTGAACGTCCAGCAGCGCCATGTCGATGTAGCCGCCCTCGCCGGTGGCATCCCGGCGACGCAACGCCGCCAGAATGGCATTGGCGGCATAGAGGCCAGTGAAGATATCGGTGATCGCCACGCCTGTCTTCATCGGCTGGCCACCGCAGTCGTCAGGCTCTCCGGTCAGGCTCATCAGACCTCCCATGCCCTGGATCAGGAAGTCGTAACCGGCGCGCCCGGCGTAGGGGCCGTCCTGGCCGAACCCGGTGATCGAGCAGTAGATCAGATCCGGCTTGAGCGACTGGAGACTCGCATAGTCGAGACCGTAGGCGGCCAAGCCACCGACCTTGAAGTTTTCGATCACCACGTCAGCCTTCAGCGCCAGCTGTCGGACCAGATCCTGCCCCGCCTGCGTGGAGAGATCGATAGCAACCGAGCGCTTGCCGCGGTTGGCGCTGAGAAAATAGGCCGAGTCTTTCCTTTCGGCACCCGACTCCATCGCGTCTCTTACCTTAGCACCCGACCCCGTGCCGGTATCCGACTCCGTCGCGTCTCCTTTATTCGCCCCCGTGCTAACGTCCTCGAGCCACGGCGGGCCCCAGGCCCGGGTATCGTCGCCTCGCCCCGGCCGTTCGATCTTGATCACCTCGGCGCCGAGATCCGCCAGCTGCTGGGTGCACCAGGGGCCAGCCAATACCCGCGAGAGATCCAGCACCTTGAGCCCGGCCAGCGGCTGAGTCACTTCGCTCGTCGCGCTCATCCGAAGGCCTGGATGCCGGTCTGGGCGCGCCCCAGAATCAGCGCGTGGACATCGCGGGTGCCCTCGTAGGTGTTGACCGTCTCCAGATTGAGCATGTGGCGGATCACGCCGAACTCCAGCGAGATGCCGTTGCCGCCGTGCATGTCCCGCGACTGGCGGGCGATATCGAGGGCCTTGCCGCAGTGATTGCGCTTGATCAGCGAAATCATCTCCGGCGTGGCCTGGCCGTCGTCGAGCAGGCGCCCCACGCGCAGACACGCCTGCAGGCCCAGGGCGATCTCCGTCTGCATGTCCGCCAGCTTGACCTGCACCAGCTGCGTGGCGGCGAGGGGTCGGCCGAACTGGTGACGATCCAACGTGTATTGCCGCGCGGCGTGCCAGCAGAATTCCGCCGCCCCCATGGTGCCCCAGCTGATGCCGTAGCGGGCCTTGTTGAGACAGCCGAACGGCCCGCCGAGGCCGGAGGCGCCGGGCAACAAGGCGTCCTCCGCCACGAACACGTCATCCAGCACGATCTCGCCGGTAACGGAGGCACGCAGCGATGCCTTGGCCTGAATGGTCGGCGTCGAGAAACCTTCGGCGCCACGCTCGACCAGAAAGCCCTTGATCTTGCCTTCGTGGGCGTCGGATTTGGCCCACACCACGGCGACATCGGCAATCGGGCTGTTGGTGATCCACATCTTCTGGCCGCTGAGTCGATAACCGCCTTCGACCTTTGTTGCCCGCGTCTGCAGGCTGCCGGGGTCGGAACCCGCGTTGGGCTCGGTCAGGCCGAAGCAACCCACCATCTCGCCGCTCGCGAGTTCGGGCAGATAACGCTGCTTCTGCGCCTCGCTGCCGTAGGCCTCGATCGGGTACATCACCAGAGAGGATTGCACGCTCATGGCCGAACGGTAGCCGGAATCGACGCGCTCGACTTCCCGCGCGATCAGCCCGTAGGCGACGTGATTGGCGCCCGCCCCGCCGTAGGTTTCAGAAACCGTCGCCCCCAGCAGCCCGAGCCCACCCATCTCGCGGAGGATCTCGCGATCGAAGCTGTCCTGCTCGAAAGCCTCGAGTACCCGCGGCTGCAGACGCTCCTGGCAGTAGTCTCGCGCCAGCTGCTGAATCTGGCGCTCTTCGTCGCTGAGCTGCTGGTCGAACAGGAAGGGATCGTCCCATTGGAAACCGGCCATGATAGGCGCTCCTGGCATCGTCGATGCGGTTCGGAAAGAGCGACTACGATAGCGCCATTCACAATGTCGACACTATTGGCAAAATGTCTACGTTTTACTCTCGCGACTTTCCTACTCCGGACCTGTCCGGTTTTTTCCCGCCAGGCTCCGATGTGCGGCGTGCCGAGGATCTTCGTGCAGCAGTTGACGCGTCACCCCGTTGGTCCAACCGAAACCATCCTGGAGCGGATATTCGCCACCCCCGCCGCCGAACGCGCCCGACTGGGTCGGAGTCAGAGTATATTTCTCGACCAGCTTGCTCTCGCTCTCGTAGAGATTGCCAACCGTCGTCAGCCAACGGTGCGCGATATCCCGCGCCAGGGTCATCTCGCCATAGCGGGCGAGCCCACGCATCGCCAACCATTGCAGCGGTGCCCAGCCGTTGGGGCGGTCCCACTGCTGGCCGCTGAAAACCTCGGTGGTGGCGATCCCTCCGGGAACGAGCAGCCGAGCCCGAATCACCTCGGCGATACGCTGCGCCTGCTCGTGACTGGCGAGGCCGACATACAGCGGTGCCACTGTCGCTGCGGTTAGCGCCGTGCGTGGCTGATCACGCTGCCAATCGAAGTCGACAAAGGCGCCGGTACGCTCGTCCCAAAGCAACCGGTTGATTGCCTCGCGGCGGGTTTCCATCTTGTGCTGGAAACGCTCGGCGGTCTCGATATCCCCATTCTCCGAACTCAGCCGCGCGATCTGCGCTTCGAGCTTGAACAGGAAACTGTTGAGGTCGATGGGCAACAGCGCCGTGGTGCGGATGCTCGACAGCTTTTCATCGTCGAGCCAACGCGAGCTGAAATCCCAGCCCGAAGCCGCACCGGCACGCAGATCGCGATAAACCTCCGTTGCCGGCCGTACCGTCTGTTGCGCCGTCAGGACATCCTCGAGATAGGCTTCCTCACGAGGCGTGTCGCGGTCGTCCCAGTAGCGATTGAGCAAGGTACCGTCGCTCAGGCGGACACAGTGACGATGCGCTTCCCCGCAACGAAGCGTGTCGGCGCCCGCCATCCAGTAGGCATGTTCCTTGCGGAGCTGTGGCAAGTAATCGCGAGCATGCCTGACGCCGTGATGCTCGAATAAATCGACCATCAGCGCGAATACCGGCGGCTGTGATCGGCTGAGGTAGTAGGTGCGGTTGCCATTGGGAACGTGCCCATAGGTGTCGATCAGATAAGCGAAATTGTCGCCCATGGCCCGCAGCAAATGGGGCCGGCCGCTCTCGGCCAGGCCGAGCATGGTGAAATACGAATCCCAGTAATACAGCTCGTTGAAGCGCCCGCCCGGCACCACGTAGGCATAGGGCAACGGCAGCAGCGAGGAGTAACGAGGGTGCTGGCGCGGCTGGCGGGTGAGAACGTCCCACAGACCATCGATGTGGACCATCAGCGACTGATTCGGCGGTGAGACGTAATCGCGTGTCGGCACAACCTCGTGAGTGAAATGCTCGTGCACGAAGGCCGAAAGGTCGAACCCCGGTGCATCCCTGCTGGCGCGGTAGGCAGCCAGAATCGCCTCGGGTGCCTGGCACGGCACGCAGTCGACGAAGGTCTTGCTGTCCGCGAAGACCCGACGAGACTGCACATCGACGAAAAGCTCCGCATAGCGCTCGGCGGGCGTCAGCGTGTCGGCGGGTTCGACAGAGCCCACCTGCGCCCGAGTGTCGATCTTGTGAGTGTCGATATCGTGAGCATCGGTATTGCCCGTATCAGGAGCATCCTTGCGTTGATCCCTTGGCTGAGCGTCCGGTTTCATTTGCTTGCTCCCTCTGAGTGGTTCGGCAGGCTCTAACGCCTGATCGGGGCCCTGAATGATGTGACGGTTGAGGCAACGACTGAGGCGACGAATGAACTCATCCTGAACCACAGAGGATGAGACAAAAAGACAGCGTCAGACCAGTTCGCTGCCCTGCTCGCCGGGCATCAGCCGCCAGCAGTGGTCGCAGGCTGGCAGGGCCAGACGATCATGCCCCAGCAACAGCACGGTGCGGCCGGCAAGCCAGACATCCAGCATCACCTTGACTGCCGCCGTGGTGTCGGCATCGAGACCGCTCAGCGGTTCGTCGAGAATCACCAGTGGGGAGTTCCGCAGCATCACCCGCGCCAGCGCGATACGTCTAGCCTGCCCGCCGGAAAGCTGACGCCCCTGCTCGCCGACCCAGGTCGCCAATCCTTCCGGCAGCGTCTCCGCCCATTCCTTGAGCTCGACCCGCTCGAGGACATCCCATAGCTCGGTGTCGCTGGCGTCCGGATCGCCCATGCGCAGGTTGGCAGCCAGCGTGTCATGAAACAGTTCGCTGCGCTGGGTCAGATAGCCGATCCGTGCGCGCAGCGAGTCTGGGTCAAGACCGGCAATAGCCTGGTGATTGAATTCGACACACCCGCCTTGCGGGTCGAATGCCCTGACCGCCAACTGGGCCAGTGTCGACTTGCCGATGCCCGAGGCGCCGATGATGCCGATACGCTGACCGGGGTCTATGGCGAGATCGAGGCCACTGAACACGGCGCGTTCACCGTGCATTACGGAGACGTCTCGATAGACCAGCGCCGGTGCGGCCCCGCTCGAGCTCGATGGCTCGTCTTCCACCGGCGTGCCGCTCAGCGGGGTCTTCAATTCGGCCTGTGCATTGAGCCGCTCGGCCGCTCTCACTGTCGCGCCCAGCTGCGTGAATGCCATCGGCAGATTGCCCAGACCTTCGCTTACCGCCAGCGTTCCCAACGCCAGCATCACCATTGCCGGACCGCTCATCTGACCTTCGCGCAATGCCGTCAGCCCCAACAGCAGTACCGCCAAGGTCGCCAGTTGGATGCCCAACGTGACGACGAGGTTGCCCGCGGCGGTACGTCGGCCCAATCGGCGCTGGTCCTCGACCAATCCCTGCTCTTCCCGAACCCAGAGCTCGCGATGGGCCGCCAGCGCGCGGTAGCTGGTCAATTCCGCCAATCCCTCGACCTGCTCGATCGCGCGCACGCGCAGCCGCTCCTGGCGCTCGACCCGGCGGTGGCTGGCGTGCCAGCCCCACCATGCGCAGCCTGCCGTGGCAAACACGCCCAACGGCAGCAGGATAGCCAGCAGAACGATGCCGGCGGCAGGCAGGAAGACGAAGGCGAACAGCGCGAACGCCACGACGCTGACCAGCGCGACCAACGGCGGCGCCAGCAGCCGCAGATAGAGGTTGTCGAGGGTGTCGATATCCGCCGTCATGCGGTTGAGCCATTGCGACGCCCGGACGCGCGACAGGGTCCGCGCGTCGAGTGCCACCAGCCCCGCAAACACCCGTCCGCGAAGATCGGCCAGCAGCCGCAATATGGTGTCGTGGTTGTAGAGACGTTCCAGATAGCGGCTGGCCGTGCGCGAGACGGCGAACAAGCGGATGCCGCCACCCGGCGTGAATACATCCAGATAACCCGAAGCGCTGAGCGCGGCGACCGCCGTCGCGGTAATGAACCAGCCGGAGAGCGAAAGCAGCCCCAGCGCGCTGAACAGCGTGGCAAGCATCAGCAGCGCACCGAGCAGCAACCGGCCGCGGCGCTCGCTCAGGACGCCAATCCAGGGCCGCAATGCCATCAATGCATTCATGAGTGCAACTCTCCAGGCGAATTCAGGCGTTCGATCGGCGACAGCCGACCCGCCTCGATCGCGTACAGACGGCTGGCCATCGTCATGATCGCCGGATGATGCGTGGCGATAATCAAGGTGCGTCCACTTGCCGCCAGTTGCGTCAGTCCGGCGATCACGGCGCGCTCGGTCTCCGGATCCAGCGCCGCGGTAGGCTCGTCCAGCAGAACCAGCGTCGCGGGCGAGAGAAACACCCGCGCCAGCGCCAGCCGCTGTGCTTCGCCGCCGGAGAGCCCGACGCCGCGCTCACCCAGCGGCGTGTCCAGCTCCGCCGGTGTCGAAGAGAGCCATCGTCCCAGCCCCGCCTGATTCAGTGCATGACGAAGCTCCTCGTCTCTCGCGGTCGGGGCGACCAGACGCAGGTTCTCGGCCAGCGAGCCCTGAATGATCAGCGGGCGTTGATCGAGCCAGGCGATGGCGGGCTCGCGCTGAACGTGCACCGCCCCCGCACTCGGCGCGATGAACCCGGCAATCAGTTGTAGCAGGCTGGACTTACCGCTGCCGGACGGCCCGATCAACGCCACCACTTCGCCGGCATCGACGTCGAGCGCGAGCGGCCCGAGAATTCGCTCCCGACCCGCATGGCGAAGTTCGACGTCCACGAGGCGTACAGCGCCCGGCGCGAGTTCGACCGCATCGCTATCCATGCTTCGGGAACGCTCGTCGTCGACCGCGCCAGTCGTCGCTGCTGCATCGGGATTCTCGACCTCATCGTCGAGCAGCGCCACCAGGCCTTCCGCGGCCCCCAGTGCCGAGGCACGGTCATGATAGTGCTGCGACAGCGTACGCAGCGGCTGGAAGAACTCCGGCGCCAGCAGCAGGATGAACAGTCCGCTGAACAGATCGAGCTGCTCCGCGGGACCATACTGGATATAACCCAGCAGGCCGAAGCCGATATAGATGGCGATGACCGCCACCGAGACGGCGGCGAAAAATTCGAGTACCGCCGATGACAGAAACGCCACCCGTAGCGTCTTGAGACTGCGACGGCGATAGTCGTGGGCGACCTCGCTGACTTCCTCGACGCTGCGCTCGGCCAGGCCGAAGAGTTGAAGCGTCGCGATGCCGCGCACGCGATCGAGAAAGTGTCCGGAGAGCCGGGTGACGGCCTGGAACTGGGCTTCGTTGAGGCGCTGCGCTCCCATCCCGATCAGCGCCATGAACAGCGGGATCAACGGCGCCGCGATCAGCAGCCAGATCGCCGCCAGCCAGTTGAGCCAGAACACCACGACGAGATAGATCAGGGGAATGGCCGCCGCCAGTACCATCTGAGGCAGAAAGCGCGAGTAGTAACCTTCCAGCGATTCGACTTGATCCACCAACTGGCTGGCGAGGCCGGCACTATGCCGGGAAGCCAGGCGCACCGGGCCCAATTGCTGCAGGCGGGCCAGCAGACGCGAGCGCACCTGCTGCTTGACCCGCAGGCCGCACTCTTGGCCGCAGACTTCCTGCCCCCACTGCGCCAGGGCACGAACGATGATGGCGGCCACGATCGCCACGACGCCGACAGCCACATCTTCAAGGGCGGCCTGGTCCGTCACCACCCGGTCGACAAGCCAGGCCAGTGCGCCCATCTGTACCAGGGTGGCAACACCGGCAAGCAATCCGCAGCCAACCGCACCGCGATACCACGGCCGCACATCGCCCGCCTGCTGCTTCAACCACGCCCGCGAATGGCTCGCGCCTGACGAATTCGAGGATCGCCTCGCGGCTCTCAATGGTAGCCCTCACCCACGCGAACCTTGCCGCGGAAGACCCAGTAGGACCAGGCGGTATACGTGAGGATGATCGGAATGACGAAGAGCACGCCGATCAGCAGAAACAGCTGCGATTCCGGCGCGGATGCCGCGTCCCACAGCGTGAATTTCGGCGGCACCACGTAGGGCCAGCGGCTGACCAGCAACCCGAGATAGGTAAAGACGAACATGCCCATGGTCAGCAGGAACGGCATGACCTCGCGGCCCGCCTTGATGCTGCGGTAGATGCCGAACGCGCATGCCAGTGCCAAGGCGGGCAGAATCCAGATGATCTGGATATGGCCGAACCAGCGTTCGCGCACGCCGTCATCGATGAACGGTGTCCAGACCCCCACGACGGCGAAGATCGCCAGTACGCCGAACAGCAGTCCGGGAATCAGACGCCGCGCCCACTGATTGATATGCCCTTCCGACTTCATGACCAGCCAAGTGGCGCCGAGCAGCGCGTAGCCCGCCATCATGCCGAACCCGGTCAGCACGCTGAACGGCGTCAGCCAGTCGAGGGCACCGCCGGCGTAGACTCGACCTTCGGTGACGAACCCCTGGATGTAGGCACCAACCACGCAACCCTGCGCAAAGGTCGCGACCGCCGAACCGCCGGCGAAAGAGAGATTCCACCAGCGCTTGTGGCGAGAGGACTTGAACCGGAACTCGAACGCCACGCCGCGGAAGATCAGCCCGGCCAGCATCAGGAACACGCCGATGTAGAGCGCCGGCAGCAGGATCGTGTAGACCAGCGGAAACGCCGCCAGCAGCCCCGCCCCACCGAGCACGAGCCAAGTTTCATTGCCGTCCCAGATCGGCGCAACGGAGTTCATCATCACGTCGCGGGAATCTTCGTCGGGCGCGAACGGGAAAAGAATGCCCAGACCTAGGTCGAAGCCATCCATGAGCACGTACATGATGATGCTGAAGGCGATGATAATCGCCCAGATAATCGAGAGATCGATATTCGCCATGATGTTAACCCCTGCTCGTCGGGTTTTCTTTGTCGAAACTGACGTGAGTCGTTGAGAGTGGCCGCATCGGGCGCTCGATCTCGTCGATCTGGTCTTCCATGCCGTGATCGACCACCCGGGTCAGGTAGTAGATGCCGGCCACGAAGATCACCGCATAGACCGCCATGTAACCCAGCAGCGTGAACAGCGCCATGCCCCCCGTCAGCGACGGCGTCAATCCTTGAGCCTGGGTCATGTGGCCGTAGATGATCCACGGGGCACGCCCGGTTTCGGTAACGAACCAGCCGGCGATGACCGCAATGAATGGCGCCACGGTCATGAACTGCAGGCCTCGCAGATAGAGTCGCGAGGTGTAGAGTCGGCCGCGCGGACGCAACAGCAGGCCGGCGATCGCAAAGGCGATCATCAGCAGACCCAGCCCGACCATGATCCGGAAGCTAAAGAACGTGATCCATACCGGCGGCTGCTCGTCGACCGGCGTATCCCGCAGGCCGGGGATCGTACCGGCAGGATCATGCGTCAGAATGAGACTGGCGACCTTGGGAATGCCGATCTCGAAATGGTTACCCTGTATCCCTCGATCCGGAATGGCGAACAGCAGCAGCGGCGCGCCGGATTGCGTCTCCCAGTTGCCCTCGATCGCAGCGATCTTGGTCGGTTGATGTTCGAGCGTGTTGAGACCGTGTTCGTCGCCGACGAACGCCTGCAGCGGCGCTGCCACGAGCAGCAGCCACATCGTCATCGAAAGCGCCTTGCGATTGGCTTCGACTTCCCGGCCACGCACCAGATACCAGGCGCTGACGCCACACACCACGAAGCCACCCGTCAGGAACGACGCCAACGCCATATGGGCGAATCGGTAGGGGAAGGACGGATTGAAAATCGCATCGATCCAGGAAGTCACGAAAACGTGGCCGCCCCGGAACTCGATGCCGTCCGGCGTATGCAACCAGCTGTTGGAAGCCAGAATCCAGAACGCCGAGATGAACGTTCCCACCGCGACCATGATCGCGGCGAACAGGTGTAGCCCGGCCGGAACCTTGTGACGACCGAAAAGCAGTACCCCGAGGAAACCGGCCTCGAGAAAGAAGGCCGTGACCACCTCGTAGCTGAGCAAGGGCCCGATGAAGTTCGAGGCAGCCTGGGAGAAGTTGCTCCAGTTGGTGCCGAACTGGAAAGCCATGACGATGCCGGAGACCACCCCCATGCCGAATACCACGGCAAAGGCCTTGGTCCAGAAGATCGACAGCCGCTCCCAGAGCGGGTTGCGCGTCGCCACGAACAGCCCCTGCAGCAGCGCCACGTATGAAGCCAGACCGATGGTAAAGACCGGGAAAATGGCGTGAAACGCCACCACGAATGCGAATTGAATTCGCGACAGTATCAGCGGATCCAGCTCCATATCAGACTCCTCGCCAGTCCGGGCGTTGCAACATACATGCGCCGCCCTGGGGATTGCTCATTGATCGTTCGCCACCGTTGTCTCGAATCGCCGTAACCGGCCAGCAACGGCTCCGGCCGGACGCGACTACCAGAGAAGAACCATGGCCCGGGTGATAAGGATAACGGCACTTATCATAAAGAGGACAACGGCACTCATCATAAAGACAGTGACCGTTTGAACCGAACTGTCCTGATGTCGCAGTTCGTCGCACCTCGGCGATTCAGAGTCGTGTCACAGTCGACTCGGTCTCTTCCCTCAAGCTAGGTAAAACCGCGCCGGCTCGCCAACCGAAAGGCTTTGCGCCGTGACGAGCCGACATCGCTGGACCGGCCGCCGCCAACTCGGTGGTCTCGGAGGTGCGACGATATGTCAGCGTCTCGTGCGGAAAATTGACACTGACAAATACCCGTCACGAGAAGGCCTTGGGCGATGCGGTGTTCGGCGGTGACGCTTTCCCGTAATATCTTAATGACTAGCGCGCTATTGGTTTGGTCATGCGCTCACGGCCAGCGTCAGTCCAGAGTCAACGTCGGTCCAGAATCATCGCCAGTCCAGAATCAACGTCAGCGCTAAAAACAACGCGAATAACCCAGGATAAGGAACCTCGTGACCGATCCCGCCGATTCGACGTCCAAATCCGGTTCGACGTCGCCCGCCACACCGGCAACGCCTTCACGCGCCGTGCCCGCTCTGTGGATGCTGGTGATGATTACCTTGGCGGGCACGCTGGCCATGCATATCTTCGTGCCGGCGCTGCCCATCGCCGGCCAAGCGCTGGATGCCGATAACGCTCAGATGCAGTTGACGATCAGCGTCTACATTCTCGGTCTGGCGATCGGCCAGCTGTTCTACGGCCCGCTTTCCGATGCGCTGGGGCGACGGCCAGCGTTGATGCTGGGGATGCTGATCTACAGCGTGGCGGGGGTCGTCGCCTGGCAGGCACAAAGTGTCGAAGTGCTGATCGCGGCACGCTTCTTTCAGGCGTTCGGAGGCTGCGCGGGGCTGGCGCTGGGACGCGCCATGATCCGTGACACCGCGGCGCCGGATCGCGCCGTACAGCGTCTCGCCGTTCTCAATCTGGTGGTTGCCATCGGCCCCGCGCTGGCGCCGCTGGTCGGGACGCTGCTGACAGCCACGCTGGGCTGGCGCACGGTATTGCTGGCCCTCTGTCTGATGGGCATCGGCAATCTGCTGTTCGTGTGGCGACTGATGCCGGAAACCGCCGAGGCCAGCGGTCGCGTCGATGTCCCTCGGCTGGCACGGGAATATCGCACGCTGGTGCGTTCGCCAGCCTTCATCGGCTACGCCATCGGCGGCGGCTGCGTGACCACGGCGATGTTCGCCTTCGTCGCCTCCGCCCCGTTCATCTTCGTCGAGCAGCTGGGCAAACCGGTCAGCCACGTCGCGTTTTATCTCTCGGCCCTGATCCTGAGCATCTCGTTGGGCAACCTGGTCACCAATCGCACCATCCACCGCATCGGTCTGGTTCGGCTGATGCTGTCGGCAAGCCTTCTGAGTCTGGCCGGCGGGATCTCGATGCTGGTCATCGTGCTGTCCGGCTGGACTTCCGTGGTCACGCTCGAGGCGTCGGTACTGCTGTTTACCTTTGGCGTGGGCATGACCGGGCCAACGGCGCTGACGCTGGCCGTGGGCATCAATCCCAAGGTCGTGGGCTCCGCTGCCGGGCTCTACGGGTTTGCCCAGATGGGAATCGGCGCACTGTGCACCGCACTGGCCGGGCTGGGGGACAACCCGGCCCTGGCGACGGCTATCGTGCTGGCGACGGCCGCTGTCATCGGCCAGATCGCGTTGCGCACCGCACTACGCTTCGACGTTCAGCGGGGCGACAGCCAGGCGGGCCGCAATGTCCGATGACGATCGACAACAGGCGATGACGCTCACGGGATGACGCTCATCACCAGCCAGGATGTATAGCCGATGAAACTGGCCAATAGCGCTCCCCCTTCGAGTCGATTGATCCGCCCTTGTCCTTTGAGCCCGATACCGAACACCAGCAACGCCACGGTCAGCGCGGCCATGACCGGCCAATCCCGCACCACCACGGCCGGATCGACATCAATGGGACGAATGACGCCCGCCAGACCGACCACCGCCAGCGTATTGAACAGGTTGGAGCCGACCACGTTGCCCAGCACCAGATCGTGCTGGCCCTTGCGTACCGCGCTGATGGAAGAGGCCAGCTCCGGCAGCGAGGTGCCGATGGCGACCACGGTCAGCCCGATCACCAGATCGCTGACGCCGAAGGCTTCGGCGATCGTCACCGCCCCCCAGACCAGAAATCGCGAGCTGACGATCAATAGCGCCAGCCCGATCAGCGTCCAGATCACGCCCTGCTTGAGCGACATCTCCTGCCCTGTGGCATCGGCTTCCATGTCGGTCTGCAGGGCATCCTTTCCCGGCCGCTGAGAACGCCAGATGCTGTAGCCCAGAAACCCGAACAGCAGCGCCAGCAGCACGATCGCATCGATTCGCGAGATGACGCCGTCATGCAAGCACCACAGCGAGATCAACGTCATTACACCGAGCACCGGCAGCTCCTGGCGAATGATCTGGGAGTGAACTGCCAGCGGGCTGAGCAATGCCACCAAGCCTACGATCAGCGCAATATTGGTGATGTTCGAGCCGTAGGCGTTGCCCAATGCCAGACCCGGGTTACCCTGGATGGCGGCCAGCGCCGAGACCATCAGCTCCGGCGCCGATGTGCCGAAACCGATCACCAGCATGCCGATCAACAGCGGCGACAGCCCCAGATGGCGAGCGGTCGCGGAAGCGCCGTCCACGAAACGATCCGCACTCCAGACGAGCACGCCAAGACCGAGCACAATAGCTGCTAGCGCCATCCACACGTTAGGATCTCCTGTTACGCATTACCAAGGTTTACTTGAGGGCTCGGCTACCCGATATTACGAACCAGGCGTCGGATGCGGGGAATTGTAAGGCCGATTGCACACGCCATCCGGCCCGAGAGTCGTTAAAGACCACCATTGCACTTCTTTCGGCAAATCTCCCTTCACCGACTATTATAATGATGTTTTTACCTACTATAGTACGCAAGCGGCTGAACTAACGAGCATTTCCGCGACTTTGCAACTGTGTCACGCATTCGCTCCGGGTAAATCCAAGCCTAAACATGCATGACTGTATGTTAGAGTGTAACCTGACCGATACAGACTGCGTCACCCCTTACGATTCTGTCCTGCTCTAGGTATCGATTTGGCAACAGCCTCGAATGACAACGGCACCGAGAAGGCGACCTTTCTGACGCCTACGCGCACGCGGCGGCGTCTTCGTGCCTGCCATGAATGTGACCTTCTGGTAGCACTGCCACCCTTGCGGCCCGGCCAGCGCGCCAGTTGCCCGCGCTGCGACCACACGCTGAGCCATCGCCACTTTCGGCCGGCGGAACGCAGCCTCGCTTTCGCGATCAGCGCGCTGATCGCACTGCTGGCGGCGATAGGCTTTCCGTTCATCAGTTTCGAGGCACGCGGCGTCAGTAATGCCATTCGGTTGACCGATACCTCGGCCAGTCTGGTCACACAGCACGAACCCTTCGTGGGTATTCTGGTGCTGCTGACCATCATCGTGCTGCCCGCCTTCTATCTGCTGGCGGTCATCTGGCTACATCTCGGTCTGCTGCAACGCCGGCCGCTGCCTCGAAGCTACCGGATCGCACGCGCGCTTTCGCATCTGGGGCCGTGGATGATGGCCGATGTCTTCGTGGTCGGCGCACTCGTCAGTCTGATCAAGATCGCCGGCATGGCCTCGGTCGATCTCGGGCCGTCGTTCTGGTCCTTCTGTGTCTACGCCCTGCTGCTGCTGCTGACCACACGTTCGATCGATTCGGACTGGATGTGGTTCTCGCTAGCGGGGGAACCGCTGGCACCGGAGGGCTGCCGCCCGGGGCAGCCAGCCGCCGAACAGGCGCTCACCGGTTGCCCGACCTGCGGGCTCGTGAGTCGGCTCAGCCACTTCGGGCGCGGACGCTGCCAGCGCTGTGGAGAACCGCTACGCTTTCGCAGTCCGTATAGCCTTCAGAAGACCTGGGCGCTGCTGATCGCGGCGACGCTTTGCTATATTCCGGCCAATCTCTACCCGATCATGACCACGACCTCACTGGGCGACTCGACGCCCTCGACCATCGTCGGTGGCGTGTTGATCTTTCTGGGTCACGGCGACTGGCCCATTGCCCTGATCATCTTCACCGCCAGCGTGGTGGTGCCGATCGGCAAGGTATTTGCCCTGGCCTGGCTCTGCATCACGGTACGCCGCCGGGGCGAGTCCCGATTCAAGCACAAGCGCCAGACACTTTACCGGATCACCGAGCTGATCGGTCGCTGGTCGATGATCGACGTCTTCGTGGTCGCCATTCTGATCTCGCTGGTGCACGCCGGGTCGCTGCTGTCGATCACGCCGGGGCCGGCGGCACTGGCTTTTTCTGCGGTCGTGGTCATCACCATGCTGGCCGCCAACAGCTTCGATCCTCGCTTGATCTGGGATGCGCGCAACATGCAGCCGCACATGCCGGCCTCGCTCAAGCGACAATCCCCCTATTCGCCTGTCAAGGAAGTCGACGATGCCTGATTCGATGCAACGCGCCAAACGAGTGTCGCAATCGCGGCTCTCCCCGATCTGGATAGTGCCCCTGCTGGCTGCGCTGATCGGCGCCTGGATGGTCTGGGACAACTTCTCCAGTCGTGGTCCGTTGATTTCTCTGAACATGGACAATGCGGAGGGCATTGAGGCCGGCAAGACGCTGATCAAGACTCGCAACGTCCAGGTCGGCCACGTCGAAGCCGTGCGCCTGTCTGACGATCTGTCGCATACCGTGGTCACGGCGCGCATGTCCAACGACGCATCACGTATGCTCAACGCCGATACGCGTTTCTGGGTGGTCAAGCCCCGCATCGGACGCGAAGGTATCAGCGGCCTGAACACCGTGCTGTCCGGCGCGTATATTCAACTCGCTCCCGGCAAGAGCGACGAGGCTCAGGACAGCTTCGATGTCCTGGAGCAGCCACCTGTCGCCCCGCCCGACGCTCCGGGACTGCGTATCAATCTGGTCAGTCAGGTGGGCAATTCGCTCAGCGCAGGGGACCCGATCACCTATCAGGGTTACACCGTCGGCCGTGTCGAGAGTACCGATTTCGATCCCGAGAAGCGTGAAATGCGCCACCGCATCTTTATCCAGTCGCCCTACGACAGCCTGGTCACCGATACCACCCGCTTCTGGAGCTCTTCGGGCATCGACGTACAGCTCGATTCCGAAGGCGTCAACGTCAACCTCGATTCGTTCGAGACGCTGATCAGCGGCGGCGTGACCTTCGGCGTCCCGGAAGACGTCAATCGCGGCAACGCTGCCAAGCAGGACGCGACCTATACGCTCTACAACAACGAAGAGAGCGCCCGCGAAGGCACGTACGATCAGTACATCGAGTACGTGCTGCTTGTCGACGACACGGTCCGCGGTCTGAGCCGAGGCGCCCCGGTGGAATATCGCGGCGTCCGTGTCGGCACCGTGGTCAGCGTGCCGTGGCATTTCACCGCGCCGCAGCCCGACTCGTTGACTCAGTTCGCGATACCGGTACTGATCCGGATCGAGCCGCAGCGCCTGGACAGCAATCAGGATGTCAATGAAGACGTTGACGATCAGGAAGTGCGCGATCGCTTCGAGACCATGTTCTCGGAATACGGACTCCGCGCTACGCTCAAGGCGGGCAACCTGCTGACGGGCGCGCTGTTCGTCGATCTCAACTTCGACGACGACGCCTCGGCCTATGAAGCGCTGAAGTTCGACGGCAAACCGGTCTTCCCGACCGTCTCCGGCGGATTCGCGCAGATCGAACAGAAGGTTTCGAGTCTGCTCGACAAGCTCAACAACTTGCAGGTCGAGCCGGTTCTCACTCGTCTGGATCAGACCATGCAGACCTCACAGCAGACACTCGAGCAGGTGCGCCAGATTGCGGAGTCGGTCAACGGCATCGTTTCCGATCCGGCCACCCAGCAGTTGCCGGGTAGTATCAACGACACGCTGAAGGAACTGCAGGGTACGCTCGACGGCTTCTCTTCCGGTTCTTCCGGTTATCGTCAGTTGAACGATACGCTCAAACAGCTGGAGGTCCTGATGCGAGACCTCCAGCCGGTCGCCAAGACCTTGAGCGAGAAACCCAACGCGCTGATTTTCGACCGCGAAGTCAAAACCGATCCCGTGCCGAGGGCTCCCCAATGATGACGACCGCTCTGCCTCGCTGGCGCCGTTTCGGCGCCACCACCCTGCTGGCGCTGTCCGCCGTGGCCCTATCCACCGTCGTGCTGACGGGCTGCGCCGCGCAATCCACGCCGACCAATCGTTTTACCCTGCCGGAGGCCGATGGCGCGCAGTCATCATCGACGGCAGAGGCGAGAACGACAGCAGACATTCGACAGTTGGCAGTAAGCCCGGTCGAGGTGGCAAGCTACCTCGATCAGGAGGGCATCGTGATGCAGACCAGCGATATCGAGCTCGCCGCGGCCAACCAGAACCTGTGGGCCGAAGAACTGAGCCACCAGTTGACGCGGCGCCTGCGCCAGTCGTTGACGGCCAAT
Source organism: Salinicola halophyticus (assembly GCF_003206695.1). Classification (GTDB taxonomy): domain Bacteria; phylum Pseudomonadota; class Gammaproteobacteria; order Pseudomonadales; family Halomonadaceae; genus Salinicola; species Salinicola halophyticus. Next base: position 200,055 of record NZ_PZJN01000003.1, on the reverse strand, counting down.
CTACCCGGCATGACCGTGCTGAGCGCGGCGCAGAGTGGTTCCGATGCACAGCGCCTGACGCTGAGCGTCGACCAGTTCCAGGGGCGCTACGATGGCCAGGCCGTGGCCTCGGGAGAGTGGCAGCTGCATGACGGCAATCGGCTGGTGGCACAGCACCACTTCGACGTCACGCAACCCTTGAGCGACGACGGTTATCCGGCGTTGGTGCGCACGTTAGGCACCGTCTGGGATCAGGTGGGCCAGCAGGTAGCCGATGAGATCCGCACGGCCTTGACGACGGCGTTGATCACCGAGTGATCCAGATATAAAAAACGCCGCTCGATCCGGCCAGGTCCGCGTCAGGCGGCCGGTTCGAGCGGCGTTTTCGTATCAGATGATGATTAGGGATTCAGACGGCTTCGCAGACGGGCCACCGCCTGACTGTGCAGCTGGCAGACGCGGGATTCACTGACGCCGAGCACCGCACCGATTTCCTTGAGGTTGAGCTCTTCCTGATAGTAGAGCCCCAACAGTAGCTTTTCCCGCTCCGGCAAGGCATCGATTGCCGCCATCACGCTGGCGCGATTATCCGAATCGAGAAGTGCCGCAAGCGGCGACGGCGAGCTTGATTCGGCGACCGTGGCAATGCCGTTCTCGTTGTCGCTCTCGTCGTAAGCCAGCAGAAAGCCGTTGTTGGCATCCGCCAGCAGCCGATGATAATCGTCACTCGAAACGCCCATTTCCCGGGCGATTTCCCGCTCGTCCGGCGCCCGGCCCAGCTGCTGCTCCAACCGGCGCACGGCCTGATCCAGCGCCCGTGCACTGCGCCGCACGCTACGTGGCATCCAGTCCCGGCTGCGCAGCTCGTCGATCATCGCTCCGCGGATCCGCTGATTGGCGTAAGTCGAGAAGCTGGCCCCATGCGAGTCGTCGTAGCGCCCCAGGGCGTCCAGCAGGCCCAGCATACCGGCCTGGATGAGATCATCGAGTTCGACGCTGGCCGGTAGGCGTACCTGAAGGGAGAGCGCATGGCGCCTTACCATCGGCATGTACTGCTCAATCAGTGCCGTCTGATCGATTTTGCCCTGTGCGGTATACATCGAATGGCCTCGTGCAAAACACCTACGGTCATGGAATGCCTGACCCAGGCTTTCATTATGCCGTGTGATCGTCACCCCGAGCGCGCAAACTGCCCGCCTTCAGGTGGCTATTTCGACTGTTTGGCCGTGGCGTTACCGCCATTTCCACTGCCGTCAGCTCGTCGTATTGTCACTGCCGATAGTCGACGATCAGCTGCGCGTCGGATATCACCAGTCTGGTGCCATGGTGCGAATCGGGGGACCATTGAAATCGCAACCGGAATGGGGCCGCCGCGGAGCGACCCGAAAAGTGCTGGGTTTCGCCGCGATTCCGGGTCAGCCGCTGACACCGATCGGCCTGACACAGCCATAGCTTGAGCCCCGGTGCCGACACGCTGGTCCGAAACGTCCAGCGAACCCGCGCAATTTCGGCACCGTTCATCGCCGTCAGCGGCTGGATTGGCTCGCTCTCCATCGGCCGATCCGAGACGACCACCGTCTGACGCGGGATCTTCACGACCCACGAGCCGTCGGCCGCCCAGGCTGGCACGTCCCACCCCATGGTGAGCATCGCCATCAGCGCCATGGCACTCAAAGGCCAAACCCTGAAAGACGGTTTACCCCGGATCACGGCGCCGTGCCGATGGTCGTGGTGACCCGCAGGTTGCGATCGTCGGGAATCTCGGCCTGGGAAAGCACCACCAACGACTTGATCTGGCGGCGCAGAAAACGGGCCAGCAGCGCCCGCAACCCGTGCTGCACGACCAGCACGGTGGGTTCGTCGCGACTCTGTTGACGTTCGACCGCCGCCGCGGTCTGTTGCATCAGCGTGTCGGCCAAGCCAGGCTCCAGCGCACCGCCATTATTGAGCGCCTGGGTGAGCACCTGCTCCAGCCTGGGTTCGAGGCTCATCACGTGCATCGGCTCGCGGCCCGGGAACCACTGCTGGGTGATCGCTCGACCCAACGCCACACGGACCAGCGCGGTGAGTTCGTTGGCATCCGACTGCTGCGGCGCGTATTCCGCCAGCACATCGAGAATCGTGTGCATGTCGCGAATCGGCACGTCTTCGGCCAGCAGATTCTGCAGAATGCGCTGCAGCGAGGTCAGTGCCAGCAGTTTGGGCACCACGTCATCCACCAGCGACTTCTGCTGTTCGCCGACCTTGTCCAGCAACTGCTGGACCTCGGCCCGCCCCAGCATGTCGCCGGCATTCTCGTGCAGCAGATGGTTGAGATGAGTGGCGACCACGGTGCTGGCGTCGACCACGGTGTAGCCATAGATCTGTGCCCGCTCCCGCTGCGCCGTGTCGATCCAGTAGGCGGTCAGGCCGAACGCCGGGTCCTGGGTCCTGGTGCCGTCGATCGCTCCCGAGACCTGGCCCGGATCGATCGCCAGCCACTTGCCCGGAAACGCCTCGGCGCGACCGACTTCGACGCCTTTGAGCGTGATCACGTAAGCGTTGGGACTCAGTTCGAGATTGTCGCGGATGTGTACCACCGAGGGCAGAAAGCCGACATCCTGAGCGAATTTCTTGCGCACGCTCTTGATACGGCCCAGCAGCTCGCCTTTCTGACGATGATCCACCAGCGGAATCAGCCGGTGCCCGACCTCCAGCCCCAGCGTATCGACCAGTTGCACATCGTCCCAACTGGCCTCCGGAGTCTCCTGGACGGTCGGTGGCGCCTTCTCGTCCACCGCGCGAACCGCCAGTTCCTCTTCGCGCCGCGAAATCCACCAGCCAAGCCCCGCGAGAAGGGCGGCAAACAACAGAAACACCACGTTCGGCATGCCCGGGATCATCCCCAGCAATCCCATCACGCCAGCAGCGAGATACATCACGCGCGGGTTGTTGAAGAGCTGACTCAACAGCTGCTGCCCCACGTCCTGATCGGTGTTGACCCGGGATACCGTGACGCCGGCAGCCGTCGAGATCACCAGTGCCGGAATCTGGGCGACGAGACCATCGCCGACCGTCAGCAAGGTGTAGGTCTTGACCGCTTCCCCGAATGGCAACCCGTGCTGCGCCACCCCGATCATCAACCCGCCGATGAGGTTGATCACCATGATCAGCAAGCCGGCCATGGCATCGCCGCGGACGAACTTGCTGGCGCCATCCATGGAGCCAAAGAACTCGGACTCCTGATTGATCTCGGTGCGGCGGCGCCGGGCGTCTTCCTCACCGATCAGCCCGGCATTGAGATCGGCGTCGATCGCCATCTGTTTGCCCGGCATGGAGTCCAGGGTGAAACGCGCACCGACTTCGGCGATACGTCCGGCACCCTTGGTGATGACCATGAAGTTGATCACGACGAGGATCAGGAACACCACCAGACCCACGGCGAAGTTACCGCCGATCAAAAACTCGCCGAACGCCTCGATCACCTTACCCGCGGCATCACCGCCCTCATGCCCGTCCATCAGCACGACACGGGTCGATGCCACGTTCAACGACAGGCGTAGTAGCGTCGAGAACAGCAGGACCGCCGGAAAGGCCGCGAAGTCCAGCGGCTTCTGGGTGAACATGCTGACCAGAAGCACCATGATCGACAGCGCGATATTGAAAGTGAAGAACAGATCGAGCGCGAATGGCGGCAGCGGCAGGATCATCATCGACAGGATCATGATGATCAGGACTGGGCCAGCGAGCACCTTGTACTGCGTTTCGCCCGGCCATTTGCGCTGACCGAACCACTGGGTGAGCGCGTTCATTCACTCTCCTTGGATGAATCAGGTACGGCATCATCGAACGCCGGTGGCACGGTCAGATCCCGTGGCGCCGGCGGCATGTCGCCGCCTTCGGTTTCTACTTGCTTGAGCCGGAACGCCCAGGCCAACACCTCGGCCACCGCGGTATAGAGATCGCCCGGAATTTCCTGCTCCAGATCGACGTGATGGTAGAGCGCGCGAGCCAGCGGCGGTGCTTCCAGCCGTGGCACCCGGTTATCGTCGCCGAGCTCGCGGATTTTGGCCGCCACCTGGTCGGCCCCCTTGGCAATGACCCTCGGCGCCGCCATCGAGTCCTGCTGGTAGCTCAGTGCCACCGCGTAGTGGGTCGGGTTGGTCACGATCACGTCGGCGGTCGGCACCTTGCTCATCATGCGTCGTCTCGCCATCGCCTGCTGCTGGGAGCGGATGCGCCCTTTCACGTGCGGGTCGCCTTCCGACTCCTTGTGCTCCTGGCGGATGTCTTCGCGGCTCATGCGAAGCTTCTTGTTGTGGCTCCAGATCTGGTACGGCACATCGATCAGAATGACGAAGATCATCGAGGTGACGATCAGCGCACAGCCGATGGCCGCCAGACGCATCGCCGTGGCCAGAGCCTGCTGAATCGGCATCTCCATCAGACCGAGCAGCGTGCCGCGCTGAGCCCAGAGATAGGCCACGGCAACGCCCCCCACCAGCACCGATTTGGCAATGGCCTTGCCCAGTTCCGCCAGCGCCTGACTCGAGAACATCCGCTTCAGCCCCTTGAGCGGATTGAGCTTGCTCAACTGAGGCTGAAGCGATTTTGCCGACAGCAGCCAGCCGCCCAGCATCGTCGGTCCCAGAATCGCGGCGACCGTGAACAGCAGGAACAACGGCAATAACGCGATCAGCGTATTCTGGCCCAGCAGCCAGACATGGCTGAGCATGCGGGAGGTGTCGAACGCCAGCCCGTGATCGAACAGGAACGCCTGCTCCATGACGATGGAGAGCTCGTCGTAGAGATGGTTCCCCAGGAACCACAGACCCATGACGCCGCTGACCAGCAACAGAAAGGTGGCGAGCTCGCGCGAACGCGCCACCTGCCCTTCCTCACGCGCTTTTTCGATTCGCCTGGGTGTGGCCGGTTCGGTCTTTTCCTGATCACTGTCGTTCTGCTCGGCCAAGCGCGCACTCCACCACAGTCATCGCCACCGTCGTCGCCACTATCGGCGACATGAATCCGTGGGCGCTATTCTGCTGGGAGTGACGACATGGCAAAGGGAGAAATAGCAGGAGTAAGACCCTGCTATTTCGGAAGGTAGGATGTACAACGGGGTCTGTCAGTTACGACCGGCGCGCTCAGAATCCCAGGCTATCGAGCAGATCGTCGACCTGGTCCTGGCTACTGACAACATCGGCAGCCTGGGGATTGACCTGCGGTCCATTGAGCAGCGAGTTGGGTTTCGCAGCCGTCGGATTCGCCGAGTCCCGACGTTCGGCGCCCTCCGGGGCGTTGTCGATCAACACCTGCACCAGTTGCTGCTCGATCTCGTGGATCACTTCCATCATCTTCTTGATGACCTGCCCGGTGAGATCCTGAAAATCCTGGGCCATCATGATCTCGAGCAGCTGCGCATTGGTGGCACTGGTCTTCTTGGGCACATCCTGAAGATAGGCACGAGTGTCCTTCACCAGCGCCTTGGCCTCGTTCAACGCCTTGGGTTCGGCGAACCACGAATCCCACCGCTCGTCGAGAGCGATCGCCTCGCGCTCGAGCCCGTTCTGCAGCGGCTGGGCGTTGTCGATGGCGTTCAACGAGCGTTCCGCCGCCTGCTCGGTCATCGACGCAACGTAGCTGAGCCGGTCGCGGGCATCGGGAATCGCCTGGGCCGCCTTCTCCACCTCCTTGTCGAGGCCCAGCTCGCGCATGTTCTCGCGCAGCATGCGCGTCAAATGGCCGATACGGCGAATCAGGTCGTCGGGAGCCGCACTTTCCGCCACGCTGGTCTGAGGGTTGGCACCACTCATGATCTACCCTCCGTAGGCGTCACTTGCCCAGTTTTTCGAAAATTTTGTTGAGCTTTTCTTCGAGCGTGGCGGCGGTGAAAGGCTTGACCACATAGCCGTTGGCGCCTGCCTGGGCGGCTGCGATGATATTCTCTTTCTTGGCTTCGGCCGTCACCATCAGCACGGGCAGCGAAGAGAGCTGGGGGTCCTGCCGGATCTCCTTGAGCATCTCCAGACCGTCGAGATTGGGCATGTTCCAGTCGGAGACCACGAACTCGAACGCGCCGGTTCGCAGCTTGGTCAACGCTTCCTGACCATCCTCGGCCTCTTCTACGTTCTCGAATCCGAGCTCCTTGAGCAGGCTGCGGACGATCCGACGCATGGTCGGGAAATCGTCCACCACCAGAATGCTCATGTTCTTGTCAGCCATCGTCTTTCCTCTTCGATTCGTTAGGCGGGCATGCCGTGAATTATCGGCAGCATGACCGTTCGCTTTACAGGTGCTGTCTATACGCGCTGCGCGCGTCCCGCCAGGTGCATCTGCTGAACCAGATGGCCGGCAATATCGGTCAGCGCAATGACCTCCGTCGCTCCGCCGAGCGCGATCGCCTCCTTGGGCATGCCGAAGACCACACAGCTTGCCTCGTCCTGCGCGACGGTATGCGCGCCGGCCTCGCGCATTTTCAGCAGGCCGACCGCACCGTCACGGCCCATGCCGGTAAGGATGACCCCCAGAGCGTTGCGCCCCGCGCAGGCGGCCGCGGACTCGAACAAGACATCGACCGAGGGCCGGTGACGGTTCACGGGTGGGCTCTCGTCGAGCGCGATCACGTAGTTGGCGCCCGAACGCGCCAGCCGCATGTGCCAGTCGCCCGGCGCGATGTAAACGTGACCGGGTAACACGCGCTCTCCCGCTTCCGCCTCCTTGACCGTGACACGGCAGAGTCGATCGAGACGTTCGGCGAAGGAGCGGGTGAAGCCGCCCGGCATGTGCTGGGTAATCAACACCGCAGGACTGTTGGCCGGCAATGGTTCGATGACCTGACGGATCGCCTCGGTCCCCCCCGTGGAGGCACCAATAATGATGATCTTCTCGCTGGAGAGAATCGGCGCCTTGAGTACCCGCGGTGGCGCCGCTGGTGTCGCTGTTCGATGTTGCTGAAGCGGTTGCGGGCGGGACTGCGCGGCGGCGCGGATCTTGTCGGCGATCAAGTCGGCATACTCCAGCATGCCTTCACGAATGCCGACTTCCGGCTTGGCCACGAAGTCTACTGCGCCCAGTTCCAGTGCCCTCAGCGTAATCTCGGACCCGCGCCGGGTCAGCGACGAAATCATCAGCACCGGCATGGGGCGCAATCGCATCAGCCGCTCGAGAAAATCCAGACCGTCCATGCGCGGCATCTCGACATCGAGCGTCAACACGTCGGGGTTGTGCTGCTTGATCAGGTCACGGGCGACCAGCGGATCCGGCGCCGTGGCCACCACGGTCATGTCGGGCTGGGCGTCGATGATCTTGGTCATCAGATCGCGAATGAGCGCCGAGTCATCGACACAGAGCACTTTGATCGTCGGTTTCACCGCTCACTCCCTAGCGTGAGGCATCCGGCATCGCCCGCGACGAGGGTGATGCCAATGTGTAAACGGTCTGACCTCTCAAACGAAAAGCCTGACTCAGAAAGGAGAAGTTCTCGGAGTGACCGGCAAACAGCAGACCATCCGGCTTCATCTGGGCGGAAAATCGCCGCAGAATGTTCGTCTGCGTCTCTCTGTCGAAGTAGATCATGACGTTGCGACAGAAAATGATGTCGAAAGGGCCGTTGATCGACCATGAACCAGTGACCAGATTGAGCGGACGAAAATCGATCATCGCCGCCAGTTCAGGTCGTACTCGAGCCTTGCCGGCACGGCTGCCACTGCCGCGTTGAAAGAATTGCCGACAGCGAACCTCACCGAGCTTTTCCACCGTTTCCAGCGCATAGACCCCGGCGCGAGCGGTATTCAACGCCTCGGTGTCGATATCGGTCGCCAGGATTTTCACCTGCGAGGCCGCCGGGCCCAGCGTTTCTCTCACCGTCATTGCCAGGGAGTAAGGCTCTTCCCCGGTCGAGGCGCCGGCGCACCAGATCTTGATCCCGGTACCGCGTCGGCGTACTTCCTCGGCCAGCACCGGGAAGTGATGGGATTCGCGAAAGAACGCCGTCAGATTGGTGGTGAGAGCGTTGGTGAAGGCCTCCCACTCCTCGGACTCGGCTCGTCCCTCCAGCCGGTCCAGATAGTCACCAAAACGCGTCATGCCATGCAGTCGCAGGCGCTTGGCCAGCCGGCTGTACACCATTTCCCGCTTGTTCTCCGCCATGACGATACCGGCACGGCGGTAAATCAAATCCCGGATCCGCTCGAAATCCCGCAAGGTAAAATCGAGATCCCGGGTAAAGCGCACGGCGTTCTCATCGACGCTCACAGTGGGATCTGGAGCTGAGAACATGGCTGGCTCGGATTTCAAAATGACTCCCACTCCTCGTTGTCATCCGTCAGCGCACGACGAGGGCTCGCGGTAAGCGTGGCCGGCTTGTTCGTCGGCTGATGCCGGGGGGTAACAACGGGCTCGCGCGGCGCCCGTGGCTCGCCGCCGACCACCCGCTCTTCTCCGCTGCCCGCCAACCGGAAGACGGCGATGGAGGTTGCGAGATGGTCGACGCTGGCGCGCAGTTCGGCCGCGGAGGAAGCCGTCGTCTGCACGCGTTCGGCGTTCTGCTGGGTCACTTCGTCCATCTGCGCGACCGCCTGACTGATCTGCTGAATACCGCTGGTCTGCTCTTCGGAGGCGGCGGAAATTTCGCTGATGATATCGTTGACGCGAGTCACCGCGTTGACGACTTCCTCGATCGACCCTTCGGCCTGACGGACCAGATCGGCGCCGTGACCGACTTCCTGAGTCGAGCTGTCGATCAGATTGCGAATCTCCTTGGCCGCATCGGCGCTGCGGCTGGCAAGATTGCGGACTTCACCCGCGACCACCGCAAACCCGCGTCCCTGTTCGCCGGCCCTGGCGGCCTCGACGGAGGCATTCAGCGCCAGAATATTGGTCTGGAACGCGATCGAATCGATCACGCCGACAATATCCGCCACCTTGCGCGAGCTGTCGGTGATGCGACCCATCGTACCTACGACCTGTCCCATCACCTCGCCGCTGCGACGCACTGTATCGGTCGCGCCATCGGCGAGCTGACTCGCCTGACGGGCGTTGTCGGCGTTCTGCTTCACGGTCGCCGTCATCTGCTCCATGCTGCTGGCGGTCTCGGCCAGCGAGGCAGCCTGCTGCTCGGTCCGCGAGGAGAGATCCTCGTTGCCGCTGGCGATATCCCGGGTCGCCGGGGCCACCACCGCGACGTTCGAATTGACGTCGCCGACGATCGTGCCGAGGCTCTGGCGCATGCTGTTGAGCGCCCCGATCAGCCGCCCCACTTCGTCATTGCCGCGCTGCTTCAGCGTCGCTCCCAGATTGCCCGAGGCGATCTGCAGCGCGAAGTCCAGCGCCTCGCGAACGGGCTTGAGCGTTGCCCGTATCGTCGTCAGCCCCACGATGATCAACAGGATGGCGCCGGCCCCAAGCAACGAAAGCAGAATGATCATCGTGGTGCGCTGGGATTCGGCGGCACTCGCCGCCATGTCCGCTCCGCTCACGCGCTTCGCTTCGACCAGCGCGTTCAGGTCGGTGCTGATCTTGTCGCTGTTGGCAGCCAGCACGTCGTTGTAGGCAACGTAGGACTGGTAGAAGTCGCCCCCGTTCAACGCGTCCATCACCCCTTTCAGGCCTTCATCACGGTACTGCTGAAGATCGGCGGCGAAGGTCTCCGCGGCCGGCGTCTGGTTGACGGGACGATCCTGGTAGAAGGCATCCCAGGTCCCGTTCAGTTCGGCGATGAGCGCATCGACCTGTTCGTTGACCGGTGCCAGGTCGGCAGCCATCGGGTTGCTGACCGGCTTGTCGACCAGATTTCGCCCCTTCGACATCAGTTGATCGATCTTCTGAAGCCGAACCAGGTCTTCCAGGCCGTTGGTGGTCAGCTGCTGCAGCCGCTGGCCATCTTGATGCAGCGCATACATCGAGACACCGCCGCTACCGGCCAGCACGATCAACGCCAGCACCATCATCGAAATCAGCCGCCCTTTCAGCGAGCGCAGAGTGAGACGTCGAATTGCCGGGACGAGCCCGCGCGGCTTCAACTCGCCATGGTCAAGCTTGACGCCACGCCTGCGACCGGCCAGCAGCTGCGGATAGTGCTTTTCCGCCAGTTGGCGTGGCTTATCGGCGACCTTGACGCGCACCGAGGTGTAACCGGCGATCTTGCCGTCTTCGATGATGGGGGTGACGGTCGACTGGACCCAGTAATGCGATCCATCCTTGCGCCGGTTCTTGATCACCCCGGTCCAGTTCTCGCCTTTCTCCAGCGTCTTCCAGAGATCTGCGAAAGCCGCCGGCGGCATATCCGGATGTCGGATGAGGTTATGCGGGGCGCCGATCAGCTCTTCCCGGCTAAAACCGCTGACCCTGACGAAAGCCGGGTTGGCATAGGTGATCCTGCCTGTCAGATCGGTTCGCGAAATAAGATAATCCGAGTCGCTTATCGCGAACTCCTGGTCGAGCACGGGTTGATTGTTTCGCATCGCAGCATCCCTGGTGTTGTCATGCACACTCGCGATCTGCCGCAACGCGTGAGGCAGATCAGAGATCATTGTCGTGACTGGTTATCGGCCGATCACCCGCTCTCTTGAGCTTCCCGAGAGGCCACCGATCACGCCGGCTGTTCCCGGCGCGATGTTGTCTTTTCGACGTTGGGCTGCCACTGGGTCAGACTGGAATCGCTGACTTCCGTCTCCGCTACCCGGTAATGCTCCAGCGTCGACTCCAGCTTCTGCGCCTGACTCACCAGCGACTGGGAGGCATTGGCCGTCTGCTGTACCAGCGCGGCGTTCTGGCTGGTGACCTGGTCGAGCTCCGTGATCGCCTGATTGACCTGCTCGATGCCGCTGCGCTGTTCTCGCGACGCGTTGGCTATCTCTTCCATCAGACCACTGACGCTGGTCACCGAGGAGACGATCTCCTCCATGGCGCGGCCCGCCTGCTCGATCAGCGTGGCGCCGCTGTTCACCTGCTCGCCCGATCCGGTGATCAGCCGACGAATATCCCGGGACGCTTCGGCGCTACGGCTCGCCAGGTTGCGCACTTCTTCCGCGACGACCGCGAATCCTCGCCCGGCGGAGCCGGCACGAGCCGCTTCGACGGAGGCATTCAACGCCAGAATGTTGGTCTGGAACGCGATGTTGTCGATCATGTCGACGATTTCCGCCATCTGCCGCGAGCCATCCTGGATCTGTGACATCGTGGTCTCGATCTCGCGCATCATCTCGCCGCCCTGCTGCGCGCGCTGACGCGTCTGGGATGCCGCCCGCGTGGCCGTTTCCGCGTTATCGGCATTGTGGCGGACGGTCTGGGTCAACTGCTCCATGCTGGAGGCCGTTTCGACGATGGCAGCGGACTGCTGATCGGTGCGCACCGCTAGGTCTTGATTGCCGCTGGCGATCTGGCCGGCGCCGACATTGACCCATTCGGCGCTGGCGCGAACGTCGGCGAATGTCCGGGAGAGCCGCTGACGCATACTTTCTATCGCGAACAGCAAACTGTCGATGTCCTTCGACTTGAGAACCAGAGCCTGGGAAAAATCGCCCTCGGCAATTTTCTGGATACTGTTACGCGCATGGCCGGGATCGCCGCCCAGCCGACCCAGAACATTACGGATGACCCAGGCGACGATCAGTGAGAGCAGGCCGCCGATCGCGGCGATCAGCGCCAGGTAGACCACGGCACCGTCCGCCAGCACGGCGTCGATGTCGTCGACATAGACGCCGGTGGCGATCTGCCAGTCCCACTGCGGTACGCGCATGACGTAGCTGAGCTTGTCGTACGTCTCGTCGCCATCACTGCGACGCGAGGCGTAGGGAACGAGCCCGCCGTCGGGCTGCTGGGCAGCAGCGAACATCTCGCGATAGAGATAGACCCCGTTGGGATCCTGATAGTCGCGCATGCTGTCACCCACGGCGCGACGCGGATGCTCGACGATCTCGAGATTGGAGTCGAACACGAAGATATAGCCGTCGGCGCCGAAACCGAGATGGGCCAAAGCGTTGCGCGCCTGCTGCTTGGCATCCGCTTCGCTCAATTCGCCGCTTTCCGATTGGCTGACATAATTGTCGACCAGTTGCTTGGCGCTGCCGATGAAGTACTGGAGGCTCTGGACACGCTGTTCCACCAGGTTTTCCCGCATGGAGTAGAGCGACCAGCCCGCCACCATGATCAAACCGACCCACATCAACCCCAACGTGGCCCAAAGCTTGCGACGCATCGTCCACTCTCGAAAATTCAGCATGGCGTTTCTCACCTGGATAACTTGATCGGCGCCTCGCCTGCCCGTATGGCGAAGCTGATGGTATAAGCGCGATAGCAACGTTATCGGCTTGGCGCGGATCAGCTTTATCTTTATTAGACCAAAGTCGAAAAATCGGATCGCGCCATGAACGGCTCGGTTCGTGATCCATTCGCGCCGTGCCGGCCAAAAAAAACCGCAGCCGAGGCTGCGGTCGATAATTCATTCCATGCTGCCCGGATCAGGCGCTTTCGGCAGTCCGCTCGACGAGCTGCATCTCTTCGTGGGTCAACAGCTTTTCGATGTCGACCAGTACCAGCATGCGATCTTCGAGGCTGCCGATACCGCTCAGGTAATCCGAGGACAGCGTGACGCCGAATTCCGGCGCCGGCTTGATCTGATCCGGCGCCAGGCTCATCACGTCCGAGACGCCGTCGACGACGATACCCACGATACGGTCATCGACGTTGACCACGATCACCACCGTCTGACCGTCGTATTCGACCTTGTCGAGATGGAACTTGAGCCGCAGGTCGATGATCGGCACGATCACGCCGCGCAGATTGGTGACCCCCTTGATGAAGTCCGGCACATTGGCAATGCGGGTGACGTTCTCGTAACCGCGAATTTCCTGCACCTTGAGAATATCGACCGCATACTCCTCTTCACCCAGCGAGAAGACCAGATACTCGCGGCTCGCGGCGTCGTTGACGATGGCATTCATGCTCGCTTGCGAACTCATACTAGCGATACCTCTTGTAGATGTTGGCGTTTCGCCTCGTGGCGCTGCTGCGATTTGCGCCGGTCGAGACGATGAAGATCGGCGATATCGAGAATCAGGGCAACGCTGCCATCGCCAAGGATAGTGGCCGCGGAGATGCCCGGGACCTTGCGATAATTGGTTTCGAGGTTCTTGACCACGACCTGCTGTTGGCCGATCAGGTCATCGACCAGCAGGGCGTAGCGCCGCCCCTCGCCCTGGACGATGACGGCGATGGCCTCGGTCAATTCGGTCCGGGCGTTGGCCACGTCCAGAGCATGGTGCAGCGCGATGATCGGCAGATACTCGTCGCGCACCTTGAGCAGCTGATCGTCGCCGGCCATCGAATAGATGTCGTCGGGCTGGGGCTGCAGCGATTCGAGGACCGCATTGAGCGGCAGCAGGAAGGTCTCCCCACCACAGCGAATCGACATGCCGTCCAGGATCGCCAGCGTAAGCGGCAGCACGATCCGTGTCGTCGTGCCCTGGTTGGGTTTGCTCAGGATCTCGACGTGCCCGCCCATGGCCTGAATATTACGCTTGACGACATCCATGCCGACGCCACGCCCGGAGACGTCGCTGACCTGCTCCGCGGTCGAGAAACCGGGGGCAAAGATCAGCTGCCAGACGTCGTCATCGCTCATGGTGTCGGTGACGGCGAGACCGTTGGACCGGGCCTTGGCCAGAATCCTGTCGCGATTGAGCCCGGCTCCATCGTCGATCACTTCGATCAGGATATTACCGCCCTGGTGCTGGGCGGACAGCGTGAGATGGCCGGTCGGCGACTTGCCGGCCGCTTCGCGGCGTTCCGGAGACTCCAGGCCGTGATCGAGGCTGTTGCGAACCAGATGGGTCAAGGGGTCGATGATGCGCTCGATCAGGCTCTTGTCGAGCTCGGTGGACTTCCCCTCGGTGATCAGTTCGACGTCCTTGCCCAGCTTGGCCGCCAGATCGCGCACCAGCCGCGGAAAACGACTGAAGACGTAATCCATCGGCATCATGCGAATCGACATCACCGATTCCTGCAGATCGCGGGCGTTGCGCTGCAACAGATTCATGCCGTTGACCAGCGGCCCATGAGAGACGATGTCCAGATCGCTGGCCGTCTGCTCGAGCATCGACTGAGTGATGATCAATTCACCGACCAGATTGATGATCTGATCTACCTTGTCGACCGGCACCCGGATGGTGCTGGACTCGCTGCCCTTGGCGTTCTTGCCACCGGACTTGCCACTCGGTTTGCTACTGGCCTTGTCGCTCGGTACGGCGGGCGCCTCAGCCACCGACGTTTCGGCGCTGGCCGGCGCCGGCTCGCTGGACGGCACCGGCGTCTCAGCCATCGGTTCCCGGACGGTCGTGTCTGCGCTGTCCTCGGCCGGGGCAACCGCTTCGGCCGGGGCAACCGCTTCGGCCTGGATCGACAGCTGCTCCGGCTCGATGATGAAACAGAGCACCGCTTCGATATCATCCTGGGATTCCGCGCTGTCCAGAACCACCTGATACCGCGCCGCATCGCCCGACTGCGATGCGATCACACCGAAATGCTCGAGCTCGTCGACCAGCAGATTGCGGTCCTTGTCGTTCACGTTCGTCAGCGTAATCGACAAGCGCTGGGTAGCGCCCTTGCCGGCCTCGGCGCTTTCCGGACTCTCCACTGAAGGAGCGGGGGTCGTCGCCGCGGGTTCCGGTGTCGCAACCGCCGGCACATTCGCTGCCGCACCGCCCTGGCCCAGCTCATCCAGCGCCATCTGCTGCAGAACGCGGGAAATCCGTTCGAACGCTTCGGCATCCGGCTCACTGCCGTTGCGGTAGGCATTCAACTGGTCATGAAGCATATCTTTGGTTTCCAGAAACGTGTCGACGATATCCCGCCGTAGAGTGAGCTCGCCACGCCGGGTATGGTCCAGCAAGTTCTCGAGCAGGTGCGTCGTCTCCTGCAGGACGGTAAAGCCAAAGGTGCCAGCCCCCCCCTTGATCGAGTGCGCGGCACGGAAGATCGCATTGAGCTCTTCGACATCGGGATCGTCGACATCGAGATCCAGCAGCAGGCGCTCCATATCTGCCAGCAGCTCTTCGGCTTCTTCGAAGAAAGTGTCGTAAAAATCAGAAATATCCATGAGCACCTGCCATAGAAGCCCCACCAACAGGGCGTGAACACGTTTGCATCAACCCGCTGAATTCGGCTCGGTCATCCCGCCACTACTACCACTCGCCTCACCACCGTTGCCTGCCAGAGGCGTTGCCAGAGATGAGGGCAGCGGCGTCTTTTCCTGCTGTTCGATTGCCTGAGCCGCCCGGTTATCCAGCACCACGATGCTGATCCGACGATTGACGTCGTCGCTGGGGAGCGTGTTCGGCAAGGTGATGCGCGAGCCCATCCCGGCGACTCTCAAGAGTTTGTCCGGCGCCAGGCCGGCGGCGATCAGTTCCCGGCGTGAAGCGTTGGCACGATCGGCGGACAGCTCCCAGTTGCTGTATCCCTTCTCGCCGCCGACGTAAGGAATGTCATCGGTGTGGCCGCTGATGCTGATGGGATTGGGCATCTCGTTGAGCACGGGAGCGATGCGACCCAGGATCTTTTGCATGTACGGCTCGAGGCGATCGCTACCGAGTTCGAACATCGGCCGCTTGTCGCTGTCGACGATCTGCACTCGCAACCCTTCGGGCGAGAAATCCATCCGCAGCTGCGAGCTCAGTTCCTTGAGCTGCGGGTCGCTCTGAATCACGCTCTGCAGACGATCGCGCAGATAGCGCAGATTGCGCTGCTCGTCACTCGAGCGGGTCTGCTCGCGGATGTTCACGCGGCGTTCCTCGCCATCGACCTTGGTCGGGTTGTCGCCACCACCGGGTATGGCGCTGGTGCTCGCCGTCGTCTTGTCGCCGCCCGTCAAGGCGACGGCTAGTGGAGTACGGAAATATTCGGCGATATGTTCCAATTGGCTCGGACTGGCCGTGGAAAGAATCCACAGCACCAGGAACAGCGCCATCAATGCCGTCATGAAATCGGCGTAGGCGATCTTCCACGACCCACCGTGATGCTTCGCCGACTGAACCCGCTTGCGCTTGACGATCAGCGGCCGCCGTTCATCACCGCTACTCATGGCCCCTCCGTTCCCGTGCTGCGCAGGGTCTGCCCGCTGGAACGAACGTGTTCTTCAAGCTCGCTGAATGACGGCCTGATAGCGGTAAACAGCGCCTTGCGGCCGAACTCCACCGCCAACTGCGGCGCCAGACCATTGAGGCTGGCCATCAGGGTTACGCGAATGCACTGCAGCATCTTGGTCGCTTCACCCGCCTGCAGGTTGATGCGGTGAGCCACGGGCGTCACGAAGCCATAGGCCAGCAGGATCCCGACAAAGGTACCCACCAGCGCCTGTGCGATCATCTGTCCCATGACACCGGCGCCCTGATCCGCCGATCCCAGAGCGTGCACCACGCCCATGACCGCTGCCACGATGCCGAAAGCCGGAAGTCCGTCGCCGACGGCCGATAGCGAGTGCGCGGGCAGCTCCGCTTCATGCTGGAAGGTCTCGATCTCGTGCTCCATCAGCGCATCGATCTCGAAGGGATCCATGTTGCCGCTGACCATTAGGCGTAAATAATCGGTCAGGAACCCCATGATCATCGGATCCGAGAGGATCTTCGGATAGTCCGCGAAGATCGCGCTGTCCTGCGGCGCATCGATATCACGCTCGATCGCCAGCATGCCGTCGCGTCTCGCCTTGGTCAGAAGCCGGTATTGAAGCGCCATCAGCTCCATGTACATCATCTTGTTGTAGCGCTTGGTGCGCTTTAGCTTCGAGAACGACCGCAACGTCGCCTTGATCGCCTTGCCGTTGTTGGCGCAGACGAAGGCGCCGAGGGCGGCTCCGACGATCATCACGAACTCGGCGGGCTGCACCAGCGCACCCAGATGCCCGCCAATCGCGACGTAGCCACCGAATACACTACCCAAGACGATGATGTAGCCTAATAGGATCAGCACGGTGAGGCTCCCGAAACAGTGCATGGCAAACTTGCTGACTGTATCGGCAGCCGAGGCGTCGCGCTTGAGGGTAGAAATATCAGAAAAGCGTGATTGTTCGAAAAACGACGGTGCCAGGCAGGCATCTCGTCGCCGAACGGACACAAAAAAGCGGGCCCGTTGGCCCGCTTCTCGATGACGAGATCAGCCTAGACGGCCAGGCGGTCCGCCAGCGACATCTCCAGAGGAACGAACGTCGGTGCGGCCGGTTTCGACATCGCCTTGGCCTTGCGAGTCTTGCCAGCCCGGGAAGGGGGCTGGCAGATACCGCAGACGTAGTCCTGCATCGGGCTATGAGCATGCGCCACGAAATCGCCCTTACAGGTCTTGCAGCGCGACAACTGCAGCAGATCGCTCTCGAAGAATCGCACCAGCGTCCACGCCCGCGTCAAGCCGAGCGTGGGCTCCGCACCATCGAGTTCGACCTGCTCGAGATACAGCCGATAAGCCTTGACGAACGCAGGCATCCGCTCGCAACCCAGCTCTTTAGTGAGGCGACGATAGACGTTGTAGAACAACGATGAATGAATATTGGGTAGCCAGGTAATGAACCAGTCGGCCGAAAACGGCAGCATACCTTTGGGCGGAGACATGCCTTTGACTTCTTTGTAAAGCTTGATCAAACGCCCGCGACTCAGATCCGTCTCGGTTTCGAGAACCTGCAACCGCGCCCCCAGTTCGATCAACTCGATGGCCAGCTGCACCTGAAGCATCTCCGCAACGAGGCTCTTGTCCGCCATGGATCAGCTCCCCTGCCGGGACGAGAATTGAACGCGACCCGCACCGGCCATCAGCAGTGAGGCATGCGTCTGCTCGAGCCCCTGGGCTCGCGGGTTACGGACCAGCATATTGAGCTGTTCAGCATCCGTGAATCGCAGATTACATAGCAACTGATTTGTTCGAGACAGTTGAGTCAACTGCTTGATCGATAAGCGAATAATGGTATCCGCAAGATCGGCATTCATGTCGAGTCGAAACATCGCCGACTCACGATCCTCGTTCAGCAGGCGCTGAACCAGAAGCAGATAGGAGAGATTGAGATCTTGAATGTCGTCCAGAAGACTGTTCGGGGCCATTGTCCGATTCCCTGCGTATGGTTTTATTGGCTTCCATTGATTGAAAGCTCCAGCCGACATAGCCATCGAGGCGACTACATCAGTTCTTTATGATGGACCTAGTTTGCGACTTTTTGATGAACAAAAGCAAGTTTTGTTACCAAATTTATAGTCACGTAACGAACTCGTCGCTATTGAGTTTGCTATCGATTGATTTAAATAACTGATCCTACGTGAAATATTGTGATTACTGCCTTTACGGGCAGATGCGAGCTCGTGAAGACAAACGGTCCCAAAAGACACATTGGATAACAATACCGTTTAAAATTAAACCTGACAGTCAACGCTAATGCTGATGACCTGACGTCGCCGCACTGTCGATCTGGCCGATCCATACCAGCAATTCTGCTACCACCTGATAGAGCGACTCCGGGATACGGGCATCCAGGTCGACCTGCATCAATAGCGCAACCAGTTCCGGGGAGTCATGTACGAAAACGCCCTCCTGCTGTCCGAGCTCGATGATGCGATCCGCCACATTGCCGTAGCCCTTGGCAACGACCCTGGGCGCGTCCGTTCGTTCACCGCTGTAAGCCATGGCGATCGCGCGTCGGCGGGCATCCGCATTTCTATCGCTCATGATGGCTAGCTCCCAATGCGATCTCTGCTTGTATACCCAACGCAGTCAGGCGCTGGCGCAATGGTTCGAGCTCCCGCCGGACGCGATCCCGGGTGGGCGCCTCGGAAGGATCGATCTCCACTCGTAGTGCAGTCGCCTGGCGCGCCTGGAAGGTGATGTCGACGACGCCCAGAGTGGGCAGCCGAACCTGCACCTCGGCGCGCCACTCGTCGCGGGTTTCGTCATCGTACCGCGGTGAACGATCATCGACGTCGTCATCGTTATCGTCGAAAGCCGGATCGCGTGGCAACTCGGAAAACATCAGTGTCATCGGCACCCCGGGCCACAGCTGCCCTTCCCAACGTAGATTGGGTGCCACGATCAGCTCCAGCTGATGCCGAACGATCGCCTGCAATGCCTCCGTGGGTTGCTGCGAAAGCTGGTGCGCACGGGACATGGCGAGTGACGATGCCGTATCCGATACGCCTGCCATTGAAGACGAACGCTCACCGCCGAAACCGGCCGCCGTGACAGACTGCGAGAGGCGCGATTCCCCGCTCCCAATGGCTCTTGAACTCGTGGTCTCGTCGAGATTGGCTGTCGCAGCGGTCGTGCCGGCAAAGGTACTCGTCTTCGCTGGCATGGGCGTCGAGCTCGGAGAAACATGCTGAGGCAATGCCTGGCTGCCACCGCCGGTCAGGAGCCCCGAATTCAGTGGCGTCGGCGTGGCCAGAAATGGCATTGGCGTGGACAGCATCGAGGTCGGCGTGAACGAACGAAAGGTCAGGCTCAACCAGGCCTGAGGTTCGCGCATCAGCGCCGACCGGGGATACTGACCGGCCATCCATCGCTGCAGATGAGATTCATAGAAGGCACCGCTCTCGCGAACGCTTTGCGACAGTGCGGTGGCGAGGGAATCGGCACTGTCCGCAGGCTGGAGCAGAAGCGCGGCAAGCGGCCGGACCGATGCGGTCTGAGTGGCAGGAAAACGCGAGAGCAGATCAGCGATCTTTATCGCGGTCGGGCTCAAGTGTAACTGCGAGGACGAGAGCCCGGCCTGACCCGACGGTGGAGCGGGCACAGAGGCGCCTTCCCGGACCGTCGCCGGGGATGGGCCCATGACGCGCTCCCCGCCCTGCTGATGTAGACGAGAGTCGCTGCGAGCCGGCTGAATGGCGTCCGAAGACGTCGCCGCCGACACTGGTAACGGCTGGTCCTTGATGACCGGCGTGTCGACACGCTTGCCGAGAACCTGATGCAACAGGGTGTCGAGTATCGGCGTGATGCCGCTCACGGGCGATCGTCGGTCGGCACCGCGCGCAGTCGTGAGGCGATGCTGCCGCGCCCCGCCTGGTAAGCCTGCCCCAGTGCCTGCTGTCGCCGGGAACTGCCAATGAGATGGCTAAGCTCCTCGCGACGGGACTCCAGCACACGGCGAGTCTCGGCGTCCTGGGTCAGGATCTGCTCGAGCAAGCTGAATTTCTGTTCACGCTCCGAATCGGTCAACGACTGCACTTCATCGAGAGACCTCACGCGCTGAAGCGATACCACGTAGCCGGCCTCGCACTGCACCAGGGCTTCCCACTCCTGCTCTCGCGCCAAACCCAGCATCCGGCTCGACACCTCTAGTAACTGACGGTACTGCTCGATGACCGAAGGGCCTGGTGTCATTCGATTATACTCCCCCGACCATCTCGACCGGCGCCTGCCGAAGCTCACGCCAACCGGAGCCGATGTTATCGAGAAGTGACGCGGCTTGATCCAGCGCGGCCATGTCGTCACGCAGATTGGCCTGCAGCAACAGTCTGGCGACGTAGTCGTAAAGCTGCCCCAGGTTGGCGGCGATATCGCCCCCCTTTTCATGGTCCAGCGCAGCCGCCAAACCGTTATTGACGATGTCGATCGCCTTGGAGATCGACGCGCCCTTGGCTGCCCGGTTGCCGTCCTGCATATGCAGGCGAGCACTGGCGATCGCCGCCTGGACACCATCGAATAGCATGACGATCAGCTGGTGGGGGTCGGCAGACATGACCGCCGACTCGACCCCAACCCGCGCGTAGGCGCCCGCGCCCCGTCGTGAATTCATCATCGTTGAGACCTATTACTGGTTGGTTTGCGCGCTCAAGGCATCGAACTGCTGGGTCAGGTAACTACTGGTCGAATTCATCTGCGAGACCAGAGAGTCCAGGCTGGCGAACTGGGTGCGATAACGCTCGACCGTGGAGTCGATGGATTCCTGCATCCGCGTGTAACGGTCGCCCAGGCGGTCCAGCGTGGAATCGATACCGTCGGTGGCAATCTGCAGCAGGCCGCCGTCATCGAGAATGGTCCCCATGGTGTCGTCGATGCTGGCAGACAGCCCGCCCTTCCCGTCGACACCGGCGAAAAATTGGCTTACCGCGTCACTGTCACTGGAGATGGCTTCGCTCAGCTTGTCATCATCGACCTCCAGCGTGCCGTCCAGCTGGCGCTCGATACCCAGGTCCGACAGCATCGAAAACGTGCCATCGCCATCGCTATAGCCGAGCACACTACTCAGGCGGGACTCGATAGTGCGCATGGTCGAGTTGCCCAGCAGCGCTCCGGCCGTGTCTGACTCAGAGTCGTAGGAAGTGAGGGCGTCAGACGTACTCTGAAAGCTGTTATAGGCGGTGACGAAAGCCTTGACCGCCTTGGTCATCGACTCCGTGTCTTTGGACACTTTGAGCGTTTCTGCTCCGCTCGTGGTCGAGGTCAAATCGAAAGTGACGCCTTCGAGCGCACCCTTGACGGTATTGGACTGGCTGGTGATATCGATACCGTTGACGGTCAACTCGGCATCCTGGGCCGCCACGGTCTGTTCCGAGCTGCCATGACTACTGAAGACTTGCTCACCTGCCTCGACCGAGCTTGTAAAGCCGAACGCCACGTCCAACGCGTCCCCCGGCGACGCCGAAGAGACCGACATCGTAGAGTCAGTGCCTGTCTCGGTCGAAGTCAGTACCAAACGATAAGGCTTGTCACTACCGTCGCTGACAATCGTTGCCGTGACATTTCCGTTCTTGCCGTTGATCGCATCCCGGAGATCCGCAAGCGAATCGTCGTTCGCCACGTCAATTTCGAAGGCACTCTCGCCGGACCCGAATTTGAGAGTTCCGGACATCTCGAGACCGTCGTCTTTCTTCTCATAACCACCGGAGGCGACGGACTGCGCCTGAGCAAGACTCGTCACCGAGACTTGATAGCGACCGGCGACGGCATCCCCAGTGGTGGTGGCGGTGACGGCGTCGCCGGTCATCGAGCTGGTGACGGCCGAGAAGGTTTCGGGATCGCTCAACTTGGTCGCGGCATCACGCAACGCGGTCAGGGAACTCTCCAACGAACCGAAGGCGGACAGTTTGGTCTTGTAGCTCTGCTGCTGGGCGACGATCGGCGTGAGCTTCTGTTTTTCCGCATCTTCCAGGTCATCGAGCAGTCCGCTCAAGTCCAGCCCGGAACCGATTCCCAGTGACGATATGGTAGCCATGTAACCTCTCTATGCCTGGCGCACTTTGTAACACGCCGATCACGACAGCAGACGCCGATTAAGCGCACTTTAATGCTTCAGTTCCCTGATCGGCCGATCCCCGGGGAACTTTAGCGTTGGCTGATCTTCTTTTACGCTTGCCGCCCCTGGGGAAACGTCAACCTTGGGTGGTCAGGGAGCCACCGGATAGGCGATCATAGGCGGCCGATAATTTCGCCACTCTCTGGAGAAGACATGGACGCAACCGCCCTGCAGGACAATTATCGCTTGTGGCAGCGTTTTCAGCGCCAGGAACAATTGGGGCGCGAACATCAGGCTGCGCTGCATAAACTGGCACAAACCGGGGCGATGGCGTCTCGTGTCACCGAAGCTTACCGTAGCATGGCGGATCGCGGCGCCAAGGAAGGCGCCAGTTACCGTACGCTGTTTCAACGCCAGCGCGAGAATGGCGACAACCTGGCCTGCGAAGGCTGGCTGTTCGTGCGCCGTGTCCTCGCGGAAGGCGGCACCACCAGAATTCGCGCCACGCTGTTCGAGTCCTTCACGCTGGAGGAGGGGGAGATCAAACCCTCGCCGGAAATCCCCAAGAAGGTCACGCTGGATATTTACGACGAACTGCTGGTCCATAAGAGCATGACACTGGGCTGTCGCACCGATCGTCACGACGATGAGCGGGATACGCGCTTCATTACCTTTCTGGACAGCGTCCGCGGCGATCTTCACCAGTATCTATAACGACCCGCTCGGAAGCCGGCTTCGGCCTGTGGATTCCGACCGGAAAACGCTTTTGATTCGATCCAGGGAGATTCATCGATGGTCAATACCCCCCATCCTTCCAAAGTCCATTTTTCGGCGCTGTCACTGGAAAACCTGGACGGTGTCAGCGGCATCGTGCAGCCGGTAGCCAAGACGCAATCCGTGACACTGGAAAGCCCAGCCACGATGCTGGTCACCGATTTCAATGTCAGCCATCCCCACACCCTGCCCACCGGCAGCTCGATTGGGCAGGCTCACGAGACCATGAAGCAGGCTGGCGTCGGCCTACTGATGCTGATCGACACCAGTGGAAAGTTCACCGGTGTGATCAACGCCCGCGAGCTGATCGGGGGTCGTCGCATCACGCTGGCGATGCAGCAGCATCAGCTCGGCCGCGACGAGGTTACCGTCGAGATGATCCAGACACCGCGTAGCGAATTGCACTCGCTGTCCTACGCCAAGATCTCCCATGCCAGCGTGGGCGATCTGGTCGAGACGCTCAAGACCTCGGGTGACCAGCACGTGCTGATTACCGAACCCGACGGCAGCGGTGCTTCGCGGATTCGCGGCATCATTTCGGCCTCCAACATCAGCCGCGCGCTGGGCGTCGATCTTCACCAGCCACCGTCGGCCCGCACGTTCTCGTCGATCTGCCATGTCATTCTCGGCCACGATCTCTGAAGCTGTCATGAGTGCAGCGACCCAGGACACATCGTCTTCCATTCTGGTGATCTACACCGGCGGCACCATCGGAATGCGTGACAGCGACCGAGGTCTGGTCGCCGCTGGCGATTTCGATTCCCGAATGACGGCAGCGCTGGCGTCGCTGCCGCCAGATCGCCGACGCCGACTTCCCGAATACATCGTCTGGGAGTCGCCCGACCCGATCGATTCCAGCAGCGCCACGCCGGACGACTGGGCAGTGCTGGCAGCGCTGATTGCCGATCGTTATCAGGACTACGCCGGATTCGTGGTGCTTCACGGTACCGACACGTTGGCATGGTGCGCTTCCAGCCTCGCCTTTCAGCTGCAAGGGCTGTCCAAGCCGGTCATCGTGACGGGCGCCCAAAAGCCGCTGGAGTCGGAAGGCAGCGATGCGCTCGTCAACCTCGAAGCTGCGCTGGCTTTTGCCGCGCAGACCGCGCTGCGGGAAGTGTGCGTGAGCTTCGGGGGCCGTCTGCTGAGAGGATGCCGTGCCAGAAAATGGTACACTGCGGACTCGCTAGGATTCGAGAGCCCGAACTGGCCACTGCTGGGTGAGATGGTGGATCACAGTCCGATCGTCTACACGCCCCGCTGCTGGCCCGCACGTGGGGCGCCACGCTTCGAACTTGCCGGCGGCGATGCAGCAGTCGTCATTCGTCTGGTGCTGTGGCCCGGCATTCGTGCCAAAGACGTGGCTCGCTGGCTGGATGACGACTCTCTGCGCGGTGTCGTCATCGAGTGCTGGGGAAGCGGCAATCTACCGGAAGACGAGGCATTGCTCGGTGTCCTGGCTCGCGCCAGTGCCGAAGGCAAAGTCATGGTTGCCGTCAGTCAATGTCCTGTCGGCGGCGTCAGTCCCGGCACCTATGCCAGCGGACAGACGCTCAACGAGATCGGCATCCTGTCCGGCGATGACATGACGCCCGAAGCCGCTCACAGCAAACTCGCTCACCTGCTCGCCCAGGATCTGTCCCGAGGCGATCTGCGGCAGCGCCTGCTGACCTCTCTCGTCGGCGAGAGCGGGGCCTTCATGGCGTAAGCGAGCCACCCGAATCAGCTATCACCGTGGGCCCTTGCCAGGCCCAGACAGTTTGCACGCCACAGGTTAACCGCATGACATCCTCGACTTCTTCCAGCGATTCCACACCGGTCGTCGTGATCTACTCCGGCGGCATGGACTCCTACACGGTACTCCATCGCGCCATACGCGAAGGCTACGACGTCCACGCCCTGTCGTTTCATTACGGTCAGCGTCATGCCCGCGAGCTCGATGTCGCAAGCCGCGTCTGTGCCGACCTTGGTCTTTCGCACCGCGTCGTCGACATTCGGGCGATTCATGAGCTGATCGGCAATTCCGCGTTGACCGACAGTGGACGAGCCATGCCGAAAGCTGACTATGCCGAGGACAACCTCGCCGACACCGTCGTACCCAATCGCAACATGATTCTGCTGTCGTTGGCGATCGGCTACGCAGTCAATATCAAGGCACCGATCTGCTTCTATGGCGCTCACGGGGGCGATCATGTCCTGTACCCCGACTGTCGCCCGGCGTTCGTCGAACGCATGAACGATGTCTCCGCGATCGCCAATTTCGAGGCTGTCAGTATCGAAGCGCCCTATCTGCACAGCGACAAAGCGCAGATTCTCGCCGACGGCATCGAAATGGGGCTCGACTACGCCGATACCTGGACCTGCTATCTGGGCCAGGAAGTGGCTTGCGGTGAATGCGGTAGCTGTCGGGAAAGACTCAACGCCTTTGCCGAGCTGGGAATGAAGGACCCGATTCCCTACGCTACGCGCTGACGGGCGGACGCCTCCTGGCCAGACGTCGATGATGCGAGGCCGGATCGATCGCGCCGACGAATCGGATATCGTTTCGAATTCAGCTTTGACGCATCAGCCCTGGCGCTCAAGTCCTGACTCGCTAAGTCCTGGCTCTCCAAGTCCAGACTCTCCAAGCTCTGGCGCGCCAGGCTCCGGGAAACCCAACCCGGCAAACCGAACCCTGAATCGACTCAGCACGGAATCATGCATGTACAGCGTCAAAGAAGCCTTCTACACCCTGCAAGGAGAAGGCGCCCAGGCCGGTCGGGCCAGCGTCTTCTGCCGATTCACGGGCTGCAATCTGTGGTCTGGTCGAGAACGAGATCGCGCCACTAGCCAGTGCACGTTCTGCGATACCGACTTCGTCGGCACCGACGGTCAGAACGGCGGCCAATTCACCGATGCCGCGGCGCTGGCCTCGCATCTCGAGCGTCTCTGGCCGACGTCCGTTTCGGGCAGACATCGCCGCTATGTGGTATTCACCGGCGGTGAGCCGCTGCTGCAACTGGATACGGCGCTGATCGAGACAATGCATGCCCAAGGCTTCGAAATTGCCGTCGAGACCAATGGCACACTGCCGGCCCCGCTGGGGATCGACTGGATCTGCGTCAGCCCTAAAAGCGACAATGCGCTACGTCAGACGCGCGGAGACGAGCTGAAGCTGGTCCACCCGCAGGCGGGCATCGATCCCGAGACCTTCGCCGAGCTGGATTTCACTCACTTCTTTCTGCAGCCGATGGACCTCGCACCCGGCGCCATCGTGAGCGATGCCAGCCCGATGGAGGCGACCGTCGATTACTGCATGCGTCATCCGCAGTGGCGCCTGTCGCTGCAGACTCACAAGATCGCGGGGATCGATTGATGACCCTTTTCGTCAACAATCTGACCAATATCGACGCATCGATCTGGTCGCCTCAACGTGGCCTGAGCGGCGCCAGCTGGCACGTCGACGTCGAACTCGACGGCGAGCTGGGTGAGGACGGCATGCTGTTCGACTTCGGCGAGGTCAAGCCGTGGATCAAATCACGCCTCGATGGCGGACTGGATCATACCCTGCTCGTGCCCACGCAGGCCGCGGGCGTCAAGATCGAGGAGTGCAGCGAAGGCCTGCACATGGCCGCCGAGCTTCCTTTCCCCTTCGAGCTGCGTGCCCCGCGCCAGGGCTTCACGCTGTTTCCCTGGGGCGAAGTGACGGCGGAACGCCTGGGCGCGCATCTCAGCAGCGAACTCAGCAAACGGCCGCCACCGCGCGTCGAGGCAATTCGCATCCGTCTTCGCGAAGAACTCGTCGATGGCGCCATTTACAGCTACAGCCATGGTCTCAAGCATCATAAGGGCAACTGCCAGCGGATAGCTCATGGTCATCGCTCGCATCTCAGGATCTGGCGGGACGGCCAGCGCGATTCGGAACTCGAACGGCTCTGGGCCCAACGCCTGGACAATGCGTATCTCGTCGACGAGGCCGACATCGTCAATCCTCGGCGCAACGACGATATCATGCGTGTGCGCTATCGCTCCGCCCAAGGCCAGTTCCAGCTCCACCTGCCGAAGGAGCGATGCCATACGCTATCCGCCCCCACCACTGTCGAGAATATTGCGGCTTGGCTCGCTCACCAGATCGCGCTGGCTACCGGCGCGCATATCCGGGTCCAGGCATTCGAGGGAATCGACAAAGGTGCGCTGGCGGAGAGCAGAGGAACGCCTGCCGGGGGCTAGTTGATAACCCTGCTCAATCACCAGCGACCTGATTGCGGGAATATCAGCGAGCGGAGGCCGGGCTGCCGGAGCCCGGCTACTTCAATGAAATGGCTGCCGAAGAGACTCGATCAGATCCCGGTGAATCAAATCGCATGACGCTGAAAGGAGAACCCCCATGAGCTGCCGCGCTGGCTGCGGCGCCTGCTGTATCGCGCCCTCGATCACCTCGCCGATCCCCGGCATGGCGCAGGGAAAGCCCGCCGGGGTCCGCTGCGTGCAACTCGACGACGGCAACCTGTGCCGGCTGTTCGGCGATCCACGCCGACCGGAAGTCTGCCGGCGCTTCGATTATGATCCCGAACTATGCCTCGATAGCCGCGAGCAGGCGCTGACTGTGCTAACGGAATGGGAGCACGCCACTCGGTAGAGGCGCCTCACGGCGGTCGTCGCCATTCTCGAGGGTCGTCAGTCCGAGGCAAGCCGAACCAGCATCTTGCCCTCGTTTTCCCCCGAGAAGAGTTTCAGGAAAGCCTCGGGCATACGCTCCAGCCCATCGACGACGGTCTCCCGATATTGGATCGCTCCGCCTTCTACCCGCGGCGCGACCTGATCGAGAAACGCCTGGTAGTGATCCCAGTGCTCGACGACGATAAATCCTTCCATTCGCGCCTTGCGGAAAAGGAGTTGATTGAGATTGCTGGGGCCGCCGCCCGGCTCTGTCGCATTGTAGCGATCGATCAGACCACAGATCGCGATTCGTGCATGGTCCCTCAGATTGGCCAGCGCCGCCTCCATTAGCGGACCACCGACGTTCTCGTAGTAGATATCGAAGCCGTCGGGCGACGCCTCGGACAACGCGCTCGTCAGCGCCGCGGCATCCTTGTCCCGGTAATTGACCGCCGTGACCCCCAATGACTCGAGCCACTCGCACTTGGCCTGACTGCCGGCGACCCCGACGACGTGACAACCCGCAGCCTTGGCAAGCTGCACCGCCAAAGAGCCCACCGCGCCGGAAGCGGCGCTGACGAGCACGCGATGACCTGGCTTGAGTTCGGCGATGAGATTCAAGCCGGTCCAAGCGGTCATCCCCGGCATTCCGAGAACACCGAGATAGGCCTGCTCCGGCACGTCAAATCTCGGCAGCGGCTCGACCTCCTTGCCGGGGAGCTGGGCCACGTCACGCCATCCCGCCATGTGGCGAACCCGATCACCTTGTTGAAAATGCGGGTGACGCGAAGCAATGACTTCCCCGACTGCGCCACCTTCCATCGGCGCGTCCAGTGCATAGGGCTCGACGTAGGTCGTAACACCACTCATCCGCCCCCGCATGTAGGGATCGACCGACAGCCACCGGTTGCGAATTCTGACTTCGTCGGGCGCAAGATCCGGCAGCGACGTTTCGCGTAATGCGAAATGCTGCGGTTGCGGCAGTCCCTGCGGAATGGATGTGAGTGCAAAGTAACGAGTAACGGTCATTAAAAAACCCTCCTGGCTGACGGTTGGCATACCGTTCAGCCTAGGAGGGTCGGCGGGAATGAAGCAAGACTCGCGTTACCAAGACCTCACTTCGACCGGATTAATTACGCTCGATATCGGCGTCGTCTTCCAGCGTCTGGCTCAAGCCCTGGATGACGATCTGCGCTTGAAGGCGCTGGGCCAGTCGCGTCGAAAAGTCAGCATCGTCCGCGCTGGTATCACCAGCCTGCACCGACTCGACACCGACGATGGCAACCCCGTTCTGGCTATCGACCTGGCCCCAGACCACGCTATCGGCCTGCGGATGCGGCAGCCGGAAAGCCTGCTGGCGAATGGCGTCCGGAACACTGTCGGCATCCCGGGTCACGGCGTCGGCCTGCTGCCAGTTGAGGTCCGATACGCTCTTGCCATCACGCAGCGCCTTGACCGCCTCAGCCGCGCGCGCCTCGAGCGCCTGCTGCGTCTGCTCGGCCTTGACCGCAGCCATGACCTGGTCACGAACCGCATCGAGCGGTAGCGTACTGGCGTCGCGATGATCGACGACATGCAACACGACACGCTGCTGATCATCCGTTTCGATCACATCACTGTTATAACCGTCGTCCTTCACGTCGGAAGAAAAGGCTGCTGCTGCGGCATCCGGGTTGGCAAGCACGCCCTCTCCCCCGGCCTCCTGGGAAAACCAGTCGCTGGACTGGACCGACAAGCCCAGATCGTCGGCGACTGTCGACAGGTCATCCGCTTCATAAGCATCGTCAGTGAGCTTCTGGACCCGTTCGTTGAACAACGATTGGGACTGTTCGAGCTTGACCTGCTGCGTCAGCGCCTCACGATCCTCTTCGAACGACGGAATATCGAGGCCCGTGACCTTGATCAGATGGAGACCATACTGGGTCTGAACGACTTTCGACACCTGGCCCGGATCGAGCGAAAACGCGGCATCGTCGAACTCGTCTCCGAAAAAGCCTTTCTGAATCGCACCCAGATCGCCGCCCTTGTCGGCAGACGACTGGTCGTCGGAGTACTCGCGTGCCAAGGCGGCAAAATCCCCACCCTTCTCGAGCTTCGCCTTCACCTCGGCGAGGCGATCACGCGCCTCCTGCTCGGTACGATCATCACCGAAAGTCACCAGAATATGAGAGACGTCACGGGGCGCTTCCGCGCGCGCCTTGTCATAGGCCTGCTGCAGCTGGTCATCGGTGACCTCGACATCCTTGGCAACGTCTTCCTGGTTCAGTACGAGGTAGTTGACCTTGACCTGCTCGGGCCGACGGTAATCCTGCTGATGCTGATCATAGTACTGCTGCAGATCGGCATCGCTCGGCGTCACGGGCTGGGCGAGGTCCGCTGGCGTCAACTGGGCGTAACGAAAGGTCCGCTGTTGCTGCTGCAACGCGGCCAGGCGCTGTTTCTCCGCCGGCAGCAGGAATGTCGAACCGGCCAGGCCTTGCTGCACCTGACGCCGCAAGGTGTCTGCGCGCAACTCACGCCGGAACGACGAGGGAGTGTAGCCGGCCTGAGCCAGGCGATTGGTGAACAGCTCATCGGAGAAGCGACCATCCTGATCCTGGAACTCAGGCAGCGACACGATCAACTGGTCCAGCTGACTGTCCGAGATATGGAGCCCACCTTCATTGGCATATTGATCCAGCGTACGCTGACGGATCAACTGATCGAGCACCTGGCCGCGGAACTGCCGCTCCTGCTCCGGCGGGACCTGCCCGGAACGGATGCCGCGCTGAACCTGTGTTTCCACGGCCTGACGACTGATGGACTCGCCATTGACGGTCGCCACGTCATTGCTTCCGGAAGAGAAGTAACTGACCAGAGACTCCGCGCCGAAAAGCGCGAAGGTCACGATGATGGCCCCGACGATGACTTTTGCCACCCACCCTTGGGAGCCTTCACGAATTCGTTGCAGCATGCTGTCCTCGCATGTCGATTACCCAATATTGCGCGCGTATCGTACACCGTCTTTCTACGATGGCGCATCCACGCGCATGGTATTGGTGATCCATGCTGCAAAGGCCCCGCCCTTGCAGTACGACAATAAAAAAGCGCATCGCTTGGGCGATGCGCTTATGTTGCGGGCTTCCACTAGCCGGAAGGCTTGAACCTCTCACGGCGACCGGAATGTCGACCCGCGCGACGGAGCGAAACTCAGTTCACCGCGTCTTTGAGCGCCTTGCCTGCCTTGAAGCTCGGCACCTTGGCAGCGCTGATATCGATCGGCTTGCCTGTCTGCGGGTTACGGCCGGTACGTGCTGCACGCTCTTTGACCGCAAAGGTCCCGAACCCTACCAAAGCTACGGAATCGCCTTTCTTCAGGCTGTCGGACACGGACTCAATCATCGCGTCGAGTGCACGCGTGGCAGCTGCCTTGGGAATGTCGGCAGACTCAGCAATGGCTTCAATCAGCTCGGATTTATTCACGCTTCACCCCTTGACTATATACGAAATTAGCAGGACATCGATGCGCAACCGGAAGCGCGATGACGTTCCGATCACTATCAAAACAGGTGGGCATTTTATAGCAATGCCACGATTCTACTGTCAATCAAGATCGTCAGAAAAACCGCGCCATATCAGGCCTGGCGCGTGAAATTTGCACACCGACAAAATCAATGTGTGCTGACATTGGCTTGCGAGGTAGCCACATCTTCAACAACTTTGTCATCGTCGTCGACAGAATTCGTCAATGCCACTGACAATACATCATCAATCCACTTAACCGAACGAATGTCCAATGCATTCTTGATATTGTCAGGTACCTCTTTGAGATCCCGACGATTCTCTTCCGGTATGAGTACGGTCTTTATACCACCGCGCCGTGCAGCCAGCAATTTCTCCTTGAGACCGCCGATCGGCATGACTTCGCCACGCAGATTGACTTCGCCCGTCATCGCGACGTCACACCGTACCGCTCGTCCGGTATAGGCCGAAACCATCGCGGTGACCATGCCGACACCGGCACTAGGCCCGTCCTTGGGAGTCGCTCCCTCGGGAACGTGGATATGCAGGTCTTCCTTTTCGAAGCGCTCGGGGTCGATACCGAACTGGCGGGCACGGGCCCGAACGACGGTATGCGCGGCACTGACCGACTCCTTCATGACGTCGCCCAGGGAGCCGGTCTTGTTGACACGCCCCTTGCCTGGCGTCACTACGGACTCGATGTACAGCAGCTCACCGCCGACCGAAGTCCAAGCGAGTCCAGTAACACGCCCAACCTGATGCTCCTGGTCCGCCAGACCATAACTGTAGCGGCGGACGCCGGCGTAGCGCTCAATGTCGTCCGCGGATAGCGTCACTCCCGCCAGGGCACCCTGCCCCTTTTCCGTCTCGAGACGTTCGCGAAGTACCTTGCGGCTGACTTTCGCGATCTGACGCTCGAGCTCGCGCACCCCGGCTTCCCGGGAATAGTAGCGAATCAGCTCGAGCACGGCCTCGTCACCGAACGACAACTCGCCGTCTTTCAGGCCATTGGCCTTGAGCTGCTTCGGGATCAGATAACGCTTGGCGATGGCGAGCTTTTCGTCTTCGGTATAACCGGGCAGCCGAATCACTTCCATACGGTCCAGCAACGGCCCCGGAATGTTCATCGAGTTGGCGGTACAGATGAACATCACGTCCGACAGATCGTAATCGAGCTCGAGATAATGATCGTTGAACTTGTCGTTCTGCTCGGGATCCAGCACCTCGAGCAGCGCCGACGAGGGATCGCCCCGATGATCCATGCCGATCTTGTCGACTTCATCGAGCAGGAATAGCGGGTTACGCACGCCCGCCTTGCTCATGCGCTGGATCAGCTTGCCGGGCAGCGAACCGATGTAAGTCCGTCGATGGCCGCGAATCTCGGACTCGTCACGCACGCCACCCAGGGCCAGACGTACATAACGACGATTCGTCGCACGGGCGATCGACTGCCCGAGCGAGGTCTTGCCGACGCCGGGAGGACCGACGAGGCAGAGCACCGGGCCCTTGAGCTTCTTGACCCGTTTCTGCACCGCCAGATACTCGAGAATCCGCTCCTTGACCTCTTCCAGACCGTGGTGGTCTTCGTCCAGCACCTTGGCGGCATGCGGAAGATCGTGCTTGACCCGTGTGCGTTTTTTCCAGGGCACGGAGAGTACCCAGTCCAGATAGGAGCGCACGACGGTCGCTTCGGCGGAAGTCGGCGACATCATCTTGAGCTTGCCGAGCTCCTGATTGGCCTTGTCGATGGCTTCCTGGGGCATCCCGGCTTCCTGGATGCGCTGCTCGTACTTCTCCGCCTCGTTGGGAACGTTCTCGAGCTCGCCCATCTCTTTCTGGATGGCCTTCATCTGCTCATTGAGATAGTACTCGCGCTGAGACTTCTCCATCTGGTCTTTGACCCGCGAACGAATACGCTTCTCGACCTGCAGCAGATCGATCTCGGACTCGATCAGCGTCATCAAGTGCTCGACGCGATCACGAACGCGATCCATCTCGAGCAGCTCCTGCTTGTCATCGATCTTCAATGACAGGTGGGCGCAGATGGTATCGACGAGCCGACTCGGATCCTCGATCTCCTGCAACGAGGAGAGCACTTCGCTGGGAACTTTCTTGGACAGCTTCACGTACTGCTCGAACTGATTGAGCAGCACACGAACCAGCGACTCCTGCTCGCGCTCGCTGAGCGGCTCGCTGTCACGGGCGACCGCCTGCGCGCTGATGAAGCCGTCTTCATCCTGCAGGATCTGCTGAATGTCCGCCCGAAAACTACCCTCGATCAGCACCTTGACGGTACCGTCAGGCAGTTTGAGCAACTGCATGATGTCGGCGACCGTACCAATGCCGAAAAGATCATCGACACCTGGATCGTCGTGCGCCGCTTCACGCTGAGCGACCAGCAGCACGCGCTTGTCGTGCTCCATCGCCGTTTCCAACGCGCGAATCGACTTCTCGCGCCCTACGAACAACGGGATGACCATCTGCGGATAGACAACCACGTCACGCAGCGGCAAGAGCGGAAGCTTCATTGTCTGGTCAGAGCTCTTCGCCATTACAGCAATTCCTCGACAAACTATAGGATGGATGAGCCACCAGAGCGGCATTATGGAGACTACGTGGGGGCGCCATCATTCAGATGCAAGTCGCGCACGGCGAACCGTGGGATGCACCAGAGAACGAAATCATGAAGGATCCAAGCCAGAAAAAAGAAAGACACATAAAGCTGGATCCATAAGAGCGACAAAGAAAGGGGGCCCACCGGGCCCCCTTTCTAGGCAGACGCCATGACGAACGCGTTTATCCGTCCTTGTTGGCGACTCGACTCTCTTCCGGCTTGGAATCGTCTTCCTGCTTGGAATAGATCAGCAAGGGATTGCTGTCACCGGAAATCACGGAGCCATCGATCACGACCTTACTGACGCCGTCGAGCGACGGCACGTCATACATGGTCTCGAGCAGCACCGATTCCAGAATCGAACGCAGCCCGCGCGCGCCGGTCTTGCGCTCCATGGCCTTGTGGGCAACCGCCCGCAAGGCTTCCTCGCGGAAGTCCAGATCGACACCTTCCATCTCGAACAGGTGCGCGTACTGCTTGACCAGCGAGTTCTTGGGCTCGGTCAGAATCTCGACCAACGCGTCCTCGGTCAATTCGGTCAACGTCGCGATCACCGGGAGACGCCCGACGAACTCGGGGATCAGACCGAACTTGACCAGATCCTCGGGCTCGACCCCAGCAAGAATATCGCCGACGCCCTTGTTGGTTTCCTTGCTCTTGACGGACGCATTGAAGCCGATCCCACCCTTCTCGGCACGATCGCGAATCACCTTGTCCAGTCCGGCAAAGGCGCCGCCGACGATAAACAGGATATTGCCCGTATCCACTTGCAGGAATTCCTGCTGCGGATGCTTGCGTCCGCCCTGCGGGGGCACGGACGCCGTGGTGCCTTCGATCAGCTTGAGCAGCGCCTGCTGAACACCTTCACCGGAGACATCACGCGTGATGGAAGGGTTGTCCGACTTGCGTGAGATCTTGTCGATCTCGTCGATGTACACGATTCCGCGCTGTGCTTTTTCGACGTCGTAGTCGCATTTCTGCAGCAGCTTTTGAATGATGTTCTCGACATCCTCACCCACGTAGCCGGCTTCCGTCAGCGTCGTGGCATCGGCAATCGTGAACGGCACATTCAACAGGCGTGCCAGGGTCTCCGCCAACAGGGTCTTGCCGCTACCCGTCGGGCCGATCAGCAGAATGTTGGATTTGCCCAGCTCGATGTCGCTCTTGCCACCGCCACGCAGACGCTTGTAGTGGTTGTAAACCGCCACCGACAGCACCATCTTGGCGCGATCCTGGCCAATGACGTAGTCGTCGAGCGTATTGCGAAGCTCGCGCGGTACGGGAAGACGGTCCTCATCGCTCTCGGCGTCGGCTTCCAGGACCTCCTCGCGAATGATGTCGTTGCAGAGATCGACACACTCGTCACAGATGTAGACAGACGGACCCGCGATGAGCTTGCGAACCTCGTTCTGATTCTTGCCACAGAACGAGCAGTACAGCAGCTTGCCGTTGTCGTCTTTGCCTTTACCGTCGGCCATTCGTGTACCTCGTCAGGACGACGGCGCCGCGCGCCGTCGTGTGAAACCTTGACTCAAACGCTATCAGGATACCGGACGCTTATCCAGCATGGCATCGATCAGGCCATATTCGACGGCCTGAGTTCCATCCATGAAGTTGTCACGGTCGGTGTCCTGGGCGATCTTGTCGATATCCTGTCCAGTATGATCTGCCAGAATGCGATTCAGCTTGTGGCGGATGGTCAGGATCTCACGGGTATGAATTTCAATATCCGTCGCCTGTCCCTGATAACCCCCAAGCGGCTGATGGATCATCATGCGCGAATTCGGCAGGCAGAAACGCTTGTCCTTGGCGCCACCGGTCAGCAACAGCGCGCCCATGCTGGCCGCCTGTCCGATACACACGGTGGAGACATCCGGCTTGATGAACTGCATCGTGTCATAGATGGACATACCCGCCGTTACCGAACCACCCGGCGAGTTGATATAGAGATGAATATCCTTGTCCGGATTTTCGGACTCCAGGAACAGTAGCTGCGCCACGATCAGGTTCGCCGTGTAGTCTTCGACTGGGCCGACCAGAAAGATGACGCGCTCTTTGAGCAGACGCGAATAGATATCGTAAGACCGCTCACCGCGCGCGCTCTGCTCCACCACCATCGGGACCAGGCC
Source organism: Salinicola halophyticus (assembly GCF_003206695.1). Lineage (GTDB taxonomy): Bacteria > Pseudomonadota > Gammaproteobacteria > Pseudomonadales > Halomonadaceae > Salinicola > Salinicola halophyticus. The sequence goes on along the minus strand of NZ_PZJN01000003.1, from coordinate 164,240 downwards.
ACCGGCATTACGGATGTCGAACTCGTTGTGCATCGCGATTTCCTTACATCTGGTGATTGTCAGGCCCATCGACTCGCAACCCGGCCTGCGCCGGGTTGCTTCGCTTACCAAGCACCGATCATGCCTTGGAATCGCTTTCCTCAGCCTCGTCTTCTTCGGCTGCTTCTTCGGATTGCTGTGCGGCCTGCAGCACTTGCTCGTAGCTCATGCTGACGTCATTAACCTGGGCTTGCTCGAGAAGCTTGTCAACGGCCTTGTCTTCGAGCACGGCTGACTTGATCTGACCCTTGAGTTCATCGTTTTGCATGTACTGCTCGATGACCTGCTCGGGCTGCTGGTACTGAGTCGCGAGCTCTTCGGCGCGCGCCCGGATCTCGTCATCGCTGGCATCGATTTCGTGCTGCTTGATGACTTCGGCCAACAGCAGCCCGACCTTGACGCGCGTCTGGGCCTGCTCGGCAAACAACTCGTTCGGCAGCTGGCTGACATCGAAGTCTTCACCAAGGCCGAACTGCTGCGCTGCCTGACGCTTGAGCCCGTCAGTCTCCTGCTGGATCAGCGACTGCGGCACCGTGACCTCATTGGCCTGCTGCAGAGCGTCCAGCGCCTGCTGCTTGACGCGATTCTGGGCCGCCTGCTTGACCTCGCGCTCCATGTTCTTCTTGACCTCGGCGCGGAACTTGTCGGGGTCGCCGTCTTCCACACCGAATTCCTTGATGAACTCGGCATCGACTTCCGGCAGCGCCTTGGCGGAGACTTCGTGCACGGTCACCTTGAAGGTCGCTTCCTGCCCGGCCAGGTGCTCGGCCTGGTAGTCGTCGGGGAAAGTCACGCTGATGCGCTTTTCTTCACCCGCCTTGGCACCCACCAGCTGCTCTTCGAAACCCGGAATGAACCGGTTGGAGCCCAGCTCGAGCTCGTGGCCCTCGGCCGAACCGCCTTCGAACGGCTCGTCGCCGAGATAGCCCTGAAAGTCGATCTTGACCTGATCGCCATTTTCAGCGCCACGTTCGACCGGCTGAAACGCCGCATGCTGGCCGCGCAGCGTCTCGATCATGGTGTCGATATCAGCTTCTGTAATGTCCGCCTGCGGACGCTCGATGGCCGTACCCTCGATGCTGTTCAGCTCGATCTCGGGGTAGATCTCGAGTGTCGCGACGAATTCCAGATCCTTGCCGGTCTGATCGACCGTCGGCTCGATCGACGGGTAGCCGGCCGGGTTCAGGCTCTGCTCGGTAATCGCCCGCACGTAGTGCTGACGCATGAGCTCGCTGACGACTTCGTTGCGCACGTCTTTACCGTAGCGCTGACGCACGACCGCCATCGGGATCTTCCCTTGACGAAAGCCATTCAGACGAACTCGCTTGGCGGTGTCTTGCAGGCGCGTAGCAACGGCTTCATCAACCTCGGCTGCCGGAACCTGAACAGTGATGCGACGTTCGATCTGGGATGTCGTCTCAACGGAAACTTGCATAGATGATCCTCTACCGACGGGGGCGTTCTGTGATTGCAACTCAAAAACTGTCGCTTCAAGACTGTCACTTCGAAGCTGTCATTTTTAAACAGGGAGGGATTTTATGAATCCCCATGCCCACTGGCAAGCGGACTAGCGGGATAAATGGTGCTAAAGGGGGCGAAATACAAGCCTGGGGCGGTAAAAATCGATGTGGAAACGAAAAACACCCGATCGGCGATGCCGAACCAAGCATTCAGTGCCGTCTGACGCCGGCGCTCGGCAACCTGCATGACCATCGACGGACGTCATAGCCAAGGCGAAGAGAGTCGAGCAGTGGACGACGAACGTGAAAATAGCGGAAAGCGTGAAAACAGCGACAAACGAGAAATGGGGTGGATGATGGGGATCGAACCCACGACCACCGGAGCCACAATCCGGGGCTCTACCACTGAGCTACACCCACCATTTCTGAAGCAGCGATCGGCAATGGGGTGGATGATGGGGATCGAACCCACGACCACCGGAGCCACAATCCGGGGCTCTACCACTGAGCTACACCCACCATACCGATACGACATCGACCCGGAACACGCGATCCCGGTGGAATGGCGCGCCCAGCAGGACTCGAACCTGCAACCTACGGCTTAGAAGGCCGTTGCTCTATCCGATTGAGCTATAGGCGCATTCCAATACCGGCTGCATTTCCATCGACGCGGTAACCGGAACATGGTGGTCGGGGTAGAGGGATTCGAACCCCCGACATCCTGCTCCCAAAGCAGGCGCGCTACCAGACTGCGCTATACCCCGTCATGCCGTAAACCGCGCTCGATGACTCTACGAGCCCCTCGATGCGCTGCGTATTCTACGGATCATTTCTGCTAGGTCAAGCCTTTACGTGAACCCGACACGGATTCATGGGACCGCTGGAGTGCCGAAAACCCGCCCCTATCGTCGTTGGCATTCACGGCGCGTTGACTACGTCGCTGGGCATGAGAAAATCGCCCTCTTTCGCTGGCCACCGTCAGCACCTTCAGACTCAGAAAGGAAAGTCGATGACCGCTCAGTTGATCGATGGCAGGGGCATTGCCGGCGCTATCCGCAGTCAGGTAAAAGCCGACGTGGAGCATCGAACCCAACAGGGGCTGCGTCAGCCGGGGCTGGCCGTCATTCTGGTAGGTCACGATCCCGCCTCCGAGGTCTACGTCAGCCACAAGCATCGCGCCTGCGAGAATGCCGGCATCCTCTCGTACAGCCATCGGCTCGAGACCACTACGACCCAGGCGGAACTGGAAGCGCTGATCGATCGCCTGAACGACGATCGGAATGTCGATGGCATCCTGCTGCAACTGCCCTTGCCCGAACATCTCGACGCCAACCCGTTGCTCGAGCGCATTCGCCCGGACAAGGACGTCGACGGTTTCCACCCCTATAACCTGGGGCGCCTGGCACAGCGACTGCCACTGCTACGCCCGTGTACGCCCAAGGGCATCATCACGCTGCTGGAGCAAAGCCAGATTCCGCTGCGCGGTCTCGATGCCACCATCGTCGGCGCGTCCAACATCGTTGGCCGCCCCATGGCGCTGGAGCTGCTGCTGGCCGGCTGCACCACGACGATCTGCCACCGCTTCACCCAAGGGCTGGAGCAGAAAGTGCGTCAGGCCGATCTGCTGGTCGTCGCCACCGGCAAGCCGGGATTGATCGACGGCAACTGGATCAAGCCCGGCGCCATCGTGATCGACGTGGGCATCAATCGCCAGCAGGATGGGACCCTCGTCGGCGATGTCGACTTCGCCACTGCCGCCGAGCGCGCCAGCTGGATTACGCCCGTACCCGGTGGCGTCGGCCCGATGACCGTGGCCACGCTACTCCAGAACACGCTGCAGGCGGCCGAACTTCACGACGCCCAGTAGCGTCCGGCAGCGAGGGGTCGGACAGCGCCGCGGGCCCGAACGGGTTCGCTGGCGTTCCCCCCCCTTGCCCCCTTTCAGATAGCGCTTTCAGCGGGCTCTTTCAACCGGCTCTCTCGGCAGACTTTTCCAACGGACTTCTTTAACGGACTATCGCATGCAGACTCTCGGTATCATCGGCGCCATGGAGCAGGAAGTGACCCAGCTGGCATCCCAGCTGACCGACGCCCGCGTCGAGCATCATCCCGGCGGCACCTTTCACTGCGGGGAGCGCCATGGGCTTCGAATCGTGCTGCTGCAATCGGGAATCGGCAAGGTCAATGCCGCGGTCGGCACGACGCAATTGATGACCCACTATCGCCCGGACGCCATCATCAATACCGGTTCCGCCGGCGGCTTCGGCGCCACCATGGAAGTCGGCGACGTGGTCATCTCCAGCGAAGTCCGCCATCACGACGTCGACGTTACGGCTTTCGGCTACGACATGGGTCAGGTCCCCGGCATGCCGGCAGGCTTTGCCGCCGATCCCGGCCTGATCGAGACCGCCCGCGCCTGCATCGAAGGACTTGGCGATCTACCCGTCCACGAGGGGCTGATCTGCACCGGCGACAGCTTCATGGCGGACCCGGCACGTGTCGATGCCGTCCGCGCGCACTTCCCGCAGATGCTTGCCGTCGAGATGGAAGCGGCCGCTATCGCCCAGACCTGCCACATTTTCGACTGCCCGTTCGTGGTCATCCGCGCGCTTTCCGATATCGCCGGCAAGCACTCCGAACTCTCGTTCGAGGCGTTTCTGGAAAAGGCGGCCGCGCATTCTGCCGCAATGGTCGACGCCATCATCGCCCGCCTGGCCGGGAAGTGACTCCAGCCCAATACGTGTCAAAACGACGAACCCCGCCGATTGGCGGGGTTCGTCGGTTCACAAGCTTCCGGTGTCATTCAGGCCGAGGGAGACTCGAAACTCCAGCGAGTCCCCTCGCGGGAATCCTTGAGCACGATGCCCATCGCCGCCAGCTCGTCGCGAATTCGATCGGCTTCCGCGAAATCGCGGCCGCTCTTGGCAGCCGCTCTCGCCGCTATCTGTGCTTCGATCTCCTCCGCGCTCAACGGAAGCGCGCCGGCACCGGCCTTGAGAAATTCGGCCGGCTCGCGTTCGAGAAGCCCCAGCACGCTCGCCAGACGCTTCAACTCCTGCCCCAGCGCACCGGCGTGCCTGGGTTCGACATCGCGTAGCCGATTGATCTCGCGCGCCAGATCGAAGAGCACCGACAGCGCTTCCGGTGTATTGAAATCATCGCTCATCGCCGCCGAGAAACGTTCGGCGTAGATGCCCTCGACATCACCGTGAACCAGCTCGACACCGTCGAGTGCGTGGTAGAAGCGCTCCAGCGACTTGCGCGCCTCGCTAAGCGACTCCGGCGCATAGTTGATCGGGCTGCGATAGTGGCTCGCGACCAGCAGGTAGCGCACCACCTCCGGATCGTGAACCTCCAGCACTTCACGAATGGTGAAGAAATTACCCAGCGATTTGGACATCTTCTCGTGATTCACGCGCACCGCACCGGCGTGCATCCAGACGTTGACGTAGGGCTTGCCGGTCGCCGCCTCGCTCTGGGCGATCTCGTTTTCGTGGTGGGGAAAGGTCAGATCCGGCCCGCCACCATGAATGTCGAAGGTGTCGCCGAGACAGCAGGTCGACATCGCCGAGCACTCGATGTGCCAGCCGGGACGCCCTTCGCCCCAAGGTGACGACCAGCTGGCCTCCCCCGGCTTGGCGGCTTTCCATAGCACAAAGTCGAGCGGATCTTCCTTGTGCTCGTCGACGTCGACACGAGCGCCCGCTCGCATGTCGTCGAGGTTACGATTGTTGAGCTTGCCGTAGCCGGCAAACCGGCGGACACGGTAGTAGACGTCGCCGTTGGCCGCAGCGTAGGCATAGCCGCTGTCGATCAGGCGCTCGATCATCGCCACGATCTCCTCGATATGCCCGGTAGCCCGTGGCTCCGCATCCGGGCGCAACACGCCCAGGCGCGCCTCGTCCTCGTGCATGGCCGCAATCATGCGCTCGGTCAGCGCCGAGATCGACTCGCCATTCTCCTCGGCGCGCTTGAGGATCTTGTCGTCGATATCGGTGATATTGCGAACATAGGTCACGTCCAGTCCCGTCTGACGCAGCCAGCGTGTGATCACGTCGAACGCCACCATGACGCGGGCGTGCCCCAGATGACAGTAGTCGTAGACCGTCATCCCGCAGACGTACATCCGCACCTTGCCGGGCTCGATCGGTTCCAGCGTCGACTTGCGCCGCGTCAGTGTGTTGTAGATTTCCAGCGCGCTCATGCTCTCGTTACCTCAGCCCTGCTTCTTCTGAATCTTGGCCCAGCTATCCTTGAGTCCCACCGTGCGGTTGAATACCAGCCTGCCATCACGACAGGCGTGGCGATCGGCACAGAAGTAGCCCACGCGCTCGAACTGGTAGCGTGCCTCGGGCTCGGCGTCTGCCAAAGAGGGTTCGGCGATGCCTTCCACGGTCACCAGGGATTCGGGATTGAGGTGCTCGAGGAAATCGGCGTCCTTGTCGCGGTCCGGCGCTTCGTCCAGGAACAGGTTGTCATAGAGCCGCACTTCCACTGGCACACCGTATTCGGCGCTGACCCAGTGAATGACGCCCTTTACCTTGCGCCCTTCCGGGTTCTTGCCCAGCGTATCGAAGTCGACGCTGCAGTAGAGGGTCTCGATGTCGCCATCCTCGCCCTTAACCACCTCATCACAGCGGATGACATAACCGTTGCGCAGGCGAACTTCCTTGCCCGGCGCCAGACGGAAGAACTTCTTCGGCGGCTCCTCCATGAAATCGTCGCGATCGATCCAGATTTCTCGGGTCAGCGGCATCCGGCGGGTGCCCATGTCCTCGCGCGCCGGATGTCCCGGCACTTCGAAGACTTCGTGATGATCCGCCGTCACATTGGTCAACACCACTTTCAGCGGATTGAGCACGCACATCGCTCGCGGGGCATTGTCCTCGAGATCCGAGCGGATGGCGAAATGCAGCATCGCGATGTCGACCACGTTCGCGGCGCGGCTGACGCCGGTCATGTCGCAGAACTTGCGCAGCGACGCCGGCGTGTAACCCCGGCGACGCAGTCCGGAGATCGTCGGCATGCGCGGATCGTCCCATCCGTCGACCACGTTCTGATCGACCAGCAGCTTGAGCTTGCGCTTGGAGGTCACCGTATAGTTGACGTTCATCCGCGCGAATTCGGTCTGGCGAGGCTTGGCCGGCACCGGCAACTGGGCCAGGAACCATTCGTACAGCGGACGGTGATCCTCGAACTCAAGTGTGCACAATGAATGCGTGATGCCTTCGATGGCATCGGACTGGCCGTGGGTAAAGTCATAGGAAGGATAGATCTTCCAGGCGTCACCGGTCTGATGGTGCTCGGCATGACGAATACGATAGAGAATCGGGTCGCGCAGATTGATGTTGGGCGCCGCCATATCGATCCTGGCGCGCAGCACCTTGGTCCCTTCGCCAAATTCGCCCAGCCGCATGCGTTCGAGCAGATCGAGGTTCTCGTCGACGCCGCGATCGCGATAGGGGCTGGGGCGACCCGGCTCGGTCAGCGTGCCGCGATACTCGCGGATCTCGTCCGGCGACAGATCATCGACGTAGGCCTTGCCTTCACGAACCAGATGCTGAGCCCAAGCGTAGAGCTGATCGAAGTAGTCGGAAGCGAAACGCACCGCCCCGCTCCACTGGTAGCCGAGCCAGTGAATGTCTTCCTGGATGGCGTCGATATACGCCTGCTCTTCCTTGGCCGGGTTGGTGTCGTCGAAACGCAGGTGGCAGCGGCCACCGAATTGCTCCGCCAGACCGAAATTGACCCAGATCGACTTGGCATGACCAATATGCAGGTACCCGTTGGGCTCCGGCGGAAAGCGAGTCACGATCGTGGTGGCCTGCCCCGATTCGATCTCGCTTCGAATCTGGTTACGCAGGAAGTTCGGCGCCTCGTGCTGGTTCTCTGCACCGGCGTTATGGCTTTCGGCACCGCCGTCGTCGCGCTTGGCGTTCGTGTGGCTTTCGACGCTCATGGAATGCAGGCAACCTCTTTAATTCGAATGTTCAGCCAACGGTGCGCCCTTTAGGCGCCACCCTTTTAACGGCAGGTTAACACGCGCGGACAGCGGTTTCTCCCGCCGCCCCAAAACCGCTATTATAGCGTGACGCGCGCAGCCGGCGGCAAGCCGGCCGCCACCTTTCCCTCGCTCGAATCGCTCAGGATTTTCGATGATCGTTTTGCATACCAATCACGGCGCCATCACGCTCGAACTCGATTTCGACAAGGCTCCCAAGACCGCTGCCAACTTCGAACAGTATGTCAAGGAAGGCCACTACGACGGCACGCTGTTCCATCGCGTGATCGATGGCTTCATGGTTCAGGGTGGCGGCTTCGATACGGACTTCGAGCAGAAGCCCACTCGCGCCACGATCGACAACGAAGCCGATAACGGCCTGACCAACCAGAAAGGCACGGTGGCCATGGCCCGGACGCAGGATCCCCACTCCGCCAGCGCCCAGTTCTTCATCAACGTGGGCGACAACGATTTCCTCAACCACCGCGACAAGAGCGTGCAGGGTTGGGGTTACTGCGTTTTCGGTCGGGTCGTCGATGGCATGGACGTGGTCGACAATATTCGCCAGATCGCCACCGGGCGTCGCGGCATGCACAGCGATGTTCCTACGGATGACGTCGTCATCGAACGTGCCGAAGTCAAATCCTGACCTCTCATCCGACGCCAGCCGACCACCGACAGGAATGAATCGCCGTATGCAACTGCTGATCGCCGATCTCCATCTTCATCCTTCGCAGCCGGATATCGCCAAGGGTTTCATCGACTATCTACGCGGTCCGGCGCGAGAGGCATCATCGTTGACCATCCTCGGCGACCTGTTCGAGGCCTGGATCGGCGATGATTATCGTGGCGATTTCGAGCAGCAGATCATCGCCGAGCTCAAATCCTGCTCGGCGTCAGGCACCCGCCTGGCGTTCATGCATGGCAACCGGGATTTCCTGATCGGCGAAGCGTTTGCCGCCGACAGCGGCTGCGCCCTGCTGGAAGATCCCGCGGTGGTCGAATTGGCCGGTCAGCGCGTTGTATTGCTGCACGGCGACAGTCTGTGCACTCGCGACGAAGCCTATATGGCCTTTCGCCAACAGGCCCGCAACCCGGCCTGGCAGGCACAGATTCTGGCGATGCCGGTCGAGGAGCGGCTGGCGCTGGCCGGCAAGTTGCGGGAACAGTCCGGCGAGGCCAATACCAACAAGGCCGAAGACATCATGGATGTCACCCCCGAGGCCGTCGTGGAGCTCATGCAGCGTCACGACGTGAAGATCATGATTCACGGCCACACCCATCGCCCGGCAGTGCACGATCTCAGCGTCGACGGCGAGCCGGCCACACGCTATGTGCTGGGCGACTGGCGCCCCGGCCAGGGCTGGCAGCTGAGAGTGGAAGACGACACGCTGACGCTCGAGTCGTTCGCGATCTGATCGCGGCAACATCGATGGTAAAAAAGCGCCCGGCTCGAAGCCGGGCGTTTTTGTCAATGCGGCCTGTGTCCAGGCGCTGCAGCCTGCGGTTTCTGCAGCGGGGCCATGCCAAACGTCAGGACGAGAATTGATAGTCCGGTTGACGAGCCGTGGCACTGACATTGTCCAGCAGTGTCCGCCAGCGGGTCAGCACCGGCGCATCGGACAGCGCCACTTCCCCCAGCCGGTAGCGCAACGCATGCCGCTTGTCGGTATCTGCCGGATCGACCAGGGAAAGCCACATCTCGAGACTTTTCAGTTCCATGTGAGGGCTGCCGGCATCGATGGCCCAGCTCCTCGCTTCCTCGATCAGCGCGGCCACCTCTGAAATCTCGTCGCCCATGCGATGCTTGGCGCGAGCCATCTGCAGCGATATCTGCGGCATCATCAGGGAACGCCGCGATCTCGCCTGACGCAGACAGGGCTCGAGATAGGCCACCGCACGCGCCACATCGTTGAGAGCCAGGCAGGCATCGCCGTACCAGAGGAAGGGGCGCTGACAGGGCTCGCGACCGGTCAGCTCACTGAGCTGACGCACGCTATCTTCGATTCGCCGAAAGCCCTGCGCCTCCCCTGCCAACGACTGACCCCATCCCAGCACGCATTCAGCCTCCCAGTGCCAGCGCTGGAGATCGGCGGTGCGGGTCATTTCATGGGCGCGGCGCCCGCGTTCTATCGCCAGATGGACGTGACCCAGTTGGCGATAGAGCGAGGCGGCGAAGATCAGCGCCATCGCCAGCGAGCCGGGATGACGCACGGATTCGGCGAGTCGAATGGCGGCTTCCATCTGCTGTTCGGCACGACGGTAATCGCCACGCAGACACAGCGCCCAGCTCTGATAGCAGGCCGCCGCCACCTGCGGATGATCGGAGTACGGCAGCCATTCCAGCACCATCGGCCGATTGAGCGGATCGATCTGATCGAGATGCTCGTAGGCGAGCGCGACCTGGCCGCTCCAGTATTCCCCGTGGGCGCGAGCGTAAAGCGCCAGACGGTGATACCGGGCGTCGTCGATGCGCTGTGCCAGGTCGCGCAGCTGCAGCGCCAGTGACTCCGCTTCCTGGTTGGCGTGGCGCTGGCTGGCCCCGACCCATAGCCCCCAGGTCACCAGAAATGCCTGATCGTTCGCCTCTTCTTCGTCGAGGGGCGAGCCCTGCCAAAGCTTCTGTGCCTGCAGGAAGCTCTCGTGCGCCGTCGGTGAACCGTGCCCCTCCAGCGCATAGCAGGCCTGCCCTTTCACCGTCAGCAAGCTGACCTGACGCTCGGCGCCGTCGGCAGTTCCCAGACAGTCGAGACCCGATTCCGCCATCTTCAGGGCGGTGCGATTGGCACTGACCTTGAGCGCGCCTCTCGCCGCCATTTCGAAGTAGCGCGCGGCCCGCGCCGCATCCCTGCTGCGCCGCAGATGTTCGGCGAAATCACCGGGATGACGGCTGATCCAGGCGGGGTAGCGGGACTCGATCAGCTCGACGACCCGCTGGTGCAGCACGATACGCACATCCTGTGGGCAAGAGAGATAGGCGGCTTCCTGCAGCAAGGGATGGGTGAACTGGAAATCGTAGGGGTAGGTCTCGCAGGGCTCAATGATCTCCAATCGTCGCATCTGCTCGATTGCCACCTTGAGCGCGGTGTCATCGGTTTCGAGGCACTCGCGCAGCATGCCGGCCTCGAACTGTCGCCCGAACGTCGCCGCCATGTGCGCCACCTGGCGACTGCCCTGCAACTGATCGATCCGGCTCGCCAGCAACCCCAGCAGGCCGCTGGGCAAGCTGGCGACGTCCAGTCGACGTCCTTCGCGCCGATCGATCTCGAGTCGCCGGCAGAGCTCCTGCAGGTAGAGCGGAACGCCTTCGCAGCGCTCGATCAGTTGCTGGCGTAAGCGAGGATTCAGCTTGAGACGATGTTTTCGGCCCAGATAATCCAGCATGTCCGAGGACTGGCGTGTATCGAGACGCCCCAGCACCACCTGTTGATCCCAGTTCAACCTGACCGAAGGCACCTCCCGGTTCTGATGCGAGGCGACCAGCAGCGACGCGGTATGAATCGGCAGCCTGGCCTGGAGGTTCTGTATCACCTTGAGCGATGGTTCATCGAGCCACTGCAGATCGTCGACGATGATCACCAGCGGGCGCCGGGAGGCAGTCATCTCGAGAATCACCGCCTGGATCAGCTGCGTGACCAGCTCCACCGCCTCGTCGGCGTCCTCGCGAGCCAGCGGCTCGCGCCCCAGCACGTCGATCAAGAGCTGGCGGCGCTCGCCACCGATCTTGTCGAGCGTTCGGGTGCGATCGATCAGGGTTTCCAGGACTTCACGACTCGGCTCCTGCTCGAGATGCCACCTCAGCAATGACTGAATCAGTCCGTAGGAAGTCTGGCTGGAAAGCCGGGTGGTGGGCCGCCAGAACACCGCCGCATCTTCGTGCTGCAGGTACTCGCGAAAATGGATCATCAGCGCGGACTTGCCGATACCCGTATCGCCCAGTACCAGCACACTCTGACGAAGCCCCAGCGACACCCGAGCCAGGGCGTCGCGCAGCTGGCGTAGCTCTCCCTCGCGGCCCAGCAGATTGGGCGGCAGCGTGTCGCGCCCCGCGCCGCCCGCGGTGAGCACCAGTCCGCGACGCTGAACCCGGCCGTCGCTACTGATCAGGCGAGGCGCCAGCCGGGACTGAAGATCGAACGCCGGCGGCAGATGCTGGCTGGCGTTGAGCGAGATGACCAGCTCGCTGCGCTGAGCGGCAGCCATCATCGCCAGCGCCACCTGCGTGACGTCACCGAAGGGGTCTATCGACTGGCGTTCAGGCAGCCAGATCACCCGCCCGCTATCCAGCCCGGCCGTCAACGTAAAACGCGGGGGCGGTTCGCCACCGTCCCACACGTTCTCGAGCTCATGCGACAACCCTTGACGACAGTGCTCGAACAGCGCGACCAGCTCCGCCAGCTGGTGGGTCGGACCGTGGGTGCCAAAGCAGGCGAGCCCAATGCCGCTGCCCACAGCGGCCTGCCAGAAACCGCCAAGATGGCGACACTGGGTTTCCAGCCAGGCAAACAGCTGCTGTTGTGCTTTCAGGCAAGCTAGCGCCCGGCCGAGATCGTTGCCGGCTTCTTCGGGGCGTAGCGCGATCGCCATGACGGTGATCTGACGGTAGTCGATGTCATCCGTCGCGTAGCCGTAGACGCCCTGCTGGCCACCCGTAGGGGTGGACCCGCTCGCCGGATTCGGCCAGTCGCCGCCCAAACCCCGGGCAGGTACCTCGGACCAGAACCGCGCCAGTTGCAGAAAGCCGGGCTCGGGCTGCTGCCCGGATAGTGCCAGGTGCTGAAGAAAGGCGTTGAACTGCTCGCGTGCCGCAGCGAACTGGCCGTGTTCGGCCAGTTGTCGTACCAGCCGCTCGTGAAAGGGACCGTAGTCGGGGATTCGATGAATGAGTGTGCGCAGCAGCGCCTCCGGCAGTGCTGCCGATGTCTCGAGCACACGCTCGGCGTATTCGATCAGGCGCTGACGCCATTCGCCCCGAGTGCGTACCAGCCATTGCTGGAAGGCGACGCACTGCCCCAGATGCAGCTCCGCCAGCAGATCGCCGCGGTAGTGGTCGAGCAGTTGCTCCAACGTCTCGACGGTGGGCGGTCGTTGCAATAGCCGCTCGGCCTCCCGCAGATCCCAGGAGACCGCGAGCGGCAGCTCGAAGGTAATCGTCTGACGGGTAACGGACAACGAAGCCTCGGCGAGATCACCGAGACTGTGACGCAGACAGTGCAAGGCGTGGCGAAGATTGGTCCGTCCCGATTTGACGCCCTGGTCCGGCCACAGCATTTCCGCCAGCGCGGCACGACTGACAGGGGTTTCCTGCAGCAGCAGATAGACCAGCAAGGCCTTGACCTTGTCGTAACTGAATTGCGTCAGGCTCTGCGCGTTGCGCTGATAACTGAAATGTCCGAAGAGCGCGATTGTTGTTGTGGCTCGACTTGGGTTCATTGTGATCCGTTATCCGATGGAAGTTGGAATCGCCAGTGGCTTATCGACGAAGCGCCCCGTTTCGACGGCTTTTTTCGATCACGGCAGCTATCGATCACAACGGCCAGAGTGATCGGCGTCGAACGCTCATTCCGTCAGGGCGGGTACACCGCTATGGAAGCGAAACATGGCGTCTTCGCTCTGGATCAGCGCCTGTTCATGGGCCGCGAACCGGGCAACGCGTTCCGCCACGAAGGCCTTGCCAGCATAGCGTTCCGCCAGCCCGAGATAATCTTCGAAGTGCCGGCCTTCCGAACGCACCAGGGAGCGATAGAATCTGGCCAGCGGCTCGTCGAGATGGGGAATCAGACGGGCGAAGCGTTCACACGAGCGGGCCTCGATGAATGCACCGACGATCAGGATGTCGATCAATCGCTGCGGCTCTTCGCGGGCCACGTGCTCTCGCAACCCTTCAGCGTAACGAGAGGCCGGGATATGCGAGTAATCGATCCCGCGCTCCTGCATCAACCCGACCACCTGTTCGAAATGAAGCAGCTCCTCCCGCGCCAGCTGCGACATCTTGGTCAGCAGCTCGGGGCGGTCGACGTAACGAAACATCAGACTCATCGCCGTCGACGCGGCCTTCTTCTCACACTGCGCGTGATCGATCAGCAGCAGCGCTGGATTCTCCAGCGCCGCCTCTATCCAGCGCTGCGGTGTATCGCACGGCAAAAACGCCAGCAGTTCGGCAGGCAACAAGTCGTCGGTCACGGTTTCGGTATTGGCAGTCATTCGTCCGATAGTCATTGACGTTCAGCGATCGACGGGCAGTCGATCGACTGGAAAGTGGGTACGAGAGACGTCGAGAGTCATTACGACTGACGCCGAGGAAGCGATCCGTCGAGAACGCGAAATGCCGTGAAGAAGGACACTGCCACTGGCGTCATGACGGCAGCTTACTCGGCCGCTCCGATGCCTGGCCCAATGCGTTGAATCACAGTGGACTCGACGAATCACCGTCATGGTAGCGCCTGCCCTGACAGACTGCGATACCCAATTTTAAGACATTGGTGTCATTTACTCGGAGGAATAAAGCGCTTCAAGTCGCCGCTCCTTAACATTGTCGACAGTTTGTCGTAGACTCCGCGGCGCCCACCGCAGCCGATCCATGGCAGCCGAACCCGCTCATGGCAACCGAACTGTCTCCGCCGACTGATGGCCGACCAGCAGGTAACCATGTAGTGGCGCCTGTACCGTATCGCTCATGCGGGCTCCAACACTCGATGAGGATCTCCCCGTGCTTGAAGCTTACCGCCAACATGTCGAGGAGCGCGCCCTGGAAGGCGTGCCACCGAAACCGTTGAATGCCGAAATGGCCGCCCAACTGATCGAGCTGTTGAAGCAGCCCCCGGCCGGCGAAGAAGCATTTCTGCTCGAACTGATTACCGACCGCGTGCCGCCGGGCGTCGACGAGGCCGCCTACGTCAAGGCCGGGTTCCTTACCGCCATCGTCAAGGGCGAGGCGAATTCCCCGCTGATCGACAAGATTCACGCGGTCAAGCTGCTGGGCACCATGCAGGGTGGCTACAACATCGCCACGCTGGTCGAACTGCTCGACGACAATGAGTTGGCCCAGGAAGCCGGAGAGCAGCTCAAGCACACCCTGTTGATGTTCGATGCCTTTCACGATGTCGCGGAACGCGCCAAAAATGGCAACGCCGTGGCGCAGAGCGTGCTGGAATCCTGGGCCGACGCCGAGTGGTTCCTGGCCAAGCCGGCTCTGCCCGAGAAGATCAGCATCGCGGTGTTCAAGGTGCCGGGCGAAACCAATACCGACGATCTCTCGCCGGCACCGGATGCCTGGTCGCGCCCCGACATTCCGCTGCACGCGAACGCCATGCTCAAGAATGCACGCGACGGCATCGAGCCCGAAGTCGCTGGCGCCAAGGGCCCCATGACGCAGATCGACGCGGTCAAGGCCAAGGGCTTTCCGGTCGCCTACGTCGGTGACGTGGTCGGCACGGGGTCGTCGCGCAAGTCTGCCACCAACTCGGTGCTGTGGTTCTTCGGTGACGACATCCCCTACGTGCCCAACAAGCGTGCCGGCGGCTTCTGCTTCGGCGGCAAGATCGCCCCGATCTTCTTCAACACCATGGAAGACGCCGGCGCCCTGCCGATCGAGATGGACGTCGAGCAGTTGGACATGGGCGACGTCATCGACGTTTACCCCTATGAAGGCAAGGTGACTCGTCACGACAGTGCCGAAGTGGTCTCCACCTTCGAACTCAAGACTCAGGTCATCCTCGATGAAGTGCGCGCCGGCGGCCGTATCCCGCTGATCATCGGTCGCGGTCTCACCGAAAAAGCGCGCAACGAACTCGGTCTACCGGCATCGGCTATCTTCCGTCTGCCGGAGCAGCCGGTCGATACCGGCAAAGGCTTTACTCTGGCTCAGAAGATGGTCGGTAAGGCCTGCGGCATGAATGGCGTGCGCCCCGGCATGTACTGCGAGCCGAAGATGACCACGGTCGGCTCCCAGGACACCACCGGGCCGATGACCCGCGACGAGCTCAAGGATCTGGCGTGTCTCGGCTTCCAGGCCGACCTGGTGATGCAGTCGTTCTGCCACACCGCCGCCTACCCCAAGCCGGTCGACGTCGAGACCCACCACACGCTGCCCGACTTCATCATGAATCGAGGTGGCGTCTCGCTGCGTCCGGGCGACGGCATCATCCACTCCTGGCTCAACCGCATGCTGCTGCCGGACACGGTCGGCACCGGCGGTGACTCCCATACCCGCTTCCCCATGGGCATCTCGTTCCCGGCGGGTTCGGGTCTGGTCGCCTTCGCAGCAGCCACCGGCGTCATGCCGCTGGACATGCCGGAATCCGTGCTGGTCCGCTTCAAGGGCGAGCGCCAGCCCGGCATCACCCTGCGCGATCTGGTCCACGCGATTCCCTACTACGCGATTCAGCAGGGCCACCTGACGGTCGCCAAGTCCGGCAAAAAGAATATCTTCTCCGGTCGCATTCTGGAAATCGAGGGCCTCGAGGATCTCACCGCCGAGCAGGCGTTCGAGCTTTCCGACGCCTCCGCCGAGCGTAGCGCCGCCGGCTGTACCATCACGCTGGGCGAAGAGCGCGTCACCGAGTACCTGAACTCCAACGTCACGCTGTTGAAGTGGATGATCAGCGCCGGCTACGGCGATCGCCGCACGCTGGAGCGCCGCATCGAAGCGATGGAAGCCTGGCTGGCAAACCCGAGTCTGATGCGCGCCGACGCCGATGCCGAATACGCCACCATCATCGAAATCGATCTGGCCGAAATCGACCAGCCGGTGCTGTGCGCCCCCAACGACC
Organism: Salinicola halophyticus; assembly: GCF_003206695.1. Lineage (GTDB taxonomy): Bacteria > Pseudomonadota > Gammaproteobacteria > Pseudomonadales > Halomonadaceae > Salinicola > Salinicola halophyticus. The sequence goes on along the minus strand of NZ_PZJN01000003.1, from coordinate 147,969 downwards.
CGGATGATGCTCGTCTGCTCTCCGACGTCGCCGGTCAGAAGATCGACGAAGTGTTCATCGGCTCCTGCATGACCAACATCGGCCACTTCCGCGCCGCCGGTAAATTGCTCGAGAAGCAGCCCGCCGGTAGCCTGAAAACGCGCCTGTGGCTTGCACCGCCGACCAAGATGGATCAACATCAGTTGACCGAGGAAGGGTACTACGGTATCTACGGCAAGGCTGGCGCGCGCATGGAAATGCCTGGCTGCTCCTTATGCATGGGCAACCAGGCCCGCGTGGCGCCGAAATCGACCGTGGTGTCCACTTCCACACGTAACTTCCCCAACCGTCTGGGCGACGGCGCCGACGTCTATTTGGCTTCGGCAGAGCTCGCGGCGATCGCTGCCGTAGAAGGCCGCCTGCCCACGGTCGAGGAATACAAAGCTACCATGGGCGAGTTCAATGCCATGGCGGGAGAAATCTACCGCTACATGAACTTCCATGAGATAGAGGATTTCCAGAAAGCGGCCGCAACGATCATTCCGGCCGCCCAGGAAGCCTGATACGACTCTTCCGATGCTCGCAGCTTCATGAAGAGGTCACCGAAACGCCCCGCCAATGCGGGGCGTTTTTTTATGCCGGTTATGTCGGCCGTCATCCAGCGAGGGGCTCGGACATCGACTCGAACGCTGGTTTGCCTCACGAACCGACGCGAGCCTCGTTGAATAGTCAAACGCTGTTCATTATTCTCACGGATGCGTCTGCCATCGTGGCGACACGACAGGACACGGTTCCGGGAAGTCCACCCGGACTCGAATCAGGAGATCAACGATGAAGATCCAAGCCTGGCTGGCTTTGCCGGCCGCCCTCTGCCCTATGTTTCTGGCAGCACCGCTGCTTCTGGTCGCGCCCACGGCGCAGGCGGCCAATGCCGACGGCCTTTATCTCGGCGTGGGAACCGGCTTCAGCTCGCTGAAGAATGATGACGGTGATGTCGGCGACTTCATCGAATCCGGTAGCGACGATTTCGATATCGACGACGATGATGACAATGTCTACAAGGCGTTCGTCGGTTACGAGTACAACCGTTATTTCGCCACCGAGGCCTTCTACGCCGATCTCGGCAAGACCCGGCTCGAGGGCAATGATGGATCGAGCGCCGATCTGGAAAGTCAGGCCTACGGCCTGAGTCTCGTCGGCAAGCTGCCGGTGACCGACTGGCTCGAACTCTTCGCCAAGGCTGGCATGGCCAAATGGAAAACCGATGTCACCGGTCATCTCGACAGTGCCTCGGCCCATATGGACGACAATGATGGCATCGACCCCGTTTACGGGGCGGGCGCTCAGCTCAACTTTCGTCCACTGCTGGTCCGCGCCGAATACGAGCGCTACGACTTCGACAGCGATTACCAGGTCGACTCTTTCACCGCCTCTGTCGGCTGGATGTTCTGAGCGTCGCTCGCCCTGAAAGCAAGCTCCGAAACGTCTTCAAGAGCGCATTATCGCCATTCCATTCATGTCGTCTTCCGGTCGCCCTTGGGCGACCTTTTCGTCTGTCGGCGGCTGAACTTGCAAAGATGACGGTTTGACGACAAAACTGATAACGGTTTGACGACAACATTACAGACACACGCTTTCTCGCCGCCATCATCGCCGAGCCCACTCGATCCAGGAAGGAACGCCGCCTCGACGCCATGTTAGCTCCTCGCTCGCTGATTCAAGACATCGCCCGCCAGATCCGCGCCCATCTACGCTCTCTGGTCGCTTTCCATCTCTTCTTCACGTTGCTGGCATCGGCAGTCTGGGTGCCGCTATCGGCCAACACGCTCTCCGGCCTGCTTCAGCGCATCGGCCGTCCGGTACTCAGCAATAACCAGATCGCGGACGTGGCGCTTTCCCCCTGGGGCTTGATCTGGCTGCTGACGGCCATCGTGCTCAGCTTTCTGGTGATCTTCCTGCAGCAGGCCGGCATGATGCTGGTGGTCTCGAGTCCGGCCGGCAACCGCTATCGGGTGGCGATGGGGTCGCTCTGGCATGTGCTAAAACGCTTTCCGGCGCTGGTGACCCTGACGTTTCTGCAGGTCGGCAGCCACTTGTTGCTGGCGGCACCCTTCGCCATCGGCCTGGCCCATTTGTACGGCGCCATGCTCGGCGATATCGAACCCTACATCCTGATTCATCTCAAGCCGCCGGTACTGTGGGAATTTCTGGCCTTCGCCGCGCCCATCTTGCTGATCCTGGTGCTGCTCAGCGCCAAGCTCTACTTCCGCTGGTTTCTGGCACTGCCCGCCATGATGCTCGACGGCCTCAAGCCGATTGCCGCGCTGCGCCGCAGCCGCGAACTGACCCAGGGACGGCGTCTACGGATGGCGCTGATGGTCGTCGGCATCGCTCTGGTCGTGGCTGCCATTCCGATCGTCTTCAGCGTCGGGTTCAATACCCTGGGCGGCATCCTGCTCGGCAACCTGCCCGAACGCAACAGCGTGCTGGTCCCCGCGATGCTGGCCTACTTGGCGTTCTATATCGTCGCCACGATCGCCCTCACCTTTCTGGGCATCGCCGCCAACAGCATGCTGGTGATCACGCTTTACCATCGCGCTACCGGTCGAGCGACGGTATTCCGTCAGTCTTCCACGCCGCGGCGCACCGGGGTCATCGCCTGGGGCGCAGAGATCCTGCTGCTGGTGTTTGCCCTGGGCCAGGCGGGCTGGATACTGCATGGGTTCGAGATCAACGATCACGTCACCATCACCGCGCATCGCGGCAGCTCGCTGGTGGCACCGGAAAACACGATGGCATCGATGAATCAGGCCATCGCCGACGGAGCGGACTATCTCGAGCTGGATGTGCGTCTGAGCAGCGATCGTCAGGTGGTGGTCTCGCACGACAACAATCTGAGTCGGCTGACCGGGGTCGATCGCAACATCAGCGACATGACGCTCGAGGAGATCGAACGGGTCGATGTGGGCTCCTACTTCGGCGACGCCTTCATCGGCGAACGCATCCCCACCTTTCAGCTGGTGCTCGACAACGCCCAGGGCCGCATCGGTCTCTACGTCGAGCTCAAGCCTGCCCACGGCAACGCCGAGGAACTGACGCGCAAGGTCATTGCGCAGTTGAAGGCCAGCCACATGGGCGAGCATGCCGTCATCGCTTCGCTTTCGCCGGACATCATCGAAAGGGTCAAAGCGATCGACTCCGATATGCGCACCACGCTGTTCATGCAGTTCGTGCTTCCCGGTGCGCTCAATACCACCGATGCCGACATCATCGGCCTGCGCCACACCCAGGCGACACCGAGCCTGTTACGGACCATCCACGGCACCGGCCGAAGTGTCGCGGTGTGGACCGTCAACGGCATTGGCGACATGTCACGCTATATCGACATGGGTGTCGATAACATCATTACCGATCGGCCCGAGGCGCTGACCAGCATCCTCGCCGAGCGACGCGAGATGTCGGATGGCGAACTGTTGCTGGTGAAGCTGCGCAACTGGCTACGGTCCTGAGGCAAAGCGGCTCGCGGCCTGACTGCCGGTCGGCTTGGCATATCCGCACACAAAAAAGCCGGCGCGAGGATATCGCGCCGGCTCGGTGATTCCGCCGCCAAACTTAGCCCAGCGTTTCGCCCGCCAGCATGAACCAGGTTTCGAGCACCGCATCCGGATTCAGGGAGACGGAGTCGATCCCCTGCTCCATCAGCCACTTGGCCAGCTCCGGATGGTCGGAAGGCCCCTGACCGCAGATGCCCACGTACTTGCCCTGCGCCTTGCAAGCCTGAATCGCCATCGACAAGAGCTTCTTGACCGCCGGATCCCGTTCGTCGAACAGGTGCGCGATGATCGCGGAATCCCGATCCAGCCCCAGCGTCAACTGGGTCAAATCGTTGGAACCGATGGAGAAGCCATCGAAGTGCTCGAGAAACTCATCCGCCAGCAGCGCGTTGGATGGCAGCTCGCACATCATGATGACCTTCAGACCCTGATCTTCGGGAGATGAAGAGGCGCCGCGCTTGAGGCCGTTGGCCTCGAGCAGATCGACGACGGCCTTGCCCTCGGCGGGCGTGCGCACGAACGGCACCATGATCTCGACGTTGGTGAGCCCCATCTCGTCGCGAACACGCTTCAGTGCTCGACATTCCAGCTCGAAGCAGGCGCGAAAATCGTCCGAGATATAGCGGGATGCGCCGCGGAAACCCAACATCGGGTTCTCTTCGCCCGGCTCGTAGAGCTTGCCGCCGATCAGGTTTTCGTATTCGTTGGACTTGAAGTCCGACAGCCGCACGATCACGCGCTTGGGATAGAACGCCGCGGCCAGCGTGGAAATCCCCTCGACCAGACGGTCGACATAGAAACTAACCGGGTCGGCGTAGCCGGCGGTGCGCAGGTCGATGGTCTGCTTGAGGTCAGGCGAGAGCTTGTCGTAATCCATCAACGCGCGCGGATGTACCCCGATCATGCGATTGATGATGAACTCCAGGCGCGCCAGACCGATCCCCTCATTGGGCAGTCCCGCGAAAGCGAAGGCCCGGTCCGGGTTGCCCACGTTCATCATGATCTTGAACGGGATCTCCGGCATGCCGTCGACGCTGGTGGTCTGGCAATCGTACTCGAGCTTGCCCTGATAGACGTGCCCCGTGTCGCCCTCGGCGCAGGAGACCGTCACCTCGACGTCGTCCTGCAGCAACTCGGTGGCATCGCCACAGCCGACCACCGCCGGAATGCCCAGTTCGCGGGCGATGATCGCCGCATGGCAGGTACGGCCGCCGCGATTGGTAACGATGGCCGATGCGCGCTTCATGATCGGCTCCCAGTCAGGGTCGGTCATGTCGGTGACCAGCACGTCGCCGGGCTGCACCTTGTGCATCTCTTCCGGCGATGCCACTAGCTTGACCTTGCCCTGGCCGATGCGCTGACCGATGGCACGGCCTTCGACCAGCACGCGGCTCTTGCTCTTGAGCGTGAACCGTTCCAGCGTGCCAACCTGCTGATTGGATACAACCGTCTCCGGCCGCGCCTGGACGATATAGAGCTTGCCGTCGTCACCGTCACGCGCCCACTCGATGTCCATCGGACGACCGTAGTGCTTTTCGATGGTCACCGCCTGGCGCGCCAGCTCCATGACGTCGTCATCGCTCAAGCAGAAACGCTGGCGATCCGCATGCGCGACGTCGACGGTCTTGACCGAGCGACCCGCGGCCGTATCGTCGGTATAGACCATCTTGAGCCGCTTGGATCCCAGCGTGCGGCGCAGTACGGCCGGTCGGCCGGCAGCCAGCGTCGGCTTGTGGACGTAGAACTCGTCCGGGTTGACCGCGCCCTGCACCACCGTCTCGCCCAGACCCCAGGCGCCGGTGACGAATACCGCATCGCGATAGCCGGATTCGGTGTCGAGCGTGAACATCACGCCGGCTGCCGCCGTCTCGGAGCGGACCATCTTCTGGATCCCGGCCGACAGTGCGACGTTCTCGTGGGCATAGCCGCGGTGAACGCGATAAGAGATGGCGCGATCGTTGAACAGCGAGGCGAAGACTTCGTGAACCGCCCGTTTGACGTTGTCGAAGCCGTCGATATTGAGAAAGGTTTCCTGCTGGCCGGCGAACGAGGCGTCGGGCAGATCTTCGGCGGTGGCCGACGACCGAACCGCCACCTTGAGCTGGGGATGCCTGGTCTGCAGCGTCTGATAAGCGTCTGCCAGCGCCTGTTCGAAAGCCGGGGGTAGCGGCGTGTCGATCACCCACTGACGAACTTTCTCGCCCACCTTGGCCAGCATCTCGGTGTCATCGACGTCGAGCCGGGAAAGCTCGGCATTGATTCGATCGTTCAGCCCGTCATGAGCGAGAAACTCGCGATAGGCGTGGGCCGTGGTGGCAAAGCCGCCCGGGACGGTAACGCCAGCGTCCGCCAGGTTGGAGATCATCTCCCCGAGTGAGGCGTTCTTGCCCCCGACGCGTTCGACGTCGGACATTCCCAGTTGCTCGAAGGTAATGATGAAGGGTTCCAAAGTCATCTCCTGGTCGTCTCGACTGGCCACTGTTCGTCGCTGATGATCGCATCCGATCGCGGTACATCGAACAACGCTCATTGAGCATGGCTCATCGGGCGTGGTTCATTGAACGTGGTCCACTGAAAATGGCGCGATCCGCTGCACCGTGATGGAGCCAGAAGCTAACAGGCGGCCATAGGCTTAGCCAGAAGTTTAAGGGCGTAGAGTTTGGAGTATTTCTACAGGAATCCGGGGATTGGCAGCATTCCTGTAGTCACCGGCTGCCGTTGCCGTTGCTCGACGGCAACGAGTTGCTCGCGCGGGGATTTTGGGCCGACAATGGTTGATCGCCACACTTGGATGAACGCCATGCCCCGCACCGCTTTCTTCATCTCCGACGGCACCGGCATCACCGCGGAGACCCTCGGCCGCAGCCTGCTTTCGCAGTTCGAAAACACCGAATTCATTCAGGTGACCAAGCCCTATATCGACACCCTCGACAAGGCCCGCTCGCTGGTCGGCATCATCGAAGCGACCGCCGAACGCGACGGCATCCGTCCGATCGTCATCGACACCATCGTCGATCAAGCGATCCGCAATATCGTCGCCGAGGCATCGGCGTTCAAGGTGGATATCTTCTCCACCTTTCTCGCGCCGCTGGAAGAGGAACTGGAAACGCATTCCACCTATACCGTCGGCCGCACCCACGCCATCGGCCGCGACGATGTCTATATGCATCGGATCGAGGCGGTCAACTTCGCCCTCGATAACGACGATGGGGCGAGGACGCATCAGTACCAGGAAGCGGACGTCATCCTGATCGGCGTCTCGCGGTGCGGTAAGACGCCCACCTCGCTCTATCTGGCGCTGCAGTTCGGCATTCGCGCGGCCAACTATCCGCTGACCGAAGACGATCTCGATGAGAACGGGATTCTCAACCTCCCCCCCTCTCTGGCCAAGCATCGCCACAAGCTGTTCGGATTGACCATCGATGCTCGCAGGCTGGCGGCCATTCGCACCGAGCGACGGCCCGATAGCCGCTACTGCTCGATGGACCAGTGCATGCAGGAGATCGGCCAGGCCGAAGCGCTCTACCGCCGTCACAATATCTCCTACATCGACACGACTCGCTTTTCGATCGAGGAGATCTCGACCCGGATGATCAACGAATCCGGGCTGCAGAGACGCTTCAGCCCGCGTTGAGCGGGCTGAAGAAGAGACTCATGCACGGGCCGAGCCGTAAGACACTAACAGCGTCGTCTCATAGACCTTTAGGGGCAAAGATCCCCGGCGCGTTGCGCCAGTAACCCTTGTAGTCCATGCCGAAACCGAACACGTAGCGGTCGACGACTTCCAGCCCGCAGTAGTCGGCCTTGAGGTCCGGCGTGGTCTTGCGGTCGTGACGCTTGTCGACCAGTACCGCCGTCGAAATGCTGGCAGCGCCGGCCTGTCGGCAGTAGTCGAGTATCGCGGCGAGCGTCGCCCCTTCATCGAGGATGTCATCGACGATGACCACATGACGGCCAGCCATCGGCACCTCCGGCGAGACGCGCCAGAACAGTTCGCCGCCGCGAATGCCGCCGCGATATCGCGTGGCGTGGAGATAGTCGACTTCTAGCGGGAATCCAAGCCGGGTCAGCAAGTGTCCGGTGGTAATCAGCCCGCCGTTCATGACGCAGTAGAAGACGGGGAGCTTGTCGCCCAGTTCGCGGGTGATATCGGCCGCCATGCGATCCAGCGCCTGCTCGACCTGAACCTGGTCGATCAGGCAGTCCGCGTTGTCCATCACATCCTGCATCGAACTCAAGGCATCGATCGGTGGAGTATCAGTCATTGTTTACCATTCACCAGGAAAAACGCGGCGGCAGAGCAGGACACTGCCACCGTGGAAAATATCGTAGCGCTATCGCTCATTCGGACTCATTGAGCGCATTGAGACGAGCATGGGTACGCCGCCAGCGGGAGATGGCCGCCAGTGACTCCAGGCTGGGACGAGCGCGGGCATAGCGTAGCTTGGCAATGCGCTGGGCCTGACGCCCTTCGCAGGCAGCGACCACCGCGCGGGCATCGGCGGGGGCATTGCAGATCACCGCCATATCGCAACCGGCATTCCAGGCCGCCTCGGCGCGTTCACCCGGCGTTCCGGCGGTGTGGGCCGCGGCCATCGTCAAATCATCCGAGAAGATCGCGCCCTTGAAACCCAGCTCTTCGCGCAGCATGCCCAGCCAGCTAGGGGAGAAGCCGGCCGGGCGATCGTCGAAGGCGGAATAAATGACGTGCGCCGGCATGATCCCGTCGAGCTTGCCTGCCAGCCGAGCGAACGGGATCAGGTCATGCTCTCGCAGAGCGGCCAACGGCCGTGGATCTTCGGCGATCTTGAAATGAGAATCCTGACGCGCCCCACCGTGACCCGGGAAATGCTTGCCGATCGCGACCAGGCCCGATTCGTGCAGCCCATCGACGAAAGCGCCAGCCAGCGCGCTCACCACTTCGGGATCCGGCGAAAAGCTGCGAGAGCCGATCGCCGGCGACTGATCGTCATCGAGGTCGAGAACCGGGGCAAAGGTCAGATCGAAACCGCAGGCCGCCATCTCCATGCCCAGCAGCCAACCGGTATCCTGCGTCAGCGTCAGAGCGGCTTCGGGAGACTCGGCGAACTGACGACCCAGCGTCGCCATGGCCGGTATCTGCGTCACGCCATCCTTCAGGCGCTGTACGCGGCCACCTTCCTGATCGACGGCCACCAGGATATCGGGACGACATTCGCGAATCTGGCCGATCAGCGCCTGGGTGGTGGCGACATCCGGCGTATTTCTGGCAAACAGCAAGACGCCACCGACCTCCGGGCGGGAGATCAACTGGCGCTCCTCATCACGCAACCGCGTGCCTTCCACATCCAGCATGACCGGACCGAGAGGTTGAGTCATAGCAAACACCTGAGACCATTGAGCGCCCGATTCTAGACGACACCGAAGACGCATGACAGAGGCAGCGTGACGCAAGGCCATCCGGACACGCGATTCCGACGCCCTGTACTGACGCCCTGTTTCGACGCCCTGTTTCGACGCCCTGTTCTGACGTCCTGTTCTGGCGCCCTATGGCATCCGCCTTGTGGCGTCGGTTCTATCGCTTCAATCGGCCAGCGGTGCGTGCGTCTCCAGCGCAGCGGGGAGCGGCGCCTGCATGCCGGCAACCACCACCGGGCGCAGATGCCGGATCAGCTCGCGTACCGTCATATGATCCTGATATTCGTTGTCGGCGATATCGCGCAGCGCATCCAGGCCGGAGAGCGTGAAGACCACCGTGCCCAGCATGAAATGCAGCCGCCAGAATCGCTCGACGTCCGGTAAATCCGGCGTTGCCAGGCGCAGGCACTCGACGAAGCGATGAAAGGTTTCGCCGTAGTGCTCCTGAATATAACGCCGCAGGTGCCCCTGAGCCTGGGTATAGGCGAGCCCGAGCAGCTTCATGAATATCTTGAGGCTATTGCGCTCGGCGGGCACCTCCAGAACGCTGGTGGCAAGCTGCTCGAGCAGGACCTCGAGCGGGATCTGCTTACCTCGATAGCGGGACTCCAGTTCATCGAGCGCCGTATTGAGACGCGCCGCGAACGGATCGAGGTAGCGGGCGAATACCGCCTGGATCAGCGACTTCTTGGATCCGAAATGGTAGTTCACCGCAGCCAGGTTCACCTTGGCCCGGGTAGTGATGTTGCGCAGCGAGGTTTCGGCGAAACCCTTCTCGGCGAACAGGATCTCCGCCGTATCGAGAATGCGAGTAACGGTATCGGGTGGAGCCATCTCATACCTCGCGCCTGAGAACAACGACTTAGAACGGTCATGATTCTAATCATTCGGGGACAGCCCGCACAATCAGGCATTCGGCCAGCCCATCGCCAGGTCCAGTCTGGAGCCATAAAGCCCCTTCCCTCATCGAGGATGACTGGATACAATTCCAGGCTGTATACATGAACACGCCTGGTCGCATGCCAGGTTCGAAACGCCTGGCGATTCAACAGGCCAGTACATGCCTGGCAATTCGACAGGCCCGCACATGCCTGGCAATTCAACAGGCCCGCACACGCCTGACTGACATAGCGACACGGGCAAGGGAGAGACCGATGGCGAGACCCCTCACCGCACGGCAGCAGAATGTCTATGACTTTATCGTCAAGACAATGAGCGAATTCGGTTACCCACCGACGCGCGCCGAAATCGCCCGCGCACTGGGATTTCGGTCCCCCAATGCCGCGGAAGAGCATCTGCGCGCACTGGATCGCAAAGGCGTGATTCGGATGATCCCGGGCACCTCCCGCGGCATTCGTCTGCCGGCGAGTGCCGTCGAGCCCGAACCGGAGGAGGCTTCCCCCCTCGGCCTGCCGATCATCGGGAGCGTAGCCGCCGGTAGCCCGATGCTCGCCACCGAACATATCGATCGCTACTGCCCGCTACCGGCTGACTATTTCTCGCCGAGCGCGGACTATCTGCTGAGAGTTCGCGGTCTCTCCATGAAAGACGCCGGTATTTTCGATGGCGACCTGCTCGCCGTTCACCGTACTCAGCAGATTCGCAACGGCCAGATCGTCGTCGCAAGGCTCGAGGACGATGTCACCGTCAAACGCTTCCAGCGTGAAGGGCGCCGCGTCACGCTGCTCGCCGAGAATCCCGACTTCGAACCGATCGTGATCGACCTCGAGCATCAGCATCTCGAAATCGAAGGGCTTGGCGTCGGCGTCATCCGTGGCGGCAACGGCGCCGGCCTGCATTGATCGCGCTTTTCTAGCGACATGCGCAAGATTCTGCACGCCGACTGCGACTGTTTCTACGCCGCTGTCGAAATGCGCGACGATCCCGCGCTGAAGGAAGTCCCTCTGGCGATCGGCGGCAGCGCCGATCGTCGTGGTGTTGTCGCGACCTGCAACTATCCCGCTCGACACTACGGCGTGCATTCGGCCATGCCCACGGCCAGAGCATTGCGACTCTGCCCTCAGCTGAAAATTCTTCCGCCGGACTTCAACAAGTATCGAGATGTCTCGCAGCAGATTCAGGCCATCTTCCATGAACTGACACCGTGGGTCGAACCGCTGTCTCTCGACGAGGCCTACCTCGACGTCACCGAGGTCACCCGATTTCAAGGCAGTGCTACCTGGATGGCCCAGTGGCTGAAGCAGGAAGCGTTGGCGAGAACCGGCATCGTGATTTCGGTCGGAGTCGCGCCCAACAAGTTTCTTGCCAAGATCGCCAGCGACTGGGACAAACCCGACGGTCTGTTCGTGATTCCCCCCGACCAGACGGAGTCCTTCATCACCGACCTGCCGGTCAAGAAACTTCACGGCGTCGGGCCGGCCACCGCCGCCAAGCTCGACTCGCTGGGCATCGCCAACTGCGCCGATCTACGCGCCCAGCCACTGGACCGGTTACTCGATCAGTTCGGCAAGTTCGGACAGCGGCTTCACGAACTGGCCCAGGGTATCGACGAGCGACCGGTCAATGTCTCTCGTGAACGCAAGTCAGTCAGCGTCGAAACCACCTATGATCGCGATCTGCCCGCGCTGGCCAGTTGCCATCAGGCGCTGATACCGCTGATCGAGAAACTGCACGAACGCCTGGCACGGCACGGGGATCCCGCCATCAACAAGCAGTTCATCAAGGTACGCTTCAACGACTTCGCCAGCACCACCCAGGAAACCGGCGCCAGCGGGATCATCGACGCGCGATTTCACGAACTGCTCGAGAGCGCCTGGCATCGCGGGGAACGGCCGGTCAGACTGTTGGGCGTCGGCGTGCGCCTGCTGCCGGAGCAGGATCAACGTCAGCTGACGCTGTTCGAGGACATCGACCCGACGGGCGCGGCCTGAGCGTTATCGCCTCGCGTCTTTCACGGCCAACTCGCAGCCCGCCTCGCAGTCAGCCGCCACTCGTCTCCTCGCGTCTGGCTACCTGTTTTCGGCGCTAGCGGGGTCAGGAGAAAACCACGGTCTTGTTACCCTGAATGAGCACCCGATCCTGCAGGTGCCAGCGCAAGCCGCGGGCGAGCACGGCCTTTTCCACGTCGCGGCCCAGGCGCACCAGATCCTGGGGTGTATGGCAGTGCGACACACGCTGGATGTCCTGCTCGATGATCGGCCCGGCGTCCAGATCCTCGGTGACGAAGTGACAGGTGGCACCAATCAGCTTGACGCCGCGCTCGAACGCCTGGTGATACGGCTTGGCGCCGGCGAAGGACGGCAGGAAGCTGTGATGGATATTGATTACCCGGCCCGCATAGCGCTGGCAGATATCGGGTGGCAGGATCTGCATGTACCGGGCGAGTACCACGCTATCGGCCTGCGCGGCTTCGATCAGACGTTCGGTCTCGGCAAAAGCGGGAGCCTTGTCGTCGGGATCCACCGGGACGTGATGAAACGCTATCCCGTACCACTCCACCAGCGAGCGTAACGCCTCATGGTTGGAGATCACGCAGGGAATATCGCAGTCGAGCTCCCCGACCGACCAGCGATAGAGCAGATCGACCAGACAGTGGGATTCTCGCGAGACCATGATGACCACGCGCTGACGGCGGGCGGAATCGGTGAGCCGCCAGGTCATCTCGAACGCTTCGGCAATGGGCGCGAACGCTTGCCGAAAGGCCTCGGCACTCAAGGTGTCCGACTGAATATCGTAACGCATGAAGAAGCGTCCGACGTCCAGGTCGGAATGCTGGTTGGCTTCGATGATCGAACCGTTTTGTGCCGCGATGAATCCTGCCACGCGAGAGACGATCCCGACGCGATCGGGGCATGAGACGATCAGACGATAATGGTGCGACATAACTCTCGCGCGACTCCTGCTGGGTGGCTCGAATCCAGAAAACTCGAGTCAGGGAAATTCAAATCAGAGAAATTCAAATCAGAGAAATTCAAATCAGGGAACTCGAAATCAAAGGCGTGACAGGATCAGGGCTCGACGCGAAACGGCCACCATTCGAATAGGCCAAACATCATGAAACCTCACCATGAAACCTTCCCGTGAAACCTCTCCATAAAACCCCGATGCACATCGAGTGGCTCGGCAATCGGGAAGCGGCCACAGGCATCGCCGACACCATTTGGTAAAACGAGGGCGCTCCGCCTGACGCAGAAACGCAATCCCGGACGACGCGCCGACTATAAACGCCTGACAGACGTGCAGGGTATAACGTCGCTGTGGCCCGCCTGACACCTCGCCGGGCCGCATTGTACCCGATCCCTCGATGACGGCCAGCGCAACGCGAGGTTTGAGCGGGCCGAAAGGCATGACTTATAGTGAAACCAGATTTCACCCTTTTAAGGATGCCGATGTTCCGTCCGCGCGCGCAGATACGCCCCCGCTCTTACCCACCGCTGCTGTTCCATCCCCTGGGTGGCTGCGGTGAAATCGGCATGAACCTGTCGCTCTACGGCTATGACGGCAACTGGATTGGCGTCGATTGCGGCATGATGATCCGCCAGGACCTGCCGGATCAGCCTTTGCAGATTCCCGATATCGAACATCTGGCGACCAATGCCATGGTGCCCTCGGCGGTCTTCATCACCCACGGCCATGAGGATCATCTGGGCGCTCTCGCCTGGATCTGGCCGCGCTGGAACTGCCCGGTCTATGCCACCCCGTTCGCGATCGAAATGCTGCGTAGCAAATTTCTCGAACAGGGCCTCAGGACCGATGCCCTCAAGCCGATTCAACCCGGCGCCTGCGTCGCCATCGGTTCGTTCGAGGTAACCTTCCTGCCGGTAACGCACTCGATACCGGAGAGTTGCGCGCTCTCGATCATTACGCCCCGCCACCGCATACTGCACACCGGCGACTGGAAACTGGACGAGCGACCGCTAATCGGCGCGCCGCTCTCCGCTGCCCAGTTCAAGGCATTGGCGCCGGTCGACCTGGTCGTGGCCGATTCGACCAACGCCGATGTCGAAGGGCATTCACGCAGCGAAACGGAAGCTGCCAGCGCGCTGGAAGCGGTCATCGAGAATTGTCGCGGGCGAGTCATCGTCAGTTGCTTCGCCAGCAACATCGCGCGGATCAAGGCGCTGGGGAAGATCGCGGAACACACTGGGCGGCGAGTCGCGCTGCTCGGCCGCTCGATGGAGCGCATGGTGGCGATTGCGCTCCAGCTCGGCTATCTGGACGACTTTCCCCCTCGGGTCCCGGCGCATGATCTGGGTTATCTGCTACCCGAGGAAGTGCTGATCATCGCCACCGGCAGTCAGGGCGAGCCGCGTTCGGCGCTATCGCGGATGGCGCAGGGCCGACACTCTGCCGTCGATCTACAGCCCCAGGACGACGTGATCTTTTCGGCTCGCGCCATTCCCGGCAACGAGCGACTCATCGGTCGCCTCAAGGCCGGCTTCAAGCGAATCGGCGTCAACATCCATGACGAACACACGGATCCCGCGCTCCATGCCTCTGGGCACCCGGCTCGCGAGGAACTGCGCCAACTCTATGCCTGGCTGCAACCGAAAATGCTGCTGCCGGTTCATGGGGAAGCCACACACCAGGAAGCGCATCGCGAACTGGCCACGGCGCTCGGCATCCATGTCCCCCAATTGGTCAAGAACGGCAACGTGCTGGCGCTGGAATCCGAGACGCTGGTAATGAAAGACCAGCATCATTTGCGACCTCAGTTGATCGCCTCACGCATGCGACCCGGTGAACGAGCGTCGCCGGTATCGGCCCGCCAGCATGCGATGACATTGTCGCTGGCGCTCAACGTGCTGCCGACCGAAACCGGTTGGACTCGCATCGGCCGACTGCTGTGGGATAGCGAAGTTGCGCTACCGCTCGACGAAGAGGCGCTGGCCGACTGGCTGGATGATCGAATCGACATGATTCCAGCCGAAACGCTATTACAACTGCGCCAGCAGCTCTTTGGCCCTCTACGCGAGTGGTTGCACGAACGACTGCCGACGCTGCCGGAAATCCACCTGCAGTTGATGCCTGCGGACCCTCAGCCGGAATATGAAGTGCGCTCGGTATCTTCTCGCTGAATCATCGATAGAAAAAAGCGCGTCCGTTGTATAACGAACGCGCTTCTTTCGACTGGCCAGCACCCACCCGGTCTGACCTGGATGACCTTACCGCTAGCGACAATAGCGAATAAGGTTCCGGACATCGCGATCCGATTCAGCCTTTGTTGGCATTCTTCGGCGGGCGGCCGCGACGCTTGCGCGGCTGCTCTCCCACCAGATCATCCATCGACAATCCAGCGCTATTCATCGCCTCGCGGATTTCGGCCAGCTTCTTCTGCTTGTCAGCCTCTTCCTTCAGACGCTCGTGATCTTCTTCCTGCTTCTGTTCGATCACTTCGACGATGACTTCGGAGAGCTTATGTAACTGCTCCATGCTCAGTTGACGTGCAGCGGCACGCGCAACGTTTTTATTACGAGCGATGCGTTCCAGAGACTCGGTGGACATCGTCCTCTCCTTGCTAGATTTCGACACGACATTAGGCCGGATGTTTTGTTGAAAGTATATTCTCACCCCCCCTTTTGGCAAGAAATTAAATCAAAAAAGGCACNNGTGCCTTTTTTGATTCAAATACTTCCCGGGGTTAATGCTAAAGCGCTTCAACCACCCGTCATATTCATGAAGCGAACAACTTGCACGTCTCCGTCCGTCGAGAAATGATGACGCTCCGGCTTCAAATCCATCGCCTCGATAATCTGCTCCTTGAGAGGTTCCAGTTCGCCCGGATAGCGACGCAAGGTATCGCGCAGATCCACCGAGTGCTCGTTACCCAAGCAGAGCAACAACCTGCCCTCGACCGTGACGCGCACACGATTGCAAGTGCTGCAGAAATTGTGGCTATGGGGAGAAATGAAGCCGACACGACTCTCGCTGCCGGGCATGCGGAAGTAGCGCGACGGGCCCAGAGTCGATTCCGTCGACGGCATGAGAGCGTAGCGAGGCTCGATGCGGGACTGTACGTCATCGCTCGAGTAAAAGGTTTCTCCACGCGAGTGATCCGAGACATCCCCCAACGGCATTTCTTCGATGAAACTGATATCCAACTGCTCGGTGCGGGCGAAGTCGACCAGATCCAGCACTTCGTCGTCATTGCGTCCACGCAGAATGACGGCGTTGAGCTTGATACGTTCGAAGCCGGCGTCCTGCGCGGCGTGGATACCGTCTATGACCTTGCCCAGATCTCCGGTTCGGGTCAGCCGCTTGAACCGTTCGGGATCGAGAGAATCCAGACTGATATTGAGACGAGTCATGCCACCCGCTTTCAGCGCCCGTGCGTAACGGGGCAGGCTGGCCCCGTTGGTGGTCATGGCAAAATCCTTCAGACCCGGCAGGCCACCGATGTCAGCCACCAGATTATCGATCCCCTTGCGTACCAGCGGTTCGCCGCCGGTGAGCCGTATCTTTTCGACGCCCAGCTCAGTGAAAGCGCGCGCGACCTGATGCAACTCTTCGAGCGTCAGGACCTGGGCTCTCGGCAGGAATGTCATCTCTTCGCTCATGCAGTAAACGCAGCGAAAATCACAGCGGTCGGTGACCGAAATTCGTACGTACCGAACCTGACGCGAAAACTTGTCGATCAAAGCGGTCATGAATGCTCCCAGCGATCCGCAGCTTCGCGGTCGCTTTGCCGTTCCGAGACCCAATAGGAGCCACTCTCGGTGTGCTCCTTTTTCCAGAAAGGGGCCCGCGTTTTCAAAGTGTCCATGATGAAGTCACACGCCTCGAAAGCCGCGTGACGGTGCGCGCTAGCCGCCATCGCGAGAACGATGGCCTCTCCCGGCTCTAGACGACCAATGCGATGAATGATGGTGACGCCCTGTAACGACCAGCGGTCACTGGCTTCCTGAGCTATCGCGTGAAGCGCCTTCTCGGTCATCCCCGGAAAGTGTTCCAGGGTCAGCGCCGTCACGTCGGGACGCTCGTTGAAGTCGCGCACCCATCCGGTAAAACTGACCACGGCGCCGATGTCGCAACGACTCTCTGTCAGTGCGAGCTGTTCAGCGCCAACGT
Organism: Salinicola halophyticus; assembly: GCF_003206695.1. GTDB lineage: Bacteria > Pseudomonadota > Gammaproteobacteria > Pseudomonadales > Halomonadaceae > Salinicola > Salinicola halophyticus. Next base: position 131,011 of record NZ_PZJN01000003.1, on the reverse strand, counting down.
CGAAAGTCGTCTGCTGAACCCTTATCGCTATCGTCATGTGTCCCCTCCGTTCAACCACCGGTGACCGGCGGGAAGAAAGCGATTTCGTCACTCGGCGCTATCGGAGCATCATCCTGACTCATGGCCTGATTGAGCGCGCAAAGAACGCGCTGATGCAGCAATGCCTTGAATTTGGGATCCCGGTCGATCAATGCCAGCTTGATGCCCGCGATATCGCGAGACGGAATCTGCTCCCAATCCAGCGTCAATTCGGCGATGGCGAAGCGTTCCCGAAGCTCGGCGAGAAAGTGTATCGTGACGGTGTTCGCGACGGATGACGCCTCCTCATTGAATGCCGCAATCTCGTCCGATTCAGGCGCTGATTCACGCGACCAGTCACCGGAGCGTCCGCCGCGTTTTTCTTCCAGGCGGACGCCGTCGATAGTCATCCCCTTGTCGACCGCCTTGCACATGTCATAAAGCGTCAGGCACGCGACCGAGACCGCTGTCAGTGCTTCCATCTCGACACCCGTGCGCCCATTGAGACGACAGAACGCCTCGACATGCACGCAGTTTTGCGACGTATCCAGCCTGAATTCGACGCTGACTTTCGATAGTGCCAGTGCATGACACAGCGGGATCAGTTCGGGGGTTCGCTTGGCGGCCTGGATGCCGGCAATTCGGGCAGTCGCCAGGACGTCTCCCTTTGGCAGTCCGCCTTCGGCCAGCAGTGCCAATGTCGCAGCCTGCATGTGAATCGCACCACAGGCACGCGCTTCACGTCGCGTCTCCTGTTTATCGGCGACATCGACCATATGCGCTTCGCCTCGCGCGTTGAGATGCGTGAGCGTCATGCGGATTTCGCCTCGCTTCGAATCGTGTGAGATCAAACGGACAGTGTAGTGTGGCTGGCGCGTTGATGCCTGTCATTCACATGGCACACATCATGACAGATCGATAGAAAGGCCGACTCCGGAGCGGATCGTTCAATTTCGCTCGGCCTGCTCACGGATCGCCCAATCGACGATCCAGTCGAGAATCGCCTCGCGATCGTCCAGCTCGAGCCGGGCCACTTTCGCCGGCAATCGCGCCAGAATCTGCGGCGGTGTGTCCGCGGATTTGAAGGCTACCGCTTCGACCCAAGCATCGTGCTCGGCCAGCAGCGGTCGGCCATCATCGCCGCGATACAGTTCCAGCTTGGGAATCGGCCACGTCTTGAACCCTTCGACCAGAATCAACGCGGGTTTCAGGGCCGCGACCTGCGCCACCAGCGCCGGCAGGTCTGGTTCCTGCTGGCCGGGGGTTTCCATCATCAGCGCGAAGCGCCGTCCGGAGGCCACGACCATCGGCGCCGCACCGGCCTCTCGCAGGCGGTGGCTATCTTTACCCGGCGTATCGATGTCGAATTCATGGTGGGCGTGCTTGATCACCGCCGCCGGCCAACCACGCTGGCGTAACCCTGGCAGCAAGGCTTCCAGCAGCGTCGTCTTGCCGGTACCGCTCCAGGCAGCAACGCCGAGCAGCGGAATCGAGCCTTTGGCAAGGATGACGTCATGAGGCATGACAGCACCCGGATTGTCATTGCCGGGCGCAGCGTCGTCCGGCTGATTCATCGGCGTGTCTCTCTGTCGCATCCTGATGAGCCGGTTGGCGCTTTGCCCGCGCGGTCCGCCCACTCGTGCTCCTGCGGGGTGTTGAGATTGGTGAACTCGGCCTCCCGGTTGGAGAATTCGACCCGACACCAACGGTGCCGATCATACCAGCCGATCACCTTGCCACCGCCGGCCTCCAGCCATTCCGCCAGGTCCTCGTGAAGCGAACTGCGGATCAATGCGACCAGCGGTTGGAGCCGCTGTCCGTCATGCGCGACGACGACGTCCGCCTCGCCCATCGAACTCGACAGTCGAGGTACCAGATCGGACGGCAGCCAAGGCATATCCACCGGCGTCAACAGAACCCAGGGCGTGGAGACGAGCGGCAACGCACTCGAAAGGCCGGTCAGCGGGCCGGGATAGTCAGGCAGCGAGTCGGTGGCGACGGCATGGCCCAGGCGTCGATAGTCGTCGACGTGGCGATTGGCACTGATGACGATCCGATCGACCTGAGGCGCCAGCCGGCGCAGCGCACGCTCGACCAGCGGCTCCCCGTCGAGAGACAACCAGCCCTTGTCGACGCCGCCCATGCGCCGCCCGCGACCGCCGGCAAGCAGTACGCCCGTCACATCGGAACGTTCGATCACCGCGTGCCGAAGATCTTGTCGCCGGCGTCGCCCAGACCCGGGACGATGTAGCCGTTCTCGTCGAGTCGCTCGTCGATGGCCGCGGTGTAGATCTCGACATCGGGATAGGACTGCTGCACCCGCTCGATCCCTTCCGGCGCCGCCACCAGCACGATCACCTTGATCTGCTGGCAGCCTCGCTCCTTGAGCATGTCCAGCGTCGCGACCATCGAGCCGCCCGTGGCCAGCATGGGGTCGATGACGATCGCCAGACGCTCGTCCAGGTCGCTGACAAACTTCTCGAAATAGGGCACCGGCTCCAGCGTCTCTTCGTTCCGATAGAGCCCCACCACGCTGATGCGCGCACTGGGAATCAGGTCGGTGACGCCATCTAGCATGCCCAGACCGGCACGTAGAATCGGCACGATGGTGACTTTCTTCCCCTTGATCTGCTCGACATCGATCGGCGAGCCGTCCCAGCCTTCGATCGTCGCCGGTTCCATCTCCAGATTCTGGGTCGCTTCGTAAGTCAGCAGCTTGGCCACTTCGCAAGCCAGTTCACGAAAGCTCTTGGTGCTGATATCGGCCGCCCGCATCAGTCCGAGCTTGTGTTTGACCAGGGGATGGGAGATGGGATGCACACTCATGATCGGCGCCTTCGTCATAATGGAGGAAACGCCGATATTGTACGCGAGGAGCCGGATTCAGGCGACGCTGGCCGGCAATTGCCACTCGATCGGCGTCAGCCCACGATTGGCGAGAAAGGCATTGGCCTGGGAAAAGTGGCGCGTACCGAAAAACCCCCGATGAGCGGATAAGGGCGAGGGATGCGGCGCGTGCAGGACCAGATGCTTGCCGCGATCGACGAAGCTCGCTTTCTTCTGGGCATAGCTGCCCCACAGCAGAAACACCACGCCGTCGCAGTGCTCGTTGATCACCTGAATCGCACGATCGGTGAACGTCTCCCAGCCGCGATTGCGGTGAGAACCGGCATTGCCCTGCTCCACCGTCAGGACGCTGTTCAACAGCATCACGCCCTGCTCGGCCCAACTTTCGAGGAAGCCATGATTGACCGGCGTCGTGGCGACGTCGGTGGCCAGCTCCTTGTAGATGTTCTGCAACGAGGGTGGCGTCGGCACGCCAGGGCGCACCGAAAAGCAGAGGCCGTGGGCCTGATGGGGCCCGTGATAAGGGTCCTGCCCCAGTATCACCACCTTGACCTGATCCAGCGGCGTCAGCTCGAAGGCGCGAAACCAGTGCGACGAGTGCGGATAGATGACCTTGTGCGCGGCCTTCTCTTCAGCCAGAAACTCGCGCAGTTTCAGCATGTAGGGAGCGCTGAATTCATCGCCGAGATAGGCGTTCCAGCTGTCCGGTAACGGCGACTGAGACATCGAAGAGCTCCGCGTCAGTCAGGGTTTGGGTGAGCGCATCTGGTCTACCAGCGGCTCGACGTAGGCATGGCCGAGATCCCAGGGAAACTGGATCCAGCAGTCCTGAGCCACTTCGGTCAGGCACTGGTCGACCAGCGGGCGTCCCTCCGGCTTGGCATAGACGGTGACGAAGTGGGCCTTGGGCAGCATCTCGCGCACGGCCCGCGCCGTCTTGCCGGTATCGACCAGGTCGTCGACCAGCAGCCAGCCGTCACCGTCGTGATCGACGCCTTTCATCACGTCAAGGTCGCCCTGGAATTGTTCGTCGTAGCTCTTGATGCAGACCGTGTCGATCAGGCGGATATCGAGCTCGCGGGCGATCAGCGCAGCCGGGATCAGTCCACCGCGGGTGATCGCAACGATCCCCTGGAAATCCCGTTCGACGAGCTGATGGCACAACGCCCGGACATCGCGGTGAAGCTGGTCCCAGGACACGGTGAAATGGTGCTGATAACGATTGGCGGTCATGGCGTATCCAACCTGTGGATCGGGCCGCCATCGGCAGATGGCGGCGGCAGGCCTCTTCTATCGTTTCGAATGGAGGCCTTTTCGAATAACGGCTCCGAGACGTTTACTCGTCTTCGGTAAAGCTACAGACCGCGAAGACGCTATAGCCGGCCTCGCGGATCTTGGCCGAGCCACCCAGTTCCGGCAGGTCGAGGATGGTCGCTGTCTCGACGATGTGGCCGCCGCTGCGTTGAATCAGCGACGCCGCCGCCAGCATGGTCCCGCCCGTCGCGATGATATCGTCGATCAGCACGATGCGATCATGCTCGCGAAACGCGTCGGCATGGAGTTCGACCGTCGACTCCCCGTACTCGAGCGTATAGGTCTCGCTGATCGTTCGAAACGGAAGCTTACCCTTCTTGCGAACCGGTACGAAGCTGCAGCCCAGCTCGTAGGCCAGCGGTGCGCCGACGATGAAGCCGCGCGCGTCGATGGCGGCGATGGCATCGACTTCGAGCTCCTGATAGCGATGCACGAAGCTGTCGATCAGCTTGCGAAACGCGGCGCTGTTCTGAAGCAGCGGCGTGATGTCGCGGAAGTTGACGCCAGCGTGCGGCCAGTCGGGCACGGTGCGAATGACCGACTTGATATAGTCGCCGTAGATACTGCTACTCATCAGGGGAAACTCCATTGGCCGGACACGGCGCGCCGTAAACAGTCAGTCCTGCAACGATGATTCTTGGCGCAAAGGCGCATATGTTACCCAAGCCGAGGCCATGGCGCGAGCCGTGGCCGGCATGGAATGGCCTGTCCTCGACGATCAGCTGCGCGACGCCATTACCCGCTCCACGGTCTCGACGATCGCCTGGGTCTGCGGGTCAATCTCCAGATTGACGCGATCCCCCGGCACTCGTTCGCCGATGGTCGTTCTGACCAGCGTTTCCGGAATCAGATTGACGCAAAACCGCCCGGCTTCCACCGCACCGATCGTCAAGCTGATGCCGTCGACACCGATATAACCCTTGTCGAACACGAAGCGAGCCAGATCCTGCGGTAGCTCGAACCACAGCCGCCGATTGTTGGGCGCTTCGTCGATTTCCACCAGCTTGGCCATTCCCATGATATGGCCCGACATCGCATGCCCGCCGATCTCGTCGCCGAAGCGCGCGGCTCGCTCGAGGTTGACCCGGCCTCCGACACCGAGATCACCCAGATTGGTCAGCCGCAGCGTTTCACGCATCAGATCGAAACTGACGTTTTCCTCGTCGATCGCCGTCACCGTCAGACAGCAACCGTTATGGGATACCGATGCCCCCAACGTCAGGCCTTCGCGCATCGCCGCCGACATCACCACCACGTGGGTGTGCAACTGCTCACGCTCCTCGATCGCTATCACGGTACCCACATCCTGCACGATCCCGGTAAACATGAACCTCACTCCTGGCCTGGACGGATAGCTAGCCGCCGATGACAGACACGCTCGGCGGGCAACAAGAACGAGAATTCTAGCACGCTGGCGATGCCTGCCAGGAAATGATGCCTGCCAGGAAATCGGCGCGCTTGCCGTGCGACATCCCGCGGTCGCTCCGACCCGGCGAGATCCGTATACTACTGCGCTCATCGACGCGGGTCTGACGCCGTTGGCGCCCTATCGGCGCGGTAGACGGCGCCCCGCTTTTCCGACTCTCAGCCAGACGCTTTCGACACGCCCAATGATCTCACTGGACAACGTTTCCAAAACCTACGGCAGCGGGCCCGGCGCCGTGCAGGCGCTGAAGGACATCGACCTGCAGGTGCCGAAAGGCACGATTCACGGCGTCATTGGCCTTTCCGGCGCCGGCAAGTCGACCCTGATCCGCTGCGTCAATCTGCTCGAGCGGCCGACCGCCGGTCGCGTCATCATCGACGGGCAGGAACTGACCGCCATGGACGCCGCCGCGCTGCGACAGGCGCGCCACCAGTGCGGGATGATCTTCCAGCACTTCAACCTGCTGACCAATCGTACCGTCTACGACAACGTGGCGTTGCCGCTGGAATTGATGGGCCAGTCGCGCCAGGCCATTCGCGAACGCGTCACGCCGCTGCTCGAGATGACGGGCCTCGCCGACAAGACAACGCAATATCCGGCGCAGTTGTCCGGCGGCCAGAAACAGCGCGTGGCCATTGCCCGCGCCCTGGCCAGCCGGCCCAAAGTGCTGCTCTGTGACGAGGCAACGTCGGCGCTCGACCCGCAGACGACGGCGTCGATCCTGACGTTGCTGCAGGAGATCAATCAGCAGCTTGGGCTGACCATTCTGCTGATCACCCACGAAATGGAAGTCGTGAAGACGATCTGCCATCGAGTGGGGCTGATTTCCGATGGCCGCCTGGTCGAGGACGCGGATGTCGGTGACTTCTTCACCTCGCCTGGCACGCAGCTGGGTCGGGAATTTCTGAATGACTTCCTCAAGCTGGAAGCACCCCAGGCCCTGATCGAACGCCTGGAACCGGAAGCGGGAGCGAACACCCACCCAGTGGTGCGACTGACGTTCTCCGGCGACAGCGTGGCCACCCCGCTGATTTCGCGGCTGGCCCGTGAACATGGCATCGACGTCAGCATTCTGCAGGCCAAGGTCGAATCCATTCAGGGCCGCACGCTGGGCCTGATGATCGCCGAATTGATGGGCAGCGCCTCGCAGACCCGGCAAGCGCTGGCAACGCTCGAATCCTTTGATCTGCAAGTGGAGGTAATGGGTCATGTCCAGCGCCCTGATTGATCTCGTCTGGCAGTCCACGCTCGAGACGCTCTACATGGTTGCCGTCGCCGGCATCCTGTCCACGCTCATCGGCGTGCCGCTCGGCGTGTTGCTCTACGTCACTCGGCCACGCCAGATTCTGGCCCAGCCGATCATCAATACCCTCCTCGGTATCGTCACCAATGTCGGCCGTTCGGTACCGTTCATCATCCTGCTGGTGGCGATCATTCCGTTCACCCGCATGATCGTCGGCAGCTCCATCGGCACCAATGCCGCCGCGGTACCGCTGACCATCGCCGCCATTCCGTTCGTCGCCCGGCTGGTCGAGGGTGCGCTTAACGAGGTTTCTCCCGGCCTGGTCGAGGCCGCGCAGTCGATGGGCGCGACGCCGATGCAGATCATCATGAAGGTGCTCCTGCCGGAAGCCCGGGGCGGCATCATCAACGGTCTGACGATCACCGTCGTCGCCCTGGTCAGCTATTCCGCCATGGCCGGCGCGGTGGGTGGCGGCGGGCTGGGTGACCTGGGTATCCGCTACGGCTACAACCGCTTCAACCCGACCGTAATGCTGATTACCGTGGTCGTGCTCGTGGTCATGGTGCAGCTGTTTCAGAGCTTGGGGGATTATCTGGTGCGCAAGAGCGATCACAAGTGATTGCCAACGGCCACTAGATTAATAACCAGAATGAATTACCGCGGCCGTTGTTATTCCGTTATATTTCAGCTGTCGTCAGACGCCGACAAGAGCGTCGGCCTCAATCATCGATAGCAATATCCTCAGGGAGAGTCGCCAATGCCGATTTCAATCACACGCACGCTGGGCGCTGCCGCGCTGAGTCTGGGCCTGGTCGCCAGTGGCGCTCATGCCGCCGATGACACCATCAAGGTCGGCACCATGGCCGGTCCCGAGACCGATGTCATGCAGGTGGCCAAACAGGTGGCCAAAGAGAAGTACGGCCTCGATGTCGAGATCATCGAGTTCACCGACTACGTCACGCCCAATGCGGCACTGGCGGACGGCAGCCTGGATGCCAACGCCTACCAGCACGAGCCGTACATGCGCTCGATGGTCAACGACCGCGGTTATGATTTCGCCGTGGCCGGCAAGACCTTCGTCTACCCGATCGGCGCGTACTCCGCCAAGTACGACAGCATCGACGATCTGCCGGATGGCGCGACCATCGCCGTTCCCAACGATCCGACCAACGAAGGTCGCTCGCTGATCCTGATGGACAAGCAAGGCCTGATCACGCTCGACGACGACGAGAATCTGGAAGCGACGCCGATCGACATCACCGAGAACCCGCACGACTACTCGTTCAAGGAGATCGAGGCCGCCCAGATGCCGCGCGTACTGCAGGACGTCGACATGGCCTTCATCAACAGCACCTTCACGCAGCCCGCCGGTCTGACACTGGACGATGCGCTGATCAAGGAAGGCCCGGACTCGCCCTACGTCAATCTGATCGTGGTGCGGGGTGGCGATCAGGATCGCAAGGAGATCAAGGAACTGGTCAAGGCCTATCAGTCCGATGCCGTGGCCGACAAGGCCCAGGAGCTGTTCCAGGGCGGCGCCGTTCCCGGCTGGAAGTGATCGCGGCGGCGTCACCAATGTGACGAGCCAGGCATCATGATCATCGCGAAACCAGCGCCCGAGGCGCTGGTTTTCGTTTTTCGGTTGACCTTTTTTCGTTCATTTTTCGAGGAGACCACGATGACCGACTACGATTCCCTCGAGCGCCAGCTGACAGCGCTATTGGATACGCGCGACTGGCTGACCAACTCAGCCCAGACCAGCGCCTTCCTGATGCAGACACTCGAGAAGCTGAACTGGGTCGGCTTCTATCTACAGCGCCAACCGGAGACGCTGATTCTGGGACCGTTCCAGGGTCAGCCGGCGTGCAACCCGATTCCGTTCTCCAAAGGCGTCTGCGGTGCCGCCGCACGTTCGCGCCGGACTCAGCGCGTCGACGACGTTCACGCCGTCCCCGATCATATCGCCTGCGATGCAGCGTCGCGTTCGGAGCTGGTCGTTCCCATCATCATCGACGACGAAGTCTGGGGCGTGCTGGATATCGATAGCCCCGAACCGGCTCGATTCACGGCCGAGGATCAAGCGGGTATCGAGCGTCTGTGTCATGTTTTCGCCGCCGCCAGCGACCTCCATGAGAGCGTCGGACAAGACTGAAATCCTGAAACCGGTCTCGGACTGTCGAGCGCACGATGTCGGCTTCAATCCAGAAACACGCCCAGCTCGTCATCCGTGCGCACTATCTGCAGGATATCTTCATAGAGCGATAGCAGATCCAGCGCCAGCGGACGACGAACCTCTCGCGGCATTTCTCCCAGGGCGTGCTCTTCACGACGCCCGCCGGCGATATTCTGATAGAGACCGATCGCCAGATGAACGGCAGCGGCGTAGGGCGAGAAAGGCACGGCTTCCAAGGGCTTGCCCTGATACGTCAGGGCGTTGCAGATCGTCTGCGGGAAGCGCCAGCGGCGCCCCAGCTCGGCACCTACTTCGCTGAACGTGTAGCCGAACTGATTGGCTTCCAGCTCGATCCGCGGCGCGCCCTGCTCGACCAGTGCATCGATCCGCTGCATCGTTTCCGGGTGGCCGATATGCATCAGCGCGGAGCCCACGTGATGCAGAATGCCACAGGTGAACGCGGTCTCTGGCGCCAACTCCCCCAGTTTGCTGTGCTGGACGATCGTACGGCTCAAATTGGCGACCATGAACGACTCGCGCCAGAAAGCCTTGCGGTCGAGTCCAGGCACCTCCTTGAGCATGCCGACCATACCCGAGGCTATCACCAGCGTGCGTACGCGATCGAAGCCCAGCAGCAGCAAGGCATCGTCGATCGTTGCCACGTTTCGACCCACGCCATAGCGCACGGAGTTGGCGGAGCGTAATAGTTTCAGGCTGAGGCTGGGATCCCTGCGGATGATGGACGACACCCGATGAATGCTGATCCGGTCATTGTCCAGACTGGCGATCAGCTCGGTGACCACAGCGGGTACGCTAGGTAACTGATGAATGTGTTCGAAAAGCGAATTCAATGACATGTTTCACTCCAGCTATTCCCCAATATTATCTGTCGCTCCACGAAAAGTCCTGAGGCCGGCATAAGTTAACCCAATGGCCGGAATGACAAACAAAAACCCCGCCGGTAAACCGGCGGGGAGGTCGTCGCCTTGGCGACGCGATAAGTTGATGTTGCAGGTGACTGCCGAGTCAGTTGCTCAGCTCTTCTGCCAGGATTTCACCATCTCGTCGTAAGGGACGGTCTTGCCCTGCGGTTTCTCGTTGTCGAGTTTGGGTTTGGGCGCACCGGGCTGATCCAGCCAATACTGCGCATCGCGAGGTTCGTTCAGCTTGGGCCCGCAGTTTGGCTGGACATTGGCCCGCTCCAGGCGCTCCATCATCCGATCCTGGGCGTCCGCCAACCCATCCAGGGCTTGCTGCGCGCTGGTTTCACCGCTGACCGCCTGGGAAATATACTGCCACCACAGCTGCGCCAGCTTGGGATAGTCCGGCACGTTGGTGCCGGTCGGTGACCACTGCAGTCGCGCCGGGCTACGATAGAACTCGACCAGGCCACCCAGTTTCGGCGCGGCGTCGGTCATCGCCTGGGACTGGATGTCGGATTCCCGGATCGGCGTCAGCCCCACCAGCGTCTTCTGCAGCGAGACCGTCTTCGAGGTCACGAACTGCGCATAGAGCCAGGCGGCGAGACGGTTCTTCTCGGGGGTCGATTTCATGAAGGTCCAGGATCCGACGTCCTGATAGCCCTTCTTCATGCCGTCTTCCCAATACGGCCCCACCGGTGATGGCGCCATCCGCCACTTGGGCGTGCCATCCTCGTTGACCACCGGCAGCCCCTTCTGAGTCATGTCGGCGGTAAAGGCGGTGTACCAGAATATCTGCTGGGCGACATTGCCCTGCGCCGGCACCGGCCCGGCTTCCGAGAACGTCATGCCCTGGGCTTCCGGGGGCGCATAGGCATGCAGCCAGTCGATGTACTTCTGGGTCGCGAACACTGCGGCCGGGCCGTTGGTGGCGCCACCTCGGGTAACGTTTGAGCCCACCGGCCGACAATCCTCGACCCGAATCCCCCATTCGTCCACTGGCAGGCCATTGGGGATGCCCTTGTCGCCCGCCCCGGCCATCGAGAACCAGGCGTCGGTGAAACGCCAGCCCAGCGAGGGATCCTTTTTGCCGTAATCCATGTGGCCGTACACCCGTTGGCCATCGATGTCGTGGACGTCATTGGTGAAGAAGTCGGCGATATCCTCGTAAGCCGACCAGTTTACCGGCACGCCCAGGTCGTAGCCGTACTTTTCCTTGAAACGCGCCTTGAGATCGGGATCGTCGAACCAGTCGGCGCGGAACCAGTAAAGGTTGGCAAACTGCTGATCCGGCAGCTGATAGACCTTGCCGTCAGGTCCGGTGGTGAACGAGAGGCCGATGAAGTCATCGAGATCCAGTGTCGGCGAGGTCACCTCGGCGGCGTCGCCTTTGATCATGTCGGAAATCGGCACCACCTTGCCGTAGCGAAAATGCGTGCCGATCAGATCGGAGTCGTTGACGTAGGCATCGTAGATGTTGCGACCGGACTGCATCTGCGTCTGCAGTTTCTCGATCACATCCCCTTCCTGGATCAGATCGTGCTTCAGCTGAATGCCGGTGATCTCGCTGAACGCGCGGGCCAGAACCTCGGACTCATACTTGTGCGTCGTGAGCGTCTCCGAAACGACGTTGATCTGCATGCCACGGAACGGCTTGGCGGCATCGATGTACCACTGCATCTCGTCCATCTGCTGTTCCGGAGTGAGTGTCGAGGTCTTGAACTCGTCACTCAGCCAGCGTTTGGCGGCATCCTGATACTGATCGGCGATCGCGGTTCCCGAGACGGCCATCAAACCGGCAAGGCTGATGCCGATGCTCAGTGGCAGTCGGCGTCGCGATCTGGCGTGCTTGATATCGAACATAGCGTTAACCCTCTTTGTTATCCTTACTTCGTTTGCTGTCGTGGCGCTATCCGATGAAGAGCGGTGATCCCTGGTCGATGCGTTACCCCCATTTCATGATGATTGCCATGGCTGCCACACAGATCGCGGTCGCGATCCAGAGCGGCCAGTCGGTGAGTGCCAGAACCAGCAAATGGCCGTAGGCCGATGCCAGCAGGCCGATGAACAGCCGATCGCCGCGCGATGTCGTCAGTGGCAGAAAGCCTTTGCGTTCTCGCCCCGGAGATACGGTCTGCCATACCGTCATCGCGACCAGCAGTGCCGCGATCCCGGCAAAGAACAGAGTCGTCGGTAGTGTCCAGGCCATCCAACCCATAGTGGTTCCCCCTCTTTGGCCAGACGGATCAGACGCGACCCAGGGCGAAGCCCTTGGCCACGTGGTTGCGCACGAAATAGATCACGGCGATGCCAGGCAGCAGCGCAACGACGCCTGCAGCCGCCAGCACGCCCCAGTCGATGCCTGATGCCGAGACCGTACGGGTCATCTGCGCCACGATCGGCTTGGCATCGACCGAGGTCAGCGTTCGCGCCAGCAACAGTTCGACCCAGGAGAACATGAAGCAGAAAAACGCCGTGACGCCGATGCCGGGCCGAATCATCGGCAGGAAAATCTTGATGAAGAACTTGGGAAAGGTATAACCATCGATATACGCGGTTTCATCGATCTCCTTGGGCACCGACGACATGAAACCCTCGAGAATCCATACCGCCAGCGGCACGTTGAACAGGCAGTGCGCCAGTGCTACCGCGATCGGCGTATCGAACAACCCTACCGCCGAGTAAAGCTGGAAAAACGGCAGCAGAAACACGGCCGGCGGCGCCATCCGGTTGGTCAGCAGCCAGAAGAACATGTGTTTATCGCCCAGAAAGCGATAGCGCGAGAACGCATAGGCGGCCGGCAACGCGACCAGCAACGAAATCAGCATGTTCATCGAGACATAGCTGAGAGAGTTGAGATAACTCGTGTACCAGGTCGGCTCGGTGAAAATGACACGATAGTTGTCCAGTGTCGGGGCGGTCGGCCATAGCGTCAGCCCGCCGAGGATTTCCCGGTTCGACTTGAACGACATGTTGACGAGCCAGTAGATAGGCACCAGCACGAACAGCAGATAGATCAGCATCACCAGACTCTTGCGCAGTCTCATGGCGGCGTCATTCCTTGTTGTCGTTATGCGTCATGGCGGTATAGAACACCCAGGTCACCAGCAGAATGATCAGGAAGTAGATCAGCGAAAACGCTGATGCCCGGCCCAGATCGAACTGGCCCAGCGCCATCTGGGTCAACGTCTGGCTGAGGAATGTCGTGGCCGTGCCCGGCCCGCCACCGGTAAGCACGAACGGCTCGGTATAGATCATGAAGCTGTCCATGAAGCGCAGCATGACCGCGATCAACAGCACGTTCTTGAGCTTCGGCAACTGGATGAAGCGGAACACCGCCCAGTGAGAGGCGCGATCGATTCTGGCCGCCTGGTAGTAGACATCGGGAATCGATCGCAGCCCGGAGTAGCACAGCAGCGCCACCAGCGAGGTCCAGTGCCAGACGTCCATCACCAACACCGTGATCCAGGCGTCCCGTGGATTGGAGGCGTAGTTGTAGTCGAGCCCCAGGCTGTTGAGAATCCAGCCATACAGACCGATGTCCTCTCGCCCGATGATCTGCCAGATCGTCCCCACCACGTTCCACGGCACCAGCAGCGGTAGAGAGAGTAGAATCAGGCTGACCGGCACGCCCAACCCTCGCCGAGGCATCGACAGCGCGACGATGATACCGAGCGGCACCTCGATGGCCAGCACGCAGAACGAGTAGATGAACTGCCGCACCAGCGAATCGTGCAGCCTCGGATCCGCCAGGATCTCGCGATACCACTCGGTGCCCACGAAGTAGCGCGTACTCGGGTCGAAGATGTCCTGTACCGAATAGTTGACCACCGTCATCATCGGGATGATGGCGCTGAAGGCCACCAGCACGAACACCGGCAGTACCAGCCACCAGGCCTTGTTGTTATAGGTTTTCATCAGCCACTCCCACCAGATGGTCGTCGATATAGAAGCGCTGCCAGGGTTCGGGGAAGTGCACGCCAGTTCGCCCCTCGGGAACGTTGGCCTCTTCTCCCAGGCGCGCCTTGACCACCGGTGCCGATGGCGTATCGAGGCGCACATCGACGATCTTGAAGGTGCCCTGGTCCTGAACCAGATCGACATACCCGTGCAGTACCGCATTCTCCGGCGCCACCAGCTGCACGAATTCCGGCCGGATGCCGAGCTGCAGGCGCTCGCCTTCGCGCTGCCGGAGCTGGGCGACGATCGCGTCGGCCACCGCCAGCGTTCGCCCGTCGAACTCGATACCCGTCTCGCCCAGGGCGACATCCAGCAGATTCATACCGGGGCTGCCGATGAAGTAGCCGACGAAGGTATGCTGCGGGTTCTCGAACAGCTCTCGCGGCGTGCCGAACTGGACGATCTGGCCTTCGTACATCACCGCGATCTTGTCGGCGAAGGTGGACGCCTCGAGCTGGTCGTGGGTAACGTAAACCATCGTCACGTTGAAGCGCTGGTGGATCTCCTTGAGCTTGCGCCTCAGCCGCCACTTGAGCTGGGGATCGATCACCGTCAACGGCTCATCGAACAGGATCGCCGCCACGTCGTCACGCACCAGGCCGCGTCCCATCGACACCTTCTGCTTCTCGTCCGCCGTCAGGTTCTTCGCCTTTCGGTTCAGCAGCGGCTCGATCTCCAGCGCCTCGGCCACCTCTCTCACTCGGGCATCGATGCGCTCGCGTGGCTGTCCCTGATTGCGCAGTGGAAACGCCAGGTTCTGGTGAACGGTCATGGTGTCGTAGACCACCGGGAACTGGAAAACCTGGGCGATATTGCGATCCTGCGGACTGAGATCGTTGACCGACTTGCCGTCGTAAAGTACGCGGCCTTCCGAGGGCGCCAACAGACCGGAGATGATGTTGAGCAGCGTGCTCTTGCCGCAGCCCGAGGGGCCCAGTAAGGCGTAGGCGCCCCCTTGCTCCCAGACGTGGTCTATCGGCCGGAGTGCGTAATCGCGGGGTTGCGAAGGGGCGCTATGGTAGCTGTGCGCCAGCTGTTCGAGGCGAATTTCTGCCATCTAGAGTTCTCCTCGAACGCTCGCAAGCGCTGGTCGCGACGAGGATGGCGACAACACCAGATCACCACCCGGCTCGAATACGAACAACTGTCGGCACGCGACGTGAATGTCCAACGCCTGATCGACGCCGAACTCGTGAATCCCTGCCAGGTGCGCGACCAGGTCGATCCGATCATGCGACAGATGCAGAAAGGTTTCGGAGCCGCTGATCTCCGCTACGCGCACGATGGCCGGCAGACGTAACGCCGCTTCCGAGAGCGGCTGAAGCGACCAGTGATGAGGCCGGATACCGACCTGATAGTCGCCGTCGGAGAGATTGCGCCACTCTTCTGGCAGCGGCTGGCGCTGATCGGCGATCCGGCACTCGCATCCGTCGACCGTCATCGGCATCAAGTTGATCGGTGGTTCGCCGAACAGCGTGGCGGCCTCACGGTTACGCGGATGGCGATAGACGTCGCCGCTAGGCCCGCTCTGAACGATCCGGCCCTGGTGCAGCAGGGTCGTCGTGCCGCCCAGTGCCAGGGCCTCCGCGGGCTCGGTGGTGGCGTAGACCGCGATGGTATTGCGCGATTCGAACAGTTTGCGCATCTCGACGCGCAGCGCTTCGCGTAACTTGTAGTCGAGATTGACCAGAGGTTCATCGAACAGCACCAGATCCGCGTCCTTGACCAATGCTCGGGCCATCGCCGTGCGCTGCTGCTGCCCACCGGAGAGTTCCTGCGGATAGCGTCCCAGCAGGTGCTGAATCCCGAGCATTGCAGCCGTTTCCTCGACTCGACGGGTGATCTCCTGGCGGGACATCTTGGCCTGCCTGAGCGGCGAAGCAATATTGTCGAAGACGGTCAATGTGGGGTAGTTGATGAATTGCTGATACACCATCGAGACGTTGCGCTGACGAACCGGCACATGGGTCACGTCTCGGCCATCGAGATGTACCGAGCCCTTGTCAGGCCTGTCCAGGCCCGCCATCAGTCGCATCAGTGTCGTCTTGCCCGCCAACGTGTGTCCCAGCAACACGTTGAACGACCCCGGCTCCAGCGTCAGACTGGCGTCATCGATGTAAGTCTCGCCCCGCACCGACAGTGTCACATTGTGGAGTTGTAATGACATGAGTGGCGCCGTTCCCGTTTTCTCTTCCGAGCATCCTAGAACAGCCGTTTTATAAAGCTATACGACGAAAAAAGCAGAAAACGAGTTTTGCAAAAACAGGCTTCTATTTAATTGATTTTATTACGTTTAAAAAAGCTGCAACCTTAGTCTCAACCACCAATGTCCTACACTCGACAGTGCTGGCAGACAGGAAATCCTGACAAACGAGTCGGTTTGTCTCGCCTGCCGTTCGCATTTCAACATCGACGACTGAAAACGAATCTTGGCGTCGAGTAGCGTCTGAAGACTTTGTCATTCGGCCCGGGAAGCAACTTCCACGCAACGTACGCCCCGGCAGGCGCCATCGGATCACACCAGCGAAAAGGGACCGAGAAGAAATAGAAAGTGAAATGGGAAAGGGACAGGGACAGGGAAAAAAACTCGACCATAAAAAAACCCCGAGCCGTGGCTCGAGGTTCGAATCTGGTAGGACCAAGCGGATTTGAACCGCTGACCTCCACGATGTCAACGTGGCGCTCTAACCAACTGAGCTATGGTCCTGAAATGCGTTATCGCAAACCCCTTCATCTGCAAAGTCATCTGACTTGCTAGGTCTGACTTTGGTAGGACCGAGCGGATTTGAACCGCTGACCTCCACGATGTCAACGTGGCGCTCTAACCAACTGAGCTACGGTCCTACAGACGTTGCGCTGAGCTTGCCGTGACAACGGATGCGAATTTTACCCGGGCAGACGCGGAATGCAACCCTTCGACAACAAAAATTCGACGCCAACTGCCTGTCATGTCGGCACTATTCTTTTTCGCCCCCACTTTCATCCTCACTTTCATCCTCACTTTCACCCTCGCTATCACCTTCAATCGACAACGACCTGAATTCGACTGCTGACACCATAGACCATGGTCTATGGCCCGATGCGCCTGATGGCCCTACTGAAACCCCGGTTCCGGGTAAGGGTTTGATAAACTCTCGCCATGACGTCATTTCAACAATAGCCATCGAACCGCGGCAGGAAATCAACATGACCCAGCAGGAACGTCACGAAGCCATCGTCGAGCTGGTCAAGCGCCAGGGTTATGCCTCGATCGAACAGCTTGCCAAGGATTTCGACGTCACGCCCCAGACGGTACGCCGGGATCTCAATCAACTCGCGGAAGAAGGCATCGTCAAGCGCGTGCACGGCGGGGCCGGGCTCGAATCGAGTACGGTCAACACCGCCTATCACACCCGCAAGACGCTCAATCTCGATGCCAAGCGGCGCATTGCCGAGATGCTGGCTGCCCAGATTCCCGACTCTTCATCGCTGTTCATCAATATCGGGACCAGCAACGAATTCATTGCCGAAGCGCTGTGCCAGCATAGCGGGCTGGAAGTCATTACCAACAATCTGAACGTGGCGGCCATTCTTCAGCACAAGACCGATTTCAACGTCATCGTTGCCGGGGGGCAAGTTCGCTCGCGGGACGGCGGCATCATCGGCGAGGCGACCATCGATTTCATCAATCAGTTCAAGGTGGACTACGGCATCATCGGCATCAGCGGTATCGACGGTGACGGCTCGCTACTGGAGTTCGACTATCAGGAAGTTCGCGTGGCCCAGGCCATCCTGCGCAACTCCCGTCAGGTATTTCTGGCAGCGGACCATTCGAAGTTCCACCGCAATGCCGTGGTACGACAGGGCAATCTCAGCCAGATCAACGCCTTTTTCACCGACCGCCAGCCGCCTGACGTTCTGTGCCGCCTGATGCGTGAACATGACGTGGCATTGTACGTCGCGGATCCTCTGATAGCGGTCGAAGCGGAGGCCTTAACCGCCGAGGCGAACTGACTCCGACTGAATTGAAGTGACGCGATCATCGCGCACTTGACGAACTCTCCCCTCCCCTTCCGCGCCGGCCGTCGACCGGCGTTCTCGGGAAGCCAACCTTGTGTCGGTTCTTTCTCTTGGGCGATTCGATCGTGTGACAAATCACCAACTATGACCAATGGACGACCACTGGACTCCTCCAAGCGCAATGACACGCTTGATGTTCGAAAGTGATTAATTTATTTTCGTAAACGAACATATTCGATGTCATCACGCTTTCGGGAGAACGGCATGGCTTCTGCGACCCCGCAACACGTTTACGACCTCATCGTTGTCGGCGGCGGCATCAACGGTACCGGGATCGCCAACGATGCCGCTGGACGTGGCCTTTCCGTGCTTTTGTGCGAACAGTCCGATCTTGCCAGCGCCACCTCGTCGGCCAGCAGCAAGCTGATCCATGGTGGCCTGCGTTATCTCGAACACCGGGAGTTCAGGCTGGTCCGGGAAGCGCTGAGGGAACGTGAAGTCATGCTGCGCAAGGCGCCACACATCGTCTGGCCGCTACGCTTCATTCTTCCGCACCAGCCACATCTGCGCCCAGGCTGGATGATTCGCGCCGGTCTGTTTCTCTACGATCATCTGAGCCATCGTGACAGTCTGGCCAATGCCAGGACTCTGCGATTCGGTGCCGACAGTCCGCTGGTGCCGGCGATCAGGAAAGGGTTCGAGTACTCGGACTGTTGGGTAGACGACGCGCGCCTGGTGGTACTGAACGCCTTGCAGGCGCAGGAGAAAAGGGCAGATATACGGGTACGAACGCGCTGTACCCAGGCCAGCGAGGAGAACGGCCAGTGGCGGGTCAGCCTGGAGAACCGCGATACCGGAGAGCGCCAGGAGTGCCGTGGCAAGGTTCTGGTCAATGCCGCCGGGCCGTGGGTGGAGTCTTTTGTCAAGAACAATGCCAAGCGGGAATCGCGCTACGGCATCCGCATGATCCAGGGCAGCCACCTGGTCGTACCGCGCCTCAATCAGGATGATCGCGCCTACATCCTGCAGAATCAGGATGGCCGTATCGTCTTCGTGCTGCCCTATCAGCAGCGCTTCAGCCTGATCGGCACCACCGACCGCCGCTATCAGGGCGACCCTTCCCAGGTCAGCGTCAACGACGAGGAGATCGACTATCTGCTCGAGGTACTCAACGCGCACTTCGTCAAGCAGCTGAGCCGCGAGGATGTCATCTCGACCTACGCTGGTGTTCGGCCACTGTGTGACGACGAATCCGAGAATCCCTCGGCCATGACACGCGACTATACACTCGACCTCGACAGCCACGGCGCGCCGATGCTGTCGATCTTCGGCGGCAAGATCACCACCTATCGCAAGCTGGCGGAAGCGGCGCTGCACAAGCTTCAACCGCTGATGCCGGACATGGGCCAGGCCTGGACGGCCGAGGCTCGTCTCCCCGGCGGGGATATCGAATCGCGGGAGGCCTTTGTCCTGCAGCTGCTGCGCGATTATCCGTTCCTCGGTCGGGAACGGGCCGAGCGTTTCGCTTCCAGCTACGGCACGCTGTGTCTGCGTTTTCTGAGTGGCAAGCAGAGTCAGGAAGCACTTGGCCAGCATTTTGGCGGCGGACTGACTCGCGCCGAGGTCGACTATCTGATCGAACACGAATGGGCACGTACCAGCGAAGACATTCTCTGGCGGCGCAGCAAACTCGGGCTGCGACTGACGAGTGAAGATCAGCAGGCATTGGCGGACTATCTCGATCAGCTCCCGGCTCTCGTCACGTCGGTGGCATCATCGAAAGCCTGCTGAAAACTGTCACCGGCTGCATTGCCAAGTAGCGTGAATCGCCCCAAGCCCACGGTATCATTGTCGGGACGCATTTCTGCTACTCTTGACCCGGCAAGGTGCCCTATCCCGATACAAGGAATGACCCGTTGCTGCAGCTCCTGTTTACCTGTCTTGGTTGCCTCGTCTTGCTGATCACCCTCGCGCCCTATCTGAGGATTCGACACTGGACCATTCGTAGCTTCGATTTCCCGCTTCTGCAGATCGCGATCGCCGCCACCGTTCTGGCACTGGCCCAGCTGGCATTCGGACCCAGCGCCTGGTGGCATTGGGCCGGAATAGCCGCCAGCGTGATTGCTGCCGGCATTCAATGGACGCGGATTTATCCCTGGACGCGTCTGGCTCGCTGCACGGTGGTCGAGGCAGAGTCCCACACCCCTGACCGCCAGCTCAGGCTGCTCGTGTCCAACGTGCTAACGCCGAACCGACAAGCCGACAAGTTGATCGCCCTGGTCAAGCAGCACCAGCCCGACATGCTGCTGACGCTGGAATCGGACCAGTGGTGGGGTGATCAGCTGGATGCCGCCATTGGCGAGATGATGCCGCAGGCGATCCGTATCCCTCTAGACAATCTGTACGGCATGCACCTCTACTCCCGAGTGCCGCTGGAGGATGTCGAGGTCAAGTGGCTGATCCAGGACGACATTCCCTCGATTCATGCCTGGGTACGCTTGCCAGGCGGCGAAAGGGTTCGCTTTCATGCGCTGCACCCGCGCCCGCCCGCGCCATCGGAGAGCGACGAATCACTCTGGCGTGATGCCGAACTGCTGCTGGTCGGCGAGGCCATCGCCAAGAAAAAGCTGCCGACCATCGTGGCCGGAGACCTCAATGACGTCGCGTGGTCACCGACGACCAAGCTATTCTGCAAGATCAGTGGAATGCTCGATCTGCGCCGAGGCCGCGGACAGTACAGCACCTTTCACGCCAAATATCCGATCCTGCGTTGGCCTCTTGACCACGTCTTCGTCACCGAGCATTTCACGCTGGTGCATATGCAGCGGTTGTCGGAAGTCGGATCGGATCACTTTCCGATCCTGGTCACGCTCTCCTACGCCCCCTCCCGCGCCGATGAAAACGAGCCGGAAAAAGCGGACGGTGAAGAACGCGAAGATGCCGAGGACACCATCGAAGAAGCGCAGGATCGGCACGGCGAAGCACCGGTATAGGGAAAGACAGTGTAGAAAAAGACAGTGCAGGAAAGGACTGTATAGAAAGCCCCAAAGCAAAAGGGATTCGCCCGACCGAGGCATCCGACAAAAACGCCACCCGATCGGGTGGCGTTTTGTTGTGGGTCACTGCAGAAACAGCCTTCCGCACAGTCAAGCCCGGTTTACTCCGGTATGCCGCCCTGGGTCAGCTTGGTCGGATCGAGCAGCCGTTCGAGTTCTTCACGAGAAAGATCGGTTTCCTCTTCGGCCACATCGATAATCGGTCTTCCGCCTTGATAGGCCTTCTTGGCCACTGCCGCAGCGGCGTTGTAGCCGATCACCGAATTGAGTGCCGTCACCAGAATCGGATTCCTGGAAAGCGGCGTCTCGATGTTGTCGCGACGGACATTGAAAGTGGCGATGGCGCTATCCGCCAGCAGCCGGCTGACATTGGTGAGCAGCGTGATGGAGTCCAGCACGTTGTTAGCGATCATCGGCAGCATCACATTGAGCTGGAAGTTGCCGCTCTGCCCGCCCACCGTGACCGCGGCATCGTTGCCGATCACCTGAGCGGCGACCTGGGCGGCCGATTCGGGAATGACCGGGTTAACCTTGCCGGGCATGATCGAACTGCCCGGCTGTAACGCTTCGAGCTCGATTTCGCCTAGCCCTGCCAGCGGTCCGGAGTTCATCCAGCGCAGGTCGTTGGCGATCTTCATCACGGCAACGGCGTAGGTCTTGAGATGACCGGAAAGTTCCACCGCAGCGTCCTGGGAAGCCAGGCTGGCGAAGAAACTGTCGTTGGGACGAAATTCGAGCCGTGTGGCGCTGGCCAGACGCTGGGCGACTTTCGCCGCGAAATCGGGATGCGCATTGACGCCCGTGCCCACCGCGGTACCGCCCAGCGCCAACCGGGTAATCCGCTTCAAGCCGTCCTCGAGACGCTCGACGGCCTGTCCGATCTGGCTCGACCAGCCGCCCAACTCCTGGCTCAGCCGAACCGGCATCGCATCCATCAAGTGCGTGCGGCCGGTCTTGACCACGTCGTCGACGGAGGCCGCCTTGTCGTCGATGGACGAACGCAGATAATTGAGAGCGGGCAATAGACGCTCGTTGACCTCGATCGCCGCCGCCAGATGAATGGCCGTGGGAATCACATCGTTGCTCGACTGGCCCATGTTGACGTGATCATTGGGACCCACCTCGAGCCCGGCACGGCTTGCGAGGTGGGAGATCACCTCGTTGACGTTCATGTTGGTCGAGGTGCCGGACCCCGTCTGAAAGACATCGATCGGGAATTGATCCGGATGCTTGCCCGCGACGATCTCGTCGGCCGCAGCGACGATCGCCTTGGCACGATCCTCATCGAGCAGGCCCAGCTCCAGATTGACCTCGGCGGCCGCCTGCTTGATCCGCGCCACCGCGGCAATAAATGCCGCCGGCAGTGGCCGACCGCTGATGGGAAAATTGTTGATGGCACGCTGCGTCTGAGCGCCATAGAGCGCGCTCTCGGGGACTTCCAGTTCGCCCATGCTGTCGCGCTCGACTCGTGTCTGAGCCATGACTTTCTCCTGTCGGTGACGGATGAAATGCGAAAGAGGCAGCCAAGGCATCGGCCACCTCTCCGAGACTCCTTCAAGACTAGCAGTCGATCCGCAACCTGCCCGGCTAGCGACTCAATCGAAATCGATGATCTGACGAATGGCTTGACCATCGGCCAGACGGTCGAAGCCGAGGTTGATCTCGTCCAGCGTCAGTCGATGCGTCAGCAGCCGGTCCACCGGCAGTCGGCCAGCCTGATAAAGCGCGATGTACTCGGGTACATCCAGCGACGGCACATGACCGCCCAGATAGGAGCCCTTGAGCGTGCGCTCCTCGGCGACCATTCGGGTCGGACTGATGGCGAAGCGCACATCGGGATGCGGCAAGCCGGACGTCACCGTCGTGCCGCCACGCGCGGTGGACTCGTAGGCGAACTCCAGCGCCTTGGCAACGCCGGCGAATTCGGCCGCGATATCCACACCGCCGCCACTGATCTCGCGCACCTGCGCTACCGCATCCGGATCCCCGCTGTTGACGATATGCGTCGCCCCCATCGCCTTGGCGGTCTCCAGCTTGTCCGGTGCGATATCGGCGGCGATGATCTGGCGCGCGCCACCGCCGACCGCGCCCATCACTGCCGCGAGGCCTACCCCGCCGAGCCCGACCACCAGCACCGATTGCCCCAGCCGCAACCCTGCCGTATGTACCACCGCACCGACGCCCGTCAGTACCGCGCAACCGAACAGCGCCGCGATGTGAAATGGCAGGCTGGAATCGATCTTGGTCAGGGAGCGCCGCGAGGCGACCGTGTACTCGGCAAAGCCCGAGACGCCGATATGGTGGTAGATCTTCTCCCCGCCCTTGTGCAGCCGCATTCCCCCACCCAGCAGATGCCCGGCGGTGTTGGCTGCCGCCCCGGGCTGGCACAGCGCTGCTCGCCCGGAAAGACACGACGAGCACGCGCCGCAACTGGGCGCGAAAGAGAACACCACATGATCGCCCGGCGCGAGATCGGTCACGCCTTCGCCCACCTCGGCAACCTCCCCGGCCGCCTCGTGTCCCAGCACCATGGGCAGCGGGCGCGGCCGATCCCCGTTGATCGTCGACAGATCCGAATGACACAAGCCGGCGGCACGCATCTTGACCAACACTTCACCCGGGCCCGGCCCATCCAGCTCGACTTCCTCGATCGACATCGGCAGTGACTCCCGATACGGACGGGGCTTTTTCATCTCATGAATCACGGCGGCACGAATTTTCACGAACACCTCCTGTTTCTGGATCGCCTGGAGCGACTGCCAACGGGGCGGCAGCTCTTTAGCCTATGCGCAAACAACGACGCAGGGACTGCGACTTTGGTCTCTCCCTACCTATTCACCGTCATCAATTCGGAATTGCAGGAAAAGGGAGCTACAGGAAAAGAGAACCACAGGAAAAGGGAACTACAAAAAGACAGTGCCGCAGCCGTCATCTACGATAAACGCGACATGCACAGATTCCTGAAGGAGCCCGCGTCATGTGGCACCGCCACCAGTTTTCACTCAAACCCCGCTCACGCGGCTTTCATCTGGTCACCGACGAGATCATCGGCGCCCTTGCCGGCATCAACGAGATCCGAACCGGCCTGCTACATCTTCAACTGATGCACACTTCCGCATCACTGACACTCAACGAAAACGCCGATCCGGACGTACGCCACGACATGGCCCTGTTCGCCAGCAAACTGGCGCCGGAAAATCTGTCCGGCATGCGGCATACGCTCGAGGGCCCCGATGACATGCCCGCCCATGTTCTTGCCAGTCTGTTCGGAACCGAGCTGACCGTCGCCATCGACAACGGGCGACTGCTTACCGGCACCTGGCAAGGCATCTGGCTGGGCGAGCACCGCCAACATGGCGGTACCCGGAAGGTCACCGCCACATTGATGGGTGAATGACGAACGTCTCTCACTGAGGCCGCCTCGCTGACACCTCAGTGCGAATGACGCGGCACTTCACTCCCTCGGCAACCGCGCAGGAAGTCGAAGTCGCAGCCCTCGTCGGCCTGCAGCACGCGCTCGATATAGAGCTGACGATAGCCGCCGGTGCTGGCGATCTGGTTTGAGGCCGCCATCGGATCGACCTCGGCCAGACGACGGGCGATTTCGGCATCGTCGACTTCCAGCTCGAGCGCACCGTTGTCGCAGTCGAGTGAGATCCAGTCACCGTTGTGAACCGCGGCCAATGGACCACCGGCAGCGGCTTCCGGCGCCACGTGCAATACCACCGTACCGTAGGCGGTGCCGCTCATGCGGGCGTCGGAGATGCGCACCATGTCGGTAATGCCCTGCTCGAGAATCTTCGGCGGCAGACCCATGTTGCCGACCTCGGCCATGCCGTGATAGCCACGCGGCCCGCAGTGCTTCAGCACCAGGATATCGTTGGCATCCACTTCGAGATCGGGGTCGTTGATCCGCGCCTTGTAGTCGTCGAAATTCTCGAACACCACCGCGCGGCCGCGATGCTTCATCAATTCGGGACTCGCCGCCGACGGTTTGAGCACCGCCCCGTTGGGCGCCAGATTGCCGCGTAGCACGCACATCCCGCCGTCCTCGCGCAACGGGTTATCCAGCGGCCGGATCACCTCGTCGTTATAGTGCGGAGCGTCCTGCACGTTTTCCCAGATCGTCTTGCCGTTGACGGTCAACGCATCCTTGTGCGGCAACCGATCGGCTTCGCCCAATCGACGCAATACGGCGGGCAGACCACCGGCATAGTAGAACTCTTCCATCAAGAAGCGCCCGGAGGGCTGCAGATCGACGATGGTCGGCGTGCCTCGGCCAACCCGAGTCCAGTCGTCCAATGGCAAGTCGACACCAATGCGTCCGGCGATCGCCTTCAGGTGAATGACGGCGTTGGTCGAGCCGCCGATCGCGGCGTTGGTGCGAATGGCGTTCTCGAAGGCTTGCTTGGTGAGCACCTTGGAGAGCTTGAGGTCCTCTTGGACCATCTCGACAATACGGTTGCCGGAGAGATGCGCCAGGACATAGCGGCGCGAATCGACCGCCGGAATCGCCGCGTTGTGGGGTAACGAGGTGCCCAGCGATTCAGCCATGCAGGCCATGGTCGAGGCGGTTCCCATGGTGTTGCAGGTACCGGCGGAGCGCGACATCCCGGCCTCGGCGGCCATGAAGTCGTGGATCGATATCTTGCCGGCCTTGACCTCTTCCGAGAGTTTCCACACCACAGTACCGGAGCCGATGTCCTTGCCTTCGTGCTTGCCGTTGAGCATCGGCCCGCCGGTCACCACGATCGTCGGGATGTCACAGCTCGCCGCGCCCATCAACAGCGCCGGTGTCGTCTTGTCACAGCCCACCAGCAGTACCACGGCGTCCATGGGGTTGCCGCGGATGGCCTCCTCGACATCCATGCTGGCCAGGTTGCGGGTGAACATCGCCGTCGGCCGCAAGTTGGACTCGCCGTTGGAGAACACCGGAAACTCCACCGGATAGCCGCCAGCTTCGAGCACGCCTTTCTTGACGTGTTCCGCCAGCTTGCGGAAATGCGCGTTGCACGGCGTCAGCTCCGACCAGGTATTGCAGATGCCGATGATCGGCTTGCCCTGGAACTCATGGTCGGGAATACCCTGGTTCTTCATCCAGCTGCGGTACATGAAGCCGTTCTTGTCGGCGGAGCCGAACCATTCGGCGGAACGCAGCTGGCGTTTCTTCTGGGGCTCAGATCCTTGGGGCTCGGCTTGTCGGGACTTGTCCGATGAATCACTCATCTTTTTCTCCTTGAGCCACCGTCATCACGGTGGCGGTCACGGCAGTCATCAAACGTGTCATCGAAAGTTGCCTTCGCCTTTCGCCATCTACTCGGCACCATCGACAGTCACTCTCGATAATCACAATAGGGAAAACACCAACCACGCCAGGCCAGACGCCATCAGCGAGATACCGATGGAGATCACCGTCCAGGTCTTGAGCATGGTCTTGGTATCGACACCGAGGAATCGACCCACCAGCCAGAAACCGGAATCGTTGACGTGGGAATAGCCGATGGCACCCGCCACGATAGCCACGGTAATGCAGGCTGCCGGCAACCCGGCAAGCGACGGATCTCCCAGCACCACCGGGGCCATGATGCCGGCTGCCGTGGTACCGGCAACCGTAGCCGAGCCCTGAGCCACGCGAATCACCGAGGCGATCACATAGCCGGCCAGGATCACCGGGAGTCCGAACGCCTGCAGACTGTCTGCCAGCGCATCGCCGATGCCGCTGGCCGTCAGCACACCGCCGAACATGCCGCCGGCACCCGTGATCAGAATGATGCTGCAGACGGGAGACAACGCCTGTTCGACGATCTCGTTGATGGAATCCATCGCCCCGCGCTCACCGCGGCGGATGACCAGCAGCCACATGGCAATACAGGTGCTGATCAACAGAGCAATCGGCGTCTCGCCGATCACCATCAGCGCGGCGACCAGTGGATTGTCGCCGTCGATGGCCCCACTCTGGCCCAGCGTGGATAGCCCCGTGTTGAGAAAGATCAACACCAGCGGCAGCAATAGCACCAATAGAACCGTACCGAACGCCGGGCGTTTCTCGGGCGGGACCTCCTCGCTTTCATCCCCCATCAGGTTCGGTACCGGCTGAAACGGTGACCGCTTGGCCAGTATCAGCGACAGCCGGTAGCCCATTACGTACCATGTCGGCAGCCCCACCAGCAGCGCCACGAACAGCACCTGGCCGATGTCGGCATGCAGGAAGACCGCGGCCGCCACCGGGCCCGGGTGCGGAGGCATCAAGGCGTGCATGACCAGAAACGCACCGGCAGCCGGCAGACCGTAGAGCAGCAACGACGCCTTGAGTTCGCGCGCCACCGAGTAGATCACCGGCAGCATCACCACGAAGGCGGCGTCCAGAAAAATCGGAAAACCGAACAGCAGACAGGCGATCGACAGTCCCAACGGTGCTCGCTTGCTGCCAAAGAAGTGAATCAACGTATCGGCCAGTACGCGTGCCCCGCCCGAAACGGCGACCAGTCTTCCCAGCACCGCCCCGAAACCGATCAGCAAAGCGACGTTGCCCAGCGTTTTGCCGAAGCCGCCCAGTAATGTCGGCAGCAGGTCGGCCACCGAAATGCCGGTGGCCAGCGCGGTGCCGATGCTGACGATCACCAGCGCAAAGAACGGATGCAATCGGATCCTGATGATCAGAACCAGTAGAATCGCGATAGCGGCGGCGGCAATCCCCATCAATCCCAATGTCGAGAGACCGGTTGCCGCTTGTGTGGTGTCTTGCATGGCGTCCTCCTGACGGCCGCCACGGCTTCGACTTGACTAGCTGCCGTGGGGTGTCGCTACGTTAGCGCCAACACCAATAACCACATAATGCCAATTCTAGTGCCGATCGATGCCAATACGAGTATCGGTGACGGCGCACCGTGCAGCGAGTCACGTCTCTGTCATCCACGGCGTAATCCGCTACCCGACCAAAGTTGAAAAATGCCGGCTTTCGGTGACGTCAACCGCCCGCCCGACGGGTCTGCTTCCAGCGATCGAACATGACCGCGAGCAGCAGGATCGCCCCACGCACCAGGTATTGATAGAACGTGGGGACGTTGAGCAGCCCCATGGCGTTCTGTACGCAGCCCATGATCAGCACCCCGACCAGCACCCCGGTGATCGATGCGACCCCGCCGGAAAGCGACACGCCGCCCAGTACGCAGGCCGAAATGACGGCCAGCTCCAGTCCCTGAGACGTATTGGGGTCGCCCAACCCCATGCGCGAGGTCAGCAGTACCCCGGCGATACCGGCGACCAGACCCTGCAGCGCGAAGACCATGATCTTCAGGCGACGGACATTGACCCCCGCCAGGCTGGCCGCTTCCGAGTTTCCCCCGGTCGCGAGCGTGTTGCGGCCAAAAGCGGTCATGTTGAGCACGACGCCGAATATCAGGAAGCAGGCGATCATCGTCCAAACCGGCAGCGTCAGCCCCAGAAATGCGGCGCTACCCAGATCGAAGAATCCCGGCACGGTGATCATCACTGCGTCACCACCGGAGGTGATATAGGCCAGCCCCCGGACGAACTCCATCGCGGCCAATGTCGCGATCAGCGAGTTGATCCCGAAACGGGCAACCACGAATCCATTGAAGGCTCCCACCGCCGCGCCAGCCGCAACCCCCACCAGCACGCCGATCATCACGCTGCCGCTGGTCGAGGTGACCATGGCGGCAACGACACCGGAAAAGGCGACGATGGACGCCACCGACAGATCGACCTCTCCCAATGCCAGCACCATCATCATGGTGGTGGCAATGGTGCCGATCAGCGTCACCGACAGCAGCAAGCCGACAATGTTACGTTCGGTCAAAAACGACGGCACCATCACGGCAAGACCGATGAACAGCAAGATGAAAACGGCAATCAGGCCGGAAGTGTCGAGCAGCGTCCGTAACGGCTTGGGGAGCCCTCGACGTTCCTCGGCCGGCACTGCCGTCGGCGTGGCAACTTTGTCATTCATGATTCTGAACCCTCTCGCGATTCACAGCTGTTGTAACAGTCGATGCCGAAATTGATGTTGGAGCCGTATTAGGCCGGCAGTGCAAGCCCCAGCAATCGCTCGGGCGTGGCGGCGTCCCGAGACACGATGTCGATCAGCTCGCCGTCTCGCATCACGCCGATGCGATCGCAGATCGAACTGACCTCAGCCAGGTCGCTGGAGATAATGAGGACCCCTTTCCCCTGCTCGGCAAGGTCGTAAAGCAACGAATAGATATCCCGACGTGCGCCGACATCGATGCCCCGTGTCGGCTCATCCATCACGAACAGGTCGATCTCCTCCGACAGCCAGCGGGCCAGAATCACCTTCTGCTGATTGCCGCCGGACAGGTTGGCGATCGGCGTTTTCGGCCCCGGCGTCCGGATTCGCAACTGGCGGATGTACTCCTCGGTATTCTGAGTTTCACGTCGCGGGTTGCGGAAGCCGCCCCAGCGCTTGAAGAAACGACGACAGCTGATATTGAGGTTGTCCGAGACACTGGCCACCGGGAAAATTCCCTGCGACTTGCGATCTTCCGGACACATCGCGATGCCAGCACGGATTGCCGCTTGAGGAGAGCCGAATCGGCGCGGCGTGCCATCGAAGGTTACCTGACCGGCGGTGGCTCGCTCGACGCCGCACACCAGGCGCATCAGTTCGCTACGTCCGGCGCCGACCAGACCGAATAATCCCAGCACCTCGCCACGACGTATTTCGAGGCTGACCGGCGCGCTGACGCCGCGCCCCTCGATACCCTCCAGCCGCATCAGCACTTCGCCGTGCTGGCGCGACCGATATCCGTAGACGTCCTCGATCTCGCGCCCCACCATCTCGCTGACGAGGATGTCGTGATCGAGCCCCTCCAGGGTGTCGTGGGTGCGAATGTGGCGACCGTCACGA
This sequence comes from Salinicola halophyticus, assembly GCF_003206695.1. GTDB lineage: Bacteria > Pseudomonadota > Gammaproteobacteria > Pseudomonadales > Halomonadaceae > Salinicola > Salinicola halophyticus. The sequence goes on along the minus strand of NZ_PZJN01000003.1, from coordinate 101,168 downwards.
AACACGGTCACCGCATCGCACATCTCGAACACCTCCTCCATGCGATGGGTCACATAGAGCACGACTCGTCCCTCGTCGCGAAGCCGCGAGACGATCCGCTTGAGATGCCGAATTTCCTGAACCGAGAGCGAGCTGGTGGGTTCGTCGAAGGCAATGATCCGGGCGTCGCGCAACAGCGCTCGCCCGATCTCGATCATCTGCTGCTGGCCGATCGATAGATCCCGCACCTTGGTCGAGGGATGAATATCTCCCTCACCCAGTTCCTCCAGAATCGTCGTCGCACGCTCGCGCAGCCGACGCCGATCGAGGAAGCCATGCTTGACCGGCAGTTGCCCCAACAGCAGGTTTTCGGCCACCGAGAGATTGGGCGATAGCGTCAATTCCTGGTAGATGATCGCGATACCCTGACGCAACGCCTCGCGGGAATTGGCGAAAACGATCGGCTCGTCACCGATCCACAGCTGTCCACTGGTCACCCGATTGACACCGCTCAATACCTTCAAGAGTGTCGACTTGCCGGCGCCGTTTTCGCCCATCAAGGCATGGACTTCCCCGCCTCGCGCCGAAAAGCTGACGCCATCCAGCGCGCGAACGCCAGGGAACTCAACGGTAATGCCGTCGACACGCAGATAAGGTTCCGCCATCCCGCTCTCCTCAATCCCTCACGGATCCGATACCACGGCTGCCAGGATTCAAAGCCCCAGATCTTTGCGAACCTGTTCCCAGTTGTCGCGCGTCATCAGCGTGCCTGTCGTTTGCGTGTTGGCAGGCGGCTCCTTGTCTTCGGTGATCCAGGTGTAGAGATTGTCGGCACTCTGGCGGCCGTGCATGGTCGAACTGACGGCGATCGTGCCGTAGAAACCGGTCGCTTTCTCGCGCGAGAACTCGGCAAACGCCGCGCCCGAGCCATTGATACCTACGCCGATGACCTGGTCCGGGGCCAGACCGTACTGCTCGCTGGCACGAACGCCTCCCAACACGCTCTCTTCATTCAGCGCGTAGATGACCCAGTGTTCGAAATCACCATTTTTCGACAACACCGGTGATGCCGCCGCGAACGCGCTGCTAGTGTCGGTATTCTGCTGTGGAGCGTCGAAGATATTGTCCTTGACGAACCCGGCATCCAAGAGAGCATCGGTGGCGCCGTCGGTGCGCTCCTTGGCGGTCGGCAGTTCGTTGTTGCTGATGCGCAACGCCGCTACGCTCTGTGGATCCCAACCTCGAGCCTTCATCTCCTTGGCGATCGTTTCACCGACCTGCTGCCCGATCTTGTAACCCGACATGCCAAGATGTGGCACGGAGTCCATCGGCTTGCCATCTGCGCCGAGGAACTGGTCATCGACGGTTACCACCTTCATCCCATACTGCTTGGCACGATTGGCGATCGCCGGCCCCAGACGAACGTCCGGCGGACAGATCACGAAGCCCTGGGCGCCCTGGGAATTCAGGTTGTCGATCGCGCTGAGCACCTGCTGACCGTCTTCACCGGAGAGACGCACCACCTCGAACCCCTTCTGCTTTCCGAGTGCGCTCGCGGCATCCTGCTCATTGATGAACCACGCCTGCTCCGGCTTCTTGACGATGAAACCGATCTTGACGTCATCCTGGGCGTAAAGTGGCGCGGAACCCAAAACCAAGCTCGATACACCGAGTACGAGTAACGATGATTTAACAAAGCGAATCACTGGCGGCCTCCAGCCCCATCGGGGGCATTGGGGTTGTTATTAGATAGCCCGTGTCACGTCACGGCAGAAATGACAGTAAGCCGTAAGCCAATAACCGACTAATACGCACACTCACACAAAGCGATACATGATTTGCTATCAGCAAATCACGGAGATAACCAGCAGGCGGGCATCGCCTCCCGGAGACAACGCCCCGCCACGACTAAAGTCGTTTTAAGACTTTGGTTAAAACAGGCGTTTCATAACCATCAGGGCCGCCATGGTGGCGGCCCTGAGCGTGCCTTGGACAAGGCGATTGACGGGAGCGGCATCGAAGCCTGCCATCGGGATGCCCGTGGCGACCTAATTCGTGGCGAACCAATACGCGACGGGCTCAGTCGTGCGATCTATGAGGAGTGGAGCTGGGTGGAACGTGATTGGCCCTCCGACTGTGTGGTCGAGAAGCGATAAACGGTCCGCGAGTGATAGGTCTCGTCTGGCTTCAGGATCGTCGACGGAAAATTGGATTGATTGGGAGAATCGGGAAAATGCTGGGTCTCCAGCGCGAGCCCCGAGCGATGGGTATAAGCGCGGCCGCTCTTGCCGGTCAGGCTGCCATCGAGAAAGTTACCCGAGTAGAACTGCAGCCCCGGTTCAGTGGTAGAGACTTCGAGCACTCTGCCGCTTTGCGGCTCGGTCACTCTTGCTGCCAGCGCCAGATGGCCTGCCGCGCCCGGATTCTTGCTCAGCACGAAGTTATGATCGTAGCCCTTGCCGTAGGCCAGCTGGGTATTCTTCTCTCCCATCCGCGCACCGATCGCGGTCGGCCGGCGAAAATCGAACGGTGTGCCGCTGACATCGGCAATCTCGCCGGTCGGAATCAAGGTTTCGTTGACCGGCGTGAATCCGCTCGCATTGATCGTCAACTCATGATTCAGAATGCTGCCATGGCCTTCACCCTGCAGATTGAAGTAGCTGTGCTGGGTCAGATTGACCGGCGTCGCGCGGGACGTCTTTGCGCGATAGTCGATGGCAAGCTCATTATCGTTGGTCAGCGTGTAGCTGACCCGGGTCGAGAGTCGGCCGGGAAAGCCTTCCTCGCCGTCTTCACTGGTGTAGGTCAGTACGAGCCCGCGTCCTTCGCTCGAGGAAAACGGCTCGGCATGCCATAGGCGTTGATTGAAGCCGACGTCGCCGCCGTGCAGGGTGTTGGGACCATCGTTGGTCGGCAGCTGGTAGGTCTCGCCGTCGAGGCTGAAACGGCCATTGGCGATACGATTGCCGTAGCGACCGATCAAGGCACCAAAGTAGGGGTTGGCCCGCCGATAGGCATCCGAGAGATAATCGTCGAGCGAGTCGAAGCCGAGCACGATGTCATCCATCTGGCCCTGCAGGTCAGGGGTCTTCAACGACACGATGATGCCACCGTAGTTGATGACCCGCATCTCGATACCGTTTTCGTTGGTGATGCGATAGCAGTCGACCTCGCGTCCATTCGGCAACTGGCCGAAGGCGGATCGCTCGATGCCCGGTGGCAGGGCACTGGAGGATGATGAATCGATCGGCATCGTCTGCGCCTGGGCTTGTAAAAAGGCTTGGCCGATCATCAACCCGAACAGCCCGACGCCGAGATAGCGAGGAAAAGAAAAGACATGGCGTGTCATCGCAAGCTCCTGTTTTTCGTTTAGCTATACGTTTTGGTTATTATTTCTGTTTATCTCGACGTCAGCGCCAATCGGTTGCCGCCAATGACGTCCGTCTAAACCGTAGACCGCCGGCACCGATCTGACTATACGAGAACCGCACGACACGCCTCATAAAAACGTCGAATATTCGCCAGAGACAACATCATGAAATCCCAACCCACCGATCTGCTGTCCCCCGACTGGTTCCTCCGCGTCCGGCTCAAGCTTCGCCATCTTCAATTGTTCGTGGCGCTGGACGAGTGCCGCAATCTCCATCGGGCCGCGACCAAACTGGGCATGAGTCAACCGGCGGCCTCCAAGCTGCTGGGAGATCTGGAGCATCTGCTCGGGGTCTCGCTTTTCGATCGTCACTCTCGCGGCGTGACGCCCAACTGGTATGGCGAAAGCATGATTCGACACGCTCGCGGCATGTTGACCTCGCTCGCGCAGGCCAGCGAGGAGATCAATGCGCTCAGCGAAGGCAATGCCGGAACGGTTTCGATCGGTACCGTGCTGGCACCGGCGGTGACGCTGCTTGCCAGCGCCGTGGAACGCGTGCATCGCGACAGCCCCCACCTGGAGGTCAATATCGATGTCGATGTCAGTCGCAATCTGGTGCCGCGGCTACGCGACGGTGAGTTCGATTTCGCCATTGCTCGAATTCCCAGCGGCATGCCGGCCGGCGACTTCGTGTTTGAGGAGATCGGAGAGGAGGCGCTCTGTTTCGTCTGCCGCGCAGGACATCCTCTCGCAGCGCAGGAGACGTTCGACCTGACTGCGATGCTGGATTATCCATGGGTATTGCAACCCCCGGGGGCGCTGATGCGGCAACGCGTCGAGCATCTGTTCCTGCATCACAAGGTGGCGCCACCGCAGCGAATCATCAATACGCCGGATATCTATATGGCCCTGGCGATGGTCGACAAGTCGGATTCGGTCACGGTCACGACGCGGGAGGTCGCCGAACTCCTCTGCACGCAGCCGCGTTTCGTGATTCTGCCGTCGACGGATGCCCTCAGCGTCCAGCCATTCGGCCTGATCAGCCTGCGCGAGCGTCGCATGTCACCGGGCGCCGCCAAGTTGATGAGCACCCTGCATCAGATGATTCGTGAACGCCGAGCGCTCGAGTCGAAGGTGACGCCAACCGAGCCGCCCGCCTACAAGGACATCACGCTCTAAGCTCGCGGGGCCCTGAGCTTGTCACCTGCCACAATCCCCAAGCGGCTCGGGCATCTACCACTCCAGCGCCTGCTTGACGAACGGAATGGTCAGTCTGCGTTTGGCCGATAGCGATGCGCTGTCGAGCCGACGCAGGAGATCGAACAGCGGGTCCAGCTGACGGGGACCACGATGCAGGATATAGCGCCCTACCTCCGGTGGCAGCTCCATACCCCGGACTTGCGCTCGCAGCTGAAGCGCGGCCAGACGCTGCGTATCATCGAGCGGCTGGGCGTGAAACACCATGCCCCAGCTCAGCCGGGAAGCCAGATCCGGCAGCTTGATCTCGAGCTGGCGCGGCGAACGGTCGGCAGCGATCACCAAGCGTTTTCCGGCGTCGCGCAGGCGATTGAAGCCGTGAAACAGCGCCTCCTCCCAGCGCTTGCGCCCCGTCACCAGCTGCAGATCGTCGATCGCCAGCAGATCCAGGCGCTCCGGCTCTTCAAGGATGTCCGGCGGAAAATGCCCCAGCGTCTGCAGTGGCAGATAGAGTGCGCGCTTGCCCTGCGCGTCCGCGTTGTGACAGGCCGCCTGGAGCAGGTGGCTACAGCCCACGCCTTCACCGCCCCACAGATAGAGAAAAGGTTCGCCGCCCTCCTCCAATTGCTCGGTCAAATGCGACACCAGCGAGGCGTTGTTACCCGGCAGGTAGTTGGCGAAGGTGGCGTCATCGCGCAGCCCGATGCCGAGTGGCAGTTGAGACGGCCCAGGACTCATGTTGAACCATCCTCCTGACGCGGGTTTAGGGGATGCTCGCCGCCTGGCGAGCGATCGTGGAGCTGGCTGCCACGGTAGCGGTTGTAGACACCGCGCAGCAATACCATGATCCCGACCGCCACCGACAGCGCTTGGATTGGCGCCGAGATCGCCACCTGCATCCGATTGAACGCGCTCGGCACCGCCTCGGTCAGCAGCCAGACCGTCAACGCCACGCCCAGCACGCTCCAGATTTGCAGTTTTGTCATGGTGCTCTCGTCGCCCATCGGCTGCCCCCTCAATGAAGGCAATGCTACAATGCGCCCCGCTTAACATCATCCTTATTCCTTGGCTCCGCGAGAAAGGTCCTCCTATGACGCGCTCCTCTTCCGATACCCCGAATGCGCCCCGTTCGCCAGCCCCCCATTCCCTGACCTACCGCGACGCGGGCGTCGACATCGATGCCGGCAACGCGCTGATCGAGAGAATCAAGGGTGTCGCCAAGCGCACCGCGCGACCGGAAGTGATGGGCGGGCTCGGCGGTTTCGGTGCGCTGTGCGAATTGCCCAGCGGCTATCGCCAGCCGGTGCTGGTTACCGGCACCGATGGCGTGGGTACCAAGCTGCGTCTGGCCATGGACCTGAGCCGGCATGACACCATCGGCATCGATCTGGTCGCCATGTGCGTCAACGATCTGGTCGTCGCCGGTGCCGAGCCGCTACAGTTTCTCGACTACTACGCCACCGGCAAGCTGGATATCGATATCGCCGCCGACGTTGTGACCGGCATCGGCGAGGGTTGCAGCCAGGCCGGTTGCGCCCTCGTCGGTGGAGAGACAGCGGAGATGCCCGGGATGTACGCGGGCAGCGACTACGATCTGGCCGGTTTCTGCGTGGGCGTGGTCGAGAAGTCGGAAATCCTCGACGGCAGCAAGGTCGCTGAAGGCGACGTGCTGCTGGGCCTGGCCTCCTCCGGCCCGCACTCCAACGGCTATTCGCTGATTCGCAAGATCCTCGAGGTCGGCGGCGCCAAGCTCGACGAGAACCTCGACGGGAAGCCGTTGGCCGACCTGCTGATGGCGCCCACCCGCATCTACGTCAAGTCGCTGCTGTCGCTGATCAAGTCCAGCACCGTCGATGTCCACGCGCTGTCCCACATCACCGGCGGCGGGCTGCTCGAAAACGTACCCCGCGTATTGCCCGATAACCTGGCGGCGCGTATCGACGTCACCAGTTGGCAGCGCCCCGCCGTATTCGACTGGCTGCAGCAGCAGGGCAATGTCGAAGAGCGCGAAATGTACCGCGTACTCAACTGCGGCATCGGCATGGTGGTCGTGGTCGCTGCCGATCAGACCGATCAGGCGATCGCGCATCTCGAAGCTGCCGGCGAGACCGTCTATCGCCTGGGCGATATCGTCGCTCGCGAAAGCGATACGGAATCCGTCCTGCTGGAGAATCTCCCGACATGAGCGACGACCATCCTTCTCAGCAGCACGACACGCTGAACGACTTCGAGGCCGAGACGGCCGAAAAGCCGCGGGTCGTGGTGCTGATCTCCGGCAACGGCAGTAACCTGCAGGCGCTGCTCGACGCCCAGGAACATGGTGAGCTGGGCGGCGGCGAAATCGTCGCCGTGGTTTCCAACAAGGCCGATGCCTACGGGCTCAAACGGGCCAAGGACGCCGGTGTCGACGCCGTCGCGCTGCCCCATCGCGAATATGATTCGCGCGAAGCCTTCGATGCCGCACTGATCCGGGTAATCGATCGTCATGAACCCGACCTGCTGGTGCTTGCCGGTTTCATGCGCATCCTGACGCCATCCTTCGTCGATCGTTATCGGGGGCGCATGCTCAACGTCCACCCGTCGCTACTGCCTGCCTATCAGGGCTTGGACACGCATCGACGGGCGCTGGCCGACAACGTCTCGGAACACGGCGTCAGCGTGCATTTCGTCACCGAAGAGCTCGACGGTGGGCCGGTGGTCATCCAGGCGGTGGTCAACGTCGAGCCGAATCAAGATATCGACGAATTGATCGACAAGGTCCACGCTCGTGAGCACCTGATCTATCCGATCGCCGTGCGCTGGTTCCTCGAAGGCCGCGTCAAATTGTCACCCGAGGGCCAGGTGACGCTGGACAACATGCCGCTGCCCGCAACGGGTCTGCGCATGTCCCATGCCGACGCCGCCGAAGAGCTGGATGAAGATCTGGACAAAGATCTCGACGGCTGACATCCAGACTTTCCATCCAGACCCTCGGCCGGCAGCATAGCCGGCCTCGTTATTGCCTCGGATATTGATCTGAGGCTCGTCCTCCACTTGCCCTGACCGCAATCTTTGCCAGACTGAGATCACGTAATCGCCCGACGCATCGCCGGGCGAATGATCTCTACCGGCGATGCTTCAATCAGCAAGGAGGACAAACGATATGGATTATCGTCCGCTAGGCAATTCAGGCCTGATGGTATCGACGCTGACCCTGGGCACGGTGCCCTTCGGTGGCGCCAACGGTTTCGAGAAAGCCGCCAGTGTCGACGCCAAGGGCGCCAAGAAGCTGCTGGACATCGCCTTCGACGCCGGCGTCAATCTGGTCGACACTGCCGACCTCTACTCTCTCGGCCTGGCCGAAGAGATCACCGGCAAGGCGCTGGGCAATAAACGCAACGACATCATTCTCGCCACCAAGGGTCGAAGCCCGCTGGGTGACGATCCCAACGCCTCCGGCGCCTCGCGGTACCATCTTATCCGTGCCGTCGAAGCCAGTCTCAAGCGCCTCGGCACCGATCATATCGATCTCTACCAGCTGCACAACTGGGACGGCGTCACGCCGATCGAGGAGACGCTCGAGGCCATGCACCAACTGGTCGCCAGCGGCAAGGTTCGCTACTGGGGTACCTCCAATTATACCGGCTGGCAGATGATGAAGACGCTCGGCAAGGCCGAGACGCACAACATGATCAAACCGATCAGCCAGCAGATCTACTACACCCCGGAATCCCGCGAGGCGGAATACGAGTTGATGCCGCTGGCGATCGATCAGAACGTGGGGTCGCTGATCTGGGGGCCGCTGGGCGAGGGTTTCCTGACCGGCAAGGTACGCCGCGGCCAGAAGACACCGCCGGACACTCGTCAGGGCAACGGCTGGCCGGAACCCTACGTTCACGACATGGAACGCGCCTACGACATCATCGAGGCCCTGGCCGCCATCGGCGAGGCCCACGACTGTTCCATCCCGCGCGTCTGCCTGGCCTGGTTGAAGGATCGCCCGGGCGTGACCTCGTTGATCGTCGGCGCCCGCACCGAAGAGCATCTGCGCGACAATCTGGCGGCTGCCGATCTTAAACTGAGCCAGGAAGAGCATCAGCGGCTGGAAAAACTGACCCGCCCGGCCCCGCTCTATCCTTACTGGCATCGCGTGGTTTCCGGAATGGATCGTCTGGATCCGGCGGAAAAGCCGTTTCTGGACGGATTCGGCGAAACCATCAGCAACCGCACCGATGACCGCTCGGCCTCATGACAATCAACTAACTACCGAAGAACGTAAGCGAGGCAGGCAAGACAAGGAAAAAACGGCCGAAAAAGCGCAGTTTACGAGTTTGTAAATGAGCGCTTTAAGGCCGTTTTTGACGCAGTATTGTCAACGCAGGTAGTTCTTTCAGGTGCGCGGTAGCGTTACGCCGCGCTGACCCATGTACTTACCGCCACGATCCTTGTAGGAGACGTCGCAGACCTCGTCGGATTCCAGAAACAGCATCTGCGCCACGCCCTCGTTGGCGTAGATTCGCGCCGGCAGATTGGTGGTGTTGGAAAACTCCAGCGTCACGTGCCCTTCCCACTCCGGCTCCAGCGGCGTCACATTGACGATGATGCCGCAGCGCGCGTAGGTCGACTTGCCCAGACAGATCGTCAGAACGCTGCGCGGAATACGGAAATATTCCACGGTGCGCGCCAGGGCGAACGAGTTGGGCGGAATCACGCAGGCGTCGCCCTTGATATCGACAAAGCTCTTCTCGTCGAACGCCTTGGGATCGACGATCGCCGAGTGGATATTGGTGAACACCTTGAACTCGTCGGCGCAGCGCACATCGTAGCCGTAGCTGGAAGTTCCGTAGGAGATCACGCGCTGATTGTTCACGTGGCGGACCTGATCGGCTTCGAACGGCTCGATCATGCCTTCCCGCTCCGCCATCCGGCGAATCCAGTTGTCGGATTTAATGCTCATGCAGGCGTCCTTGAGACAGAAACTGACGTCATCTCGACGCCACGAATTCGATAGGAGTGATCTGATCGGGTCGATCTGATCGGGTCGATCTGATCGAGGCGTCATGATAGCGATCCGATTTCACGAAGGAAAAGAAAAAAGGAACCGAGTGACACGGCTGCGCTGGCAATGCCGCGCAGAATACGGCGAGTGAACCGCACTCTGCGCTTTCTGGCCCCCTTTCTGAGCGAAACCCGGCATCGAACGACAGCCCGCGACGGGCGAGTTCAGTCGCTGAATGAAATCGACGGGCCCGCGGTATCCTGCTCAGCGACACCACTGGCGACGGCGCGCGCCATGGCGCGGAACGTGGCGGCGATTTCGCCGTCCGGTTCGGCGACGACACTGGGCGAGCCGCCATCGGCCTGCTCGCGGATCGAGAGTTGCAGCGGCAATTGCCCCAGCAACTGGGTGTCGTACTGCTCGGCGATGTTCTCGCCGCCACCGGCACCGAAGATCGGCTCGCTGTGACCGCAGTTCGAGCAGATATGCAGGCTCATGTTTTCGACCACACCGAGCACCGGCACGTTGACCTTGCGAAACATCTCGATGCCCTTGCGCGCGTCGAGCAGCGCGATGTCCTGCGGCGTGGTGACGATCACCGCACCGTCGACCGGCACTTTCTGCGCCAGCGTCAACTGGATATCGCCGGTGCCCGGCGGCATGTCGATGAACAGAAAATCGAGATCGTCCCACAGCGTCTGGTTGAGCAGCTGCTGGAAAGCACCGGAGACCATCGGCCCACGCCACACCATTGGCTGATTGATATCGACCATGAACGCCATCGACATCGCCTGGATGCCGTGCGCCATCACCGGCTTCATGCTCTTCTCGTCGATCACCTCGGGCCGGGTATTCTCCGGCAGGCCGAGCATCCGGGCCTGGCTCGGGCCGTAGATATCGGCGTCGAGAAGACCCACGCGATACCCTTCCGCCGCCATTGCCAATGCCAGATTGGCGGTGACGGTGGACTTGCCGACGCCACCCTTGCCGGACGCCACGGCCACGATATGCTTGATGCCCTCGATCACGAACCACTCCTTGCAACGTTCAAAAACTGACTGGAATCAGTATAACGAGCCACGCCGCCAAACCCCTAACGACAATCCCCCTGTAAAAAATCAGGAAAGGCGCATGTCCGGCAGAACGACCGCAACGAGCCGCCCGCGCGCCGAGGCCACTAATGCGTCCACCGCATTCAGCGCGTCCACCGCACTCAGCGCGTTCAGCCGGTCAGCGACGACCGAGTTCGTCCTGCACGGCCAGTTTGGTACGAATGAAATCGCTGTGGGTCACGTAGAGCAGGTCAGCCAGGCGCCGGATGCGATGTTCCTCGAGCGCGGCGAGTTCGTGGTCGGCGTAGGCCAGCCGCCACATGGCCGCGATCAGCTCGACGCGCTGATCGTAGTCGTAACGTTCGTTGAGCAGAGAAACGTATTGGAAATGGTCCACCGCCTGCTCGACCTGCTGCTGGGCCTCCTGAATCAACGCCTTTGCAGCCGCTTCGTCCAGCGAGAACTGGGACATCAGAATGCGACGCAGCGTGGCCAGTTCTTGAGGGTCCACTTCATAATCGGCGCGCAGCACTTCGCTGAACAGCGCCGCCACTGCCAGCTGCGGCGTGACGGCGTCAGAGTCACCGGATTCCGGCGCGGTCAGAACACGCTGGAAGAACTGCTGAACGGTATCGAGCATGGATAAATCCCCTTGCGGTAAACGGCAAAAAAATGGGTAACGTTTCGACACCGAAAGCGCTGAAGGTTCCGTCAAGTGGTTCCGAGAAACCGGATCACTGCAACGAAAAAACCCGCAACCGAGGTTGCGGGTTCGACAGGCGAGCAGCGGCTACTCACGACTGAGAAAGCCGGTGATCAAGCGCCGTGGGCGGCGAGGAACTCCGGCGTCAGCTTGAGTTCGCTGTTGGAGTTGACGCCGATGCCGCGCGTGGTGACGTTGCGCGCGATCTGCTGCGCCTCGTCCAGCGAATGCATCTCCGCCGTGCCACACTGGTAGACGTTGAGCTCAGGAATCGACTTCTGATCGGTGAGTTCCAGCACGTCTTCCATCGCCGCTTTCCAGGCGGTGCCCACGGTCTGCTCATCAACCTGACCGATCAGGCTCATGTAAAACCCGGTACGGCAACCCATCGGCGAGATATCGATGATCTCGACGCCGTCGCTGTTGAGATGCTGACGCATGAACCCGGCGAACAGATGCTCGAGCGTGTGGATGCCGCGCTCGGACAGAATCTCTTCGTTGGGAATGCAAAAACGCAGGTCGTAGACGGTGATGTTATCGCCAGCCGGAGTTTTCATCTGCTTGGCGACGCGTACCGCGGGTGCATTCATCTTGGTGTGGTCGACCATGAAACTATCGAGTAATGGCATGCTCGTCTCCTTCTCGTATGTTCGAACGTGTACCTACTTTAGCACGCTAATCGGCACTGTCATCCGCCGGCTTCCTGGTAGCAAGCCGTAGGCGCTCTGTATCGTCACCCGTCCAGTTCCGGGTAGTGACGGAAAATTCCCCCTTCGTTGAAGTCGAGGCGACGATCCGAAGTCAGATAGGCCGCGAGCCGATCACGCTGACTGACACGATCGACCAGCGCCGTCACTTCCGGCAGCTCCGGCTCCAGTCGCTCCATGGCGCGGGGGAAGGCGTAGCGCAGCCCGGTTACCACCTGGAACAGCGACAGATCCACGTAGCTGTGGGCCGTACCCACCAAGTAGGCCTCGTTGCCAGCGTTGACGGCCAGCACCCGTTCGAAATAATTGAGGAACTTGGGTAGCCGCTCCTGGACGAAGATCGCGCCGCGTCGCTTCGCTTCCGCCTGCTGATCCTCGTAGTAGAGCGAGGCACCGAGCGGATGGTGCGTATCGTGAATTTCGGCGACGAAATCCGTCAGCGTCAGCTGCAAACCGTTGGCCCACACACGACTCCCCTCGTCCTCCGGTATCAGACCTAACCGGGGGCCGAGAAACTGCAGGATATTGGCAACGTGGGAGACTACGAACTCGTCGGCCTTGAGTATCGGCGGCGCGAAATGTGGTTGGCCGATTTCACCACCGTGAAGAAATTCGCTGACCGCGCCGGCACCGCCACCGTTGCTCTCCGAAGTTTTACCGATATCGATATACTCGGCCCCGGCATCCTCGAGCGCCAGACGGACGAATTCCCCGCGGCCGGGAATGCCTGGCCAGTAATAAAGTTCGTATTGCATCGCTCTCTCCCTGGGGTGAATGAGACTCTTCCTGGAGACTCCCTGCTTGCTGTTCCTTGCCATGGTTGCTGATCGTTTCAGCGTAGCAGTTCAGTCGGGAGTGGCGATGAGTCCGCCCGGGATCGACGCATTGCCGCTTTTGTGAGCCTAGCGGTCGTAAAAAAGCCGAACCGGCAATGGCCGGTTCGGCTCGATCCATTTTGCGTGAAGCGTGGGTCACCGATGCTCGGTTAACGACACGCCACGGCCTGACGCAGCGTGCTTTTCACCCACAACCGCTGGTCATCCGGCGTTCTACCCTGATCATTCCACTGCTGCGTGGTCTGGACGCAGAACGAACCGAGATTCTCCACCGCCGGCGCGGCCGCTTCCGGGCGCTCGCCGCCAATACGCAGAACATCGGTGTTGTTCGACTGGTAATTGGGCGCAAAAGTGTTGGAGGCGCAGCCGGCCATCGCCACGACCAAACCAGATACCATCAGCATACGGCGCAATGCCATCGTGAATAAGTCCTCGAAAAGCGCCTGACACCGCTCACGAACGTGGCCGGTCGCACTGGCGCAACACCGGCACGATTGCCGGCAGCGGCTAGATATCACCGCTTCGACGGGGCGTCAACGCCTTTTCGAGTCAAGTCGGCCGCATCGTCCTGACGACCTAGACAGGTGTCAGAACAACCCCAGTTGTTGATCGGTCAATCTGGCGAAGTCATCGCCCACGAACGGCAGAATGCCGTCGGCGACAGGTGCCAGCTGGCGGCTGACGTAGTGCTGGTAATCGATCGCCGAGCGCCGATTTTCCAGTGGCTCGGGACCGGCGACGGTCATCACGTAGCGAATCCAGCCACCGTTCTGGTACTGCAGCGGGCGCTTCATCTGACGATTGAAGTCGTCGGCCAGTCGCGCGGCGCGAACGTGGGGCGGCACGTTGCGCTGGTAATCGTCGAGCTTGCGGCGCAATCGCTTGCGGTAAACCAGATCGTCGTCATGCGCACCCGCCAGCGTATCCCGGACGGTCTCGCACACGTAGTCGCGATAGGCTTCACCCGCAAAAATCCGGCGATAAAGCTCGCGCTGGAACGTCTTCGCCAGTGCCGACCAGTCGCCACGCACGGACTCGAGCCCCTTGAACACCAGCCGTTCACTGCCATCCGCTTCGCGTACCGACCCCGCGTAACGCTTCTTGCTGCCCTCTTCCGTACCGCGGATGGTCGGCATCAGAAAGCGGGTAAAATGCGTTTCGAACTGCAACTCCAGGGCGCTCTCCAGATCGAGAGTCTCTCGCAGATGCTGCTGCCACCAGGCGTTGACGAGAGAAACCAGCCGCTGACCGATCTCGTCCGCTTCCTCCGCGCCATGCTCCCTGCCTAACCAAACGAAGGTGGAGTCGGTATCACCATAGATAACGGTATAACCTTCAGCTTCGATCAACTCCCGCGTGCGGTGCATGATCTCGTGACCACACATGGTAATCGACGACGCCAGTCGCGGATCGAAGAACCGGCAGCCACGCGAACCCAGCACGCCGTAGAACGCATTCATGATGATCTTGAGCGCCTGGGCCAACGGCGCGTTGCCGTCGCGCTTGGCCGCCTCGCGCCCTTTCCACACCCGTTCGACGATCGCTGGCAAGGCGTGGGTCGAACGCGAAAACCGTGCGCCCAGAAAGCCGGGCACCGACTGGGCCTCATTCGGCGTGCGCAGACCTTCGATCAACCCGACCGGATCGATCAGAAACGTGCGGATGATCGAGGGATACAGGCTCTTGAAATCGAGCACTAGCACTGAGTCGTAGAGCCCGGGGCGGGAGTCCATGACATAGCCACCAGGGCTATCGTCACCATCGCGGGCACCCAATGTCGGGGCGACGAACCCTAGCCGGTGCATGCGTGGCAGATAGAGGTGCGAAAACGCCGCGACCGAGCCGCCGCTACGATCCGCGGCCAAGCCCGTCACGCTCGCTCGCTCGAGCAGGAAGTCCATGATCCGGGTATGTTCGAAAATCCGCGTGACTAGCTCGCAATCCTTGAGGTTGTAGCGCGCCAGCGCCGGCTTGTCTTCGCCGAACATGCGGTTGATGTCCGCCATGCGCTGGTAAGGATTGTCGATCGCCTTGCCCTCGCCGAGCAGCGTCTGCGCCACGTTTTCGAGACTGAACGACGGGAAACTCCAGGTCGCAGAGCGCAGTGCTTCGATACCATCGATTGCCAATCGCCCGGGGATGGTGACGAAATGGTGGTTAGGCTGGTTGCCATGAGCGCGCCACTCCACTGGTGCGCCACCTCTTCCTAGATTCAGCGGCACGTTCAAACGTTCGGCGTGACGCTGCAACTGGCGCAGATCGAACTGGATCACGCTCCAGCCGATGATCGCATCGGGATCGAAGCGCGCGAACCATGCGTTGAGCGCATGCAACAGATCGGCGCGCGTCGCGCAGTAGATCAGCTCGAAATCGCGCTGGCGATCCGCTTCGCTAGCTCCACCCTTCGATGGACCGAGCATGTAGACGACCCGCTGGCCGCAGCCGTGCAGGCCGATCGAATAAAGCTCGCCGCGCTCGCTGGTTTCGATATCCAGCGAGCAGAGCTTCAGAGCCGGGCGATAATCCGGCGCCGGCTTCAGCTGGGCGTCCAGAATCGTACCGTCCTCGATCTCGCGGCCGGTGACCCTGACCGGGGCGGTGATGAAGCGTTCCATCAGATAGCGATCCGGCGGCCGCACATCGGCCTCGAACACATCGATGCCGGCATCGCCGAGACGCCGTTCCAGATTCATCAGCTGACGATGGTGCCGACAATAGAGCCCCGACACCGGCCGCTGATCGAAGTCCTTCAGCTCCAGCTCACGTAGTTCGACATCGCGTTCGGCGCGGATCAGGCGCTCGACGGCCTCGCGCTGATCTGTCGGAAAGAAAGCCACCGAAACCTGAGGCGGCAAGTGCACCAGCCGCGGCCCATCGTCGGTAGCCAGCCACAGTGAGACATCCGTACCGGCCGGCGTGTCCTGCCAGTGACGGGTCAAGATGAAGCCCTGCCTTTCGACGAAATTCCTTTCCACGGAAGTCTCTTGCACGATAGTGGACACTCATCCCGCTCGTTTCAGAAAGTGAGCACCCAGGGCAGTACGTACCCGAGGTAGATCGGTATCAACAGGGGCGCGGCCAGGGTGGTGATCAAAACCGCGATGGCTCCTTTCTCGGGGCGAATCTCCAGCTCCATGGCAATGACCACCACGTTGGCGGCCATCGGTACCGCACCGATCAGCAGAAACGCCAGCACCAGCGAATCCGAAATGCCCACGCTCGCTCGCAGCAGAATCACCATCAGCAGCGTCGCCAACGGCCAGACGACGAAACGCACCAGCACGCAGCCGGCCACGAAACGACCATCGAAGGCCCGCCACGTGACCCGCCCCAGGGTCATGCCGATGATCATCATGCCCAGTACGGTGAAGCAGTACTTGAAGTAGTCGAGCCCCTCTGCGGCGATCTCGGGAACGTGCCAATCGAGTGCGCTGATCAGCATGCCGGCCAGGAACGCGTAGATCAGCGGCAACTTCGCCAGTCTGACGAGGCTCTCCCTGACCGAAAAACGTCCGCGGGCACTGACGTAGAAGCCGACCGTGAATTCGTACAGCGAGATGCCCAGCATGCAGAAGAGATAGAGCGTGACGCCCTCCGGCGGCAGCAGTACCAGCGCGATCGGAAAGCCGAAATAACCGGTATTGCCGGTTCCCGCTGAAAAGGCCAGTAACGCCCGCTCCTGATCGGCAAAAAAGCGCGCGGCCACGACATTGACGATCAGGCACAAAAACGCTGCCAGCAGCCATACACTGCCCGTCAGGACGAGCTTGTCGGGGCTGGGCTGCCCCTGGGTCAGGCCGTGAAAGAAGGTCAGCGGCGAAATGATGTAGACGAGCAGGGTCGCGATCGGTCGCGGGTCGACTTTCAACAGCCGCCCGGCCACCCAGCCCAGAGCCACGAAAATGAGCAGCATCCACAGTGACTGTGAGAGATCGATATCAGCCATCCCGGGCTCCTGACGCGGCGGACTGCAGTGATTTGGCCGCTAACTGTAACACCCGAAACCGACGCGAGCTGGCTTTCCCTCTGGTTGAAGGACGGTCAAGGCACGATCTCGACAGCCTCATCGACCAGCTTTCCCGCCACGAAACGCAGATGGTAGCGCGCGCCCGACCTCGGGCCGTAGACCCAGCGCTCGACCGTGACCGCACCCTCGACGACATGCCCGCCACGTTTCTGCGGCAGTTCGATCACGCGCGACGCAGGCGTGCCGCATTTGCTCAGGACCTGCTCGGGCGAATCACCATCCGCGGTGAGTCCGTTGTCACAGCGCATCGCATGGGCCGACCCGGTCATTCCAATCAACACCGACGCTGTCAGCCACAACCCAAGCTTTGCGCGAGTCCAGGGTAAATCCATTCCTCCCTCCCTAGATTCATCACGTTTTGCGTCGCTTCAGGAAGGACCGGGCGTCGACAACAGAGGAATCCGCCGCTGCGTCGAGGCGATGATGCAGAACAGCAGGAACACCTGAAACGGTAATCGCCACAACAGCACCCATTCCGGCACCATGGGAAATAGTTCAGGGTGCAGCCACATGTAGACGTTGGCCGGCGTCACGCAGATCGTCAGCGCCACCAGCCCCCATCCCGCCAGCGATCGATAGCGTGGAAGCAAGATACCGACGGCGCCCAGCAGCTCGAAGAGGCCGCTGATCAGCACCGCCGCCTCGGGCCAGGGCAAACCCGGTGGAATAATCGAGACAAATGCATGCAGCATCACGAAGTGGCCGATGCCACCGACCGCGAACCAGATGAAGACGAGAGAGAGGCCTGCAATGCGCCAGACACGACGATGAGAAGCGATGAAAGTCACCAGTATTGGAAAATGAATGAGCCTACATCAGAAGCATAGAACACTCGCGACCAGGACTCCCTGTCGGGCCCTCGGGTTCATGGCGGCGCGCCCTTTCCGGCGCAAAGTCACTGCCATCAGTGCTACAATCGTCGACCAAGTTTTCAGCCTATCCATCCCGTGGGGCCTTCGATACCGCGCCGCCTCGGGTTTCGTTACGGGAATGTTCCAGTCGCCATGTCGAACAACGCCTCGCTTTCGCGCCAGATCCTCGTCACCAGCGCACTGCCCTATGCCAACGGCTCGATCCATCTGGGCCACCTGCTGGAATATATCCAGACCGATATCTGGGTGCGTTTCCAGAAGAGCCGCGGCCACGAGTGCTATTATGTCTGCGCGGACGATGCCCACGGTACCGCGATCATGCTGCGTGCCGAGCAGGAAGGCATTACCTCCGAGCAGCTGATTGCCAAAGTCAGTGAAGAGCACCAGGCGGATTTCGCCCGGTTCGGCGTCGCCTTCGACAACTACCACTCGACCCACTCGGAAGAGAACCGCGCCCACAGCGAGCGCATCTATACCGTGCTGCGCGATGCCGGTCACATCAGCACTCGCGATATCGAGCAGATGTACGATCCGGTCAAGGGCCTGTTCCTGGCCGACCGCTTCATCAAGGGCACCTGCCCCAAGTGCAAAAGCGAGGACCAGTACGGCGACAACTGCGAAGTGTGCGGTGGGACCTACACCCCGGCGGAGCTGATCAATCCGGTGTCGGCGATCAGTGGCGCCACGCCGGAAGTGCGCACTTCGACCCACTACTTCTTCAAGCTGCCGAACTTCGAGGAGTTCCTCAAGCAGTGGACGCGCTCCGGTCGCGTGCAACCGCAGATCGCCAACAAGCTGCAGGAGTGGTTCGAGGCCGGTCTCAACGAGTGGGACATCTCCCGCGATGCGCCCTACTTCGGCTTCGAGATCCCCGATGCGCCGGGCAAGTATTTCTACGTCTGGCTGGACGCGCCGATCGGCTATCTGGCCAGTTTCCAGAATCTGTGCGATCGCGAAGGCCTCAATTTCGACTGCTACTGGAAGGCGGATTCCCGCGCCGAGGTCTATCACTTCATCGGCAAGGACATTGTCTACTTCCATGCGCTGTTCTGGCCGGCGATGCTCGAAGGTGCCGGCATGCGCACGCCGACCGGGGTCAACTGCCACGGCTTCGTGACCGTCAACGGCGCCAAGATGTCCAAATCTCGCGGCACCTTCATCAAGGCGCAGACCTACGCCGAATATCTCAATCCGGAGTATTTGCGCTACTACTTCGCCGCCAAGCTAACTTCCGGCGTCGACGATCTCGACCTCAATCTCGCGGACTTCACGGCACGAGTGAATTCGGATCTGGTCGGCAAGGTGGTCAATATTGCCAGCCGCTGCGCCGGCTTCATCAAGAAACTCGCCGACGGCCGGCTCTCCTCGACCTGCGCCGAGCCGGAGCTGGTCGCCCGATTCATCTACGCCGGTGACGAGATCGCCGCCGACTTCGAGGCGCGCGAGTTCGGCCGCGCCATGCGCAAGGTGATGGAGCTCGCCGACGAAGCCAATACCTACATTGCCGACAAGGCGCCGTGGGTGCTGGCGAAAGAAGAGGGTCGCGAGCAGGAAGTGATCGATATCTGCTCGGTGGGCATCAACCTATTCCGCACCCTGATGGTCTACCTGCAGCCGGTGGTGCCGGCGATGGCCGAGCAGGCGCGTGTCTTCCTGCAGGTCGACAGTCTCGACTGGGAAAGCCGCCAACACGTGCTGGAAGGCCACGTTATCGGCAAGTTCAAGCCGCTGATGACTCGCGTCGAAAGCGACAAGATCGAATCGATGATCGAGGCTTCCAAGGAAGTGCTCGAGGAGGAGAAGAAATTGACCGGAAAAGCCCCCGCCGATTCCACGGGTGACGACGCCTCCACCATCGAACCGATCAGCGACGAGATCGCGTTCGACGATTTCATCAAGGTCGACCTGCGGATCGCCAAGATCGAGAAGGCCGAGTATGTCGAAGGCTCCAACAAGCTGCTCCAACTGACGCTGGATTTGGGTGGCGAAACGCGCACCGTGTTCTCCGGCATTCGCAAGGCCTATGCGCCGGAAGCGCTAGAAGGCCGGCTCACGGTGATGGTCGCCAACCTGGCGCCGCGCAAGATGCGCTTCGGTGTCTCGGAAGGCATGGTGCTGGCCGCGGGCGACGAAGGCGGGATCTATCTGATGTCGCCGGACAGCGGCGCCAAGCCCGGCCAGCGAGTCACCTGATCGGCAGTCAGCGCCAGACTCGATGAACGCGCGGCTCCGGTCGCGCGTTCTGCTTGGGCCTGATGGCAGGCCTGAATCTCGAAGCGTCCGTGGCAAACGTCTATAATGCCGCGCTGTCCCTGCCAGGGGGCGGCCGTTCGTCCCGCTTTTCGGAAATCTCATGACAGTCGCCATCACCGTTGAACGCATCGATGCCGAATTGCCGCAGACTCAATGCGGCAAGTGCGGGCACGACGGCTGTCGCCCCTACGCGGAAGCGATCGTCGAGGGAGAGGCGATCAACCGCTGCCCACCGGGTGGCGAGACGACTCGTGATCGACTGGCAACGCTCACCGGCCAACCCCCGCTCGAACTGATCGAGCCGCCCCAGACGCCGCTTATGGCGGTGATTCGCGAAGCCGAATGCATCGGCTGTACCAAGTGCATTCAGGCCTGCCCGGTGGACGCCATTCTCGGCGCGGCCAAGCAGATGCACACGGTGATCGAATCCGAGTGCACCGGTTGCGAACTCTGCGTTGCGCCCTGCCCGGTCGACTGCATCGATCTCATCGAGCATCCCCAGTGGGCAGATGCCCGAAACGACGCCGAGCAGCAGCGATATCTCGACTGGCGTGCCGAAAACGGCCGCCAGCGCTTTGTCGCACGCAATGCCCGCCTGGCACGCAAGGCCGAGGAGAAGCGCCGCAAGCAGCGGGAACGCCGCGCCGCCGCGGCTCGCGCCAGCACGACATCCGACGAGGCAGCGCCAAAAGAACACCACCAGCCCGTCCCCATCGACACCACGGCGCTGAAAGCGCAGCGGGCGACACTGACGGCGCGTCGGAAACGCCTACACCGGCAGCTGGATAAAGCTGACGACGCGCAGCGCCCTGCGCTTCTCGAACGCCTGGAGGGCTTCGACCACCAGCTCGAAGCCGTCGATCGCCAGCTCGGCTCGGCATCGTCGTCAACTCCCCCCCGTGATCATCAGCATATTGCCGTGGCCGCGGCCGAAGAGGCCAAACGCAAGGCACGCCAGGAACTGGCCCATTTTCAACGCCAGGGCGATCAGGATGGCGTCGCTCAGGCGCAAGACAAGATACTTGCGGCGGAGCGGCTGCTCGCTTTTGCCAACGGCGCGCCGGCCGATCGAATCGAGACTGACCACTCCACGGCCAATCCGCCCGCCGATAGCAGCGGCGACGATGACGGGACGACCTCATGAACGCGACCAAACGTGAACAGATTTTCGCTCGCCTCAAGGCTGACAACCCTACGCCGACCACCGAGTTGAACTGGTCGACGCCTTTCGAGCTATTGGCAGCGGTACTGCTATCGGCGCAGGCAACGGATGTGGGCGTCAACAAGGCGACGGCAAAGCTGTTTCCGGTGGCCAATACGCCGCGAGCGATCATCGATCTCGGCATCGATGGCCTGAAGACGCACATCAAGACCATCGGCCTGTATAACACCAAGGCCGACAATCTGATGAAGACCTGTCATATCCTGGATGGGCAGCACGACGGCGATATCCCGCGAACGCGGGAAGAACTGGAAGCGCTCCCGGGCGTCGGTCGCAAGACCGCCAACGTGATCCTGAACACGGCCTTCGGCGAGCTCACCATGGCGGTCGACACGCATATCTTTCGCGTCGCCAATCGCACCCGAATCGCCAAGGGCAAGAACGTGCTGGAGGTGGAACGCCAGCTATTACGCCACGTGCCCCGGGCCTATCTCAAGGACGCCCACCACTGGCTGATTCTGCACGGCCGCTACACCTGTCTGGCACGCAAGCCGCGCTGCGGCAGCTGCGTGATCGAGGACCTGTGCGAGTATCCGGACAAGATCGATATCGGCTGACCCGGAACCGATAATCGGCGAGTCACGATCAGGCGTACGCGGGCATTCTCAGGGGGTCAGGGACTCGGGACTCAGAGCTCAGGGGCTGGATTCCGGTTCCTGACCACCGTCGTCATCGGCGCCATCCTCCGACGGCACGGCATCTTCCCCGCTGGATTCCGGCGCCGCGGGTGCAGTTTCCGGCAGACGGCTTCCTTCAGAGTTGTCCAACGCGTCGTCACCCGCTGTCGACGACATCTCCTGCGCGCCAGTGGCACTCGTTTCGGTCGCCCCCTCGCGACTGTAGACCACCTTGCGCGTGCCCCCGTCGCAGCTACCGACCACCTCGGCACCGGCGAAAGCCTCGCCTTCTCTGACGACATCGCCTTCCACCTGGGCGTTGTCGACGATCTCGAGCAGGAAGTGCCGCGCGCCATTGTCTCGGATCGTGCGATCGATTTCCGCTTTCAGACGCTCGCAGGCCAGTCGAGTTTGCGGCTGTTGATCGAACGGAGAAGTTGCCGACTGCGCCTGAGCCCAGCTCAGCGACGACACCAGACCGGCAGTGCTCAGACCCGCGACTACCGCGGCTTTCCAGGAAGAGAATGGCATCGCTAATTCCTCAGCTCGTTGAACGCGACATCACCAGACGTGCTGGCCGTTCGCGTATTCGTGATCTCGAACGCCATGTTGCCGTATCGACTGGACATCGCGTCCGGTATCGGGACGCTTCATAGCTGAAATTCACCACCTTTTTCGATCGCCCGCTGATAGGCCGGCCGCTCGCGCATGTTCTGCAGCACTTTCTGGATCTGGGGATAGTCAGAAAGGTCGGTACGGCTCTCTGCCGCCAGCAGCGGGAAACTCATCTGAATATCCGCCGCCGTGAACTGGTCCCCGGCGAACCAGGCGTGTTGACGGAGTTCACTCTCCCAGTAGTCACAGTGCAGGCGAAGCTGCGGATCGAGGAATTTCTGACGAACCCCATTAGCCAGCAACTTGCCGATCGGACGAATGATCGCCGGGACCGGTGGCTTGCCCAGTTTCGAGAACACCAGCCGCATCACCAGCAACGGCATCGCCGAGCCCTCGGCATAGTGAAGCCAATGGGTGTAGCGCAAGCGCTCCGGCGTGCCGGCTTGCGGGACCAGCGACTCGCCGTGATAACGATCGACGAGATACTCGATGATCGCGCCGGATTCGGCCACCGTATGAGCCTCGTCGGTGATCACCGGCGCCTTGCCCAACGGATGGACTTTCTTCAGCTCGGGGGGCGCCAGCATGGTGACGGGATCACGCCGGTAGGTCTTTATCCGATACTCGACGCCCAGCTCTTCCAGCAGCCACAGAATACGCTGCGAGCGCGAGTTTTCGAGATGGTGAACCGTGATCATGAGCGGGCTTCCTTGCCGGATAGTCGAAGGTTTCGACCTGGATAG
This sequence comes from Salinicola halophyticus, assembly GCF_003206695.1. Lineage (GTDB taxonomy): Bacteria > Pseudomonadota > Gammaproteobacteria > Pseudomonadales > Halomonadaceae > Salinicola > Salinicola halophyticus. Next base: position 77,997 of record NZ_PZJN01000003.1, on the reverse strand, counting down.
GTCGATAGAGCTCTCGGGTTCAGTTAACAATAGAGAGCGATCGACAAAGTCGCCAATCGCAAAAACGGCGCCGTAAAGGCGCCGTGGATAAGATCAGCCGAGCGTCATCAATGCTCCTGCTCGAACATCTCGTCGCCGATGTCATCGATGTAACGCTGGCTCTTGGCGACCGTCAACTCGACGCAGGCATCTTCGCCGGGGACGACATCGGAGCGCTCGAACCGGCGCTCCAGCGTCTCCCCACCTTCGACCGGTTTGCGAATCAAGCCGCTGACCCGATGCTGGCCGCCGACGTCCTGCGGATCCGGGATGATCAAAAATCCCTTGTACTCGATCGCCTCCCGCTCTTTCTTAGGCGCGGCGGGCTTGGCATCGCCACTGCCCAATAGTCCGGAAAACAGTTTCTTGAACATGTGTTGCTCCCGATATGCCTGCGACATGAGCCGTGGCATCGATGGTTGGCCGTGCCGTCGAGCGACTTCAGCTGGCCGAACGGCCCTTGCCCGCGGCGATCCGCAGACGCAGCGCATTGAGCTTGATGAAGCCCTCGGCGTCTTTCTGATCGTAGGCGCCGGCGTCATCCTCGAACGTCGCGATCGACTCGTCGAACAGCGACTGTTCGGATTGGCGCCCCACCACGATGGCATTGCCCTTGTAGAGCTTCAGGCGTACCACGCCGTTGACGAATTCCTGGGTTTCATCGATCGCCGCCTGCAGCATGCGGCGCTCAGGGCTCCACCAGTAGCCGTTATAGATGACCTTGGCGTACTTGGGCATCAGCTCGTCCTTGAGATGCGCCGCTTCGCGGTCGAGCGTCAGCGATTCGATCGCGCGGTGCGCGCGCAGCAGGATGGTGCCGCCCGGTGTCTCGTAGCAACCACGGGACTTCATGCCGACATAGCGGTTCTCGACGATGTCGAGACGGCCGATGCCGTTGTCGCCGCCCACCTCATTCAGCTTCGCCAGAACCTCGTGAGGCTTGAGCGGCTCGCCGTCGATCGCCACGACATCGCCTTTCTCGTAGGTCAGCTCGATATAGGTCGGCTTGTCCGGCGCGGCTTCCGGCGAGACGCTCCAGCGCCACATGTCTTCTTCGGCTTCGGCCCAAGGGTCTTCGAGAATGCCGCCCTCGTAAGAGATATGCAGCAGGTTGGCATCCATCGAGTATGGCGACTTCTTCTTGCTCTTGGAGAAATCGACAGGGATGTCATGCTCTTCGCAGTACGCCATCAGCTTCTCGCGCGACGTCAGATCCCACTCACGCCAAGGCGCGATGACCTTGACGCCCGGCTTCAGCGCGTAGGCGCCCAGCTCGAAGCGCACCTGATCGTTGCCCTTGCCGGTGGCGCCGTGGGAGATCGCATCGGCACCGGTCTCGTTGGCGATCTCGATCAGGCGCTTGGCGATCAGCGGGCGCGCGATCGACGTGCCGAGCAGGTACTCGCCCTCGTAGATCGTATTGGCGCGGAACATCGGGTAGACGTAGTCGCGAACGAACTCTTCCCGCAGATCCTCGATGTAGATTTCCTTGACGCCGAGCGCCTGCGCCTTGGATCGGGCCGGCTCGACTTCTTCGCCCTGGCCGATATCGGCCGTGAAGGTGACCACTTCGCAGTCGTAGGTTTCCTGCAGCCACTTCACGATCACGGAAGTGTCGAGGCCGCCGGAATAGGCGAGGACGACCTTCTTGATATCGGACATGCGACAGCTCCTTCGAGTTTCGTTGGACAAGGTTTCGGTGGCATACGGCGGTCGGCGACCGAACAAACGCTGGATTATAACGCCCCGGGCCTGCCGCGAACACCAACCGCCGGGACGCCAATGGCCGAAACTGCTAGACTCTACGCGGTTTAATCATCGCGATTTCGTCATCACGTCATCGTCATTACGTCAAGGGAACGGGAGTCATTGCATGTCGGACGCCAGCATGAGGGAGCTGATGGCGCAGCGTTTTCGCGGGTATCTCCCGGTGGTGGTAGACATCGAAACCGGCGGATTCAATTCAGCCACGGACGCCATGCTGGAGATCGCCGCCGTGCCGCTGACGATGGACGAGCAAGGCAATCTGCTGCCGATGGACACTATCGCTTTCCATGTCGAGCCCTTCGAGGGTGCCAACGTCGAGCAGTCCGCCCTGGACTTCACGGGAATCGATCTCTCCAGCGCCTTCCGCCAGCAAATTGCGGTCAGCGAGCGCGAAGCCCTGGACGGCATCTTCAAACCGATTCGCAAGACCATAAAATCCCACGACTGCACGCGAGCCATCCTGGTCGGCCACAATGCCTCCTTCGACCAGGGGTTCCTGAACGCCGCGATCCAGCGCTGCAACATCAAGCGCAACCCGTTCCACCCGTTTTCCAGCTTCGACACCGCCACCCTTTCGGCGCTGGCGTACGGCCAGACGGTTCTGGCACGTGCCTGCCAGGCCGCCGGTATCGATTTCGACAACTCCTCGGCCCACTCGGCGAGCTACGATACCGAGCGCACTGCAGAACTCTTCTGCGCCATCATCAACCGCTTCAAGGATCTCGGCGGCTGGAATTTGGCGATGAAGGAACAGGGTCTCGACGAGATCTGAGTTCCGAAACGACCGAATTTCGAAACGACTGAATTTCGAAACGAGTGCATTTCGAAAAAAAACGCCCCGTGCAATGACGGGGCGTCTCGGAGACAAAGCTCGAACGGGAGACTCAGCTGTCGCTGGGAGAAGCCTCGGCCGATTTTGCGGCAGCCGCCTTGACCATCGGCTCCAGCTCACCGTTCTGATACATCTCGACGATGATGTCGCAGCCGCCTACCAGCTCACCGTCGACCCACAGTTGCGGGAACGTCGGCCAGCTGGCGTACTTCGGCAGCTCGGTACGAATATCCGGATTATCCAGAATGTTGACGAAGGCAAACTTCTCGCCGCAGGCCATCAGCGCCTGTACCGCCTGAGCAGAGAAGCCGCACTGCGGCAGCTGGGGCGAGCCTTTCATGTAAAGCAGGATCGCGTTGTCGTTGATCTGCTGCTTGATCGCTTCGATGGTATCGCTCATGGGACGTCCTATAGCGGGAAGAGAGGGCCGATGCCGACTCTTCGCGTGTACGCGAGTGTGAATGACCGTACTCCCATTCTACTGATGACACCGACTGAAAACACCCCTGCCGCCGATTCAGGCTCGCGCCGGGCCATTGCGCCCTCGTTGGGGGCTGGTTAGGATAATCGGCTTTCGCGCGGATCGGCCACGACCGCAGAAACGCAACATCGGCCGATCACGGCGCCGTCTCGCCAGACACCTTTGCAGGCGCCTGGTAAGCGGCGCTTTTTTCATTGTTTCCGAGTCGCCTACCGTGGATAGCCCGCCATTGCGGTCGACGATCTCGATTTCGCCGTGCGGCGCGCCTCGATATTGCCGCATGCCTTGTAGCCAATTTCTCAACGTCAAGCCACGACAGGAAGCCGCCCATGAGCGCACGCCATTTTCTGACCCTGCTGGATCTTTCCGCCGACGAGCTGGCCTACCTGATCCAGCGCGGGATCACGATCAAGAATCGGCTGAAGGCCGACGGCCCGACCTACACGCCGTTCAGTAATCGCACCCTGGCGATGATCTTCGAGAAGTCCTCCACCCGGACTCGCGTGTCGTTCGAGACCGCCATGGCGCAGTTCGGCGGTCATGCGCTGTTTCTGTCGTCACGCGACACTCAGCTCGGCCGCGGCGAACCGATTGGCGACACCGCTCGGGTGCTCTCGGAAATGGTCGATGCGGTGATGATCCGGACTTTCTCCCACGCCGGACTCGAGCAATTCGCCGCCGCCAGTTCGGTGTCGGTAATCAACGCGCTGACCGACGATTACCATCCCTGCCAGTTGCTGGCCGATGTCATGACCTGGACCGAGTGTCGTGGGCCCGTCAAGGGCAAGACCGCGGTGTGGATCGGTGATGGCAACAACATGTGCCACTCCTGGATCAACGCCGCGCGCCAGTTCGATTTCCAGCTGCGCATCTGCTGCCCGGAAGGCTACGAGCCGCGCCAGGACATCCTCGACGCTGCAGGCCAGAATGCTGTCATCGTCCGCGACCCGAGCGACGCCGTTCGCGGCGCCGACCTGATCACGACCGATGTGTGGGCCTCGATGGGTCAGGAAGAGGAACAGGCCAAGCGCGAGCGCGATTTCGCCGGTTTTCAGGTCACCGAAGCACTGCTCGACCAGGCCTCGAGCGAGGCGATCTTCCTGCACTGCCTGCCGGCCCATCGCGGCGAAGAGATCAGCACCACGCTACTCGACGATCCCCGCGCGGTGATCTGGCAGGAAGCGGGCAACCGGCTTCACGCTCAGAAAGCGCTGATCGAATTTCTGCTGCTGGGCCAAGTCGACTGATCTGTCGATAGAAAGACGCCGCGATCCATCTCGAGGATCGCGGCGCCAGTTCCCGCTCGATCGCTACCCTTCTCGCGACTCCGCCGGCTGCGGGATACGGCATCGCGCCCGGTATCCCATCGCCATTTTCAGCGTCACGATGAATAACGCGAGTACTCCTGCCGCGACCAGTGCCTGGCCGACGTTACCGGTCAGCGCGGACTGCCCCAGCACCACGAAAGCCACGGCGTAAGGGCCGGTGGTCATCAGGGCAACGCTCAGGTAGATCGACAGCGGGACGCCGGCAATCCCCAGCGCGTAGTGTTTGAGAAACATCGGGACGCCGGGAACGAGCTTGATCAGGAATGTGACGCGCCAGGCATCCTGGCGGGCATCATTCAGTCCTGCCAGCGCCGGGAAACGCCGTTCGATGGAGGCACGAAGAACCGGCCGCAGTTGGCCGCTGGCGATCGCATAGCAGAGCAGCAGGTTGAGCAGCGTCGCCGTCGCCGAGAACATTAGCCCGGTCGGCACGCCGAAGCGCAATCCGGCGAGAATGTAGAAAGGCGTCATCGGGATACCCAGCGCCGGCAAGCCCGCCATGGCAATCAGCAATGCCAGTGGGTGCAGCGCCTCGAGCGCTTCCCGCGAGACGCCGCTCCAGGCAATGAGAACCGCAACGAGCGACGCGAGGGCGAGAATCACGGCCCGTCGCCTCACGCGAGCTCGCCCGGGCACCAGGTCGGTATTGGCAGGAAATCGATCGGAGGCAGTCTGTCGCATGCCCCCGATCTAAACCGATCATCGTGACCGGGTGATGACAACCCGGCCGAGCCGCTACCTACTCCAGATTATCGAGCCCTTTCTCGGCCATCGCCACGGCGCGGAACAGCGCGCGACGCTTGTTGAGCGTCTCGTTCCATTCGTCGTCGGGATTGGAGTCGGCCACGATCCCGCCGCCCGCCTGCACGTGGAGCTCGCCATCCTTCAGCACGGCGGTACGAATGGCGATCGCCATGTCCATGTTGCCGTGCCAGGAAAGATACCCGACCGCCCCGGAATAGACGCCGCGCTTGACTGGTTCGAGTTCGTCGATGATCTCCATCGCCCGGATCTTGGGCGCGCCCGAAAGCGTACCCGCCGGGAAAGTTGCTCGCAGCACGTCCATCGCCGACATGCCGTCGCTGAGCTTGCCGGTGACATTGGAGACGATGTGCATGACGTGGGAATAGCGCTCGATCGCCATCTTGTCGGTCAATTCGACGGTTCCGACCTGGCTGATGCGGCCGATATCGTTGCGCCCTAGGTCGATCAGCATCAGGTGCTCGGCAATCTCCTTGGGATCGGCCAGCAGCTCCTCTTCCAGTGCCTTGTCCTGTTCCGGCGTGGCGCCGCGCGGCCGCGTGCCCGCAATGGGGCGCACGGTCACTTCGCCATCTTCCAGCCGGGTCAGAATTTCCGGCGAGGAGCCGATCACGTGATGATCGTCGAGATTCAGGAAAAACATGTAGGGAGACGGGTTGAGACTGCGCAGCGCACGGTAGAGGTCCAGCGGCGGCGCCTGATAAGGGATCGACATGCGCTGGGACGGCACGCACTGCATCACATCGCCCGCCAGCACGTATTCCTTGATCTTGGCGACCGCGTCCTTGTACCCCTGCTCGCTGAAACTGGCGTGAAAATCGTCTTCGGCAACGTCAGCACGCCCCGTTCCCGGGCTCAGCGTATTGACAGTGGCACTGCGGAGCTTCAGTTCCAGCGTCTCGAGACGCTCGACGGCGTTGGCGTAGGCGTGAGGCGTCTCGGGGTCGGCATGCGTCCACAGCTGAAGACGACCCGAGAGATTATCGAAGACGACCAGATCGTCGCACACCATCAGCAGAATATCCGGCACCCCGATGGGGTCTGGCTTTTCGGCGGCAAGCGAGGTGCGCAGCTTGGGCTCTATGTAGCGGATGGTGTCGTAGCCGAAATAACCGACCAGGCCACCATCGAAGCGCGGCTGGTCATCGAGCTGAGGCACCTTGAAACGGGACTGGAACCGCTCGATCCAGGCCAGCGGATCCTCGACCTCGCTGGCGCCGTGCTGTTCTCCGTCGACGATATGTCGAACGGTAAAACCCCGGACCTCGATGCGCTCCCGGCTGGGCAGGCCGATGATCGAGTAGCGGCCCCACTTCTCGCCGCCCTGCACCGACTCGAGCAGAAAGGTCCAGGGCGCGTCGGCCAGTTTGAGATAGGTGGAAAGCGGTGTATCCAGATCGGCCAGCACCTCTCGGGTGACCGGAATACGGTTGTAGCCGGCTTGTGCCAGCTCGGCAAAGCGATCAGGGGTCATCATGGGACCGGGCTCCAGCAGTGAAAATCAGCAATCAACAATCGAGGGAATCGGCTGACAGTCACCATCGCCAACACGTGACGTGGCGAATCGACGCGCTGGGGCTGAAAAGACGTTGGGTATCCGGTCGCATGTCAAAGCTCGGTCGAAGGAGAAACGGGAAAACACCGGGGAGGTACACAAAACCGGCGCCACATCTGCCGTGGCGCCGATTCGGAAACCCTAAACGAGTTCCCGGAGCGATTCAACTACGCCATCCGGGCGGCTGGATGCCACCGGCTCGCCGTGGTTGTACCCATAGGGTACGGCCAGCGTGCGAAAGCCTGCGCGCCTTCCCGCCTCCACGTCATGGCGTGAATCCCCCACCATCAGACACTGCGCGGGATTGACCCCGTACTGCGTCGCCAGATGCAGTAACGGCGCCGGATGCGGCTTTTTCTCCGGCAGCGAATCCCCGCCCAGCGTGGTACGGAAATAGCGGCGCAAATCCAGCGCTTCGAGAATCGGATCGATGAATGCCGCGGGCTTGTTGGTGATCAGGGTAACGATGAACCCGCCCGCCTCGAGGGCATCCAGCGCCTCTCGCACGCCGGGGTACACGCGGGTCCGCTCGCAGGGGGCCGCGTGATAATGGCGCAGGAAGCGATCGTGGCTCGCGTCGATCAGTGACGAATCTGGCGCCTCATCCGTGACACAGGCCAACGCGCGCTCGACCAGCTTGCGGGAACCATTGCCCACCCAATTGCGGACCCTGGCCTCGCCCACCGACTCGAAGCCCTGCTCGACGAGCATGCCATCCACTGCCGCAGCCAGATCGGGGACGGAGTCGATCAGCGTTCCGTCGAGGTCGAACGCCACCAGGCGAATATCGTGAAGCAGCGGATGCATGAGAGCTCCCTTGTGAGAACGGACCGAAAGATGGGCGTGCGGGCACCAGCTTACCCAAGACGGCGTAAGTTTACGCAACCCACGGATGCCAAGCGGCACTGATCGGCGTATCCTTTGGCCCATCTTTCGTCGAATCGACGGGTGCCGTTTTCCGTGAATGCGCAGTCTCACAGTCCGATATCGTCATCACTCGGCTCTTCCTGTGCCTGCTTTTCGCCAGTTACCGGCTTTGCGGACTTTCAACGCGACTTCCCGATTCGACAATGCTCGTTTTTCTCGAATGTTCTGGTTTCTTTCCTTTCCGATTTTCCGTCTGGAGCTTCCCATGACCACACCACGTATCGTCGTGGTCGGTGGCGGTGCGGGTGGACTCGAGCTGGCAACCCGTCTGGGTCGCAAGCTCGGCAAGTCCCGGCGTGCCGATATCGTCCTCGTAGATCGCAATCCGACGCACATCTGGAAACCGCTGCTACACGAGATCGCGACCGGCACCCTCGACTCCGGACTCGATGAGGTTTCCTACCAGGGCCACTCGAAGAGTCACGGCTATCGCTTCCAGCGCGGCACGCTGAGCGCCATTGATCGCGACAACCGGACCATCACCCTCGAGGCGATCCACGATCACGAAGACGTGGTCGTGCTACCGGCCCGCCAGCTTGAATATGACTATCTGGTCCTGTCGGTGGGCAGCGTCTCCAACGATTTCGGTACGCCCGGTGTTGCCAAGCACTGCCACTTCATCGACAGCCCGCAGCAGGCGGAGAGCTTCCGCCGCAACATGCTCAATACCTTCCTACGCTATAGCGATCCCGAGCGCAGGACGCACCCCAAGCTGACCGTCGGGCTCGTCGGTGCGGGCGCCACCGGTGTCGAGCTGGCAGCCGAACTCTTCGGCGCATCGCGCATGCTGCACAGCTACGGCTTCACCGCGATGGATAGCGGCAAGCTCGAGGTCCACCTGATCGAGGCGGCGCCACGCATTCTGCCGGCGCTGCCCGAGCGGATCAGCCGCGCCGTTCACGGCGAACTCGAACGTCTGGGGGTCAAGATTCACGTCGATACTCGAGTCACCGAGGCCAACGCCAACGGCTTCATCACCGCCGATGGCGAGCCGCTGGAAACGGATCTCAGCGTCTGGGCCGCCGGCATCCGCGCGCCCGAATTCCTGTCGAACCTGGGTCTCGCCACCGAGCGCAATCACCAGATCAAGGTCAGCCAGACGCTGCAGAGTCTGGACGACGAGCGCATCTTCTCCTTCGGCGACTGCGCCTCCTGCCCTCAGCCCGACGACAAGCGCGTCCCCCCGCGCGCTCAGGCCGCCCACCAACAGGCGACCCACTGCTATCACAATCTGCGCGCGGCGATGGATGGCAAACCGCTCAAGCCCTTCGTCTACCGCGATCGGGGTTCGTTGATCTCGCTGGCCCATTTCGAGGCGGTCGGTAGCCTCATGCGTGGCGCGTCGGCGCGCAGCCTGTTCATCGAGGGCCGGCTTGCCAAGTTGTTCTACGCTTCTCTCTATCGCATGCATCAGATGGCGATTCACGGCATCTTCAAGACCGGCATGACCGTCGTCGTCGATGGCCTCAACCGCTACATCCGCCCGAAAATGAAATTGCACTGATGCGTTGATCCCGAATTCGAAACACCAGCGGAGAGACAACATGGATCGTTTCTACAATGCCCCCGGCGATGTGGTCGACGACATTCTGTATGCCGCGGCAGCGACTGCCCCGCTGCGCGTCGCCGAGCCGGAGAGCGGCCTGCGCATCCTGGTTCGCAGCGACTGGGACAAGCAGGATCAAGGGCGCCGCCAGGTCGCGATTCTCTCAGGCGGCGGCGCGGGTCACGAACCCGCCCACGCCGGCTATATCGGTGAAGGCATGCTGACCGGCGCGATCTCCGGCAGCCTGTTTGCCTCGCCCAGCGTCGAAGCGGTACTCGCGGCCATCCGCGAGGCCTGCGGCGATGCCGGCTGCCTGCTGGTGGTCAAGAACTACACCGGCGACCGGCTCAACTTCGGGCTCGCTGCCGAGCGCGCCAGGAGTGAAGGGTTGAACGTCGCGATGGTCATCGTCGCCGACGACGTGGCCATCGAGAACGCCCCACAGCCCCGAGGCATTGCCGGTACCGTGCTGGTGCACAAGCTGAGCGGTTATCTCACCAGCCAGGCAACGCCGCTCGACACCATCTGCGAACGCGCTCGAGCGCTGTGCCGGCGCATGGGGTCGTTAGGCATGGCGCTCAGCGCCGCGGCGCAGCCGGGTCAGGACGCCGCCGCGCGCCCCCCGGAGCTGGGGCTGGGGATTCACAACGAGACCGGCACACGAGAGGTCGATCCGAAAAGCGCCGACGACGCCATGACCCTGGTTCTGGATCCGTTGCGCAACGCGCTTGCCGATCGTCAGCTCGCCGGGCCCTGGATCGCGATGCTCAACGACCTCGGTAGTTGCTCCACCCAGGAGATGGGTGTACTCGCCGCCAGCCTGCTGCGTCAACTTGGCATCGATCAGGTAGCGCACTTGATTGGCCCGGCGCCGCTGATGACCTCGCTGGACATGCACGGTTTTTCGCTCACGCTGCTGCCGGCAGATGACGACATCGTCACCGCGCTATCAGCGCCGACGAGCGCTCCCGGCTGGCCCGGATTACGTGCCATCCAGACGCCTGCGCATTTTTCGCCGGATACCCGTCAGGATCATGAAGCGCTGGTCGAGGATGCCCCGCAGGACGCCACCACTGCCGCCGCCCTCGAACGGATCATCGACGCCCTGCGCCAGTCGCGCAAGGAACTCGACGCGCTGGATGCCAAAAGTGGCGATGGCGATGCTGGCGCCAGCATGCAGAGCGGCGCCGACACGATCGCCAGGGCACTGCAGGCCGGACGGCTGAATACCGCGGCACTGCCTCAGCTGTTCGCCGGCATCGGCCAGCTGCTGGCGCGGGACATGGGCGGTTCCAGCGGCGTGCTGCTGTCGATCCTGTTCACTACGACTGGCGCGTCATTGGATCGGCGCGGAGAACTCGCCAACGCGCTGGCCGCGGGTGTCGAAAAGATGCAGGCCTACGGTGGTGCCGGACTCGGCGACCGCACCATGCTCGACGCCCTGATTCCCGCCATCGAATCGTTGCAACGGGGTGAATCGCTCACCCAGGCCGCGCAGGCCGCCCGCGACGGCGCCCAGGCCACCGCCGCGCTGACCCGCGCCAATGCCGGACGCTCCGCCTACGTGCCGGAAAGCGCGCTGAAGGGTATCGTCGATCCCGGCGCTGAAGCCGTGGCAAGAGTGTTCGAGGCATTGGCGAGAGAGCAATAGCGGTTTGGCGCCCTGCATGACGAAATCCTGAATGTCACGAACTCAGCTTCGGGTCGGCGTGCAAGGGCATCCCTGCCCAGGCACGCCTCTTGCGACATCCATATCGCAAGACCCGGCTGCGTCCGAGCCATCCAGCATGATGCTGAATAGCCGCCGGATGGTGGCGGCAGGATACGCACAGACTCATTTCCCACTGCCTCAATCCAACGTTGCTGGAGGCCACCATTCCGGCAGCAACGCCTGGGCCTCTCGCCGGGCAAACCGATCGTCGAGCAGATGAATCACCCCTTCATCCGTTCCGGAGCGGATCACGCGACCGGCCGCCTGCACCACCTTCTGCATGCCGGGGAAAAAGTAGGCGTAGTCGTAGCCATGGCCGTAGAGCGTCTGCAGCCGGGCGCGCATCTGCTCGTTGACCGGGTTGACCTGGGGTAGCCCCAGCGTGGCCACGAACGCCCCGATCAGGCGATCGCCCGGCAGATCGATGCCCTCGCCGAAGATCCCGCCCAGCACCGCGAATCCCACGCCTTCCCCGCTCGTCTCGAACCGCCCCAGAAACGCCTCGCGGGCGTCATCGTCCATACGTGACGCCTGACGCCAGATCGGAACCTCGGGGTGACGCTCGGCCAGCCGATCGGCAACCTGCTCCAGATAGGCGAAGCTCGAAAAGAATGCCAGATAGTTACCGCGGGCTGCCCGGAACTGATCGGCGATGCGATCCGCCAGCGGTGCCAGGGATGACTCGCGGTCGGTGTAACGGGTCGATAATTGCGCGGCGATTGTGACCCTCAGCTGCGAATCCTGAAACGGCGATGCCAGCGTCATCCAGGGGGCATCGTCGGGCACGCCCAGCAGGTCACGATAGTAGGCTTCGGGTGCCAGGGTCGCGGAAAACAGGGTGCCGCCATGGGCTGCGGCAAAACGCGGCGCCAGGAACGGCGCCGGCACCACGTTGCGCAACGTCACCCGGGCGCCGGCATTGCGCTGGCGGCCACGGGGAGACTGCCGCGTCACATCACAGATCGAGTGATCGCCGAAGACATCGGCGACGCGACAGAAGTGCTGGGCGTCGAACGCGAACCGTTGTAGCTCGCTATCCAGCGGGATCGGCTGCTCGCTCTGATACTCGACGATCTGCGAGACGGCCTGTTGCAGTGCATTGATCAACTTGCCGGGCAGCGTCTCGAGCACGCGATATTCGACGTCACTTTCCTCTGCCAGCGCCTGCCAGACGGACGCCACTCGCGACAGCGGCCTCTTGAGAGCCGCCGGCAGCGTCGGCTTCAGCCGCCGGAAGGCGGCATGATCGAGCGTCGCGCTGTACATGCCCCGCCCCCGCTCGACCAGATTGTGCGCCTCGTCGACGAGCAGACCGACCTGCCACTGCTGCTGCTGGCTCAAGGCGTAGAGCATGGCGTGGAAATCGAACCAGTAGTTGACGTCGCCGATGACGACGTCGGCCCAGCGCGCCATCTCCTGACCCAGATAGTAGGGGCAGATTTCATGGCCGAGCGCGATGTCTCGCAAGCCGGCCCGGTCCAGCCAGCCGCGCTCGACCGCCGCCACGCGCGCCGCGGGCAGCCGATCGTAGAATCCCGACGCCAGCGGGCAGGAGTCACCGTGACAGGCCTTGTCAGGATGTTCGCAGGCCTTGTCACGGGAAGTCAGCGTCAGCACGCGCAAGGGCACCGCTTCGACTGCGCTATCGATATCGTCGCACCCGGACTCGTTCGGGCCGGCCCCCTCGAGCCGTTGGCGTTCGGCACCCAACGAACGCAATGCATCGAGCGCCAGGCGCTGGCCGGTGTTGCGCGCCGTCAGAAAGAAGATCTTGTCCAGCGGCTCGCCCGGCATCGCCTTGAGCATGGGGAACAGCGTACCCAGCGTCTTGCCGATACCGGTGGGCGCCTGCAGCATCAGCCAGCGTCGGGTGTGGATCGACTTGTAGACCGTTTCGGCCAGCGGCCGCTGACCGTCCCGAAATCCGGCGAACGGGAATCGCAGCGCCTGCAACGCGCGATCACGCCGCCGCCGGTGGGCCAGTTCCTGCTGCGCCCAGGCCAGAAACGCCTGACAGAGTGTCTCGAACACTTCTCGCAGTTCATCCGCCGAACAGGACTCGCTCAACGGGGTTTCGCGCTGGCTGACGATATCGAAGTAGGTAAGCGTCACCGTCAGTTGATCCAGGCCCCGCTCGACACAGAGCAGATGACCGTAGACCTTGGCCTGCGCCCAGTGCAGCGCGCGTTGGTTGGCCGGCTGGCGGGAGAGATCGCCACGATGCGTCTTGATCTCCTCCAACCGATTGGCGGCGGGATCGTAGCCGTCGGCGCGGCCGCGCACCTCCAGATGGCGATAGCTACCGCGCAGAGCAACTTCACGTTCGTAGCGTTCGCCGCGTCGCTCCCCGACCAGTTGATGACCGGCAATGCCCTCCTGCGCAGAGGGCGACGGCGTGAAGCGCAGATCGAGATCGCCGCGCTTGGCCGCGAATTCACACAGCGCGCGAACGGCGATCCGGTAGCTCAAGAAAGCACTCCCGCCATGCTCTCATCATCGCTCGCGGCTGTCGTTTCGCCGTTTGGGGCCTCCCAGGTGACGTAGCAGACGCTGACTGGCATATCGTGGCGGGCGCAGAACTGAAGCCAGCGTTTCTGGTTGTCCTGCAGGCGATCGCCGGGGCCTTTGACCTCGATCATGCGATACGCCGGCGACTCGCTCGTGCTGGCATCCGGCGAGTCATCGGCAGCGCCCGGCCAGAACTGGATCAGGTCCGGCATCCCGGCGCGATTGGCGCGGATATCGCCGAGCAGACGCTCGAACCAGAGGCGAAGATGACTGGCGGGAATGCACTGCAGGGCCAGCTCCAGCACGCGCTCGTCGAGCGCTTCCCAGAACACGAACGGTGATTGGATGCCGCGTTTGTCGTGATAGCGGCGGCGGATGATCTCCGCATGATCGCCCCGTTCGAGCGACCCCAGGCAGCCATCGATCAGTTCGCGACGGCGGGCCTGAAAGTCCACCTCGAACAGATCGGTCGGACCGTTATGAAACGGGTGGAAGAATGCCCCGGGCAGTGGCGCGAAGATCGCCTCCCAGCAGAGCAGTCCGAACAGGCCGTTGACGAGCACGTTCTCCACATAGCAGACCGGCGCCTCGTCGCGGGTGAGATGCCGGGCCACCGCCAGCTCGACGCTGGATGCCCGAGGCAATGTCAGATCGAGACGTGGGGGTTCCGGTGCTTTCGAGCGTCTGGCTGAAACCACGCCCAGTTTGCGCCGCAGCCGCGGCAGCACGCGTTCCAGCGCCTGACTCTCCGCGGCACTGACGGGCGCTGTCTCGGCCTGCCCGGCCAGTGTCAGCGCATCGCTCAATTCCTGCTGGGCTTCGAGCACGCGAATCTGACGAAGCCGAGCTTCCGGCGCCGAGCAGTCTCGATAGAGCGCCAAGGCCTGATCGAGCTCGCCCTGGCGCTCGAGACGATAGGCCAGCTTGTAGATCAGGCGGCCTCGCCGGCGCTCTAGCCAGTCGTTGTCGAATGCGATTCGCGGGATATCCGGCAACAGCGACTCCATCGGCTCGTCGGCGTCGAAGCGTTCGCGACAGCGGTGCAGATGATGATAGGCCTCAAGTTCCTCACGCCGGGAGAACGCTCGCGAGGCGGCATCCAGCTCGACGGCCTCGAAGCGATAGACGCCGAGTTCCGCCAGGACGAATTCCGACCAGTGCTGACGCAGATTGCCGAAAAACATCAGTCGGAAGCGCTCGCACATGGCGTCGACGTTCAGACGATAGTGACGCTCTTCCAGCGTCGGCAGCCACTCGGCCAGCGGACGAGGATCCGGCGACTCCGCCTGCAACGCCGAAAGCCAGACACGCTTGCTGGCACTCTTGCCGATACCGAGTTCCACGAGCCACGGGGCCATGTCGGCGGCGATTTCCGCTCGAGTCACCAGCGTGAACAGGGTTTCCAGCGTCAGCGGCGCGCCCTCCTCGACCCAGCCGGCCTCGAGCAGCGGGCCCGCCGCGTGATAGCTGTCGCCGATCTCGGCATAGACCAGGCGACTGGCGCGAAAATCGGCGCCCTTGCGCATGACCATTCGCACCAGCAGCGCCTGAGAGGCTTGAGGCAAGCGTTCGAAAGCCGCAATGAACGCCGATTCTTCGGCGCTCAGCAGATCCGCGTAGCGCGACGTCAACCAGTCGAGCACGCGGCGAAAGTTGGCGAGATAGTAAAGCGGATCTTCGAGCGTCGGCAGCGCCATGGGGTCCCCAGCGTCGGACTCAAAACACTGGGTAAGTATACAGACCCTGCACGAACGTTCGAAGCCTTGGCGCGGCTACTCCCCCAATTCCGTCTTGAGTTCCTGCCACAGACGGCGATAGGCGTGAGTGGCACGGCTGCGAGGTGCCAGATCCGCCAGCGGCCGGTTTTCGAGACTCATGCGCTCGATGTCGCTGGCGTAGGGGATCCAGTTCTCCAGCGTCCGCCCCAACGCCTCGGGCGGGGAATCGATCCACTCGCAGTGCAGACGCCGACGTCGATCGACCAGATTGAAGAACGGCAGGACGCGTTCGCGCTGGCGCTTCTTGAGCTCGAGATGCGCCAGCATCCGCGAGAACGCCTGCACCGACAGCGGGCTGGGAATCGTCGGCACCAGGATGCGATCGGCGGCGCGGATCAGCTGTTCGGCCAGCGTGGAGAGCCCGGGTGGGCAGTCCAGAATCATCAGCGCGTACTCCTCGCTGAATGGCGCGATCAACCGTTTGAGGTGCTTGTCGCCCTCGGCCTTGTCCTCGAGGATACGATCGAGCTCGCGCAGTCGCATATCCGCCGGCAGCAGATCGAAACGCTCCCAGGGGGTGTGCTGCACCTGCTCACCCAGCGGCGACTTCCCCGACAGCAGCTTGCCGACCTTGCGGCTCATGCCGTTCTCCCCGCCCAGTATCCAGGTCGAGGCCCCCTGGGCATCGAGATCCCACAGCAGTACCGGCAGGCCATCGCGATTGGCCTCGCGGGCCAGGTTGACGGCGGCGGAACTCTTGCCGACGCCGCCTTTGAGGTTGTGCAGTGCCACCACTTTCATGATCGAAGCGTTCCAGGTCGACGTCGTCGGACGGTGACTGGAATTCTACGGTGCCGCGGGATCCGGGACGATGACAATCTGGTGACAGAACGATGACAGTCGATGTCGCTCGATCCAGCGGCGCTTGCCCTCGGCACTCAGCCGCTTGATCGAGGCCTCGAGCCGGAGCGCGTCGCCGTGACTGCCGACCGCCTGGGCGTGGCGCAGAGTCAGCGGCCCTTTGCCGCGCAGCGCCCGTGCGCCACGGCCGCGGGCGTGCTGAGCGAACCGTCGGGCGACATCGGTGGTGATGCCGGTGTAGAGCGCGCCATTGGCCATCTCGACCAGATAGAGATACCACTGGCGCGGCTCGACGGGCGGCGTCGATGCTTCGGCGGTCGTCGACATGCCCTGTCAGCTCGCGGCGAGGGCCGAGCGCATCTTGCCGATCACGCCGTCGTAGCGATTGGGATCATCGAGATTTCGCGCCTTGAAGATCGCCGAGCCGGCAACGAACGTGTCGGCCCCCGCTCGGGCGATCTCGGCGATATTGTCCGGGCCCACGCCCCCGTCGACTTCCAGCCGGATCGGCAGGCCGCTGGCGTCGATGCGCCGACGCGCCTCGCGCAGCTTGTCGAGCGCCGCAGGTATGAAGGATTGCCCGCCAAAGCCGGGGTTGACGCTCATGATCAGGATCATGTCGACCTTGTCCATAACGTAATCCAGGTGGGAAAGCGGCGTTGCGGGATTGAACACCAGCCCCGCCTTGCAGCCGTGGCTGCGAATGAGCTGTAGCGAGCGGTCGATATGCTCGGACGCCTCCGGATGGAATGTCACGTAGCTGGCCCCGGCATCGATGAAGTCCCCGATCAGCCGATCTACCGGCTTGACCATCAAATGGCAGTCGATCGGCGCGGTGATGCCATGCTTGCGCAGCGCCTCGCACACCATCGGCCCCATCGTCAGGTTGGGTACGTAATGGTTGTCCATGACGTCGAAATGGATGATGTCGGCGCCCGATGCCACCACGTCTTCGACCTCCTGTCCCAGACAGGCGAAGTTGGCGGACAGAATCGAGGGGGCAATCTTGAAATCGCGCATGAGCGAAAAATCCTTATGCAGGCTGGCTTCTGGCGCTCATTCTAGCGCACGCTTTGCGATCTTTGGCGGCGCCGGACGTAAAACCACTGCGCCACCGAAGACGATGACGCGGTTGGCGTCGACTCTTTCTATACTGCATCTGGCCTCGACCGCGCGTATCACGTCGGTCACATACAACAACGACGCTTCTGGGGGACATTTCATGCCTCGCTTCATTGCTCCCGCGCTGCCCGCTCGCCGGGTCATTGCGCTCTCCGTTTTCTGCCTGACCACCGCGGTCTCGGCGACATTCTCGATGGCGTTTTCGACGCCTGCACTGGCCCAGTCGGCGATCCTCGAGGGCGAGCGCTTCCATCCCCAGGTCGGCGAACACGCCATGGTGGCGACCAGCCATTATCTGGCTTCGCAGATCGCGCATGACGTGCTCGAAGGCGGTGGCAATGCCGTCGATGCGGCCGTTACCGCCGGGTTCGCGCTGGCGGTGACACAACCCCGCTCGGGCAATATCGGTGGCGGCGGATTCATGCTGATTTCGGACGAAAAAAGCGACAAGGTCATCGCCATCGACTATCGCGAGAAGGCACCCGCCGCGGCCTACGAAACCATGTTCCAGAACGAACAGGGGGAGGCCGTCTCCGAGCTTTCGCGCTACACCCACAATGCGTCCGGCGTGCCTGGCACGGTTGCCGGGCTGGCCCTGGCGCTGGATAAGTACGGCACGCTCACGCTGCCGCAGGCGCTCGCCCCGGCGATCAAGCTGGCCGACGAAGGCTTCGTCATTCCGCCGCGCTTCGCGGAGGGGCTGGACGAAGCTCAGGATCGACTCAAGCAGTGGGACTCTACCCGCAAGGTGTTCTACAAGCCGGACGGTTCGCTCTATCGTGCCGGCGAGCGATTCCGTCAGCCTGACCTCGCCGCGACGCTCAAGCGCATTGCCGACAAGGGCCCGCGGGAGTTTTACGAAGGCAAGACAGCCGAGCTGATCGCCACAGAAATGAAGAACCACGGTGGTCTGATGACGGCGAAGGATCTGGCCGGTTACCAACCGACGATTCGCGAGCCGGTGCACGGCACCTATCGCGGCTACGACATCTACGCCATGAGCCCGCCCTCCTCCGGCGGCGCGCATATCGTCCAGATGCTCAACATCCTCGAGGGCTACGACATCCATGCCATGGGCTTCAACTCGGCGCGGACGATCCATGTCATGAGCGAGGCGATGAAGCGCGCTTATGCCGACCGGGCCGAGTATCTCGGGGATACCGATTTCGTCGATGTGCCGTTGAAGGGCATCACGTCGAAGGCTTACGCCGAAGAACTGCGCGCGCAAATCGATCTCGACCACGCCACGCCGAGCAAGGAGATCGCCGCCGGTCATCCGCTGCCCTATGAGTCCAACGAGACCACGCATTTCTCGATCGCCGACGATAGCGGCCTGGCCGTTTCCAATACCTACACCATCAATTTCAGCTACGGCTCGGGCATCGTCGTCGACGGCGCCGGCTTTCTGCTCAACAACGAAATGGACGATTTCTCGGCCAAGCCCGGCACGCCCAACGCCTACGGCCTGATCGGCGGCGAGGCCAACAAGGTCGAACCGGAGAAGCGCATGCTCTCGTCGATGACGCCGACCATCGTCAAGAAGGATGGCAAGAACTTCCTGGTGACCGGTAGCCCGGGCGGCTCACGCATTATCACCACTACGCTCCAGGTGGTGATGAACGTGATCGACCATGGCATGAATATCCAGAGCGCGGTCAGCGCCCCCCGGATTCACGACCAGTGGCTGCCGGACGAGATCCGCATCGAGGACGGCATCAGCCCGGATACCATCGCTCTGCTCGAAGCGATGGGCCACAAGGTGAGCCAGCAGGAAGCGATGGGCGCGGCGCAATCTATCCTGATCGAGGATGACGGCACCTTCACCGGCGGCGCCGATCCGCGACGTTCGACGTCGTCGGCCATGGGGCTTTGAATTAGCCGCTGATCCATCGCCAGCGATCTGCAGCGCCATCAAGGGTTTCGAGGTGCGGCGGATCGCTGGCGTCGATTCAGTATCATGCCGCCGGGAACGCCGCATGCGCACAGGAGTCCCGATGCCGATTGTCATCATTGCCATCGCCGAATGGTTCGGCACCGCACTGTGGTTCACGCCCAACGCGGTGATCGACGATCTCCAGCGCCTGTGGCAGCTTTCTCCAGGCGACCTGGGCTGGCTGACCGGCGCGGTGCAGTTCGGGTTTCTGCTCGGCACGCTGGGTCTCGGTCTCAGCGGCCTTGCCGATCGCACGCGGGCCAGCCGGCTATTCGCGCTGGCATGTCTGATCGGCGCCCTTTCCAACGCGTTGCTGCCCTACGCCAACGGCCTGGAGTCGGCGGTCGGGCTGCGCGTGGTGACCGGGCTATCGCTCGCCGGCATCTACCCCATCGGCATGAAACTGATGGTGGGCTGGGCTCCGAAGCGCACCGGCCTGGGCCTGGCATGGCTGGTCGGCATGCTGGTCCTGGGTACCGCGATGCCTCATCTGCTCGCCGGGATACACTGGGGAGGCAACTGGCGGCTGACGCTCTGGCTCGCCTCGCTGCTAGCGTTGATAGCCGGTATCGCCGTGTGGCGACTGGGTGATGCCCCGAGCGAGCCGAGGGCATCTCCCTCCACATCATCGCGCCTGGCCGGGCTGGGGGCGTTCCGGATCGCTGATTTCCGTCGTGCGGCCGGCGCCTACTTCGGCCACATGTGGGAGCTCTACACCCTCTGGACGCTCATCCCATTGCTACTGATAGCTGCAGATCCGACGATCTCCTCGAGAACGCTGGCGCTGACCTCGTTTGCCCTGATCGCAATCGGCGCTCCCGGCTGCTGGTTGGGCGGCTGGATGAGCCAGTACCTTGGCAGCCGCCGAGTCGCCGCCGCAGGACTGACGGGCTCGGCGCTTTGCTGTCTGGCGTACCCCTGGCTGGCGCCTCATATCGGCTACGCCCCGCTGGTCGGATTTCTGGGCCTGTGGAGCCTTCTCGCGGTAATCGACTCGCCGCAGTTCTCGGCGCTATCCGCCGGCGCCTGTCCACCGACACTGATCGGTAGCGCGCTGACGCTGCAGAACGCCATCGGCTTCGCCATTTCGGCCGCCTCGATTGGCCTGCTGGTCCCGGCGCTCTCCACCTGGGGGGCGACGATTGCCTGGTGGTTGCTGCCCGGGCCACTGCTGGGTCTGGTCGGACTTTACCGGATCGGCAAGCCGTCTCGCATGGCTCACGTTGAGCCAGTCTAGAAAGCGCATCTCTTCTTGGGTTCTTGGGTGGCGCCTTATGGAATAACCGCGCCAACATATAATAAAAGGTTCTATCAAAACGAATTGTCATTCCATTCGGGTTTATTTAGCCTTGCCACTATCGCTAATAATCCGTAGGGAACTGACACATGTTCGGGCTTTCCAGACCTCGCTCGCTATTCGCCGCCTCCGCCTTCGGACTGACCCTGGCGCTAGGCGCCCTGTCGCCTGCGCAGGCCCAGGAAGAACTGCGGGAGCTGCTCAACTCCTCCTATGATATTGCCCGCGAGCTCTTTGCTGCGGTCAATCCGAAATTCATCGACTGGTGGCAGGCCCAGCACGACGAGACCGTCAGCGTGAAGCAGTCCCACGGCGGTTCATCGACCCAGGCGCGTTCGATCATGCAGGGGATGCGCGCCGACGTGGTGACGTTCAACCAGGTCACCGACGTCAACGTACTGGCCGACGCCGGCCTGGTCGCCAAGGACTGGCAGGATCGTTACCCCAATCACGCCTCGCCCTACTACTCGACCATCGCGTTTCTGGTGCGCAAGGGTAATCCCAAGCACATCGAGAACTGGGACGACCTGGCTGGCGACGATGTGTCGCTGGTCTTTCCCAACCCCAAGACCTCGGGTAACGGCCGCTACACCTATCTCGCTGCCTGGGGCTACGCCGACAAGACCTTCGACGGCGACGAGAGCAAGATCGAGGACTTCATGAAGACGTTCCTCGGCAACGTCGAGGTGTTCGATACCGGCGGGCGTGGCGCAACCACAACCTTCGTCGAACGCGATATCGGCGACGTGCTGATCACGTTCGAATCCGAGGTCAATAACATCCGCAACGAATACGGCAAGGACGACTACGAGGTGGTGGTACCGCCGGTGAGTATCCTGGCCGAATTTCCGGTGGCCGTGGTCGACGAGTATGCCGAGCGTAACGGCAACGAAGATCTGGCCAAGGGCTATCTCGATTATCTTTACACCGAGGAAGCGCAGCGCCTACTGGCCGGGTTCAACTACCGCGTCAACGACGAGAAGGTTGCCGAAGAATTCCGCGACCAGTTCCCGCAAACCGAACTGCTGCGCGTCGAAGATGTCTTCGGAAGCTGGCCGGAAGCGATGAAGACGCACTTCGCCAGCGGTGGTGAACTGGATCAACTCCAGCGCCGATGATCGCCCAAGCTCTCACGCGACGTCGCGAACGCCGAGTACTGCCGGGCTTCGGCCTGTCGCTCGGCATCTCGCTGACCTTCGTCTCGCTGGTTCTGCTGCTGCCCCTGACCAGTCTGGTGGGGCAGCTTTCGCAGCTGAGCTGGTCGCAGTACTGGTTTCTGATCACCGACCCGCGGCTGCTGGCGAGCTACACGGTCACGCTCCTCGCCGCAGCGGTGGCCGCCCTGTCCAATGCGGTCTTCGGGCTGCTGATGGCATGGGTGCTGGTGCGCTACGAATTTCCCGGCAAGCGGCTGGTGGATGCGCTGATGGATCTGCCGTTCGCGCTGCCGACGGCGGTGGCGGGGATCACGCTGGCAACACTCTACTCCAGTAACGGCTGGATCGGCCGGCTGCTGGAGCCGCTGGGCATTTCGGTTTCCTACACCTGGGTCGGCATCGCGCTGGCGATGGCCTTTACCAGCATCCCGTTCGTGGTCCGTACCGTGCAGCCGGTACTGGAAGATCTGCCGGCCGAAGTGGACGAAGCCGCGATGACCCTCGGCGCCAGCGATGGCCTCGCGTTTCGTCGGGTGATCCTGCCCTACCTATGGCCGGCGCTGGTAACGGGTACCGGGCTCGCTTTCGTGCGCTCGCTGGGCGAGTTCGGCGCGGTGATCTTCATCGCCGGCGGCAAACCCTACGAGACCGAAATCACCTCGTTGATGATCTTCGTCAAACTGCAGGAGTACGACTACGCCGGCGCTTCGGCGGTCGCCTCGATCGTGCTCGCCACCTCGCTTGCCCTGCTGCTCGCGATCAACCTGTGGCAAGGGCGATTCATCAAGCGACTGCATGGAGGGCGCGGCTGATGATCCGTATCGGTGATGCACCGCGCGTCCGCCGTTTGTTGATCGGCGTGGCGCTTGCGCTGACGGTGCTGTTCCTGTTGCTGCCCTTGGTGGCGATCTTCGCCCAGGCGCTGATGAGCGGTATCGACGTCTACTGGCAGAACCTGAGCAACGCCTACACCCTCTCCGCCATCGGCCTGACGCTGCTGGTCGCTGTGATCACGGTGCCGGTCAATCTGGTCTTCGGGGTGTTTCTGGCCTGGCTGGTCACCCGTTTCGAGTTTCCCGGCCGCCGCCTGCTGCAGACGCTGATCGACATCCCGTTTGCCGTTTCGCCGGTGGTCGCCGGCCTGGTCTACCTGCTGCTTTATGGCCGCAACGGCTGGCTCGGCGGCTGGCTCGACGCCCACGATATCCAGATCATGTTCGCCTGGCCGGGCATCGTATTGGTCACGCTTTTCGTCACCTGTCCATTTGTCGCGCGCGAACTGATTCCGCTGATGCAGGCACAGGGTTCGCGTGAAGAGGAAGCCGCGGTGACGCTGGGCGCTTCCGGCTGGACGATCTTCCGGCGTGTCACGCTGCCCAACATTCGCCACGCCCTGCTCTACGGCGTGATCCTGACCAACGCCCGCGCCGTAGGTGAATTCGGCGCCGTCTCGGTGGTCGCCGGGGCGATTCGCGGCGAGACCAACACCCTGCCGCTGCAGGTCGAACAGCTCTATCAGGACTACAACACCGTCGGCGCCTTCACCAGCGCCTCGCTGCTGGCGTTGCTGGCACTGCTGACGCTGGCCGCCAAGGCCGCACTCGAATGGCGCGCCGCGCGCCGGGAGACCGCGACATGAGTATCCGCATCTCGCAGATCGACAAGACCTATGGTAAAACCCGCGCTCTCGAGCCCATCGATCTCGACATTCACGATGGCGAGCTGATCGGGCTGCTCGGCCCGTCCGGCTCCGGCAAGACCACGCTGCTGCGTATCGTCGCCGGGCTGGAACAGGCCGACGGCGGATCGATCCACTTCGGCGAGCGCGACGTGACCCACGTTCACGTGCGCGACCGGCGCATCGGTTTCGTGTTCCAGCACTATGCGCTGTTTCGCCACATGAGCGTGTTCGACAACGTCGCCTTCGGCCTCACCGCCATGCCGCGTTCGCAGCGGCCCTCGACCGGCGAAATCCGCACCCGGGTGATGCAGCTGCTCGAGATGGTCCGGCTTCAGGACTTCGCCGAACGATTTCCCGCCCAGCTCTCCGGCGGCCAGCAGCAGCGCGTGTCGCTGGCACGCGCCCTGGCCCTGAAACCCGACGTCCTGCTGCTCGACGAGCCGTTCGGTGCCCTGGATGCCAAGGTCCGTCAGGAGCTGCGTCGATGGCTGCGTCATCTCCACGAGGAGCTTAACTTCACCAGCCTGTTCGTGACCCATGACCAGGAAGAGGCGTTGGAGCTGTCGGATCGCGTGGTGGTGATGAGCAATGGCCGGGTCGAGCAGATCGCGACGCCGGATACGCTCTATCGCCAGCCCGCCAACCGTTTCGTGTTCGAGTTCCTGGGCGACGTCAACCGGCTCGAAGGCGATATCGAGAACCAGGTACTGACCTGCGGCAATGCGCGAGTGGCGGTGCCCGGCGTCGAGAATGGCCGCCGGGAACTGCTGCTGCGACCCCATGAGGTTCGCCTGGACGAGCAGCCCAGCGCCCGCGCGCACTTGCCGGTCAGCGTCACTGCGGTGGTGCCGGTCGGTGCCGAAGTGCGGATCGAGCTGGAGGCGGACTGGCTCGGTGAACCGTGGCTGGCGACGATCAGTCATGCCGATTTCGAACGTCTGGCGATCACCCGCGGCAAACGACTATTCGCGCAACCCAGCCGTCTGCATCGCTTCGATACGCCACGCCCGCAGACACTGGCGCCGTTATCGGTTTCGTGAGAGAAGACCGCTCGATTCGCCTCCGGAATTTCCGTTTGACGCTTGCCCGCGTTCCGGAAAGTAGCGGACAGTGTCTATAATGGGCGCATCCGCCCCCACGATTCGAGAGGTTAGCGTTATGCGTCAATGGTTTGCGCTCAAATGTACCGCCACGTTGCTACTACTCGGCCTGCTGACAGCCTGCGCCCAGAGCCCGCAGATTCTCTCCGTGAGCCCCAAGGTCAGCGGCGGGTTCCCGCAAGCCGGCAATGGCCAGTCTGTCTCGCTCGAGGTGGTCGACGGCCGCGACAGTAGCGTCATCGGCACCCGATCCGGCACGGCATCGGCAACCTCGACGATCACCGTCGAAGCCAACGATGTGATTCCCAAGATCCGCTCGCAAGCGGAAAATGCTCTGCGCGGCATGGGCTTCAACCCGACCAGCCAGAACAATGGCGGCCCCTCGCTGACACTGACGCTGGCCGAGCTCGACTACGCCCGGGGTACCGCCGAGCAGCCGATGTTGGGCGCCTCTCAGCTGCAGGCGATCATCCAGGCCGATGTCGCCAACGGCAACAATACCTACAAGGGTCGCTACACGGCCAAACGTTCGCAGAGCTACGCGCTCAAGCCGGACTGGGATACCAACAACCGCATGGTGAGCGAACTGTTGAGCAACGCTCTCGACCGCACCTTCCGCGATCAGCAGCTGGCCAATCTGCTGGCGCGCTGATACGTCCACGGCCCTTAAGCAGAGATGAAAAACCGCCTGCTACNNGTAGCAGGCGGTTTTCGTTATTCGATACAACACGGTGGGTGTGTCGATGATCGTGACGGTACGGCGCTAATTCGCGGGGCCTCGCCTCACCATCTTCCACACGCTTTCGGTCAGGCCATCCTCGGCTGGCGAGACGTCACACAGCGTCAGCTCGAAGTTGGGCGACATCAGCGACTCCACTTCCTCGTGCGTCACGCTGAACGGCGGGCCGCGCTCGGGATCGTCGTGGGTCAGGGTGATCAGCAGCCCCCGCCCGCCCGGCAGCAACAGCTGGGCCAGATGATGGGCGTAGCGCTGTCGCGCCGCCGGCGGTAGCGCGACGAGAGCGGCACGATCGTAAAAGCCCGCCAACTCGGCGGCATGGTCGACCTGAAATCGGAACACATCGCCGCACCACAGTTCGATGTTGCCCTGGCGGGTGCAGTCGAACCCTGACTTCCCGGATTCTGGCTGACGATAACGCAGTACAGGCTGAGCACTCTGGGCGACGAACTGCTCGATGGCCAGCGGCGAGAGTTCGATCCCCAGCACCGGATGACCATGCTCGGCTAACCAGCGCATATCCCGGCTCTTGCCACATAGCGGCACCAGAATCCTGGCCTCGGCCTCCAGACCGATCGCCGGCCAGTGAGCCGTCAAAGCCGGATGAGGCGCCTCGCGATGAAACCCGATGCGCCCCTGTTGCCACCGTTCGAGCCAATCCGCTGCGGTCACGAGGCACTCCCGGCGAGACTCAGAACCAACGGTCGCGCTTGCGCCGACGACGCGGCAGATGCGGCACGATCAGTCCGACGATCAAACCCGCAGCCGCGACACCACCGCCATACATGAAGTAGCGCATCAACAGGTCCTCCTTCTGCGTATCCAGACGCGCCTGCATCTCGCGCATCCTGCTCTCGGCCTGAGAGTAGGACTCGTCGAGCTGGTTGTTGGTGGTCTGAAGTTCATCGACCTGCGCCTCACGGCTTTGCAGTTCGTTGCGCATATCGGCCACTCGCTGGTTCCACTCGTCGTCGATGCCGTCGAGCCGCGTGGTCAGCTGATCGACTTTCTTCTGCAATGCCGGCAGCTGTTGCTGGGCGCTGGGTTCGTCCTGCACGAACTGGGACTGAACCCAGACCTCGTCCCCATCGGGGCCGCGAACCTGGGTATAGTCGCCCTGCGTCTGCAGCACGGTGACCGGATCGCCGCTGGTCAGCGTACCCACGATGCGATAGCCATCGGTTGGACCGCTGCGCACGAACGTGGTCAACGAATCACTGATCCAGTGGCCGTTCTGCGCAATGGCAGGAGCGGAAAACAGGGTCGCGCTCAAGGCGCAACCCAGAACTACATTTCGAATTTTCAACATATCGTCGTGATCTTAAGTGGCTAATCGATAACGGTTGGACATTGACTGGTTCACGCGACGATGAGACCACACCTCGCTTCCTGCAAGGGCGGTGAATCGATCATCCACACTTTCTGTGGATAACCATTTGGACAACCTGCGCATCGATGAGCCTATCCACCGGCTGTCTCGGCATTGCGACAAATTGGTGAAAATCTGACCAACCCCTGATTTTTCAAAAACTTTCCGAAACTTCGAAGCCGGTCGTCTCAGGTATCATCCCGGGGCGGCCACGCCATGGGCCGCGGGAATTCGGCGACGTTACCTTCGGACTTGACGGCCTTGGCTATCCCCCCTCGTTCCACTTCGTCGATACGGACGATGGCACTGTAGGGAATGTAGCTGCGGTTGACGCCATCGAAGGTGCGTCGAAGCTTCTCCGCGCCGGGATCGACGACAACCTTGGACTGATCCTCGAACACGAAAGCTTCGACTTCAATGAAGCCCCACAGATCGCTTTGAAAGATCTCCCTGGCGTAGAGTTCCCAAACTTCACCCTGATTGTGAAACACTACCCGATAGATCGGCTTGCTGGGCATAGATGAACGGCTCTCTCGATATCTTTACCAACGCTGCCGAGCCTTTCGACTCGAGACATCATCCCCGATTCTCGGCTCTCAGCGTGGCATTGCAAATAGGCGCAAGGGTACCACAGCCATCGCGCCATGCGAGCGACGCGGGTTGGCTGTATCGGGTCAACGGCCGTATAATGCCGCGTTTTCAAGGACGCCTGCTCGATGGAGATCCATTCAGGCAGGCTTTCCATCTTGTTTTTCTCCTCTCTTTTCCACGACAGGGCACCGGTGACGCGCGCATGGCCGCAGCAACGCAACCTATGACGAAGAAGCTCTTCATCAAGACCCACGGCTGTCAGATGAACGAGTACGACTCCGCTCGCATCGCGGATCTGCTCGGGGAATCTCATCGTCTGGAAATGACCGACAACGAGGGTGATGCCGACGTCATTCTGCTCAACACCTGCTCGATTCGCGAGAAGGCACAGGAGAAGGTGTTCCATCAGCTCGGACGCTGGAAGAAGTTGAAAGCCGCCAAGCCGGATCTGGTCATCGGCGTCGGCGGCTGCGTTGCGAGCCAGGAAGGCGAGAATATCCGCAAGCGTGCGCCCCACGTCGACATGGTATTCGGGCCGCAGACGCTGCATCGGCTGCCGACCATGCTGGACGCCCGCAACAAAGGCGCATCGCCGATCCAGACGGTGGACGTCACGTTCCCCGAGATCGAGAAGTTCGATCATCTGCCCAAGCCGAAATCCGACGGCGCGACCGCATTCGTGTCGGTGATGGAAGGCTGCTCGAAGTACTGCACCTTCTGCGTGGTTCCCTACACCCGTGGCGAAGAGGTCTCGCGCCCTTTCGAATCGGTGATGGAAGAAGTCGTTCATCTGGCCGACCAGGGCGTGCGCGAGATCAACCTGCTGGGCCAGAACGTCAACGCCTATCGCGGGCCGGATGCCGATGGCGACGAGATCGATCTGGCCGAGCTGATCGCCTGCGTGGCGGCGGTCGACGGTATCGACCGCATCCGCTTCACGACCTCGCACCCGGTCGAGTTTTCCGACAGCCTGATCGAAGCCTATGGCGAGATACCGGAGCTGGTAAGCCACCTGCATCTGCCCGTTCAATCAGGCTCGGATCGTATCCTCGCCGCCATGAAGCGCGGCCACGATCGCGACATGTACATCGACAAGCTCGAGCGCATTCGTGCCCTGCGTCCGGACATCAGTTTTTCCTCGGACTTCATCATCGGCTTCCCTGGCGAGACCGATGCCGACTTCGAAGACACCATGGACCTGATCCATCGTATCGGTTTCGATGCCTCTTTCAGTTTCATCTACTCGAAGCGACCGGGAACGCCGGCGTCCAGCCTTCCCGACGAGACTTCGGCGGAAACGAAAAAGCAGCGGCTGGCGATCCTACAGGATCGACTCAATCAGCAGACTGCCCAGATCGGCCGCCGTATGGTCGGCAACGTCGAACGAATTCTGGTCACCGGCTTCTCGCCCAGGGACCCAGGGCAGCTCTCAGGCCGAACCGAGAACAATCGGGTGGTCAATTTCCGGGCCGACGATCCGACGTCGCTGATCGGCTATTTCGTCGATGTCAGCATCACCGAAGCGCTGCCCAATTCGCTGCGCGGCGAGCTGGTTTCCGGCGAGCGCTATTGACCCCTGTCTCGGCCTCCCCATCTGAATTCAGGCGCAATGCCGCGAGACGCATCCGACATTCCGTCAGAGAGATGCGGCGTTGCCCTGCTTCAGCGCTAACGGGTGACGCGAAGCCGGTGGCTGACACTGGTTAACCTCAAGCATTGCTCCGACAGGAAACTGCGCAGTAAGCTGGCGATATGGCAGTCGTGCTGCGCTTTTTCCAAAGCCATATTTTCAAATCCATTTTTTCAAAACAACGGACCTCTTTGCGTTGACCCAAGACCAACAGTCTGACAATCGCGTCGTCTCCTTGACGCTCGAACCCAACGATCCCATGCGTCTGGCCAATCTCTGCGGTCAGCGCGACGAACACTTGAAACTGGTCGAGGCACGGCTCGGCGTCACGCTGCGCAACCGCGGCAACGTCTTCCAGATGGCCGGTCCCGACGCCGGCGTCAAGGCAGCGGCCAACGTGCTCGAGCATCTCTACCGCGAGACCGAAGCCGACGAACTGACCCCGGACACTGTCCATCTCTATCTCCAGGAGTCGGGGGTCGAGGCGATGGAAGAGGAGATCGGCGATATCGAAGCCGGTGGCCTGCTCATCCGCACGCCGCGAACGCTGATCAAGCCACGCGGCTTCAATCAGCAGGGCTACGTCGCCAGCATTCGTCGTCACGATATCAACTTCGGGATCGGCCCCGCGGGTACCGGCAAGACGTATCTGGCGGTGGCAGCGGCCGTGGAAGCGCTCAATCGTCAGGAGGTCAGGCGCATTCTGCTGGTTCGTCCGGCGGTCGAGGCCGGCGAGAAGCTCGGCTTCCTGCCCGGCGACCTGGCGCAGAAGATCGATCCCTATCTGCGCCCGCTCTACGACGCCCTCTACGAGATGCTGGGCTTCGAGCAGGTCAACAAGCTGATCGAGCGTCAGATCATCGAGATCGCCCCGCTCGCCTACATGCGCGGGCGTACGCTCAATAACGCCTTCATCATTCTGGATGAGAGCCAGAACACCACGCGCGAGCAGATGAAGATGTTTCTGACGCGTATCGGCTTCGGCTCGACGGCGGTGATCACCGGCGACGCGACCCAGGTCGACCTGCCGCGTGGCACGAGCTCGGGGTTGATTCACGTGCTAGAAGTGTTGCGCGATACGGCCGGCATCGGAATCACCCAGTTCGCGCCCAAGGACGTCGTCCGCCACCCGCTGGTGCAGCGCATCATCGAGGCCTACGATATTCACGAGGCGACCGAGGAAGCGGCCCAGCGACAGCGTCGGGAAGATCGCCGTCAGGCGCGGCTCGAGACCGAGACCCACCGGGGCCACGACGACTCATGACCCCGGAGATCGATCTCCAGATCGCCGTCGGCGACGAAGCCGAAACGGCTCTCCCGAGCCAGTCGGATCTCGAAGACTGGGTCGGTGCGGTACTCGCTCATGAGGGCGATACTCGCCACGAATTGACGATTCGCGTTGTCGAACGTGACGAGAGCCAACAGCTCAACCGGGACTATCGCGGCAAGGACAAGCCGACCAACGTGCTCTCTTTTCCGTTCGAATCCCCGCCTGGGATCGAACTGCCTCTGCTCGGCGACCTGGTGATCTGCCACGACGTGGTAGCCAACGAAGCGCAGGAACAGCACAAGTCAATCCACGATCACTACGCCCATCTGGTAATACACGGCTGCTTGCATTTGCTCGGCTATGACCATATAGATGATGATGAAGCCGAGCAGATGGAAACTCTCGAGAGAGTTCTGCTCACCCAGTTTGGCATTGCGGACCCGTATCGCGTCGTCGATTCGAAACCCGATGCCTAAACTCCGACTCAAAGCGTCAACATCCAGCATCATGCCGATACCGACGAGATCTTCCTGCGGTCATGGGGAAGCATCCAGCGAGACCCCAAGCCTGATGGCCGAAGCGCCTGACGAGCCTCCGCCAAGCCGCGCCCGAATCGCGGTTGGCCCCTTTTGGATATCGATCATCGATTCGCCGCGACTCTCTTTCGAGCGCGCCGCGAAGGCATCGTGTCGCCTACGGGCATTGCGATGGAGCGATAGTCCTTTTCCCTTCCGTGTGTCATTCGAGGACAAGAGACCACAGTCATGAGCGAAGACCGATCGAGTAGCCAGAGCAGTCGATCCTGGCTTGAAAAACTGATCAGTACCTTCTCCAGCGATTTCGATGAACCCAGCTCGCGTGAAGAGCTGCTCACCTTTCTGCGCGAGGCCGGCCCACGCCTGAACCTCGATCAGGATGCGTTGACGATCATCGAAGGCGCATTCCAGATCAGCGATCAGCAGGTGCGCGAGGTGATGATCCCGCGCTCTCAGGTCACCGCCATCAGCGTGACTCAGCGTCCGGAAGACTGCCTGCCGATCATTCTGGAAACCGCGCATTCGCGCTATCCGGTCATCGACGACAATCTGGACGACGTGCTCGGCATCATGCTGGTCAAGGATCTGCTCCCGCTACTCAAGGGCAACACTCAGGAGCGCGAGGCTTTCGCCCTGCGCGACGTGCTGCGCCCGGCGATGTTCGTGCCCGAATCCAAGCGTCTCAACAGCCTGCTCAAGGAGTTCCGCGATACCCATAATCACATGGCGATCGTGGTCGACGAGTATGGCGGCACCGCCGGTATCGTCACAATCGAGGATATTCTCGAGCAGATCGTCGGCGATATCGAGGACGAGCACGACACCGACGAAGAAGAGGATATCCGCGACATGGGCGACGGTACCTATGCCGTTCGCGCCTTGACGCCGATCGAAGACTTCAACGAACACTTCGACACCGAGTTCTCCGACGAGGAGTTCGATACCGTCGGCGGGCTGATCATGCAGCGCTTCGGCCACCTCCCGGGTCGCCACGAGCATACCGATCTCGGCGAGTGGCGCTTCACCATCCTCAATGCCGACAATCGACGCATTCGCCTGCTCCAGGCCAAACCGGTACCGACCGAAGTCGAAAACGAAAACGAACCGGCACGGCGCATCGAAAGCTGAGCGATGCCTGATTCGAGGCTCGGGCGTCTGAGTCGGAACTGTAGGTGCGGGACTGTAGCCCCGGGACTGTAGCCCCGGGACTCTAGGCGCAGGTCAGCGCGGTTGAAAGCACTTAACGCATTCATTCAGCAACTTTGGTATAAGGGGCACTTTTCGCAAGGAGCGCCCCTGACATGCCGCAAGCCAAGCCGTTGATTTCCGCCCGCCGCCCATGGCCGGGTTATCTCGCTGCGCTGATTGCCGGCGGGTTTGCCACGCTCTCTTTCGCACCCTTCCATCTGTGGTGGTTGGGACCGGTTGCGGTTGCCCTGATGTATCTCGGCCAGCATCGCTTGAGCGTGGGCCAGAGCGCGCTTCGCGGCTGGGTGTTCGGCGTTGGCCTGTTCGGAAGCGGCACTTCCTGGGTCTATGTCTCGATTCACGACTACGGCTATACCGGCGTACCGCTGGCGCTGTTTCTGACCGCGCTTTTCGTCGGCACTTTGGCTTTATTCCCGGCGCTCGTCTTCGGGCTCTATCGTCGTTTCACTTCGCCGCGACTGGCCTTTCTCAGCTTCGCCGGGATCTGGGTACTGGGCGAGGCCTTCCGCAGCTGGGCGTTCACAGGTTTCCCCTGGCTGCTGCTGGGCAGCGCCCAGGTCGATTCGCCGCTGGCGCCTTGGGCGCCCATCGGCGGCGTCTATCTGCTGTCGTTGATCGTCGCGCTCACCGGCACGCTCCTTGTAGAATTTTGTCATCGTCGCTGGTGGGCCATCGCTCCTATCGCACTGCTCTGGCTGGTGCCGCTGGCGCTACCCGCCCAGTGGACGACACCGGCCGCCGACCCGCTGCGCGTCGCATTGCTGCAGGGCAATCTGCCGCAACTCGCCAAATGGAGCGCCGATGGCCAGCGTGATGCAGTCAACACATACTCTCGCCTGACGCGTCAGGTGCCTGACGACGTCGACATCATCGTCTGGCCGGAGACTGCCCTGCCGATGCTCGAACAGCAGGCGCGGCCGTTCATGGCGCGCTTGCAGTCGACGCTGCCCAGCGACACTTCACTGCTGACCGGCGTCGTCCAGCGCGACGCCGAAGGGCGTTACTACAACGCCATCACCGGCGTCGGCGATACCCGCGGCGAATACCGCAAGAGCCATCTGGTGCCGTTCGGCGAATTCCTGCCGCTGGACTTCCTGCTGCGCGGCGTCATCGACTTCTTCGACCTGCCGATGTCGGACTTCGCCGCCGGCGACGATTCCCAGCCTCCAATCCTGACCCATGGCATCGCCATCGGCAGCGCCATCTGCTACGAGATCGTCTACCCCGACCTGGTCGCGGAGCGGGCGCGAGATGCCAACGTGCTGCTGACGGTTTCCAACGACACCTGGTTCGGCCGCTCGATCGGACCGCTGCAGCATCTGCAGATGGCGCAACTGCGTGCCTTGGAGAACGGCCGCTACGTCGTTCGTGCTACCAGTAACGGGGTCACGGCGATCATCGACGATCACGGCCGCCTGCGCGAGCGAGCGCCGCAGTTCGAAACCGCCAGCGTCGTCGGCGATATCATCCCCATGACCGGACAGACGCCTTTCACCCGCACCGGCAGCTGGCCGACGTGGCTGCTGTCATTGTTACTGCTGGCACCGGCACTGGTATGGAAGGCTCGCCAGCCCAGGTAACACCCCGCCGCATGCCGCCACGCCCTGGCACTCCAGCCAACGGGCGTGGCGTCACGATTTTCGGACCTGCGTCATTTCCGGATATGCGACGCCGGTTTATCGAATGGTTCCGAGGCGGCATTCGAGGCTTGCCTCCCGCCTGACGATAGCGTTGGATGGAACTCTTCATTTCCGGTCATCGAGTATGTCATGACACTGTCTCAGGTCTCCCCCGACGATATCCGCAGCGCCTTCTCCCAAGCCATGTCGGACATGTACCGGCAGGAAGTGCCGCAATATGGCGATCTGCTCGAACTGGTCGCCAATATCAATCAGACGACACTCGACTCGGATCCGGCGCTGGCCGCTCGGCTCGACGCGCAGAACGAGACCTCGCGCCTGGGCGTCGAGCGTCACGGGGCGATTCGCGTCGGCACCGCCGATGAGCTGTCGACGCTGAGACGCGTGTTCGCGCTGATGGGGATGTATCCCGTGAGCTACTACGATCTCTCCGAGGCCGGCGTGCCGGTTCACTCCACGGCTTTCCGCCCCATCGACGAGAGCTCGCTTCAGCGCAACCCTTTCCGGATCTTCACGTCGCTGCTGCGCCTGGAATTGATCGAGGATGCCGGCCTGCGCCGTCAGGCCGCCTCGATCCTTGCCGAGCGCGACATCTTCACCCCCGGGGCGCGCGAACTGGTCGAACTGGGTGAGCGCCAGGGTGGCTTCGATCGTGATCAGGCCGCGCGTTTCGTGACCGAGATTCTGGAAACCTTTCGCTGGCACCGCGACGCGACGGTCGACCATGACACGTACCATGCGTTGCACGCGGCCCACAGACTGGTGGCGGACGTGGTCTGCTTCCGCGGTCCGCATATCAACCATCTGACGCCGCGAACGCTGGATATCGACGCCGCCCAGACCGCGATGCCGGACTATGGCATCACGCCCAAGGCCGTGATCGAGGGGCCGCCCCGGCGCCAGTGGCCGATCCTGCTGCGCCAGACCAGCTTCAAGGCCCTGGAAGAATCGGTACGGTTCGCCGACAGCGATGGAGGCACTCATACCGCCCGCTTCGGCGAGATCGAACAGCGCGGTGTCGCACTGACACCCAAGGGCCGCGCGCGATATGACGAGCTGCTGGCCCAGTCCCGCCAAGCGCCAGCCGCCGCCGACAATCTCGCCCATCAGCGCCAGCTGGGCGAAGTCTTCGCTGCCTTCCCCGATGACGCGGCAACGCTGCGGCGTGAAGCGCTGGCGTACTTTCGCTATCAGCTCAGCGACAGCGGGCGCGAGCGTCTGGCCAGCGGCGAGTCGGCCCCGGCTTCCCTCGACGACGCGGTGGGTACGGGGTGGATCGATGCCACCCCGATCACCTACGAGGATTTCCTGCCGGTCAGCGCCGCCGGCATCTTCCAGTCGAACCTCGGCGACACCCAGCAGCAGACGCATGCCAGCGAGTCTCGCAGCGAATCCAACCAGAGCGCCTTCGAGCTGGCACTGGGTCGGCCGGTTCACGACGAATTCGAACTCTACGGACGTCTGCAGCAGGACTCGCTGGAACGAGTGCAACAGCAGCTCGGCATCGAGGATTGACGCTTTTTCGTCGCCGACCCGCGAAGCTCGTCGCAGCCGGAACACTTCTCGTCGCCTGAATGCCGATAGAACATCGCCTGTCACCCTAGGCTGAGAGCATCCCTCTCGAGACCCCATGGAGACAGGCAATGGCCACGGTCCACAACAATAATGCGACCGCCTCACTTTCGACCGATGTCGACCTTTCAACGCTACGCAAGGTGATCGCGGCCTCGGCGATCGGCAACTTCGTCGAGTGGTTCGATTTTGCCGTCTACGGCTTTCTGGCCGTGATCATCTCGCAGCACTTCTTCCCGCCCGGCGACGATTCATTGGCACTGCTGCAGACGTTCGCGGTGTTTGCGGTGTCATTCGCACTGCGCCCGCTCGGGGGCATCTTCTTCGGCATGCTGGGCGACAGGATCGGGCGCAAGCGCATCCTTGCCGTGACCGTGCTGCTGATGGCCGGGGCCACGACGCTGATCGGCGTGCTGCCGACCTACGCGAGCGTCGGGCTGTTTGCCCCGCTGGCGCTGGCACTGGCGCGTTGCATTCAGGGGTTCTCCGCCGGCGGCGAGTATGCCGGCGCCTGCGCCTTCGTGATGGAACACGCGCCGACCCACCGCAAGGCCCGCTACGGCAGCTTCGTGCCGGTTTCCACCTTTATGGCTTTTGCCACCGCGGCGGCGCTGACCTTCGTCATCAGCACCATCCTGTCCGAAGAGGCTCTGAACGCCTGGGGCTGGCGTATTCCGTTTCTGGTCGCCGCGCCGCTGGGGCTGATCGGGCTCTACATGCGCCTGCGACTGGACGAATCCCCCGCTTTCCAGGCCCTGAAAGCACAACATGCCGTGCCGCAGGCACCATTGAAAGAAACCGTCCGGGCGCACGGCGCGACCATTGTCAGTCTGAGCGCTTTCATTTCCGTCACGGCGCTGTCGTTTTACATGTTCACGACCTACTTCACGACCTACATGCAGGTCGTGGGTCACGCGTCGCGAACCACCGCGCTGCTGGCCAGTCTAGGCGCGTTGATTTTCGCGGCAGCGCTATGCCCGTTCGTCGGGCGATATGCCGATCGTGTCGGACGTCGCAAGACGATCCTGACGGCGGGAACGTGTCTGATCGTGGCGGTCTTTCCCGCCTATACGCTGGCCGGGAGCGGCGAATGGTGGGCATCGCTGATCGGCGCGATGCTGATGGCGGTGGGCGCGGTGATCTGCGGCGTGGTCACGGCGGTACTGCTGTCGGAGCAGTTTCCGACCCGGGTGCGCTATACCGCCTCGGCACTCTGCTACAACGTCTCGTATACGATCTTCGGCGGGACGGCGCCCCTGGTGGCAACCTGGTTGATCGAGCGCACCGGCAACAATCTGTCGCCAGCGATCTATTTGATCGCGATCACGCTATTGGCCATGTGGGGAGGGCTGCGCCTGCCGGAATCTTCCCACCGCGCACTGGATGCCGATGAGTCCGAATGGCGCCACGCTCCGGAACCCTTCATGCGGCCCACGACCTGATTTGCCAAGCCGTGCCGCGCGCTGACACGCCCACGACTAGCGAGTGCCGAGCCGCCAGTCGTGAGCGTCGATAAAGCGGCCTCAGGGCCGCGATTCGGATTGCGGCATTCCGGAAACGCGCTGGAAGTAGCGATGTCCGCAGGCGTGGCAGGCGTCCAGCCGCGCGACCTGATCGAGCAGCACGCCGACGCCACAGTGAACGCAGTTCATGCGTCCCGGCAGCGCCACTTCGCCGGCGGTGTAGTCGGCCCGAGCCGCTTCCAGGTCGTCATCGAAGCGTTCGCGATCGATGGTGGTGCGATCGGCGATCGAGAACAGCGCTTCGCTGACTCGGCGCGAGAGCACGTCGAGGTCGATCCCAAGCCAGGTCGCGATGCCCTCGCCACCCCTGGCCAGATACTGGCGAAAATCTCGCATGTCCCGCTCGACCCAGGCACGCAGCAGCGCCGCCTCGTCCTTGGTGAACTCTTCGAACTCGGACTCGAACGCGACCGCCTCGTCGAGTTCGTGCTGAAAGCTGTCCCAGGAGAGTTCTCCGCCGCCGTCCTTCAAGCGGGTCAGAATGCGTTCATAGGCTTCGCTGAGACGGGAACGCGCCTCGGGTCGTGACTGTTGCTCATCCATGGCTATCCCCTTTTGCTGCTGCGGATCGATTCACCCGGCCTTGATGCCAGGCTCTTACTTGCGACGATGGGTCTGGGGTATGCTTGTGGCCCTGAAAAATCAAGCCGGCCCCGCTTCTTTTCGTCTGTGATGAGTATAGCTTTTCGCGGGGACTCTGGCGCTCCCACACGCCGAACGCAAGGTGCCTGACCAAACCGATGGACGCACAGTACAACCCGCAAGCGATCGAAAACGCCGCCCAGCAATACTGGAACCGGAACCAGAGCTTCAAGGCCGTCGAGGATGCGACACGCGAGAAGTTCTATTGCCTGTCGATGTTCCCCTATCCCAGCGGCAAGCTGCATATGGGTCATGTGCGCAATTACACCATCGGTGATGTGGTGACGCGTTTCCAGCGCATGCAGGGCAAGAACGTGCTGCAGCCGATGGGGTGGGACGCCTTCGGCATGCCGGCCGAGAACGCCGCGATCAAGAATCGCGTAGCGCCGGGCAAGTGGACCTACGAGAACATCGACGCCATGCGCAGCCAGCTCAAGTCGCTGGGGTTCGCCTATGACTGGAATCGTGAATTCGCGACCTGCGACGTCGACTACTACCGCTGGGAGCAGTGGTTTTTTGCCAAGCTGGTCGAGAAAGGCGTCGTCTACAAGAAGATGTCGACGGTCAACTGGGACCCGGTCGACCAGACGGTACTCGCCAACGAGCAGGTCATCGACGGCCGTGGCTGGCGTTCCGGCGCGCGTGTCGAACGCAAGGAGATCCCGCTGTGGTTTCTCAAGATCACCGACTACGCGGATGAACTGCTGGCCGACCTCGACAAGGTCGAGTGGCCCGAGCAGGTCAAGACCATGCAGCGCAACTGGATCGGCAAGTCCCGCGGCGTCGAACTGAGTTTCGACGTGGCCGGCCTGGATGCGGCGGACGCCAATGCCCGGCTCGATGTCTACACCACTCGTCCCGATACGCTGTATGGCGTCACTTACATGGCGGTGGCCGCTGGCCATCCGCTGGCGAAGCGCGCCGCGGAACAGGATCCGGCCATGGCCGAATTCCTGCTCGAATGTCAGCAAGGCGGCAACTCCGAAGCCGAGCTGGCGACCATGGAAAAGCGCGGCCGCGATACCGGTTATCGTGCGATCCATCCGCTGACCGGCCAGGAAGTGCCGATCTTCGTCGCCAACTTCGTGCTGATGGAGTACGGCACCGGGGCTGTCATGGCCGTGCCTGGCCACGATCAGCGCGACTGGGAGTTCGCGACGAAATATGCGCTGCCGATCCAGCCGGTCATCGCCGACGCTGACGGCAGCACGCCGGATCTCTCCGCGGGTGCCTTCGTCGATCATGGCAAGCTGATCCACTCCGGCGAGTTCGACGGCCTCGAATTCGAAGCCGCCTTCACTGCCGTCGCCGCCCGACTCGAGTCCGAAGGCCGCGGCAGGATCAAGACCCAATACCGGCTGCGGGACTGGGGCGTCGCCCGCCAGCGCTACTGGGGCGCACCGATTCCGGTCAAGTACGGCCCCGAAGGCCAGACCGTGCCGCTCACCGACGACGAGCTGCCGGTGGCGCTGCCGATGGAAGTCGAAGTCGACGCCTCGGGCTCGCCGCTGAAGAAGATGCCGTCCTTCTACGACCTGGGTGATGGCTGGACGCGGGAAACCGATACCTTCGACACCTTTATGGAGTCTTCCTGGTACTACGCCCGCTTCTGCTGTGCCGACAATCCGGAGGCGATGCTCGACGACCGCGCCAACTACTGGCTACCGGTGGATCTCTACATCGGCGGTATCGAGCACGCGATCCTGCACCTGCTCTACGCCCGGTTCTTTCACAAGCTGATGCGCGACGAAGGCCTAGTCAATAGCGACGAGCCCTTCCAGCGCCTGCTGACCCAGGGCATGGTGATCG
Source organism: Salinicola halophyticus (assembly GCF_003206695.1). Classification (GTDB taxonomy): domain Bacteria; phylum Pseudomonadota; class Gammaproteobacteria; order Pseudomonadales; family Halomonadaceae; genus Salinicola; species Salinicola halophyticus. Next base: position 39,142 of record NZ_PZJN01000003.1, on the reverse strand, counting down.
CCGAGACCTTCTATCGCGAAGAAGCCAACGGCGGCAAGGCGTGGTTCAATCCTGCCGATGTCGAGGTCGAACGTGACGACAAGGGCCGTCCGATCAGTGCCAGACTGATCGACGATGGCCAGCCGGTGACCATGGGCGGCATCGAGAAGATGTCCAAGTCGAAGAACAACGGTGTCGACCCGCAGGCGATGATCGATCGTTTCGGTGCCGATACCGTCCGCCTGTTCGTGATGTTCGCCGCCCCGCCGGAGCAATCCCTAGAGTGGTCGGATTCCGGCGTCGAAGGCTCCCATCGCTTTCTCAAGCGGCTGTGGAAGCTGGTCGCCGATCATGTTGCGGCGGGTACGCCGGCGTCACTCGACGTGGCCGTGCTGGATGACGCGCAGAAAGATCTGCGCCGCAAGACCCACGAGACCATCGCCAAGGCGGGTGACGACATTGGCCGTCGAACCACGTTCAATACCGCGATCGCGGCGGTGATGGAGCTGACCAACGCGCTGGGGCGTTTCGACGACACGTCGCCGCAAGGCCTTGCCGTCAGTCGCGAGGCCATCGAAGCCTGCGTATTGCTGCTCTCGCCGATCACGCCGCACGTCTGTCACGCGCTTTGGCAGTCGCTGGGTCACCAGACGCCGGTGATCGATGCGAGCTGGCCGGTGGTGGACGATGAGGCCCTGGTCAAGGCCAGCGTCGAACTGGTGGTGCAGGTCAACGGCAAGCTGCGAGCTCGACTCGACGTGCCGGCGGCAGCCGACAAGTCAGCGGTTGAGTCGTTGGCCTTGGCGGAAGAAAACGTGCAGCGTCATGTCGAAGGCAAGACCGTGCGCAAGGTCATCGTCGTTCCCGGTAAACTGGTCAATATTGTTGCTAACTGAGTTGTTGCATTGCCGTCCGTGACAAGGAGCTTTTCATGATTCGTCGCACCGTTTTGACCGGCCTACTCGCGGTATCGCTGACCGCACTGGCCGGCTGTGGCTTTCAGCTCCGAGGGCTGAACCAGCCCACCCTGAGTCTTTCTGAACTCAGCTTGAGCGCCAATGTTTCTCCATTCAGCGAAGAAGTGAAACGCTCGCTGGAGAACGCCGGCACGCGCGTCGTCGACGACGCCGACCTGCGCGTCAATCTCGGCGACGAGCGAATCAGCGAGACTCGCCTGACCCGCTCCGACTCCGGCAGCCGCGAGACCGAAATCACGCTGACGGCGCCGTTCTCCGTCCAGCGTGTCTCGGATAGCGCCTACCTGCTCAACCAGCAGCAGCTGGAGACGTCGACGACGGTGCTGCTCTCCACCGACGATATCTATTCCGGTGAGGAGCTGCGTACCGGAGCCGTCAGGCAGCTGCGTCGTGATGCCGCCGAACAACTCATCGACCGACTGGACGCGCTCGAGACGCCATGAAGGTTTTTCCCGACAAGCTGGAAGAGGCGCTCAAGAAACGTCTACCGCCGGTGGTACTGGTCGCCGGCGACGAGCCGCTGATCCACCTGGAAGCCTGCGATGCCGTGCGCCGCGTTGCCCGCGAGCGCGGCATCGAAGAACGCGAGGTGATGCACGTCGAATCCGGATTTCAGTGGACGCAGCTCCTGGAGTCCGCGGCCAGTCTGTCGCTGTTCGCCTCGAGCAAGCTGATCGAGGTGCGCCTCGGCAGCCAGTCCCCCGGCCAGGAGGGAAGCAAAGCGCTCGAAGCCTACGCCGAGCAGGCGGGCGGCAGCGACAACGTACTGCTGTTGTCGAGCCAGCGCCTGGACCGCAAGTCGCAGTCGAGCAAATGGTTCAAGACGCTCGACAAGCTGGGACTGTTCGTCCCTGTGTGGCCGGTCGATCATCAGCGTCTGGGTTTCTGGATGCGCGATCGGGCCAACCGTTACGGTTTCACCATGGACATGGAGGCGGCGCGGCTACTCGGCGAACGCACCGAAGGCAACCTGCTGGCGGCGGATCAGGAGCTGCAGAAACTGGCACTGCTGCTGCCGCCCAATGCACGCCTCGATGTCGAAGCGATCGCCAGCGGCGTCGAGAGCAGTGCGCGTTACGATGTCTTCACGCTGGTGGATGCGTGTCTGAAAGGCGATCGCGACCGTGTCGTTCGCATCGTGCGCGGCCTGCGCCAGGAAGGCGTCGAAGCGCCGATCATCCTGTGGGCGCTGACCCGCGAGCTGCGAACGCTGCTCTCGATCTTTCAGCACCTCGACCAGGGTCAGAGCCTGGAGCATGCTTGCAAGGCTCAGCGCCCGATGATTCCGGAAAAACGTCGCCCCGGCTATCAGCAGGCGCTCAAGCGTCTGCCCCAGCGACGCCTGCACAAGCTGCTGATGTTCTCCCAGCGCATCGATCTGGCGATCAAGGGCGCCATCGCCCTACCCGTTTGGGATTGCCTGCAGGATCTCGCTCTGACCCTATCCGGCGGCCGCGGGATGCTGGCAGAAATGCCTTTCGCCTACCGTACGGCCTGACGCTTCCGACGCCCCCGTCGGGCCGCTCGGGTCACAAGATGACACCTGGAATTCTCGCGGCTCGTACAAATAGTTGATAATATCTACTATTTGGCAACGAACTTCACAGGTCCCCATGTCTCGTTCCTACTCTTTTGCCCTGCCACTGGTGCTAGCCATCACCATGGCCCTCGGACCGCTGTCGATCGATGCCTATCTCCCCGCCTTCCCGGCCATGGCAGACGCGATAGGTGTCGGCATCGGCGAAGTCTCGAGAAGTCTTTCGATCTACATCTTTGGCCTCGCCATCGGCCAACTGGTCGGCGGGCCGCTGTCGGACCGAATCGGACGACCTCGGGTCATGTATGCGGGGCTCGGGATCTTCATTGCCGCCTGCCTGGCGATCACACAGACCGACGATCTGAATCTGCTGCTGACGCTACGCGGCGTTCAGGCCTTCGGCGGCGGCTGGATCATGGTGCTCGTGCCAGCCCTGGTCCGGGACCAGGTCAGAGGGCGCGAGGCTGCCAAGCTGTTTAGCATGATCGGGCTGATCATGGTGGTGGCCCCCGGCGTCGCGCCGAGTATCGGCAGTGCGCTGCTGGCGCTGGGCGACTGGCACGCCATTTTCTGGTTCCTCGCCATCTACGCGCTTGGCGTGGTTCCGCTGCAGGCTCGCGTGGTGCTGCGCCATGCCCAGCCGCGCGTCGTCGCCCAGCAACAGGATTCGTTGCTGACGCGCTACCGTTTCGTGCTGGCGACTCGGGCCGCGCTGCCGTTCATTGCTCTGCAGGCCTTCGCCTTCTCGGTCATGATGCTGTTCATCACTCACGCATCGTTCATTTATCAGGCCCACTTCGGGCAGTCGGAGAGCGTCTTTTCGCTGATGTTCGGCGCCAATATCCTGATCATGCTGCTGGTCAATCTGACCAATCGCGCCGTCCTCAACCGATTTACCTCGCGCCAGATTCTGATTACCTGTCTGTGCGTGCAGTTCATTGGCGTGCTACTGCTGTCGCTGGCGACGTGGGCCGATGTCTCGGTCTGGGTATTCCTGCCGGCCATGATGCTGACCATCGGTGCCCAGGGCGCCGTGGTACCCAACAATCAGGCCTGCTTCATGGAGTATTTCGAACGCCATGGCGGCACCGCGGCTTCTCTGCTGGGTGCCTGCCAGTTCGGGATTGCCGGGACGCTCAGTGCGCTGTCGACCTTGCTGCCGGAAACGCTGAGCTGGGTCATCGCGTCGATGTTCCTCTGCTCGCTGATCTGCATGGGCGTCATCATCGGTGTGCTGCGCCCTCAACGCGCGGTGGGTACCGGTTCGCCCTGAACGATGCTGCTGCCTCCTGTCGACATGAAAAAGCCGGGCCCCAGGGCCCGGCTATCGATCGATGAATGAAACGACCCGAGTGCAGACGCCAAGCATGAGAACCTGGCGTGAGTGCCTAGGCGATGCTGGCGTGCTCTGGCTGGTCGACACCTGCCAGGGCGACGTCATCGCTGAGTACGACGACATCATCCAGCAACGGAATCGAACCGGGACCGTCGTCGTCAGCCGTCATCAGCGACATCGTCGAGGCTGAGGCAGTGGTTGCCGCGTTGGCTTCCGGCGTCAACGTGAACGATTTCAGGTTCATCGCGCCGCCGTTGAACGTCAGCCGAAGTGTCTGCTCGCCGGCGGCGAGATCCAGCTCGATACCGTCGTTGGCCTGATAGTTGTTCCAACCGCCGGTATTGGTCACCGCCTGGGGCGTGGCGCTGGTATAGACGGCGCCATCCTGCTCGACGCTTGCGGTCACCGTTCGCCCGCTGGACATCGTCGCCGCAGCGAATGACAGCTGATAGGTACCCGCCGTGGCAACGTCGATGGTGTATTCCACCCATTCGCCGTTGGCGATCGAGCCGATCGAATTGCCGTTGTCGCGCAGATCGACGCCTTCGTTTCGGGTGGTGTCGCCCAGCTGGGTCTCGCTGCTGTCGTGATAAGCGACCTCTGGGCCGCCCTGGTCATAAAGCCCCGCGTTCAGCGTGAGGCCATCGTCGACGGCCCAGGGCGTAGCCGAGTCGTTGAATGCCGTTTGCGAAGGCGGTGCCAGACTGAACGATTCCAGATTCTGCGATCCGCCGTTGAAAGTCAGACGCAGGGTCTGCGTGCCCGCTTCCAACGCCACGTTCTGACTTTCGGTCTCTGCGAATGTGCTCCAACCGCCCGTGTAGTCCACGCCGATTGTCGCCACTTCATAGACGCCGGCGCCATTGTCGAAGGTGGCAGTGATCGAGCGGGCGCTGCCGGTCTGTGCGCCCAATGCGGACAGGAACGACAAATCGTAGACGCCGGCCTGATCGATCTCGAGCGTGTATTCGACCCACTCCCCGTTTTCGATCCAGCCGATGGCATCCCCGTTGCCCTGGATGTCCACCCCGCCCTCGCGGAAGTGAGTCCCCATTTGGGTCTCGCTGGAATCCTTGTAGGTCAGATACGACGCGCCCTCATCGAATAGTGCCGCGTCCAGCGTCAGGCCGCTCTGTTCGACGACCCAGGGTGTAGCGGACTCGTTGAAAGGCGTTCTCGCGGCCGGCTCGATACCTTCGACCAGGAAGACGTTGTCGTTGTAGTCATAGTTGATACCGGTGTAGTCCATGACCACGAAGTATGTATTGGCGATGGCATTGCCATCGGTGTCGTAGGCCTGAAAAACGCGCACGGTATGGCCACGTTCGATCCCGGCATCCTCGGCCGGAGGCGTGTTCCCCCCATGAGGATTCAACGACGGATCGGTCGACTGGTTGGCGATCGAGATCCCGAAGATATCGTCGCCCGCCCAGCTGTCGGGGATCCGGCCTGCATTAAAGATCGAAGTGGCATAATCGCCATTGGCCACTTGCGGTAAGAACGACTGGCTATACAGGCTGTCATGATTGCTCAGCGACACTCGCGCCGACTTGTCACCCGGGGCATGCAGCGCAAGCAGTGCACCGCTATACCCGTGTAGCGCGGCCAACTGCGTGACCGTAACCGATTCCACGCCGTCCGCAATCTGCCAGTAGCGTGACAGCACTTCCTGATCATTGACCGCTCGGTAGAGATCGAAATCCTGCAGCACGGACTCACCGCCACCGTCGAGCGTCGACAAGCCATCGATGTGATTGCCGAAGCCGAACACCCGCCAGATTTCGTTGAGATTGGGCTCCCAGCCGCCCTCGTCGCGCGCCTGCCAGAAGCCGGCCAGCTGGATCTCCGTCACCGGTTGGTCGGCGTCGTCCGAGACGATCGTCATGGTGCCTTCGAACACGCCGTCGGCGGCATTGCTGGCCGGCGGCGTATAAGCGGCGCGATTGAATAGGACGCCCACTTCGATGGATTCCCCGGGTGCCAATCTCAGATCGTTCAGGGCATCCGCATCCGCCAGCATGAACGGGCCGCTCAGCTTCACGCTATCGACCCCCAATTCCCCGGTACCGTTATTGGTGATGATGACCGAGCCACTATCCTTGTACTCCCGCGCCACGGGAGACGAGCTGGTGGCATCGTTGTCTTCGAGATAATTGAAAGCGATGCGATCATCGAAATAAGCCGGATCGGTACTGACGATGCTGATGTCGCCATTGCTGATGACCGCCAAGGGCGCGGCGGGCACTTCCAGCGAATCGATATCCGGGCCGACGCCGTTGGGCGCGGTCACCGCGATGGTGTTGCTACCTTCACTCAACGTCATCTTCACCGTCTGGGTGACCCAGTCGCTGACGGTCCGGCTCTCGGCAGGAAAATTGACAGCCGGGTAGCTCTCTCCGTTGACCGTCAGCGCCAGGGGACGATCGGCCTTGCCGGTGGTCAGGGAGTAGCGGAAAGTGACCTCGTAAACGCCGCTCTGGCCGACGTCCACGTTCCAGGTAACGGTCTGATCACCGGTGCCCACGAAGTCGACGAACCCGGTACCCGACGCATCGCGGTCGCTCTGCGTCGTGGGGACGACGATCGCGCCGCCCTGTAGAACGGCATTCTCGGCCTCATAAATTTTATACTCCGGCGCCGTGTCCTCCCTCTGCAATTGCAGCCGGTCGATGTTGGGGCCGGTATTGCCCACGTTGGCGAGTCGAACCACATTGTCCCCGGCACCAAGATCGATCTCGACGGTAGTCTCCGTCCAGTTTTCCCAGCCCGCGCTACCCACGCCAGTCGATGCAAAGGCAATCGTCCCCTGCGGATCGCCGTCCACCGACAGTGTCATCGGGCGATCGCTGGAGCCACTGGCAGCGTAGCGAACCGTCAACAGATAGGTCCCCGCTTCGGCGACGTTGACCGAAAACGACCCCGCATCCCCCGCCTGAGAACCCATATCCAGATAGCCGGATCCGCTGAACTCGCCCCAAAGACGATCGGCACCGCCACCACTCGATTCGGGATTATTGGCATTGCGAACGACCGTGTCGGCGATCGAAGCACCATCGTCGATCAGCAACGATTCGCCCTGGAGAGTGAAGACATCGCCCGACCAACCTTCGGCGTTGACGATCTCGACATCGACCGACTGCTCACCGTTCGTCAGCTGCTGGCCGCTGTCATCAAGCGCATCCAATTTCAGGTTGGTCACCCCGCGATCCAGATCGGACGCCAAAGGGAACCGATAGGGAGTGTCGGTAGAAACCAGTTCGCTGGCTGCACCAGTCGAGTCGGTCAGCGTCAAGGCGACGCCGGCCACGTCACTGGCGAGAAAACCGCTACTGTCGATGGGCGTCACCTCGAGCCGATAATCGTCGCCGAGCAAATCACGGGTAATAGCAGCGCCCGGTGCCAATGTCTTGACGATGTTGCCTGTCTGCACATCGATGATTGACAACGTGAACATGTATGAAGCCTCTACGCGTTATGGGGGTACGGGGTTGTAAAAGCCGCCCTCGACTTCGATTGCTTGCCCGGGGGACGAGGAGGCCGGGCACCCCCATGGCTGCCCGGCTTGTTGACCGACGGATCGGAATGAGGGTTCAGTGGGATCTGGTCTTAGGCGACGCCGACGTGCTCCGGCTGGTCGACACCTGCCAGGGCGACGTCATCGCTGAGTACGACGACATCATCCAGCAACGGAATCGAACCGGAACCGTCGTCGTCAGCCGTCATCAGCGACATCGTCGAGGCAGTCGCAGTGGTTGCCGCATTGGCTTCCGGCGTCAACGTGAACGACTGCAGGTTCATCGCGCCGCCATTGAACGTCAGCCGAAGCGTCTGCTCGCCAGCGGCGAGATCCAGCTCGATACCGTTGTTGGCCTGATAGTTGGTCCAACCGCCGGTATTGGTCACCGCCTGGGGCGTGGCGCTGGTATAGACGGCGCCGTCCTGCTCGACGCTTGCGGTCACCGTTCGCCCGCTGGACATCGTCGCCGCGGCAAACGACAGCTGATAGGTCCCCGCCGCGGCGACATCGATGGTGTATTCCACCCATTCGCCATTGGCGACCGAACCGATCGTATTGCCGTTGTCGCGTAGATCGACGCCTTCATTTCGGGTGTTGTCGCCCAGCTGGGTCTCGCTGCTGTCGTGATAAGCGACTTCCGGGCCACCCTGGTCATAAAGCCCCGCGTTCAGCGTGAGGCCATCGTCGACCGTCCACGGCGTACCCGACTCATTGAATGCCGTTTGCGAAGGCGGCGCCAGACTGAACGATTCCAGATTCTGCGATCCGCCGTTGAAGGTAAGACGCAGGGTCTGCGTGCCCGCTTCCAACGCCACGTTCTGACTTTCGGTCTCTGCGAATGTGCTCCAACCGCCCGTGTAGTCGACGCCGATCGTCGCCACTTCATAGACGCCGGCGCCATTGTCGAAAGACGCCGTGATCGAACGGGCGCTGCCAGTCTGGGCGCCCATTGCAGACAGGAATGAGAGATCGTAGACGCCGGCCTGATCGACCTCCAGCGTATATTCGACCCACTCCCCGTTCTCGATCCAGCCGATGGCATCCCCGTTGCCCTGGATGTCCACCCCGCCCTCGCGGAAGTTGCTGCCCAGTTGAGTCTCGCTGGCATCCTCGTAGGTCAGGTACGGCGCGCCCTCGTCGAACAGCGCGGCATCCAGCGTCAGGCCGCTCTGATCGACCTCCCAGGGCGTCGCGGTCTCGTTGAAAGGCGTTCGTGTCGCGGGTTGAATCCCTTCGATCAGATAAACGTTGTCGTTGTAGTCGGAATTGCCGCCGTTATAGTCCATCAGCGCAAAATAGGTGTTCGCGATCGCGTTTCCGTCGGCGTCAAAAGCTTGGACCATGCGGAAATAGTAACCGGTCTCGATTCCCGGGTCGGCGTTGGAGGACTGGTTATTGAGAGACGGGTCGGTCGACACGCTTGCCGCCGAAAAACCGAAGATATCGTCGCCCAGCCAGGCATCCGGTACCTGCGCGCGACTGATCGTCGTGGTCGCGAAACCGCCGTTGGCGAGGAGCGGCAGGAAAGACTGATTATAGGGCGAGTCATGATGAACCAGACTTCTGGCATCGCTCTTGTCGCCGGGCTCGTGCATGGCAAGTAACGCGCCTCCCGGACCGTGCAAGCCCGCCAACTGCGTGACCTTGGCCGTCTCGGCGCCGTCGGCAACCTGCCAGTAACGCGAGAGAACTTCGCCCTCCAGCGCGGCTTCGTAGCGTCCGCCAGTATCCACCTCCGACAGGCCGCCACCCTCCAGCGTGGAGAGCCCGTCGACATGATTACCGAAGCCAAAGACCTGCCAGATTTCGTTGAGATTGGGCTCCCAGCCGCCCTCGTCGCGCGCCTGCCAGAAGCCGGCCAGCTGAATTTCGGTGACGGGGTGATCCACGTCGTCGGATTGAATCGTCAACGTGCCCTCGAACACGCCGTCATCGGCGTTACCGGCCGGGGGGGTATAGGCTTCCCGGTTGAACAGGACGCCAACCTCGATGGAGGCACCGGGGGCCAATCTCAAATCGTCCAGCAAGTGGGCGTCGGCCAACATGAATGGACCGCTCACCGCCACGCTACCGACCGCCAATTCCCCGGTGCCGTTGTTGGTGATGACGACCGAACCGCTGTCCTTGTACTCCCGAGGTCCGTTCTCAGGGTGGGTGGCTTCATTGTTCTCCAGATAATTGAAAGCGATACGATCATCGAAGTACGCCGGATCGGTGCTGACCACGCTGATTTCACCGTTACTAGAGGCCGCCAGAGGCGCATCCGGCACTTCCAGCGAATCGATATCCGGTCCGACGCCGTTGGGCGCGGTCACCGATATCGAGTTAGTGCCGGCGGTCAGCGTCATATTGACGGTCTGGGTAACCCAGTCGCTGACCGTCTGGCTCTCGGCAGGAAAATTGACAGCCGGGTAGCTCTCTCCATTGACCGTCAGCGCCAGAGGGCGATCGGCCTTGCCGGTCGTGAGCGAGTAGCGGAAAGCGACCCCGTAAACGCCGCTCTGGTCGACATCCACGTCCCAGGTAATGGTTTGATCGCCGGTGCCCACGAAGTCGACGAAGCCGGTGCCCGAGGCGTCGCGGTCGCTCTGCGTCGTAGGGACGACGATCGCGCCGCCCTCGAGGGTCGCGGTCTCCGCTTCATAAGCCGCATAGCCCGGTGTCGTATCGTGAATCAGGACTTCCAGCTGATCGATGTTGGGCCCGGTATTGGTCGTTGACTGCAGGCGGATGCTGTTGGCCCCGGCTATCAGTTCAGCCGGGATATCCAACGTCTGCCAGGTATTCCATGCCGCGTCGCCACTGGCGCCGACCGGTGGCTGGAAGGCGTAGGTGCCGATGCTCTCGTCATTGACGAAGACCTCCAGCGGCCGATTTGCCGTTCCCCCATTGGCATAACGCACCCTGAGGACGGCGTCACCAGCATCGGCGGCGCTAATGTCGACGTTGAAGGTGATGAAGTCGGCGGTGGTAGAACCGAAGTCGGCATACCCGCCGACGATGCCGTCGCTGTAATCGGTGTTGCCATCCAGCCCGTAGGCGCCCGGCCGAATGCCATAAGGCGGATTGGTCGGGCTGACCTCCGGCGTGTCGCCATCGCGAATCACGATCTGGGCATCTGCGCCAGAGGCGATGACGGCCTGAGACTCATCCTCGGCCTGAACCGTAGCGATCGTGGTCAGATCGGCGTCTCCATCGCCGGGCACGATGACATCACCGGGCACGGGGTCCAGGCGTATGACCTGGCTCTCGCCGGTACTGCGGTTGAGCGTCATCAGATAGAGCTGGCCAGTCAGCGGGTTCTCGATGATATCCAGCGGGTCGACGTATTTGATGACATTGCCGTCCACGTCGCGCAGCACGTTGTCGCTCGCGACATTGCCATCCTCGTCCAACGAGACCCAGCGAATATCGTCGCCTCCCGAGTACTCGACGAACAGCAGGCTTCCATTCAGCGTTGCCCCGAAGATATTGCTGGTGTATTCGATCGCGCCGTTCGGCGATCGATTGGTGCCCAGCGAATAGATATCGTCGAATCGATAGTTGCTGTCGGGTTGGGTCCCGACCTCGTAATCGCCCGTCTCGTAGAGATCATCGCCATCGGTCGGATTGCCGCCGTTGAAAATGTATTCGTCGCGCAGCGAGTCCGGATGGCCGTAGTAGCCGCCCTGGTCGACCTTGAACAGCCAGTCGTCTTCGATACCGACGTTGCTCAAGGCCTCGTTGTAGTCCGTGGAAGGATCATCGGGGGTGACACCGCCAGCCGCGGAGCCATTGGTCGAGGCGTACAGATTGCCATTGGAGTGCCAGACCAGGTCGTAGGCGTTACGAATGCCGGTCGCATAGATCTTGAGTACCGCATCGTCGGCAAACGGATCGTAATAATCGATCAGCACATTGCCATTGACGTCCTGCATCGATGCAGTGCCGTCTTGCGCGAACACCAGGTACTGGCCACCGCCCATATCGATGGGCCCGTTCTTGATATCGCCGTCATCATCCTGATAACGGGTATTGGAGCCATCGGTGGGGAGCGGTTCGGTCGAGACATCGAAACCGCCTGTGGGTGCCTCTCGAGTCGGATCGACCTCCAATACCGCGGCGTTCAGTAGCCGTTCCGGACGATTACCCCAGGCGCTGTCGTCGCCGCCCATCGCTGTATTGGCACCCTGCGAGACGTACAGCAGATAGGGCGGCACGTCGGGATTGGTCTCGGCGTCGTATTCCGGGTTGGCGTGGAAGACCAGGCTGTTGGTGACGTGGTCGCCGTTGGAACGCGGCAGGCCCGAGATATAAGTTTCCGCCGATCCCGAAAACGTACCGTCACTATCATCGATCGTGATCTTGCTGACTCGGCCGCTGAAATCCGGTACGGCGTTGTCGCGCCCCGTCAGCGGGATCGGGTAATTATCGGTCACCCACAGCACGTTGGGATCGGTCGGATCGAAGGTAAGCCCGACAATACCGCGGGCGCCGGCGTCGGTCTGGAAATAGTCCAGTGCCAGCGTCTGCTCATTGGAAAGCTCCCCTGTCACGGCATCGATATCGTAACGCTTGATCTCGCCGTTCAGGGTCGACACGTACATCTGGGTGTTGTCGGGAGAGAGGGTAATGGAGCTGAACAGATAGGCGCCGTCCTGCGCGCCGTCGAGCTCGACATGGGTACCGAACGCTACCTCGCTGTCCTGAACCTCCGCCTCGGCCCCGGTGACGAACGTGGTGGTGAACTTCTGGAACTCTCGGGTCGGCGCATCCGGATCGGTGTTGCTGCCACGGTCCTGAAAGCCATCGATCACCAACGTGTAGCTGGTGTATTCGTCCAGCTCGTCCGTCGGCGATATGGTCAGCGAATCGAAGCCGCCGGTGGTGTTGATGTTGAAAGCCACGTCTTCGCCGGTAACGGTGTTGAAGAGTTTCACCGAGCCATCGTTGAGGCTCTCCAACAGTGCACCGCCGCGGCCCTCGACGACCGAGATTCCGATGAAGAAATCCGAGGTCGGATCGATACCGACCGGCTGGGTCCCATCATCGGCCTGCAGATGGACTTCGACCTGCTGCTGCCCTACCCCTGCCACCGCTCTAGGGTCGGTAAAATAGGCGTAATCCGCCGGTGCCTCGCGGTCGTCGTCGGGGGTCAGATCGGGCAGCGACTGGATCTCGATGTACTGAATTTCGGTGTTGTTGCCGTCGACGCCGAGAGAGTCCAGGGTAAGCCGGCCATCGGTGACCTGGACGACCCGCGTGATCAGACTGGAACGATAGCCATCGCTATCGTCGGTGGGATCGTTGTCGGCCGGAAATCCGCTCGGCCGCGACGAGGCGAACGGCGTGTTGAAGGCTTCGCCCTCGGCATTGATGGCGTTGACGCTATCGTAAGCGCCACCGCTATCACCGATCGAGATCGTGACTTCGTAGTAGCCATCCTCCAGCTCGATCTCCCAGCCCGCCGCCTGGCTGTAGCCCGGTTTGTCGAACCCAGCATAAGTGGCCTGCAACGGATCGACATCGTCGAGTGACCCGCTGCGGTCGCCGAGTGCATCGCCATCCTGACCGGCGATCGCCATTGGCGTCGTGCCGTTGTCCGTTCCGTCGGCGATCGACCCCGCCGTCACCCATCCATACTGGTATGTCTGGCCATCCACCTGCAGCGACTGCTGCCCGAAGGCCAGGCCCGTGTCGGCGACGTAACCCTCCGGCGTCGCCGCTCCATTCGGCTGAAAATTGATCTTGGCCTCGAATCGGTTAACAGGCTCGGCGCCCGGATTACCGCCGCCGTCGTCCGCCATCGAATGAATCGACAGACTGTCGATGTTGGGGCCGGTGGTGCCAATGTTGGCGAGTCGAACCACATTGGCACCAGTGTCGAGATCGATCTGGACGGTGGTCTCCGTCCAGTTGTCCCACCCCGCACTCCCCGTTCCCGTCGACGCGAAGTCGATCCTTCCCTGAGATTCACCGTCGACCGACAGCGCCATCGGACGATTATTGGGTCCACTGGCGGCATAACGGATCGTCAGCAGATAGGTGCCCGCCTCGGCAACGTTGACCGAGAAAGATCCCGCGTCCCCTGCCTGCGCCCCCATATCCAGATAACCGGAGCCACTGAAGTCTCCCCACAGGTGGTCCGCACCGCCACCGCTGGGTTCCGGGTTATCGGCACTGCGTACCACGGTATCGGCGAGGGAGGAGCCATCATCGATAGCGAGTGCTTCTCCCTCGATCGAGAATACCAGCGTCGGATCTGCCGGCAGCGCGTCTGCATACTCGAAACTGATCTGATCGATATTGGGACCGTTGGGCACGCCTCCCTGGGCGGTCGATGGCAGCGTCAATGTCAGCGTATTGTCGCTATCGGACAGCGGCACCGACACGCTGATCTCGCTCCAGTTGGTCCAGGACCCCGTCGGCGGAAACGAAACCAGCGTGGGTTCCGCGCCGTTGACGGACAGCAGCAACGGCCGATCTCCCGTCCCGCCATTGACGTAGCGAATCGTCGCGGTGTAGACGCCAGGCTCATTGGGCGCGACGTCAAAAGTCACGGCGTCTCCCGCGTCGGTGCCAAAATCGACGTAACCACCACCGATCGCACCGGCGCCGACATTGCCGAGCGCATCGGGATGTTGACTGTCGACGACTCGGGTCAAGCCGGGGCTGTTCGTCGCCCCGCTGTCGTCGATAGAGACCAGATTCATATCTTCGGCCTGGATGACCAGAGATGCCGGACCGTCGTCCGCCGCGACCGCGGTCAACGTCAGACTGTCGATGTTCGGGCCGCCGCCGATGACGTTCTGCAGGCTAACCACGTTGGTCCCGCTACTCAGGTTCAATGTCAGCGAGCCGCTGCCCCAGGTTTCCCATCCGGCCGTACCGGTACCGGTCGACGGAAATGCCAGGTTGCCCTGATCGACGCCATCGACGAGCACGGCCATGGGACGCGAGGCGCCAGCGGCGCCACTTGCCGCATAGCGGACATCCAGTTGGTAAGTCCCGGCCGTCTCTACCTCGACCTCGAAATAGGCCGCGTCGCCAACCTGCCCGCCCATATCGAGATAACCCGGCCCACTCGAGCCATTCCACAGCCCATCGGGGCCGGCGGCTGCCGACGATTCAGGATTGGACGGCGAGCGAATCACGGTATCGGCCGCCGAGGTGCCATCGTCCGGCGTCAGCGATTCGCCTTGAAGCGTAAAGACGTCGCCCGACCAGCCTTCAGCGTTGACGATCTCGATATCGACCGACTGTTCGCTACCCGCCAGCAACTGGCCATTGTCATCCAGGGCGTCCAGCATCAAATTGATCAAACCGCGATCCAGATCGGACGCTAACGTGAACCGGTAGGGGCTCTCGGTAGAAACCATTTCGCTGGCTGCGCCGGCCGAATCGGTCAACGTCAAGGCCACGCCGGCCACGTCACTGGCGAGAAAGCCGCTACTGTCGATGGGCGTCACTTCGAGCCGGTAATTGTCTCCGATAAAATCCCGAGTGATGGCAGCACCTTGTACCAATGTCTCGACAGTGTCCCCTGTCTGCGCATCGATGATGGATAGCGTGAACATGTATGAAGCCCCTACGCGTTGAGTTAATGGTTGTGAAACGAGCGAAGATGAACGTCTCTCGTTCGGTGCTGACAGAGGCGCCATTTCACCTTCATTAACGAAGTGTCGGACATCACCTGTCGCTGATTGTTATTGGCAGAGACCTTGGAACTGATGCGTGACTAAAGTTCTACCGGTGGAGACTCACCGATGGCAACCTAGCGTGTCTGCCTGCCAAGGCAAAGTTGAAACTTTTAAACCCGAAAAACGAATTTAAGTAGCCAAGTGGTGAAAAAGCGCCTCCAGACTCTTCGATTTCGTTGAGCTATCATCGCCTTAGACTCGCTGAAACACCACCCATGACAGCGGCGCTTACATAAAATTTCAAGACTGGTAAAAACCACACCAAATCACTTATAAAACTAATGCCACGGAATTACAAAGGACCACACTCCAGCTCATGAAACGCGCTAGTTTTGATCGCCAGCATTTTAATAGAATCGTAGAAACAAGCCCGCGACAGAACCCAAGCCATTGTTTTATAACCCATGAAAAATCCAGAAAGGATTAGAATATCGATACCGACGCCAATAAAACCAGAAAAACAGACTTGTAAACTTGTTCACAATTTCCGCATGCTGGTCACGTGATCTACTCGTCAACGCCACCCGACAACGTCAATTCCAGAAGAGAAAAGATCGTGGCAAAGCCCAGTGATAAAACAGATTTACAATTGGCGTTAGCAGCCAGCCGCCAGGCTTTTCTATACATTCTGCTGTTCAGCCTGTTCATCAATCTGCTGATGCTGGCACCGTCGATCTACATGTTGCAGGTGTATGACCGAGTCGTCACGACACGGAGCTCTGAAACGCTGCTGATGCTGACGCTGGTCATCGTCTTTCTATTCATGGTGATGGGCGCGTTGGATCTGGTCCGTTCACGCATTCTGGTGCGTGTCGGCAACAGGCTCGACATGCAGATCAGCGAGCGTCTGTATCAGGCCACCTTCAAGCGCGCATTGCAGGTACCCGGCAAACCCTCGGCTCAGCCCTTCAACGATCTCACCACGCTGCGCCAGTTCCTGAGTGGCAACGGCCTGTTCGCGTTCTTCGATGCGCCATGGATACCGGTCTACATCGCGATTCTGACGCTGTTCCATCCCTGGTTCGGAATCTTCGCCACTGTCGCGGCCTGCATATTGATGGTGCTGGCCTGGATCAACGAGAAGAGCACGCAGTCACTGCTCGGCGAAGCCAATCGCGAACACGTCCAGTCCCAGGATCTGGCCCAGAGCAACCTGCGCAATGCCGAAGTGCTTCAAGCGATGGGCATGTTGCCCAACCTGCTCGCCCGCTGGCGCATCAAGCACCATGACTACCTGCTGCATCAATCCCACGCCAGCGACCGTGCCGGCGTGCTCAGCAATCTGTCGAAAACCCTGAGAATCATGTTTCAGTCGCTGATCCTGGGGCTGGGCGCCCTCCTGGTTATCGAGGGCAGTCTGACCGGCGGCATGATGATTGCCGGTTCTATCCTGATGGGACGCGCTCTGGCTCCGATCGACCAGATGATCGGCGGCTGGAAGGGATTCGTCGCCGCGCGAACTGCTTATGCCAGACTCAACGCGCTGCTGGCGGCGATACCCGCGGAACCGCAGCGCATGCCGCTGCCGCCACCGGTCGGTCGTCTAGCGCTCGAGGCGGTAACGGCCGCCCCGCCCGGCGACAGTCGGCCGACGCTGTGGGAGCTCGACCTGCTATGCAACCCGGGCGAGCACATCGCCATCGTGGGCCCTAGTGCAGCGGGCAAGTCGACGCTGGCGCGGGTCATCCTGGGCGTATGGCCGGTCCAGAGAGGCTGCGTTCGGCTGGGCGGCACCGATGTCGGCCAGTGGGCTCGAGAACGGCTAGGCCCTTTCATCGGCTATCTGCCTCAGGACGTCGAGCTGTTCGACGGCAGTATCAGCGAAAACATCGCCCGATTCGGCAACATCGATCCGGACCGCGTCATCGAAGCTGCGCAGAAAGCCGGTGTCCACGACATCATCCTGCGACAGTCGGCGGGCTACGACACCCAGATCAGCGGCAGTGGTGGCGTGCTGTCCGGCGGTCAGCGTCAGCGTCTGGGCCTGGCCCGGGCGCTCTACGGCAACCCCGTTCTGGTGGTCCTCGACGAGCCCGATGCCAACCTCGATGCCAGCGGCGAGCGTGCGCTACTGCACTGTCTGCGCCAGCTCAAGACCCAGGGCACGACCGTTTTCATCATCAGCCATGCGACCGCCATTCTCGACCATGTCGACCGAGTTCTCATGCTGCAGGAGGGACGCATGGTCGCCTGTGCTCCCCGCCAGTCTGCATCCAAGGCTTCGGAGCCGCCGCTCAGACCGGTGGAGTCCCCCGTACATTCGATTCGGATGCGCGCCCGCGGCAAGTCGGAAGACGCACCCGTGCCACCCCCTCAATCAACGGAGCCGCCGACGCCATGACGCTTTCCTCTTCTGCGCCGATAGCGCTTGGCGCGCCTGTGCCCAAGGTCCCTACCAGCGATCGAGCCAGCCGTCGGTGGGGGCTGGGGATACTGGTGATCGCCCTGGGCGGCTTCGTGCTCTGGTCGCTCACCGCTGATCTCGCGGTCGCGGTAGTCGCTTCGGGATCGGTGGCGGTGGAAACCTCGACCAAGAAGGTTCAGCACTTCGAGGGCGGCATCGTCAAACGCATCCTGGTCGAGGACGGCGATAGCGTTAGCGCTGGAGACTCGCTGATCGTGCTCGACGATACCCAGCCACTGGCCAAGCTGTCGATCGCCGAATCGGAGTATCGAATCGCGCTCGCCAGCGAAGTGCGACTGCTGGCGGAACAGAGCGACCGCGATACGCTGACGTTCCCGGATACGTTACTGAACAATGTATCGCCACGTGTGGAAGCGGTCGTCGACGTCCAGAAGCGGCTATTCCAGGTCGGTCGCCAGTCGCTGAAGGATGCTCTCTCGGCACTGGACGAAAAGGCCCGCCAGATGCAGGAACAGATCGCCGGCCTCGAAAGGCTGCAGCAGGTCAACCAGTCCAAGATCAAGTCGCTGACCGGAGAAGCCAGCGACTACCGCACGCTGTTCAAGGAGGGCCTGGGCGACAATCAGCGTCTGCGCGAGCTCGAACGACAAGTCCTCGAGTATCAGGGGGAAAACGCCCAGCACAGCGCCGAAGTGGCCCAGTTACGCTCGCAGATCAGCGAAAACGGCTTCCAGAAGGAGATTCGCCTGCAGGAGTACCACCAGGAAGTCGGCGAAGACCTCAAGGACGTTCAGTCTCAGGTTACTGACGCTGAAGAGCGGGTCACCGCTCTGCGCGATCAGGTCCACCGCACGGCTATCGTCGCGCCGGTTTCGGGGACCGTCGTCGGCCTGCAGATCCACACCCAGGGCGCGGTCATTCGATCGGGCGATACCGTCATGGAGATCGTCCCCGCCAACGAAGCGTTCATCGTCGAGGCGCGGATCCCCGATCGCGATATCGATAACGTCCATCCCGGCCAACCCGCCGAGATTCGCTTCAGCGCCTTCAATCAGCGGCTTTCCAACGTCATTCAGGGCGAAGTCGCCAACGTGTCGGCGGACAGCTTCGAAGACGAGGCTACCCACAACCACTATTACAAGGCGCGCATTCGCGTCACCGACGAAGGCTATTCCAAGATGACGTCGTCGATGCAGCTACTGGCCGGGATGCCTGCGGAAGTGATGCTGAAAACCGGCGATCGCACCTTTGCCAGCTACATGTTCAAACCGTTCAGCGACATGCTGGCCCGTGCGATGCGAGAAGAATGATGAAGACGATTCATCGATGGATGCTGACCGGCTGCCTTGCCGCACTCACCGCCACCGCACAGGCTCAACCGCTCGACATCACGTCGCCGGTACCCGAATCGAATAGCACCACGCCGACCCCGTTACCGTCGCTCTCCGAGCTGGTCGCCCGAGCGTTGAGCTACGACAGCGGCCTGCAGAGCCAGCGACTGGACAGCCAGTCGGTGGCTCAGGAGGTGCCGATGGCACAGGCCGGATTGCGCCCTCGGCTCGACGCCACTGCCGCCTATCGCTACACGGATGCCGACAACATCTATACCAAAAACCCCGGTGACTACCCTGACGAGGTCTACGACGATCGCGTTGCCGGCAAGACGAGAGACACCAGTTGGGAGCTGCGAATGACCCAGCCGCTATTCAGTCTGGAACGCTGGCGACGGGTCGGTAAAGCACATGCTCAGATGGATGCCGCAACGTTGAAGGTGGCGGTCGCCGAGCGCGATCTGGCGGTCAAGGTAGTGGAAACCTATCTCGATGCCTATCAGGCCTCTCGCAAACTGGGCTTGCTGATCGCTCAGCGGGAATCGCTGGTACTGCAGCAGCGTCAGGCCCAGCGCGCCTATGACCTGGGCATCGGCGATCGGATCAATCTGCTGGAATCCCGGTCGCGGCTCGACCAGGCGGTAGCCGATCAGACCTCGGCGGAGAATGATCTCGCCAATGCGCTAAGCGATCTCGAACGCCTGTCCGGCACCGCGCTGAGCTTTGATCCTGCGTTGATCGACACCCCGGAGAAGCTGGACATCGCCCCGGAAGCCCGCCCGCTCGAAAGTTGGCTGGCACAGACCCAGGACAACGTCCAGGTGCGTCTGGCAGCCGAGCAGCAGCGGGTGGCGCAGATCGATACCGACGTCCGCGGCGCCACGCGCTATCCCGAGCTCAATCTGGTCGTCGGCTACAGCGATGTCGACAGCAACGATGCGCTCAGAACGAGCAACGACCTCACCGCCAGTATCGAGATGAACCTGCCGATCTATCAGGGCGGCTACACCTCCGCCAGCATTCGACAGGGCGAACTGACGGCCATGGCCGGCACCGTAGCGGTGGAAAACGAGCAGCGCCTCGCCCAGCAGGAAGTTCGCAAGCGACTCCTCAGCATGCAGGGCGACCTTCGCCAGATCGAGGCGCTGCAGCGCTCGGTCGAATCCGGCAGTTTGTTCCTGCAGGCGGCGATTCGCGGTGAGTCCCTCGGTCTGAGAGACCTGGTCGATGTTCTCGACGCTCGCTCCTCGCTCTACGATCTCCGTATCCGTTTCATCGAGACGCTGTGTCTCTATCTCAAGGATCGCACTTATCTCGCGGCCGCTGTGGGGCAACTCGATACCTCGGCACTGACGGATGTGGCCGCCATCCTGGCTCGCGTCGAGCATACCTCTTCCAACCGCGCCGGGTGAGCCTGCGTCGCTGTCGCACTCGCGATCGCGTACAGCCACAGAGTGATCTGCTACCTTGATGACAAGATGTCGAACGATCCGGTTCGACAGTGGCAATCAAGAGGATGGCAATGAATCTACCGCTGTGGTGCCTGCTGATAACCGCGCTGCTACCTTTCTGGCTGGCCTTCTGGGGCAGCAGCGTCAGGCGCCGGGAATTTGGTCATCTGGATAATCAACACCCGCGCCAGCAATATGCGCAGATGGAGGGTAAAGGTGCCCGATTGTGGGCGGCACAGAGCAATGCCTGGGAGGCGCTGGCACTGTTCACGGCCGGAATCGTTGCCGTGCAGACGACGACGGGTGGCGGTTGGCTGGCAGACGTTGCCTGCATCGTTTTCGTGCTGGCTCGCATTGGACATGGGCTCTGCTATGCCATGAATCTCGCAACGCTGCGTTCGGCCATCTTTTGCGTGAGTCTGGTCGCGGTGCTGTGCCTGTTTGCCACGGCGTTCCTGTAGAGACCCTCTAACCGTGGGCCACGGGCGTTCGCCGAGCCCGTGGTCGCCTCCCTGGGGGCTATCGGCGACGACTGAGCAAGAGCAGACTTCAAGTTCTGATGCCTCGGGCCGATGAAAGGTCTTCGAGTCACCGCTCGTGAATGCCTGCTGTCTTTCCATCGCGACCGAGGCCCGATTCCATGTCCAGTACCGACGAATCCGAGAGCGCATCAGCGCAGGAACCCGATCCCGCCGACGAAGAGGCGGTAGTGACCGTACCGATCGATGGCCACTTGTCGGTCTTGCCTACAAGTCATCGGCAACTGGCTCTGGAAGCCATGATGGCAGCCCAGGTGTCCTACTGGCGATGGTCCGCGCCCGATCGCAGCTTGCTGTTCGGCAGCGTGACGACGACGCCCGAAGATGAAGATGACTATCTGCGCATCGATTCGTGGGGATTGCTGAA
This sequence comes from Salinicola halophyticus, assembly GCF_003206695.1. Lineage (GTDB taxonomy): Bacteria > Pseudomonadota > Gammaproteobacteria > Pseudomonadales > Halomonadaceae > Salinicola > Salinicola halophyticus. Next base: position 18,064 of record NZ_PZJN01000003.1, on the reverse strand, counting down.
GTCGACGCCACCGCCGGAGCGACGGCGCCTGATCGCGCTGTGGCGCCGGCTCAATGACGGCCACCAGGATCGAATCGACACGCTGATACAACCCGACGCCAGAACTCCCTCGGTCCGATGGCATGTTCGAGGCGCGATTACGGCGCGGGACGTTGACGCTCTGCCGGTCTCCGCCACCGGCACCTGGGAAATCATCGAAGAGTCGCGCGACCGGCGCAGCGTGGATAGCGTCAAGGCTCACGCCTTCGTGGCGTCGCGTGACCCCATGCTGGTGGTGGACGAACAGTGGCACATTCTGGAAACCAACGATGCCTTCAACCAGCTCGGCGGGCTGCCTCTCGACGCGATACTCGGCCAGACTTTGCAACATTACATCGAGGCCGATGTCCTGCACGGCGATCCTGCAACGGCGGTTGCCAACGATCGCTTGCAGCACCATGAGGGCACCTTTCATATCGAGGGAGCCCCCGCCATTCCGGTCGAGCTAACGCTCAGCCAGTTCACGCTGGATGGGACCGGCCTGGTCCGCTACATCGCCGTGCTACGGGACATCTCGGCTCGCAAGCGTTCCGAGCGCGAACTCGAGCAGCTCGCCAGAATCGACGCCCTGACCCAACTGCCCAATCGGGCGACGCTACAGCAGACGTTGAATCGACGGCTTTCCCGACTCTCGACCGATGATGGGCTCGCCCTGCTGTTCATCGATCTGGATGGATTCAAACACATCAATGATTCGCTGGGTCACCAAGCGGGCGATATTCTGCTGAAAATCATGGTCAAACGCCTGCGCGCCACGCTGCGCAGCAAGGACCTGGTCGCCCGCTGGGGCGGCGACGAGTTCGTGGCGATCATCGACATGGGAAGCGACACCCCGCTGGTCGACAGGATCGCGCTGCGCCTACTCGAAGCGCTGTCTCATCCGATGGTGATCGGCGGCCATCAGATCAGCGTTACCGCCAGCATCGGTATCGTCCATGCACCGCGAAATGGCCGTGACGGCGAGACATTGCTCAGGCACGCCGACCTCGCCATGTATGCGGCCAAGGACCAGGGCAAGAACGCGATCGTCACTTATCATGAAAAGCTGAAGCATCACAATCTGGAGCAAATGTCGATGCTTTCCCTCCTGCGGGAGGCGATCGCCGAGGGGACGCTCGATTTCGTCGTTCAGCCCAAGTTCGATAGCCACAGCCGCATGATCGGCGCCGAACTATTGGCGCGCTGGAAGACCCTCGAATATGGTCAGGTTCCCCCCGATACCTTCGTACCGCTCGCCGAACGCAACGGTATGGCCACTGCGCTGGGCAATCTGGCCATCGATCGGGCTGCCGAGTATGCCGCGCGTCTCGCCGCATTGGGCAATCCGTTGCCGGTGGCGGTCAATATTTCTGCGTTACATGTGATGGACGATAGCCTGCTCGATACGCTCTGCGACGCCTGTCGGCGTCATGCCATCAGCGTCGATCAGCTTGAACTTGAAGTGACGGAGTCCGTTTTTCTGGAGAACACGTATGCCCCGGAAACCCGAATCGAACATCTCAGGCGTCAGGGCTTCCGTGTCGCGATGGATGATTTTGGCGCCGGTTATTCATCGTTGGGCTATCTCAAGCGACTGCCTTTCGACACCATCAAGATCGATCGCAGCTTCATGAGCGATCTCGAAGTGGATCCGCGCGCTCGCCATTTGCTGGCAGGTATCGTCGGGCTGTGCGATATGCTCGGCATGGATACCGTCGCCGAAGGCGTCGAAACCGGCGAACAGTGGCAGCTGCTGCAGACCCTGGGCGTGAAGCAGTATCAGGGCTATTGGCTGGGGCGCCCGATGAGTCTGGAGCAATTGCTCGACAAACTCGGTGACTGACGACAGAGAGACTCGTGGACGATGCCCCTCAATGGCCCTCAATCGCAAATGCATCGCTGAAAAGCCGTCACAGAGAACCCGAATAAAAGCAGAGCCAGAAGGAAGCGCTCGAAGCGATGGCATCGCGAGCTGTGCTGACGTAACGTGACGAGCATCCCCATTTCCGACGCCGATTCGTGACGCCTCATGTCCCTGACTTTCAGCTTGATCGCCCCAGCCTCCTTTACCCGCCCCGAGATACTCGAGCAAGCTGCTCAAGCCTTGCAGCTCCTGGGCATCGACGTCCGCTTCCCCCGACAGCTGCAGAATCCGACCCGCTATCTGGCCGGCGATACGGCTCACCGTCTGCAGGGGCTTTATGCTGCCTACGCGGACCCGGACACCGATGCGGTGTGGGCCGTTCGCGGAGGTTATGGCTGCGCCCATCTGGCCACCGAAATCGACTGGTCTCGCCTCGCCTGCAAACCCTTGATCGGCTACTCCGACCTGAGCGTGCTGCTGGACCAGTGCTATCGTCACGGGTTACCCGCCATCCATGGCCCAGTCATGAAAGAGGGAGTGAAGCTCAACGCCGAGGACGCCGATCTTCGCGCCGCCGGCCAACGCGACTTCCAGGCCCTGCTCGCCCTGCTCGGAGGCCAGACGCCCGAGAGCGTGGCGCTGACATCCGTCTCTCCGACACTGGAGACGGCCCCCATCGAGGGGCCCATGGTCGGCGGCAATCTGGCGACGCTGGCCAGTGTCGCCGGTACCCCGTTGGCGTTTCGCGCGCCGCCTGGGGCGATCGTCATTCTCGAGGATGTCGGCGAACCGTTCTATCGACTGGAGCGCGACCTGTGGCAGTTGGTCTATTCGGGCGCGCTGGATGACGCTGCTGCGGTCTGCCTCGGCACGTTCGAAGGCTGCATACCCTACGGTGATCTGCGGATCGAGACGCTGCTCGAGACGTGGCTGGCCCCCCGGGGTTTGCCGCTGTACACGGGCCTGCCGATCGGCCATGGCCGCGACAACCTCCCCTGGCGCTATGGGTCGAAGGCACGCATTGACGCTAATCGACTCCATTTCTTGAACTGAATCTCTCGCGCCACGTCAGCCAAAGTGACGCGATCAGCTCGAAAAAACGCCGCCTCGCGCAATGCGAGGCGGTATCGGTTCAACCAAGTTGAAAGAAAATTGGCGAGCGACGATCAGACAAGGCGAAAATCAACGAAAGAGCGGAGTTTACGGGACGTAAATGAGCACCTTAAGTTGATTTTCAACACAGTATGATCGAGCGCAGCCCTTTTCTCAGGGCAGACGTTCGAACACGGTCGCCACACCCTGCCCCATCCCGATGCACATCGTTGCCAGACCCAGTTTGGTGTCCTGCTGGCGCATCACATTGAGTAGCGTGGTACAGATGCGCGCGCCGGAACAGCCGAGCGGATGGCCGAGCGCGATCGCACCGCCATGAAGGTTGACCGCGTCGTCCATACGATCGAGCAGTTCGAGATCTTTCAACACCGGGATCGACTGCGCCGCGAAAGCCTCGTTGAGCTCGACCGTCTGGATATCGCCGATCTTGAGACCGGCCTTGGCCAACGCCTTCTGCGTCGCCGGTACCGGACCATAACCCATTATCGAGGCGTCACAGCCGGCGACACCGGTCGACACGATTTTGGCCAGGGGCTCGAGACCCAGCGATTTGGCGCGCTCGTAGCTCATCACCATCAGCGCCGAAGCGCCTACCGACAGCGCCGAAGAAGTGCCTGCGGTGACCGTTCCGTTCCTGGGATCGAAAGCCGGCTTGAGCGAGGCCATCTGCTCGAGCGTGGCATCCTCGCGCACGACCTCGTCATGCTTGATCAGAGCCCGGTAGCCCTGCTGATCGTGGCCTTCGATCGGCACGATCTCGTTGTCGAAGTAGCCCAGACGGTTGGCTTCGCTGGCACGTTGATGAGAGCGTAGTCCGAACTGATCCTGCTGTTCGCGGGTCACGCCATGCATCTTGCCCAGCAGCTCCGCGGTCAGGCCCATCATCATCGCGGCCTTGGCCGCGCTCTTGCTGGCCGCCGGGTTGACGTCGACGCCGTGAGTCATCGGCACGTGTTCCATGTGCTCGACGCCGCCGATCAGGTAGCAATCGCCCATGTCGGCGCGGATGTTGGCCACCGCGATATGCAGCGCACTCATCGACGATCCACACAGACGATTGATGGTCTGTGCCGGAACCGAACGCGGAATGCCGGTTAGAATGGCCGCATTACGCGCGATGTTCATCGACTGTTCCAGGGTCTGATTGACGCATCCCCAGAGGATATCGTCGACGCCTGCGGGATCGAGCTTCTCGTTACGTGTAAACAGCGCCTGCATCACGGCGGCGGAGAGATTCTCGGCACGCACGTGGCGGAAGGCGCCGTTTCTGGCTTTGGCCATGGGGGAGCGTACGGCATCGACCACCACGGCATCTCTGGCATTCAAACTCATGTCTGTGACTCCGCTGACCTGGATATGAAAAGGTGGTGGATTCAGCGATCGCTGGCGTCGGGATAAAAGCGCTCGCCGCTGGTCGCCATCTCCTTGAGTCGCGCCGTCGGCGCATACAGCGCCCCCAGTTCGCCGGAAAGCCGCTCGGCCACTGCCACGAATTCGGCCACGCCCATGGCGTCGATGTAGCGCAGCGCGCCGCCACGGAACGGCGGAAAACCGATGCCGTAGATCAACGCCATGTCGGCCTCGGCCGGCGAACCGACGATGCCATCCTCCAGGCAGCGAACCGTCTCCATGCAAAGCGGCACCATCATCCGCGCGATGATCTCGTCGTCGGACAGCTCACGCGTCTCGCGGACGACTTCCGCCACCAGCCGGTGCGCCTGGTCATCATGAACCTTCTTCGGCTTGCCCTTCTTGTCTTCTTCGTAGACGTAAAAGCCCTTGCCGTTCTTCTGACCGAGGCGCTGGTTGTCGAGCATGATCTGAATGGCTGACTTGCCGTCATGGGCCATCCGATCGGGGAAGCCTTCCGCCATCACTTCACTGGCGTGAACGGCCGTGTCGATGCCCACCACATCGAGCAGGTACGCCGGGCCCATCGGCCAGCCGAAGCGCTCCATCAGCCTGTCGGCACGCTCGAAGTCGACGCCATGTTCGACCAGGCCGCTGAACCCGCCGAAGTAGGGAAACAGGACACGATTGACCAGAAAGCCCGGGCAGTCGTTGACCACGATCGGCGTCTTGCCCATCTGGCGGGCGTAGGCGACGGTCGCGGCGACCGCGGCATCGGATGTCCGGGTGCCACGAATGACCTCGACCAGCGGCATCCTGTGCACCGGGTTGAAGAAGTGCATCCCGCAGAAATTCTCGGGCCGTTTGAGATTGGCCGCCAGCCGATCGATGGAGATCGTCGAGGTGTTGGATGCCAGGATGGTGTCATCAGCGACGTTGGCTTCGACTTCGCTGAGCACCGCTCCCTTGATTTTGGGGTTCTCGACCACGGCTTCGACCACCAGATCGACCTGGCCGAAATCGCCATAGGAGAGGGTCGGACGAATGTTGCCGAGCACTTCCGCCATTTTCGTCTGGCTGAGCTTGCCGCGCTCGAGCTGCTTGGTCAGCAGTTTGCGGGCTTCCTTCAAGCCCAGCTCGATCGCCTCCGACTTGATGTCCTTCATCAGAATCGGGGTGCCCTTGTAGGCGCTCTGGTAGGCGATACCCCCGCCCATGATGCCGGCTCCCAGCACCGCGGTCTGCTCGACCGGCTTACCATCCTTCTCGTACTGCTTGGCTTTCTTCTTGACCGCCTGATCGTTCAGGAACAGACCGACCAGATTGTAGCAGACGTCGGTCTTGGCAAGCTTGGCGAAAGCCTGAGCTTCGATCGCCTGGGCACGCTCGCGCCCTTCGCCCGCGCCTTTCTGAATGACGCGGATGGCTTCGATCGGCGCCGGATAATGCGGCCCTGCCTTGCCAGCCACGTAACCCTTGGCCGTTTCGAACGCCATCATCTGCTCGACGGCGTTGAGCTTCAGCGGAGAGCCCTTCTCGACCCGGCGGGCACGATAGTCGAAATCTCCGGCGTTGGCCTTGTTGAGCATGTCGCGGGCGGCCGCCACCAGCGTCTGCTGCGGTACCACGGCGTCGACGGCACCGACCTTGAAGGCCGTCTCGGCATCGTTCTGGGTACCCCCGGCAATCCATTCGATGGCGTTGTCGGCACCGATCAGGCGCGGCAACCTGACGCAACCGCCCCAGCCCGGCACGATCCCCAGCTTGGTCTCCGGCAGCCCGATCTGAGCGCTGTCCGCCATCACGCGAAAATCCGTGCTCAGACTGAGCTCGCAGCCGCCGCCGAGCGCCAGTCCATTGAGCGCGGTAACGGTGGGGAACGGCAGATCCTCGATGCGGTTGAAGAGCGCGTGAATGCGCATGTTCATGTCGATCAGGTACGCTTCATCCTTGGCGAACATGGCGTGGAACTCGGTGATATCGGCACCGACAATGAACACGTCCTTGGCACTGGCAATGATCAGCCCCTTGAGGCCGGTCTCATTTTCCAATGTCTCGATGGCGCTCGACAATTCACCGATGACCGAAGCGGAAAGCTTGTTGATCGCTTCATCCTTGAGGTCGAGCGTCAGGAGCGCAAGATCGTCGTCCTGTCGCTCGACCCGAATGGCATCGCCTTGATAGAGCATGGGGGGTCTCCGTGCCATGGCTACAAAGAACGCCCCGCGATGACTCCGGCGGGACGAATCATACGACTGTTTGAATATGGCAGAGCTTGCGGGGCTACCGGGGTCTCGTCAAGCTCAACCAAAGTCTCGATCCTGCACTGCCAGCGCTGTTCCCGCCAGCGTAAACCCACCATCGCGACCGAGCCGGCTTGTTGGCGTCGCGCAGAGCGGCGCTTCACCGCTAGAATGGCCGCGATTCGATGACTGGAGACACGGCGATCATTACGCTGTTTTACGGTCTCTCGTCTTTCACGCAATTTCGTCTTTCACGCAATTTCGTCTTTCACGTAAGGAGCCTGGCCCGTGGCCGAGAAGCACCCCGCGATTCCTGCGAAACTCGCTTGGCTCGAGCCCACCGTCGCACGCTTGCGCCGCTATCACTGGCTCTGGCCACCGATCGCCTTCGTACTGGGTCTGCTGGGCTTCTTTCTGGTCAATCGACAGCAGTGGCTGGGTGGCGTACTGGCGCTGGGGCTGGTGCTGACCTGGGTTTTGTTGATCGTCGAAAGTATCGCCAGCAAATGGTTGTCGCGGCGAGGCCGAAATGTCGCTCTGCCTCGGGCGGCGGCAACCTTCATCGCCCAGATGGTCCACCAGGAGACGCTGTTCTTCTGCCTGCCGTTCTTTCTCGCCACCACCATCTGGACGAGCGGCCAAGCGCTGTTTACCGGGCTGCTCATCGCCTGCTCGATCCTGGCAATCCTGGATCCCGTGTATTTCGGGTTATCCAACCGTCACCGCTGGCTCTACTTCCTGCTCCATGCGCTGTGCGTCTTCGTGGTCATGCTGGTGACACTACCGATCATGCTGAGCCTGACCACCGGCGAAAGTCTGATCCTGTCGATACTGGCCATGATGTTCTTCAGCCTGCCCAGTGTCATCGGTCTGTTGAAACCTGCCGGCATCACCCGCTGGCTGGCGATGATCGGTCTGCTGATGGTGCTGGGCGGGACTGCCTGGAGTGCACGAACCTGGATTCCGCCGGCCACGCTATGGTTGTCCGGGAGCGCGCTTTCGCCGAGCTTCGACACCGCGGCACGTCAGCCAAGGGGGAGCATGACGCTGACACCGCAGGCACTCGAGTCTCGCGGGCTCTTCGTCTACACCGCCATTCGCGCGCCGCGTGGGCTGCGCGAAAAGATCTATCACGTATGGCGCCATGACGACGCAGTGGTGGAACGTATTGCGCTGGTCATCCGTGGCGGTCGTGATGAGGGCTACCGCGCCTGGACTCACAAGCAGAATTTCTCCGGCGAAGTGGCGGGACGCTGGCAGGTGGACGTGGTGACGCAGACTGGCCAGCGTATCGGAAGCATCCGTTTTACCGTTTCCGATGACGCCAGTGCCACGCTGGCGGACGGCAATATCCAGCGCCCACCGGGCATTCCGGGATGGAATATTCGCCATCTATTAGGAAGCGGTAAAGAAAAGGGCGACTAATCGCCAATCATTGCGGCTTGCATTATCCTGCGCCGCTTTGGAGAATGTTAGGACGTTCACGATTCAGGTAATCCGCTATGGCACAGCATATCGGCTTTAAACTGGCACGCCTGCCACGACTCTGGCGCGCTGTCATCGATGAACGCTTGGCGCCGCTGGGGTTGACCCAGACGCGCTGGGTGACGCTCTGGAACCTGCGAAACATGGGCGGGGGGCAGGCGCAGTGCGACCTGGCGCGAGCCATCGGCGTCGAAGCGCCCTCGCTGGTCCGTACATTGGATCAGCTCGCCGAGCAGAATCTGATCGAGCGCCGCCCCTGCGCCGAGGATCGGCGCACCAAACGGCTGCATCTGACCAACGATGCGACGCCCTTGCTCGAGAAGATCGAGGAAATCGTCAATGAAGTCCGCGAAGAGATGCTCGGCGGGTTCACGCAGCAGGAAATCGATACCTTCGAAAGCATGCTGGATCGCATCGAGCGAAATGGTATGGACCTTCAGCGCCAGAGCGAGCAAGCCAAGGCCAGCTGATCACGGCCAGGTTCGTGCTTCAGTGGTTATTCTTACGCACGCCACTTACATACGGCGCTCTCGTGCGGCACTCACGCACCCCAGGGAGGGTGGTGCGGAATGCCTGCAACGAACTCGTCGTTCCTCAACGCGACCTGTACCTCCACCGCGATTGCCGCCTGGATCGCGACTCGCCCCCTAAAGGGCGCCCGCTGCCCTTTCAGGACGCTCCCCGCCTCAGGGTTTCTCGAGAGCCCTGACACTCAACGCGGACTGACAGGCACTTCTGCACGTCTGCCACTCCCGGCCAGCGTATCGCGCATGGCGAGCCAGCTTGCCCAATCCTGCTGGAAACGCTCGAGGCCCATTGCCTCCTGCCACCAGACGCACAGCGTATGCTTGCCCGACTCGACGATCAAAGCGTCTGCCGGCAAGCGATCCAGCCACTGCTCGAGAGCTTCCCGCCGTTCGGCATCCAGAGACGGCAACGGGGCCTGCCGCCAGCGCCACTGGTCCGTCGCCGCTTCCAGCGCTCCACTGGCGACTTCATTGCGGACCAGGGTGAAATCGCTGCCCGACGCCGTACCGGGATAGCGCAGCCGATACCCCATCAGCGCGATGTTCGGCATCGCCATCGGCGCCTTGGTGAAGTTCAGCTCGCCGCCATTGGCCTTGACGTAGCGCCGCAGCTGCCCGCGGGTTGCTTCGCACCGACTGGGGCGTAACCACACCATCGGTGACAGGATCAACAGTACTGCCACCGACAGAAAACCCAGCAACGCCATAGTGTCTCTACTCCTTTTGCGGCCGAAGGCTCTGCCGTCTGAGAGCCCTGCATTACGACCAAGGTATGAACCTTTATTCTACCGATTGACGGTTACATTGCGTTGCGTCGTGAAGATGCATGGTTGATGATCGTGGCGCGCCTGACCGCAGGCCGTTGATGAAAAGAGCGTTGTGCCGTTCATGAGGCGCGCTTACAGTTATCCATGTTCATTCGCCGAACGGGGGATTACCCGATGAGCAACGAATACCATCACGTGCTGGTTGCCGTGGATCTGACCAAGGATTCGCACAAGGTCCTGGAGCGGGCGATTCCCATCGCACGTCGGAACCAGGCCAAGCTCTCGATCATCCATACGCTGGAGCCCCTCGGGTTCGCTTACGGCGGAGATATCCCGATGGATCTTACGAGCATCCAGGACCAGCTCGACGAACATGCGACACAGCGACTGGCCGATATTTCCGACCCTTACGATATCCCCCGTGAAGACCAGCATATCGTGGTGGGAATGCCGGATACCGAAATTCAGCGTTTCGCCAAGGACCAGAATGTCGACCTGATCGTCGTCGGCTCTCATGGTCGGCACGGCTTTGCCCTGCTGCTGGGATCGACCTCGACCGGCGTGCTGCATGGTGCCGAGTGCGATGTCCTGGCGGTTCGCGTCGGCAAGGACGGAGAGACCGAGGAATAACCCCTCAAGCTGGCTTCCTGTCCGCCTTGGGAAGGACAGGAAGCCAGCGACGACCTCGCGGATGCTAACCCTCGCCTTCGGCCATTGCCTCCAGCTCCATCCAGCGCTCCATCGCCCGGTCCAGCTTGGCTTGGGTTTCCGACAACGCGTCGATCGCAGCGGCGACGGTCTCGCTGTCCTGTTGATAGAAATCCGGCGCGCCCATCTGACTTTCGTAGGTTGCGATCTGGCTTTCCAGCGACTCGATCGTCGCCGGTAACGTATCCAGCTCACGCTGCAGCTTGTAGGACAGCTTCTGACGGCGCTTGTCGACATCGTTCTTCGCTGGCTGGGTCGATGCCGCCTGCCGTTCGGCCAGTTTTTCCTGTGCCTTGCGCGCTTCGGCCAACTCCCATGGCGCAGGCGGCAAGCGTCCACCCTGCCGCACCCAGTCGGTATATCCGCCGACGTAGCTCCGGACGATGCCGTCACCCTCGAACGCCAGTACGTCGGTGACCACGTTGTCCATGAATGCCCGGTCATGCGAGACCAGCAGCAAGGTGCCCTCGAAATCGATCAGCAGCTCTTCCAGCAGCTCCAGAGTCTCTACGTCGAGATCGTTGGTCGGCTCATCGAGTACCAGCACATTGGCGGGTTGCGTGAACAGTTTGGCCAGCAGCAAGCGATTGGACTCGCCGCCGGACAGCGCCTTGACCGGCTGGCGGGCGCGTTCGGGCGTGAACAGGAAATCCTGCAGATAGCTGATGACGTGCTTGTCCTTGCCCGCAACGGTGACCTTGTCGCTGCCCTGGGCCACGTTGTCGTAGACGCTCTTGTTCAACTCGAGCCCGGCGCGTAGCTGGTCGAAATAGGCGACCGAAAGATTGGTCCCCATCTGCACGCTGCCTTCACTCGGCGCGAGTTCTCCCAGCAGAATTTTGAGCAGTGTGGTCTTGCCGGCGCCATTGCGCCCGATCAGACCGATACGATCGCCGCGCTGAATCTCCAGGGAGAGATCACGGATGATGCAGGCGTCCGCGTAGTACTGCGTGACGTCTTTCAGCTCGACGACGCGCTTGCCGCTACGCTCGCCGCCGTCCACCTGGAACGAGGCCTTGCCCTGGCGCTCGCGTCGCTGGGAGCGTTCACTGCGCATCTTCTCCAGCGCTCGCACGCGCCCTTCGTTACGCGTCCGGCGGGCCTTGATGCCCTGCCGGATCCAGGTCTCTTCCTGGGCCAGTTTCTTGTCGAACTCGGCACGCTCACGCGCTTCGACCTCGAGTTCATGGGCCTTCTGCGCCTGATAGGTCGGATAATCGCCGGGATAGCGGCCCAGGCGTCCGCGGTCGAGTTCGAGGATCGCCGTCGCCAGCTTGGAGAGAAAGGCACGGTCGTGAGTAATGAACAGCACGGCACCATCGAACGCCAGCAGCTGCTCTTCGAGCCAGGTGATGGTGTCGATATCGAGATGGTTGGTCGGCTCATCAAGTAGCAACAGGTCGGGGCCGGCAACCATGGCCCTCGCCAGCGCCACTCGCCGACGCCAGCCGCCGGACAAACCACTCATCATCGCGTCGGCGGGCAGCCCCAGCCGGGTCAGCACCGTATCGATACGTTGGTGGAACGACCAGCCATCCTGCGATTCCAGCCGTGTCTGCAGCGTCTCCAGACGTCGCATGTCGGGATCGGCCGACGCTACCAGGCGATGATACTCGGCCAGCAGCGCCCCGGTCTCGGGAAGCCCCTGAGCAACGACTTCGAAGATCGTTGCCTCATCCGCGTCCGGCAGCGTCTGCTCGAGGACACCAATCTTGAGCCCCGGGGCCCGCCAGATATGGCCATCGTCGGCCTGATTTTCGCCCGCGATCAATTTCATCAAGGTCGACTTGCCGGTGCCGTTGCGCCCGACCAGCGCCAGGCGCTCGCCCTTCTCGATCACCAGATCGGCGCCGTCGAAAAGCGTATGATGCCCGTAGGCGAGTTGCAGTTGTTCAAGGCGTAGCAGAGCCACGTAGGACCTCGCGTTCGTGAGTCTTCGAAATAACTGACGGTATGGCGTGCAGAACCTGTACCGTGCTGACACGTGTCTTGGCGACACTGGATATTGTGGACACTGATCCTGTCGAACCATTGTCGAGCCGAACGTGTTTCCTGTGCGGCATTGTACCTTGTCAGCCCACTCTCGCCGAAATGGATTGGACTGCGCTTCGCCCCGACGCTTCGGCGCTTTACAATGTGCTCCGACTTTTTTCCTCGAATGAAAGGAGTGCCGCGTGAGCGACACGCCCCAGCACGAATCTATTCACGGCGACTCTCCTCTACCGGAGGCGCTGCGCATCACATCGCCGGCACCGCTGGTGGACATCGGCGCCAATCTGACCCATGAAAGCTTTGCCCAGGATCTCGAAGCCACGCTGGCTCGGGCGGCAGATGCCAACGTCCGGTCCCTGGTGGTTACCGGCGCCGATCTCGAAGGGGCGACACGGGCAGCCGAACTGGCGACGCGGTTTGCGAGTCTACATGCGACGGCCGGTCTGCATCCTCACCATGCATCCGACTGGAACCTGGATCTGGAACATGCCATGCGCGAACTGCACCAGCAGAAAGTCGTGGTCGCCGTGGGGGAATGCGGGCTCGATTTTCATCGTGACTTTTCACCTCGCGCGGATCAGGAGCGCGCCTTGGAAGCGCAACTGGCTCTGGCAGCGGAAACCGGCTTGCCCGTGTTTCTGCATGAGCGTGACGCGGGGCGCCGGATGCTGGAGATGCTGCACGAGTGGCGCGATCGACTGAGCGACGCCGTCGTGCACTGTTTCACCGGTGATCGCGCAACGCTTCACGGCTACCTGGACCTGGATCTGCACATCGGCCAGACCGGCTGGCTGAGCGACGAACGCCGAGGCCATCATCTTCGCGAATTCGTCGCAGATATCCCCGTCGAGCGTTTGATGGTGGAAACCGACTGCCCCTACCTGCTGCCAAGAAATCTGCCGGCGAAAATCAAGGGACGCCGCCACGAGCCGGCTCTGCTACCTTGGATAGTGAGAGAACTGGCTTACTGGCGCGGCGAAAGCGAAGCCGAGCTGGCACAACAAACCACGCTCACGGCCAAGCGTTTCTTTCGGCTCGAGGAGGACGCTGGCAAATGACGGACTATCCGGGATTCATCGCAATAGAAACGGGCGGCGACAATTCGCTGCCATTGGCCATCGCCTGGGCGCTGCCCAACGGCCAGATCAAGAACACCCTGATTCAGCCTGACGACGAATGGCTGAAAGATGAGCTGCTGTCGCTCGGCGGTTATGATCTCGACGAGCTCCGCCATCTCGGAATCAGTCCGCTGGACGTTATCCGAGAGCTGGAAAACGATCACTTCAGCGAGACGCTCTACACCGCCGGCGTTCAGGACGATGAAGCGGCGCTGTCGTTGATGTTCGATGACTTCGGCGTCGATCCATTCGTGGAGTTGGCCCCGGCGGCGAATCTCTATCCCGAGCTCGATGCCGGCGAATGGTCCCGCGCCCGCAGCGAGCTCTTCGGCGAAATGGGTCTCGAGCCCATGCGTCCGGAGCATGAAGTTCAGGTCATGCTGTATCTACATCAGCGGCTCGTGCAGCAGGACGAGTAGCGCTACCCGCCTCGAGCCGTCGCCGCCCGGCGGCGACGGCTTTCTCGAGTGCTTGGCCTGTCGAATCACCTTCTGTCGCATCGCCCTTTGTCACACCACCCTTTGTCGAATCACCCTCTGTCGCGTAGAAAACCTCCAGCGCGTCGATGAGCGCCTGCGCTCGCAATGGTATGCCTTCGCTGCGATAGCGCCTCGCGCGCGCGGCCACTTTCACGCTGAATGCTCGGCGGTCCACCTCGACACCATCGAGATTGTCGACGCTGACCTGAAACGGCTTGCCACAGGCCTCGCTGAATAGCGACTCGAGTGCCTGAGGCGCAATTTCGACACGTTCGAAATCCGCCTGACGCCCGGCGTCTCGTCCGTCCGGTTCATACCAGTAGCCATAATCCTCCTGCTGCCGACGTGACTCGCCGGCAATACACCAGTGGCTGACCTCGTGCAGCGCACTGGCGAAAAAGCCGTGGGCAAACACGATGCGGTGAAACGCGTGTTCGGCATCGGCCGGCAGGTAGATAGGTTCGTCGCCACCGATAACCAGCCGCGTGCGATAGCTGGGCGCGAACACGCCGTCGAACAGGGCAATTAGGTCTTCGATATCGTGAGTCATCAACATCTCCGAAAATGCGACGGAGTATACGTAAGTTCAGGGGTCTCGCCGAGCGCCGGCTCTCGACTCCTGCTAGAATCGCCGCCCTGTCCGTTCGGTCAAGGAGCGCTTCATGTCGTCGACCGCCAACCGGCTTCACCGCTGCCGGGTAGAAACCCGTAGCCTGGTGCGCCTGGCCCTGCCGATCTGCGGTGCGCAATTGGCACAGGCCGGCATGAGCGCGTCGGACGTCATCATGTCCGGTCGAGCGAGCGCCACCGATCTGGCGGCGGTTTCCGTCGGTGCCAGTCTGTGGGTACCGCTGATGCTGTTGATGACGGGCACCCTCATGGGCGTCACGCCCATCGTGGCCCAGCAAGCGGGCGCCGGACGCTTCGATCAAGTCCGCGGCAAGGTTCATCAAGCGCTGTGGGTCGCGCTGGTCCTGGGCTGTCTCAGTGCTCTGGCGATGACGCTGGGGGCCAAGGCCATTTTTCAATTGATGGAGATTCCGGCCGAGGTCGCGAGCCTCGCAACCGACTATCTCAAGGCAGTGGCCTTCGGGATTCCGGCCGTCGCGTTCTACCAGGCCCTCCGGGCGTTCTCCGACGGCATGCACCACACCCGGCCTTCGCTGTGGATGAGCTTGGTGGGCCTTGCGGTCAATATCCCCGGCAATTTCCTGTTGATCTATGGCGGTCCCGGCCTGGTCGGCCTGTTTGGCAGCGAGACGCCTCTCTTCCTGCAGCAGCTGCCCGCCCTGGGTGCGTTTGGCTGCGGGATCGCAACCGCCGTCTCGATGTGGGCCATGTGCCTGGGCATGGTCTGGTACACGACTCGCAGCCGCGCCTACGCGCCGGTGGTGCTGTGGGAAGCACCGACGCCGCCGCGCTGGCGAGATATTGCCGAGCTCACGTATATCGGTCTGCCGATTGGCCTGGCCATTTTCTTCGAAGTCACGCTGTTCACCGTGATCACCCTGCTCGTCGCCTATCTCGGCGAAATCACGGTAGCCGCCCACCAGATTGCACTCAATGTGACTTCGATCCTGTTCATGCTGCCGCTGTCGCTGAGCATGGCGCTGACCGTTCGAGTGAGCAACCGACTGGGCGCCGGCAATCTTGCCGAAGCCCGTTTCGTTGCCTGGAACGGTACCGGCGTGGGTTTTGTCCTGGCCCTGCTCAATAGCGCGCTGATCTGGCTATTGGCGAAGCCCGTCGTAACACTCTATACGGGGAATATTGAGGTCCAGACCCTGGCGATGTCGTTAATTCTACTGGCGATGCTGTTCCAGATTTCGGATTCGCTTCAGGTCAATCTCGCTGGCGCTCTACGGGGTTACAAGGACACCCGCGTGGTCATGGGGATCACGCTTTTTTCTTACTGGTTCGTTGGCCTGGGCTGCGGCCATCTAATCGGCCGCGGCCTGGACGGCATGTTCGACGCCCTCGGCATCTATGGATACTGGATCGGCCTCAACGCCGGTCTGACATCAGCGGCAACGCTTCTGGCCTGGCGGCTCTGGCGCGTCAGTCGGCGCTGCCAGGCAAAAAGCGCAAATTATCACTAATGAGATCGCCCGAGGGCTTAACAGGTCCTTTGTGGCTATGCTAATACTGGCAGCAGGCCTCAAGCCGAGACAATGCCGACCAGGAGGGTAGTCATGGGCGTCCCACTTTCCCCTCGATCTGCGCAGATCATTGATCTGGAAACCATGAGGCACCGGCTGAGAGCCAGGAAGCGGTTGGTCCGGCTATCGCCCGAACTCGATGGTCTGGAAATGCTTTACTATCTCGGCTCGGACCCCGATACGCTCTATGGCATGCCATTGCTGGCGTGGGGTTTGCGTGAGGATAACGAGGTCGTCGGCCTGGTGCCGTGGATGGAGTCGTTGGCGCCCTGTCATGAGCTGGACGATCCTGAATACGGTCACTTCGTAGGCTATCGGGATCCCGAGACTCATGAAATATTCCATGATGCCCCCGAGCACAAGATCGCCGAGCTGGAACACGCGGCGGCGTACTTCGATTATGAAGAGACTGAGGACATCTCGTTGACGCAGCAGTTGCCTGAGACCCAGGGCACTCACGCGCTCTGTATGGACGAAGACGGCCGGCCCTGGCAGCTCAAGCAGATCTTCGGCTGGTATCTCTACAGCAACGGCAACGTCGATGCGATGCTGGTCGATGACGCTCAGGTCACGACACTGCCGGTTCTGGCCGGCGACGACTGTCTCTACCCTGGGCGCAGCCGACACCGCACGCTTTACTTCTTTCAGCGCAATATCGCCAATGGAATCCGAAACGAAGATCCGGATACTCTCGAGGCGCTGGCGCTGATGGTCGCAACGGGTAATTGATCCCGACGGACAGCCGCTATTTCATCCTAACTGGATGCGATAGCGGTACTCCGCGCCCTCCTGAGTCTGCTCGATCAACTCGTGACCCAGGAAATGGCAGAACTGGGGGATATCGCGTGTGGTAGCAGGATCCGTCGCGATGACATTCAGGATATCGCCGGCGGCCATGTCACGAACCTTGTTGTGCATCAGCATGATCGGCTCCGGGCAATAGAGCCCGCGAGTATCCAGGGTCTCGCCCTGCGGGGTTGCAGTATCGTTCATGGTAGCCTCGCACAATCCATCGTCTTGATCCGTTCTGTCTATCCATCCAGACGAACATGGACGGTAACTTCTTCACGATCATGATACAGATGACGACAGGCAATGGTAGCCGCCACGCCATGCGCCTTCAGCGTCACCTCGAGTCGCGTCAGGCAACGTCTTACCTCTTCCCAGCGCTTCTTCATCGGCAACTTCAGATTGAAGATCGCTTCACGGCACCAGCGCTTGATCAGCCACCGCTCGACCATGTCGATCACGCGCATGGGTTTGTCGACGATGTCACAGACCAGCCAGTCCAGGCGATAAGGTGGCTCCCAGACGAAGCCATCCTCACGCAGATGTTCGACTTGACCCGTCGCCATCAATGCCGGCGCCATGGGTCCGTTATCGATGGCGTAGACGAACATTCCTCGACGCACCAACTGATAAGTCCAGCCACCCGGTGCGGCACCCAGGTCCACGGCCTGCATGCCATTGTGCAGGCGTGAGTCCCAGGCATCCTTGGGTACGAAAGTATGCCACGCCTCCTCGAGCTTCAGCGTCGAGCGGCTAGGAGCATCATGGGGATGACGAAGACGCAGTACGCCGCCCGGATGTTCGCTGCGATTACCCGGAAAACTCATTCCGATCTGAACCGAGTCACCAGATAGCCAAAAAAGATGTAGCCGACGGCCACCGGCCTTACGGCGCAAACCGCCACCTCGCTTCAGAGCGCTTTCCAGAGGGCGACTCAGGGATTTGGCCAGACGCCCCAGACTCTTGCCGTCATTGGTGTCGGGCGTTTCGTGCCAGATCGATTCGAAATTCCAGCCACTCTCGTTGACCTGTGCGACGATCGCGGAAATGCGATCATCACGCGAAAGATGTAGTGGCGCGAATGCCACTAACGATTGCCGCGCGAAGACCAGTGACATCAAAGGTAGTGCACGATGAATGCCATTAGCCGGTTGGGATTCGTCGCTCTGCCAGCGAACGAAGCCGCTATCAGGATCAGCCGCCACGACTTCACCAGACTGATCCACTTCGTGCGCGCGCGCACTGACTTCAGCAGCCAGGTCGGGCTCGAAACCCGCTCGACAATATAACAGCCATTCGTTGGGCACTTGATTCACAATCGCCTCGCTGTGCTGGCATTCATCTATTGAAAAACCGATATAAAAAAACCCCAGCCTGTTGGCTGGGGTTTCGGATAGATGCCTGACGATGATTGGGGCGGCCATCCGTGGGCCGGCACTCCGGGACTCTCCA
>NZ_PZJN01000023.1 GCF_003206695.1 Salinicola halophyticus | reverse complement strand
CGCGGCCAGGCGATCGAACGCCGTGCCCGGATTGAAGCTGTAGGAGCCATCCGCGTTCAGCGCGAAGGTGCCGCCATTGGAGCCAGTGACGGCCTGCCCCACGCTACCTGTTACGCCGTTGACCGCGCTGACACTCAGCGTGCCGCCATCGACATCGCTGTCGTTGGCCAGCACACCCTGGGCAGCGTTGATATTGAGAGTAGCGTTCTCGCCCGTGCTGCCGGTATCGGCGACGGCGACCGGCGCGTCGTTGGTACCAGTCACCGTTACGGTCAGCGTCGAGGTGGCGGTGCCACCCTGGCCGTCGCTGACGGTGTAGCTGATCTGCGTCTTGTCGGTCTGACCCGCGGCCAGGCGATCAAACGCCGTGCCCGGATTGAAGCTGTAGGAGCCATCCGCGTTCAGCGTGAAGGTCCCGCCGTTGGAGCCGGTGATGGCCTGCCCCACGCTACCTGTTACGCCGTTGACCGCGCTGACGCTCAGCATGCCGCCATCGACATCGCTGTCGTTGGCCAGCACGCCCTGGACCGCGGCGACATTGAGAGTAGCGTTCTCGCCCGTGCTACCGGTATCGGCGCGGGCCACCGGCGCGTCGTTGGTGCCGGT
>NZ_PZJN01000022.1 GCF_003206695.1 Salinicola halophyticus | reverse complement strand
CCCAGATCCTTAAAATACGCCACTCCTTACGGCGGCCCAGAAAACAAGCGCTGACAAGCACTTGGGTTCGACGGCAGAAGCGAAGCGCTTCAAGTAGGGACGCTCTTTAACAATCGATCAGGTAATTGATGTGGGCGCTTGTTCTCGCGTGACAGCCAGTCACGACATATCGAGGCAAGCGACTCGTCAAGATTCGTTTGACCTTGAACCAAGTTTGGTCCGCTTTTCTTCTTGTTCTTCGGGACGAGAGAAGTAAGGACTATCAGACTTTAAACTGAAGAGTTTGATCATGGCTCAGATTGAACGCTGGCGGCAGGCCTAACACATGCAAGTCGAGCGGCAGCACGGGGAGCTTGCTCCCTGGTGGCGAGCGGCGGACGGGTGAGTAATGCATAGGAATCTGCCCGGTAGTGGGGGATAACGTGGGGAAACCCACGCTAATACCGCATACGTCCTACGGGAGAAAGCGGAGGATCTTCGGACTTCGCGCTATCGGATGAGCCTATGTCGGATTAGCTAGTTGGTAAGGTAACGGCTTACCAAGGCGACGATCCGTAGCTGGTCTGAGAGGATGATCAGCCACACTGGGACTGAGACACGGCCCAGACTCCTACGGGAGGCAGCAGTGGGGAATATTGGACAATGGGCGAAAGCCTGATCCAGCCATGCCGCGTGTGTGAAGAAGGCTTTCGGGTTGTAAAGCACTTTCAGCGAGGAAGAAAGCCTCTGGGTTAATACCCTAGAGGAACGACATCACTCGCAGAAGAAGCACCGGCTAACTCCGTGCCAGCAGCCGCGGTAATACGGAGGGTGCGAGCGTTAATCGGAATTACTGGGCGTAAAGCGCGCGTAGGTGGCTTGGCACGCCGGTTGTGAAAGCCCCGGGCTCAACCTGGGAACGGCATCCGGAACGGCCAGGCTAGAGTGCAGGAGAGGAAGGTAGAATTCCCGGTGTAGCGGTGAAATGCGTAGAGATCGGGAGGAATACCAGTGGCGAAGGCGGCCTTCTGGCCTGACACTGACACTGAGGTGCGAAAGCGTGGGTAGCAAACAGGATTAGATACCCTGGTAGTCCACGCCGTAAACGATGTCGACTAGCCGTTGGGACCTTTAAGGACTTAGTGGCGCAGTTAACGCGATAAGTCGACCGCCTGGGGAGTACGGCCGCAAGGTTAAAACTCAAATGAATTGACGGGGGCCCGCACAAGCGGTGGAGCATGTGGTTTAATTCGATGCAACGCGAAGAACCTTACCTACCCTTGACATCCAGAGAAGTTGGCAGAGATGCCTTCGTGCCTTCGGGAGCTCTGAGACAGGTGCTGCATGGCTGTCGTCAGCTCGTGTTGTGAAATGTTGGGTTAAGTCCCGTAACGAGCGCAACCCTTGTCCTTATTTGCCAGCGAGTAATGTCGGGAACTCTAAGGAGACTGCCGGTGACAAACCGGAGGAAGGTGGGGACGACGTCAAGTCATCATGGCCCTTACGGGTAGGGCTACACACGTGCTACAATGGCCGGTACAAAGGGCTGCGAGATCGCGAGATGGAGCGAATCCCAGAAAGCCGGCCTCAGTTCGGATCGGAGTCTGCAACTCGACTCCGTGAAGTCGGAATCGCTAGTAATCGTGAATCAGAATGTCACGGTGAATACGTTCCCGGGCCTTGTACACACCGCCCGTCACACCATGGGAGTGGACTGCACCAGAAGTGGTTAGCTTAACCTTCGGGAGAGCGATCACCACGGTGTGGTTCATGACTGGGGTGAAGTCGTAACAAGGTAGCCGTAGGGGAACCTGCGGCTGGATCACCTCCTTAAACGACCAGCTTA
>NZ_PZJN01000021.1 GCF_003206695.1 Salinicola halophyticus | reverse complement strand
CGGCTCTCGCCCGCAGCCAGACTGTCGAAGTCGGTGCCGGAGACGAAGCTATAGGAACCGTCGGCATTGAACGTCAACGAACCATCGCCGGTACCGACATCCGTCGCCAAGTTGTAACCGGCGACCGTCCCATCAACATCACTCGCTGCCGGAACCTGGCCGCTGAGGACGGTATTCTCGCCGGTAGTCTGGGTATCAGCGACGGCCACTGGAACGTCGTTAGTGCCGGTCACCGTTACGGTCAGCGTCGAGGTGGCGGTGCCACCCTGGCCATCGCTGACGGTGTAGCTGACTTTAGTGGTATCGGTCTGACCCGCGGCCAGGCGATCGAACGCCGTGCCCGGATTGAAGCTGTAGGAGCCATCCGCGTTCAGCGTGAAGTTGCCGCCGTTGGAGCCATTGACGGCCTGCCCCACGCTACCTGTTACACCGTTGACCGCGCTGACACTCAGCGGGCCGCCATCGACATCCCTATCGTTGGCCAGCACGCCCTGGACCGCGGCGACATTGAGAGTAGCGTTCTCGCCCGTAGTCCGGGTATCGGCGACGGCCACCGGGGCGTCGTTGGTGCCGGTGACGGTAATGGTGACAGCCTTCGGTGCACTGACCCCGTCGTCGTTATCGGTAGCGGTATAGNNNNGTCAGTGCCGGGGGTAAAACTGTAGCTGCCGTCGGCGTTGAAGCTGAGACTGCCGTTGCCCTGACCCACGCCAGTGTCGAGCGCGTAGCTGGCGATGGTGCCATCGACGTCACTTGCCGCCGGAACCTGGCCGCTGAGGACGGCGTTCTCTTCCGTCGT
>NZ_PZJN01000020.1 GCF_003206695.1 Salinicola halophyticus | reverse complement strand
GCTCGGAGGCATCCGTGTTTTTGTCCTTCGATAACCCTCAGCGACGATATTTTCGACACTTTGCACGACAGCAACGAACCCGCGCGGGGATCGTGCTACTGTCTCGCTTCACAGGATGTGTCACTAGGATTACCACTATGTCGCCCGGGCAGGAACCCTCGTTTCGGACCACCCCCGTCAATCTGATTCTGACCCTTGCGTCGTTGGTCATCGTCATTGCCGGGATACGTGCTGCCGAAAGTCTCATCATTCCGATATTGCTATCGCTGTTCGTCGCCGTGATCTGCACCTCGCCGGTCCACTGGCTCTACCGGCGTGGCATGGGCTCCCTGGCAGCGGTATTGATCACGCTGCTGATCCTGGGTGGCTTGCTGGCCCTGTTCGGCACGCTGCTGGCCAACAGCTTCACGATGTTCATGGACAGCTGGCCGGAGATGCAGAAACAGCTGGAGGGTCACTATCTCACCCTGTTGCAGTGGCTGGCGAATCAAGGATTCTCCGTCTCGCCGCAGGAGTTGTCCGACATGGTCGATGATTCCGGCGATCAGAACTGGATTTCCGGGTTCATCAGTGGGCTCGGCCTGGTGCTGTCCCAGAGCCTGGTAATACTGTTGATGGTCAACTTCATGCTATTCGAGACTCTGGACTTTCGTCAGAAAGTGGCCCGAGCGCTGACCAATCCCGGTCCGAGTCTGGAGCGGTTCACCGAGTTCAGCTACAACCTCAAGCGCTACATGGCGGTCAAGACGGCGATCAGTCTCATTACCGGTGTTCTGGTCACCATTTCGGCCTGGCTCGTCGGGGTACAGTTTGCATTGCTATGGGGCGCGTTGGCTTTCATTCTCAACTATATCCCCAATATCGGCTCAGTGCTGGCCGCGGTTCCCCCCGTATTGCTGACGCTGGCGATGCCGGATGGCGGGGCTGCCAAGGCAATGACACTGGCAGGGGCCTATCTCACCATCAACTTCGTGCTCGGTAACATCATCGAACCGCGCATCATGGGCCGGACGATGGGGCTGTCGACTCTGGTGGCGTTCCTGTCACTGGTGGTCTGGGGCTGGATTCTGGGGCCGGTGGGAATGCTGCTTTCGGTGCCGCTGACCATGACGCTCAAGATCGCGCTGGACAGTCATCCCGAGACGCGCTGGATCGCCAAGATGCTGAGCCCTTCGGAGCGTCGTCGGCGGCGTCAACGCAAGGCGCAAAAGGCCCTCGACGAGCTCGAGGAAGAGGTCGAGCAGTAACAGGAAAGAAATAGCAAGACAGCGAAAGTTGGATATAAAAAAGCCGCACTCTATCGAGTGCGGCCGGGCGATCTCGCCAAATGGCGAATCAGCCGTTCTGTTCGAGGAACTGCGTCAACTGGGACTTGGATTGCGCACCGACCAACGATGCCACCTTGGCGCCGGACTTGAACAGCATCACGGTAGGAACACCACGGACACCTTGCTCGGAAGCGATTTCCGGCGCGTCATCGACGTTGACGCTGACGACCTTGATGTCGTCGGCTTTCTCGTCGGCGACTTCGTCCACCACCGGCGCCATCATCTTGCAGGGGCCACACCACGGTGCCCAGAACTTCAGCAGCACGGGCTTGTCCGCATTCAGCACTTCCTGCTCGAAGTTGGCAGTGGTGACATCGACGTTGTTGGACATGACGTTAACTCCTGGGGATATTGCGCTCTTATCGAGCTTATGGACGCGATGTTAGCCCTTGCACCTTGCGCTGGCAAATATCGTGGCATATCGCAACGATAGCCCCAGGTTATTAAAGAGCGTTTCCTCATACCTGTTGATTGGCATTTTTGCCTTCACGCTCCGCCGCATATTGCGTAAAGTAATCTACGCGCCGTTTTTTATGCTTTTTTGTCGAGTCCGGAAGTCACGAGGTTGCCTATGAAGCTCCAACAGTTGCGCTACGTATGGGAAGTGACGCGGCATCAGCTCAATGTTTCCGCGACGGCACAGAGTCTGTTCACGTCGCAGCCCGGGATCTCCAAGCAGATTCGGCTGCTGGAAGACGAGCTGGGCGTCGAGATATTCGCGCGCAGCGGCAAGCACCTGACCCGCGTGACACCCGCTGGAGAGGCGATCGTCGAGTTGGCCGGCAAGGTGCTGCGAACGGTCGACGACATCAAGCACGTGGCGCAGGAACACAGCGACGAGCGTCGCGGCAGTCTGGCCATTGCCACGACCCACACCCAGGCGCGCTACGTGCTGCCGGGGGTAATCGGTGAATTCCGTCAGAAGTATCCGGATGTCGCGCTGCACATGCAGCAGGGGACCCCCAAGCAGATTGCGCAGATGGTCAGCGACGGCACGGCGGATTTCGCCATCTGCACGGAGTCGCTCGAACTGTTCAACGATCTGGTGCTGCTGCCGTGCTACCGCTGGAACCGCTGCGTGCTGGTGCCCAAGGGGCATCCGCTGGCGAGCGGGGAGCTGACGCTCGAGCGTGTCGCCGAGCATCCGCTGGTGACTTACGTCTTCGGTTTCACGGGGCGCTCGCAACTCGACGATGCCTTCAAATCCCGCGATCTGACGCCCAATGTGGTGCTGACGGCGGCCGACTCCGATGTGATCAAGACCTATGTCCGGCTGGGGCTGGGTATTGGCATTGTTGCGCACATGGCCGTCGATCCGGTGGCGGACAGCGATCTCGTGGCGGTGGACGCCTCTCATCTGTTCGAGAGTTCCACCACCAAGATCGGGATCCGCCGTGGCACCTTCATGCGTACCTATATGTATGATTTCGTCAAACGTCTGGCACCGCATCTGGACCGGGATACCGTCGAAGCGGCACTGGCGGCCGGGCCGCGGCACGAAGCCGAGCTGTTCAAGGGGATCCAGCTGCCGGTGCTGTAACGGGCCTTGGCATTCCCCGCGCGCGCTGACGAACGAGTGCTTGGTGGCAGTCGTCGATGATCCGTAAACGCATGAGCCCCGCCATTGGCGGGGCTCATGCGTTAGGGCTAACGGGTTAATAGCGGCGCTGGCTCAGTGTTGCAGATGCAGGCCGCATTCTCGCTTGTCTTCCACCTTGGTGGGATCGAAGTAATCGAAATTGTTGGGCAGATCGTGTTGTTGAAGGTACTGATACATCTGCTTGGCGCTCCAGTGCAGAACCGGGGCTACCTTCAATAGGCCATCGGCGTTGCGGGATAGCGGTAGCATGCGCGAGCGTTCCGGGGTGTCTTCGGCGCGAAGTGCCGTGAACCAGACGTCCGGCGCCGTTTCGGATAGCGCGCGGCGGAAGGGCTCGAGCTTGACCTCTTCGGTGAACGCGGCGTGGCGCGGGTCACTGATTTCCGGCGTCGGACCCTCGACGGCTTCCCGATGGGCGCGCGAACGTCGGGGATGATAGATCGTCAGGTTCAGATCGAGCCGCTGCGTCAGCTCTTCTGCGAAACGGTAGGTTTCCGGGGTGTTATAGCCGCTGTCCATCCAGATGACCGGGATGTCCGGACGAACCCGGGTGACCAGGTGCAGGATCACCCCCTCGAACGGACGAAAGTTGGTCGTGCAGATCGCCTTCTGATCCAGACTCAGAGCGAACTCGGTAATGGCCAGGGGATCGTGGCCGATGTCACGGTTGAGAGCGTCGAGATCGAACGCCATGGCGGACTCCTTCGGAACGGTCACGCCGCGAGGGGCGGAAACCGGCGGGCTTGGAATGACGGCCACTCTAGCAATCCTCTCGGAACGTCGACCAATACCCTTTGGTTAGATGGTTATATGAGCGGGCTCTCTACCTGGCCTGGAATCTCGACGCGGCGATTGTCAGCTGCCCAGCCGGCGCGTCGCCGACCGTGGCGTGATCCGGGGCGAAGAGCCTGGAGGCCACTCCACGTCGGCCTCGATGGCATAGATCTCCCGCAGGCGCTGCGGTGTCAACACGTCGCCGGGGCGGCCGCTGACGATGTGCCGCCCCTCCTTGACCACCCATAGGTGGTCGGCGAACCGCGCGGCCAGATTGAGATCGTGAATCGCGATGACGACGATCACGTCATCCTGGCGTGCCAGGCGGTGGAGATAATCGAGCACTTGCAGCTGATGGTGCAGATCCAGAGCGCTGGTGGGTTCATCGAGCATCAACAGCCTCGGCCGCCGTACGATGGCCTGGGCAATGGCGACACGCTGGCGCTGCCCGCCGGACAGCGCGGCGAGTTCGCGCTCGGCCAGCGGATCGAGCTCCAGCGATTGAAGCGCCTGCGCGACGGCGGCCAGCGCATGTCGGTTGGGTTCGACGACCTGCGTCCGGCGCGCGAGCAGGACCGCTTCGAAGACGCTCAGCGCCGCCTGGGTACTGGTGTCCTGAGGCAGGTAGTAGAGCTTGCGGGTGCGTTGTCCGAGAGACTGAGTCTCGAGAGACAGACCATCGAGTGTCATATGGCCGCTGGCCATCGTGATTCCGGCAATCGCTCTCAGCAGCGTCGATTTGCCGGCCCCGTTGGGGCCGATCAACGCGGTGATCTCGCCCGGTCGGGCTTCCATCCCTGCCAGATCATGCAGGACCCGACGCTTTCCCAGGGAGCAGCTGAGTTGGTCGATTATCAGGCTCATCGCCAGATTTCCTTGCGCGAGCTCAGAATCAGCGAGACGAAAAACGGCAGCCCGATCAACGCGGTCAGGATGCCGATCGGCAACAGGATGCCGGGAATCAGCGTCTTCGACAGAATCGAGGTCAGCGACAGGATCAGCGCCCCGGTCAGCGCCGACATCGGCAGGAACGCGCGCTGATCCTCGCCAACCAGCAGCCGGGCGATGTGCGGGCCGACCAGCCCGACGAAACCGATGGTCCCGACGAAGGCCACCGCCGTCGCCGAAAGCAGCGCACAGCACAGCAGCATGCGAAGCCTGAGCCTGCCGACATCGATACCCATCGCCTGGGCCTGAACGTCGCCCAGGCGCAGGGCCGTCAGTCGCCAGCGGGCGCGGACGAAGACGGGGATCGTCACCACCAGTGCCAACCCCGCCAGACCGACCTTCCCCCAGCTCGCCTTGCTCAGGCTTCCCAGCGACCAGAACACCAGTTGTTGCAGCGATTCGGCGGAGGCTACGTACTGCAGCATTCCCAGCAACGCGTTGAAGAAAAACATGATTGCGATGCCCATCAGCACCATGGTCTGCACGCTGACACCACGCAGTCGGCTCAGTCCCCAGATCATCAATGAGGCAAGCATGGCCAGCACGAAAGCGTTGCCGGTCAACAGCAGAGTGCCGGCGACCGGCAGCACGCCGAAACCCAGTACGATCGCCAGGGCGGCACCGAAGCTGGCAGCGGAGGAAATACCCAGGGTGAACGGATCGGCGAGCGGGTTGTTGAGCAAGGTCTGCATCTGCGCCCCGGCGATGGCGAGGCTGGCACCGACGACAATGGCCATTAGCGCCACCGGTAGACGGATATCCCATACCACCACCTGCAGGACGCGGGAGACCTCCGAGGGCGCCAGCAACGCTTTGGTGACGTCGCTCAAGGCGTAGGCCCCGGGTCCGGTGGCGATATCGAGCAGCAGCGACATCAGAGTCGCCAGGGCGGTCGCAGCGATCAGCCAGCGCTGGCGGCGCTGGCGCGCATGATAGCGGGCGACGGTAGTCGTCGAGTTGGCCGAAGAGGGCGAAAAAGTCGTGGCTTTCAAGTCATGGGTCGTTGTTTGGCGATGGCGTCACGCAGCGTAAACCAATGAGATGTTACTGGGAATCGTTCTCGTAGCCGTCGGATGCTTCGAGCGCCTGCATCAGGCGCTCGATCTTGGCGAGTGTTTCCCGATACTCGGACGCTTCTTCCGAATCGGCGACCAGACCGCCGCCGCCCCAGATGTGCAGGGTGTCGTCGTCGGCGACGACGGTGCGAATGGCGATCGAGGTGTCCAGCCGGCCGCGTCGATCCAGATAGCCCAGGCTGCCGCAATAGACGCTACGTCGGCTGGGTTCCAGCTCGTCGATGATCTGCATGGCCCGGTGCTTGGGCGCGCCGGTGATCGAGCCGCCGGGAAATGCCGCGGCTAGAAGGTCGAGGGGGCTCGCGTCTACCGCCAGTTCGCCACGCACGATGCTGACCAGATGATGGACATTGGCGTAGCTCTCCAGTCCGCAGAGCTGTGGCACCGTGACACTGCCCGAACGGCAGACACGGCCCAGGTCGTTGCGCAGCAGATCGACGATCATGATGTTCTCGGCGCGGTCCTTGGCACTCTGCTCGAGCTCGGTGGCCAGTCGTCGATCTTCATCGATGGTCGAGCCGCGAGGGCGGGTGCCCTTGATCGGCCGGGTCTCGACCTGCGAGTCGACCACGCGAATGAAACGCTCGGGCGACAGCGACAGAATGGCCTTTTCATCCCACGCGAGATAGCCGCCGAAGGGCGTCGGGGTGGCACGGCGCAGGCGCCTATACGCCTGCCAGATACTTCCCTGAAACCTTGCGGTAAAGCGCTGCGCCAGGTTGATCTGGTAGCAGTCGCCGGCGTGGAGATAATCCATGACCTGCTGGAAACGCCGGGCATAGCCATCGCGGTCGATATCCGCGGTGAAGGGCCGGGTCAGCCGGAAATCGATCTCTCGCCGGGGCGGATCGGCCTGCAGCCACACCAGAACCTGGTGCCGCCGCTGTGCGGTGGCGACCAGAAAGGCGCGCTGGCATTGATGATCCTGGATCAGTGCCCAGTCGTAGAGCCCTAGCCTGGCATCGGGTAGCGTTGGTCCCGGCCGCCGATCTGCCGGTCGACGAGGATCGTGGGTCGCCGACTGCGGATAGCCCCAGTAACCGAGCAGCCCGCCGAGGAAAGGAAGTTGCGTCGCCCGTTCCGCCAATGCTGCCGATAACGACGGGAGGAACGCAGCCTTGGCATGATCGAGCAGCGCCTGCTGAGCGGCGAAAGGTTCGGACGGCAATGGCAGGACGGGGTCGCAGACCGGGTGACCATCGGCGATGGTCAACGTGACCAGGGGGTCGCTGGTGAGAATGTCGAAGCGTCCACCCGGGGCATCCGGTCGGCCGCTATCCAGCAACACGGCACCGGGTCGATGACGCAGGCGCTCGAATGACGCTGCCGGATCGGGAGCATAGGGGACGTCGGTTATCTCGAGCCACGCTCTCGCGTCAGCCATGAATGCTTTCCCTGACCAGTGAAACGGCAACGCGGTGGCGACGATCGTCATCATTGGATCTCGTCGCTCGACGCCGGGGCGAGTTTATCGAGAGTCATGGAAAGGAGCGAGGCCTTTGAAGCGCCGACAGGATGGCTGCGGCCTGATCAAAGTGGCAGCTTGGCGTCTGGCTGATAGGCAGAAAAAGCATTGTTAACCACAATGTTGTCGACAATGCCGAGCGACGGCATTTTCAACTCTCGACTAAAGTGCGATGTCCGCGACGTTTTTCCCATTGCCCGAGAAAAACATGGCGCCTATGATGAGGTCTTCGCTCTCCAATTGTTAACAACTTCATGCCTCAGTCAATTCTAGACACGCAGCACGCCGATACTGAACTCCCCGTGGTTCGCACGTTGGCCGAGCGGGTATTCCATCAGCTTCAACGCGCCATCGTTCGCGGCGAATTGCCTCCAGGCACTCGTATCACCGAGCCGGAACTCTCCGCCCATTACGGCATCTCTCGAGGCCCGTTGCGGGAAGCCATGCGACGTCTGGAGACCTATCGGCTAATCGAGCGTGTTCCTCACGTCGGCGCTCGGGTGGTCAAGCTGTCGATGGATGAACTGCTGGAGCTGTTCGATGTTCGCGAGGCGCTCGAAAGCATGGCCGCGCGTCTCGCTGCCCAATCGATGACCGCTGAGGAGATTGCCGGGCTACGTGACGTTCTCGCTTTTCACGAGCGCCAGGAAGATCTGGCCAGTGGTGAGGCGTATTACCAGCGGGAGGGCGATCTCGATTTCCACTACCGCATCGTGCAGGGCAGCCACAATCGCATGCTGATGACGCTGCTGTGCGATGACCTCTATTACCTGGTACGACTCTATCGCACCCAGTTCAGTGCCAACGGTTCTCGACCGCAGCGAGCCTTCGTCGAGCACCATCGGATCGTCGATGCCATCGAGGCCGGCGATGCCGAACTGGCGGAGCTGCTGATGCGCCGTCACGTCAGCGCTTCCCGCGAGAACGTCGCCGCCCACTATGCGCGCACGCTGGGCGATCAACCCGCTTCCGACACCACGAGGATCGAACCATGACGCAGTCCAGCCCCGGTGCGCGTTTTCGCGCCGCACTCGCCAATCACCGCCCGTTGCCCATCGTCGGTGCCATCAACGCCTACAGCGCGATGATGGCCCAGTCGGTGGGGCATCAGGCTATCTATCTTTCCGGCGGCGGTGTGGCCAATGCGTCCTACGGCCTGCCGGATCTGGGCATGACCACGCTCAACGATGTGACGGAAGATGCGCGCCGGATTACCGCGGCCTGCGATTTGCCGTTGCTGGTGGATATCGACACCGGCTGGGGCGGCGCCTTCAATATTGCGCGCACGGTCAAGGAGATGGAGCGGGCGGGCGTCGCGGCAGTCCATCTCGAGGACCAGGTGGCGCAGAAGCGCTGCGGTCATCGTCCCAACAAGGAGATCGTGTCCCAGTCGGAGATGGTCGATCGCATCAAGGCAGCATCCGACGCTCGCCGCGACCCGGAGTTCTATCTGATCGCGCGCACCGATGCGTTCCAGAAGGAAGGACTTGCAGCCGCCGTCGAACGCGCCAACGCCTGTGTCGAGGCCGGTGCGGATGCCATCTTCGCTGAAGCAGTACATACCCTGGATGATTACCGGGCGTTCTGTGAGGGCGTCGATGCGCCGATCCTTGCCAATATCACCGAATTCGGGGCGACACCGTTGTTCACTCAGCAGGAGCTGGCGGAAGTCGGTTGCCGCATGGTGCTGTATCCGCTCTCCGCGTTTCGGGCAATGAATGCGGCGGCGCTCAAGGTCTATCAGGACATCCATGCCAAGGGGCACCAACGGGATGTGGTGGATCTGATGCAGACGCGAGACGAGCTTTACGAATTTCTCGACTACCACGCCTTTGAACGCAAGCTGGATACGCTTTTCGAGAGTGAGTCCTTGGGTAAACGGCGAGGCTGAGTCGTTGCCAGCAACGAGATTATCGGAGGAGACGATCATGGCGGAAATGACCCAAGGCACCGGATTGCGGGGGCAGAGCGCGGGCACCACGGAGCTGTGCACGGTGGGCAAGAGCGGTTCGGGCCTCACCTACCGCGGTTACGATATCCAGGCGCTGGCGGAAAACGCACGCTTCGAGGAGGTCGCCTATCTGCTGCTGAAGGGAGCGTTGCCCAATCAACAGCAGCTGGACGACTACATCGCGCAGCTTCAGCGTTCGCGGTCGCTACCGGAGCCGCTGAAAAAAGTGCTGGAACAGATCCCCTCCGATGCCCATCCCATGGACGTGCTGCGCACCGGAACTTCCATGCTGGGCAACCTGGAAACCGAGCAGCGCATGGAGGATCAGCAGCGCCACGCCGATCGGCTATTGGCAGTCATGCCGTCCATCCTCAACTACTGGTATCGGCATTCCCGCTACGGCGAGCGCATCGAGACCGAAACGGATGATGTCTCTATCGGCGGGCACTTTCTTCACCTCCTCCATGGCAAGCCCGCCTCCGACCTTCACGCGCGGGTGATGAATGTCTCGCTGATCCTGTATGCGGAGCATGAGTTCAACGCCTCCACTTTTACCGCCCGTGTCTGCGCGTCGACGCTGTCGGACCTGCACAGCTGCGTAACCGGGGCGATCGGTTCGTTACGTGGGCCGCTGCACGGCGGCGCCAACGAAGCCGCGATGGAAATGATCAGCCACTGGTCGAATCCCGACGAGGCGGAGCGTCGACTGCTCGAAATGCTCGAGCGCAAGGACAAGATCATGGGCTTCGGCCATGCGATCTACCGGGAGTCGGATCCGCGCAGTGCAATCATTCAGCATTGGGCCAAGCAGCTGGCAGACGATGTGGGTGACACCCACCTCTATACCGTCTCCGAACGTGTCGATGCGGTGATGGCGCGCGAAAAGGGCCTGTTCCCCAACGCCGACTTCTATCACGCCAGCGCCTATCACTTCATGGGTATTCCCACGAAACTGTTCACCCCGATCTTCGTCTGCTCTCGGCTGACCGGGTGGTGCGCGCATGTCTTCGAACAGCGTGCCAATAACCGCATCATTCGTCCGAATGCGGATTATGTCGGACCGGAAAAGCGTGACTGGGTGCCGATCGAACAGCGGTAGCCATGACGATGACAGTTCGCCAATCGACAACAATTCGCCAGTCGATAATTCACCAATCGATAGTCCCACGTCTTTCCGTCGCTGATGGGAGCGGCGAGGGAGCCTTACCGTCACAGCCAAGGACGCCATTTCATGAGTGCCAACGTCGATCTCAATCAGCGCCCCGATTACGACCCGGAACTTCAGACCATCGCGGATTACGTGCTCGGCTTTTCCTTCAAGAATCGAATCGAGAGTCAGGAGGCGCTGGAAACGGCGCGCCATTGCCTGATGGATACGCTGGGTTGCGGTTTGCTCGCGCTGCGCTTTCCGGAATGTACCAAGCATCTGGGGCCGCTGGTGGAAGGCACGACGGTCCCCCACGGTGCTCGAGTACCCGGTACGCAGTTGCGCCTGGACCCGGTGAAGGCCGCCTGGGATATCGGCTGCATCGTTCGTTGGCTGGACTACAACGACACCTGGCTGGCAGCGGAGTGGGGACACCCCTCGGATAATCTCGGCGGCATTCTGGCGATCGCCGATCATCTCTCGCAACGACGCCTGTCGAAAGGCGAGAAGCCGCTGATCATGCGTGACGTGCTCGAAGCCATGATCATGGCCCACGAGATTCAAGGCGTGCTGGCATTGGAGAATTCGTTCAACCGGGTAGGCCTTGATCACGTCATGCTGGTCAAAGTGGCATCGACGGCAGTCGTCGCGAAGTTGATGGGTGCCAGTCGCGATCAGATGCTCTCGGCACTGTCGCATGCCTTCGTCGACGGCCAGAGCCTGCGTACCTATCGCCATGCACCCAATGCCGGGTCACGTAAGAGCTGGGCGGCAGGAGACGCCACCTCCCGGGCGGTGAGGCTGGCCGACATTGCCATGCGCGGCGAGATGGGAATTCCCGGCGTGCTCTCCGCGCCCCAGTGGGGCTTCTATGATGTGTCGTTCAGCAAGACCAACAAGGATCAGGCGATCAAGCCTGAAGCTGATCGCCGGTTTCGGATTTCTCAATCCTACGGCACTTATGTGATGGAGAACGTGCTGTTCAAGATCAGCTTTCCGGCGGAATTCCATGCTCAGACTGCAGCGGAAGCCGCGGTCACGTTACACCCTCAGGTGCGCGATCGTCTGGAAGAGATCGATCGCATCGTGGTGACGACCCATGAATCGGCCATTCGCATCATTTCCAAGGTGGGTGCGCTCGCTAACCCGGCCGACCGGGATCACTGTCTGCAATACATGATCGCCGTGCCGTTGGCATTCGGTAGCCTGACCGCCGAGCATTACGAAGACGATTTCCACCTGACGCATCCGGTCATCGATCTCCTGCGTGACAAGATGGAGATCGTCGAAGACGAGCGATACAGCCGGGAATATCATCAGGCGGACAAGCGGTCCATCGCCAATGCGGTTCAGATCTTCTTCAAGGACGGGACCCAGACCGAGCAAGTGGCCGTGGAGTACCCACTGGGACATCGGCGCCGCCGGGAGGAGGGCTTGCCGCAGCTCAAGGAAAAGTTTCGGTCCAATCTGGCAACGCGCTTTCCTGCGCAGCGCTGTGAGCAGATCTTTGCTCTGTATGAAAACACGGCCCAGCTCGAATCGATGCCGGTCGATGCTTTCATGGAGCTCTGGGCTATATAGCCCGAGACGAATCCCGCCCGAGAGGGCGGTATAGTGGCGGTCTACTCTAAACTTTAGTTTTTTGTTCTTTCGGGGGTTGCCAACCGCCGAGTAGAAACGTAAAGTACGCATCCGCTGCCGCCGAGAGAGGTTTTCGGGGACAGCGAAAAAGATTCCAAGCGTTTGATTTGATTGAAGAAATCGGTTGACGCAAGGCGGTGAAGCCAGTAAGATTGCTTCCCAGTTCTTCAAGGATCGGCACCGACAAGCAGCAGCGGCGCCAGACAGGATTCGACAAGA
>NZ_PZJN01000002.1 GCF_003206695.1 Salinicola halophyticus | reverse complement strand
AGCGCCCCGAAGCCGGCGCAGTCGTAGCTCGTGTCGTATTGCCGAGCGCAGCCCGTTTCAGCCCTCGTAGCGCTTGAAGATCGCGCTGGCGTTGACACCGCCGAACCCGAAGGCATTGCAGATGGCGTGCTCCATCGGCATCTTGCGCGACTCGCCGTGGACCACGTCCAGGTCCGCTGCCAGCGGGTCGGGGTCGGTGTAATTGCGGGTCAGCGGCGCGATCTGATCGCGCAGCGCCATCAACGTGAAGATCGCCTCGACGCCGCCTGCGGCACCCAGCAGGTGACCGGTGGTGGCCTTGGTCGCACTGATTGCCGGCGAATGGTCGCCGAACAGCCGATGAATGGCGGCGAGTTCGCCCCGGTCGCCGACCGGCGTCGAGGTCGCGTGCGCATTGAGATGCTGAATCTCGCCCGCGTCCAGCCCGGCCTGACGCAGCGCAATCTCCATCGCGCGCGCCGCGCCGGAGCCATCCTCGGGGCCTGCTGTCATGTGATAGGCGTCTGAAGTCGTACCGTAGCCAACCAGCTCGGCGATGGGCGTCGCACCGCGTGCCAGGGCGTGTTCGAGCGTCTCGATCACGATCAGCCCGGCGCCCTCGCCCATCACGAAGCCATCTCGACCCTGATCGAACGGCCGCGAGGCCTGTTCCGGGGTGTCGTTGAAGTGACTGGAGAGCGCCTTGGCGGCGGCGAAGCCGCCCAGGCTGACGCGATCGATACACGCCTCGCTGCCGCCGCAAAGCGCCACGTCGGCTTCACCGGCGTGAATCATGCGCGCGGCGTCGCCGATCGCCTGCAGGCCGGCGGCACACGCGGTGACCGGCGCGCCGAGCGGGCCCTTGAAGCCATGGCGGATCGAGACCTGGCCACAGGCGAGGTTTGCCAGAAACGAAGGGATAGTGAACGGCGACAGCCGTCGCGGCCCGCGGCTATCGACCGTGCGCACCGCATCGGCAATGGCGGGGAAGCCGCCGATGCCCGAGCCGATCAGAGTCGCCGTACGCTCCTTCTCGGCTTCGGTCTGCGGGAACCAGTTGGCCTGGGCCAGCGCTTCTTCCGCCGCCGCCACCGCCATCTGGATGAAGCGGTCCATCTTGCGCCGCTCCTTGGGATCCATGGTCGCGTCGGGATCGAAACCGGCGCTGTCGTCCGCGATGGCCGGCACCGGGCCACCCACGCCGACGGCCAGGCCTTCGACGGTCTCGGCCGGCAATTGGCGTAGCCCGGAGGCGCCAGACAGCAGACGCTGCCATACCGTCTCGATACCGCATCCCAGCGGCGAGAGGATTCCCATACCTGTCACTACGATACGTCGCATGACGATGTCCTTTCAGTCATTGATCGAATCACTCGCGGTGCGAGTCTGGCGCCAGTCGGACGCCGCCTCCACCGTCGAGTCGGAAGAAGTCCTGCGCTCGAACGCTTCACGCATGCGCTCGACTCGCGCGTGAACCGCCGGTGTCGCGTCGGGTCCCGGCGCCATACGCACGTCCCCGGGCGCCAACGGCCGCTGCTGGAGGCGGTCGTAGACAATCGGATCGACGGGCTGTTGCGACCGTCGGTCGATCAGATAGAAACCGTTGGCTTCTATCGGCAGATGGCGCTCGCCCCAGCGGTAAAGCATCAGAATGACCGGCGCGAGATCGTGCCCCTTGGCGGTCAGATGATATTCATGGCGCGGTGGATGCTGCTGGTAGCAGCGTCTTTCCAGAAGCTCGCTGGCAACCATACGGTCCAGGCGCCGCGTCAGCATGCTGGACGCGATGCCCAGCCCGCGCTGGAATTCGTCGAAGCGCCGGGCTCCCTGCATGGCGTCACGCAGGATCAGCAGCGTCCAGCTGTCGCCGACACACTCCAGCGCGCGGGCCACGGGACAAAGAGCGGAAATATCGTGAGTCACTTTCATTATGGAAGCGACTTTACCGAATTTCCCAGTCCAAGGGAACGCCTGCGAAGGGACCTCCGTTCACGAATGGCCTGCGTCAATGTCCATCATCTTCTTGGCTACGCAGCGCCAGTCGCATGCGCAGACGCGCCAGCCACTCGCCATGACGCTCGACACGATCCTCGCCCAGTGTTTCCCAGCCCCGGGCGATCAGCGATGGCGCCAGCACCAGACTCGCTTCGATCGATACCTCCCGGTGGCCGGCGTCCCGCAAGGCATCGACCGACAGCGACAGCAGGCGCGAGCCCAGACCCTGTCGGGCCACCGAAGGCCAGACGTAGAGCGTTTCGATACGCCCGGCGGTCATGTCGCGTTCGCAGAAGCCGACACAGTGACCGTCGCATTCCGCGACCAGCGTCGCATAGATGGCCTGGCGAGCCATCCAGGCCTCGGCGGTTCGCGGCAGCGCCATCGACCAGGCTTGGCGCTGGGCAAGGTTATACTGGCGGGCCGCCCCTTCCATGATCGCGTGATGGAACACCTCGGCCTGATCCGGCGCGTCCTTGGGCAGCGCCTGACGGAAACGGGTCCGCTCGAGCATCGCGTCCTCTCCCGGATCGACGGCCGCGGCGCCGTTCTGTCACGCCGCCATGCCGTCGACCAACTTTTCGAAACGTGGAAACCGCAGGGCGATATCACTCGCCGTGGCAATCAGGTCCGGCGACTGCGCGTTGCTCAACGTCAGTACCAGGAAGTCGGGTTCGGGGCCGATATCCAGCCAGTGCGGCAGACCCGCGGGCACCGAGATCAGATCTCCCCGATCACAGCCGACGACGTAGACGCGACCGTTGAGATGGAAGTAGAAAATGGCCTGGCCTCGCAGGAACAGGTGCCAGCTCTCCTCGTCGTTCGAGGACTCGGTGCACAGCAGCTCGCGCCTGAGCGCCAGATCGGGATATTGCGGGCTCATGCCGCGCAGGTCGCAGTATCGGCGTCCGCTCAGCTGCTGGATCTCGGTCGCGGTTTCATTGTTCAACATCACCAGTTGCTGCTGCTGAATGCCAACCGGCACCTCCACCAGCTCACGCCGATCGAAATAGACTTCGATCGAACTCAGCTCCAGCGAGATGCGATAGGCGTCATGGGTGGTCAGCAGCGGCTGGTCGCTATCCGCTTCGTGATAAACGTGCAGGAAACTCATCCAACACCTCTCCTTGGTATCATGCGAGTTTTCGAATTGCCTTCGTGCCCTCGTGAGAGCGCTCATGCAGTATGGCACCGTTATGAAATTTCACCTCTGGAACCGATTTCACGATGCGAGCGCCCAGACTTCCTTCCTCTGCGACCGATGACGCTTTCACGCTGGAGGCGATCGGGCATGTCGCCAGCGATTATCCCGACAAGTTCGGAATTCCGCGGCAACCCGGGCTGGCGCCGTCTGCCCGCGCCATTCTCTACCTGGCAGCGCCGTTCGATGATCCCCTCGCGGTCGAGGGCCTGGAAGCGGTCACCCATCTGTGGCTGACCTTCGTCTTCGATCGCAGCCCGCAGAGCTGGACGCCAAGGGTGCGGCCGCCACGGCTAGGGGGCAATCAGCGTATCGGCGTCTTCGCCAGTCGCAGCACTCATCGCCCCAACCGACTCGGTCTGTCGCTGGTCGAGCTGGTCGATGTGGAATGCACGCCAAAACCCTCGCTGGCACAGGCCCCGATTGTTGGCTCTCGCCTCGCCGAGCAGCGGAGCCGGGTCAAGCTTCACCTGCGGGGACACGATCTCTGCGATGCCACGCCCGTCATCGACATCAAACCGTACCTGCCATGGGCCGAGTCTCGTCCCGATGCCGACGCCGGTTTCGCCCCCGCGCCACCGCCCCGGCATCGCGTCACGTTCAGCCTCGCGGCGAACGACGCCCTCCAGCGGCACGACGATGGCCAGTCGCTGGCCCGGCTGATCGACGAGGTGCTGGCACAGGATCCGCGCCCTGCCTATCACGGCGGCGCGTCTTCACCGTCTAACCGGGACGACACCGCGAGGTGCTATGGCGTGTTCCTGCGTGACGTCAACGTGCGCTTTCGTGTCAGGGACCGTGACGGTGAAACCGAAATCCACGTGGAGGCGATCGAACCACGCTGACCGACTCAGCGCAGTGGTCGCTCGAGCACCAGACTGGCGGGCTGACCGGGGGTGTCTTCCAGCGTACCGACTTCGCCGAATCCCAGTTTGCGCAGGACGTGCAACGACTTTTCGTGCTGCGGGCGAACCAGGCCATACAGTGCCTCGACTGCCAGGCGCTCTGTCGCGAAGTCTATTGCGCCCTGCCCCATCTCGGTGGCATAGCCTTTTCCCCACACGGCGGGGGAGAATCGATATCCCAGATTGACGATCCAGCCCCAGCCCTCTTCTTCCGCCCAGCCAAGACCGCCAAATCCGATGACGATCCCCGGCTTCGCCTTTTCCTCGATCGCCCAAACCCCAAAGCCATGGTTTTCCCAGTGTTCCCTCCAGCGATTCAACACCTGCATCGAGACCGAAGCATCGGCGTGCGGGCCGGCCGGATTGAACCGGTTGGTTTCAGGGTCGCCGTAGATGGCGAAAAGTCGCGTTGCGTCTGCAATATCCGGCTGTCTCAACGTCAGCCGATCGGTTGCGTAGTGCTTCATGGCCTACCCTTTGATTGACGTATCGATGACTGGCGCGCCGCTGCCATCGATCTCCGGCACTGGTCAGCGAGTACCGATCCCGCTAGGCTGGCGAGCTTCGATGAATGACGGGAGTGTGTTGATGAGAGTGCCTTCGCTGCGACAGTCGCTGATTCCCTTTTGCCTGTCCGCCCTGACCCTGTTCTCCTTGCCGGCTCTCGCCGATGCCGATCATCCGCACGTGCGTCTGGAGACGAGCCAGGGCGACATCGAGGTCGAGCTCGATCCCGAGGCGGCACCCAAGACGGTGGCGAACTTCCTGCGCTATGTCGATGAAGACTTCTACGCCGGTACGATCTTCCACCGTGTCATGCAGGACTTCATGATCCAGGGCGGCGGCATGACGGCGGATCTCGAGCAGAAAGAGACCCATGCGCCGATTGCGCTGGAGAAGAGCGGCATCGACAACACCCGCGGCACCCTTGCCATGGCACGTACCGCCAACCCGGATTCGGCGACCAGTCAGTTCTTCATCAATCTGGTCGACAACGGCGCGTTGAACTACCGCGATCTCTACAACCCGGGCTACACGGTATTCGGTCATGTGGTCTCGGGCATGGACGTCGTCGACAAGATTGCCGGTACACCCACCGGACGCCAGGGGCCGCACGCCGACGTGCCCAGGAGCCCGATCACTATCGAGGGCGCCGAGCGCATCGACTGAACCGATCGGCGCGCTGACTATCGGCACGCTGACTATCGGTGCTCTTAATATCGGTATTCTTGGTATCGGTGCTCTTGGTATCAGACTCGGTACGCTCTACGTGAAGCGCCCCCGGATAGCCAGGCTATCGGGGGCGCTTCGTCGTCCGTGGCTTCGAAGAGGCCGGATCGATCAGAAAGTCATGCCGAGACGGCGCCCCACCTCTTCATAAGCTTCGATCACGCCGCCCAATCCCTGGCGGAAGCGGTCCTTGTCCAGCTTCTCCCGGGTCTCGGCGTCCCACAGCCGGCAACCGTCCGGCGAGAACTCGTCGCCCAGCACGATCTCGCCGTCGAAGACGCCGAACTCGAGCTTGTAATCGACCAGCAGCATGCCGCCATCGAGAAACAGCTGCTTGAGCACGTCATTGACCTGGAACGTCAGCGATTTCATGGTCGAAAGCTGCGCGGGCGTCGCCCAGCCGAAGGTTTCGGCCAGCGACTCGTTGATCATCGGGTCGCCCTTGTCGTCGTTTTTCAGAAACAGTTCGAAAGTCGGCGGATTCAGGGCGATACCCTCCTCGACGCCGAGACGGCGGACCAGGCCACCGGCGGCGAGATTGCGCACCACGCACTCGACCGGGATCATCTCCATCTTCTTGACCACGCATTCCGTGTCGGACAGCAGCTGCTCGAAATGAGTGGGGATGCCCGCCGCCTGGAGCTTCTCCATAATGAAGGCGTTGAACTTGTTGTTGACCAGCCCCTTGCGCTCGAGCGCTTCCTTCTTCTTGCCGTCGAAGGCGCTGGTGTCGTCGCGAAAATGCAGGACAAGCCGCTGCGGGTCGTCGCTCAGATAGACCGACTTGGCCTTGCCGGCATAGAGAAGATCGCGTTTTTGCATGGGGCTGTCTCCGCGTCGCGGCCCTTCGGGGCAGCAGGTTCGTGAGGTTTAGGGGTGAGGCAGGGTGTGGTGGCTGGACGGTTTGATGACAACGTCATGCCACCTGCTGCCAGTCGATGCCGCGATCCTGGGCCGAGACCAGCAGTCGAGATTCATCACCGTCGAGCAGCGGCACCAGCGCCTCCAGCACCCGCTCGGGGTGATTATTTTGCGCCGACAGGTGCGAGCAGACAATCCGCTGCAGCCGATCGAGTCCCAACTGACGCAACAGATCTGCCGCTTGACCGTTGGCCAGATGACCCCAGCGACCGGCGACGCGGCGCTTCAAATGGGGCGGATACGGACCTTCGGCCAGCATCCGCGGGTCGTGATTGCATTCGAGAAACAGCGCATCGCAGCCGCTGAAGGCATCGACCACGTGCGACGTCGGATGGCCGAGATCGGTCAGCACGCCGAGACGCCGGCCGTGGGCCCGAAAACAGAACTGGATCGGCTCCCGGGCGTCGTGGGGAACGGTGACCGGATCGATCTCCAGCCCGCCGATGGCGAAACGCCCCTGCGGCACCAGCAAATGATGGCTGGGGACGTCGCCCAGCTTGCCTGAAAGCCAGCTGCCGGCGCTGAGATAGACCGGCAGCTGATGACGCCGGGCGAGCGCGCCGACACCGGTGATGTGATCGCTGTGCTCGTGAGTCACCAGTACGGCCGTCAACTGGCGCGGATGGACACCGAGCCGCGCGAGACGTCGTTCCGCCTCGCGCATCCCGAACCCGCAGTCCACCAGCACCAGGGTCTCGCCGTCGCTGACCAGCGTCGCGTTGCCCTTGCTGCCGCTGCCCAGCGAGGCGAAGCTCAGTCCGGGTCCAGAGCCGGGCCCCGGTGAGCTCGACCCTGGTGAGCCGAGCCCGGCTGACGCATGCAAGCCGGGCGTGGAACGCGACGACATCAGCGCAACGTGGACGCGATCGCGTCGAGCAGCTCCCGTGCCGCAGCCGACGCCACCGGCTGACCCTCGGCATCGGCAACCGTTACCACGGAGTTGCCGGCGGTCGAGTCGAGCTGCAGGCGATAGTGTTCGGGTTTCGGATCGCTGCCGAACCAGTCGAACCAACCACCGCCTTCGGCGTTCAGCGGGAGATAGTCGACGAAGAACTGACCGGCACTGCGATTCTGATCGGTGAGCGTCAGGCGATCATCGTCGAAACCGTTCTGCAGCTGATAATAGAGCTCGGACCAGGCGCGCTCGCTATCCAGCGCCAGATCGAGCTCCCAGCCGCCGTCACGATTGCGCAGCTTGACCCGTTCGCTCTGATCGAGTGGCTGCGCGGCCAGCGACACG
This sequence comes from Salinicola halophyticus, assembly GCF_003206695.1. Lineage (GTDB taxonomy): Bacteria > Pseudomonadota > Gammaproteobacteria > Pseudomonadales > Halomonadaceae > Salinicola > Salinicola halophyticus. The sequence goes on along the minus strand of NZ_PZJN01000002.1, from coordinate 110,003 downwards.
CCGCTGTCCGCCGTATAGTTATTCTCGAGATAGGCCTGGACCGAACTCAGGCACTGGGCGCTGCTGCCGATATCGCAACGCACTTCGCTGGTACCGCTACGCAGGCCCTGACGCAGACTCAAGCTGCCCTGCGCCGTCTCGATGCGACCACTGCCGGCGTTGATCGCGGTCGGCTGGACGCCGTGATCGACGGCAAACCCTTGCAGCCGCGGCCAGACGCTGGCCGGCGCGGCGTCGACCAGCAGCCAGCGCTCGCTCCCCGCCTCGCGCATCTCGACATAGGCCTGCTCGTCGCCCTGGCCTGAAGCCAACGGCTGCGGGCGCGGCGCATCATCCACCGCATCCGCCGCCGAAAAGTCGCTGTCGGCCTGGGGAACCGGCATCGAGTCCTGATAGAGAACCCGATTGCGTGAAGCCGGTAGATCCAGCGGCTTGGCCATCTTGGCGTTCTGGTACTCGTCGTTGCGGTCGTAGTAGTAACCGTCCTGAAACAGACCGCAGCCGGACAGGGCCAGCGACGAGCACAACATTAGAGGCATCCATTTGAGGATGGGCTTCATGCATCCACCTTTCATTCGAAGCAATGGGCTGATTAGGCTCTGTACGAACCCTGGCGATTCGATCCACGTCGGCAGATTCACTTGATGTTGATACCCGCGAGCTGCAGCGCTTCGCCGACATTGCCGTGATAGCGTTCGGACAGCCAGGTCAGCGGCAGACGAATGCCGGTGTCGGCGTAACCCATGCGGTTGAGGCCCCACTTGACGGGAATCGGATTGGATTCGATCCCCAGCGCCGTATGCAATGGCGCCAGACGCGCATTGATCTGGTGGGCTTTTTCACGCTGACCGCTGGTCGCCGCGACACACAGGTCATGCATCGCCTGCGGCGCCACGTTGGCGGTGACGGAGATATCGCCGTGGCCACCCATCAACATGAAGTCGCAGGCAGTAGGATCGTCGCCGGAGTAGAGCGCGAAATCGCTGCCTTTGAGCCGATCGATCAGCTCCTCGGCACGCTCGAGATTGCCGGTGGCATCCTTCAGGCCGACGATCCGCTCGAGTTCCGCCAGCCGGAAGACCGTCTCGTTGTAGATATCGGAACAGGTCCGCCCGGGGACGTTGTAGAGAATGATCGGCAGCTCGCTCGCTTCGGCAACCGCCTTGAAATGCTGATACAAGCCTTCCTGAGTCGGCTTGTTGTAATAGGGCGCCACCGACAGACAGCAGTCCGCACCGACTTCGCTGGCATAACGTGCCAGCTCGACCGCCTCGGCCGTGTTGTTGGCGCCGGTGCCGGCGATGACCGGAATCCGACCGTTGACCTCTTCGACCACCGTGCGAATGACGTCGAAATGCTCGGCGAACGACATGGTGGTCGGCTCGCCGGTGGTACCGGCGGCAACGATGGCGTCAGTGCCGTGGTCGAGATGGAAACTCACGAGGCGACGCAGCGCCTCCCAATCGATCTCGCCACTGGCTTTCATCGGCGTCGCCATGGCAACGATACTGCCTGTGATCATCTTGCAGCTCTCTCTTTGAGGCCGGATGGCGGCCGGCCGCTTGTCTCATCGGGATCGAATGACCAGAAATCGAACACCGGCCAGACGAATCGCCCGTGTCCGGCTCATGGCGCGCCTCATGCAACGCTCGTGGCGCCTGCCCAGGCCCGATCCTGCAACCCCCAGATGGTACTCAGGCAGCCCCGGCGTGTACAGCCGCCAAGCCGGCTACCGGCCAGATTGGCCTGCGGCCGATCACGACGCCACGGCAACGATGACCAGGCATTGACCGCCAGGATCGGCTATCGTTCGCCATTCACTTCCCGGTTTCGGAGCAACCCATGACACTCAGCGTTGGACAGCCCGTCGACGACTTCTCCGCCGAAGCCACCGGCGACACCCCGTTCCGGCTCGGCGACTATCGCGGCAAGCAGGTCGTGATCTACTTCTATCCCAAGGACAGCACCCCCGGCTGCACCACCGAGGGCGGCGATTTTCGCGACCGGATCAGCGAGTTCGAAAATGCCAACACGGTCGTCTTCGGGGTCTCGCGGGACGGCCTCAAGTCCCACGAGAACTTCAAGGCCAAGCAGGGCTTTCCGTTCGAGTTGCTCTCGGATCGTGACGAGGCCATCTGCCGCCAGTTCGACGTGATCAAGCTCAAGAAGTTGTACGGCAAGGAGCATCTGGGCGTCGAACGCAGCACCTTCCTGATCGACGCCGACGGCAAACTGGCCCGTGAGTGGCGCGGCGTCAAGGTCCCCGGCCACGTCGACGAAGTGCTCGAAGCGGCGCGCGAACTCAACGCCGAGTAGACGCTCGCCTCGCCTCAGCGATCTTCCATCAGCAGGCTCTGGCCCGATTCACCTCGTGGCCAGGCCTGTACCAGCGCCTTGATCAGCGTTGCCAGGGGGATCGCGAAGAACACGCCCCAGAAGCCCCAGAGTCCCCCGAAGAAAAGCACCGCCAGGATGATCGACACCGGATGCAGGTTGACCGCTTCCGAAAACAGGATCGGTACCAGCACGTTGCCGTCCAGCGCCTGCAGGATGGCGTAAGCGACCAGCACGTACAGGAACTGGTCGCCAACCCCGAAGTGGAATCCCGCCACCGCGGCGACCGGCAGCGTGGCCACCGCCGCGCCGATGTAAGGCACCAGCACCGACAGCCCCACCATCAGACCCAGCAGCGCCGCGTAAGGCAGACCGAAGCCCCAGAAGACGATGAACGCCACGCTGCCGACGATGATGATTTCGATGGTCTTGCCGCGGACGTAGTTGGCGATCTGATCATCCATCTCTTCCCAGATGCGGGTCATCAGCGTGCGCTTGCCCGGCAGCATCGAGAGCAGAAAATCGACCAGCCGCTCGCGATCCTTGAGCATGAAGAAGACCAGGATCGGCACCAGTACCAGATAGATGATGACCGCCATCAGATTGCCCAGCGACGCCAGCGAGAAGGTCAGCGCGCGCTGACCGAGCTGGGAGGCCTGCTGGCCCGCCGTGGCGATCCAGCCCTGGATCTGATCCGGGGTCACGATGGTGGGATATTTCTCCTGCATCTCGCCCAGCCAGAGCTGGCTGCTGGCGAACATGCGAGGGGCTTCTTGAACCAGCTCGACCAGCTGATTCCAGACCAGCGGCATGACGATCAATGCCAGCGCCAGCAGTGCCCCCACGAACAGCAGGAAGACCAGCCCGACGGCCAGCAGGCGCGGCAACCCTCTACGTTCCAGCCAGGACACCACGCCCTGCAGCAGGAAAGCGACGACCAGTGCCGTGAAAAACGGTGCCAGGGCGCCGCCTAGCCAGATGACGACGGCAAAACCGCCGATCAACAGCGCCAGCAGGACGATGGCTTCCTCGTCGGAAAGGTAACGCTCGAACCAGTGACGCAGAATGCCTTTCAAACTCATGCCAGCGCTTCTCCCTCGGCCTTGCGTAACCAGTAGCGATACACGCCCTCCGCCGCCTCACGCCCGATCAGCGTATGCCGACTATGCTCGACGAAGCTTTCGAAATCGCGCCACGAACCCGCGTCGGTGGCGATCACCTCGAGCAGTTGCCCGGCCTGCATGCCGGCTAGCGTCTGTTTGGCCTTGAGCAATGGAAGTGGACAGCGCAAACCGGAGGCATCCAGTCGGCAATCGGGCGCTTGAGACATGACGAATCCCGGAGTTGATGGGCAATGAATTGATAGATGAATCGAAAGTTGGTTAGCCTGCCACCGGGCCGGCTGCATCGCTCGCTGACTTTGGGAAAACGTCCAGGCAACCTCTGTGCCTGGCCGCGGTCGAAGGCATGATAACCCAGACCGCTGGCGGTCAGCGTGGCTTTCGCCCGCCTCGAATGGCGGCCCTTGTAGAGTCTTTGTCCGCAGCGAGGCTTTTGCCTGTATCGTCTCCCGGGGTGGCGCTGATTTGCCCGCGCTTATTTTTTGGTCACACTTGAGCTTCTGCCTGACCTGAGCTTCTGCCCGAATGAGGACCGACACCGTCAGCATGACCAACCACCGACTGACATCATTCAAACGGCAATTGTTGGCCGTCTCGCTGCTCTCCGCAACCCTGGCCGGCGCGCCTCCGGTTGCGCAGGCCGAACAAGGCTATCAGCTTCCGGATCTCGGCAGTACCAGCGTCGCCGTCACCACCAATGACGAATATCGCCTGGGCCGGGCCTGGCTTCGCCAGTTCCGCGCCCAGACCGACCCTTGGCATGATCCGATCACCCAGACCTATGTACGTTCGATGCTGGCCAAGCTGGTGCCCTACAGCGGCGTCGACGAACGACTCGTGGTCACGCTGGTCGACAGCCGCCTGTTGAATGCGTTTGCCGTGCCCGGCGGCGTTGTCGGGGTCAATGCCGGCCTGTTCACCACCGCGCCCAACGAGGATGAATTCGCCTCGGTACTGGCCCACGAGCTGGGCCACCTGGCTCAGCGTCACTATGCACGACGCATGGCCCGGGTGGAGGAGACGCAACTGCCGACCATGGCGGCGATGCTGGCGGGGATGATCTTCGCGGCGGGCGGCGGCGGCGGTGCCGGAATCGCCGCCATGATGGGCACTCAGGCCGCGTTCATTCAGGATCAGCTGGCCTACTCCCGGCGCTTCGAGCAGGAAGCCGATCGCGTCGGTCTCAGCGCCATGGCCAAGGCCGGATACGACCCGCAGGCGATGCCGGAAATGTTCCGGACGCTGCAGAAGCTCGCCTCTCTTCAGGGCGGCAATCCGCCGGAGTTCCTGCTGACCCACCCGGTGACCGAATCGCGCATCAGCGACACCCAGGCCCGAGCCGATCAGCTGACCTCGCCGCCCCACCATGACGACCCGACCTACGCCATGATCCGGGGCCGGGCGCTGCTGATGCTCAACCAGGGCAACCCGACTCAGGCCATGACGGTACTGAAGCAGGACGACCCGCCGGCCGCCGCCGTCAGCTATCTCCAGGCGCTGACCGATGCGCGACAGTCGCGCACGGACGCGGCGCTGGCGACGCTCGACACGCTGGCGAAGCAGTATCCTGACCTGTCGATGATTCCGGCGACTGCCGCCCAGATTGCCTACGACGCCGACCGCCGAGAGGAGGCGCTGACCCGGGCGCAACGCATTCTGCGAATTTCTCCCGGCTACTACCCGGCGCAATGGGTCCAGGCTCAGACGTTGGTCCAGACCTCTCCGTCGCAGGCTTTCGACGTACTACGCGACATGAGCGAGCAGTACCCGGAGGACCCCGACGTGTTCGGCCTGCTGTCCGAAGCCGCCGGGCGCAGCGGTCGGGATGCCTGGGGCCAGCTGGCGCGCGCCGAGCAGCTCCAGCTTCAAGGCAACATCGACACCGCCATCCGTCAGATCGACTCCGCCGAGAAGGTCGCCAAGCAGAGCGGCGACTACGCCATGGCCAGCCGCATCGAGCAGCGGCGCAAGGATTTTCTGGGGTATCGCGAGACCATGCGGAACTTCTGATTCGTCAGCCCAGGGCAAGCGCCCGTCCCGCCGCTCGACCGCCCCGCCTGAAAGGCGGAAACCGCTACATCAACTCGAACTGGCCGCCCCGGGCCGGCGATCCAGGTGCGCGACAAGGGCATCGAAGAACGCCATCGGATCGATCACTATCCTGCCTTTCGGCTTGGGGGCAGCGGCGTTCTGAGCGATCACGATGTCATGAGCCGGGTTGATGTAGACGAGCTGGCCGTGGATACCTCTTGCCGCGTAGGCGCGATCCTTTCGCGAGGGCGGCGTCCATGCCGTCCACCACATGAAGCCGTAGTCCACAAGTTCGCCATCGGCGAGCGTGGTGGGCCGCGTGGCCTCGGCCATCCATCCGTCGGGCAGCAGCGGCTCGCCGTCGACCTTCCCGCCCTCGAGCATGAACTGGCCGAAACGGGCGTAGTCTCTCAATGTGGCGCCAATACCGCTTCCACCGACCTCGATGCCGCCGGCGGATTCCAGCCACCAGGTGGCGTCGCTTTCCATACCGTACGGCTGCCAGAGCTTTTCCGACAGATAGTCGGCCAAGGGTCGATTGACGGCTGCGTGGACGAGTTCGGCGAGAATCTGGGTTTCCCCGGTACTGTAATTGTGAACCCGGCCCGGTTCGGCAGCCCGAGGCAGCGCCGCCATCACGGCCATCGCCCCGCCCGGCGCCTGGGCAACCTGCGCCCTGAGCAGCGAGCGTCGATCGGACTCGGGATCGGTATAGGTCTCGTTCCAGGCAACTCCCGAGGCCATCATCAGCAGATCGCGCAGGCTCACGCCATCGTAGGCACTTCCCTTCAACAGCGGCACGTAGTCGACCACCCGAGCCCCCAACCCCTCGGGGATCAGTCCGTCCCGAATCGCCATCCCGGCCAGCGTCGAGCAGACGGACTTGGCGACCGACATCGACATCCAGCGCGTATCCGGCGCATTGCCCCGCTGATAGGTCTCATAAAGGACGTTGCCCCGGTGCAGGACCAGAAGCCCGGTGACATTGTTCAACGCGAGGTAGTCGTAAAGGTCGTAAGGCTCACCGTTCACCGTGGCCACCCAACCCTCGAGGTTCTGCGAGATTGGCGGCAGCGGGCGTGGGCGCCCTCCGGCCGCAATGACCCGGGAAGGAAACAGTCGATCGATATTGCGGAAAGTGCTGACCGCCAGATCCGGGACCAGCTGGCCCCCGTAGATCTGCTCGACGCTGCCGACAGGTTCGTTGGCATGACGGTAATCAGTGGCCGACCGGGGCGGTTCGGATCGAGATGGGCGTGATGGACTGGAACAATCTGGCCGGAATGAGCGGGACGCCATGAGAGGTCTCCTGAGGGAATCCTCAATCAGTAACACAGGCGTACGGAAACGCGCATCGGTTTGGCGGCAATGACAGGAAAAAACGAGATGGTGGGTCGTGTAGGATTCGAACCTACGACCAATTGGTTAAAAGCCAACTGCTCTACCAACTGAGCTAACGACCCAAAACGTACGACCGGCGGGGAGTGCCGAATCGGTGCCATGAAGGCGAGGAAGAGATCGATGGTGGGTCGTGTAGGATTCGAACCTACGACCAATTGGTTAAAAGCCAACTGCTCTACCAACTGAGCTAACGACCCATGCGCTTCTGATCAATGGCGCTTGCCATAAAAGCATCGACCCGTCGGAAAGTGGTGGGTCGTGTAGGATTCGAACCTACGACCAATTGGTTAAAAGCCAACTGCTCTACCAACTGAGCTAACGACCCTTCCCGACTGGGCGCACATATTACTCATAACCCTCGGAGCAGGCAAGTATTTTTTCCCGCCCCGAGGCGCTGGTCACGACGCGGGAATCAGGAGTCTTCACGCCGCGGATGGCGCGGTTTCTTCATTGCCGTCACCGGGCGCCGCTTGTTTTTGTCGCGGCTCCAGCGATTTTTCTCGTCCGGCGTCAGTTCCGGTACCTTGCGCGGCTCGAGCCCGGCCATCGTCGACAGCTCGTCGATCTCGTCCTGGGTCATCTCGGTCCACTCGCCGGCCTTGGCCCGCTTGTCGAGGAAGATGTTGCCATAACGAACACGTTTCAGGCGGCTGACGGTGAGGCCCTGGGATTCCCACAGACGACGCACTTCTCGATTGCGCCCTTCCATGATCACCACGTGGAACCAGCTGTTGATGCCTTCGCCGCCGAACTCCTGCACGTCGGAAAAACGCGCCGGGCCGTCTTCGAGCATCACCCCTTCGACCATATTGACCACGTGCTCCCGCTTGACCTCACCCATTACGCGGACCGCGTATTCGCGTTCGATCTGGTGCGAGGGGTGCATCAGCCGGTTGGCCAGCTCGCCATCGGTGGTGAACAGCAGCAGGCCGCTGGTATTGATGTCCAGGCGACCGATCGCGATCCAGCGCTCGCCCTTCAGCCGCGGCAGGCGTTCGAACACGGTCCGCCGCCCTTCCGGATCCTTGCGCGTGCACAGCTCGCCTTCCGGCTTGTTGTACATGATCACGCGGCGCGGGACTTCTTCCACGGCACGCAGGCTGATCAAGCGGTCGTCGAGCGCGACACGATCGCGCGCCCCCACCCGATCGCCCAGCTTGGCGACCTGGCTGTTGACCTTGACACGGCCGGCGCTGATCGCCGTTTCCATCTCGCGGCGCGAGCCATAGCCGGCCCGGGCCAGCACTTTCTGCAGTTTTTCGGTGTTGATCTCGGTCATGATATTTCGTTGCCTCATCGGCTCGAGGAGTCGCCGGTGACCGCCTGCCCGTCAGGCAGCATGGTCGGTAGTGGCGATCCTCAGGTGTCCGTGTCCGAATTGTCCTCCGCTGGGGAGGAGTTCGACTCCGCCTCTTCGGCCTGACGCTTCCGGGCACGTTCGGCCAGTCGCACTTCGAGCTCGGCAAAACTCAGCGACTCGCCGGGGGACGCCATCTCGGCGTGTTCGTCATTGTCGGGCTCATCTGTGTCACCTTCACCCGACGCTGCCGATAAATCGGTATCTTCTGGTTCCAGCACCGCTTCCGTGGCGTCTTCTGCGTCGAGCGATGGCGTCTCGCCGGCCGTATCGACATCAGGTACGTCGACATCAGGTACGTCGACATCGGGTGCATCGACACCAGACACGTCGACATCTGGCACATCGATATCAGGCACATCGATATCAGGCACATCCGCAAACGGCTCATGCATGCCCGTTTCGAACTTCTCGAGCGGCTTGAGTTCGTGCATCGGAGGCAACGACTCCAGCGTACTCAATCCCAGATCGTCGAGAAACGACCGGGTGGTGGCATAGACCGCCGGTCGCCCCGGCACGTCGCGATGACCCACGACGCGAATCCAGCCGCGATCGACCAAGGTCCGCATGATCGAGCTGCTGACGGCCACGCCGCGCACCTCCTCGATATCGCCGCGGGTGACCGGCTGACGATAGGCAATCAGCGCCAGCGTCTCGAGCAGCGCCCGGGAGTATCGTTGAGGCTTTTCATCCCACAGCCGCGACACCCAGGGCGAGTAGCGCTGACGAATCCGCAACTGATAACCCGAGGCCGACTCGCCGAGCTCCAGCGCACCGCCGGCCGCCAATCGCTCGGACAGCTTGTGCAGCGACTCGCGAAGCGCGGCGCGGGACGGTGGCTGCCCGGAGTCGAGCAAGCCTTCATCGAACAACGCCTCGAGCCGCTCCAACGAGACCGGCTCACCCGCGGCCAGCAGCACCGCTTCGAGAATTTCGTCCAGCGCCGGCGTCACGACTGAAGAAACGTAGGAGTCGGTCAGGCGGTTCATGCCTTGGTCTCGCCTTCACTGTCGGGAATGTCGGGCCCAACGATACCGCTCTTTGGAGCAGCATCGGCGGTCTCGAATGCCAGTTCAGCCTTGTCTTCTAACTCGTCATCGCCCTCGAATATGCCATCGCCCTCGTCACTCGCGACACCCTCTTCCAGCGCCAGCCGGGCACGCAGGTGGATCGGCGAGAGCGGCGCATTCTGCACGATTTCGATCATCGACTCACGCGCTAATTCGAGAATCGCCATGAAGGTCACGATGACCCCGGCGCGCCCCTCGGAAAGCTCGAACAGCGCCTCGAACGGCGTGAAACGATCGGCGTTCAGCTTGGCCATGATCGAGAGCATCCGCTCGCGGGTCGAGAGCACTTCACGACTGATCCGATGAGATTGACGCAGATCGGCCCGTTTGAGCATGCCGCCGAGCGCGCCCAGCAGATCGTTCAGCGACACGTCCGGGTGAATCACGCGGCGCTCGAGCTCGGGCAGTGCCGCCTGCGCCGGGTGCCAGTCGCGTCCCATGCGCGGCAGGGTATCGAGTTCCTCGGCAGACAGCTTGAGCTGCTCGTACTCCTGCAGCCGGCGAATCAGCTGAGCTCGCGGATCTTCCTCGTCGTCCTCGTCATCACCCTTGGGCGGCCGCGGCAGTAGAGAACGCGATTTGATCTCGGCGAGCATCGCGGCCATCACCAGATACTCGCCGGCGAGATCGATCTCCATCGCCTGCATCAGGTCCACGTACTCGACGTACTGGTGGGTGATGGCGGCGACGTTGATGGCCAGAATATCGAGATTCTGGCGCCGGATCAGATAGAGCAGCAGATCGAGCGGGCCCTCGAAGGTCTCGAGAAAGACCTTGAGCGCTTCCGGCGGAATGTAGAGATCCTGCGGCAGCTCGGTCAGCCCTTCGCCATTGACCCGGGCCACGAACTCCAGCGGCAGCTGCCCGGCAGGCGACGCCTCGGCGGCATCGGGTCGTTCGGATTCGATAACGCTCACGCCGCCTCCCGGATCACTGCTGAATAGTGACAGCAGTCTAACAAGGCAGGCGACGCTGGCCTATCGACACGACATCGGCCGGCCGGCGGAGGTCTCGCCGCCATCGTTGGCTCTCAGGCAGGCTGGCGCGCAAATCGGCGATAGGTAAATTCGTCTTCTCGGCTCGAATCGATGACCGCCAGCGTCTGGATTTCGTCGTGATAGGGCGAAAACTCGCAGACTGGATCCATCTGGGCGGCGTCGCCGGTCAGCATCAAGGCCTGGCAGCGGCAGCCGCCCCAGTCGATCTCGCGCCGATCGCAGCTCTGGCAGGCGTCCGGCATCCAGTCAGTACCGCGATAGGCGTTGAACGCGGGGCTGTGCTGCCAGATATCGCCCAGGGCGTGCTCGCCCACGTTCAAGAACTCGAGTCCGGGAATGGTCTCGGCGGCGTGGCACGGCAAGACCTTGCCCGTGGGCGTGACGTTGAGCGACTGGCGGCCCCAGCCGTTCATGCACGGCTTGGGCAGCCGCGCGTAGTAATCCGGCACCACGGCGTCGATCACCAACTTGCCCTTGAGGCGCTCGCGGGCCGCCTCCACCAGATCGAGCGCCTCCATCACCTGCTCCCGCGGCGGCATCAGCGCACCACGGTTCTGAAGCGCCCAGCCGTAATACTGCGCGTGAGCGATCTCGAGACGCCGCGCGCCGAGTTCCAGCGCCAGTTCGACCAGGTCAGGGATCTGATGCAGGTTGGCACGATGGATCACGCTGTTGAGCGTCAACGGCAGCCCGACGTCGGTCACCTCGGCAGCGAAGGCGAGCTTCTTGTCGAAGGCGCCGGGCAGGTTGGCGATATGGTCGTTGACCTCCGCGGTCGCACCCTGCACCGAGAGCTGCACGTGATCGAGCCCGGCATCCGCCAACGCTTCGAGACGCGCCCGGCTGATGTTGACGCCGGCGGTGATCAGGTTCGAGTAGAGGCCATGTTCGGCGCAGCTCGCCACCAGCGCTTCGAGATCCTGGCGCAGTGCCGGCTCGCCACCGGAAAGATGAACCTGCAGTACGCCGAGCTCGGCCGCCTCGGCAAAGACCCGCTGCCAGGTCTCGGTATCGAGCTCTTCGCGCTTGCGGGTAAGTTCGACCGGGTTGGAGCAATACGGGCACTGCAGCGGGCAGCGGTGGGTCAATTCCGCCAGCATGCCGATGGGGGGTGGCTGCATCGAGGGCGACTGTCGCGCTTCCGGCTGGGTATTCATGTCACTTCCAAGACGTTCTTGGTGATCAGATCGGCGAGCATCGCCCCCACGTCGACGAGTATGCGCTCGCGGGGCGCCGCGAAGGTTTCAGCCAGATCGTCGACGATGGCGGCGATGTCACGCTCGCCATCGACGCGGGTGAGCACCTGCTGAGCGATGGGATCGAGCTGGAACACCCGTTCCGGCGCCAGCAGCACCCAGCCGCCGCGGGCCTTGTCCTCGCGCAGCCGCACGCCGCGCGGAATCTTGACCACGTCGTGCTCTTGGAGCGTCGGCACGCCGCCAGCGTCGTCGTTGATAGGGGTGTCGGCACTCATCGGGCAATTCTCCCTCGGCCACCCAGGCCGTCACCATCGATCTCCTGCCCTTCGACGCCACTGCCCCAGGCGCCCGGCGGCACCTGGCCCGCTGGATTCGAGCCGGAACCGACATAGGCGTGCTGCAGCGCATCGAGCATCGCCCACAGCACGCTGCACTTGAAGCGAAGCGCGTCGATCACCGCTTGCTGCTGGTCGGCGCGCTTGGCGTGGCGCTTGACGTAGTCGAGCGCCATCTCGGCATCCCGCGGCGCCTGGGTCAGCCGCGGCTCGAAGTAGGCGAGCGTCTCGCGGGAGACAAAATCGTAGTGTTCGAGCATGCCGCGCACGCGCTGGCCGATCACCATGGGCGAGAACAGCTCGGTCAGCGACGAGGCGATCGCCTCGAGTAGCGTCCGATCGCGCACGAAGTGAGTGTAGGCTTCGACGGCAAAACGCGTCGCCGGCAGGATGCCGCGGGTCGAAACGACCAGTTCACGGGGTAAATCCAGGCCGTCGGTCAGCTTGAGCCAGCGCTCGATCCCGCCCTCGCCCACGGCTTCGCCGTCATGATCGACCAGCCGCGAACGCCAGGTTCGGCGCAGATCGGGATCGTCGAGCCTCGCCATCAGCGAGGCGTCCTTGATCGGGATCATCGCCTGATAGTAGTAGCGGTTGAGCGCCCAGGCCTGGACCTGACGCTTGTCGAGCTCACCGTTCTGGAGCATCAACTGGAACGGATGACGATGATGGTAGCGGGTCTCGCCGACCTCGCGCAGCCGGGCTTCCAACGCCTCCATGCTCAACGGCTCGACGAGGTCAGGATGGTTTTCGAAATTCAGCAAGAGAGCTCCATGCCGTCATGGGCGATCTCCCAGCCGGCGCGCTCGGCCGCCTGACGCTCGGAGGAATCCGCGATCAACACCGGATTGGTGTTGTTGATATGGATGAAGACGCGCTTGCCCAGCGAGAGTTCCGCCAGCGCTGCGATACTGCCCTCGGCGCCGGACATCGACATATGGCCCATGCGGTTTCCGGTCTTGTGACCGACGCCCGCGCGCACCATTTCATCGTCGCGCCACAGGGTGCCGTCGAACAGCAGCAGATCGGCACCGTCGAGACGCGCCGCGAGTGTCGGCGTCATCGCGGCGCAGCCGGGGATATAGTAGGCGCGCCTATCGCCGCTGATCAGTTCGACGCCAACCGTGCTCTCGCCTTCGACACCAATCTCGACCTGATCGCCCTCCAGAAAGAGTGCGGTCTTGCCCGGCACCGCAAACAGCCGAGCCTGCAGGCCGTCGAGCAGCGTGAAGGGTTGATCCAGGGCGATCGATTCGCGGCTGACGTAATCGGGGTTCAGCACATCGAAGATCGGGCTGCCACGCAGCACGTCCTGGATCATCGGCGTCGCCAGCAGCCGAAACGGCGAGCTTTCGCGGAGATTGAGCAGCCCGCCGATATGATCGACGTCGGCATTGGTCAGCAGCACGCTGGCGATCGGCGTATGCCGTCGGCCCTCGCGCGGATGCAGTGCCGGCGTCTGTTGAATCTGTTTGAGGATATCGGGTGCGCAGTTGATCAGCGCCCAGTTCTGACCGTCAACGCTGACGGCAATCGAGGATTGGGTTCGCGGCGTCACGCGCTGATCGCCTTCCCAGACCAGACGGCACACGTCGCAGCGGCAATTCCACTGAGGCGAGCCGCCACCGGCGGCCGCCCCGAGTACGCGCAGCTGCAGAGCAGCACCGCCGCGCGTGTCTTGCTGATGGCTCAAAATTCAGCGGGCATGTAGTCGTTGATTTCCATACCGACGCAGATTTCCTTCACTTCCGGGGTCGTCCAGCTCATGGGGAGCTCCTGAGGTCGATTGTCGATCACGCTCGGATGAGCGCTTCTCCATATTAGCCAATCGTCGCGGTTTATCCCAAGAATTTACTTAGCAAGTAAACTTTTAATCGTCGATGCCGGCGCCATCGGCCTTGCGATAGCGGCCGATATAGTCGAACAGCTTGTCGTCGACTCGCCAATGACGACCACTTTTTCGACCGATGACGAAATCCGGTGCCCGCAGGCGAGCGGCGCCCTCGACGGCTTCCTGGGCGGAACGTGGCCGCCAGCCGCTGGCCGGCGCGCGCAGATGGTGGCGCAGGAAGACCCGCTCGAACACATGCTGCTGGGCCGGTGTTTCCAGCCCGAACCACTCGTCCAGCGTCTCGCCATCCTCGTCGTGGTAGGTCACCTTGAGCCTCGGCACGCCGCGGCCGTTGGTGGTCGCCGCCAGTTGCATGCCACTGACCCGCAGGACCCTGGCATGACGCAGCTTGAGCGCATCGCGCAGCTTGTCGTCGGGATCCACCAGCCGTTCACCGCAGTGGCCGCAGGAGCGTGCGGCGATATCGTTCTCGCCGCCGCACTGCTCGCACACCTTGAAACGAAAACGGAACGTGCATTGATGTCGACTCTCCACGGCGCCCGACCCCGCGCCAGCATCGACCTCCTTCCCCGGGTTTGACCTTCCGCTTTGGGCGCAGTCTTGGGCGCGTGTAGAGAGCGCGGGGCTTTGGCCGCGTGTGAAAAGAAGCCCCTGACAGCGTCGACCGTGATGCTCGATCACGAAGTCGCCGTCACGCTTGCCCCAGAAGGTGTTGGCGAAGCCGCATTCGGGGCACTCGACCTGCACCGGCTCGCTTTCGCCGTCCGGACGCGTCTGGGCGATCTCCGGCGCATAGAGCTCCCACGGGTTGCCGGCGTAGTCGAGAATCAGGCAATCGGTCTTGCCCGGCGAGAGCCGCAATCCGCGCCCGACGATCTGCTGATAGAGCCCCACGGATTCGGTCGGGCGCAGAATGGCGATCACGTCCACGTGTGGCGCGTCGAAACCGGTCGTCAATACCGCCACGTTGACCAGATACTTGAGCTCGCGGGCCTTGAACGCCGCGATCAGTCGCTCTCGCTCCGGGCCCGGCGTCGCTCCGGTAATCAGCGCACTCTCGGTCGCGGGCAGCAGCTCCCGCACCTCTTCGGCGTGCGCCACGGTGGCCGCGAAGATCATCACGCCCTGACGATCGTGGGCACGCTGGATCACGTCATGAATGATCTGCGGCGTGGCACGATTGCCCTGAACCACGCCGCTGAGATCGCGCTCGGCAAACTGGCCGTTTCGCTGTGGGGTCAGGCGCGAGAAGTCGTAGAAGGCCATGGCGCCGTCGATGCGCCTGGGTTCGGCGAGATACCCCTGACGCACCATCACGCGCAGCGGCTGCTCGAATACGCAGTCGCGAAAGAACGTGTTCTCCGGCCCTTTCACCATGCCGTGGTAGTGGCGGTGATAAAGAAAGCCCTCGCCAAGCCGATACGGCGTTGCCGTCAGCCCCAACACCTTGAGGTTGGGCCGCACCTCGCGAAGCCGCGCGATCACCTTCTCGTAGGTGGAGACGGCCCGCTGGCCAGCTTTTCCCGACGCTGCCGCCTGGCGCTCGTCCCCGCTATCGCGGGCGAGAGAGAGACGATGGCACTCGTCGATCACCAGCAGTGTGAACTCGCCGGTGGCGAAATCATCCAGACCGTTGACCACCGACTGCACCGAACCGAACACCACCTGGCGCCCGCTCTCCTTGCGGCCCAGGCCGGCGCTGAAGATATCCGCTTCGAGCCCGTAGGCAAGATACTTGGCGTGATTCTGCTCGACCAGCTCGCGCACGTGGGCCAGCACCAGCACCCGGCCACGGGCCCGCCGCGCCAGCTCCGCGATGACCAGCGATTTACCGCTTCCCGTCGGCAACACCACCACGGCCGGATCGTCACTGCCCCGGAAGTGAGCGATGACATTGTCGACGGCCTGGATCTGATAGGGGCGAAGCCGGGGGACAGCGCTGTCCGAGGAGGATTTGAGCATGGCCGGCATGTTACTCAGATCGCGCGACCGAAGAAACGCCCGGGGAGCGTCATTCCGACAGCCAGCCGCATCATCAGGGTGAGGTTAGAGGGAAACTAGAGGAATTCCTTCATCTACGCCTTTAGTGGAATTGTGAAAAATGATCGATTCGATCAAATTAGCAATCGTTTCGATCACTAACCGCTAGTGAACCACTCGCCACGCATGGCGCACGGGAGCCAACTCCATGAAACTGCTCGCCACGATCCAGAAGGTCCCCGGGGGCCTGATGGTGGTCCCCCTCATTTTCGGTGCCGCGCTCAACACCATCGATCAGCTCCATCTTTCCTGGATCACCGCCATTCTGCAGTGGCTGGGTGCCGGGCAGACCGATAGCGGCCAGTACGAATTCCTGCGCATCGGTGGCTTCTCCCAGGAGCTGTTCAAGGACGGGGCGCTGGTGCTGATCGCGCTGTTCCTGTTCTGCTCCGGTAGCCAGATGAACCTGCGCGTGGGCGGCAAGGCGCTCAAGAAAGGCGCCCTGCTGGTCACCGCCAAATACCTGACCGGTCTGGCGGTGGGCGTGGGGCTGGGGCTGATGTTCGACCCGATCGATGGCCTGCTGGGTCTTTCGACGGTAGCGATCATCGCCGCCATGACCAACGGCAACGGCGGCATGTACGCGGCACTCACCAGCCAGTACGGCAACCGCTCCGATACCGGCGCGGTGGCGATCCTGTCGCTCAACGATGGTCCGTTCTTCACGCTCATGTCGCTGGGCCTGCTGGGTTCCCAGTTCCCGGTGATCGCTTTCATTGCGGTGCTGCTGCCGATCGCGCTGGGCATGCTGCTGGGCAATATCGACCGCGATATTCGCGCCTTCCTCAAGCCCGGCGAAATTCTGCCGGTGCCGTTCTTCGCCTTTGCGCTGGGCGCGAACATGAACCTGGCGGCGTTCTTCAATCCCGAGGTGGTGGGTGCAGGTCTGCTGCTGGGCGTCATGACTACCGTACTCACCGGCGGCGTCGGCATTCTGGTCTTCCGGCTGTTCCGCGAACCCAGCGTCATCGCGCCGGTTTCCGAAGCGACCACAGCGGGCAACGCCGCCGGCACGCCGGCTGCCATCGCTGCCGCGGCAGCCGTTGCCGCCAATTCGGGGATGATGAGCGCGGCCGAAGCGCAGAGTTATCACGACCTGGTCAACATCGCGACGTCGCAGATATCGATCGCCACGCTGACGACCGCCATTCTGGGGCCGATCGCCGTGATGCTGGTCGATCGCTGGCAGAAGAGACGCGGCATCGAAGGCACCCTCGAGGACGAGCCGCAATCCCGTGTCGACGAGGATCTCGGTGTCGCCCGCGACGGTTGAGCGACGCCGCTGCCGTATCGTGGCATGCTGAGACGAATGACATCATCCGGCGGCGCGCAAGCGCCGCCATCCTGGAGCCTTCATGAAAATCTCTCTGCTCTACGGCAAGGGTGAGCTGGCACTCGACCTGCCGGACGACACTTTCGTCGTCGAACCGACGACGCAGCATGGGATGGAGAATCCCGAAGCCGGCGTTCGCGAAGCACTCTCTTCGCCGATCGGTACCCCGCCGCTCAAGGAGATGGTCAAGGCCAGCGATCGCGTCGCCATCGTGATCAGCGACATCACCCGCCCGACGCCCAATCATCTGCTGGTACCGCTGCTGATCGAAACGCTCGATCACGTGCCGCACGAGAATTTCGTCATCATCAACGGCACCGGCACCCACCGCGACCAGACGGTCGAAGAGCTCCGCGGCATGCTGGGCGACTGGGTGGTGGATCACATCGAGATCGTCAACAACCACTGCGACAACTACGACGAACTGGTCAACGTCGGCGACAACAGCTTCGGCTGCCCCTCGTGGCTCAACCGGCGCTGGGTCGAAGCCGACTTTCGTATCGTGACCGGTTTCATCGAACCGCACTTCTTCGCCGGTTTCTCCGGCGGGCCCAAGGGCGTGATGCCGGGTATCGCCGGGCTCGAGACGATCATGACGTTCCACAATGCCCGCATGATCGGCGATCCGCGTTCGACCTGGGGCAACATGGCCGACAATCCGCTGCAGGCGATGACCCGCGAGATCAACGCGCTATGCCCGCCGCACTTCATGCTCAACGTCACCCTCAATCGCGACAAGGCGATTACCCGGGTGTTTGCCGGCGACCTGACCGAGGCGCACCGTCAGGGTTGCGAACATGAGCTCGAGCACGCGATGGTGAAAGCCGATCGGCGCTTCGACGTGGTGATGACCGGCAATTCCGGCTATCCGCTCGACCAGAATCTCTATCAGGCGGTCAAGGGCATGAGCGCGGCGCACAAGATCGTCAAGCGCGGCGGCACGATCCTGATGGCCTGCGAGTGCTCGGACGGCATTCCCGATCACGGCAAATTCGCCGAGATCCTGGCCATGGCCGATTCGCCACAGGCGCTGCTCGAGATGATCGAGGATCCCGAATTCGCCATGCTCGATCAGTGGCAGGTGCAGAAGCAGGCGGTCATCCAGAGCTGGGCCGATGTGATGCTCTACTCGACGCTTAGCGACACCCAGGCGCGCGCCGCACTGATGCAGCCGGTGCACGACATCGCCGAGGCGCTGCAGTCGTTGAAGGCACGCTATGGCGACGAGATGACCATCGCCGTGATGCCGCTGGGCCCGTTGACCGTGCCTTATGTCGATGACTGAGCACGTCGATGACTGAGCCGCCGATCGACGAACACACGACGGGAGAGAACCCATGACTTCGATGGCTCGAACCGAACGAATCGATGCCTTGAGCGTGGAAGCAGCGGCGCCGTCTCGCTCGCACAGCGTGTCGCTGACCGCCGACGTGGCCCAGGGCGCCGAACTCGAGGCCAAGCTGGAACGCCTGCGTCACGTGCTTCGCGAGATGGGCGATGTCGTGGTGGCGTTCTCCGGTGGCGTCGACAGCACCTTCCTGCTGGCCATCGCGCTGGAGACGCTGGGCCGGGAACGCGTGCTGGCGGTCACCGCCGATTCAGAATCCTATCCGTTCGAGGAACTCGATGCCGCCCGCGAACTGGCCCGGCGTCTGGAGGCGCCGCACCGCGTCATCGAGACCTCGGAGATCGCCATTCCCGGTTACGCCGAGAACGACGCCAATCGCTGCTACTACTGCAAATCCGGCCTGTTCACCCACCTGGCGCCGATCATGGTCGACGCCGGATTCCATAATATCGTCTTCGGTCTGATCGCCGACGACGACGGCGAGCATCGCCCGGGCACCCAGGCCGCCCGCGAGTATGGCGTCCGCGGTCCGCTGCATGAAGCCGGCCTGTACAAGGCCGAGATTCGTGAACTCTCCCAGGCCATGGGGCTGCCGACCTGGAACAAGCCCTCGCTGGCGTGTCTGTCATCGCGGGTCGCCTACGGCGAGCGCATCACGCTGGAGAAGCTCGAGCGGATCGCCGAAGCCGAGCGCCGCGTCAGAGCCCTGAACATCGGCCAGCTCCGCGTGCGCCATCATGGCGAACTGGCGCGGATCGAAGTCGAACCCCAGGACATGGCGACGGTGCTCGAACATCACGACCGGCTGGTCGCGGAACTCACGGCGCTGGGATACGCCTGGGTGACGCTGGATCTGGCCGGCTACCGCAGCGGCAGCATGAATCGGCTGCTGCCTTGAATTCGGCTCGACAGGATATGGCATGACCGAACGCCCTGACCGCCCCATTTCCGACCTGGGATTCGCCCGCGTCGATCACGATCGCGAAGCTCGCAACGGCGTCCCCGAAGTCGTGTTCGGCGAGGGCAAGCAGGCCGATCAGATCAGCGCCATCGTCGCCCGCCTGATCGATCGTCACCAGCGGGCGCTGGTCACCCGACTCGATGCCGAGCGCGCCGAACGCGTGCTTCAGGATCATCCCCACGGCCACTACGATCCGATCAGCCGGCTGCTTTCGTGGGGTGCCTCGCCGAAGCGTCTCCCCGGCACCGTGGCAGTGATCTGCGCCGGCACCTCGGACCTGCCCGTGGCCGAGGAAGCCGCGGGTACCCTCGAGTGGCTGGGCGCCGACGTCGCCCGGCTCAACGACGTCGGCGTCGCCGGCATCGATCGCCTGCTGGCGCATCGTGAAGCCCTGACCCGGGCGGACGTGCTGATCGTGATTGCCGGCATGGAAGGCGCGCTACCCAGCGTGATCACCGGGCTGGTGCGCAATCCGGTGATCGCGGTACCCACCTCGGTGGGTTACGGCGCCAGCCTGCAGGGCGTCACCGCCCTGCTCGGCATGCTGTCGGCGTGCGCCACCGGCATGAGCGTGGTCAATATCGACAACGGCTTCGGCGCCGCCTGGCAGGCGGCCAGCATTCTGTCGCTGCTCGAGCGAGGCCCCGATCCGCGACCCGCCAGCTTCGAGAGTTCGCCAGCCGCCGCCGAGGAACCCGCCGAATCCGCCTCAACAGGGCCACGTAGCTCATGAAGACGCTTCATATCGACTGCACCTTCGGCATCGCCGGCGACATGCTGCTGGCTGCGCTGGTGGATCTGGGTGCGGATCTGGACCAGATCGCCACCGCGTTACGTCGGCTGCCGATCGACCCTTTCGAACTCGGCACCCGGCCGGTAGATCGCTGCGGGATTCGGGCCCGCCTGCTGACAATCGATCTCGACATCGCCGATCCGCATGGACATGTTCACGGCTCTCATCACGACGATCATTCCCATCGCGATCATCACGACGCCGACCACAATCACGACCACGATCACGATCACGATCACGATCACGACGAGCACGAGCACGAGCACGAGCACGTCCATGGTCATCACCGTGCCGGCGATATTCTGACGATGATCGCGGCCGCCGACCTCCCGAACCGGGCCAGACATCGGGCGACGGCACTCTTCACCGCGATCGCCGAGGCCGAGGGGCGAATCCACGGCATCGATCCCGGTGAGGTCCACCTGCATGAAGTGGGGGCGATGGACTCGATCATCGACATCCTCGGCGTCTGCCTGGCGCTCGAGCTGCTCGATATCGATCGGATCAGCGCCTCGCCGGTGCCGGTGGGACACGGCATCATCGATATCGCTCATGGCCGCTTTCCGATTCCCGCGCCGGCCACTCTGGAGCTGCTCAAGGGGGTGCCGCTGTCGGATTTCGATGCGCCGGGCGAACTGACCACGCCCACTGGCGCCGCGTTTCTCGGCGTGCTGGTCGAGCGCTTCGGCGGATTGCCGGCCGGGAGACCGCTGCGGATCGGCTACGGCGCCGGCAATCGCGACTCGGCCCATCCCAACGTGCTGCGCAGCGTTCTGTTCGAGGCCGAGAGATCGTCCACGACCGCCCACGACGACGAACCGCGAGAGTCGATCGCCGTCCTGGAGTGCCAGCTCGACGATGTCACCGGCGAGCAACTGGGCCACCTGATGGGCTTGCTGCTGGAAGCCGGGGCCCTCGATGTGTTCTACACCCCGGTCACGATGAAGAAATCTCGCCCCGGAACGTTGATCACGGTATTGGCACCGTGGCCGCGGGCGGGCGCCCAGGAGCGGCTCTTGCTCCTGCACACCTCGACCTTCGGCGTGCGCCGTCATGAATCCAGCCGGCGAATTCTGGATCGCCGAATCGAAGTCGTCGAAACCGAGTGGGGCGAGGTCAGGGTCAAGATCGGCAGCCTCGACGGCCGCGATATTCGGGTGGCACCGGAATATGATGATATCCATCGCCTTGCCCTCGAGAACGACCACCCTCTCGCCGATGTCCATGCCCGCGTGCTGGAAGCCTATGCCCTGCGTGGCGATTCTGGCAGTCCGGCGCTGAACCCCTGACCTGGACGAATCGCGGGCCGAATCAACAGCCCAAACACTTTCTGACTCACTGACCGAGTCACTGTCTGAGTCAGTGGAACTGAATTTGGCCTCGTTTTCCGGTTGGTGACCACGCGTGTTCAGGCTCATGGCGGGTCGTGTTCCACCTTCGTCGACTTGCCATTTATGATCGAATCGATCAATTTATACGGAAATATTTAATCGGTTCAATCATAACCATGACGATAGCGCCTGCTTCGTACCCGTCCGATCCGCCCTCGATGGCCGATCAGACATCCCTGCTCATTCTGGCCGACGATCTGACCGGCACCGCCGATTCGGCGATTGGCTGCACCCGACAAGGGCTCTCGACGCAAGTCATGCTCTCCGCTTCGGGAAGGGTCAGTGCCAGCGCCAATGCCGTCGCCATCGATCTCGACTCGCGAGCCTGCTCCCCACAGCAGGCGGTAGAGCGGCATCGCGACTGCCTGAATCAGTGGCAGGGGCGCTATCGCTATCTGTTCAAGAAGATCGATTCGACCCTGCGCGGCAATGTCGCCGCCGAGATCGCGAGTCTGGTGCCAAGCGCCGGCATGGCTATCGTCGCCCCGGCTTACCCGGCCACCGGACGCACCACCCGGGCCGGCCGCCAGTGGCTACACGAACGCCCGGTCGAGGAGACCGAGGTCTGGACCAACGAAGGCATCCGCGGCCGCGCCGATCTGGTCGAGATGCTGGAAGGCGCGGCGCTGACCACGCGTCACCTCGACCTGGCAACGCTCTATGAAACGGATTCGGTGGTCTCGAACATGCTGCGGCAGTATCAGCAGGAAGGTGTCGAGGCCGTGATCTGCGACGCCCTGACGGATGCCGACCTGCGTCGGCTGGCAGCGCTATCCGCGACGCTCGACGGCGTGTTCTGGGTCGGTTCGGCCGGGCTGGGCCTGGTGCTGCCGGATGCGCTGGGTCTTACCGCTTCGACGGCCGAGACCCCTTCCGCCCGCGCCCCGCGTCGACGCCCGACGTTGATCGTGATCGGCAGCATGAGCGGTATCTCGCACGTTCAGGCCGACGCGCTGGTGGCCGCCAACCCCGACCTCGCAGTCGTGGAGATCACCCCGGCCGAGCTGTTCGGCGAGACGGAAGAGACCTCGTCGTCGCCCGCGCTGGCGTCGATCCCCCAGCGTCTCTCTCACCGTATCGGGGAGACGCTGCAGACGGGCAACGACGTCATGGTTCGTCTGGCCCAGAACGAGGATCGCAACGCCGCGGATGGACCGCGTCTCAGCGCCGAACTCGGCGTGATGCTCGCCCCGCATCTGGCCGCGGTCGATCGGCTGATCGCCACGGGGGGCGCCACCGCACGGGCCATATTGATGGCCGCGGATATCACCCGGTTGACGCTGATCGACGCCCCCGATACCGGCATGGCCCGGCTGGTGACCCGCCATGGCGAGCGGCCCCTGGAGGTGATCACCAAGGCCGGCGGCTTCGGCGATGCCGAAGCCTTCCAGCGGGTCTGGCACGACGCGGGATCCGCTACCCACGGGACAGTCGCCACCCACAGTGAATCCGTCACCCACTTTCAAGACTCAGCAGAGGATACGAACATGAGCGATCGCCCCATCATCGGTATCACCATGGGAGACGCCGCCGGCGTCGGCCCGGAAATCATCGTCAAGGCGCTCGCCCAGGACGCCGTCCACGACACCTGCCGGCCGCTGGTCATCGGCGACGCCGGTCGCCTGCGTCAGGCAATGGAGATCGTCGGTTCGCCCCTCGAGCTGCATGTCGTCGACGCGCCCGCCCAGGCGCGATTCGAGCGCGGCACGCTCGAGTGCATCGACCTCGGCCTGATTCCCGCCGATCTGCCCTGGGGCAAGGTCTCGCCGATCGCCGGCGATGCCGCCTATCAGTACATCGCCAAGACCGTGGAACTGATCGAAGCTGGCGAGCTCGATGCGATCTGTACCGCACCGCTCAACAAGGAAGCGCTGCATGCCGGCGGCCACCTGTTCCCGGGCCACACCGAACTGCTGGCGCATCTCACTGGCACCGAGGAAGTCTCGATGATGCTGGTGACACCCAAGATGAAGGTGATCCACGTCACCACCCATATGGGCATCATCGACGCCATCGCCCGGATCGAGCCGGGACTGGTCACCCGTACCATCGAGCGCGCCCACGAAACGCTGGCCCGCGCCGGGCAGACCGATCCCCGCATCGCCGTTTGCGGCATCAACCCTCATGCCGGCGAGAACGGATTGTTCGGCTATGGTGAGGAGGAGGAGAAGATCGTGCCGGCGATCGAGGCGCTCCGCCAGCGGGGCTGGAACGTCGAGGGGCCGCTGCCCGCCGATACGCTGTTCTTCCGTGCCGGTCGTGGCGATTTCGACTGCGTGGTGGCGATGTATCACGACCAGGGCCACGGCCCGGTCAAGGTGATGGGGCTCGAAGCGGGCGTCAACGTCACCGTCGGTCTGCCGGTGGTGCGCACCTCGGTCGACCACGGTACCGCCTTCGATATTGCCGGCAAAGGCATCGCCGACGATCGCAGTCTGATCGAGGCGCTGCGCCAGGCGGTCGAGCTGGCCAGCCGCCAGACCGCTCGATCGGCATGATCGCTGACACCCTTCATCGCATTCATGACTGTCACCGCTGAGGAGAGAGAGATGCCCACCATCGGTTTTGCAGGACTGGGATTCATGGGGGCCGGTATGGCCGCCAACATTCTAAAGGCGGGCCATCCGCTCAAGGTACTGGCCCATCGCAACCGCCAACCCATCGACGATCTGGTTGCCCGGGGCGCCGAAGAGGCCAGCAATGCCGCAGCGCTGGGAGCCGAGTGCGATATCGTCTTTCTCTGCGTGACCGGCGCGCCGCAGGTCAAGGCGCTGATCGACGGCGATGAAGGGATCCGGGCCGGGGCCAGAAACGCCGGCCGCGAAGGCCTGGTGATCGTCGACTGCTCGACCTCCGAACCCACGCTGACCCGCGAACTGGCCGCCTCGCTGAGCGAGGACGGGATCACGCTGATCGACGCGCCGCTGGGCGGTACGCCGGCCCAGGCCGAGACCGGTGAACTGCAGGCGATCGTGGGTGCCGACGACGCCACTCTCGAGCGCGTGCGCCCGGTGATGGAGACCTGGGCTGCCAGGATCATGCATGTGGGCCCGGTCGGCGCCGGCCATACCATGAAGCTGCTCAACAACTTCCTCGCCATGGGCTACGGGGCGATCTTCGCCGAAGCGTTGACCATCGGCGCCAAGGCCGGCATCACGCCGCAGACTTTCGACAGCGTCATTCGCGGCTCGCGCATGGACAGCGGCTTCTATCAGACCTTCTTTCAGTACGTGCTCGAGCGCGATCGCAATGCCCATCGTTTCACCCTGGCCAACGCTCACAAGGACACCCGCTACCTCGCGTCGCTGGCCGAGGCGATGAACGTCGATGCCGGTGTCGCCAAGGCCGTTCGCGATCTCTACGCCAGCGCTGAATCCCAGGGCGACGGCGAAAAATACGTGCCCGAGCTCTCCGATATCGTGGCGGCGCGTTACCATACGTCACTCGGAAAATGAGATCGGTCGGCCCCAAGGAATCACCATGAAAGTCGCCAAACGTCGCCAGGCGATGCTGGATGCGGTGCTCTCGGGCATCACCAGCATCGAGGCGCTCTGCCAGCATTTCACCATCTCCGAGGCAACCGCACGGCGCGACCTCGGCGCGCTGTCGGATCAGGGCCTGCTGGTTCGCACCTACGGGGGCGCCGCGGCCCATATCGGCCATCGCGAACCCGAGCTGACCCTGGAGCAGCGGCGTACGCGTCAGGGTGACGTCAAGGCCCGGCTGGCCGATTGCGCGCTGAGCTGTGTCGAAGACAACGACACCGTGCTGCTGGACGGCGGCACCACTACCGCCGCGCTGGCGGCCCGCCTCAACGAGCGTCGCGGCCTCCACGTGGTGACCAACAACATGGCGGCGCTGCCTTGTCTCACGCAGCTGCCGGAGGGCCACACGACCGTGCTCGGCGGCGATCTGCGCGCCTCCAGCATGACCGTCTACGGCCCCCTGGCGCATGCGGCGCTGGCCCGGCTGACGGTGGACCGGCTGTTCCTCAGCGCCGATGGCGTCACCGAACTGGGGCTGTGCGAAGCAAGCCCGGAACAGGCGTGGCTCAAGGAGGCGATGATCGCCCGCGCCGCCGAAGTCTACATCATGGCGGACGCCACCAAGCTGGGCCGGGCCAGCCAGCAGCACTGGACCGCCTTCCCTCCGCACTGGACGCTGATTACCGACGCCACCGATGCGCGTATCGACAGGTTCAAGGCGTTGGGTGCCACCGTACTGAATCCGACAGCGTAAACCTGACCGCCGGGACGCCCTGCCTTACAATGAAGGTCATCGGCGCCACCGCGTCTTCGTCATGATTCCTGTCCGGAGTGCCTTCATGCAGCCCAACACCCCATCAGACTCCCCCAGCCCGCTCGAGCAATACATCGAACAGTTGCGCGCCATGGAGATCGACATCGAGGCGATGGATGCCCAGGCCGCGCGCATTCGCCAGGATCACCTCGAGTTCGTGCTGGTCGTCGCCACCGACGAGCCGGCTTTCTTTCAGTTGATGCTGCCCGGCGTGTGGCAGGCCGCTGATGCCGCCAACCGCCTGCTGCTGCTGGAAACCGCCAACGATGTGATGAACACGCTGAAAGCCGCCAAGCTGGTGGTGCACAACGAAGCCGTGCACGTCAGCGTGGAGCAGTTCGTCGAGGGGCCGGATCAGGGCGTGGCGCTGATCCCCGGGCTGCTGGAACTCCTCAAGAGCGCCGTTGCCGAATTCCAGGAACGTCTCGGCATGGGCGAGGCGCCGCGTGTACACTGATCATAAGTACGCTGATCGCAAGTACACTGATCATAAGTACGCTGATCGCAAGTACCCCAGTCGCAAGTACGCTGATAGCAGGGAAAGCGGCCTGGCGGCATCGATATCGTCAGTCGCTCGAAGCGACCCCTTTCTTACCCCCGATAAGGAGATCATCATGGCCGATTCCACTCACTTCGTGGTCATTGCCGAATTTCAGATCAAGCCGGGCCATGTGCCGGCCTTCCTCGCGCTGGCGCACAACGACGCCAGTGAATCGCTGAGCAACGAGGAAGGCTGTCTGGCGTTCGACGTGCTGACGCCGGAAGGTAGCGAAGACATCGTCGTGCTTCACGAAGTCTATCGTGATCGAGCTGCCTTCGAGCATCACATGCAGATGCCGCACTACCGGCCGTTCAAGGAAGGCACCGCGCCGCTGATCGACGGAGAACCCTCTGTCCGTTTCTTCTATACCGCCACCCGCCCCGAATAAGCCCATCGAGAAGAGGCGCCTGGCCGCCTCCGCTGGCCGCGTGGTATCGCCCGCGGCTACACTCGGCGTTTCCCGAACCCAACCGGACGCCGTTGCATGCCCCCGAACACCCCGCCTGTCACCTTCGGCCCCACGCCGCTATCCATAGAATCCGTCATCGCGCTGGCCGAACGCCGCGCCGAACCGACACTGGATACCGACCCGCAATGGCGCGCACGGATCGATCGGGGTGCGGCGGTGGTCGACGGCCTGCTGGACCGCGAGGGGCAGATCTATGGCATCACCACCGGCTACGGCGACTCCTGCGTCACCACGATTCCGCTCTCCCAGGTCGAGGCGCTGCCGCGTCAGCTCTACACGTTCCACGGCTGCGGGCTGGGTCGCTTTCTCGAACCCGAAGCGGCCCGCGCCGTGCTCGCTGCGCGGTTGCAATCGCTGTGTCAGGGCGTCTCCGGCGTGCGCTTCGCGCTGCTCGAGCGCCTTCACGCCTGCCTGCGGGAAGATTTGCTGCCCAGAATTCCCGAAGAAGGCTCGGTCGGCGCCAGCGGTGACCTGACACCTCTCTCCTACGTGGCGGCGATGCTGTGCGGTGAACGGGAGGTGATCTGGCGCGACGAAGTACGAACCGCAGCCGAAGCGCATGCCGAGCTGGGCTGGGAACCGCTGACGTTACGGCCCAAGGAAGCGCTGGCATTGATGAACGGCACCGCGGTGATGACCGCGCTGGCCTGCCAGGCATTCGGTCGCGCCGAGTATCTTTTGAAGCTCGCCACCCGCATCACCGCACTCAACGTCACCGCCCTGCGTGGCAACCCCAATCATTTCGAGGCGCGGCTATTCGAGGCCAAGCCACACCCCGGTCAATCCCGTGTCGCCGCGTGGCTGAGAGCCGATCTGGAACTGGAAAATCTGCCGCCGCAGCAGCGCCTGCAGGATCGCTACTCGCTACGCTGCGCGCCGCATGTACTGGGCGTGCTGGCGGATAGTCTCGGCTGGCTGCGCGGCTTCATCGAGATCGAGCTCAACAGCGCCAACGACAACCCCCTGATCGACCCGGATGCGGGCGATGTCATGCATGGCGGCCACTTCTACGGCGGCCATATCGCCTTCGCCATGGACAGCCTCAAGACACTGACCGCCAACGTCGCCGACCTGCTCGACCGCCAACTGGCGCTGCTGGTCGACACCCGCTACAACCACGGTCTGCCGAGCAATCTTTCCGGCGCGCCGGCCGAGCGCGCGATGATCAATCACGGCTTCAAGGCCGTCCAGATCGGCACCTCCGCCTGGGCCGCCGAAGCGCTCAAGGGCACCATGCCCGCTAGCGTCTTCTCGCGCTCCACCGAGTGCCACAACCAGGACAAGGTCAGCATGGGCACCATCGCCGCCCGCGATGCCCTCCGCGTGCTCGAACTCACCGAACAGGTCGCCGCCGCCGCGCTGCTCGCCGGACTGCAGGGCGTCCATCTGCGGGGTGATCCCCTTCCCGTTCCGCTTGCCGAGATGGTCGAAACGCTGCGCGAAGAGTTCGCCCCGGTGGTCGAGGACCGCGCGCTGGATGGCGAGCTCAGGCTCTGCCTGGAGCGGATACGTGCGCGGCACTGGCCGCTCTATGAATGAGAGTTTCGCCATCCTTTTCTTGAAGACGGTGAACCATCTGGGAAATTCGTTGAGGTGACGGCCGCCACCCCACGACGCCTATTCAGAACGATGCCGAGCGATGAGCACACAAACCGGGGCGCGCGACATGGATGTCGCGCGAGGCGCGTTGGGACAAGGATGTCCCTAGGCGCCGACCCGAGTTTGGTGCTCAAACGCTCGGGACTTCATCGTTCTGTGGCGTCAAAAAGGGGAGCGCGAGGGGCCTGCCCCTCGTAATAACGCGCGCAAGGGCGGTTAATGTGCCATCAGTCGTAGCCTCACCAACATAGAACCAACCATCCGGCCAACCACCCATAAAAAAACCGGCCTGCCCCAGGGTACAGAACCCCAGGGCAAGCCGGCTTTCTTCATGACGCCGATTCTAGTGTCAGTCGACCCTCACATCAATCAACCCACACGCGGGCATTGCGGAACATCCGCATCCACGCGCCGTCCTGCGTCCACTCCGACGGGCGCCAGGAGTTGGTCACCGCGCGGGCGACGCGTTCGGGGTGCGGCATCATGATGGTGACGCGCCCGTTGGGCGTGGTCAGGCCAGTGATGCCGGCCGGCGAGCCGTTGGGGTTGGCTGGATAACGGCTCGTGACCTGGCCCTCGTTATCGATGTAGCGCATCGCGATCTGGCCGCTGTTCTGCATGCTGCGCAGGTGACCGCTGTCCTCGAACAGCGCCTGGCCTTCGCCATGGGCGACGGCGATCGGCAGGGTCGAGCCGGCCATGCCGGCCAGCAGGATCGACGGGCTCTCCTCGACCTGAACCATCGACACCCGCGCCTCGAACTGCTCCGAGCCGTTGCGCACGAAGCGCGGCCAGCGCTCGGCGCCGGGGATCAACTCTTTCAGCTGCGAGAACATCTGACAGCCGTTGCAGACACCCAAGCCAAACGTATCCTCGCGGGCAAAGAAGGCCGCGAACTGATCGCGAGCGCGGGGGTTGTAGAGCGCCGACTTGGCCCAGCCGCCGCCGGCGCCGAGCACATCGCCATAGGAGAAGCCGCCGCAGCCGACCAGCCCTTTCATTTCTTCCAGACCGACGCGACCGGCAAGAATGTCGCTCATGTGGACGTCGACCGCTTCGAAGCCAGCGTGATCGAAGGCCGCGGCCATTTCCATGTGACCGTTGACGCCCTGCTCGCGCAGGATCGCCACCCGCGGGCGTACGCCACGTTGAATGTATGGCGCGGCGATATCCTCGTCGACATCGAAGGTCGGATTGGCCGAAAGTCCCGGATCACGCAGGTTGAGCAGGCCGTCGAACTCGCTCTTGGCAGCCTCCGGATTGTCACGCAGCGCCTGCATTCGATAGCTGGTTTCCGACCAGATCCGCTGCGTCATGGCGCGGGTGGTTTCCAGCAGCGGTTCTTCGAACAGCGTCACGCGGATCTGGTCGTCGTAGCGCGGCCGGGCGATCACGCCGCAGGTCTCGAGGCCGGCGGCGGCAAGCTGCGCCAGCACGAACTCGGTTTCCTGACGGTTGACCTGAATCACCGCGCCGAGCTCTTCGGCGAACAGCGCATCGACCGCGCCGACGGCATCGTCGGTGAGCCAGTCGAGCTTGATCTCGAGCCCGCCGCGGCCGGCAAAAGCCATTTCCAGCAGCGTCACGATCAGACCGCCGTCGCTACGGTCGTGATAGGCCAGCAGCTTGCCGTCGGCGTTGAGCCCCTGAATGACGCTGAAGAACGCCGCCAGGTCTTCGGCTTCGTCGAGATCCGGGCAGACGTTGCCGACCTGACCGTAGACCTGGGCCAGGGCCGAACCGCCGAGACGGTTCTGGCCGCGGCCGAGATCGATCAGGATCAGATCGCTTTCGTCCTGATCGAGCCGCAGCTGCGGCGTCAGCGTTCGCAGCGCATCGGTGACCGGGGCAAAACCGGTAATGTTCAGCGTCAGCGGCGCGGTGATGCTCTTCTCGTCGCGGCGGTCGCCCTCTCCGACCTGCCAGGCCGTGCGCATGGACATCGAGTCCTTGCCCACCGGCACGGCGATACCCAGCGCCGGGCAGAGTTCCATGCCCACCGCGTGGACCGCGTCGTACAGCGCCTGATTCTCGCCGGCATGGTCGGCGGCGCTCATCCAGTTGGCGGAGAGCTTGATATCGGAAAGCGCCGCAATCGGCGCGGCAGCGAGATTGGTGATCGCCTCGGCCACCGCCAGACGCGCGCTGGCGGCAGGATCGATCAGCGCCACCGGCGGGCGTTCGCCCATCGCCATCGCTTCGCCGGCGTGGGTGTCGTAGCTTGAGGTGGTCACCGCGCAGTCGGCCACCGGCACCTGCCACGGGCCGACCATCTGGTCGCGAGCCACCATACCGGTGATCGAACGATCGCCGATGGTGATCAGAAAGCTCTTGGACGCCACCGCCGGTAGCCGCAGCACGCGGTCCAGCGCTTCGCGCAGATCGAGATTGTCGAGGCCGAGGCCCGGCAGGTTGAGCGTGTGGCGATCGAAGCTGCGCTGCATCTTCGGTGGCTTGCCGAACAGCACGCTCATCGGCAAGTCGACCGGATCAGCCTCGAAATGCCCATCGCGGACGGCCAGGTGGTGTGCCTCGGTGGCTTCGCCGACCACGGCATAGGGGCAACGCTCGCGGGTACACAGCGCATCGAAACGCTCGAGCTGCTCGGGTGTCACCGCCAGCACGTAGCGCTCCTGGGCTTCGTTGCACCAGATTTCCAGCGGGCTCATGCCGGGTTCGGCGTTGGGCACCGCGCGCAGATCGAACAGGCCGCCGCGGCCGCCATCCTTGACCAGCTCAGGCAGGGCGTTGGAAAGCCCACCGGCGCCGACGTCATGGATGAACGCGATGGGGTTGTCGTCACCCAGCGCCCAGCAGCGATCGATCACTTCCTGGGCGCGACGTTCGATCTCGGGGTTATCGCGCTGCACTGAGGCGAAGTCGAGATTCTCGCTGGAGGTGCCGGACGCCATCGACGAGGCGGCGCCGCCGCCAAGGCCGATCAGCATCGCCGGGCCGCCCATCACGATCAGCTTGGCGCCGATGGGAATCTCGCCCTTGAGGACATGACCATCACGCACGTTGCCGTAGCCGCCGGCCAGCATCACTGGCTTGTGATAGCCGCGACGCTCGATGCCATCGGCGCCCACCGCATCGAGCTCGAAAGTGCGGAAGAAGCCGTTGAGATTGGGCCGGCCGAACTCGTTGTTGAACGCCGCACCGCCGATCGGGCCTTCGAGCATGATGTCGAGCGCCGACTGGATCCGCTCGGGCTTGCCGTAGTCGAAGGCTTCCCACGGCTGCACGAACTCGGGAATCCGCAGATTGGAGACGGTAAAGCCGGTCAGGCCGGCCTTGGGCTTGCCGCCACGCCCGGTGGCACCCTCGTCGCGGATCTCGCCGCCGGCACCGGTGGCAGCGCCCGAATGCGGCGCGATCGCCGTCGGGTGGTTGTGAGTCTCCACCTTCATCAGAATGTGGATCGGTTCCTGAGTCGCGCCGTAGACCTGGTTCTGCGGCGAAGGGAAGAACCGCCCCGCCGTCGGCCCTTCGATCACCGCGGCGTTATCGCTGTAGGCCGAAAGCACCTTGTCGCCGGACTGCTCGAAGGTGTTCTTGATCATCTTGAACAGCGAATGGGTCTGCGGTTCGCCGTCGATCAGCCAGTCGGCGTTGAAGATCTTGTGGCGGCAGTGCTCGGAGTTGGCCTGGGCGAACATCATCAGTTCGACGTCGGTCGGATTGCGCCCCAGCGCCTGAAACGCGTCGACCAGGTAGTCGATCTCGTCATCGGCCAGCGCCAGACCCAGCTCGTCATTGGCGTCCGCCAGCGCCGCTCGGCCGCCGCCCTTCACGTCCACCGTCGCCAGCGGCGTCGGCTGATGATGCGAGAACAGCTTGGCCGCATCGCTTGCGTCGAACAGCACGGTCTCGGTCATGCGGTCGTGCAGACATGCCACCATGGCGTCGTAGGCTTCGGCGCCCGGGGCACTCTTCAGCGTCACTCGGTAGGCGATACCGCGCTCGATGCGCGCGATCTGTTCGAGCCCGCAGTTGTGCGCGATATCGGTAGCCTTGGAGGACCACGGCGAGATCGTGCCGATGCGCGGTACCACCAGAAACAGGTGACCCTCAAGCGGCGCATCACGATCGGATCCGCCGCCCCCGCCCCCTTGGCCTTCAGCGTTTTGGAAACCATGGCTTTGAAAACCATAGTCCAGCAATCGCTCGAGCACCTGGCGGGGCTGCTCATCGAGCTCGTCTTGATGATCGACGGAAAGAACATCGACGAAGTGAACGTAGTGCGCCGTGACGGACTCGACTTCGGGCGCGACGGCACGAAGATCGGCGAGCAGTTTGGCGTGACGGAATGCAGATAGCGCAGGCGCGCCTTGCAATTCGAGCATGGCGAGGAAAGCCTCCAGGACGGTCGAGGATCGCGTCCGTCTCATTCGAAACGGCCATTGCGAGACGGGGCGGCGATGCCGGATCAGGGCGATATCATACTGGAAAGCGGCGGCGCTCGCTAAGCCAACGCCGCGAGATCCATGGCATGTTTCGATACGCGCCAGACGCTGGTCGGAGCGGGACATGGCGCCCGCGTTCCGGGATACATAGCCTGGTAGCCAATAGATGACAGCAGGACGATCGCCGGATATGGTGTGCCGTCACGCTGTCACCGATCCCACTGCATGTCCAAGCTCTCGACACGCCTGCGACTCGTGCTGACGGTGCTACTGGCGTTGGCCACTCTCCTGTGCCCCGCTCAGCTGGCGCTGCGCTTCAGCGACGGGCTCGATCCGATCCGCAAACGCGATTTCCTGCAGGTCGCCACCCGCAATGGACCCATCACCTTCTATGCGGGAGGCCACGGCCCGACCGGCTTCGAATACGAACTGATGCGACGTTTCGCGCAGTCGCTGGGCGTCAGCCTGGCAGTCGACAGCGAGACGCGGATCGCCGACGTCTTCGACCACGTACGCGAAGGCGACGCGGACATGGGTGCCGCGGCACTCACGCTGGATCTCGACCGGCCGGGCATTCGCTACAGCGAGCCGATCCTGACGCTGCAGCCGATGGTGGTCTATCGTCGCGGGCTGCCCCCGGTGCGCACTCTCGACGATCTCGTGGGTCTGCGCATCGGCGCCATCGCCGACTCCGGAACGGCGGCCGCGTTGCGCGCACAGCAGAAGAATCTGCCGGGACTCGGCTGGCGCGAGGCGGACGGTGTGACCATCGCCGACCTGATGGAGATGGTCGAACGAGACGATCTCGACGCGGCCGTCGTCTACACCCACCAGTTCCAGCTCAATCGACTATTCTTCCCCAACGTCGAGCGGGGCTTCCCGCTGGGCAAACCCATGAGCCTGAGCTGGGCGTTCGCCGCGGATCAGCCGATCGATCTGCTTACGGCCGCCAACCACTTCCTGGACGCGCAACGCCGAAACGGCACCCTGGACGAACTCGTCGGGCGCTATTTCGGTCACGACGACTATCTCGAGTACGTCGGCGCCCGATTGTTCATACGCCACGTGAGCAATCGCCTGCCGCGCTTCCTGCCGTATTTCAAGGAAGCCGCACGCGACACCGGATTCGACTGGCGGCTGCTGGCCGCGCTGGGCTTTCAGGAATCGCACTGGAAGCCCGGCGCCGAGTCACCGACCGGCGTTCGCGGGCTGATGATGCTGACCCGCCCCACCGCCAAGGAGATCGGCATCGACGACCGCCTGGACCCGCGCCAGAGCGTCGACGGCGGGGCCCGGTACCTGCTCCAGGTCAAGCAGCGGCTGTCCGAAGACATTCCCGAGCCGGACCGGACCTGGATGGCACTCGCCGCCTACAACGTCGGCCTGGGCCATCTCTTCGATGCCCAGGAGATCGCTCGCCTGCGCGGCGGCAACCCCGAGCGCTGGGCCGACGTCCGCGAAGCCCTGCCGCTGCTGCAGCAGCGCGAGTGGTACTCTCGGGTGGGCCACGGTTACGCTCGTGGTGGGGAACCGGTAATCTACGTGCGCAACATTCGCCGTTATTACGAGATACTCAAGTACGTCAACCGAAGCCAGCAGCAGTTCAATCAGTTAGGCGAGCGAGCCCTCGAGGGAGAGGAAAGCCCTCCTTTCGAGGTCATTGCTCCGCTGCTGTAGTTCGTAATGCCTTGCTGATAACGCATCGTTGGCAACCCACCGTGGAGAACCCTAGCGACTATGGTGGTATCTCGTCTGTCGTTGTACCTGGCATTGCCGATTCTGCTGCTGGCGATCTGGCCCGGCGACGAACCCGGGCAGCGCTGGATCCTGATGCCGCTGGTAGGCGCGCTGTGGCTGGGCCAGCTTGCCGCGTCCCAGGATTGGCACAGGGCCAGCCGCTGGCTGCTGATTCCCATCGGACTCCTGACCCTGGCGATCATCAGCAGCTTTCTGATCGCCGAAAACTGGCTGAGCGTCGACGTCTGGCAGCGGTGGCTCGATCATCTCCCCGGCCACTGGGAGTTCTTTCACAGCCGACCTCCCATTCTGTCGCTGAGCATCGTCTTCGGATTGATTCTCAACGTCCTACTGCTTTCGCGCCTGGGCCTCGGTTCGCCGATTCTGCTGCTGCTGGTCGCCATGGGCGGCAGCTGGCTCAGCTATCGCTCACTGACGCCGCCGCCGGAATACGCGTCCGGCATGGTCAGCATACCGCTGCCGATTCTGGCTTCGCTGTGGCTGCTCTGGTTCGCCCAGGGGCTGGTGCTGTATCCCACGCTTCGCTGCTATTGGCGGCGCATCGTGACGCCGCTGATGATCGGCGGATCGATCGCGCTGCTGGCCATGATCAGTTGGCAGGAGCAGCGTCAGACCGACAATCAGCGTCTCTACAATCTCGCTGCCGACGAAGGCAACGACATCGCCACCCGGCTGGCTTCCGAAACGTCCGCCCATCTCGAGGCGATGCGGCGCTTCACCAGCTTCTGGAACATGATGGATCATGTACCCACCCGCTCGGAGTGGGAGCAGCAGGCCAAGCGCTATCACGACGATTTCAGCTACTTCCGCAATATCGGCTTCGTCGATCTCGATGGCACCGTCATCCGCGTCTACCCGTTGCGGGGAAACCAGTCGGTACTCGGCGTCAATCTCTACGCGTCGGATCCTTCCGCCAGGGAGGCGCTGGATCGCCCCCTGATCTACGGTATCGAAGGCCAGACCGGCATCATCGATTTCCTGCAGGGCGGACGGGGCGTCGTCAGCTACCTGCCGGTCCGCGATGCGGTCGACGGCACGCTGCGAGGCGCCGTCGCCATGGTGGTGAGCGTGGACAATCTGCTCAATTCACTGCTGGCGCAGACCGATAACCAGGACCGGGCGGTGACGCTCCGTGGCGGCGATCGGCTCTATTTTCACTACGGTCCGCTAGGTGACCTCGCCGACTGGAGCTACCGACAGACGGTGGCCCTGGGTACCGATCGGCTGACGCTCAGCGTGAAGCCTTCACTGCACTGGTTGGAAGCCAATCGCGACAGACTGCCGGACATCACGTTGGTGTTCGGCATTGTGCTTGCCTACCTGCTGCACATGGTGCTTTACATCTACCGTCGGCTGACGCATCAGCACCGTCTGGCCAACCGAACCAATGTCTCGTTGCGCGAAGAGATAAGAGAGCGCGAACGGCTGCAGCAGGAGATCGAGTGGATCGCCCGGCACGATGAGCTGACGCACCTGCCCAACCGGCGCGAGCTGCTGCGCTGGATGGATATCCAGAGCGAGCCGCTGCCGCTGGCGCTGATGATCTGCGATCTCGATCACTTCAAGAACGTCAACGATCACTTCGGCCATCTGGAAGGCGATCGCTATCTCAAGACGATCGCGCAGTGCTGTCGCCTGCCGGTGGAGCGCGCCGGGGGAATGTTCGCCCGCTACGGCGGCGAGGAGTTCGTCGCCTGCCTGCCGCGGTGCGATCGCCACCGAGCCGAAGAGATCGCCGAAGCCCTGTGCCGGGCGGTTGCCGACAGCGGCCTCGTCCAGCCCGATGGCGAACCGGTGACGTTGAGTATCGGAGTCAACGTCACCGAGACCTTGTCGATACATCGCGACCGGATCTTCCAGGCGGCCGATGACTCGCTGTATCGCGCCAAGCAGAATGGCCGCAATCGCGTCGTTCTCGCCGACGCCCTCTAAAACCGGAGCGTCGCAAGAGCCGTCCGTCCGTCCGAATCGGGGTTCAAGGGAATTCATGGCTCAAGAGGATTCGTGGCTAGAGAAGCTTCGTGGCCAGAGAGAATTCGTGGCTCAAGAGGATTCGTGGCTCGCGTGGTTCGCATCGCCCGCTGGCGATGGCTCGCGCTGGCGGCGCTCCCGGAAGAACTGCTGAAGCAGTCGCCTGGCCGGGGCAGCGAGCACGCCGCCGACGATTTCGACGCGATGGTTGAACCACGGCTGGGCAAACAGATTGGCCCGGGATTCGACCATGCCGCCCTTGGGCTCGGCGGTGGCGTAGACGACCCGCCGGACGCGGGCATGAATGATCGCTCCCGTACACATCAGGCAGGGTTCGAGGGTGACGAACAGCGTGCAACCGTCCAGCCGATAATTGCTCAGGCCCGATGCCGCGTTGCGCAGCGCCTGCACTTCGGCATGGGCGGTGGGGTCCTGGCCGCTAACCGGGCAGTTGTAGCCCGCGCCGATCACCTCGCCGGCAGGATCGACCACCACCGCGCCCACCGGCACCTCGCCACGCTCGAACGCCATTTGCGCCTGTTCCAGCGCCCGGTGCATGTAGAATTCATCGCTGCGCATCGTGCTCATCCCGTGTTGCGGCATCGCGGCCCGGTCTCTTGCGCTCGCGAGCCGGTCTGAGGTCGTCGCCGTCGCGGCGGGCTGCCGTCTAGCAGGATATACTCGCGGCAAGCCTGATTCGAAAGCCTTGCTCGAAAGCCTGATTCGAAAAAGCCTGATTCGAAAAAGCCTGATTCGCAAAGCTTCACTGACGTGCCATCAAGGATACCCGAATGACACAAGCGCTGAACGACCTGATCCAGCTTCTCGGCCTGGAAGCGCTGGAAGAGAATCTGTTCCGTGGTCAGAGCCAGGATCTGGGGCTGCCCCAGCTGTTCGGTGGGCAGGCGCTGGGGCAAGCCGCCGCTGCCGCGACTCGCACGGTGCCCGAAGACCGTTATCTGCACTCGCTGCACGGCTATTTTCTGCGCCCCGGCGATGCCCAGCTGCCGGTGATCTACTCCGTCGACCGCGTTCGCGACGGCGGCAGTTTCACCACGCGACGCGTCACCGCGATTCAGAAAGGCAAACCGATCTTCTTCTGCAGCGCCTCGTTCCAGGGCCGCGAGCACGGCCTGAGTCATCAACCCGACATGCCGGAAGTGCCGTCTCCGGAGGCGCTGCTTGCCGAGGGCGAGGCGGTTCATCAGCGTTTCCGCGGGCATCCCGTCGAGTTCATCACGGTCGAGGAGTGCCGCGAGCGACCGCCCTCGCGGATGATCTGGTTCCGCATGGGCGGCGGCCCGATGCCGCAAGACCCGGCACTGCACCGCTACCTGCTCGCCTACAGCTCCGATTTCAATCTGCTGTTGACCTCGCTGCTGGCCCACGACGTGGAGTTCGGCGATCCGCGCCTGCGGATTGCCAGCCTGGATCATGCGCTGTGGATCCACGAGGACCCGAAAGTCGACGAGTGGCTGCTCTACGTCATGGAAAGCCCGTGGGCGGGGGGCGCGCGCGGCTTCGCGCGCGGCAGCTTCTACAATCGCGAGGGTAGGCTGATCGCATCGACGGCGCAGGAAGGGTTGGTGAGGGTTCAGCCCTGAGCCGCGAGCCGCGAGCCGCGAGCCGCGAGCCGCGAGCCGCGAAAATCAGAGTGAAGTTTCCGGTACAAAAAATGCCAGCGACGAACGTCGCTGGCATTTTCTTCTGGCGTCCCGAAGCCGGCGTCAGGTTTTAGCTTTTAGCCCGTAGCTGCTTTCTACAGCGCCCCAAACTCGGCGCAGGCTCGTAGCTCGTAGCTCGTAGCTCGTAACTATCAGGCGTCCTTGATCGAGGCCATGTCGATCACGAAGCGGTACTTCACGTCGCCCTTCTGCATCCGCTCCCAAGCTTCGTTGATCTGATCGATATTGATCATCTCGACGTCGCAGGTGATGCCTTTTTCGGCGCAGAAATCGAGCACTTCCTGGGTTTCCGGCATGCCGCCGATCAGCGAACCCGCCAGCACCCGCCGACGGAACACCAGATTGGCACCGGATACCGCCGGATCAAGCGGCTCGAGCAGGCCGACCAGAATATGGGTGCCGTCCGGCTTCAAGGCGTTGAGATACGGGTTGATGTCGTGCTGGACCGGCACCGTGTCGAGCATGAAGTCGAAGGTCTCGGTGATCGCGCCCATCTCATCTTCGTTGGTCGAGATCACCACGTGATCGGCGCCCTGCTTCTTCGCCTCGGCCTTCTTGGACTCGGAACGGGTGAACAGCGTGACTTCGGCACCCAGCGCCTTGGCGAGCTTGACGCCCATGTGGCCGAGGCCGCCCATGCCGATGATGCCAACCTTGTCGCCCGGCTTGACACCGTAGTGCTTGAGCGGCGAATAGGTGGTGATACCGGCGCACAGGATCGGCGCAGCGGATTTGAGATCGATACCGTCGGGCATGCGCACGACGAAGCGCTCGCTGACCACGACCTTGTCGGAGTAGCCGCCCTGGGTCAGGGTGCCGTCATGCTTGTCCGGGCTGCCGTAGGTCATCACGAACCCTTCGGCACAGTAGTTCTCGAGCCCGTCGTTGCAAGCCTGGCACTGGCGGCACGAGTCGACCATGCAGCCGACGCCGACCAGATCGCCAACCTTGTACTGATTGACGTCGTCACCGACGGCAGTGACGCGGCCGACGATTTCGTGACCCGGCACCACCGGATAGGAAGCCATGCCCCAATCATCGCGGGCGAAGTGCAGATCGCTGTGGCAGACGCCGCAGTAGAGAATGTCGATGGAGACATCGTCCGGCCGCGGTGCGCGGCGCTCGAAATCCCAGGCTTCCAGCGGTGACGTGGCGGAATGTGCGGCGTAACCCTTGGAGGGCGCGGCGGTAGCTTGTGTCATCTGGATGACTCCCCATGAAAGATGGGTGAATGAATGGATCGTGCGCCCAGTGTGGTCGACAACTCGCTCGGCGGCCATGCCGTTTCCTCTGCAACGTCTGCTCGATCCTCTTCAATCCAGGAGGCCACTACCTCTGTCCGGCCGGACTCATGCACAATACGCTGAACCTGTCTATCCTCATCAGCGCGAGGTCGTCATGCTCGATCGCCTTTCCGAACCATCCCGACTCCACCGCGGCCCTACGAATCCGTCTGTCGACGCTTCGAGGCCTAACGTGTCCTGGGCCTCGCGACTGGCCCGGACGCTGGCGCCGCTGGCCACGGCCGACGGCTTCTCCGAGACCGCCATCGACGGCGTCAGACTGATCGCTTCCGGATGCGGCCATCCGCGCACGCCGTTGATCTACGAACCCGGGATATTCGTCATCGCCCAGGGCGACAAGATCGGTTATCTGGGAGACCGGGTCATTCACTATGGACCCGGCAACTATCTGGTCCAGGCGATGCCGCTACCGTTCGAGTGCGAAACGCTCGCCCGCGCCGATGCGCCGTTGCTGGGTATCTCGATTGCCGTCGACCCGTTGACGTTGAGCGAGCTGGTGCATCATCTGCCCGCGCCGTCCGGTGTCGATCGTGGCGCCCCCGAGCCCATGGCGGCGGTCGCACTCGACGACGCCATGGCGGAAGCCGTGCAACGCCTGGCGCTGTGCCTGCAGGACGAACACGCCAGCCGGGCCCTCGGCGCGGGGCGGGTGCGGGAGGTACTGTTCGCCGCGCTCAATGGCCCGCAGGGGCAGTCCCTGCGCCAGCTGGTACAGCAGCATGGCCACTACGCGCGCATCGCCGAATCGTTGAACTATCTCCATCGCCACTTTGCGCTGCCGTTGACGGTAGAGACGCTCGCCGAGCGCGCCAACATGAGCGCCTCCCACTTTCATCACCACTTCAAACGCACCACGCAGCTATCGCCGGTGCAGTATCTCAAACGGCTGCGATTGCTCCGGGCGCGAGTTCTCCTCGGCCAGCAGCGCATCAACGTCTCTCGCGCCGCCGCCGATGTCGGTTATCGCAGCACCTCGCAGTTCAGCCGCGAGTACAAGCGCTATTTCGGCGTCAGCCCATCGCAGAGCTGAGCGCAGCGATAGAAACAGACCCAAGCGCAGCGATAGAAACAGACCCCAGCGCAGCGATAGAAACAGACCCAAGCGCAGCGGTATGAAAAGACCTAGGCGAAGAGATTCATCAGCCCGCGAATCAGGTAATAAGCGCCCACCACGGTGACGATCCAGCGTGTCCAGTAGCGAAAACCGTCGTCGGTGAGCCGCGCCAGCACCAGATTGCCGGTGCGCGTGCCCAGAAAAGCGAAGGGAATCGCCAGCGCCACCCAGCCCCACTCGCCGCTGTCCATCGCCATCGCCGCCTGCCAGTAGAAGAGAATCTTGAGGCTGTGCGCGATCACCTGGATGGTGGCCTTGGTCGCCACCACGGTGCGTCGGTCGAGCTGGGTGCGGATGAAGCCGATATCGATGGTCGGGCCCGAGACCCCGACCGCGATGGTCAGGCCGCCGGAGACGAGGCCGCACATGACCGCATGGCCTGGCCGCGAGACATCGAAGTGGAACCAGCGTTTGGGAATCCACACCATCACCGGCATCAGCCCCAGCACGATCAGCACCACCGTCTCGCTGGGCGAATAGCGCACCAGCGTCAGCAGCGCCGCCGCGATCAATACCCCGCAGGCGATCATGCCGACGATTCGCCACTCGATGAATCGTCGCGACAGCCAGGCCCGCGAGGCGTTGGCGGTGAGCTGGATCACGCCATGCACCGCGATCGCCGTCGCCGCCGGCAGCCAGGCCAGCAGAAAGCCCAGCAGCACCAAGCCGCCGGCCATGCCGAATACGCCGGACAGCACCGACGTCGAGAACACCACGGCCAGAAACAGCAACGCAACGGGGAACGCCATACGGGGTCTATACTCCAATGACGGGCCTCGGCGGCCCATGAAAAGATTCACGTCCGATGACGGATCCGCCCGCCTGACAGACGGGCCACGCGCATCGGCACCTCAATACACCGGAACAGGGAACGCCCCATGCGTCGTTCTGAATTGCAGCTCATCCCTCTTTTCTTGGCCGCGGCGCTGCTGCCGCTGGCCGGCTCCGCCAGCGCTTCCAGCGATGCCGCGTGGCAAGAGCACGACCGCGCGGTCATCGAACAGTGCCAGGACGCCAGCCAGTTTCCGGACGCCGCGCCAGCGGGCGACCCGGTGCTGTTCGACGATGAAGCCGGGATGACGGCACTGCTGATCCAGGGTCACTATCCACAGAAACACATGAACGGCCAGGCCGGGCAGGAACTCTGCCTGTTCCGGCGCAGCAGCCAGGAGGTCTACATGGCCGACGCCGACAAGCTGGCGATCGGCTCCGATGCCCTTCCCAGCACCCCGACAGACGCCATCAGTGACGACGCCGAGTCCGAAGAGAGCGACCAGGACCCGTCGGCGTCGAGTGGCGACACGCCCTGATCAGCCCCCGCAGGGATTCCCCGGCGTCGACAGGATCCGCTGATAGAACGCCAGATCGAGCCAGCGATCGAACTTGTAGGCGGCCTGACGAACGGTTCCCGCGTGGCTGAAGTCCAGCTGTTCATGCAGCGCGATGCTCGCCGCATTGGAGGCGTCGATGCCGCCGATCAGGGTGTGATACTGCTGGGTCTCGGCGCGCTCGATCAGCGCCGTCATCAGTCGTCTGGCCACACCGCGCTGGCGAAAATCCCGGTCCACGTAGACCGAGTGCTCGACGCTGTAGCGATAGGCAGCATGAGGGCGAAACGGGCCGTAGCTGGCGAAGCCCATCAATCGGCCGCTGGCGTCGTCGAGCATGCCGATGACCGGCAAGTCGCCATCGCGTTTGGCCTGAAACCAGCCCTCGACGAACGCCGCGGTGCGCGGCTGATATTCGTAGAGCGCCGTGGTGTTGAGGATGGCATCGTTGAAGATCGCCAGCACGGCATCGCCGTGCCGGCCGAACTCACAGTCGATCAGGGTCAAGGTTCGGTTCTCGTCGTCGGGTCGGTGTTCGCCGTGCAGTTCAATACAGCGCGTTGACCTTGAGCTCGGCCAGCGGTTGCTCGTTGGCATCCTCGAGCACCAATCGCTGGCCCGATATCGAATAGTGCGCGGTGTCGGAAAGCGCCGCCAGCCAGGCCTGCTCCAGCGCCATCATCTCCGCGGGACATGCCATTCGGGTCGAGGCCAGCTGAGAAAAGGTCAGTGCATCGGCCTCCAGCATGTAACTGCCCATCAGTCGATTGCAGCCGGTCGAACCGGTCACACGCCCCTGGCCGTCGAGAACCAGATGCGCTTCACGCTGATTGTCCGCGACGGCCACCGGTTTGCCGTCGAGCGTCATCAACTTCCAATAGGTGCCGACCAGCGCCTCGCTGGCGGCCTGCGAGTCGCCAGCCGCCTGAGTATCGGCAACGGCCTGGGTATCGCTGCCGCCGGGGTTCGTGGCGCAGCCGGAAATGGCCAGGGTGGCGGCCAGAGCGGCATTAACGGTCAGCAGGGGAAAACGTGAAAGCACGGTGGCATTCCTCTTGTGGACAACGGATGAAAACGTATCTCGCGCGGGCGATCGCGCCGGCAATGCGGATCGCCCGACGGTCGTCGACTTTTCAGACAGCGCCTAGTGGCGTTCGATCATCGCGGTCAGATCGTCCGAGATCATCGGCAGCGTCTCTCGCCAGGAGAGATACGGCGTCGACCCGGTGCCGTTGACGAGTACCGCAAAACTGCCCCAGCGACCGCTCTCGGTTCGAAAATAACCGGCAATGGCGCGTACCGTCACCGGCTCGTTGAGCGTCCCCGTCTTCAGCATCACGTGATCCTGGAAGGTCTGGCTGCCGCGGCGGATGAAGTGCATCGGCCCGTTGGTCGGAACCTGCATGCCGGCGACGAAGGTGGGGAACAGCGACGCGCGGCCGTACATCGCACCGAGCAGCGCATTGAGATTCTGGGCGGAAACACGGTTTTCCGGTGTCAGGCCGCTACCGCTGTGCAAGGTGACCGGGCCATGTCCCGGCAGGCCGGCGGCGAATTGCTCCAGCGCGCGCCCCGCTTCGGGCAGCCCCTGCTGCGTGCCGGAGGTCAGATCCAGCGCCAGCGTGTCGGCCATGAAATTGTTCGAATAGTTGAGCGTGCGCAGCAGCAGCTCCTGCAGCGGCTTGCCTTCGACGGCGGCCAACGACTGCGCCGCGGCCGGCGGCGCCTGACGGCTGACCGCGTAACCGCCGCTGACCGGAATCCCGGACTGGCGCAGCAGCGACAACAGCGTCTGGCCGGTCTGGTCGGCCGGATCCGAGCTCGCCTTGTAGACCGGGCGCGGATAGCTGCCGGCGGGAATCTGCCCGCTGACGCGCAGCGTATCGCCCTGGCTGTCGGTCACTCGCTTGGCATAGAGGCTGGCCGAACCGCCGGCCGCCACCGTCTTCACGTCGTTCTCGATGCGAATGGTCGGCGCCACCGTGTCACAGCTGGTGATTCGCGCCGGCTGGCCGACGACGCCCGGCATCACCGTGGCACACCAGTTGCCGTAGTTGATGGCAGCGGACGAGAGCAGCGCGGCGTAGGCATTGGTGCCCTCCGTCCGGGTATCGCAGCGATCGGTCGTGATACAGCTGACCGGGCCGAAGCGCGCCTGGCTGACCACCAGTTGGCCGTCGACGCTGGAGACACCCCGCTCGCGCAGTTTCTGAATCAACTGCCACAGCGCCTCCGAGGTCAGCGCCGGGTCTCCGCCGCCCTCGAGCACCAGATCACCATGAAGCACGCCATCGCCGTCGAGCGCGCCGGTAGAGACGAAACGCGTGGTGAAACGATGCTGGGGTCCCCAGCGGTCCAGCGAGGCCGCCGCCGTATACAGCTTGGTAACCGAAGCTGGCGACAGCGATTGCGCCGGATTGATGGCGCCCAGCACTTCACCGCTGTCGAGCAGACGCGCCTGAGCACTGACCGCGAAGCCTTTGTCAGCCAGCCGGCCGACATGATCGAATCCGGCCGCCTGGGCGACGAAGGAGGCGACGGACAGGGACAACGCACCGATAAACACAGAACCACGACCTAGCCATCGCCGCATAATGGGATGCTCGCTCCGAAGAAAAATGAGGGCCAAACTGATCCAGAGCGTACCAACTAACGCTGTTCGGATGCGATGCCTGGCGTGATGTTAATACGATATATACC
This sequence comes from Salinicola halophyticus, assembly GCF_003206695.1. Lineage (GTDB taxonomy): Bacteria > Pseudomonadota > Gammaproteobacteria > Pseudomonadales > Halomonadaceae > Salinicola > Salinicola halophyticus. Next base: position 65,265 of record NZ_PZJN01000002.1, on the reverse strand, counting down.
CCGTTCAGTCGACAACGGTTGCCGTCAGATCAACGCAGTAGCGCCACAGCGCCTGGCCGCTCTCGAAATACTTCTGCTCGAACGGCGTCAGGAAAGTCTGCTCGAGCGGCGTCATGGTCGAATCCCCCGGCACGAAGGCAGTGAGCTCGCCATCGACGCCACAGAGCGTTTCCACCCCCAGCGCGAACTCCTGAACATAGATTTTCCAGTTGGAGCGCAGTTCGAGCCGCCCCCCCAGCGCCAGTATCGCCGGAAAGACCGGATGCCCGTGCCAGCGCTTCTTGAGCTGCGTGCTCTTGGGATACGGGTTGGGATAGAGCAGATAATGCTCGACCGGGCGCCATTCGGCGGCAAGTGCCAAGCGCCAGAAATCGACCAGGTCGGCACGCACCAGCAGCGCGTTGTCCGGCAACGCGCCGTGATCGCGAGACAGCCGCTGTTCGCTGCGATCCACGCCGATCACGGCGTGGTCCGGATGATGCTGCGCCAGCCGCCGCGTGGATAAGCCCACACCGCAGCCGGCATCGAGAATCAGCGGCCTATCCTGCGCCGCCAGCCAGCGGCCCGCCCCATCGAAGGCATCGCGCGTGTGCGCCGCCGGCGGGCGTTGCCATTCGCCGTCGCGAGCTCGCTGAACGCGGCGTATCAGATCCTGGTGCGGCCCCAGCTGGCTGGAAGTGATGGCGCGGGAAGACGCTTGCATGGCGAATACCGTTGAATGATGAGTACCTTGGATGATGAGTACCGTCGATGATGGCTACCGTAGGATGATGGCTACCGTAGGATGATGGCTACCGTAGAGTGATGAATGCCGTTTACCGGCGAACGACGGATCGCGCATTCTATCAGTCTCGCCATCAGCCTCGACATCAGCATTCGCGCCGTTGGGGCATCGACATGCGCCCGGCGCCGGCCTCCGCAGCCGTGGCGGCATGATCACTTACTCTGCGCGGCATGACGCCGCGCGCGCGCAGGTGTATCATCCCTGCCCACATTCAGCCAATTCTGGCAATACGGCCTTCGATGGCATGCGCGGTCACTGCCTTGCGCCGGCTCAGGCTCTCTCGAGAGTTCTTCCTTGCCAGCTCAGGGGTACCGTCACCGACCGCGAGTCGGCGACGGCGCGCCTTCGGCGGGAGACGCCTTTTCATCGCAGTCGCGTTCTCTCCATGCCATGCGTTACCGATTGCCCCCAATGTTCACGAGGGACGTGGCTTGTCACATTTACCGGTAATCGTCGGTATGGGCGGCGTCAACGCCGCGGGTAGAACCTCGGGGCACCAAGCCTACCGCCGTACGATTCTCGACGTTCTGCCAGAAGCCGAGCAGACGCAAACGCTCGTCGCCCTGGCCACCCTGATGCAATTGATCACGCCGCAAGGAAACGGTCAGTGGCTCGGTGCCGATGGGGAAACGCTGAGCGAACAGGCGGTCGTCGCCCGCTATCGCGAATCCATTCTCAAGCACACGCTGATTCGACGCATCGAGGACGACGCCTTTCGGGAAGCCGGGATTCCCGGCAACCGCGAAATGCGACTGACGCTTGCGGAGCCGATGCGTTTCACGACCTCGCGCCGGCAGCTGCCGCAACCGCTGCCCGAGGGCTGGGAGATTCGCGAACTCGACAAGCAGACGATCGAGGTCAGCGTTCCCGCCGGCACGCTGGATGCGCTGCTGCCCGAACGGCGTCAGGCACTGGTACGCGCCGCGGGGTGCCTGCCTGCGGGGTTCGCGCCGGACACTTTCTATCGCAGTGTCCACCACCCGCGCGGCCTGTCGATGGCGATCTTCGGGGTCAGCGACTGCCTCGGCCAGAGCGGCCTCGACTGGGAATCGCTGCGCGAGCGAGTCGATCCCGACGCCATTGCGGTCTACGCCGGCAACTCCATCGGCCAGCTCGATGATGCCGGCTGGGGCGGCATGCTCAAGAGTTTCGTCACCGGAAGCCGCACCACTTCCAAGCAGATGCCGTTGGGTTACGGCCAGATGCCGGCCGACTTTCTCAATGCCTACGTGCTCGGCAGCGTGGGTGCCACCGGCGCGATCCAGGGCGCCTGCGCTACCTTCCTCTACAATCTGCGCCTGGGCATCGACGATATTCGCCAGGGCCGCCGACGGATCGTCATGGTCGGCACCAGCGATGCGCCGGTCACGCCGGAGATCATCGAAGGGTTCCGCGCCATGAGCGCGTTGGCCGACGATCAGAGCCTGATGGCGCTGGATGCGCTGGAACTGCTGACCGACGAGGATTATCAGCGGGCCTGTCGGCCGTTCGCGCGCAACTGCGGGTTCACCATCGCCGAAGCCTCGCAGTTCGTGCTGCTGATGGACGATTCGCTGGTACTCGAGACCGGCGCACAGATCCTCGCCGCGGTGCCGGAAGTCAACGTCAACGCCGACGGCTGGAAGCGTTCGATCTCCGCTCCCGGCATCGGCAACTACCTGACGCTGGGCAAGTCGGTCGCGCTGGCCACGTCGATTCTCGGCGAGCAAAGCGTCCGCCAGCGCAGCTATCTTCATGCCCATGGCACCAGCACGCCGAAGAACCGCACCACCGAGTCGCATATCTTCGATCAGGTAGCGCGGGCCAACGGTATCGAGAACTGGCCGGTCGCCGCGATCAAGGCATTCATCGGCCACTCACAGGGCAGCGCCGCCGGAGATCAGATCGCCAGTGCGCTGGGGACTTTCGCCCACGGCTGGGTGCCGGGCATTCCGACGCTCGATGCAGTCGCCGACGACGTCCATGCCGAGCGGTTGCGTTTCTTCCGCGAGCCGCTGGCATTCGAGGCCGACTGCAGCTTCATCAACGCCAAGGGCTTTGGCGGCAACAACGCCACCGGCCTGCTGCTGTCGCCGCAGGTGACCGAGCGCCTGCTGGCCAAACGCCACGGCCAGCGTGCGCTCGACGACTGGCGCCATCGTCGCGAACAGACGCTCGCCGCCGCGGCACGCTATGAAGCTGCCGCCGATGCCGGCCGGTTCGAGGTCATCTACCGCTTCGGCGAGGGCGTTCTGGAGGGGCCGGAGCTGGAAGTCGGTCGCGATTCGATCCGCATCCCCGGTTACGCCAACCCGGTGTCACTGAAGGTCGACAATCCTTTCGGTACACTGGACTGAATACGAGCGCGGAGTGCCTTGAATGCACAATATCGTCGTCTACCCCGGCACCTTCGATCCGATCACCAACGGTCATCGCGATCTGATTCACCGGGCCGCGCGGATCTTCGACAAGGTCGTGATCGCCGTTGCACAGAGCCCGCGCAAGGAGCCGACGCTGTCGCTCGACGAGCGCGAGGTGCTGGCCCGCGAGGTCGTTGCCGAATGGCCCAACGTCGAGGTGATCGGCTTCAATGGCCTGCTCACCGAGTTGCTGGTCCAGCAGCGGGCACGCATCATTCTGCGCGGGCTGCGGGCGGTATCGGACTTCGAGTACGAGATGCAGCTGGCCAACATGAATCGCGCCCAGGCGCCGGACGTCGAGACGCTGTTTCTGACGCCGGAGATCGAGAACTCCTATATCTCCTCGACGATCGTGCGCGAGATCGCGCGCCTCGGCGGGGACGTTTCCCAACATGTATCGCCGTGCGTGGCCGAGGCCCTGCGGCGACGATTCGCGGCAGACGGCGACCAACCGTCAGGAGGACATTGATATGGCCCTGATGATCACCGATGAATGCATCAACTGCGATGTCTGCGAGCCGGAGTGCCCCAACGACGCCATCTCGCCGGGCGAAGAGATCTACGTCATCGATCCCAACCATTGCACCGAGTGCGTTGGCCACTTCGACGAGCCGCAGTGCCAGCAGGTGTGTCCGGTCGACTGCATTCCGCTCGACCCGGAGCATGAGGAGAGCAAGGATCAGCTGATGGAGAAGTACAAGATCATTACTGCCGCCTGACGATTCATGCCCGCAGCGTCGATCTGGACTGACTTTCTACAACGCCGCCTCCTTGGCGGCGTTGTTCTGTTGGCTCTCTGACGGCAAATCGCTGACATCTTCATCGAGGCACCGGATTCCATCGGCACTGAAAAGAGGCAAGGAACGCGTGGCTCAACCCGACGCTCGCCCTGATGGCGAAAGCCCCGACCCGATCAGACGCTACACCACCGCTCACATCTGGCAGCTGGCCTGGCCGATCATCCTCTCCAATATCACCGTGCCGCTGCTGGGTCTGGTGGACACGGCCGTCGTCGGTCACCTGCCGGATTCGCGCTATCTGGCCGCGGTGACGCTGGGCGCGACGCTGTTCAGCTTTCTCTACTGGGGCTTCGGTTTTCTGCGCATGGGCACCACCGGGCTGACGTCCCAGGCGATGGGTCGCGAGGACGACAGCGGCGTAAGGCTGCTGCTGGCGCAGTCGCTGGTGATGGCGGCGCTGATCGGGCTGGCGCTGATCGTGCTGTCGAAACCGCTGATCGATCTCGGCCTGTGGCTGCTCGATGGCAGCGAAGCGGCGATGTCGCTCGCCGCCAGCTACGCTCACATTCGTATCTTCTCGGCGCCGGCGGTGCTGGCCAACTACGCGATCCTGGGCTGGTTCATCGGCCAGCAGAAGACACGGATCACCCTGGCGATTCTGCTGCTCACCAACGGCGTCAACATCGTGCTCGACCTGCTGTTCGTGGTCGGCTTCGGCCTGGCCAGCGACGGCGTGGCCTGGGCCTCGTTGATTGCCGATTACAGCGCCCTGGCCTTCGGGCTGTGGCGGGTCGCCGTGCACTGCCGCGATCTCGGCGGGTCGCTGTCACGCCAGGCGCTGTGGGTATGGGAGCGCTACTCGGCGCTGATTCGCGTCAACCAGCATCTGTTCGTGCGCACGTTGGGACTATTGTTCGCCCAGGCATTCTTCATCGCCCAGGGTGCCAATTTCGGTGATACCGTGCTCGCCGCCAATGCCGTGCTGCTGCAATTCATCATGCTCACCTCGTTCGCGCTGGATGGCTTCGCCAATGCCGCCGAGGCGCTCACCGGGCGCTCCGTAGGGCGGCGTGACTGGCACGACTTCGGCGACGCCGTGCGCGCCGCCGGCAGGTTGTCGCTGCTGGTCGCGGGCGCTTCGATGCTGCTGTTCGCGGTCGCCGGCGACGGTCTGATATCGCTGCTCACCGACCTGCCGGAAGTTCGCGCCACTGCCGCCGACTACCTGCCGTGGATGATCGCGATGCCGGCGCTGGCGGTGTGGAGCTATCTGCTCGACGGCGTCTTCATCGGCGCCACCGAGAGCCGCGCCATGCGCGATACCGTCTGGCTGGCGATCGCCTGCTACCTGCCGATGTGGTGGCTGACCCAGGACTACGGCAATCACGGCCTGTGGTTTTCGTTTCTGTTCTTCACCTTCATCCGCTCGGCCTCGCTCGGGCTCTGTTACCTGCGCTATCGCAAAACGCGCTGGTCACCGGAACACGGGAGCGAAATCTCCCCGGAATCAAGCCACTAGACCAAGGTTGACTGATGATTCCGGGAAGGATCGGGTAGGCTCGCGCTAACGGTTACCCGACGAGATCCCACGCCATGTTGCAGCGCCTTTCCCGCCCCGCGGTCAAGCTGGTCGAGCGTTATCTGCCCGACCCCTATATCTTCGTGCTGCTGTTGACGATCATCGCCGCGCTGGCCGCCATGCTGTTCGAACAGCAGACGCCGCTGGCGGTGATTCAGTACTGGGGCGACGGCTTCTGGGGGTTACTGTCGTTCTCGATGCAGATGTTGCTGGTCCTGATCACCGGCTTCATGCTCGCCAACTCGCCGCCGCTGAAGCGGCTGCTGGACAGACTTGCCGCTACCGCCCGGACTCCGGCCCGCGCCATCATTCTGGTCACGCTGGTGTCGCTGGCCGCGAGCTGGATCAACTGGGGCTTCGGCCTGGTCGTCGGGGCGCTGTTCGCCAAGGCGCTGGCACGCCAGGTGCGGGTCGACTACCGCCTGCTGATCGCCAGCGCCTACTCCGGCTTCGTGGTCTGGCATGGCGGTCTTGCCGGCTCGATTCCGCTGACCATCGCCACGCCGGGCCATTTCAGCGAGGACCAGATCGGTATCATCCCCACCTCGCAGACGATCTTCGCCGCCTACAACCTGATCATCGTCGCGGCCTTGTTCGTGATCATGCCGCTGATCAATCGCTGGATGCTGCCGCCGGAAGAGGAGAGCGTCTTCGTCAGTCGCGAGCAGCTGGCCGAACCGCCGAGCCCCGATCCGAACGCCATCACCCGTCCGGCTGATCGGCTCGAGACCAGTACGCTGCTGTCGCTGCTAGTGGGTATCCCGGGGCTGCTCTACCTGGCCTACTATTTCGTCTTCGCCGGCGGCGGGCTCAACCTCAACAGCGTCAACCTGCTGTTCCTGATGCTGGCCATCGTGCTGCATCGGACGCCAAGAAGTCTGCTCACCAGCCTCAACGAGGCGATCAAGGGCGGCGCCGGCATCGTCATCCAGTTTCCGTTCTATGCCGGGATCATGGGGATCATGATGCAGTCCGGTCTGGCGCAGTCGCTGTCCGAGATGTTCGTCGCCATCGCCAACGCCGACACGCTGCCGTTCTGGTCATTCATCAGTGCCGGCGTGGTCAACCTGTTCATCCCTTCCGGCGGTGGCCAGTGGGCGGTCCAGGCTCCGGTCATGCTGCCGGCCGCCGAAGCGCTGGGGGCCGATGTGTCTCGCGTCGCCATGGGGGTGGCCTGGGGCGATGCCTGGACCAATCTGCTGCAGCCGTTCTGGGCGCTTCCCGTTCTCGCCATTGCCGGCCTCAACGCCAAGGACATCATGGGCTTCTGCCTGATTCAGCTGGTGGTCACCGGCGTGGTGATCGGGCTGGGACTGACCTTGCTGTAGCCACTGGCTGTCGGTAGCGCCTTTTCGAACGCCGGCTTCCCACCGCAGAAGCCGGCGTTCGGGCCGATCGATGGGCAGCTGCGGCGAAACGTGCTTACATGTGGCGCACAATAACGTCTTGCCGCCATTCCGAGGACACCGTGACGCCCGATGACCTGCCTCGACAGCATGAACTGTCGATGACCGTACTCATGACCCCAGACATGGCCAACTTCAGTGGCAAGGTCCATGGCGGGGCGATTCTCAAGAAGCTCGACGAAGTCGCCTATGCCTGCGCCAGCCGCTATGCCGGCAGCTACGTGGTGACGCTCTCGGTCGATCAGGTGCTGTTCAAGCAGCCGATCCATGTCGGCGAGCTGGTGACCTTTCTGGCGACGATCAACCACGTCGGCCGCTCGTCGATGGAGGTCGGCATCAAGGTGCTGGCAGAGTCGATCCAGGAGCGAGTGATCCGGCATACCAACAGCTGCTACCTGACCATGGTCGCCGTCGATAGCGACGGGAACCCGGTCCCGGTGCCGGCACTGGAATTGAACACGCCGCTCCAGAAGCTACGCTTCGAGAAGGCCGCGCTACGCAAGACATTGCGCAAGCAGGAAGCCGAGGCAGAACGCAGCGCCGTAGCCGCGCATCTCAAGGCCTACCCGGCCGGTCAATGACACGGTCGATCTCCGCGACATACCAACCGATCACGCTGCCCTTGCGGACAAGGACGTTCGATGCCTGAAGCCGACCCTCGCCATCCACGCGCCACACGGCGGCTAAGCCCGCTCAGCGAGAGACTGCTGCTGGTCTGGGATTTCGCCGTCATCGCGCTGGTGGCGATCAACCTGGCACTGCTGCTTTTCGATAGCCTCTATCTGATCGCGCCGCTCAACGCCGCCTTCGAAGCTGTCGCGCCGGGCCTTCACGACGCCTACGACACCACGATCCGGGCCAATTTCGTCGAGATCGATCTCTGCTTCGTCGCCATCTTCATCTTCGACGTGCTGCTGGGCTGGGCCATCGCGATCGCCCAGAAACGCTACGCGCGGTGGTTTTTCTATCCGTTCGTGCACTGGTACGACGTGCTTGGCTGCATTCCCCTGGCCGGCTTCCGACTGCTGCGTGTGCTGCGCGTGATCTCGCTGCTCGTCCGGCTGCAGCGGCTGGGCGTGATCGACATCACCCGCTGGCGTCTCTACCGCTTCTACCGCACTTACTACGGCGTGCTGATGGAGGAGATTTCCGACCGTGTGGCGATCAATCTGCTGGAAGACATGCAGAACGAGATTCGGGACAGCCAGCACCTGACCCAGCGCATCTCGAACGAAGTGATTCAGCCGCGCAGGGCGGCCCTGGTCGATGAGGTGGCGGCGCGTCTGGAGCGAACGATCAACAAGGGCTACGCCGAGAACCACCAACAGGTGCATCGTTACGTCGCCGCGCTGGTGGCCAGAACGATGGAAGAGAACGACGAGCTGCGCCGTCTGCGCCGTCTGCCCATGGGTGATGCCGTGGCCGAGAGTATCGAACGCAGTCTCAGCGATATCGCCAGCCGCGTGGTTCACGAGGCCATCGACGGGCTGCGCTCGCCGCATTTTCACTCGCTGATGACCGACCTGGTCGGCAGCGGTGTGGATGCCTGGCTGCAGGTCGACGACAGGACCGATCGGGTCACTCAGCAGGTGCTGATCGACATGCTGGAACTGCTCAAGGAGCAGGTCGCCGTGAAGCGCTGGAAAAGCGAACTCAGCGAGCCGAGAACGCGCCATGACGCCCGCCCCGAATAGGCCTCGGAACGTGAGCCGAACGGTCAGCCGGGATCCTTGCGCCCCAGCATCCGGCGCAGGGTGTCGTCCCGGCGACCGAAATGGTGATACATCGCCATGACGATGTGCCCCACGATCATGAACGACAGCAGCCAGGCGAAGGTGCCGTGAAGCTTGCCGAAACCGGCGGCCCACGGCGCGTCGGCGCCTTCGAACCAGGCCGTACCGAACACATGAATGCCGTAACCCGAGCCCCAGGTCATCAGAGCGCCTGACAGCGGCATCAATATCAGCAGGGCATACATGATGACGTGCCCGGTGATGGCCAGGCGCTGCAGTCTCCCTTCATGGGCGGGCCGCCGTGACAGCTGCGACAGGGCCCACAGCGTGCGTATTGCCATCACGGTCAGGACACTGACCCCGATCGTCGTGTGCCAGGGCAAAATCAGCTGACTATAGGCGTTGTGCTCCCACAGAAAGCTGGAGAACACGCTGGTCAACTGCGCGATGACCAGCAACGCGATCAGCCAGTGAAAGGCTCGGGTGACCGACCCATAGTGTTGCGGGGAATCCTTCAACATCGTCCTGCCTCTGTGAATCACGTCGTGAAAGCCGACTGTCGTACATTCGCAACGCGCAGGCAACGACTCGATGAGCCAGACGCGTCAGCCAAAGATCCGGAGCGTCAGCCTGAGACTCATGGCGTCAGAAGGATTCGCAGCCTCAGTCGATGATCCGAAGCACCGTGTAGGGCGCCTCGCAGGCTTCCCGTTCGTCGCGCTCGTCGATCCGGCCCAGCGTCATGTCGCGATCGTTGTCGTAGGCGACGAACAGCCGCTCGGTATCGAGCACCGCCAACCCCTCGGCCTTGTGTTCGAACTCCAGCACTTCGCCGTGGGCGTCCTCGACGATCGACGGGCTGGCGCCACTGCTCAAGTCGGCCAGCGACATCGACCATAAATAGCCACCGGTCTGTTCGCCCTCCTCGTCCTCGATTTCGAAACTGGCCATCAGATAGAGACGATCGTTGTAGGGGTCGTACTCGAGACTCGAGAGCCCGCAGATATGGCGAACGCCGGCATACTCGGAGGGCTGGAAGCGATAGCGCTCGCAGAGCTCGTCGACGAACTCGAGATTGCCGTCGACCGTCATGCGGTAGTGCACGCCCACCACGCGAGCCACGTACTCGAAGTCGTCATGGGCCTGTCCTTGCTCGCGTACCCCGAACAGCAGCAGGCCGTCGCTCTCTTCGCCAAGATCGGGCCGCGACGGCACTGCCGCCAGCCCTTCGATCTTGTAGTAGGGCACGCCGATGGCGTCATCGAGCTTACGTCTCAGCTCCAGCGAACCTTCGACGCCGTCGCGTGGATCCGGGTCGACGACCTGCACGCGGTCCGGGTCGCCCACCGGCCAGATCAGCAGATGATTGTAGGCATTGAGATCGTGGCTCTCGTCATCGATACGATCGAAACCGGTGGTCGCCAGGATATAGCGGCCATCGACGGTCAGTGCGAAATCCTCGTACTTGACGGCGCGCCGAATGGCCTCGGCCGTCAGGAAGCGATGGCTGGCCGGATCCGGCAGGCCATCGATCAGATCGAAAGCAAAAGCGGCTGACCGGCTTTCACCGGGAATCGGCTTGTCGCTGGCCAGAATCAGGCGCTGGCCGTCGAAAACCACGGCCGAGACCTCGACGTTGACGAGTGAACCGTCGTCGTAGGTCAGCCCGGAAGGAAAACAGGTCAGCGTGCCTTCGGTGATGACTTCGGTACGTAGCATGGTGACTCCTCGTTCAATCGATGCGCGTTATTCCCGCCGATGCCGTTCCAGTGGCGTCCACGGGGATGACATTGGCGCAAAAACGATTGCGTGCCTGACCCGACATGCGGGCATGAAAAGGGCCGGTGATTGGCCGGCCCTCGACGCACGCTGCTGTAGACGATCAACAGTCCGCCCAGGCGGGCGTTGGCGAATTCCTGGTCTCAACCGCAGGCGATATCGGTGATCTTGCGCTGCTGATCGACCTTGATGTTGAGACGCTCGGATCGATAATCCATGGTGTAGTTCTTGCCGGGTTCCACGACACGAATGTTCTCGGCGCGCGAGCGCTCGCCGATACGTGCCTGCAGCTCGTCCGTCAGGATCTCGCCCACCAGACTGCCCACTTTCTGGGCGCCGCAGGCATCTTCAGGAACCGATTTCACATCGGGTGGCGGCGGCGCCTGATCGGGTTCGGGTGCGGTGCTGCAACCCGCCAATAGCATGCCGCTGATAATCATTGCCGCGCCGGGAATCTTCATCGCCTGCTCCTGTTGAGTACGATTTTTTAGATACGACTTTCTGAATACGACTTTCTGAATGCGATTTGCTGGAAACGCTGTTCTGAAAACACCGTGCCGAATGCCCTGTCTCGTCGAACAGAATGTCGCATAAGTATCGAATCGACAACGGATCATCCAACGCCCCACCATGACTCCTAGCCTAGCAGCTAGCGTCAGGCTCGGCATCGGCTGGTCGACCGGGCGCACTCCCGCTAAACTCAGACTCTACCTGCACGAGTCAGGCCAGCCTCGTCGGCGGGCCACCGGGAGTCGCCATTGTCGATGGCTGCTCTGCAACAATCGAGCCTTGAGTTCATCGATCGCAAAGGAATGCCAACATGCGCCAGTCGCTCACGACCCATTTCGTCACTTCCGTCGCCGCAGCGGCGATCACCGCCAGTCTCGGCATCGGTCAGGCCATGGCCCAGGATGACCAGCAACCGATTCGGGTGGCCTCCAAGATCGATACCGAAGGCTCTCTGCTCGGCAACATGATCGTCGACGTGCTGGAGAACGCCGATCTACCGGTCGACAGCCGGCTGGAGCTCGGTCCGACCAACATCGTGCGCCAGGCACTCGTCGCCGGGGATATCGATCTCTATCCCGAATATACCGGCAACGGCGCCTTCTTCACCGACACCACCGACGACCCGGCGTGGAAAGACGAACAGGCCGGCTACGACAAGATCAAGGCCGCCGACAGCGAAGCACACCAGCTGGCCTGGTTGACGCCGGCGCCCGCCAACAACACCTGGGCCATCGCCGTTCGCCAGGACGTGGCCGGTGACAACGACCTCTCTACCATGGCCGACTTCGGTCACTGGGTCAGCGACGGCGGAGAAGTGAAGCTGGCCGCCTCGGCCGAATTCGTCGAAAGCGACGCGGCGCTGCCGAGCTTCCAGCGCGCCTACGATTTCACGCTCAACGAAGATCAGCTGCTGGTGCTCTCCGGCGGCAACACCGCAGCTACCATTCGCGCCGCCGCGGAAGGCACCAGCGGTACCAACGCCGCCATGGTCTACGGCACGGACGGCGCCATCTCTGCTGCCGGCCTCAAGGTCATGGACGATCCGAAAGGCGTGCAGATGGTGTACGAGCCCGCCCCGGTGGTGCGTCAGTCGGTGCTCGATGCCCATCCCCAGATCGAAGGGCTGCTGAAGCCGGTGTTCGAATCGCTCGATCGTGAAACCCTGCAGACGCTCAACGGCAAGATTCAGGTCGACGGCCTGTCGGCGGACAAGGTCGCCCACGACTACCTCGTCGAACAGGGCCTGCTGGACTGATTCGATCATGACGCTGGCACGATCTGCCGACTCTCGCCTGGTCGGCAACCGGGTGCTGCTGACGCTGCTGATTGCGGCGGTCGCCAGCAGCGTGCTGCTGCCGTTTGCCAGCCTGTCCCCCAACCGGCTGTCCTCGGGGCAGCCGATGATGCTGTGGCAAGCCCTGCCGGAGTGGCAGCTCACGGCGCTCGCGCTCATCGGGCTGGCGCTGCTGGCCGCGACATTGGCAAGGCCCTTGCCCCGGCGCACCTCTTTATGGCTTTCGCTGATCGCCACCCTGTCATTGCTGGGGCTGGATTTTTTCGCGCTCGGTGAATATGCCCACCGCGCGCTGGTCGATGCGTCACCGGCCGCACGTGTTTCTCAAGGCGCGACCTTCTGGATCCTGCTGTTCGTCAGCGCGCTGATCGCCATCGACGCGCTACAGCGGCTGCGTCTCGGGCTGGTCAAACGCGCGCTGTTCGGCGCGGCGGTGCTGGCCGTGATCGGCGCCTGCTTCTCCGGCGATCTGCTTTCGCCGCTGTCGATCATGCGCGAATTCGCCAACCAGAAAGCGAATTTCGTCGATCAGCTGATTCGTCATCTGATGCTGGTGGCGGGCGCGCTGATCCCGGCCCTGGCGATCGGCCTACCGCTGGGGCTGCTGGTCAATCGCCGCGACGGTCTGCGCAACGGGCTGTTCAGCATGCTCAACGTGTTCCAGACGCTACCGTCGATCGCCGTGTTCGGCCTGCTCATCGCCCCGCTTTCGGCGCTCGGCCGCGCCGTGCCGTGGCTTGGCGATCTCGGCGTCAGCGGCATCGGCGTGGCCCCGGCGATCATCGCCCTGGTGCTCTATTCGCTGCTGCCGATCGTTCGCAATACTTACTCCGGCCTGGCCGGCGTCTCCGCCGGCACGCTCGAAGCCGCGCGCGGCATGGGCATGACGCCACGCCAGATCCTGTGGCAGGTGGAGATCCCGCTGGCGCTGCCGGTGATTCTTTCGGGGTTGCGTATCGTCACCGTGCAGGCGATCGGCCTGGTGGTGGTCGCCGCGCTGATCGGGGCCGGCGGTTTCGGCGCCTTCATCTTTCAGGGCCTGGGCCAGTACGCCATCGATCTGGTGCTGCTGGGCGCCATCCCGACCATCGTGCTGGCGGTAATCGCCGACTTCGCACTGCAGATTCTGGTCACGCTCAGCCGGCCGCCGGGCACTCGCTGAGCGTACTTTAGGGTCCCAATCAGGGAAGATCCGCATGATCGAGTTGCAAGGACTGACCAAGACCTACGCCGGCAAGAACGTCGTCGACGATGTCTCGCTGACGCTCGATACCGGCGAATTCGGGGTGCTGATCGGCCCCTCCGGCTGCGGCAAGTCGACCACGCTGAAGATGATCAATCGCCTGGTGCCGCTGAGCGGCGGGCGCATCATTCTCAACGGCGACGACGTCACCGAGCTGCCGGCGGAACAGCTTCGACGACGGATCGGCTATGCCATCCAGTCGACCGGGCTGTTTCCCCACTGGAGCGTGGCCCAAAATATCGCCACCGTGCCGCAGCTGCTCAAGTGGCCGAAGTCGCGCATCGACGATCGTGTCGACGAGCTGATGGCGATGTTTCATCTCGACCCGACCGAATTCCGCCACAAGTACCCGCACCAGCTCTCCGGCGGTCAGGCGCAGCGCGTCGGCGTGGCGAGAGCGCTGGCCGCCGACCCCGAAGTACTGCTGATGGACGAGCCTTTTGGCGCCGTCGATCCGCTTACCCGCGAAGTGCTGCAGGCCGAAATGCGCCGCGTGCATCGGCAGACCGGCAAGACCATCGTATTCGTCACCCACGACATGGACGAGGCGCTTCAGCTGGCGACGCGCATCGCGCTGCTCAACGGCGGCAAGCTGGTGCAGTACGACCGGCCCATCGAGCTGATGGTGAAGCCCGACAACGACTTCGTCCGTGAATTCATCGGCCAGGCGGATCTCGGTCTCAAGCTGCTCTCCCGGCGTTGGGTTCATCAGTATCAACGCGAGCCGAGTTTCGAGCACCATGCGACGCTGAAAGGTCTCGATCACTGCTGGCAACTCGACGACGCCGGCCGGCCGATCGCTCTCGAGGGCGCCCGGCTGGACGACGATCATCAAGTGACCGAAGTCAAACCCGAGTGGACCGCCACGCCGGAGATGAGCATGAAGGAAGCGCTCTCGCGAATGGTGTGGTATCGCGTGATGGTACTGCCGGTGGTCGATGACGCCGGCAAGCTGATCGCCGAGATCGGCATGCAGGGGATCATGGGGATCGAGGCCGAAAGCGGACTGAGCGCAGGAAACCCGGCGTCATGAGTGGCACAACTCAGGGGCTCGGCCGACTTCGCGCCGCCTCCGCCGGCAACGGCGTTCTGGGCGTGCTGATCGTGCTGCTGGTCGGACTGACGCTGGGCATGGGTCAACTCGAGCCGCTGTTTCGGGCGCTGTTTCCCGATCTCGGCAACCCGCTCTATTCGCGCGACAGCTTCCTCAACCTGATGCTCGCCCATATCGGCCTGGTGCTGATGTCGTCGCTGATCTCGGTGACGATCGGCGTCGCCGCCGGGCTATTCGTGACCCGCCCGGTCGGGCGCGAGTTCGAACCGATGGTGTCGTCGCTGGCCGCGATCGGCCAGACTTTCCCGCCCGCCGCGGTGCTCGCCATCGCCGTGCCGCTGGCCGGTTTCGGCTTCGCCCCGACGATCATCGCGCTGTCGCTCTACGGCCTGCTGCCGGTGATCCAGAACACCATCGCCGGCCTGGGCACGGTGCCGCATACCACGCTCGAAGCCGCCCGCGGCAACGGCATGAGCCGCTGGCAGATTCTGCGTCGAGTCGAGCTGCCCTTGGCGATGCGGGTGATCATTGCCGGTATCCGCGTCTCGGTGATCATCAACATCGGTACCGCCACCATCGGCTCCACCGTCGGCGCCAAGAGCCTGGGCACGCCGTTGATCGCCGGCCTGGTCGGCAACAACCTCGCCTACGTGATCCAGGGCGCGCTGCTGGTCGGTCTGCTGGCGATCGTCACCGACCTGCTGTTCGAACGGCTGGAGCGGCGATATTCTTTTGGTAGCTAGTCGTCTGGCGGCTAGTCGTCGGTGGCACTCAGGTGCTCGCCGCTGTCAGTCAGCGCGATCTGTTTACGCAGCTGCCGCACGAATGCCTCCAGCGCCGGCGATGAATGCAGTGGCTTGCGCCGCAGAATGCCGATTTCCCGCGGCTCGCGCATGTTGATGGGCAACCGGGTGATCTGCTCGAGGTTGAAGACGTCGACGCTGGACGCCGGCAGCAACGCGTAGCCGAGCTTGGCTCTCACCATGGCGATCGCCGAACTCATGAAGCTCACCTCCCAGCTGGGTTCGATCCGCCTGCCGGCATGGCCCATTGCCAGATCCGCATAGTGCCTGGCGCTGGAGCCCGGGGTCATGGCGATGTACGACATCTCATCGAGCCCGTACCAGGGAGATTCGCTGCGTCTCACCACCCGCGGCGGCGTGATCAGGATCAGGTCGTCGTGAAACAGCGGCTGAAAATCGAGCTCGCGATCCTGATCCAGCGGCGAGCCCAGCCCCATATCGACGTCGCCTCGGCGTACCCACTGGTGGACCTGATCGGCCAGGCCGTCGCGCAAGGCAATGGTCACCCTGGGGTGGCGCTTGCGAAACGCGGCAATGGTACGCGGGAGCAGAGACGAGGCGACCGAGGGCAGCCCTGCCACTGTGAGTCTTCCCTGTTCGAGCTCGCGCACGTTGCGAGTCTCGTCCAACGCTAGAGTCATGTCGGCGAGAATTCGCCGAGCGTGGCCCAGAAACAGTTCACCTCCATCGGTCAGCATCACTGTGCGAGTGTTGCGAGCGAACAGCGCGATACCCAATTCCTCTTCCAACTTTCGTATCAGGTAGCTCAACGCCGGCTGCGACAGGTGAATTTCCTTCGCGGCCCGCGTGAAGCTGGCCATCTCGGCGGTCAACACGAATGCCTGGAGCTGTCGTTGATGAAACATCGCTCTTCCGAATAGATATTTTTTATCAATTCATAAGATATATGGCTTTGCCTGATCTTGTCGCCCTGCGCCATTGTCTCTGCCATCGATGGTTCAACGGATTCCCCATGTCATCTTCTCCATCCATTCGCTACGCACACATCGGCTGCGGTGCCGGGTTCGCCGGCGACCGGCCGGATGCCGCCGTCGCGCTGGTCGAAGCACTCGCCGAGCGAGACGGGGCGCGCTATCTGTTTTTCGAACTGCTGGCCGAACGCACCCTGGCCGAGGCACAGCTACGCAAGCTCGAAGACCCGGCCCTGGGTTATGCCACGCATCTGTTCGCCTTTCTCGAGCCGATCGTCGCGTCGTGCCTGACACACGGCATTCCGATCATCACCAACGGTGGCGCCGCCAACCCGGTGGCAGCGGCACAGCGGCTGCGCCGGCAGCTGAAGACCCAAGGCCTGGACGCGAAAATCGCCTGCGTGATGGGCGACGATCTGGGCGACGCGCTCGACGGCCAGACCGCGAGGGCCGACTGGCTTCCCGCCGACTGTCCGCGCGAGGAGGTCGTCTCCTGCAATGTCTATATCGGTGCGGAAGCGGTCACTCAGGCACTGCGCGACGGCGCCGATATCGTCATCGGCGGGCGGCTGGCGGACCCTTCGATGGCGGTCGGCGCGCTGCGTCACGCCCATGGCTGGGCGGCAGATGACTGGCAGCATCTGGCGGTGGCGACCGCCGCCGGCCACTTGCTGGAATGCGGAACCCAAATCACCGGCGGCTATTTCGCCGATGCCAGGCGCAAGACCGTCGCGGATCTCGCCAATCTTGGCTGCCCGATCGCCGAAGTCGGCAGCGACGCCAGCCTGGTCATTACCAAGACGCCGGGTAGCGGTGGCTGCGTCACCGAGCAGACGGTCAAGGAACAGCTGCTCTACGAGGTTCACGATCCGGCGGCCTATCTGACGCCGGACGTCACGCTCGATGTCTCGCGGGCGAAACTCGAAACCCTGGGCCCGGACCGGGTCGCGATACACGACATTCACGGGCACCCGGCCCCCGCGACGCTCAAGGGCAACCTGGGGCTGCGCGGGTTGTGGTTCGGTGAAGCGGGCATCTCCTACGCCGGCCCTGACGCGGTAGAGCGCGCCCAATTGGCGCTGGAGATTCTGCGTCAGCGCCTGGGCGCCCGATTGCCGCAGCTGAGGCCGCATTTCGATCTGATCGGCGTCGCCAGCCTGTTCAACGACGGCAGCGGCGAGTGGCTGGAAAAGCGCCTGAGGGAAGCCCCGGCGGTGGAAGACGTGCGGTTGCGCCTGGGCATCGTCGACCGCGACCGTGATGCCATCGACACGGCGCTGCAGGAACTCGAAGCGCTCTATCTCAACGGGCCGGCCGGTGGCGGTGGCGTGCGTCGGCAGCTCGGCGAATCGCTGCGCACCCAATCTTTTTTGATCGCGCGCGAACGAGTCACGCCGTTCGTGTCCTGGCAATGAGGCACCGATGACGAACCAAGACGTTTTACTTGCCGACTTCGTCCACGCCCGTGCCGGCGACAAGGGCGACACGCTGAACGTTGCCGTATTCGCCTTCGAAAGCCGCCATTACGCGTGGCTCGAGCAACACCTTGGCGAAGCGGCGATAGCGGCACGATTCGAGCATCGCCACCCGCGCAAGGTGACCCGTTACTGCCTGCCCCATCTCGATGGCATGAACTTCGTCATCGAGGGCGCACTGGAAGGCGGCGTCAATCAGAGTGCGACGCTCGACCGCCACGGCAAGAGTCTGAGCTATCTGCTGCTGGGCATGCGTCTGCCGGCGCCCGACGGCTGAGCGACCCGATTCGACACGATTCAACCGGTTTCGACTTCGGCCCTTCGACATTCACCTTTGTTCTGACCACGCCAAGAGACGCTCGAGCGTCCCACAACGCCAACTCACGGAGCCATCATGATAACAACACTCGGATTCGTGATGATGCTGGGCATCATCGCACTGATACTACTCAAACGACTGACCCCGGTGGTCGCTTTCGCCCTGGTCCCGGTCGCTGCCAGCCTGCTGGCGGGCTTTAGCCCGGCCGAAACCGGCGGCTTCATCAAGGATGGCCTGACTGCCGTCGCGCCGACCGCCACGCTGTTCATCTTCGCCATTCTCTATTTCGGGATCATGCGCGAGCGCGGCATGTTCGATCCGCTGGTCAACTTCCTGATCAAGCGTACCCGGGGCGAGCCGCTCAGAGTGGCCATCGTCACCGTGCTGGTGGCGGCCATCGCCCACCTCGACGGCGTCGGCGCGGCCACCTTCCTGCTCACTATTCCGGCCTTTCTGCCGCTCTATCAACGCCTCAACATGAGCCCGCTGATTCTGCTCTGCCTGGTCGGGCTGAGTGCTGGCGTGATCAACATGGTGCCGTGGGGCGGCCCGACGGCGCGCGCAGCGGCCACGGCCGGCGTGGAAGCCTCCGAGCTGTGGCTGCCGCTGATCCCGGTACAGGCGCTGGGTATGGTGCTGCTGCTGGCGCTGGCGAGCTACTTCGGCATCAAGGCCCAACGCCACAATCGAGCCAACGGCCACGGTCAGGCTGGCAATGGCGGCGACATGAGCGCCTACCTGTTGCCGCCGCGGGAAACGGCACTGCCGATCGGCAACTGGCGCTACTGGGCCAACGTGGTGCTGACGCTGATCATTCTGCTGATCCTGTTCACCGGCGCCTTCCCGCTCTACGCAAGCTTCATGGTCGGCCTGGGTATCGCACTGCTGCTCAACTACCCGCGCCCGGAAGCGCAGGGCAAGGAACTGGCCAGGCACGCCAACGATGCCCTGCAGATGGCGCTGGTGATGCTGGCCGCGGGGATTCTGCTCGGCATACTGGCCGGCGCGGGGATGTCGGAAGGCATGGCCACTGCGCTGATCGATCTGCTGCCCAATGGCTCGGCCAGTGTTCTGCATCTGATCGTCGGCTTCTTCGGCGTGCCGCTGGGCATGCTGTTCTCGCCGGATGCCTACTATTTCGCGCTGATGCCGATCGTGCGTGACATCGCCACCTCTGCCGGCGTCCCGGTCGAAGCGGTTGCCCGCGCGATGCTGATCGGCGAGAACACCGGCTTCAGCATCAGCCCGGTGGTGCCCAGCGTCTATCTCGCCATCGGTCTGGCCGGTGTCGAGCTGCGCGAGCATCTCAAGTTCACTTTCCTGTGGGCGTGGGGCATCGGCATCATTCTGCTCGCCTTCGCCTGGCTGATCGGCGCCATCGGTGGCTAATGGCAACATGACCCTCATGCCGGGCTCGCTGATGGCGCTGCCCGGCACGCTGCTGTCACCGACGATCTTCGACCCGGTACTGCTTGGAAACGGCTGGCGCTGGCAGCCGCTCGACTGGCTCGTCGGTCCGGGCAATGGCGACCTGGAGATCGCCGCCGGAGAGATCGTCGCCCGCTGGCCAGCACGGGAGCTCGGCCATCGGGTTCTGGGTCATCGGGTTCTGGATCGTCGAGTTCTGGTAGGCCACTCGGCGGGCGGGGTCGTTGCGCTGCAGGTGGCGGCACAGCTGGGTTGCGAACTCGACGGGCTGATTCTGATCGATACCGGCGCCAGCGCCGCCCATCATGGCGATCCCGATCTGCCGCAGCGGCTGCTGGCACAGTGGGGAGAAGCCTTCATCGAGACTTTCCTGCTGCGCTGCATCGGTGAAGAACCACTGACTCGCCACGGCGACGAGCTGCGCCGCTACGCGCTTTCCGCAGGCCCCCAACGCGCCTACCGCGCCATGACGAGCCTGCGTCGACTCGATCTCACGGGACGGTTAGGCGACATCCGCTGCCCGACGCTGGTCGTTCACGGCGAGCGCGACCCGGCCCGCTCACTCCAGCACGCTCGAGCGCTGACTTCAGGAATCGCCGGCGCCCGACTCGAGATCCTCGACGCTGGCCACACCCCGATGCTCGAACGCCCCGAAGCGCTGGCCACCTGCCTCGACGATTTCCTTGCCACGCTCGACTAGCGGGCCGTCAGCCAAAACCCTCAACCAAGGCTCTTGATCACAGCTCTCAGTCGTAGCGCTTATTCAAAGCCCTTTATTCAAAACCCTTAGCCACCGCTCTTAACCAAAGCCCTTAGCCAAAGTATTGGGCGCCGTTGATATCGACAATGGTGCCGGAGACAAACGCGGCACCGTCGCTGGCCAGCCAGACCGCTGCCGAGGCGACGTCTTCGGGCAGGCCGGCGCGTCCGGCGGGGATCGTGTCGATAGTGGCGCGCTTGGATTCGTCGGTGGTAAAGGTCGCATGAAACGGTGTCGCTTCGATGAAGCCCGGCGCCAGCGCGTTGACCGTAATTCCCCGCTCCGCCACTTCCTTGGCCAGCCCGCGGGTGAAGCCGAACAGCGCCGCCTTGGCGGTGGCGTAGGCCGTGGCACCGGCATGCCCGCCATTGCGCCCGGCCAGCGATGACACCGTGACGATGCGCCCACCGTTGTCGTGGAATAGCGGCAGCAGATGATGGGTGACCAGAAAGACCGAATCCACGTTGAGCGCCTGCACCCGTCGCCACAGCGAGAACGGCATTTCTTCGATGGTCGAGCGCTGAATCAGGCCGCCGGCGTTGTTGATCAGGATATCGATGCTGCCGACCTCCTCTTTCAGCCAGGTCGCGAAATCCTCGACGGCAGCTTCATCGGTGACGTCCAGCGACCGGGCCAACGCCGTCTCTCCGCCACTGGCGGACAACGCCGCCAGCGCCTCTGCATCCGGCTCGTGGGAGCGGTAGGTGATGACGACTCGCGCCCCGGCGGCCGCCAGTGCCTGCGCGATGGCGTAACCGATGCCCACGCCGCCGCCGGTGACCACGGCGACTCGTCCATTCAGGTGATGATCCGACATGCAGGCTTCCTCTCTACGGTGATCGTGTTCTGCGATGATCGCGACAGTCGTCGATACCGGCATTGAGTCAGCAAGTGGGTGTCAAAATCAACCGCAAGGCAGGGCTGGCGCCACCGGCCGGCCAGGCAGTAACCCAACCGCCGGCCTCCAGCTCGGCCGCCGCGCGCCGGATCAGGGCATGTTCGAGTCCCAGGTGGCGCGACAGCACCGCCGAGGAAACGCCGCTGGCACTCGGCGCATCGGACTGCCGAAGCGCCACCAGCACCAGAGCCGCGCCCGGGTCGAGCTCGGGATGCTCGATCTGCAGCGCCTCCCATTGGCGCTGCAGCTCGATGAGTTCCGGAAGCTCAGGCAAGTCGCGTGCTGGCTTCCAGGCGCACGGCGATGGATTTCGATGCCGGCGTGTGACTCTGCACGCCCTTGTGATCCAACGGCAGCAGCGGGTTGGTTTCCGGGTAATACGCGGCGGCACAGCCCTGGGGCGTGTCGTAGGCGACGATCTTGAAACCGTCGACACGTCGGGTGACGCCGTCATCGGACTCACCGACCAGATCGACCCACTGCCCGGCCTCGAAGCCCAGCCGCGCGATGTCGTCGCGGTTGAGGAAGATCACCTGACGGCCGCCCTCGATGCCGCGATAACGGTCGTTATAGCCGTAGACGGTGGTGTTGTACTGGTCATGCGAACGCATCGTCTGTAGCGTCAGCCAGCCGTCGCGTTTCGCCAGACGCTGGTGCATGACGGCCTGCGGCAGTGCGTCGTCGGAAAACTCGGCCTTGCCGGTCGCGGTAGCGAACTCGAGGCTGGCGACCGAGTTGGACAGCCAGAACCCGCGCGGCTGCCGAACCCGCTGGTTGAAGTCCACGAAGCCGGGAATGACATCGGCGATATGCTCGCGAATGACGTCGTAATCCTCGCGCAGCGAGGCCCAGTCGACCCCGTCGTTACCGAGCTCATCGTTGGCAAACAAGCGTTCGGCGATACCGGTCAGAATGAAGATTTCCGAGCGCAGCGACTTGTCTGCCGGTTTATTGATCCCGGCGGAACCGTGCACCATGCTCATCGAATCTTCCACCGTGATCAGCTGCGACTTGCCCGCACTGTTGGCATCGATCTCGGTACGCCCGATGCACGGCAGAATCAGTGCCTGCTCGCCGGTCACCAGGTGGCTGCGGTTGAGCTTGGTGCTGATGAACGCGGTCAGCCGGCAGTTGGCCATGGCCTGCTCGGTGACGACGCTATCGGAAATGGCGCGGGTGAAGTTGCCTCCCAGGCCAATGAACACCTTGCCCGGCGCGTCACGCATCGCCTTGACCGCGGCCACCGAGTCCACGCCGAATTCCTGCGGCATGGCTCGGGCATAACGCGCTTCGAGAGCGTCCAGCAGGGCCTTCGAGGGTTTCTCGAAGATCCCCATGGTACGGTCGCCCTGCACGTTGGAGTGCCCACGAACCGGCGACGGGCCGGCGCCCGGCTTGCCCATGTTGCCACGCAGCATCAGCAGGTTGATGATCTCGCGCACGGTCGCCACGGAGTGCTCGTGCTGGGTGATCCCCATGGCCCAGCAGGCGATGGTCGCGTTGGAACGCGCGTAAAGTTCGGCGGCCTGCTCCATCTCGTCGCGCGTCAGGCCGGACTGGTCTTCGAGCGTCGCCCAGTCGGTCGCCTCGACGCGGGTGCGGTAGGCTTGCAGATGCGCGGTATGCTCGGCCATGAAGTCGTGGTCGAGCACGTCGTCTCCGGCGGCATCGCGAGCGAACAGCGCCTTGGCCATGCCCCGCACCACCGCCATGTCGCCACCGAGCTTGGGCCGGAAGTAGTGGCTGCTGATGCGGTGGCTGCCGTTATGCAGCATCTCGAACGGCTTCTGCGGATCGGCGAACTTCTCCAGCCCGCGCTCCTTCAACGTATTGAAGGTGACGATGGTCGCGCCACGTTCCGCCGCTTCCCGCAGCACGCCCAGCATACGCGGGTGATTGGTGCCGGGGTTCTGACCGAAGACGAAGATCGCTTCCGCCTTCTCGAAATCTTCCAGCAGCACGCTGCCCTTGCCGGTCCCCAGCGCCGCGTTCATCGCCGAGCCGCTGGCCTCGTGGCACATGTTGGAGCAGTCGGGCAGGTTGTTGGTGCCGAAGAATCGCGCCAGCAGTTGAAACACGTAGGCGGACTCGTTACATGCCTTGCCTGAGGTATAGAAGATGCCGTCATTCGGTGACGGCAGCGCCTTCAATTCCGCCGCAATCAGGTCCAGTGCCGCGTCCCAGCCGATCGGCTCGTAGTGATCCGTTTCGGCGTTATAGCGCATCGGCTCGACCAGACGGCCCTGATCCTCGAGACGATAGTCGTCCCAAGTCTTTAATTCGCTGACGCTGTGCCTGGCGAAGAACTGCCGCGTGACACGCTTGGCGGTCGCTTCCCAGGTCACCGCCTTGACCCCGTTCTCGCAGAATTCGAACGACGACGCATGCTCCGGATCGCCCCAGGCGCAGCCCGGGCAGTCGAAACCGTCCGGCTGATTGAGCTTGAACAGCGAACGCGCATTGAGCGCCGGCGAGCGGCTGTGCAATAGATGCTTGCCCACCGACTTCAGCGCGCCCCAGCCACCGGCCGGATTGTGATAGGCGAATACCTTCGCATCGGGCTGAGTGGTATCAGCACTGGACACGTCTGGGCTGGATTCCTGCTGGGACTGGGACATGCTTCTCCTTACACGTTCGAGGGGTGACGAACGGGAATGGCAGTGACAGACGCGCCCGCCACCGGCACACGGCAGTGCGGCGGCGATGAAGACCGGGATTCGCTATCGGCGCAAGGAAAGCCTCGCGCGCTGGATGAGCAACGGAGCCGACATGAACATTGGTCGTAATACCAAAGTATATTACGCCGCTAACGTTTCAGCTGTCGATAACCTGACGAACGGGGGCTTGCGCGCCAAACGGGATAGCGTATCGGCCGTTACGCGCTGCGCTTGAGGATAACCGGGGGGAGTGGGCGAACTTCTAGTCGTCACCGCGGCTCAGCAGTTCGAGGCGTTTGCCGCGATGGCAGTTGATCAGCGTCAGATTGCAGCTGCGCGCGACTTCGACCGCGAGCCGGGAGGGATACGAGAGCGTCGCCAGCGCCGGGATCCGCGCCCGAACGCTTTTCTGCACCAGTTCCAGACTACAGCGGCTGGAGGTCATCACCAGCGCAGGCATGTTGCCGGCGATCAGACTGGCGCCGATCACCTTGTCCAGCGCGTTGTGGCGGCCGATATCGCGACCCACCGTCATGATCGCACCGGTTTCGGACAGCCCTAGAGCCAGATGCACGCCGGGGGCGGACTCGTTTCGCAGCGCATCCAGCCCGGCGGCGATCGTCGTCGTCTCGGGCAAGGTCGTGGCCGGCAGGCGGGTCAAGCCAAACAGGAGCTGCGACTCTTCCTGCACGCCGCAGGCCCCGCAGCCGCTGGTCGATAGCGTCGCCCTCGCCTGACTCCCGGCACGTCTGGCGATCCGCTCGGCGACCCGCAGGCGGACCCGAAAGCCATGCCGGCTGGTTTCGATGTCGACGGCTTCGACATCGGCATAGCGATCGATCACTCCTTCACTGAACGCGAAACCGACGGCCAGCGCCGCGAGTTGATCCGGCGTCGCCAGTACCGTGGCGTAAGCCGTATCGTTGAAAACGATGGAGACGGGCGATTCCTGCGGGCCGGGCAGCGTATCGTGCGCCAGGCCACTGGCATCCTCGAAAGCCGTCAACGGATCGAGCTCGCGCTGGGGATCCTGCGAGGGGCTCTCAGTGCGAGAGGATAACGGCGCTGTCATAGGTCACTCCATTCCATCGACGGGCGTCGGGAAGCAGTGAAACGATATCACGTGTGAGGTTGAAGACGCGGGGTTTCTGGCGCGGGGGTCGTGCTGACGAAACGACCGGTCTGACGATACGATTAGTCTGACGATACGGCTAGTCTAACGATACAACCGAAACGCCCGATCCTGGGGATCGGGCGTCGCGAACTCAGCTGGCGGCGTCTTGTACGGCTTCGCCACCGCTCTCGATGTCCTTGCCTGCGCCATCGACGGTGTTGCAGCCCGCCAGGATACCGGCACTGAACAGTGCGAACAGAGAGAAAGCAATTAGGCGTTTCATGGTGTCGTCCTCCTTAACGGTTTGGGCGGATGAATTCGTGGCTCATCCGGGCCGTTTTGTTATCGGCCTGTCATCAAGGTAGCAGAGAGTCGCGCAAAGGCGTACGACAACTTGTCTAACTGCCGGATTTGGCGTCTAAACTGCTACCGGTCACCGACTCGCCGTCAGCGGTTCTGGAGCTGGCGTTTCCCCCGTCATTCATCGTTCTCACTCGGAGGCCTCATGCCCACTTTCACCCTCGACTCGCGCCTACAGCAGGACAGCGTCCACGTCATCGATCTGGCGTTGTGTCAGGTTCGCCTGAGTCGGGATGCCCGCTACCCCTGGGCGATTCTGATTCCCCAGCGCGAGCGGGTCGTCGAAGTCTATGATCTGGGCGCCGACGAGCAGGCGACGCTATGGCAGGAAGCGAGCCAGCTGGGGCAGGCGATGATGAGCCACTACGGCGGCGACAAGCTGAACATCGCCACGCTCGGCAATGTAGTGGCGCAATGTCATCTCCATGTGATCGTGCGCTTTCAGAATGACGCAGCCTGGCCCGGGCCGGTCTGGGGCCAGGGCAGCGCCGAAGCCTATACTGACGAAGCGCTCGAGAAGCGCCGTGCGGAGATCGCTCGGCTGGCAAAAGAAGCGGGTCTCGCGCGTTAGACGACGACGTTTAGAGGGCTCTGCGATCCCATGGGCCGAGTCGGCGGGTCAACCTCGCCCAGGGCCAAACGGACCGGGTATTTGACCGGACTGCTGCGTGCTGGAGGCACCGGAGATCGACCCGCCCAGCAAGGGTGGCGCGGCGGCCGGTCCCTGCTGCCACTGGGCCAGAGTCAGCGACAGGCCCAGTACCAGTATCAGCGCGCCCCCCGCCAGACCGACCCAGGCCTGCCACTGACCGCTGGCGGCGGTGGGCTTGAGATGACGCTTGACCCAGTCCCGTGCCAGCACGCTGAGCAAGGCCAGCGAGGAGACGGTCAGCGCCGTTCCCAGCGACATCGCCAGTACCGCAACGACGCCCTTGCCGAACTGATCCAGCAGTGCGGCCGCGCCCAGCAGCAGCACGGCACCGCTACAGGGTCGAATGCCGATCGACAGCACCGTCAGCAGCGCCACCCGCCAGTCTCCCGCCTCGCGCGGGTCGATATGATGTTCGTGCCCGCAGCCGCAATGCGCGTGATGGCCGTGATGGGCGTGGCGCGACGGCAACACCGGCCCAAGCGACGAATGACTCGATCTCGAGCCGGGCGTGACCGGCGTGAAGGCCGAGGGCACGGTCGCCGGGGCGGCGCCGATATGACGCGAACGCCATAGCCGGCGTAGCGAGCGCACGCAGAGCCAGAGTCCGACCAGCGAGACGATCACGAAGCTCGCTAGCTCAGCCTGATCGATACTGCCCATCGCCTGCCGGGTCAGCCATCCCAGCCCGAAGACCAGCACCCCGATGATCGCGATCGCCATGACGCCCTGCAGCAGCGCCGCCAGCACCGATAGCCCCAGCGCGCGGCGCCAGGCGCCGCCCTGAGACGCCAGGTAGGTACTCAGCACCACCTTGCCGTGACCCGGTCCCGCCGCATGGAAGACGCCATAGCCGAAGCTCACGCCGAGCAGCACGCTCCAGGTGGTGAAACTCGGCGCGCGATTCAGCGCGCTGACCGCCTCGACCAGGGCGTGGTAGAGCTTGCCCTGCCAGAGCACGATCTGGACCGCGACGTGTTGCCACCACCCCAGCGAATAGCCGGCAATGCCAATGGCAACCAGCAGGACCAGCGGGATCAGCAATCTGGCCACCACGCTCAACCGGGACACGTAATCTCTCCGGTTTCGGCGAAGAACTGGCCCAGGTTGGGCTCGCCCTGCTGGGTCGTATCCAGCATCGAGGCCTCCATCACCTTATCGGGGTCCGGATCGGCCTTGAGAATCCGCGTATGGCAACCCTGAGGGGCATTTTCCAGCGTCAGCGCACTGGGCAGCGGCTGGGAGCCGTCGGCATTGGCCTCGTGGAGCATTTCGATGTAGTAGGTCGAGTCGAATATCCGATAGCGCAACGTCTGCCCCGCCATCGCCTGGGGTTTGGCCAACGGCAGCACGAAGCTGAAGATCAGGCGCTCGTCGCGATATTCGGTATTGGTATCGGTCACCGTTCCCTGGGCCACCGGCTTGCCGTGCAGCGTGATATGGGTGAGATGATCGTTCGTCTCGAGATTGTTGCGGATCTCGACACCCAGCGCGTCGAGCCGCTGCGCCATCGTGGTCTCGCCTTTCACTTGCGCCATGTCCTCCATCACCACCTGGCTGTAGAACGGATCCATGCGCCAGCGTTGGCGCAGAGCAGTCAGATCGCCCTGGCCGTCGAAGACGCCTTCGACGCTCAGGTCGACCCAGCCATGGGGATGCGCCATGGCCGTCGAAGGGGCCCCTGCCGAGAGCCCGATCGCCACGCCAATTCCCAGTCCACGCCAGCCGCGCAGCAGCGTCCATTTTCTCAAGGCAACAACCCCAGCCGATTCTGAACATCGATGAAAAGAGGATCGAGCTCGACCGCTTCCAGCGGATGCCCGCCGCGCCGACCGCTCAAGGTGAGATAGGTATTGCCGTTCTGCAGAACCAGCCCCGGCGGGCGTTCGCCACCGCTGGTGACTTTGGCGTGCATCTCGTAACCGGAGCGCGACGCCAGCACGGCATCGATCTGGCCCAGGTCGCCATCGCCATGACGAATCACGAACCCGCGCTCCGCCAGCATCGCGAGTGTCGCCTTGAGCGTCTCGTCGGCGGTCGCCTGCACCGCGATGCTTCTCGGCTGCGCCTGGGGCGACACTGCGCAGGCAGTCAGCAACAGGCTTGCGATCAGCAGGCTTCCGAACAACAGACCCGGCCCGACGATTCGTCGAACACCGAATCGCCCATTGATGGCGTCATGCCGTGTCGTCATTTCACGATGGCTCATGGGGCCGCTCCCGCAGTGGGCTGGTTCAGGCGAGATTCAATATCCTGATGTAGCTGCTGGCAGAACGAGGGCTGGTTGTAGCTGCGCGCATCGATCAGATAGCCGTTGTAGTCGACCACCACCGAGTCACGATCGACCAGGGTGGTCGCGTCCGGCGTCACCACCGAAACACGCTCGATCTGGACCGGATCGGTGTTGTAGCCGCCGCCGAAGTTCTGGAACAGACCTAACGAATAACCGTGCCGGCCACCCAGGCCGAAACCGCCCCAGAAGCCGGTACGCCCGAACGGGCTGTTCACGGCGCCGAGGCCCGGCTGTGCGGTCTTGCGCTCGGCGCTGACCAGGCCCAGGGTGGCATCGGTGTCCAGGATCGCGTAGCCCTGGCTTTCGAGGGCGTCGCGGGTCGCCCGCAGACGTTCGAGCGAGTCACCGCTGGCAGGCCAGCGACAGGCGCTCGGTAGCACGTCGCCGCCCGCCGACGAGGTAGGTCCCGGCGCCGACAGCGCCTGGCATCCGCTCAACATCGCGAGCCCGATGCAGAGACTCGACCAGCGCCTAGCTCGACGAAATCGATCGTTCATGACAGCCACCTCGCAGGGATTGCGAACAGTGTTCAGCATGCCATTTTCCCGCCTGCCAATCCACGGTCCCCTCCCCTTTTCGATGTCGTCGAACCTCCATCATTCTGCGCCAGGGAGGTACGACGTCTGCGTCTCGCTAGTGTCTCGCTTCAGTCCCGCTTGTCTCTCGCATAAGTCGTGCTTAAGTCCCGCTCGTGTCTTGTGTGCATCTCGATCGCGGCGCCCTGACGCGCCCGTCGCCGCCAACCGCGAACGACGTTATGCTGACCAGAGCCACAATCCGCCCCGATTCACTCCCAGCCGAGGATGCCATGAACATCGTCATCGCCCCCGATAGCTTCAAGGATGCGCTCTCCGCCCGCGATGCCGCCGCCGCCATCGCCGCCGGCCTGCGGCAGGAACTGCCCGACGCCACCCTCCATCAGTGCCCGATGGGCGACGGCGGCGAGGGGACGCTGGATGCGCTGCTGGCGGCGACGGATGCCGAGCGGCGTACAGCGACCGTGCAGGATGCGCTGGGTCGTGAAGCCACCGCGGCCTGGGGCTGGCACGAAGCCTCGCGCACCGCATTCGTCGAACTCGCCGAGGCCAGCGGCCTGCAGCAGCTCGAGCGCGGCGAGCGTACCGCGCTACATAGCACCACCTTCGGGGTCGGTCAGTTGATTCTGGCCGCGCTGGATGCCGGCGCCCGGTCGCTGGTGCTGACGCTGGGTGGCAGCGCCACCAACGATGCCGGTGCCGGCATGCTGGCCGCGCTCGGTGCGCGCCTGCTCGATCGCGAAGGTCAGCCGCTTCCCCCGGGCGGGGCTGCGCTGGCCGACCTGGAGACGCTGGATCTCGACGGTCTCGACCCACGCCTGGCCGAGCTTGAAGTGCAGACCGCGGTCGACGTCGACAATCCGTTGCTCGGGCCGCGCGGCGCCAGCGCCATCTTCGCCCCCCAGAAGGGAGCGACGGAAGCCGATGTCGCCCGGCTCGACCGGGCGCTGGCGCACTTCGCCGATCTTGCCGCCAACGTACTCGACGTGGATTTCCGCGAACTGCCCGGCGCCGGTGCCGCCGGCGGCATGGGCTTCGCCGCTCGCGCCTTCCTCGGTGCCACCCTGCGCCCCGGCATCGAGCTGGTGATGGAGCAGGTTGAGTTCGACACGCTGCTGGCCGATGCCGACTGGGTCATCACCGGCGAGGGCCAGCTGGACGGCCAGAGCCTTTCCGGCAAGACGCCGATCGGTATCGCCCGCCGCGCCGAGCGCTTCGGCGTACCCACCGTCGCTCTGGTCGGGCGCCTCGGCGATCAGTGGCAGGACGCGTTCGAACACGGCATCACCGCCGCGTTCGCCCTGGCGGACGGCCCGATCACGCTGGACGAGGCCCTGGCCCGCTGCGGCGAACTGCTGAGTGATCGCGCGCGCACGCTGGCCAGGCTCTGGCGTGTCGGCGCCAACCGGTGACGCACCCTGGGACGAACTCACGCGAGACTTGTCTTTTGGTCATGTTGCCCTGACATACATGGGTACGAAACACGCTTCGAAACGCGCTTAACATCCTGATAGAACGACGCTATCCAAGCCATACCGACACTTGGATGGGTCTCCGGAGAGCGCCCGGTTACACTCTCACCATCACTTTCCAGGAGAGATACCATGTCCGATACCGATACCAATGCGATAGGTTTGCACGCGTCCAGCGCCCAGCAGCTCGCGGAGCGACTCAACGGATTGCTGGCCAACTATCAGGTGTTCTATATGAACACCCGCGGCTATCACTGGAACGTCAAGGGCGAGCAGTTCTTCGAGCTTCACGCCAAGTTCGAGGAGATCTACACCGATCTGCTGACCAAGGTCGACGAAGTCGCCGAACGCATTCTGACCCTGGGCTACCAGCCGCTGCATGCCTACAGCGACTACGCCAAGATCTCCCAGATCCAGGAAGACAAGCAGGTTGCCGACGGCAAGCAGTGCGTGCGCGGGCTGGTGGAAGGTTTTCAGGTCCTGATCGAGCTCCAGCGCGAGCTGCTCTCCCAGGCCAGCGATGCCGATGACGAAGGCACCGCCTCTCTGGCCAGCGACTACATCCGCGAGCAGGAAAAGACCGTGTGGATGCTCAACGCCTACCTGGGTTGAACCTCTCCCGCGCGAACCGATCGCTGTCGATGACCGCCGCCCACCCGGGCGGCGGTCTGCGTTTACGAGGCCGGGCCATCATCAGACGACCGGGGATCACGGCTGGAATCCTCGACCTGCCTTGATTCGTCGTCGTCTTCCGGTTCGCCCGGCTCGTTGTCGATATCGTCCTCGGCATCGCGAGTCAGATGCGCCGGTAGATCGCGCTTCATCCGAACGCCCAGCTTGTTGAGCGCCAGCGCCTGGCCGACCAGGCTGCCCTGGCCGGTCGACAGCCGCCCCATCGCCTGATCGTAACTGCCCTGCGCCCGCCCCAGATGCCGGCCCACATCCTCGAGACTCGAAACGAACCCCTGGAACTTGTCGAGCAGCTTGCCGGCACGCTCGGCGATATGCCGCGCGTTCTCGTTCTGGCGCTCGAGATTCCACAGGCTCGCCACGGTGCGCAGGCTGGCCAGCAGCGTGGTCGGCGTGACCACGATGATGTCGCGGGAAAATGCGTCCTGAAACAGGCTTTCGTCATGCTGGAAGGCGACCGCAAAGGCTGGCTCCACCGGCATGAACAGGAACACGAAATCCGGCGAGCGCAGTCCCGGCAGCTGCGGATAGTCACGCCCGGAAAGCGACTCGATATGGCTTCTCACCGCCTGCGCATGCGCACGTAGCGCCTGCTCGCGCTCGACCTCGTCTTCGGCGTTGACGTAGCGCACATAGGCGTTGAGCGAGACCTTGGCATCGACGATCAGATGCTTGTCGTCCGGCAGATAGATGATCGCATCCGGACGCTGACGCCCGTGCTCGCCGTCGATCGAGACCTCGCGGCGGTATTCGATATCCCGCCGCAGACCGGAGCGTTCCAGCACCGACTCCAGCATCATCTCGCCCCAGTTGCCCTGCATCTTCTTGTCGCCCTTCAGGGCGCGGGTGAGATTGGCGGCTTCTTCGGTGATCTGGCGGTTGAGCGAAGCGAGTTGATCGATCTGCACCTTGAGCGTGGTGCGTTCGCGCACTTCCTGACCGTGGATCTCTTCAAGACGCTGACGAAAGCCGCTGACCTGCTCGCGAAACGGCTTCAGCAGCGCCTCCAGACTATCCCGGCTCTGTGCGCTGTAGGCGCGCTGGCGCTCGTCGAAAATGCGCCCGGCAAGCGATTCGAACTCGTGGCCCAGCCGCGTTTTCGCCTGCTCGAGTAGTTGAAGCTGTTCGGCATGCTGGTTCTGCTGCTGCTCGTGGCGGGTCTCCAACCGACCGTACTGCTCACGCAGCGTGGCCAGACGTTCATTGAGCGCCTCGAGCTGCTGTTCGCGGGCGACCAACTGCTGCTGAAGTTGGGCCTGACGCTCGCGAAGATCGTCCTGCTGGCTGTCGCTCTGGGCCAGCTCGTGCTCCAGGCGCAGGCACTGAGCCTCGCTGGCCTGCAAACGGGACTGGAGCGTTTCCCTCTCGCTCATGCAGCGCTGCCGCTGCCACAGCAGACCGACGCCCAACACCACTACCATCAACCCGAGCAGCGACACCATGACAAGACCGCCGCCCGACAGCCACTCCCCCGCTACATTCATCGTTTCGCCTTACTCATCGCTTTGCCTTCTTCTGACCTCGACGCCATTGCGGCGCCACCATCCGCAAGTTATTGACCCAGCGCAAGCCATGGCATCGAAAGCCCCGATTTTCCCTTGAACTTTATTCAGACTATCCCAAACTTTAGGAGTAAGCCGAGACATGGACCGGGACGGCCCATGGGCTTGTGATTGAGGGAAACATCAGCCGATATATCCAGCCGATTTATCGAGCCGATTTACCAGGACCAGGAGGTCAAGATGGCTCAGCAACTCAATGGCAAACGTGTCGCAATTCTCGCCGCCGATGGCTTCGAGGAATCCGAACTCTCCGCACCGCGCGCCGCGCTGCAAAGTCAGGGTGTCGAAACCCACGTGATCACGCCGGACGGCAAGGGCATCCGCGCCTGGGCCGAAACGGACTGGGGCGACACCTACGAAGCCGACAAGAGTCTCAGCGACGTCAGCGCCGCCGACTATCACGCGCTGGTACTGCCCGGTGGCCTGTTCAATCCGGACACTCTGCGCCTGAACGACACCGCGCTCAGCTTCGTCAAGGCCTTCTTCGAAGCCGGCAAGCCGGTCGCCGCGATCTGCCACGCGCCGTGGATCCTGATCAACGCCGAAGTCGTCAAGGGTCGCAAGATGACCTCGGTGCCGTCAGTCGCGCAGGATCTGAAGAACGCCGGTGCTGCCTGGGTCGACGAATCCGTCGTGGTCGACAGCGGCCTGGTCACCAGCCGCACGCCGAAGGATCTCGACGACTTCAATGCCAAGCTGCTGGAAGAGCTGGCCGAAGGGCGTCACAGCAAACAGCACGCCTGATCGTCTTCGGACATGGCTGAACGAACGCCCGCCTTTTGGTGGGCGTTCTTGCGTCAGGCTCCCTCATTTTGCCCGATTCTCCGTCAGACTTTGCACGATGGCCCCCGAGTTCCCATACTCACGGTTAACCAAACCTAGGATTGCCTCTCATCGTGCCCCACTCTTCCGACATTTCCGCCGACACCTCTGCCAATAGTTCAAGCGACAGTTCTGGTGGCAATTCTGGTGAAAGCGCCGGTAGCAGTGCTGGCGGTGACAGCTCCGGAAGCCGTTCCAGAGAGCGATCCCACGAGCGTTTCAGCGCCGATTCCGCTTCGGAATCGAATTCGCTGCCCCGGCTGTTCGTTGCCAAGCTCGTCCATTTCACCAAGAAACTGGTTCGAATCTTCATCCGCCCCATGCGGGGAGACAAGGGTGAAGGCGGCGTCATCGTGCACCCGTATCGCGGCTATGGCTCGCATTCGGAAGCCTTCATCATGGGTCGCGTGTTTCGGCAACCCGGCCGGTTGGCGGGCTGGAAGCAAGGCGGTGTCGCCAGCGACCTGGTCGATGTCGCCCGCCGCGTCGTCAGGCACGGTGTCAGAGATGCCCGCGTCGATATCCGGATGGGCGCGACTCACGCCACCGTCACCACCGACCGTGACGGCTATTTCCACGCCCATGTCGATATCACCCACACGCTTCCCGCCGACGCGATCTGGCATACGGTCAAGCTGCAGGTGGTCTCGGAAGACGACGCCATCAGCACCGAAACCGAAATCTATATTCCACCGGCCAGCACCGACCTGATCGTGATCAGCGATATCGACGACACCGTGATGTACACCGGTGTCGCCAACAAGCTGAAGATGCTCTATCGGCTGTTCATGGAAAAGGCCGATCGACGCACGGCCTTTCCCGGCGTCTCCGCCCTGTATCGCGCGCTCTACGGTGGCGCCGAAGAGAATCGCAAGCGCCCCATGCTCTACGTATCGCGGGGGCCATGGGCCATCTACGAAGTGCTCGAGACTTTCTTCAACATGAACAATATTCCGGTCGGGCCGATCCTGTTCCTGCGCGAATGGGGCATGACGCTGAAGCGCCCTTGGCCACGCAAGGCACAGGACCACAAGTCCGATGTGATCAACAACATGCTGGCGCTCTACGATACGCTGCCGTTCATCCTCATCGGCGACAGCGGCCAGCGGGATCCCGAGGTCTACGCCGAAATCGTCAAGGCGCACCCGGATCGTGTACGCGCCATCTACATTCGCAAGGTCGACAACGACCCGGAACGAGATGCCGCGATCGAAGCGCTGGCCAACGAGGTCAAGCAGGCAGGGTGCGAGCTGATACTGGCCCACGACAGCGTCAGCATGGCGGAGCACGCGCTCTCGAAGGGATATATCTCTGAGCAAGGTTGCGAGGCGGTACGCGAGGACACGCGCCAACAGCGGGGAGAATGACAACCGATAAGCGGCTGTCACCGCCTTTACTACCGCCCCTGAATTAACGCCTTTTGCAGACAATGGGGCCAGCCCAACTGCTGGGCGTCTGGTCTATGGAAATGAATTGATGCGAGTTAACGCGCCATAAACGGCGCGAGACTTGGTGATATCGCTTTCCTATGCGGCAACTAGCCTCTTGACTCTAAGATCTTTTCGATGCTGCTCGGCATGCCAAAGCTCATATTGAGACTGTTGGATTAGCCAGCTCTCTGACGAGGTATTAAAAGCAATAGAAAGCCGGATCGCCATTTCCGGACTAATGCCGGCCTTTCCATTCAGAACGGCACTTAACGTTTTTCGGGTTACGCCTAGCGCTTCCGCAGCTGCGGTTACTGATAGGCCAAGGGGTTCCAGACAAAGCTCTCGTATGACTTCACCTGGGTGGGGCGGGTTGTGCATCAACATAAGAGCACCTCAGTGATAATCTTCATAGTTCACTATCTCGGCGTCTCCATCTTCAAACCGGAACGTCACGCGCCAGTTTCCGCTTACCGTCACCGACCAAACATCAGTCCGATTACCGGAAAGCTTGTGGAGTCGAAGGCCCGGCAAATCCATATCTTCGGCGCCTGTCGCCGCATTGAGCCTACCGAGAATAAGCCGAAGCCTCTTTGCATGGGCAGCCTGGATCCCTGCGGTACTACCGGACTCGAAGAATTTGGCCAAGCCCTTGTGTTTGAAGCTTCTGATCATGCCCTAAATGTACCCTGCAACGTATCAGGTGTCAATTCGCACAAAAGCCAGTAGTAATGCGCGCCAACGAAGTACTGCGGCTTGGCGTCGCGGTGCCCACCTTATTCAAACTCATAGCTCGTGTACCACAAGATGCTCGGGTTTGAAAATGTTGGATTGCCCAGTCTCATACTCCTTGAGTCTCCAGCGATAACCACCCTGCCGCATGTAGTGAATTGCTTCGGCAACCTCGATGATTCCGGAAACTTTGTTCTCCGCTTTCTGGATCCTGTCGCTTCCGTTTTTCCGGTAAAGCTCTTCAGAGAAAATGGGAAAACCACCGTCTCTCTCCCGGTAAGGAACGAATACCCTGTCAATCACTTGACCCTTCATACCTAGAGCATAGATGATGTAATTGATCGCCATACGCATCCTTATTGACTGTTTAAATGCAGCACTCTCGCTTTAATCTCGCAACACGAACCCGAAGTTAAAGTACTTTTTGGTGGCAAGTCGCTGAGCTTCTCGATGCTCTGCATTCTTTTCCAATTGGCAATGGTCTCCCAGCTTCCCCAGTAGGATACAGTGATGCCCAAATCCGCTGGACGAACTCCATACCCAAGAAGCTAGATTGAGCTGAAACCAACTCAATCATCCCGTCTTCCATTTCCCCTTAACTATTGTTTCCCTCGGTGCGATGGCTACTGAAAATGACCGTGTAATACTAGGAAGGCGCTTGAGGGAATGGGCTTTCACCCGTGGCGAACGGTCTCTTGAATTGCTACGAGAGAACCGCTCGCCATGTTTAGCTTCAGGTCGGCTTCAGGCGGCCTTGCCGGAGGCTATATCCGCCACTAGGGCCTTGAGGACTTTCCAGAACTCTTCGACGGATGAAAGCTCGGTGCGCTCGGTCGGTGAATGCGCGCCGCGAATCACCGGGCCGAAGGAGATCATTTCCAGCTGCGGATACTTGCCGCCGATGATGCCGCACTCGAGCCCGGCGTGGATCACCTTGACCGCCGGATCCTCGCCCAGTTCTTCTCGATGCAAGCGACGGAAGCGCGTCAGCAGCGTGCTGTCGGCGCTCGGCGTCCAGCCTGGATAGACGTTTTCGACCCGCGTCTGGGCGCCAATCAGGCCGAACAGCGCGGTGAAACGGTCGGCCAGGTTGAGCGTCGCGCTATCGCGCAGCGAACGTACCAGCGCGCAGAGATGGAAACGCCCGTTCTCCAGCGAGACGACGCCGAGATTGTTGGAGGTCTCGACCACGCCCGGCACTTCGACGCTCATGCGGTCGACGCCGTGAGGCGCGGCGTGCAGGGCGGCGACCAGCAACTGAGTGGCGGTATCGGTCAGCGCTTCGGCCTCTTCGCAGGAGGTCGCTGCAGGTGACAGCGACAGCGTCACGCCGTCGTCCACGCCCGCCAATTCTTCGCGATAGAGCGCCTGCAATGTGGTCAGTGTCTCTTCCACGGCCGGCAAATGATGCTCGTCGACCACGATGGTGGCGAATGCCTCGCGAGGCAGGGCGTTGCGCAGCGTGCCGCCGTGGTAGTCCACCAGGCGAATTTCCAGATCGCTCAGCCCGCGCAGTGCACGGACCAGCAGCTGGTTGGCGTTGCCGCGCTCCTTGTGGATATCCGCCCCGGAATGCCCGCCGACCAGCCCGGTCAGGGAGATCTTGCGCATCACCTCTTCTTCGTCGCATCCGCGCATCGGCAGATCGGCATCGACGACCACATCGGCACCGCCGGCGCAGCCGATGTAGACCTCGCCCCGATCCTCGGAATCGAGATTGAGCAGGTAGCGCCCTTCAAGCCAACCTTCGTCCAGCGACAGCGCACCCTGCAGCGAGGTCTCTTCTTCCAGCGTGAACAGCGCCTCGATCGGGCCGTGGTCGATATCATCCGCTTCCAGAATCGCCAGCGCCGCCGCCACGCCGAGACCGTTGTCGGCACCGAGCGTGGTACCGCGGGCATGCAGCCAGCCATCTTCGACGTAGGTATCGAGCGGGTCGTTGAGGAAATCGTGGGGGTGATCGCTGTTGGCCTGGGTAACCATGTCGAGATGGCCCTGGAGGATCACGCCGGGCACCGACTCGCAGCCGGGGCTCGCGGCTCGGCGGATCCGCAGATTACCGTAGCTGTCGCGGTCGTGGGTCAGACCATTGTCGTCGGCCCAGCGTTCCAGAATCTCGACCAGTTTCGCTTCGTGACCTGAGGAGCGCGGCGTATTGCAGAGCGTACGAAAATGACGCCACACGGGCTCGGGAGAGAGTTGCAGC
The DNA here is from genome assembly GCF_003206695.1 of Salinicola halophyticus. Taxonomy (GTDB): domain Bacteria; phylum Pseudomonadota; class Gammaproteobacteria; order Pseudomonadales; family Halomonadaceae; genus Salinicola; species Salinicola halophyticus. Next base: position 27,609 of record NZ_PZJN01000002.1, on the reverse strand, counting down.
AGATGATCGTTCATGGTCGATTCCAGCCTCGTCGCGCGGCGAGCAGCTCGCCGCAACGGGTGTCGAAAGAGTGATGAAAGAAATCTGAGCCGGCGGCGCAAACCGCGGCTCGTTTTGAGGTGCCAACACCTTACTCGTCTAGTTGCGGCTTGACCATATCCGGCCGGCCGGCGCTCTTTCCGGGCTTTTCGCCCTCATTCTCGGCGATCCATGCCAGCAGGGCCGCCGCCAGCCGGCGCGCCGCGCCCTGCTGCTCACGCCGCCCCCGCGATGACAGTGCGCCGTCCCGATACTGGAACAGCGCCGCTACCGCGGCAGCCACGTGAGGCGCTTCCGTTAGATCCGGGTTCTCTCCCCCGTCAGCCGAGAAACCGCCCGCGCGATCGGACTCGAGCGTCTGCGGAACGCTGGTCGGTGGCTGTTGCCGCCACCAAACGAGCCAGGCAAGCCGCAGCCAGGGTCGCACCAGCGCCAGTTCGCCGCCGCCCGCGGCAAACCAGGCGATTCGTTCCGGCAGATCGTCAGGCAGCGATGCCGCCGCTCCCTCATGCAGCCAGGCCGCCGCGACGAGGGGTTCGATGTCACGCAGCGTATCGGCCAGCAGATCCGGCAACTGGCAGACGTGGTCCGCGTTCATGCGAGCCGTGGCCTGTTCGGCGTCGAGCGTCAGCCCGCGGCCCATCATCTGCGCCGGTTCGCCGCTGGAGGCCTCCCGCGTCAGCCCGATTCTCAACGTGCTGAAACCTTGCTGACGCCAGAAATGAATCAGCGCCGGCTCGGCGCCGAAGCTCACACCCAGGCGATCGAGGCCATGACCCCGTACCGCGCTCGCAACCTGTTCGATCATTGCCGCACCCAGCCCTCGACGTCGGACCGCGGGATGCACGGCAATGCGCATGATGCGCCACCAACGCGCGAGCGCGGCGGCCTCGAAACCGCCGTGGGTGGCCAGCGACTGTGCCAGCAGATGACCCCGCGGGCGCCGTTGCCCATGATAGATGGCATTGGCCAGTTCGGCGTCGAAGCCGCCCTCCTGCTGCACCACGCACAGCCCCACCACGTGCTTTTCCCCGGCCTCGCCGGCAAAAACCGCCAGCAGTTGAACATCGGGCCCATCCAACAGCTGACGCAGATCGCTGGGCGAGGTGCGATAGTGGGCCTGCACCAGCAGCCCGAAGACCGGGTTCAACAAGGCCTCGTCCCGAGCCAGCGATGCTCGGTCCAGCCATTCATAGCTGACCGATGCGCGCATGGCGTTCGAAACGGAATCGTCCGAGGCGATCTCGGCATCCAGACACAGCAGATCGCGAGTCAGCGTTTCCAACGGATCGCCAGCATTCCAGCGGATCGGTGTCTGCAGCGTCAGCCGCTTCCACTCCGGCGTCAGCCGATCCAGCGCATCGCGCAGTCGCACCTCGAACCCGCGCCCGGTTCCTTCGTAGCCGTGCACGGTCGTGGCGAAGGCGATGCGCGGAAAGCGGCGCAACCAGGCGATCAGCCGCGCGGCGGGAATCGCTGCCGCCTCGTCGACGAACAACGTCGGCGGAGATTGCGCATCGATATCGGCCGCCGCCAGCGCTGCCGTTACCTGCTCAGGGGGCAGCCACTCCACGCAGCAGTCGCGGCCATCCAAGGTGACCTCGAAACGGTTCGATTCGCGGCGGCCGTCTGGCAACAGTTGCGCCAGCCGCTCGAACACGGCCTCGACTGCAACGACACTCGACGCCGTGATCCACAGTCGACGCTCGCCTTGCATCAGGCGGCGCGCCGCTGCGATGCCCAGCGCGGCACTCTTGCCGCGGCCACGGTCGGCGATCAGCACCACCGGGCGGCGGCGGCGCATCCGCGTCAGCCGCGACACCGCCGCTGCCTGATCCCGAGTCAAACAGTCGCGGTCGTCGACGCGCTCATCGATGCGAGAGTCCGGTTCGAACTCTGAATCGGAGAAGACCGCTGAAGACGAAAGCGGCAACGCGGTATCAGGCGGCCACACCGCCAGATCGGCGCTGTCTCGAAGCCTGCCGGCGAGGCGCTGCAGGTAGTGCGTCGACAGGGTTGCTGCATCGTGGGGCCAGTGCGCCATCCGTCGATAGTCGGCGTCCGGCAGCCAGTTTGCGCCGGTAGGCTGCTGCCAGTGCTTCGGCGTCAGCAGCACCAGCCAGCCCCCGGCCAGGACGGTGCCGCTGATGGCCCCGAAGGCGTCCGGATCGAACCCGGATTGTGCGGAAACCGCATCGAACACCACCAGATCGTGCTCGCTGCCCAGTTGGCTGCGGGCGCGGGAAGCACTCAATCGCGCCAGGCTTTTCGGCAACTCCGGCAGCTCGGGGCCGATCCATAGCGGCGATTGCCAATCGGCCGATGCGATCCAGGCCATCGCCTTGCGGACTGCATTCGAAGCGTCGTCGGCAATCCACAGCACGCCGCGCCAGCGCCGTCGGCTCAGGCCATCGCGGCGATCCGCCAGCCACTGGGTGAGTGCAGAGTCCGCCTGCGGCGTTGGAACGGAAATCGGCGTCGACATGGAGGGCGACCTAGCCGAAAGCGCCGCCGAGATCGGGTTTCATCGTCGGGCAGTAGCGTGCGACGACCACCGCCAGCGCAATTCCGCCCAGCGTCAACGCCACCGGCAGCCAGCTGAACGCGACGCCGGAGGAGACATAAAGATAGAGGAAGAACACCGCCATCACGCCGCCGCCCATCAGCCGACCGGCCTTGATGCCGGCGAGATAGACGCTGACCATTACGCCCGCGAACGGAATCAGCACGCTGAACAGATTGATCACGAACTCGCGCCCGCTGGCCGCCACGCCAGGCAGAATCAGCCGCGCCACCAGCTCCCAGGCCACCAGATAGATCACTACCGGCGCGGCGAAACTGCCGATCAGGCGCATTACGGTACGGGTGGGTTCGTCGGCGCCGGGTTTGGAAGATTGGGGCGAAGGCATCGTGAGGATCCTGAGGGTCGTCGAGCGGAAGATGACGCCATTGAATCATTGGCGCCTAAGCCTTACCAGCCGACAGGACCGCGAGAGGAAATGCAGGGGGCGCCTCTAATGCTCGATCTTCTTGAGCAGGAACACCAGCGGCACGCAGAGCAGATAGATGCAGCCGAGCCACAGGAAGATGTCGTTGTAGGCGAGCACCTGGGCCTGAACGCCGAAGCGCTGGCCGAGCAGCGCCACCGCGCTGTGGTAAGGGTCAGCGACGTGGCCGATCAGCATCGCCTGATAGTTGTCGATCTGCTGCTGCACCGCGAGGCGACCCTGGTCGAGCGCGGGTATCAGTTGGTTCCAGTGATAGTCCTCGCGCCAGTCGCGCACGGTATCGAGCATCGCCAGCCCCACCGCGCCGCCGAGGTTGCGCATCACGCTGAAGAGCCCCGCCGCGTTGCCCAGCTCCTGCGGCGGCAGCGTGCCCAGGGCAATGCGAGAGGCGGGGATGATGCACATGATCATGCCGATGCCGCGCACGATCTGCGGCCAGAAGAACTGCCAGAAACCCGACTCGCTGGTCAGATTGTTGTTCATCGCCGTGCCGATACCGATCAGCGTCAGGCCGAAGAACAGCAGCACGCGCAGGTCGACCGAGTTGGTCAGCCGCCCCACGATCGGCGCGGTAAAGAACATCGCCACCCCGGTGACGAACATCACCTCGCCGATCTGCAGGCTCGAGTAACCGCGAACGTTGCCCAGGAACAGCGGCATCAGATAGACCAGTCCGTACATCGCGATCCCGACCACGAACACCAGGCCGGTGCCGATCGAGAAATTGATGTTGCGGAAGGCGCGTAGATCAACGATCGGGTGCGCATAAGTGAACACGCGCCAGAAGAAGCCGATGCAGGAAGCCGCGCAGAGTAGCGTCATCCACACGATCAACTGGCTTGCGAACCAATCGTCGCCGGGGCCTTCCTCGAGCACGAACTCCAGACTGCCGAGAAACAGTGCAATCAAAAACAGACCGCGGAAATCGAGGCGCTTGGCAACGCTCTTGTCGCCCTCGTCGATATCGAGGAAGCGCCATGCGGCCAGCGTGACGCAGATGCCGGGGATGACGTTGGCCAGAAACAGCCAATGCCAGCTGAACAGCTCAGTGACATAGCCGCCCACAGTGGGGCCGATCGACGGTGCCATGGTCACCACCATGCCGATCACGCCCTGGACCGCGCCCATCGCCCGGCGCGGGAACAGCGTGAAGCTGACCGCCTGGGTGATCGGGATCATCGCGCCACCCATGAAGCCCTGGATGGCGCGCAGCACGATCAGCTGTTCGATGCTGGAGGCCAGCGCGCAGCCGAGACTCGCCAGGGTGAAGCCGGCACAGGAAACGACGAAGGCGACACGGGTCGAAAGCCAACGCGTCAGCACGCCGGAGAGCGGGATCATGATGATCTCCGCCACCAGGTAGGAGGTCTGGATCCAGGAAATTTCGTCGCTGCTGGCCGAGACGCCGGCCTGGATCTCGTTCAGCGAGCTGGCGACGATCTGGATATCCAGGATCGCCATGAACATGCCGAACACCGCCGCGATGAAACCGAAGCGGTAATGCCAGGAGGGCATCTCCTGCGGACCACCCCCCGAAGGCGGTGCCACTTCACTCATGACCGACACTCATGAACGATACTCACGGCAGACATTTTCATGACAGACATTCGCGACAACACTCATGAACGATAGGCATGATCGACACACACGGCGCTGATTCACGACTTATCGTCGACGGCGCGGTCCGAACCGTCGTCGAGATGCGGGCCGGGGTCAAAGTAGATCGCCTGGCCGTCGACGCTGCGGGTATCCACCGAGGGCACCACCGACAGGCCGGACTGCAGCCGCCATAGCTGATCCTTGGGCTCCGTGACGCGAATCTTGACCGGCACGCGCTGGACGATCTTGTTGAAGTTGCCGGTGGCGTTGTCCTGCGGCAGCAGGCTGAACTGGGTGCCGGTGGCCGGTGCCACGCTGTCGACCTTGCCCTTGAACTCGATATCCGGGTAGGCATCCACCTCCAGCGACACCGGCTGACCGACGCGCATCCGCCCGATCTGGGTTTCCTTGTAGTTGCCGACCACGTACGCGGTCTGTACCGGAACCAGCTGCATCAGCGTCAGCGACGGCTGGGCCAGATCGCCGGGCTCGACGCTCAGATTCCCGATCACGCCATCGCGTCTGGCGACGATACGGGTCTTGTCCAGCTGGCTCTGGGCGTAATCGATATCGGCCTGGGCGGCATCGCGGTTGGCCTTGGCGCTGTCGATCGACGCCCGATCGGCGGACAGCCGGCGTTTCGCCGATTCGACACTAGCCTGACGCGCCGCCAACGTCGCCTGGGCGACTCGCAGCGAGGCCTGATCGTCCTGCAGCTGCTGGCGCGAGGCGTAATTGTTCGCCGCCAGCGACTGCGAGCGCTGGAGATGCTGTTGCGCCTGGGACACGTCCGACTGTGCCGCCGTCACCTGCGCCTGGGCTTCGTCGATGCTGGCCTGGTCGAGATCGACCTGACGCTCGGCCTGGGTCACGTTGGCAGTGCTGACGGCCAGCTGCGCCTGGGATTGCGCCAGCTGGCTGCGGGTATCGCGGTCGTCGAGCCGGACCAGCAGATCGCCTCGTTCGACGCGCTCGTTGTCGTCCACCGCCACTTCCATCACTCGCGCGCTGACTTCGGCCCGCACCGCCACGGCGTCGGTATGCACGTAGGCGTTGTCCGTCTCGACGAAATAGCGCCCCGTGTGCCACCAACGCCACACGAGAACCAGCGCCACTACCAGCACCACCAGAACGATCACCGCCGAATAGATTTTCTTCTTGATCTTCATGCAGAGCCTTTTTCATGCCAGTGGCGCACGCTCACTCAATGTGTAGTGTAGACTACACTATCTTTTAAAAAACGCCATCGCGTATCAGAAAAAACCGGCCGGGCCGGCACGAGGAAGCGCCATGTCATCGACATCTCCCAAGGATTCACCGCCAACGACCGAACGCGGCCGCCAGCGCCGGGACGCACTGCTCGATGCCGCACAGCGGCTATTTCTCGAACGCGGCTACGGCCAGGTCAGCGTCAACGATATCGTGGCCCACGCCGGGGGCTCGCTGACGACGCTCTATCGGCACTTCGGCAGCAAGGAAGGCCTGTTCCAGGCGATGATCGAACGACGCTCCCATCATATCTACGACACGCTGACGGCCGACGGCATCGACGAGCTGCCGATCCAGGTCGCGCTGGAACGTCTCGGCATCGATCTGCTGGTCAAAATAATGGACGAGGAAACCCTGGGCATCTATCGCGAGGTCGTCGCCGAAAGCCCGCGCCAGCCGTTGCTGGCGCGGCTGTTCTTCGACGGCGGGCCGGGGCGCGTTCGACACGCGCTGGCGGACTACCTCGAGCGCCGGGTGCAACGGCAGCTGCTGCCGGCGTGCGACAGCGTCGAACTCGCCGGGATCTTTCTCGGCATGCTGCTGGGCGAATGGCATCTGATCCGGGTTCTGCAACTGGAATCGCCGCCCTCACGGACGGCGATCGAAAACCGGGTCAAACGCTGCGTCGAGCTGTTCCTGAACGGAACAGGCGACACTCGCCGCTAGGACGCAGCCAGTAGCGCTTCTATCGTGATCGGCAGGTCCCGATAGCGTTTGCCGGTGGCGTGATAGATCGCATTGGCGATCGCTGGTGCCACCCCGGTAAGACCGATCTCGCCGACACCCCGGCCCCCGAATTCGTTGTGCTTGAAGTCCGGGTAGTCGAGCAGCTCGACATCGATGTCCGGCGCATCGGCATGCGTCGGCACGATGTAGTCGGCCACGTTGGCATTGATCAGCCGGGCGTCACGCGGGTCGTAGTCGAGCTTTTCGAGAAGCCCCATGCCGAGCCCCATGACGATGCCGCCTTCGACCTGATTGCGCGCCGTCGGCGGATTGATCGCCCGGCCGATGTCGATGGTGGAGACGACCCGGGCCACGCGCACGCGCGAGATGTCGGGATCGATCCGGATCTCGACGAAATGCGCGCCGAACGAGCGGAAGCTGTACTCGCTTCGTTCGTCCCCCGGCGCCGCGCTCCCCTTGCCGTTGACGCTGGAGAGCTTGCCGGTCTCGAGAATCTCCTCGAAGCTCACGCGTCGCTTGCCATCGGTAAGACCGCCCTGCTCCGCCTCGAGCGAATCGGCATCGCTGCCTTCGAAAGCGCCGCCGCTACCGGTCGCCACTTCCTTGATCGCATCCAGCGCGTCGCGCACCGCGGCGGCCACGGCCGGCAGCACCGTGGCTGTCGCCATGGAGCCGCCCGAGAGCGGTCCGGCCGGGAGGCTGGTCTCGCCCAGCTTGACCTCGATACGCGAGAGATCCGCACCGGTCAGCTCGGCGACGGCCTGCGCCACGATGGTATAGGTGCCGGTACCGATATCCTGGGTGCCGCAGGCGGCGAACAGCGAGCCGTCGGCGCGCAGTTCGACCCGCGCTTCGCAGGGCTGACGCCCGGCGGACCAGGTGCACGACGCCATGCCGTAGCCGACGATCTCGTCACCGTCGCGCATCGAGCCGACGGCCGGATTGCGTTTGTCCCAGCCGAACCGACGGGCGGCACTGGTGAGGCACTCGTCGAGATGCTTGCTCGACCACGGCAAGCCGCTGGCCGGGTCCTGCTCGGCGTTGTTCTTCTGGCGCAGCTCGACCGGGTCCATGCCCAGCTCGACGGCCAGTTCGTCCATCGCCGTTTCCAGCGCGAAGATACCCGAGACTTCACCGGGTGCGCGCATCGGGCAGGGCGTGCCGTGATTCACTTCGAGCACGCGCTGGCTGGTCGAGACGTTGTCGCAGGCGTAGAAGCTCGGCGTGGCACTGCCGCAGGCATCGACGTACTGATGCACCAACGATGTCTCGGTGGTGCTGTCGTGTATCACCGAGGTCAGCTTGCCGCTGCGATCGGCGCCCAGGCGAACGCGCTGGCGCGACGCGGGACGATTGCCGCCACCGGTCATGTCCTGCTGGCGCGGCAGTACCACCTTGACCGGCCGGCCGGCCATGCGCGCCGCCACGGCGGTCGCCACGGCATGGGGCCACATGAACAGCTTGTTGCCGAAGCCCGAGCCGATATAGTGCGAGATGACCTCGAGATTTTCCTGGGCGAGCCCGAAGATGCGCGCCATGGCATTGCGCTGGAAGAAGACGCCCTGGGTCGATTCGTGCACCACCAGGCGCTTGCCGTCGTCGCGCCACTCGGCGAGCGTCGCGTGCATCTCCATCTGCAGATGGCTTTCGGCCGCGATCTGATAGGTCGAGTCGATCTTCACCTCGGCACCCCCGAACGCCGCCTCGGGGTCACCGCGGGACGTGCCCGCGCTCTCCTGGAGTTCGCCCTGGGCGTCGGTGTGCAGGAGCCCGATGGCGGCACCGTCCTCTTCCTTGTACCGGGCGATGACACGATAAGCGGCAGCCCGTGCCTGCTCGAAGGTTTCCGCCACCACGAGCGCCACGTACTGGCCGTGATAGTAGATGCGCTCGTCCTCGAACGGCAGGCGCACTTCGCTGACCATATCGCCATGGGCCATGGAGTTGGGCGAGCGGTGCAAGTGCTCGAAGTGACCGTGGTGAAGAATATCGACCACGCCCGGCATGGCCAGGGCGTCATCGAGTTCGAGCGATTCGAGCACGCCGTTGGCGATCGTCGCCGGCACCGGATAGCCGTAGAGCATGCCCTCGGCCAGCAGTTCGCCGGTGTAGCCGGCGCGGCCGGTCAACTTGAACTCACCGTCGATGCGCGGCGTTCGCTGGCCGACCACGCGCGGCTTGTTGAATGCGGATTGGGTCAAATCGTTCATGCCTGGCCCTCCTGTTCTCCGCTCTGACGGGCGAGACGCGTCGCCTCGCGCAGCGCACGGATGATGGATTGTCGCGCCAGCGGAATCTTGAACGCGTTGTGCTCGAGGGGTACGGCATCACGCAGGGCGATATCCGCCGCACGCTCGAAAGTCGCCATTTCGGCAGGTTGGCCGACCAGTGCCGCTTCGGCCTCGGGACAGCGCCACGGCTTGGTGCCGACGCCGCCGAGCGCCACCCGCGCTTCACCGATCATCTCGCCATCCAGCGACAGCTGCGCCGCCGTCGAGGCCAGGGCGAACTCGTACGACGCCCGGTCCCGCAACTTGAGATAGTACGATCCCGCCGGGACCAACGGGGCGTCCAGCGTAATGGCCGTGATCAGCTCGCCATCGGCCAGATCGTGCTCGATATGCGGGGTATCGCCGGGAAGACGATGGAAATCCTGGAACGCCACTTCGCGCTCACCTTCCGGGCCTTGCAGTGTCAGCGTCGCGCCGATGGCAGCCATCGCCACGCACATGTCGGAAGGATGCACCGCGACGCATGCATCGCTACCACCCAGCACGGCGTTCAACCGATTGAGACCGTGCCGAGCGTCGCAACCGCTGCCCGGTTCACGCCGATTGCAGGCCGCGGCGGGATCGCGGTAGTAAGGGCAACGGGTGCGCTGCATCACGTTGCCGGCCGTGGTCGCCATGTTGCGCAACTGGGTCGAAGCGCCTGCCAGCAGCGCCTGAGACAGCACCGGATAGTGCTGCTGGACATCGGGATGGTGGGCGAGATCGGTATTGGTCACCAGCGCGCCAATCTTGAGCCGGCCGTCATCGAGCCACTCGACGTTCTTGAGCGGGAGACGATTGATATCGATCAGTTCGCTGGGGCGCATCACGTCGAGCTTGACCAGATCCAGCAGGGTCGTGCCGCCGGCCACGAATGCCGCTTCGGGTGCCGTCTGATGGGCAGCCTGTGCGACGTCATCGGCGCGGGAAAAGGCAAAAGTTCTCATGCAACGCCCTCCTTGCGCGGCGCGGTCGCGTCGTGGGCCAACTGCGTTCGCGCCTGCTGAATTGCCGTCAGGATGTTCTTGTACGCGCCGCAGCGACAGATGTTGCCGCTCATCGCCTCCTTGACCGAGGCGTCGTCGGTGCCGATGCGCTCATCTTCCAGCAGCGCTGCCGCGGACATCATCTGGCCCGGGGTGCAGTAGCCACACTGAAAGGCGTCGCACTCGAGAAAGCTCTGCTGCACCGGATGCAGCTCACCGTCTCGCGCCAGCCCTTCGACGGTGGTGACGTGCTGCCCTTCGCACATCACCGCCAGCCGCAGGCAGGAGTTCATCGCCTGGCCATCGATCTGCACGGTACAGGCGCCGCACTGGCCATGGTCGCAGCCTTTTTTGGTACCGCCGAGTCCGAGCTGCTCGCGCAGTACATCCAGCAGTACGGCGTTAGGGGCCACCTGCAAGGTCAGTGGCTCACCATTGAGCGTCAGATTGAGTGACTGCGTCTCGGAAGACGCGGTCCGGGAATGCACGGAATCATCCATCATGCCGGCTCCTCATCAGGGGATCGAAAACCACGGCAGCGAGGCGCGTCACTGCGCCATGCCACGGTTCGTTGTCTGGTTCGTCTGGTGTGGTGGACGTGCGATTGAACAAGCGCTTTTCGTCACGGAACTTTGTCACGGAACTTTGTCACAGAACTTTGTCACGAAGTCATGGGGCGGCTGGCGTTGTCAGGACGCCGATGCCGCCTATCGACAACAGCATAGACACCCGGTCCCGATCTCGCCCGGCGAGAGATCAAGAAATTTTGTCGCACCCGCCCCCAACGCATCCGACTTCCGCTAAGCTCGTCGGCCAATGGCTCCCAACCGGTTGATCGGGTCGATGAATACGCTGTTACTGGTTCTGATTCTGCTGCTGGTCGCCTCCGCGACCGGTGTCATCACGCGCTTTGTCCCCACGCTTCCCACGCCGCTGGTACAGATATTCCTCGGCGCCCTGCTGGCATGGCCCGCGTCGGGGCTGCATGTCGAACTCGAGCCGGAAATCTTTCTGCTGCTGTTCATCGCCCCGCTACTGTTCGCCGATGCCAGACGCTTCCCTCAGCGCGAGTTCATGATCCTGCGCGGGCCGATCCTGGCGCTGGCGCTGGGCCTGGTGCTGTTCACGGTGGTCGGCGTCGGCTACTTCATTCATATGCTGCTCCCGGCGCTGCCGCTGGCGATCTGTTTCGCCCTGGCCGCGATCCTCTCGCCTACGGACGCAGTAGCGGTCTCCTCGATCTCCGGCCGCCTGCCCGTGCCACCACGACTGATGCGAATTCTCGAGGGCGAGTCGTTGATGAACGACGCCTCGGGACTGGTGGCGTTCAAGTTCGCCGTCGCCGCCGCGATCACCGGCACCTTCTCGCTCGCCGACGCCTCGTTGAGCTTCGTCGTCATCTCGGTGGGGGGCCTGGTGGTAGGCGGTCTGCTGGCTTTCGGCTTCAACTTCCTGCGCACGCGGCTGATCGAGCGGCATCTGGGCGAGGCCACTACGATTCAGGTCATTCTGCTGGTGCTGCTGCTACCTTTCGCCGCCTATCTGCTGGCCGAGCATCTGGGCATGTCCGGCATTCTCTCGGCGGTCGCCGCCGGCATGGTGATGAACCGCGCGGATAGCAAACGGGTCGGCCAATTGCATGCGCGGATGCAGACTCAGAGCGTGTGGGAGATGGTCGAGTTCATACTCAACGCGCTGGTCTTTCTGCTGCTGGGCTTCCAGCTGCCGGCGATCATCAGCGGCGCACTGGATCATTCACTCCACGACATCGGGGATTTCGAATTCCTGCGCCTGCTGGGCTACGTCGCGGCGATCTCGATCGCCCTGCTCGCTTCGCGCTTCGCCTGGATCTGGCTCGCCAGAGAGGTGGGGCGTGGCGCGACCCGGCTGAGCGCCTTCCTGCGCGGGCAGCCTCGCCTGAGCTCGCCGGACACTGACGGCCGGGTGCCGTTCAAGCTGATGCTGGCGGCCACGCTCGCCGGTATTCGCGGCACCATCACGCTCGCTGCCGCCATGTCGCTACCGCAGGTCATGGCCGATGGCACCACGTTCCCCGGCCGGGAGCTGCTTATCTTTCTCGCCACCGGCGTGATCCTGTTCACGCTGGTCACCGGCAGCGTTGGTCTGCCAATGGTGCTGCGCAACCTCAAGATTCCCGCCGACACTCACGAGTTCGAGGAAGAGCGCAGGGCGCGCATCGCCGGCGCCGAGGCCGCGATCTATCACATCGAGCGCTACCATCATGACCGTACCGGCGAGTTCGCGCGCAACAAGACCAACGACGAGACGATCATGGCCTTCAACGACATCAGCTCGCAGCTGATGAGCTACTATCGCGAGCGCCTGACGCTGCACTCGGCCGATACCGCAACGCCCCAACTCGCCGCGTCGCGGCAGCTGGAGCGCGAGACCCGGCTGGAGGCCCTGCGCGCCGAACGCCGTCAGTACTACAAACTGCGCCAGCGTGATCACATCAACGACAGTGTTCTCCGCAAGCTGGTCCGCGAGGTCGACCTGGCCGAAGCCGCGCTGACCGGCGATCAGAGCGCCGCCCATCACTGATCGCAGCACTGGCCGATACCTTCAACACGCCGACAGATATCAACACCTGGAGACTTCGCATGCCTCGATTCCTCGCCCGCTCGGCACGTGCCGCATTGTTCGCCGCCGCGCTACTGGGGCTGGCCAATTCCGCATCGGCCCAAGAGCCCGAGTCGACGGCTTCGGGGGACACAGCGCCCTCGGTGCCGGGGCTGATCGTCGCCAAGAGCGACGCCAGTGTTCACGATACGGCGTCTCGATTCGCCGAACAGGCCCGCACCAGCGGCATGACCGTGTTCGCCCGTGTCGATCATCGCCAGGGCGCGATGTCACGCAGCATGGCGCTGCTACCCAACGAAGTGATCATCTTCGGTGACCCCAAGGGCGGCACGCCGTTGATGCAATGCGCGCCGAGCGCCGGCATCGACCTGCCGATGAAAGCGCTGATCTGGCAGGACGACGACGGCCAGACCTGGCTCGGCTACAACGATCCCGCCTGGATCGCCGAACGCCACGGCGCCGCCGACTGCCCGGCGGTCAAACCGCTGCAGCAGACAATGCAGAAACTGGTGGAAGCGACTTTGCAGAAGTAGTGTCGCGAAAGAAAAAGCCGCCGCGCCGCCTGACATAAACGTCAAACGGCGCGGCGGCTTTCGTTTGCCGCGAGAACGATCATTTCACGCTGCGCGTGCCTTTCGAGGCATTACGCGCTTCGTGCCTTTCTAAACTACGCGCTTCGCGCTTGGGGCACGTCGTCCATCAGCTTGTCGAGGGTGATCGGCAGTTCGCGGATGCGCTTGCCGGTGGCGTGATGGACCGCATTGGCAACCGCGGCTGCAAGGCCAGTGACGCCGATCTCGCCGATGCCGCGGGCGCCGTATTCGTTGAACGCCAGGTCCGGATGGTCGAGCAGGATCACGTCGATTTCCGGCTGGTCGGCGTGCACCGGCACCACGTATTCGGCGTAGTCGTTATTGACCGGGCGGGCGTTGCGCTCGTCATATTCGGTGGCCTCGAACAGGCCCATGCCGATGCCCATCACCACGGCGCCTTCGACCTGATTGCGAGCGGTGGTTTCGTTGATCACCTTGCCCACGTCGATGGCGCTGACCACCCGCGCCACCCGAAGATGCGAGATGCCCGGATCCCAGCGCACCTCGACGAAGTGAGCACCGAAGGATCGGTAGGAGTACTTCGAATCCGCCCCTTCGGTATGCGCTTCCCCATCGGCGCTGCCGTAGCGTCCCGCCTCGAGAATATCGGCGAAGCTCGTTTGTTTGCCGTCGGCATTGCGCAGGCCGCCGTCGGCGACTTCCAGCTCATCGCTGGACGCTCCGGCGAAGGCGCCGTTGCTGCCGGTAGCGTAGCGCTTGATCTCGTCGAGCGCCTTGCGCGCCGCCCCGGCAATCGCCGGTAGCGTGGTCGCCGTCGCCCAGGAGCCGCCGGAAACCGGCCCGTCCGGATAGGACGAATCCCCCAGCTTGACGGTGATGCGATCGATCGGGATGCCGGTCACGTCGCTGACCGCCTGGGCGACGATAGTGTAAGTGCCGGTACCGATATCCTGGGTGGCGCAGGAGGCAAACGCCGTGCCGTCGGCACGGATCGAGACACGCGCGTCGCAGGGGCGTTTCAGCGCTTCCCAGTTGCAGGCTGCCATGCCGTAGCCGACGATCTCGCGGCCCTTGCGCATGCTGCCGATCTCGGGATTGCGGTCGGCCCAGCCAAACTTCTCCGCCGCCCGATTCGTCGCTTCGACGATATGGTTGCTGGAGAAATCCAGATCCTGGCTTTCGTCACGCTCGGCGTAGTTGTCGAGCCGGAACTGCACCGGGTCGACACCGGCAGCGTCGGCCATCTCGTCGATCGCCGATTCCAATGCGAACAGCCCCGGCGCGGCGCCCGGTGCGCGCATCGAGGTCGGCGTGCCGCGATTTACCTGGGTGGTCTCGTGGCTGACCGTGAGGTTAGGACAGCTATAGAGACTCTTGGTCACGCTGCCGCAGGTCTCGACGTACTGGTCGGTATAGGACGTAGTGTTGATCGCTTCATGACGCAGCGACACCAGCTTGCCGTTCCCGTCCGTCGCCAGGCGCAGGCGCTGACGTGTTTCCGGCCGATGCCCGGTGGTGGTGAACATCTGCTGACGCGGCACGACGAGCTGCACTGGACGCCCGAGTTCCCGGGACACCGCCGCCGTGGCGATGGCGTGCGGCCAGGTCCACAGCTTGCTGCCGAAACCGGAGCCGATGTAGGGCGCGTGCACGGTGATCCGCTCCGGCGGAATGGCGAATATCTTGGAGAGCGCGTTTCGCGCCACCACGACCCCCTGGGAGGCATCGAAGATCGTCAGATGCTCGTCGTCCCACCAGGCAGTGGAAGCGTGCATTTCCATCGGATTGTGGGTCTCCACCGGCGTACGGTAGGTCGCATCGATGGTGGTCGCCGCGCTATCGAACGCCGAGGCCGCGTCTCCGCGATCATGATTGCCGCTGCCCGCCTGGGTGCCGTTCGCCTCGACGCCCTGGTCGAGATTGGCCACGGTCTTGTCGGTCGAGTAAGTCACCTTGACCCGCCGCGCCGCCGCTCGGGCATTCTCGAAGGTGTCCGCGATCACCAGTGCCACGAACTGCCCTTCGTAGTAGACGCGTTCGTCCTCGAACGGCAGCCGGGTCTCCTCGACCTTGTTGCCCTGGGCGAAGCTCGATGGCGTCCGGTACAGCGACGGAAAGTGGCTGTGGTGGAAGATATCGATGACGCCCGGCATCTTGCGGGCTTCGTCGACGCTCAACTGCGAAACCTTGCCACTGGCGATGGTGCTGAAGACCCCGTAGCCGTAGGCCAGATTGGGCGGCAGGTTGTCGGCGGCATAGTTGGCGCGGCCGGAGAGCTTGTCCGGGCCGTCGATGCGCGGCACGCCGGCGCCGATGATGCTTTGCTGTTTGTCGCTCATGGTCGATTCTCCTCGCGGGCGATCAGGCGGCGGTCAGATCGGAAAGATTGCGCACGATGGCCTGCTGGCCGAGCGGAATCTTGTAGCCGTTGTGGGCGTAGGCGACGGCATTCTCGAAAGCGAGCTTTGCGGCGTCGGCAAAGAGCCGCTCGCTCGCGGCCTTGCCCTTGAGCGCCGCTTCCACTTCCGGCGCGCGCCAGGGTTTGGTGCCGACACCGCCCATCGCCACCCGCGCCTCGCGAATGGTGTTGCCATCCATCTGAACGATCACCGCGCTGGAGGCGAGCGCGAACTGATAGGACTGACGATCGCGCAGCTTGAGATAGGCCGATCGGCTGCCCTCGAGCGGCGCGTCGAGAACGACGTGAGTGATCAGCTCACCCGGTTCCAGCGCATGCTCTCGCGCCGGCGTCTTGCCGGGTAGCAGGTGGAAGTCGGCGAAGTCGATCTCGCGCGAGCCTTCCGGCCCTTGAACGACCACGGTGGCGCCGATCGCGATCATGGCGACGCACATGTCAGACGGGTGCGAGGCGATACAGTCATCGCTGGTGCCGAGCACCGCATGAACGGTGCGGTTGACGCCGCCGATCGCCGCACAGCCGCTGCCGGGCTCGCGCTTGTTGCAGTCGGAGACACCATCGCGGAAATAGGGACAGCGCACCCGCTGCATCACGTTTCCGCCGGTGGTCGCCTTGTTGCGCAGTTGGGTCGAGGCGCCGGCCAGCAGAGCTTGTGACAGCACGGCGTAGTCATCGACCACGCGCTTGTCGCGCGCCAGGGCGGTGTTGGTCACCATCGCGCCGATACGCAGGCGGCCGTCGTCCAGCCGCTCGATCTCGTCCAGAGCGACGCCGTTGATATCGACGATCTTGTTCGGCTGCATGACGTCGAGCTTGACCAGGTCCAGCAGTGTCGTGCCACCGGCCAGGAACGAGACCTCGCGGTCGCTCCCATGCGCGGCGACCGCCTGTTGCGCACTGTCGGCGCGGGCGTATTCGAAATGTCTCATGCGTTGCCTCCCTTCACGGCGCCTCGAGCTGACTGGATCGCCGCCACGATGTTCTTGTAGGCGCCGCAGCGGCAGATATTGCCGCTCATCGCCTCGCGCACGTCAGCGTCACTCTTGCCGATGTCATCATCCTGGAGGATCGCCACGGCACTCATCATCTGACCCGCCGTGCAGTAGCCGCACTGATAGGCATCGTGTTCGAGAAACGCCTGCTGGATCGGATGCTGCTGGCCATTCTTCTCGAGCCCCTCGACGGTGGTGATCTCGTCGCCGTCGTGGGTCACCGCCAGGCTCAGGCACGAGTTGATTGCGGTGCCGTCGACCAGAATCGTGCAGGCGCCGCACTGGCCGTGGTCGCAGCCTTTCTTGGTGCCGGTGAGCTTGAGCCCGTGGCGCAGCGCATCGAGCAGAATGACGTTGGGCGCCACGTCCAGCTGCTGGCGCTGGCCGTTGACGACCAACGTGATACGTTGCTTGCCCTCGGCGGGCGGCGCGTCAGTCTGCGTTTCTGGCTGGTCCGGCGAGCCGGCGTAGCTCACCTGGGAAAGCGCCGGCGCCGCCGCTACGGCCAACCCGGAAATACCGGCGGTCTGCAGGAAGCGACGGCGGCCGGGCGAACTCGGTCGCGTCGCGTGATCGTCGGGATCGTAGATGGCTACGCTCGAACTCGAACGCTGGTTATCGTCCATGGAATCGTCCTCATCAGTTTCTGCCCGGTCGTTTTCGTTGTGGCTATCGGTATCGTTCGGAACGGGTGCGCCTCGCAGCGCGAGACGACGAAGGCAGCGAGAATTCGCTGCCCGGGAAGTCGGTAGACACCGTCGTGTCAGGCGACGGAGATTTATTCAAATTAGGGGAGGAAACGAGGCGGTGCAAAGCCCGGCGGCGGATTCAGGAGTATCCCGCCGCGATTGTGGAGAAATGGGCATGAAGAACAGCATCTTCTGCGACTGGCCTTTTTACCTACACTGCCGTATGTTTTCGCCATCTCCCGAGTCCGCCGCAAGGATGAATGACATGATCGATTCACGGAAATTGGCCTGGCAGTTCGCGCTTGCCGCAGGCAGTGTCGCTATCAGCTCGGCGGTCTTCGCCGCACAGCCCGAGTGGGAGGGCACCGTGGGTGCCGGGGCGATCTACAGCCCGGACTATCTGGGCAGCGACGATTACGAATGGAACGCCTGGCCGTCACTGGATGCCACTTACGGCGATACGTTCTTCGTCAGCGTCACCGACGGCATCGGCTGGAACGTGATCAAGCAGGATAACTGGCGGGTCGCGCCGTTCATCGGCTACACCTTCGGCCGTGACGATACCGGCGACATCGACGATCTCGACCAGGTCGACGGCGGCGTCACCGGCGGGCTGCGGGTCAGCTATGTCGATCAGGCGTGGCGCTACAGTGGCGCCGCGGAAACGCCGTTCAGCGGCGACATCGACGGCTACCGCGTCAAGTTTAAGGCGACTCATATCACCAAGCTCGGCGAGCGCGCGGTCTTTACCATCGGGCCGCGCTTCGAGTACACCAGCGCCGCCTGGACCGACGACATGTTCGGCGTCTCGAATCGCGAGAGCGCGCGTTCAGGTATCGACGCTTACGATCCGGACGACGGCTATTTCGCCATCGGTGGCGACGCCTCGCTCAGCTACTACCTCACGCGGCAGTGGTCGATCACCGGCCTGGTCGGCGTCTCGCGCCTGACCGGCGATGCCGCGGACAGCTCGATCGTCGATGATGAGGGCGATGCGACCCAGTGGCGGGCGGGTGCTTTCGTCAATTATCACTTTTAAGTCGTAGAGATATAAATCACAGAAACGTAAAACATAGAGACGTAAAAGCGCCCGCCCCNNCGGGGCGGGCGCTTTCGTTTCTTGGAGAAAGAAGCGGAAAAAACCTAACGGCGTTTGAGTTCGGCCCCGAACTCCAGCATCCGATCCAGTGGCACCAGCGCCCGTGCGGCAATCTCGGGATCGACGTGGATCTCCTGACCGCAGCCGTTGGCGTCCTCGAGTACCGCCAGCGTATTCTCGAGACCGTTCATCGCCATCCACGGACAGCTGGCGCAACTGCGACACGTCGCACCGTTGCCTGCCGTGGGCGCAGCCATGAAGGTCTTGTCGGGCATCAGCTGCTGCATCTTGTAGAAGATGCCGCGATCGGTGGCGACGATGAAGCTGGGACTGTCGAGCTGCTGCGCCGCCGCGATCAGTTGCGACGTCGAGCCGACCACGTCGGCGATCTCCACCACCGACGCCGGAGACTCCGGATGCACGAGCACCGCTGCTTCCGGATGCAGCGCCTTGAGCTCGACAATGCCCTTGGCCTTGAACTCGTCATGAACGATGCACTCGCCGTCCCAGCAGAGCACGTCGGCTCCGGTTTTCTCCCGGACATAGTTGCCCAGATGACGATCCGGCGCCCACAGGATTTTCTCGCCCTGCCGATCGAGATGATCGATCAGTTCGACCGCGATGGAAGAGGTCACAACCCAGTTGGCGCGCGCTTTCACTGCCGCCGAGGTATTGGCGTAGACCACCACGGTGCGATCCGGATGCTGGTCGCAGAAGTCGGAGAAGGCATCGGCCGGGCAGCCGATGTCCAGCGAGCAGGTCGCTTCCAGCGTCGGCATGAAGACCCGCTTCTCCGGGCTCAGGATCTTGGCGGTCTCGCCCATGAAGCGCACGCCGGCGACGATCAGCGTCGTCGCCGGGTGATCCTTGCCGAAGCGCGCCATCTCCAGCGAATCGGCCACACAGCCGCCGGTCGCTTCCGCCAGCGCCTGGATTTCGGGATCGGTGTAGTAGTGCGCGACCAGTACCGCGTTGCGGGCCTTCAACTGCGCCGCGATACGCTCCCGATAATGCGCCTTGGCGCTCTCGTCGAGCACAGGCGGCGTGTTACCCGCCAAGTGCTCGCGAACCCGATCCCGCTCCAGTTCCGCCATCGATCCGTCTCCGTCAGTCCTGCAGCCACTCGGTGTGGAACGTCCCTTCCCGATCGACACGCTTGTAAGTGTGGGCGCCGAAGAAGTCGCGCTGGGCCTGGATCAGGTTGGCCGGCAGTTTCTCGCTGCGATAGCTGTCGTAGTAGGCGATCGCCGAGGAGAAGGTCGGCACCGGAATGCCGTTCTGGACGGCATGGGAAATCACGTCCCGAAGCGCCGATTGATAGTTGCCGGCGATCTCGCCGAAGTACGGCGCCATCAGCAGGTTCTTGAGCTCGGGATTCTCTTTATAGGCGTCGGTGATCTTCTGCAGAAAGCGGGCGCGAATGATGCAGCCGGCGCGGAACAGTTTGGCGACTTCGCCGTAGTTCAGGTTCCAGTCGTAGTGCTCGGAAGCGGCGCGCATCTGGGCAAAGCCCTGGGCGTAGGAGGCGATCTTGCTGAAGAATAGCGCCTTGCGCACCTTCTCGATGAATTCCTGCTTGTCGCCCTGGAGCGGTGTTTCCTTGGGGCCGGTGAGCACCTTGGAGGCTTCGACGCGCTCGTCTTTCAGCGCCGAGATGAAGCGCGCGAAGACCGACTCAGTGATCAGCGGCAGCGGCACGCCGAGATCCATCGCGCTCTTGCTGGTCCACTTACCGGTGCCCTTCTGACCTGCGGAATCGAGAATGATGTCGACCACGTCCTGGTCGCTCTGGTCATCCTTCTTGGTGAAGATCCTGGCGGTGATGTCGATCAGGTAGCTGTCGAGTTCGCCTTCGTTCCACTCGCTGAAGATGTCGGCCAGCTCGGCGTTCGACAGCCCCAGCGAACCCTTGAGAATCGAGTAGGCTTCGGCGATCAGCTGCATGTCGCCGTACTCGATGCCGTTGTGAACCATCTTGACGTAGTGGCCGGCACCGTCCGGGCCGACATAGGTGACACATGGCTCGCCGTCGTCGGCGCGCGCGGCGATCTTCTCGAGGATCGGCGCGACCATGTCGTAGGCTTCCTGCTGGCCGCCCGGCATGATCGACGGGCCTTTCAGCGCGCCCTCTTCGCCACCGGAGACGCCGGTGCCGATGAAGTTGAAGCCCGCTTCCGAGAGCTCCTTGTTGCGCCGAATGGTGTCCTCGAACGGCGTGTTGCCGCCGTCGATCAGGATATCGCCCTTGTCCAGATGCGGCTTGAGCGATTCGATCGTCTTGTCGGTGGCGTCGCCCGCCTTGACCATCAGCAGAATGCGCCGCGGCGTCTCGAGAGACGCGACGAACTCCTCGACGCTGTAGAACGGCACCAGCTTGCTGTCAGGATTTTCCTGCATGACTTCATCGGTCTTCTCCCGCGAGCGGTTGAAGATCGACACCGTGTAATCCCGGCTCTCGATGTTGAGCGCCAGATTGCGGCCCATGACGGCCATGCCGACGACACCGATTTGCTGTTTGGCCATGATCTTGTGCTCCTTGCGAAAATAAAGCCGTCACGCGGCGATAAACGATAACGATAGTGTAAGCCACAGACGCGAATCATCCGAATCGCGTCCGAATTAACGCTGCGAGGCGGGAAGCGCTGAAGACATCGTCGAGCGGAGTAAGACGCAAGGCGTACGGAGCACAGGAACCGGAGCCTATGGGGTATAGGTGAGGATTCCGATCGGACCGGCGCCCCGGCACCGCACAACGCAGCGTATTGCCCGCGCAGACATGTATTCAGTGTTTCCTAGTGGGCTTCGTCCCAGTTCGCCCCACTATTGGCCTCCACGATCAGCGGCACATTGAGCTGGGCAGCGTTCTGCATCCGCCCACTGATGGCGCCGAGGAAGTCCTGGGTCTGACTCTCCTTGACCTCGAACACCAGTTCATCGTGAACCTGCATCACCATCCAGGCATCGAACTCTGCCTCTTCCTTGACCGGGTTGAGCCAGTGGTGCACATCGATCATCGCCAGCTTGATGATATCGGCGGCGGTACCCTGCATCGGCGCGTTGATCGCGGTGCGTTCCGCTGCCTGACGCCGGGCATGGTTCTGGGCCTTGATCTCCGGCAGATAGAGCCGGCGACCGAACACGGTCTCGACGAAGCCATCCTCGCCGGCCTGGGCGCGAATGTTGTCCATGAACTTGGCCACGCCCGGATAACGGTCGAAGTAGCGGTCGATGTAGACCTTGGCCTGCTTGGCCTCGATATGCAGCTGCCTGGAAAGGCCCCAGGCGCTCATGCCGTAGATCAGGCCGAAGTTGATCGCCTTGGCGCTGCGGCGCTGATCGGTGGTGACCTTGTCCAGCTCCACACCGAAGACTTCGGCGGCGGTGGCGGCGTGAATGTCACGATCGTTGGCGAAGGCGTCCAGCAGGCCCTTATCGTCGGAGAGATGCGCCATGATCCGCAGCTCGATCTGGGAGTAATCGGCGGCGACGATCCGGTAGCCCCCGCGGGCCACGAACGCCTGACGGATCTTGCGCCCCTCTTCCGTCCGGATCGGGATGTTCTGCAGGTTGGGATCGGAGGATGACAGCCGCCCGGTCGCCGTCACCGCCTGGTGATAGCTGGTGTGCAGCCGGCCGGTCATCGGATTGACCAGCCGCGGCAGCTTGTCGGTATAGGTCGACTTGAGCTTAGTCATGCCGCGATGTGCCATGATCAGCTTGGGCAGCGGGAAGTCCAATGCCAGCTCTTCGAGCACCGCTTCCGCCGTGCTCGGCGCGCCCTTGGGCGTCTTCTTGATCACCGGGATCTTCTGCTCCTCGAACAGAATCTCCGCCAGCTGCTTGGGCGAACCGAGGTTGAACTCCTTGCCGGCCAGTTCGAACGCCTCACGCTCCAGCTCGCGGATCCGCCCTTCCAGCTCCTGGCTCTGGGTATGCAGGCGCGTGGCGTCCAATGCTACGCCGCCACGCTCCATGTGCGACAGCACCGGAATCAGCGGCCGCTCGAGGGTATCGAGCACCTCGGCCAGCCGTCCGGCTTCCTCCACCTTGGGCCGCAATGCCTGGTGCAGGCGCAGGGTGATATCGACGTCCTCGCAGGCATAGGGCACGGCTTCTTCGAGGGCGATCTGGTTGAAGGTCAACTGCTTGACGCCCTTGCCGGCGATATCCTGAAAACTGATGGTCTTCTCGCCAAGATATTTGAGCGCCAGCGAATCCATGTCATGCCGCGTCGCGGTGGAGTTCAGCACGTAGGATTCGAGCATGGTGTCGTTCAGCGCGCCGGCGACCCGAATCTGATAGCGCGCCAGCACCGAGATATCGTACTTGAGATTCTGGCCGATCTTACCGATCTCGGGGTTTTCCAGCAGCGGCTTGAGCGCCGCCAGCACCGCCGTTCGGTCGAGCTGCGCCGGGGCGTCGAGATAGTCGTGGCCGACCGGGATGTAGGCCGCCTCGCCGGGTTCCAGCGACAGGCCGATACCCACGATATCGGCCTCCATGTAGTTGAGACTCGTGGTTTCCAGATCGAAACAGAACGCTTCGCTGGTTTTCAGCCGTTCGAGCCAGGCGTCGAATTCCGCCTGGGTCAGCAGCGTCTGGTCGTGACGCGCCGGTTTGGTCAACGTCACGTCTTCGTCGATTTCCGATTTGCCGGCGTTCTCGGCGCCCACATCGTCGACGCCCTCGTCCCGGCCCTCGAGCAGTTCGGTCAGCCAGTTCTTGAACTCGAGCCGCTGATAGAGCGCCTTAAGCGCCTCGCGGTCGGGTTCGGCCAGATGCAGATCGTCGAGCCCCACCGGCAGCTCGCAGTCGGTCTTGATCGTCGCCAGCTGGTAGGAGAGGAACGCCTGTTCGCGGTTTTCCTCCAGTTTCTTGGGCATCGTCTTGGCGCCGCGGAAACTCAACGTCGTGACCTTCTCCAGGTCGGCGTAGATCGCATCCAGCCCGCCGCCGATGCCCTGCAGCAGTCCCAGCGCCGTCTTGCCGCCGACGCCGGGCACGCCGGGAATGTTGTCGACCTTGTCGCCCATCAGCGCCAGATAATCGATGATCAACGACGGTGGAATGCCGAACTTGGCCTCGACGCCGGCCACGTCGAGCGTCTCGTTCTTCATGGTGTTGACCAGGGTGATGTGCTGGTTGACCAGCTGGGCCATGTCCTTGTCGCCGGTGGAGATCACCGCGTCGCGGCCGGATTCGGTGGCCAGTCGTGCCAGCGTGCCGATCACGTCATCCGCCTCGACGCCTTCGATGCACAAAAGCGGCAGGCCGAGCGCGCGGACGCAGTCGTGCAGCGGCTCGACCTGCGGGCGCAGATCGTCCGGCATCGGCGGGCGGTGGGCCTTGTACTCGGCGTAGATCTCGTCGCGGAAGGTCTTGCCCTTGGCGTCGAACACCACCGCCATGGGGCTCTGCGGGTACTGCTTGATCAGGCTCTTGAGCATCGAGAGCACCCCGCGCACAGCGCCGGTCGGCTGCCCGTCGGAGGTGGAGAGCGGCGGCAGCGCGTGAAAGGCGCGATAGAGATAGGACGATCCGTCGACGAGGACGATGGGGGCATCTGCCATGAGCTGCGTGATCCGTGGCTGGCTTTCGATGCCCTCATGATACGCAAGCCACGGCTCGGCGTCAGGGCATCCGCCTACGCGACCCTAACCTGGCCCCATGCGTCCGGATGGCGGAAAGCGATACAATGGGACGATTCAGACACCGGTCAGATACCGGTCAGATACCGGTGGATCCGCAATCCACAGCGAGCGAAGGAGTCTGCGATGAGAATTGGGTCGCAAATGACCTCATGGCCGCGAATGAAGACGTGGCTGCCGGCCATGCTGGCGGCACTGCTGATCGGCGGGCTATCGCTGCCCGCCCTGGCGCAGTCCGCGGTTCAGCCCGAGATCACCTCACAGAAGGATGCCCAGCGCACGATCGACGAGTACCGCGTCAACGGCAAGCTCTACGCGATCCGGATCGTCCCCACTGGCGGAGAGGACAAGGGCGCCACCTACTTTCTCTACGACGACAACGGCGACGGCGACTTCAGGCGCGTCGACGCGTCCAGCGTGCCGGTGCCGAAATGGGTCCAGAGCGAGTGATCGATCGTGTTGATCGATTGAAGCGAAATTCGGCGCCGCTCGACGGTTCCATCACGGCCGGTGCCGCTCGTCGCTTATTGCTGGCGCCCGATAGCCGGTAGGAGAGCGCCCCGCTAGCCGCTACAATGCGCGCTGTCTTTTATCCTGCGGTTTTTCATCAGCGGTTCTTTACCCCTAATGTCCGCCCCCGATTCCGAGATCCCATGGCCGTATTCACCCCGTTGAGCGACGATCAGGTCGCCGAGTTTCTCGAACGCTACTCTGTCGGCCGCCTGCAGACGCTCAAGGGCGTGCCGCACGGCACCGAGAACAGCACCTTCTTCGTCACCACCGAGCAGGACGAGTGGGTGCTGACGCTGTTCGAGCAGGGGGGATTCGAGGATCTGCCGTTCTTCGTCGATCTGCTGGATTACCTGGCCGCGCGGCAACTGCCGGTGCCGGGCCCGGTTCATGACCGCGATGGCGTCGCGCTGCAGCGCCTGGCCGGCCGCCCCGCGCTGCTGTTCCCGCGCATGCCGGGCAGCCACCCCAGCGCCCCCAATCTGACCCAGTGCGCCGCGCTCGGCGATGCCCTGGGACGGATGCACCAGGCCTCGCAGGACTTTACCGGCGAACGCGCCAATCCGCGCGATCTCGCCTGGCTCCAGCGCCGTCATCGCGAAGTGCTGCCGTTCCTGTCGGAGGACGACCAGGCCTTGATGAGCCGCGAGATTGCCGACTATGCCCAGGTATTCTCGGATGTCGAGCTGCCACAGGGCGCCATCCACGGCGACCTGTTCCGTGACAACACGCTTTATGACGGCGACCGGCTCGGCGGCATCATCGACTTCTACAACGGCTGCAGCGGCGAGCTGCTGTTCGATCTGGCGATCGTGATCAACGACTGGACCAGCGACGATGCCGGCGACATCGACGAGGCGCGCTACGCCGCCATCCTCGGCGCCTATCTCGCGCATCGCCCGCTGACCGAGCAGGAGCGCGAGCTTTGGCCGGTCATGCTGCGGCTGACGGCGCTGCGCTACTGGCTGTCGCGGCTGCTGGTGATCCACGTCGATCCGCCGGCCCACGACATCACGCCCCACGACCCGGCGCGCTTTCGCACCCTGCTGGGCAGACGTCTCGAAGGTGCCGTGCCGACGCTGCCCATTGCCGCCGAATGAATCACGATTTTCGCCCAAAAGGCTGTGCCGATAGCGACTTTCGACTAGTTTTTCCCTGACATTCAGTGGTCGTCGCGTTCCCGCGCCGTCATAATGCGCGCCATTCGCGTTCCCGGCCTTTTCGTCACCATTCACGCCGGGGGCTACTTGTTTTCTGTTTTGTTGCCGGCCGACCGGAGAGCGTCATGACGAATCCTTCACCCGCTGCACGAGCTCGCCGTACCTACAACATCGATCAGTGGGGCAGTGGCTATTTCGATGTCGATGACGAGGGCCGCACACTGGTTCGCCCGCTGGGCAGTGAAGTTCCCGGGCCCACGCTGGTGCTCGACACCCTGGTCGACCGGCTGCGTGATGCCGGGCTGAGGCTGCCGGTGCTGGTGCGTTTCATCGATATCCTCCACGATCGCGTCGAGCAGCTCTGCATGGCCTTCGACAACGCGATGAAGGAGGAGGATTACCAGGCCAGCTACACCGCGGTCTATCCGATCAAGGTCAATCAGCAGCGCCGCGTGGTGGAGGAGATTCTCGCCACCCAGGAGCGCGGCCGGGGCCGGGTCGGGCTGGAAGCGGGCAGCAAGCCGGAACTGATGGCGGTACTCGCCCTTTCCGGCGACGAGGGTTCGTCGCTGATCGTCTGCAACGGCTATAAGGATCGCGAATACATTCGCCTGGCCCTGATGGGCGAAAAGCTCGGCCACAAGGTCTACCTGGTGGTCGAGAAGTACTCGGAGCTGAGCCTGATCCTGGAAGAGGCCGAAAACCTCAAGGTGAAACCGCGCATCGGTCTGCGCGCGCGGCTTTCGTCCGTGGGCAAGGGCAAGTGGCAGGATACCGGTGGCGAGAAGTCGAAGTTCGGGCTTACCGCCAGCCAGCTGCTGGCCATCACCGAACGGCTGCGTGACGCGGATGCGCTGGACAGCCTGCAGCTGGTGCACTTCCACCTCGGCTCGCAGATCGCCAACATTCGCGACATCCAGCGTGGCCTGCGCGAGTGCGCACGCTTCTATCACAGCCTGCGCGATCTCGGTGCGCCGATCGACACGGTGGACGTCGGCGGCGGCCTGGGCGTCGACTACGAAGGCACCCGCTCGCAGAGCTTCTGTTCGATCAACTATTCGATGCAGGAGTACGCCACCAACGTGGTATGGGCGTTCCGTCAGATCTGCGAGACCCACAACCTGCCGCATCCGCAGCTGATCTCGGAATCCGGCCGCGCGCTGACCGCGCATCACGCGGTGCTGGTCACCAACGTGATCGGCGAAGAGCGCCTGGGCCATATCGAGCCGGAGCGCCGGGTCGAGGGCGACGCCCACGTCGCCGAACTGTGGCGCGTCTACGACCGGCTCGAAGGCATGCGCGAACCCCGCGATCTGGTCGAGGCCTACCACGATGTGGTCCAGGCGGTGGGCGAACTGCAGGATCGTTTCGTGCTGGGGCTGGCCAACATGCAGGCCCGCGCCGAGGGCGAGTCGGTCTACTTCGCCGCCTGCCAGCGTCTGCACAAGCGGCTCGACAATCGCAATCGCGCCCATCGCGAGATCGCCGACGAACTGGCCGAAAAGCTCGCCGACAAGCTGTTCGCCAACTTCTCGCTGTTCCAGTCGCTGCCGGACGTATGGGGGATCGATCAGGTCTTCCCGGTGCTGCCGCTGACCGGTCTGGATCGCGAACCGACCCGGCGCGGCGTGATTCAGGACATTACCTGCGATTCCGACGGCCGGATCGATCTCTACGTCGACGGCCAGGGACTCGAGAGCACCCTGCCGCTACCGGAGTGGGACGATGACGACGACAAGCTGATCGGGCTGTTTCTGGTCGGCGCCTATCAGGAAATCCTCGGCGACCTGCACAACCTGTTCGGCGATACCGATTCGGTCGACGTCGCTCTCGACGAGAACGGCGAATGGCGCCTTTCCCACGTCCAGCAGGGCGATGCGGTGGCGGACGTGCTCGGCTACGTCAATTTCGACGCCGTGGCACTCAAGCGCAAGCTCACCGAACAGCTGATCGCCAGCCCGCTGACCGTCGAAGAGCGCGAACTGTTCGTGAACGAGCTGTCGGAAGGCTTGAGCGGCTATACCTATCTGGAGTGATGGGCGGCGAGCCGCGAAAGCCAAAATGGGCTTATTGCGAGAA
>NZ_PZJN01000019.1 GCF_003206695.1 Salinicola halophyticus | reverse complement strand
TAGATGCCTGACGATGACCTACTCTCGCATGGGGAGACCCCACACTACCATCGGCGCTAAGCGGTTTCACTACTGAGTTCGGCATGGATCAGGTGGTTCCCGCTCGCTATGGTCGTCAGGCAAAACTGACGTCGGAATGATGGGCCTTCACGGCTTACCCAACCCTCATTCCAACTGATTCGGATCATGCTGACTGAGATAGGTCTCATTGCCTGCCCGCTCTACGAGGCAGCGCGTATCCTNNAAACCCCTTGGGGTTATATGGTCAAGCCTCACGGGGTATTAGTACACGTTAGCTCAACGCCTTGCAGCGCTTCCACACCGTGCCTATCAACCAGCTAGTCTTGCTGGACCCTTTAGGAGACTCTAGGTCTCGGGGAGATCTCATCTTGAAGGAGGCTTCCCGCTTAGATGCTTTCAGCGGTTATCCCTTCCGCACATAGCTACCCGGCGATGCCACTGGCGTGACAACCGGAACACCAGAGGTGCGTCCACTCCGGTCCTCTCGTACTAGGAGCAGCACTTCTCAAATCTCCAACGCCCACGGCAGATAGGGACCGAACTGTCTCACGACGTTCTAAACCCAGCTCGCGTACCACTTTAAATGGCGAACAGCCATACCCTTGGGACCGACTTCAGCCCCAGGATGTGATGAGCCGACATCGAGGTGCCAAACACCGCCGTCGATGTGAACTCTTGGGCGGTATCAGCCTGTTATCCCCGGAGTACCTTTTATCCGTTGAGCGATGGCCCTTCCATACAGAACCACCGGATCACTAGAACCTACTTTCGTACCTGCTCGACGTGTCTGTCTCGCAGTTAAGCACCCTTATGCTCTTGCACTCAATGCACGATTTCCAACCGTGCTGAGGGTACCTTCGTGCTCCTCCGTTACTCTTTCGGAGGAGACCGCCCCAGTCAAACTACCCACCACACACTGTCCTCACACCGGATCACGGTGCCAAGTTAGAACGCCAATGATGCCAGGCTGGTATTTCAAGGTTGGCTCCACCGGAACTAGCGTCCCGGTTTCCAAGCCTCCCAGCTATCCTACACAAGCAACATCAGCGTCCAGTGTGAAGCTATAGTAAAGGTTCACGGGGTCTTTCCGTCTAGCCGCGGGTACACAGCATCTTCACTGCGATTTCAATTTCACTGAGTCTCGGGTGGAGACAGCGTGGCCATCATTACGCCATTCGTGCAGGTCGGAACTTACCCGACAAGGAATTTCGCTACCTTAGGACCGTTATAGTTACGGCCGCCGTTTACCGGGGCTTCGATCAAGAGCTTCGCCTTGCGGCTAACACCATCAATTAACCTTCCGGCACCGGGCAGGCGTCACACCCTATACGTCCGCTTACGCGTTAGCAGAGTGCTGTGTTTTTAATAAACAGTTGCAGCCACCTGGTATCTTCGACCGGTTCAAGCTCGGGACGCGAAGTCCTTCACCCTAAGCCGGCGCACCTTCTCCCGAAGTTACGGTGCCATTTTGCCTAGTTCCTTCACCCGAGTTCTCTCAAGCGCCTTGGGATTCTCACCCTGACCACCTGTGTCGGTTTGGGGTACGGTCGCATGTGATCTGAAGCTTAGAGGCTTTTCCTGGAAGCGTGGCATCGATGACTTCCGGACCGTAGTCCGTTCGTCTCGTCTCTCGGCCTTGAGATCCCGGATTTGCCTAAGATCTCAGCCTACTGACTTTCACCAGGACAACCAACGCCTGGCTCACCTAGCCTTCTTCGTCCCCCCATCGCAACCACATCCGGTACGGGAATATTGACCCGTTTCCCATCGACTACGCTTTTCAGCCTCGCCTTAGGGGCCGACTCACTCTGCTCTGATTAGCATAGAACAGAAAACCTTGGTCTTCCGGCGGGGGAGTTTTTCACTCCCCTTGTCGTTACTCATGTCAGCATTCGCACTCGTGATATCTCCAGCAAGCTTCTCAACTCACCTTCACAGACTTACACGACGCTCCTCTACCGCTCACACCTAAGTGTGAACCCGTAGCTTCGGCATCTGGTTTGAGCCCCGTTACATCTTCCGCGCAGGCCGACTCGACTAGTGAGCTATTACGCTTTCTTTAAAGGATGGCTGCTTCTAAGCCAACCTCCTAGCTGTCTATGCCTTCCCACATCGTTTCCCACTTAACCAGAATTTGGGGGCCTTAGCTGACGGTCTGGGTTGTTTCCCTTTTCACGACGGACGTTAGCACCCGCCGTGTGTCTCCCACGCTCTACTCACCGGTATTCGGAGTTTGCCTCGGGTTGGTAACCCGGGATGGGCCCCTAGCCGAAACAGTGCTCTACCCCCGGCGGTAATACGTGAGGCGCTACCTAAATAGCTTTCGAGGAGAACCAGCTATCTCCGAGCTTGATTAGCCTTTCACTCCGATCCACAGCTCATCCCAGCATTTTTCAACATACTTGGGTTCGGGCCTCCAATTGATGTTACTCAATCTTCACCCTGGCCATGGATAGATCGCCCGGTTTCGGGTCTATATCCAGCGACTGGTCGCCCAGTTAAGACTCGGTTTCCCTACGCCTCCCCTATACGGTTAAGCTCGCCACTGAATATAAGTCGCTGACCCATTATACAAAAGGTACGCGGTCACAGAACAAGTCTGCTCCCACTGCTTGTACGCACACGGTTTCAGGATCTATTTCACTCCCCTCTCCGGGGTTCTTTTCGCCTTTCCCTCACGGTACTGGTTCACTATCGGTCAGCCAGGAGTATTTAGCCTTGGAGGATGGTCCCCCCATGTTCAGTCAGGGTTTCACGTGCCCCGACCTACTCGATTTCACATATTCAGGTTTTCGACTACGGGGCTATCACCCGCTACGGCCGGCCTTTCCAGGCGCATTCGTCTAACCAGTCACATGCTTAAGGGCTACTCCCCGTTCGCTCGCCGCTACTAGGGGAATCTCGGTTGATTTCTTTTCCTCCGGGTACTTAGATGTTTCAGTTCTCCGGGTTCGCTTCCCAACACCTATGGATTCAGTGTGGGATACCCAGCTTATGCTGGGTGGGTTTCCCCATTCGGAAATGTCCGGGTCGCAGGTTGTTTGCCACCTCACCGAACCTTATCGCAGGCTACAACGTCCTTCATCGCCTCTGGCTGCCAAGGCATCCACCGTGTGCGCTTAATCGCTTGACCATATAACCCGAAAGGGTCTGGTCAGTGATTAAATCATTCGACAATTGCCGGATACGCTTGAGACGTATCTCGTTTCGTTCTTCTCCGAAGAGAAGAACTGTCAGCATGATCCAAATTGTTAAAGAGCGACTG
>NZ_PZJN01000018.1 GCF_003206695.1 Salinicola halophyticus | reverse complement strand
CTGCCTGGCGCCGTTACTGCTTGTCGGTGCCGATCCTTGAAGGACTGGGAAGCAATCTTACCGGCTTCACCGCCTTGCGTCAACTGATTTCTTCAATCAAATCAAACGCTTGGAATTATTCTCACCACCCCCGAAAACCTCTCTCGGCGGCAGCGGATGCGTACTTTACGGACCCGCCGCCGAGTTGGCAAGCCCTTCATGACAACTTTTTGACCGCCTGGATTTATGCGGACCCGCTGACGGCCTCGCCGCCCTTCCTCCAGAAACCCGAACGCCCGCGCGGGGCGGGCGTTTCAGCACTATTCATCGATTCGGTTCAACCTGTCAGCGATTTGGCTCAAGCTGACTTAGCCAAGCGTGACACGCGCGTAGCGCTTCTTGCCGGCCTGAATCACGTAGCTCTTTCCGGTGTCGAGCATTGCGCTCTTGGCTGCGACTTCGCCATCGACCCTGACTCGACCATTGTTGAGCATGTCCTTGGCCTGGGCACTATTACCAACCAGCCCTGCTCGGTTGAGTACCGCAGCGATCGGCGCCTGCGCTGCGCCTTCGAAATCGACCTCGACTTCCGGCAGATCGTCCGGCAGCTCTCCCTCCGCCAGCTGATTGCCTGCGGAGCGGTGCGCATTCGCTGCCGCTTCTTCGCCGTGGTAGCGCGTGATCAACTCTCTTGCCAAGGCCATCTTGATATCACGCGGATTCGCGCCTCCGTCTATCTCCTGGCGAATCGTTTCGATCTCTTCGTTGGATTTCAGCGACAACAGCTCGAAGTAGCGCCACATCAGGCCGTCCGGCATCGACACGATCTTATTGAACATCACACCCGGCGAATCGTCGACACCGATATAGTTGTTCAACGACTTCGACATTTTCTGCACACCGTCGAGACCCTCGAGCAGTGGCATGGTGATGACGACCTGCGGTTCCTGGCCAAAGTGCTTCTGAACTTCGCGCCCCATCAACAGGTTGAACTTCTGGTCGGTGCCGCCCAGCTCGATGTCCGCCTTCAGCGCCACCGAGTCGTAGCCCTGCACCAGCGGATAGAGAAACTCATGAATGGAGATCGACTGTCCGGCGCGATAACGTTTCTCGAAGTCGTCGCGTTCCAGCATGCGCGCCACGGTGGACTGCGCGGAAAGCTCGATCATGTCCGCCGCCGACATCCCGCCGAACCATTCGGCATTGAAGCGTACTTCGGTCTTGTCGGGATCGAGAATCTTGAAGACCTGTTCTCGATAGGTCTGGGCGTTGGCTTTGACCTCTTCCTCGGTGAGCGGTTTGCGCGTCACGTTCTTGCCGGTGGGATCCCCGATTCGGCCAGTGAAATCGCCGATCAAAAAGATCACCTCGTGGCCAAGATCCTGGAACTGGCGCATCTTGGTCAGCAACACGCTATGCCCCAGATGCAGATCGGGGGCCGTGGGGTCGAAGCCTGCCTTGATGCGGAGCTTGCGACCGGATTCGAGCTTTTTTACCAGCTCGTCTTCGATCAGAATCTCCTGCGTACCGCGCTTGATCAACGCCAGCGCCTCATCGACCTCGGCCATCGTATCCGTCTCCCTTACCAACGCTATCGAGCTTGAAAGGCGGCAATCTTAGCACGAGTCTTTGACCTCCGTTGAACCACGCCCCGGGCCCGGACCAGCGTGCTAACTTACGGATTCACGTCGCCGGCTCGCGCTAGCGATTTACGCTATCGATTTACAACAACGAGGGAGAATTCATGTCACTGTTCGTGGGCTTGATGTCCGGTACCAGCCTGGACGGCATCGATGCGGCAATGGTAGAGATCGCCGATGACATCGACCAACGCCCGCGGCTGATCGATGCCCTGTGCCTACCGCTGGGCGAGAAGCTCGGTAACGCCCTGCTCGAACTGACGCAGGCCTCGCGGGTGAGCTTTGGGGCACTGGGCGCCACCGAAAGCGCCTTCTGCGACCGCCAGGCCGAAGCCGTACGCCAGCTGCTGGCACGCCACGACCTGACGCCTGAAGCAATTACCGCCGTCGGCAGTCACGGACAGACCATCGAGCATGCCCCTTATGCCGATGCGCCCTTCACCTACCAACTCGACAACCCCAGCCGCCTGGCCGAGCTGACCGGATGCCAGGTTGTCGCCGACTTTCGCCGTCGCGACATGGCGGCCGGCGGCCAGGCCGCGCCGCTGGCGCCGATCTTCCACCAGGCGCTGTTCACCGATCCCGTCCGCACTCGGCTGGTTCTCAATCTGGGCGGTATCGCCAATCTGACGCGACTCGGCCCTGCAGATTCATCGCTACCGGTCGTCGGTTTCGACACCGGCCCGGCGAATCTCCTGATCGATGCCTGGCATGCTCGGCACCGAGGTGGGCCAATCGATAAAGACGGCGGCTGGGCCGCCAGCGGCAGCATCGATGAGCCTCTGCTCGAACGCCTGCTGGACGAGCCGTACTTTGCCTCCGCACCACCCAAGAGCACAGGTCGGGAGCAGTTCCATCTCGGCTGGGTGGAAAAGCGATTGCGCGGGGATGAAGTGCCGGCCAACGTTCAGGCCACATTGACGGAGCTGACCGCAGCCAGCGTGGCGCGTGCCGCGCGTGGGTTCATCGATGACGGCCATACCGATCTGATCGTCTGCGGCGGCGGGGCTCATAACCGCCATCTCATGCAGCGTTTGGCAACGCATCTGCCCGGCGTCGCATTGTTGCACTGCGAGGATTTTGGCTGGTCGGCCGACTGGCTGGAAGCCGGCGCCTTCGCCTGGCTGGCATGGCGGCGGATTCACCAACTGCCAGGCAACCTGCCGGAAGTGACCGGCGCCAGCGGCCCTCGCGTGCTGGGCGGCGTCTACGCGCCCTGACCGACCGCCGACCAAAGCTAACCTCAGGCTTGCTTCTCCTTCTAGGCCAGCTGACTCATTGTCGATCGGGGTCGTCGATCAACGAAAACCGGGCACCGTCGTCACCCCGATCTCCGGGACGCCGCCGCTCGCCATATCGAATCAGCATGCGCAGATCGTTGGCTGAATCGGCGTGGGCCAGTGCCAGCTCTTCGCCGATATCGCCACGCCGGAACAGCTCGTAAAGCGACTGGTCGAAGGTCTGCATGCCCTGCTCGCGGGAGCGCCGCATCAGATCCTTCAGTTCAGCCACCTCCCCGCGCCGGATGAGTTCGCTGATCAATGGCGACTTGAGCAGAATCTCGGTCGCCACACAGCGCCCGGTGCCGTCCAGACGTGGCAGCAGCCGCTGGGCGACCACGGCACGCAGGTTGAGCGAAAGATCCATCCACATCTGATCCTGACGCGACGGCGGAAACAGGCTGAGGATGCGCTCGATCGCCTGATCGGCGCTGTTGGCGTGAAGCGTCGCCAGGCATAGATGCCCGGTTTCGGCGAAGCTAAGCGCCAGCTCCATGGTATCGCGGCTGCGGATCTCGCCGATCATGATGACATCCGGGGCCTGGCGCAGCGCATTTCTCAACCCCACCTCGTAGGACTCGGTATCGATGCCCACTTCGCGCTGATTGATGATGCCGCGCTGATGCGGATGCATGTACTCGATCGGGTCTTCGATACAGATGATATGGCCGCCGACCGTGCGGTTGCGATGCTGGATCATCGATGCCAGCGTCGTCGACTTGCCGCTGCCGGTACCGCCCACCACCAGTACCAGCCCGCGCCGGATCGAGGCTAGCGTCGCCGTCACTTCCGGCAGTCCCAGCGACTCGAGATCGGGGATATCGAACGCGATGCGACGAACCACCATGGCCGGCTGGCTGCGCTGAAAGAAGGCGCTGACCCGAAAGCGCCCCTTGCCGCTCAGGCTCAGGGCGAAATTGGCCTCGTGCTCGACCTCGAACGACTCCCGGCGCCCCTGAGGCAAGGCGACGGCCACCAGCTCGCGGACCTGCTCCGGTTGTAGCGGCGCGTCGCCTAACGCTACCAGCTTGCCGTCAAGCTTCAGACAGGGCGGCGCGCCGGTGGAAATCAGCAGATCCGACGCCTGCTTGGCCAGCATGATGTCGAGTAATTGTTCAAACCATTGAGAGGGAGTCATGACATGTCCTGAAAACCGGAATCAGGGGCCCGATTCACTGATCGAGCCCGGCGCGCGATTTGGCGTGGGCTTCCTGGCGTGTCACCAAGCCTTCGGCCACCAGGTGGGATAACGCCGCGTCCAGCGTCTGCATTCCCAGGCTGCCGCCGGTCTGAATCGCCGAATACATCTGCGCGACCTTGCCCTCCCGAATCAGGTTGCGGATCGCCGACGTGGCCACCAGGATTTCGTGGGCGGCGATACGCCCACCGCCGTCGCGCTTGAGTAGTGTCTGAGAAATCACCGCCTGCAGAGACTCGGACAGCATCGAACGCACCATGCCTTTCTCGTCCCCCGGGAACACATCGATGATCCGGTCGATGGTCTTGGCCGCCGACGTCGTGTGCAGGGTACCAAACACCAGGTGGCCGGTCTCCGCTGCAGTCAGCGCCAGTCGAATGGTTTCCAGGTCGCGTAGCTCGCCCACCAGAATCACGTCCGGATCCTCGCGTAGCGCCGAACGCAGGGCGGGCGCGAACCCCTTGGTATCACGATGGACTTCGCGCTGATTGACCAGGCAGCGCTTGCTTTCGTGGACGAATTCGACCGGATCCTCGATGGTCAGAATATGTTCCTGGCGATTGCTGTTGATGTAGTCGATCATCGCCGCCAGCGTCGTCGACTTGCCGCTTCCGGTCGGCCCCGTGACCAGCACCAGGCCCCGCGGCAGCATCGCCAGGCGCCGGAACACATCGCCCAACCCGAGGTCGTCGAGCGTCAACACGGTGCTGGGAATGGTCCGAAACACGGCGCCCGCCCCGCGCCCTTGGGTGAAAGCGTTGACCCGAAACCGCGAAACTCCGGTAACCTCGAACGAAAAATCGGTTTCGAATACGGCCTCGAAATCACGGCGCTGACGATCGTTCATCACGTCGTAGATCAGACGACGCACCTGGCTGTCGTCCAGCGCCGGCACGTTGAGTCGGCGCATATCGCCGTCAACCCGTATCATGGGCGGCAATCCGGCCGAAAGGTGCAGATCTGAGGCGTCGTGCTTTGCCGAGAACGCCAGCAGTTCGGTAATATCCATGGGCTTTTATTCGCTCCCCTGCGTAAGGTCGCTAATCAGTATGGCAGAAGCATCGGTGTCCGAGTCCTTATCCCGTGCCCGCGAGCGCCTCGTAGCGGCGCTGTCTGCTGCCGGTCGTCCGGATGATGCCGCGCATCTGCTTGCTGTCAGCAAAACCAAGCCAGCGGACATGCTGCGCCAGGCCTATATCGCCGGTCAACGCGCGTTCGGCGAGAACTACCTGCAGGAAGCCCTGGACAAGCAGCAAGCACTGGCCGACCTCGACGATATCGAGTGGCATTTCATCGGCGCGCTGCAATCGAACAAGACTCGCGAGGTGGCCGAGCACTTCGATTGGGTGCATGGCGTCGACCGGGAGAAGATCGCGCGGCGGCTTTCCGAACAGCGTCCGGTCGAGCGAGGCTCCATCAATATCTGCCTGCAGCTCGATGTCAGCGGCGAAGCCAGCAAGGCGGGTGTCGAGCTGCAGGCGTTGCCGGCGCTTGCCGAGTCGGTTCTGGCGCTGCCCAATCTGCGTCTGCGCGGGCTGATGGCGCTACCCGCGCCCAGTGACGACCCCGAGCAACAGCGCCAGGCCTTCCGCCAGGTCGCTGATGCACTGGCAATGCTCCGAGAGCGTTTCCCCGAGGCGCCGCTGGACACGCTATCGATGGGCATGAGCGGCGACCTGGAAGCGGCCGTCGCGGAAGGCGCCACCATCGTGCGTCTCGGCACCGCCATTTTTGGCAGCCGACCGCCAGCCGGGAGTTGACCTTACCGATGCCTTGCCCTTTTCGCCGCCGGACCCCCGAACGTTTCCATAGGACTCAGCCATGACCGACTCGCCTCAGGCCAGCCGTATCGTCTTTATCGGTGCCGGCAACATGGCCAGTGCCATCTTCGGCGGCATGCTCGACAGCGGTTATCCCGCCGAGGCCATCGTCGCCACGTCGCGCAGCCAGGAGAAGCGCGATGACATCAGCCAACGCTACGGCATCCGCACGATGCAGGATAATCTGGCCGCCGTGCAGGAGGCGGACGTCGTGATTCTGGCGGTCAAGCCACAGATGATGCGCGACCTGTGCCTGTCGCTGAGAGAGGCCGTTCAGGTACGCCGCCCGCTGGTCGTCTCGGTGGCGGCCGGGCTCGATGCCGCGACGCTGGATGGCTGGCTGGGCGGCGGTCTGGCTCTGATTCGCTGCATGCCCAATACGCCTTCGCTGGTCGGCGCCGGCGTCAGCGGTCTCTATGCCAACGATCGCGTCAGCGATGGCGAGCGCCAGCTTGTCACCGAACTTCTGACCTCGGTAGGCCTGGTCGAATGGGTCGATCAGGAAACCCAGATCGAAGCGGTCACGGCCATTTCGGGCAGCGGCCCGGCCTACTTCTTTCTATTCATGGAGTCGCTGGAGGCCGCCGGTATCGAACTGGGCCTGCCGGCGGAAAGCGCCCGCCGCCTGGCATTGCAGACCGCCTTCGGGGCCGCCAAGATGGCGCGGGAGAGCGAGTTCGACCCTGCCGAGCTACGCCGTCGCGTCACCTCTCCCAATGGCACCACCGAGCGGGCCATCAACGCTTTCGAGGAAGCGGGCCTGAGGGATATCGTGGGCCGCGCGACACAGGCCTGCGCCGAACGCGCCCGCGAACTGTCTCGTGAATTGTCACGCGAATGAAACCAAGATCGAACCCAGTCGGACTGGAACCCGCCGAATCACTAGGAGAACGTAATGGGCAGTAATCTCGGAAGCGCCGGCTTGATGCTGGTCAACACGCTAGTCAACGTCTATTTGTTTGTGTTGATGCTGCGCTTTTTGCTGCAATTCTCGCAGGCGGACTTCTACAACCCTCTGAGTCAGGGAATCGTCAAGGCGACCCAGCCGGTGGTCGCGCCGGTACAGAAAATCCTGCGCCCGGTCGGCCGGATCGATATCGCCACCCTGTTCGTGGGGTTTCTGCTGAAAGTGCTCGTGATCATCGCGATCTTCCAGATCGCCGGCTTCGGCATGCCGCCGCTTCAGGGGCTGCTGCTGGCCGGTATCGCCGGTGTTCTCAACGCGATTCTCAAGATCTACTTTTTCGCCCTGATCATCATGATCATCCTGAGCTGGGTGGCACCTCGAGCCAGCCATCCGGGGGCGCTGCTGGTCATGCAGATCGTCGAACCGATCATGGCGCCGGTGCGCCGTGTGATCCCGCCGCTGGGCATGATCGATCTCTCGCCGATCGTGGTGTTCATCATCATCAACCTGCTCGACAGCGTCGTGGTGGGTTCGCTTGCCCGCGCTGCCGGCTTGCCGGGTGCGCTGATCGGTTTCTGAATCGTCGCGATCGCGGCCCCGTGGCTGTTGCGGCGTCAACTGCCGCAGCGCCATCAGGGCCGCGGTTCCATCGCCATGGCGGCGCCGTGATTGCCACGGCGGCGCTCGGGCGCACCCGAGAACGTCCTTGGCGGCGTGCCCCTGCTGAACCTGGAGATTACCCCGCTTCATGTCCGCTTCCTTCCCGTCCGATTCGGTCGGCGTGGTCACACCGCAAATCGCGACGTTCGAGTCGCCGCTGGCGCTGGCCTGCGGCAAGACCCTAGAGCGCTTCGAACTGGTCTACGAGACCTACGGTACGCTGAATGCCGAGCGCAGCAATGCGGTGCTGATCTGCCATGCCCTGTCGGGCCATCACCATGCCGCGGGTTATCACACGGCCGATGAGCGCAAACCCGGCTGGTGGGACGCCTACATCGGTCCCGGCAAGGTGATCGACACCGATCGCTTCTTCGTCATTTCGCTCAATAACCTGGGCGGCTGCCACGGCAGCACCGGCCCCGCCAGCCTCAATCCGCAGACCGGCCACCAATGGGGCCCGACCTTCCCGGTCATGACCGTGGCGGACTGGGTTCACAGCCAGGCTCGCCTGGCCGATCAGCTGGGCATCGAACGCTTCGCCGCCGTGGTCGGCGGCAGTCTGGGCGGCATGCAGGCGATGCAGTGGACGATTGCCTATCCGGAGCGTGTCGCCAACGTCGCGGTCATCGCCGCCACTCCGCGTCTATCGGCGCAAAACATCGCCTTCAACGAGGTGGCGCGTCAGGCAATCCGTTCGGATCCGGATTTCCACGACGGCTGGTATGCCGACCACGAGGCGATCCCCAAGCTCGGCTTGAAGCTGGCCAGGATGATCGGCCATATCACCTATCTGTCGGAACACTCGATGGGGTCGCGCTTCGGCCGCGACCTGCGCAGCGATCAGCTGAACTTCGGCTACGACGTCGAATTCCAGGTCGAATCCTATCTGCGCCATCAGGGCGATACGTTCTCGACCCGCTTCGATGCCAATACCTATCTGTTGATGACCAAGGCGCTGGATTACTTCGATCCCGCCGGACAGCACGGCGGTGATCTGGCCGCGGCGCTGGCCCCGGT
Source organism: Salinicola halophyticus (assembly GCF_003206695.1). Lineage (GTDB taxonomy): Bacteria > Pseudomonadota > Gammaproteobacteria > Pseudomonadales > Halomonadaceae > Salinicola > Salinicola halophyticus. The sequence goes on along the minus strand of NZ_PZJN01000018.1, from coordinate 44,765 downwards.
GGCCTGCCCTTATCTGGTGGTCAGCTTCACGACCGACTGGCGTTTCGCCCCGGCACGCTCGCGGGAGCTGGTCAGAGCGCTACTGCGCGCCGGCAAGTCGGTCAGCTATATCAACGTCGACTCGCCCCACGGCCACGACGCCTTTCTGTTGCCCAACGAGCAATATGAAGCCGTATTCGGCAGCTACATGCGGCGCATCCACGCCGATATCACCGGGGAGACAGCCTGATGCGCGCGGATCTCGAACTGATCTACGACTGGATTCCCGAGCATGCCCGTATTCTCGACCTCGGCTGCGGCGATGGCACGCTGCTGGCGGCACTGGCGCGCCACAAGAATGTCACCGGCTACGGCCTCGAGATCGATCCCGACGGCATCGCCGCCTGCCTCGGCCAGGGCGTCAACGTGCTCGAACAGAACCTCGATGACGGGCTCGGCAACTTCGTCGACGATGCCTGCGATCTGGTGATCATGACCCAGGCGCTGCAGGTGTTGCGCCGCCCCGACGCCATGCTCGACGAGATGCTGCGCGTAGCGCCGGAGTGCATCATCGCCTTCCCCAACTTCGCCTACTGGAAGCACCGCCTGCACCTGACGTTCCGCGGTCGCATGCCGGTGTCACGCTCGCTACCGCACGCCTGGTACGACACCCCCAACATTCACCTGTCGACGTTTCAGGACTTCGCCCAGCTGTGCCGCGACAAGGGCGTCACCATCGTCGACGAGGCGGTCGGTAGCGCCGATCACGAAGGCCACTGGACCTCCCGCTGGTGGCCCAACCTGTTCGGTGAAACCGCGATATTCCGGGTTCGCCGCGGACGTTAGCCCTGGGCTTCATCCGAGGATGACCAGCGGCGTTCGATATCCACGTCCAGCTGGCGATCCAGCGTGATCGCCACGGGCCGGTCCGGCGCGAGAGTCACGCGGCAGCCGTAGGCCACTATCTCCACGCCACGCTCGGCCACCGCCTGCAGTGTCCGCGCATAGGCCGGATCGAGATGCGCCGCGGGTGCCACGTCATCGATGCCGGTATGCGCCGCGCAGAACAGCAGCACGCTGCGCTGCCCCCGGTCGGCGAGATCGGCGAGCACATCGAGATGGCGTCGGCCCCGCTCGCTGACGGAGTCGGGGAAATAGCCGTGCCCATCGTTTTCCTTGAGCGTGACCTGTTTGACCTCGACGAACGTGTCGCTTCCTTGCGCGTCTCTCAAGCGGAAATCGAGCCTGGCGCCCTCGACGTTGACCTCCCGCTTGAGCTCGGCGAAACCCGCCAGCTCGGGAATGACGCCCGCGAGCAGGGCTTCCTCGACCAAGGCGTTGGCCCGCCCGGTGTGCACCGAGACCCGATCGACACCTCCCTTTCCGTCTGGCAGTTCGATCAGCTCCCAGGTCCAGCCGAGCTTGCGCGACGGGTTGGTGCTCGGTGAAAGCCAGACCCGGCAACCGGGCGCGTTGACGGCTCGCATCGAGCCGGTATTGGGGCAATGGGCCACGACTTCGCGACCATCCTCGAGCTCGATATCGGCCAGGAAACGTTTATAGCGTCGCAGCAGAATGCCGGGGACGAGAACGGGATAATTCATGCAGTGCCGATCCGTTGAGCGGGAAGTGGGATAGAGACGCGATGCCAACGGTGCGGGCCCGCGCCATGGCGGCCCGATCCACTGTCGATCCGCCGATGACGCGAACGCAAGATGAGAAAAATAAAGTGCCCGTCGGGTTGCAATGCGGCAACTTTTTCGCTAAATAAGCATGGCTTCGGGCAGTGGCAGTCGCTGCCCACGGCCGATACCCGGCCAGATGACACGCGTCACGACACTTGCGTAACGAGGCAGCCCCCATGCCAGTAGCGGAAAAGAAAGCGGAAGCGCCCAGTCAATTCACCCCGTACCAGTCGGCGCCGGGTGAAGAGTATATGAATGAAAAGCAACTTGCGCACTTCCGTGAGATCCTGATGGGCTGGAAGCAGGATCTGATGGAAGAGGTCGACCGCACGGTTCGCCATCTGCAGGAAGAGGCCAACAACTTCGCCGACCCTGCCGATCGCGCCACGCAGGAAGAGGGGTTCAGTCTGGAACTGCGCACCCGTGATCGCGAGCGCAAGCTGCTCAAGAAGATCAACGAAACGATCGAGAAGATCGACGAAGATGACTACGGCTTCTGCGAAGCCTGCGGCGTCGAAATCGGCATTCGCCGTCTCGAAGCCCGCCCCACGGCCACGCTGTGCGTGGACTGCAAGACACTGGCCGAGCTCAAGGAGAAGCAGCTCGGCGGCTGAGCGACCTCGATGGCGGTCGTCACACGGCGGGCACCTTCAGCGGTGCCCGTTTTGCGTTCTGCAGGGCCATATTCAGAGCCATTCTCCGTGCGCCGCGCCAGCGGTTTCCCGCCATCAGCATCGCCATGCGTCGAATCACGAGCCATGCCATGACCGTTCCCCTCGCGTCGACTCCCAACTATATCGGCCGCTTCGCCCCCACTCCCTCGGGCCCTCTCCACATGGGTTCGCTGGTGGCGGCGGTAGGCAGCTGGCTGGACGCTCGAGCCGTCGGCGGCCGGTGGCTGCTGCGACTCGAGGATATCGACCCGCCGCGCTGCCCGCCGGGCGCCGCCGACCAGATCCAGCGTCAGCTGGAAGCCTTCGGCCTGACCTGGGACGGAGAGATTCGCTACCAGAGCGAGCGCAACGACGCCTATCAGGCCGCGCTGGATCAGCTGATCGTTGCCGGCATGGCTTATCCCTGTGGCTGTTCACGTCGGGAGTGGCAGCATGAGGGGCACTACCCTGGCTGGTGCCGGCAAGGCCCGCGACATCCTGCACGGGCGCAAGCCTGGCGCCTGCGTACCGACAGAGGCATCCAGCCCGTAACGTGGCAGGACCGGCTGTTCGGCCACCAGTGCCTCGATCCGACTCGCCAGGGCGATGTGGTCATCAAACGCAAGGAAGGACTCTGGGCGTATCAGTTGGCCGTGGTGGTCGATGATGCGGACCAGAATGTCACCGACATCGTCCGCGGTTTTGATCTGCTCGATAACACGCCATGGCAGCGCCAGCTCCAGGTCGCGCTCGGCTATCCAGAACCGCGCTATCTGCATCTCCCGCTGATTCTGGGCGACGACGGTCAGAAGCTCTCCAAACAGAACCTCGCGACCGCCATCCCCGATGATGGCGAACTCGCTCGGCCGCTGCTTCATCAAGCGTTGCAGCTGCTCGATCAGCGCCCCCCTCGCACACTACGCCTGGCGCCGGTTGCCGATCAGCTCGCCCACGCCTGCCGAAACTGGTCGCCGGACTCGATGAGCGCAACCTCCGGCCGGGCTCAAGACTGAAACGGCGCGGCAACAACCCGTTCGGAATCTCGCCCTCGCTATGCGACATCTCCTTTTCACCTTGCCCCGAGGCAGACGAAGCCGAGTGAGCCAATGGCTCGAGAGCGCTTTTCCCGCTCGGCGGAAAGCCCCTCGCCCATTCGGCTGAAGACTATTGTCTAAGCGCAACCTGCGCCGTTTTGCGTCACCCTGTCGCCATCGCACGGGGTGCACCACAAGCATGCATCGAAGGCTCCGCATGCCCCGTCATGAATCAGCACAATCGGCCACACCAGGAACCAGAGCGAACCTGGCACAACGAAAAAACCGTATCTATTTGTATTTTATTTAAAAAATATGGAGTGGCACGGCAAGTGCAGTAACTAAGACAAGAAAAACAACAGCGGGCGCCGATCAATCCCCAATAACAATCCTCGATCGGATGACCCCTAAGTGCCGACACAATCACAATATGGCACTCAACCTGGAAGGCAGATCGTCAACGGCCCCACAATAAAAATCTTGGCCGAAGGCACGAACGAGAGCGCGAACAACAACAATCGTTCTCGAGCCGAAGCAAAATCAGGACGCGACGCTCTTCATCGACGGGGCAACAATAACAAGCCTCCCCGAGGTCTGAAGACTTCTCGGAACAACGACAACAACCGAGAAAGGGCATTGCCTGTCGTGGTTGGATTATTGTTTTGAATACGAGGTGGTCGCTACACAGCAAGGCTGACAATGACAAGCCAAAAGCTGTAATCGCCGTTAGCGACTGTGTTGCGTATTCAAGGCGATGCGCCATCACGAACAAAAAGAAGCGGCATGGACGTTGCGAAGCATCTTTAGAGGGGAGGCCTACCGGGTCTCCCCTTTTACTATGGCCACTATTCACTATGGCCACTGCGTACTATGGCAACTGAGTACGGCCACCTGTGGCACTCCCGGTCTCGCGATGACGCCGATATCCGGGCTTGTTTAAGCCCCAAACCCGCATCCGCCATACCCTTTTCCGCTTCCCCGTCATGACCGTTGCCTTTGCAAGGCTTCGGGGCTCCGCTACACTGGAGTTTTGCTACCTCGCGAGTCGACTTCGCCGCATGTTCAAAGGATTTTCCCGTTTTCTCCAGCGCCCCGGTGAGCGTTTGAAGACCCTCTTCAACCCGGAATCCGCACAGGCTGGCGAAGACGCAACGCCTACCCGAAAAGTCCTGCCTCGCGACGAACACAACGTCTCGCGCCAGAATCTCAGTGAAAGTGCACTCAAGGTACTGTATCGACTGAACGGTGCCGGCTATGACGCCTATCTGGTCGGCGGCTGCATTCGCGACTCGCTGTTGGGTAATCGGCCCAAGGATTTCGATGTCGCCACCAACGCCACCCCCGATGAAGTGCGCCAGCTGTTCCGCAACTCTCGCATCATCGGCCGCCGGTTTCGTATCGTCCACGTGCGCTTCGGACGTGAGGTCATCGAGGTAACGACCTTCCGTGGGCGTCACGGCGAGGAGCACGCCGGCAATGTGAGCCAGCAGTCCGACGACGGCCTGCTGCTTCGCGACAACGTCTGGGGCAGCGTCGAAGAAGATGCGATTCGTCGCGACTTCACCGTCAATGCGCTCTACTACAGCGTCACCGACTTCGCCATTCACGACTGGACCGGCGGCCTCCAGGATCTCGATGATCGCGTTCTGCGGATGATCGGCGATCCGGAAACCCGTTACCGAGAGGACCCGGTTCGCATGCTGCGCGCCGCACGCTTTGCCGCCAAGCTCGACTTCCGGATCGCTCCAGAGACCGAAGCACCGATTCGTGAACTGGCACCGCTCCTTTTGCAGATTCCGCCGGCGAGACTGTTCGAGGAAGTGCTCAAGCTGTTTCTCTCCGGTCACGCCCTGCAAAGCTTTCGCGTGCTTCGCGAACGCGGACTGTTCGCCATGCTGTTCCCCGAGAGCGACGAAGCCCTCAACGAGCAGCCGTGGGCGGTCAAGCTCGTCGAGCAGGCGCTGGCCAATACCGATGCGCGAATCGCCCAGGAGCGTCCGGTGACGCCCGCGTTCCTGTTTGGCGCCCTGCTATGGCCTTGCGTCCAGCAACGCACGCCGCGCATCGCCCACGAGCAGGATCTGCCGGAGATTCCGGCACAGCAGGCGGCGGCGCAGCAGGTCATCAGTCGCCAGTTGCAGCACACCTCGATTCCCAAACGCTTCAGCATGCCGATGCGTGACATCTGGGAGCTGCAGCAGCAGCTACCCCGTCGTCGCGGCCGCCGGGTTTTTCAGACGTTGGAGCACCCGCGTTTTCGTGCGGCGTACGATTTCCTGCTGCTGCGAGAGGAATCCGGTGAATTGACGCCGGGCCTCGGTGAATGGTGGACCGAATTTCAGAAAGCCGACGACGACGGCCAGCGTCAACTGATGGCGGATGCCGATGGCGGTCCTCCTGCCGACGGCCCGAACGGCAAGCCTCGTCGACGACGCCCGCGCAAGCGCCGGCGCCCGACCAACAAGCCGACTCCCCCGACGCTGGATGACTGAACGCCAGCCTGCGGCCCTGGCCTATATCGGCCTGGGCAGCAACCTCGATGCACCACGCGATCAGCTCGAGCGAGCGCTGGCGACGCTGGCATCGCTACCGTTGAGCGAATGCGTCGCCTGCTCGTCGCTCTATTCGAGTTCCCCGGTCGGCCCTCAGGATCAGCCAGACTTCATCAACGCCGTCGCTGCCATTCTCACCCGCCTCTCGCCATTGGCACTGCTCGATCAACTGCAGGCGCTTGAGCAACATCATCGGCGGGTGCGCGATCGTCATTGGGGCCCGCGAACGCTGGATCTGGATCTGCTGTGGTACGACGGTCGCTCCCACCGCTCTCCACGCCTGACGCTCCCCCATCCTGAAATATCCCGCCGCCGGTTCGTGCTCGAACCGCTGGCCGAAATCGCTCCGATGCTGACTCTGGACGGCGAGCTGCCACTGACACTGGCAGGCAGGCTCGAGGACCAGGCGCTGTCCCGGCTGGGAGAGTGACTCCGGCGTAACGGCATCTCGCGTGCCGGCCATGGGAAAGGGACCGGGCATGGGAAAGGACCGGGTATGAGAAAGGACCGGGCATGCCGCCAACGTCGAGTTGCGTCTTGTCGACAACCCATTACACTCTGCTCCGCATCGTCTCTTCGGGGGCGACAAACCGGCGTCCGTCGCCCTGCCGCGTCGGGTCCATCGTCGGCGTCTGCGAGCGAGGCTCGCTGTTCTTGGGAGAGAGAGCATGAAGCGCGTCACCCTCAATACGCTACGCGACTGCAAGGCGCGCGGAGAGGCTTTCAGCTGCCTGACGGCCTATGACGCCACCCTGGCGCGTTGCGCCGACGCGGCCGGTATCGACGTGCTACTCGTCGGCGATTCGCTGGGCATGGTACTTCAGGGTCATGCCAGCACCCTGCCGGTTACCCTGGAAGACATCCGTTATCACACCGCCTGCGTGGCGCGCGGCAAGCAGCGAAGCCTGCTGATGGTCGATCTGCCATTCATGAGCAACGCCGATATTGGTCAGATGCTGCGCGACGCCGGCGAATTGATGCGTGCCGGCGCCGAGCTGATCAAGATCGAAGGCGAGGCATGGATGGCCGACGGCATCCGCGAACTGTCGCTTCGTGGCGTGCCGGTCTGTGCCCACCTCGGCCTGACCCCGCAGAGTGTCCATCAGCTGGGCGGCTTCAAGGTCCAGGGCAAGGCGGACGACGATGCCCGACAGATAATCGATGACGCCCGGCAGCTGGTCGAGGCCGGCGCGTCCGTCATCCTGCTCGAGTGCGTACCCCGAGCGGTCGGTCGAGCCGTGCGTGAGGCCGTCGATGCGCCTGTCATCGGTATCGGCGCCGGGCCGGACGTGGACGGACAGATTCTGGTCATGCACGACACGCTAGGGCTGAACAGCGGCTACGTACCGCGCTTCGTGCAGAATTTCCTGAGCGGTCAGGAAAGCATCGAGGCCGCATTCAGAGCCTATGACGAAGCGGTCAAATCGCGCCGCTTCCCGGCCGAGGAGCACTGTTTCTGATGCAGACGCTCCACGAGATCGCGCCGCTGCGTGAAACCCTGCGTGAGCACCGGATGGCCGGCCGGCGCATCGCGCTGGTGCCGACCATGGGCAATCTGCACGAAGGTCATCTGGCTCTGGTCGATCGAGCACGGCAGTTGGCCGACGTGGTCGTGGCGACGCTGTTCGTCAACCCGCTGCAGTTCGGCGCCGGCGAGGACTTCGACCAGTATCCGCGTACCCTGGAAAGCGACCGCGACCAGCTGACGGCGCACGGCTGCGATCTGCTGTTCGCCCCCGGCGTCGAGACGCTCTATCCCCGTGGGCTGGCAACACAGACCCAGGTTCACGTGCCGGACGTTTCCGAGGGGCTCTGTGGCGGCAGCCGTATCGGCCACTTCGACGGCGTCGCCACGGTGGTTTCCCTGCTGTTCCATCTGGTCCAGCCGGACATCGCCTGTTTCGGCGAGAAGGACTTCCAGCAGCTGGCCGTGATTCGCAAGCTGGTCGCCGACCTGCACTTCTCCATCGAGATCGTCGGCGTGCCGATCGTGCGCGCCGCGGACGGCCTGGCACTCTCCTCGCGCAACGGCTATCTCACGCCGGAGCAACGAGCGCTCGCCCCGGTCCTGCAGCAAACGCTGACGCACTGTCGGGATGCCCTGACACGCGGCCAACCGGCTGGCGCGGCCCTGCGCGATGCCTCGCAAGCCTTGCAGGAAGCCGGCTTCCGACTCGACTACCTCGAACTGCGTGGCCAGGATCTCTCGCCTTTCGAACCCGGTCGGGATACCCAGGCCCAGCTGCTGGCTGCCGTCTATCTCGGCTCGACACGGCTGATCGATAACGTTGCTGTCGCGCTTCCGTCAACCGGAGCCGATCGTCGACATGGCTGACCTTCGACATGCCTGACAGTCGCTGGCGTCCGGCTCGCCCTGCCGATGTCGCCGCTATCGTTCACTGGATCGAGACGCCAAAGGCGCTCGAGCGCTGGGCCGGACCGGGGCTCACCTGGCCCACCGACGGCAAGACGCTGTGGCAGGAGATCGACGCCAGCGAGAACGCCTCGTTCTGTCTCGTCGCCAACGATGCCCCAATCGCGTTCGGCCAACTCGTGGACAAGGGCGAAAGACGCGCGCATCTGGCTCGAATCATCGTATCGCCCGACCACCGTCGCCAGGGTCTGGGCGAGCGCCTATGCCAGCATCTCATTGCTGAAGCGCATCAACGTGGCGCTGACACGGTGACGCTCAACGTCTTCGTCGACAATCTCGCCGCGATCGATCTCTATCGCCGGCTGGGTTTCGTCACCCATGGCCCGATCGACACCCGTGGCATTCAGCCCATGCAGCTGCGACAATTTATCCACGATGTCGACAATATAGATCCATAGCCCTTGGCGGCCTTTCGACCCCGCCGCCAGCTCGTCAGCGAAAGAGACCCGATGAATCAATTGAGACCGGACCCGTTCTCTCCGTATCAGTTCTACACGGCCGAGCAGTGGGCCGCATTTCGAGCCGACACGCCGCAGACGCTCTCCGCCGAAGAGCTTCGACGGCTGCGTTCGCTCAACGATCCGATCGATCTGGGCGAAGTGCGGCGGATCTACCTGTCCTTGTCCCGGCTGCTCTCTTCCTACGTCGAAGCGAGTCAACGGCTCTACGCCCAGCGCAAGCGCTTCCTGGATATCGACGATACCCAGAAGACGCCCTTCATCATCGGCATCGCCGGTTCCGTCGCGGTGGGCAAATCGACGACTTCGCGTATTCTCAAGGAGTTGCTGGCGCGCTGGCCGTCGAGTCCCAAGGTCGATCTGGTCACGACCGATGGCTTTCTCTATCCCAATGCCGTGCTGCGCGACAAGGATCTGATGGCCCGCAAGGGCTTTCCGGAGAGCTACGATATCGGCGCCCTGCTGCGCTTCCTGTCCTGGATCAAGGCCGGCGCTCGCAACGTGCAGGCGCCGCTCTACTCGCACCTGACCTACGATGTGCGCGAGCACGACTATCAGACCGTCGACTGCCCCGACATCCTGATCGTCGAGGGCATCAACGTGCTTCAGGTCCGCGACCTGCCGGAAGACGGCAAGATGGTGCCGTTCGTATCGGACTTCTTCGACTTTTCGATCTACATCGATGCCGAGGAGAACCATATCCACGACTGGTATCTGGAGCGCTTCAAGCTGCTGCGACAGACCGCTTTCCAGGACTTGGATTCGTTCTTCCATCGTTACGCCCAGATCGGGGAGACGGAAGCGGTGGAGATAGCCGAAGGACTGTGGCGAGACATCAACCGGCGCAATCTGCGCGAGAACATTCTGCCGACTCGCCCCCGCGCCGATCTGATCCTGCGCAAGGGCCGCGATCATCTGGTCGAGCAGGTCGCGTTGCGTAAGGTCTGAAACCCGGTTTGATTCATGGTGGAACGGCCATTGGTCCCATCACGAACAGCGTTTTGTAATTTTTCGTCCAGATGGAGAACTTTTTCCGCCGCTGACCTTCTGAGTGGACTCATCGTTCGTTCACGCTAGGGAAGGCAGCAATGTTGGTATCCGTACAGGCACTGAGAGCCCTGGCGGCATGGATCGTCGTTTTTCACCATTTCATGCAGGTGTTTTTCAGCTTCGATGCCAATAACTGGGTCGAGTATCTGTTCTCCACCCGCGGGCAAGTGGGTGTGGATATCTTCTTCGTCATCAGCGGCTTCGTGATCACTGTCTCGAGCCGCGGCAAAAAGCTGACGATGCCGCAGTTCCTGTTGCATCGCGTCGTCCGGATCGTTCCCGCCTACTGGCTCTATACCGCCATCACCGCGCTGGTCATCTATTTCGCCAGCGATGTCATGCCCGAGTACGGCATGGGCCTGAAGCAGCTGGTTCTGTCGCTGTTCTTCATCCCCACGGAGAACCCGGCCGGTTACGGCTACTACCCGATCCTGCCGGTAGGCTGGACGCTCAATTTCGAGATGCTGTTCTACGTCGTCTTCGCCGCCTCGCTGGTGCTCAAGCGCGAGTGGCGGCTATGGGCGGTGGTAGTGGCCATCGTGGTGATCAATACGCTCTTCGCCCACCAGCCCTTCCTCAGCAATTTCTACACGGATCCGATCATTTTCCAGTTCCTTTTGGGGATGGGGATCGCCGTCGTCCATGGCCGTTACGGGATCCCCGGCGGCCGCTGGTGGCCGATCGGCCTGGCACTGGCCAGCCTCGCGACGATTCTCTGCTTCAACGACCCTTCAGGCGCCACGCGCTTCTTTGCCTGGGGCTTGCCCAGCGCGCTGCTGGTGATCGCCTTCATCGGCCTGGAATCGCGCATCGGCGATAACCGTGTCGTCAAGGCGATGGGGGACTGGTCCTACTCCACCTACCTGCTGCACGTGATCGTGCTGTGGTCGGGCAACTACGTCCTGACCGAGCAGTTCGGCCTCAGCCCGTACCTGGCGCTGGCGATCTGTCTGCCGATTATCGCGCTCTGCTCCTGGCTGAGCTTCGAATTCGTGGAGAAAAAATTCTCGCGTCGGCTCAAGCGGCATCTACCGGCGCCACGCCCACGAACTGCCGCGGCGTGAGCTAATTCATAAAAACGCCCATAAGAAAACGCCCGGCCTGCGTGATGCAGGCCGGGCGTTATTGATGGAGCGCTGGCGGTTACCGCCAGAAAATCACTCTTCGGTGACGAGCGTCGCTTCGAAAGCGGCTTTCTCTTCCGGAGTGATCTCCTTGATCGACAGCTTCACGCGATTGCGGTTGTCGATATCCAGCACCTTGACCGTCACTTCCTGACCTTCGCTCAGGAAGTCTTTCACGTCGTTGACGCGCTCCGGCACGATCTGGGAGATGTGCACGAGACCGTCGGTACCCGGCATGAAGTTGACGAAGGCGCCGAAGTCGGCGAGACGCACGACCTTGCCGCGATAGAGCTTGCCGATCTCCGCTTCGGCGGTGATGCCGAGCACGGTGTCGATGGCGCGCTTGGCCGCGGAGCGGTCTTCGGCGTAGATGCGCACGGTGCCGTCGTCATCGATATCGATCGAGGCGCCGGTCTCCTCGCAGATGCCGCGAATGGTCGCGCCACCCTTGCCGATGACATCGCGGATCTTGTCCGGCGAGATCTTGATCGTCTGCATCGCCGGCGCGTAGTCGGAGACTTCGTTACGGCTCTCGGCAATCACCACGTTCATCTGATCGAGGATATCGATGCGCGCCTGATGTGCCTGCTGCAGCGCGGTCTCCATGATCTCTTCGTTGATGCCTTCGATCTTGATGTCCATCTGTAGCGCGGTCACGCCGTTGACGGAACCCGCCACCTTGAAGTCCATGTCGCCGAGGTGATCTTCGTCACCCAGGATATCGGTCAGCACGGCGAAACCATCGTCGTCCTTGACCAGACCCATGGCGATACCCGCTACCGGCGCCTTGATCGGCACGCCGGCGTCCATCAGCGCGAGTGACGCGCCGCACACGGACGCCATCGAGCTGGAACCGTTGGATTCGGTGATCTCGGAGACGACACGGATGGTGTAGGGAAAGTCGTCATCGTTGGGCAGCATCGCCTGGATGCCGCGACGCGCCAGACGGCCGTGACCGATCTCGCGACGCTTGGGTCCGCCCATGAAGCCGGCCTCGCCCACGCTGTACGGCGGGAAGTTGTAGTGCATCAGGAAGCGATCCTTGCGCTCACCTTCCAGCGATTCGATCAGCTGGGCGTCGCGCAGCGTACCCAGCGTGGCGATGACCATCGCCTGCGTCTCGCCACGGGTGAACAGCGCCGAACCATGGGTGCGCGGCAGCACGCCGACCTTGATGTCGAGCGGCCGCACGGTCTTGTGATCGCGGCCGTCGATACGCGGCTCGCCAGCGACGACACGGCTGCGCACGGTCTTCTTCTCGAGACCCGCCAGCGCACCGGAGACTTCGTCGACACTGAACTGCGCCGCGTCACCGCTGGCCAACTGCTCGATAGCCTTGGTGCGGATTTCGGCCAGCGCGTCCTGACGCGCCATCTTGTCGGTGATGCGATAGGCTTCACCCACGGCGGTTCCGAAAGACGCCGCCATGGCTTGCTTGAGCTCGACGTTGTCGGCGGCCGGCTGCCAGTCCCACTTCGGCTTGCCCGCTTCGCTGACCAGCGACTTGATCGCATCGACCGCGACCTGCATCTCCTGGTGCGCGAACAGCACGCCGCCCAGCATCTCGTCTTCGGTCAGCTCCTTGGCTTCGGACTCGACCATCAGCACTGCCTTGTCGGTACCGGCCACGACCATGTTGAGCTCCGACGTGGCGAGTTCTTCGACGGTCGGGTTGAGGAAGTAGCCGCGTGACTCGGTAAAGCCCACACGCGCCGCGCCGATCGGGCCACTGAACGGCAGACCGGAGATCGCCAGTGCCGCGGACGTGCCGATCATCGCGGCGATGTCGGGATCCTGATTGCGATCGGCGGACAGCACGTTACAGATGACCTGGACTTCGTTCATGAAGCCTTTCGGGAACAGCGGACGAATCGGCCGATCGATCAGACGCGAGGTCAGCGTCTCTTTCTCGGTCGGGCGCCCTTCGCGCTTGAAGAAGCCGCCGGGGATCTTGCCCACGGCATAGGTCTTCTCCTGATAATGCACGGAGAGCGGGAAGAAATCCTGGCCGGGCTTGAGCGTCTTGCGGCCAACGACGGTACACAGAACGACGGTGTCGTCCATGGTGACCAGCACGGCACCGGTGGCCTGACGGGCGATACGGCCAGTTTCTAGCGTGACGGTACTCGAACCGTACTGGAATGTGGTCTGAACCGGGTTCACGGGCTTTCCTTTACTTGTCGAATTCATTGGGTCGTTTTGACTCGGCGCTTATTCTAGGCGTTCGTCGCGGACAGGGCTACCGATCAACGACCTTGGTCCCATCCTCTCCATCGACGAAAACCGCAGCCCAAAACGCAACGACCCCCGCTCGAAAGCAGGGGTCGTGGATCTCTTCGAGATTCAAGACCGCCGAGCGGCGGCCTTGAAATCGCAGGCGGATCAGGCCTCGCGCTTGCCGTCGACCAGACGCTTGAGTTTCAGCGGATTGCTCTGCTTGATCGCTTCCGGCAGCAGCGCGTCCGGCAGATCCTGGTAGCAGACCGGGCGCAGGAAGCGGAAGATCGCCGCCGTACCCACGGAGGTGGTGCGCGAGTCGGAGGTTGCCGGGAACGGACCGCCGTGAACCATCGCATCACACACTTCCACCCCGGTCGGCCAGCCGTTGACCATCACGCGGCCCGCCTTGCGCTCGAGTACCGGCAGCAGCGCCTTGGCGGCGTCGAGATCGGCATCGTCCATCTGCAGCGTCGCGGTCAGCTGACCTTCGAGATGCTCGGCCACCTGCTTGAGCTCGGCGGCATCGGCACATTCGACCACCAGCGATGTGGCACCGAAGACTTCGTCCTGCAGCGACTTCTCGTTCAAGAAATCGTTGGCAGAAGTCACGAACAGCGCGGTCTGGCACTGGTTCGAACCATCGCCCTTCTCACCGCGAGCGACTTCCTTCGCCTTGCCGGTACCCGCCAACGCGTCAACGCCGTGCTGATACGCCTCCGCGATGCCTGGCGTCAGCATGGTCTGGCCTGCGCTGCCCTTGACCGCTTCACCCGCGGCGGCGACGAAGGCATCCAGCTCCGGACCCTTGATCGCGATGACCAGGCCCGGGTTGGTGCAGAACTGTCCGGCACCCATGTTGAGCGAGCCCACGAACGCCTTGCCCATCTCTTCGCCGCGAGCCTTCAGTGCCGCCGGCAGCGGGAAAACCGGGTTGATCGAGCTCATCTCGGCATAGAACGGGATCGGCTCGGGACGCGACTGCGCCGCCTTCCACAGAGCCAGACCGCCGCTGCGCGAACCGGTGAAGCCGGCTGCCTTGACCCGCGGATCGGTGACCAGCGCGGTGCCGACTTCACGGCCGGAGCCGTACATCAGCGAGAACACGCCTTCCGGCAGGTCGCACTTCTTGACCGCGGCCTGAATGGCACGGCCAACCAGTTCGCTGGTGCCGGGATGCGCACCGTGTGCCTTGACGATGACCGGGCAACCGGCTGCCAACGCGGAAGCCGTGTCGCCGCCGGCCACGGAGAACGCCAGCGGGAAGTTGCTGGCACCGAAGACGACGACCGGACCCAGCGCGATGTGACGCTGACGCAGGTCGACCCGCGGCATCGGTTGACGATCCGGCAGCGCCGGGTCGACACGCACGTCGAGCCACTCGCCGGCACGCACGGTCTTGGCGAACAGGCGCAGCTGGCCACAGGTCCGGCCACGCTCGCCCTGGATACGCCCCTGGGGCAGACCCGATTCGGCCACGGCACGCTCGATTAGATCATCACCGATCGCTTCGATCTCGTCGGCAATGGTCTCCAGGAACTTGGCACGCTCCTCGAGCGAGGTTTCGCGATAGCTGTCGAAGGCGCTCCACGCCAGTTCGCAGGCACGCTCGACTTCTGCCTGGGTGCCGCCAGGATAGGCCGGCTCGAGACGCTCGTTGGTGGCCGGATTGATTGCCTGAATCGGGTCACGGCTGCCTTTCGCGGTCTGCTGACCGATCAGCATTTCACCTGTCAGATTCATCTTGCCTCCTGCAGTGGTGGTGGATACGGATTCTTCTTCAGCCTCGGCCGAGCGCAAATTGCGCTCTACGTGCCCCGGGCCGAGTCTTGCGAGACATTTCTTTTGTTGCGAAACGTTTTCTGGCAACGCTCTCATGCACAGCGTTGTCTGGCACAGCTCGATTATGTCTTACCCAGCGTAGACCGTAAAAATCGACCTTAGAGATCGACCGTAGAGATCGAGCGTAAAAATCGACCGAGGAAATCGGTCGTCGACATCACGCTCGATCCGATCGGTTCACGCCGAGCCATAAATAGTAGGTGGGGATGCGCCACTCCCGTTTCAACGAACCAGCGCCGGACGATTGGGATCGAACTGCCAATCATCGATCAGATACTGCATGGCCATGGCATCGTTGCGGCCGCCAGCCGGCAGACTGCGATAGAGTGCGTTGGCCTGCTCGATCTGTTCCATATCGATTTCGATCCCGAGCCCCGGGGCATCCGTCACAGCGACCTTGCCATCGACGATCTGCGGCGGATTGCGGGTCAGGCGAGCGTCGCCCTCCTGCCAGATCCAGTGTGTATCCAGCGCCGTGGTGCGACCGACGGCGGCGGCGCCGACCTGAGCGAACATCGCAAGCGAGATATCGAAATGGTTGTTGGAGTGCGAGCCCCAGGTCATGCCGTGATCCTGGCACAGCTGAGAGACCCGCACCGCGCCCGAGAGCGTCCAGAAATGCGGGTCGGCCAGCGGGATATCGACAGAGCGCAGCATCAGCGCATGGGCCATTTCGCGCCAGTTGGTGGCGACCATGTTGGTGGCCACCGGCAACCCGGTGGCGTGACGGAATTCGGCCAGAATTTCGCGACCCGAGAAACCCTGCTCGGCGCCGCACGGATCTTCTGCGTAGGCGATCACGTCGTGCAAGTTCTTGCAGAGCCGGACCGCCTCGTCAAGCGACCAGGCTCCGTTGGGGTCGATGGTCGTACGCGCCTCGGGAAAGGCCTCGTGAAGCGCGGTAACCGCCTCGATCTCCTGCTCGCCCGGTAGTGCGCCGCCCTTCAACTTGAAGTCCTTGAAGCCATAACGGTCGTGGGCCGCCTCGGCGAGTTCAACGATGCGCTGCGGCGTCATTGCCGCCTCGTCGCGCTGGCGATACCAGTCGTGGCTGACGCCATCGGTACTGTGCCGCCCCGTTTCGCGATGATCCGTACCGCGACGATAGCCGAGCGGCGTCGCATGACCATCGCCGATGAAGAACAGATAACCCAGCACCTCGACGCTGTCGCGCTGTTTGCCGTCGCCTAATAGCTCGGCAACGGGCACGTCGAGGAACTTGCCGAACAGATCGAGCAGCGCCGCCTCGAGCGCCGCTACCGCGTTGACTCGCAGTTCGAAGGTCCAGGATCCCTTGCCGAAATCCTCGAAATCGGCACCGCGACCGGCAGAATGCAGCGACGCCACCATCGAACGCAGTTTGCCGATGGGCTGGCCGACGACCCGCGAACGGGCCTGTTCGAGTGACTGCTGGATCGTCTCGCCGCCCGGCGCCTCGCCAACGCCGGTATTACCTGCACTATCCTTGAGGATGACCAGGTTGCGGGTGAACCAGGGAGAGTGCGCGCCCCCAATATTGAGCAGCATGCTATCGCGGCCCGCGACCGGGATGACCTGCATTTCCGTGATGGTGGGCGTAGCGTGGCTCGACATGGGGAGTCTCCGTCAAGGCGATGCACGTTCGACGGCCGAAGTGGCGTCGGCGTACATCCCGCCAGCGTGCAGGGCGGCCAAAAAGCCGCCCACAGGATTGGAATAGCCGGGAAGGCCGGTTTTATAGCGCGCCGGCTTTTTCGATCAGTTGCTTGAGCGTCGCTCGCTCTTTCTCGCTGGGCATGGTCAGCGGGGCGCGCACATCGCCTGCCGGATAACCGACCAGATCGGCACCGGCCTTGATCAGGCTGACGGCATAGCCTTTCTGGGTATCGCGCAGGGTGACGAACGGCACGAAGAATTCACGCATCGCCTGACGAATGAACTCGCTGTTGCCCTTTCGCAGTTCCTGATAGAACTTCACCGCCATCTCCGGCACGAAATTGAAAACTGCGGAAGAGTAGGTGCTGACACCAATCGCCAGATAGGCTTCGGCGATGATCTCGGCCGTGGGCACGCCGCCGACGTAGGCGAGGCGGTCGCCCAGCGTTTTGATGATGATATTGAGCGCCTGCATGTCGCCCTTGCCGTCCTTCAGACCGACCAGGTTCGGGCAGCGGTCGGCCAGGGCCTGGACCGCATCGACGTTGAGATAGCCGTTGGCGCGGTTGTAGTAGATCACGCTGAGATCGGTGGAATCGCAGACGCTGGCGGCGTACTCGACGATGCCGGACTGCGGACATTCGGTGAGATACGGCGGCATCAGCAGAATGCCATCGGCGCCGGCTTCCTGAGCGGCCTGGCAATGCGCCTTGGCGAGCTCGGCGCTCTGACCGGCGCTGGCGATGATCGGCACGTGGCCACCTATGGTCTCCACGGCGACTTTGACGATTTCGCGATACTCTTCGATCGTCATGTTGAAAAATTCGCCGGTACCGCCAGCCACGAAGAGAGCGGAGACCTCGTACTCCTTCAGCCACAGCAGACGGCGACGATAGCTCTCGACGTCGAACTTGCCGTTGGCGTCGAAATCGGTCACCGGAAACGACAGCAGACCGTCGGTAATGGAGGCTACAACCGCTTGTTTGGAAAAGTTCACCTAGAGTCCCTCGTCGTGGATTAACGTCAATCTGCCATGCAATCGCTCGACCGCCTGATCTACTGGACAGGCAGGAAAAGGCCGGCATTCTGTCAGCCATGTTGTCATACATCATACTGGAAATGCCGTTAGACCTTAGCCGCATTTCGTGTGACGACCGGCCCAAGCCCCTGACACTTCTGATGATGGCCGTCTGCCGGGCCGCGGTGAGCCGAACGCGGGCAACCCGGAAAACCGCAGTGGCGTGCCGGCAACGCTACTGCGGTATGCTAATCGACACTCTCTTTTTGCCGGGGCCCCGCCGATGTCCAACGCTTCCGACCGCACTTCCGCTCAACGGCCACTGGCCGAGATCGTGACCTGGAACGCCACTACACTGTCGCAGCGCATCCATGATCGATCGGTCTCCTGCCGCGAGGTAATGAGCACCTATCTCGACCACATCGACGCCGTGAACCCCGTCGTCAACGCCATGGTCTCCCGCCGCGAACGTGCCCCGCTGCTCGACGAGGCCGACGCCGCCGATCGCGAGCTCGCCGCCGGGCAGTCGCGTGGCTGGATGCACGGCTTCCCTCAGGCGATCAAGGATCTCTCCGACGCCCGGGGTCTGCCGACCGTTCAGGGTTCGCCGCTGCTCGTCGGTCAGATTGCCAGCCAGGACAGCCTGATGGTCGAGCGCATGCGCGCGGCCGGCGCGATCGTCATCGGCAAGACCAATACGCCGGAATTCGGCCTGGGTTCGCAATCCTACAATCCGGTATTCGGCGCCACTCGTAACCCCTTCGACCTTTCGCGAACCGCCGGCGGGTCCAGCGGTGGCGCAGCGGCGGCGCTCGCCATGCGAATGCTGCCGGTCGCCGACGGCAGCGACATGATGGGCTCGTTGCGAAACCCCGCGGCGTTCAATCACGTGATCGGCTTTCGCCCTTCGTTCGGTCGGGTGCCAGATCTCGCCGCCGATCCGTTCGGTCAGCAACTTGCCACCAACGGTCCGATGGGCCGGACCGTCGAAGACGTGGCGAGGCTGCTCGACACGCAATCCGGTTTCGATTCGCGCGTACCGCTGTCGCTGGGAGAACCCCTGTTTCCCGAGGGCAGCGATATTGCTGGCGTACTCGAACGCGACGTTCGCGGTGTGAAGATCGGCTGGCTGGGCGACTGGCAAGGCCATCTGGCCATGGAATCCGGCGTTCTCGCTCTGTGCGAAGCGGCGCTGGCGCACTTCGGCCGAGTTGGCTGCAATGTGGAGGAAGTCGATCTACCCTTCGTCCCCGAGACGCTGTGGGAGAGCTGGACCACGCTGCGCCACTGGGCTGTCGCCGGCAACCTGGGCGCGCACTACGCCAACCCCGACAGCCGCGCCCGGCTGAAACCCGAAGCCCGGTGGGAAGTCGAACGCGGCTTGCGGCTCTCGGCGCAGGACATTCACGCTGCCAACGTGCAGCGTGGCGAGGCCTACCGCGCCTGGAGCGCCCTGTTCGAGCGCTTCGACTATCTCGCCATGCCCAGCGCCCAGGTCTTTCCCTTCGACGAGGAGACACACTGGCCACGCGACATCGCCGGGCACCCGATGGACAGCTACCATCGCTGGATGGAAGTGGTGGTTCCCGCCTCGATGCTCGGGGCGCCGACGATCAGCCTACCGGCGGGACGCAACGACGCAGGCCTACCGATGGGCTTCCAGCTGATCGGCAGGCCCCGCAACGACCGGGGCGTGCTGCAGCTGGCGCGCGCCTTCGAACAGGCCAGTGGCGATCTGGCGATACTGCCGCCCACGCTTGGCATGTAACCGGGCCCGATTCAGGAGGCCAGAAGCTCATCGGGAAGCGCCTGCAGCGCATCGTAAGCCGCCAGCACCGAGGCCCGCTGAGCTGCCACGCCAGCCTGGAAGGCGGGCCCGTAGATCGTTTCGTCGGGATATTCGGTGATCAACGTCATCGGCACCCGGTGACGATCGTCTTCCGAGATCAGACACGGAAAGCCGTTGATCATTTCAAAGCCGGTGTCACCGGCATGTCTCTCGAACAGCGCGATCTGACGGTCGTTGAACGCGCGCAGGTCCGGCACTTCGTTCAGCGCCAGCGTGACCGCCTCGATCAGCGCCCGTGACGCGTCGGCCCAGCCAGGCGTATGTCGCAACACCAGAAAGAACCCCTTGGGCAGTGTCCACATCTCGAACCCACGTGGAATGTACCCCGACAGCGGCCGCGTCCATTCATGCGCCGGGTAGCCGTGCAGGTTGATATGCAACAACGCGTTGGTCAGGCGCTCGGCCTCGACGCGGATTGCCTTCTCGTGAAGCGCTTCGCCTTCCCGGTACTCCAGATCATCGCCCAGCGCCGTATACCGCGCGGCGTGATGCATGTGCCGGGAGTTATCGGCGATCAGCCGTTGATGAAGCGCATAACCGTCCGGGTTCTCCAGCGGGCAGAGCGTGAAATGCGCCCCGTCTCGTGCCGCGAGAACCGCCGCCGCCTGCAGCGTGCCCGCAGGCGAACTGGTTTCGTTGGCGTGCTGACCCGCCGAGATGATCATGGCGCGATCGCTCCCTGCGAGATAGCGCCCTTCGAGCCGGCGCCCGGCCACGGACATCGCGTGGAACCCGCTACCGCCAAGTGTCGCCAACTCCTCGCCGATCTGAACCTGAGACAACGGACGCGCGACGGCGACCAACGGCTCGCGGTGAGACGAGATCGACTCGCGATCGTATGGCCGGGTTTCCACCTTGACGGCGTACGCCGTACCGAACCGGATCTCCGGCACGATCTGCCCCGGCTGGAGATGACGATCGCCCAGCGGTCGTCCGGACCGCCGCTGGAAGACTTCCAGCAGCGAGAAATAGAACTCCTCGTGTAGGGCTTCCCGAAGCGACAGCACCTCGTCGGCATAGCCGAGAGGCTCATCGGCGATCGGCAGCGTCGCGGTGATATTGAGCTCCTCGAAAAAGGGCTCCTCGAGATAGAGCTCCTCGAGATAGCGCTCCCCGCTCCCATTCCGCGTTTCCCATTCAGCCTCGCGGATGGCCGTCATCGCCTCGGCGAAGAGCCGCTCATAGGACGTCGTCAGGGTTTCGCCCGCGCCATCGACGATCTGCCAGCCGCAGGGGGACAACGCCTGTTCATCCGCGAAGTCGAGATGCAGGCGGTTGGGCGCCAGCACTTCCAGAGGCTCGTCGCGGCCATCGGCGTAGCGTAGTCGCAGGCGATAAATCGGGACGGCTTCGCTGATCTCGCCGGCCTCGAATTGAAAATCGATCGTCGGGTAAAGCGCCGACAGCGGATAGCTCTCCAGCAGGAAACGAGAGGACTTGGCCCCCGGATGTCGGGGATAGACGATCTCGACGCTGGTCAGGCCTTCGGTCGCTATCTCCTCGCGAAAAGCGCAGACCAACGGCTTGTAGGCCGAGCGGCAGCGTGCCGTGATGCCGCGCTTGGCCAGCGCCGCTTCCGCCGTCAGCCGCGTGGCTCGGTCATCGAACGTCCAGGTTTCCAGTCTTCGCCCGGTGAATTCGGCAACGAGCCGATCGAGCGTCGCGGGATAATGTTTTTCGAACAGGATCAACGGTTGGTCCTCCCCGTCGGGTCGAGCAGATCTCGCAACCAGTCACCCAGCAGATTGAGGCCAAGCACGGTGCACAGGATGGCAAGCCCCGGGAAGACCGAGATCCACCAGGCGGTCTGCAGGTAGGTACGGCCTTCGGCAAGCATACCGCCCCAGGAGGGTATCGTTGGATCGACACCCAAGCCCAGAAACGTCAGAGAACTCTCGAGCAGAATGTTGTTGGCAACGTTCAAGGTCATCAGCACGACCACCGGTCCCATCAGATTGGGCAGGATATGACGCAGGATGATGGCACCGTTCTTCACGCCGATGGCTCTTGCCGACAGAATGAATTCACGCTCCCGCAGTGTAAGCACCGAACCCCGGACGAGCCTTGCATACTGCACCCACTGACTGACGATCAGCAGAATGATCGTGTTGGTCAAAGAGCCGCCGAGGATGGCGACAAAGGTGATGGCAAGCAGAATGAACGGTAACGCGAGCTGGATATCGGCACAGCGCATCACGATCACATCCCAGATTCCACGGTAGTAACCCGAAACAAGCCCCATCACTACGCCAAACACCACCGACCCGATCACCGAGAAGAAGCCGACCTTCAAGGAAACCCAGCCACCGACGGCGACTCGCGCCAGCACGTCACGCCCCAGCGCATCGGTGCCGAAAAGATGCGCAGCATCCTGGAACGGCATCACCAGCCGCGAGGAGAGACTGATCTGCCCGGGGGGCGCAAACAGCCACGCGGAGAAGACCACACAGAAGACGACCCCGCCCAACAGCAGAAAGCCGAGCACGAACTCAAGCGACGCAAAGCGGTGCAAGCGAGGTGGCGCAGCAAAAGCCATGATTTATTTCGTCCGAATTCGAGGGTCGACAATGCCGTAGGCGATATCGACGAGAAGATTGATGCCGACGATCAGCAACGCCAGGATCATGATCACCGACTGCAATACCGGATAGTCGCGGGCCGCGACCGCGTCGAAGGCCAGCGTGCCCATGCCCGGCCAGTTGAAAACTCTCTCGATCACCACGATTCCACCCAGCAGACCACCGAACTGCAGGCCGAAATAGGTAATCAAGGGGATCGCGCAATTGCGCAGGGCATGCTTGTAGAGCACCTTTCGCTCCGACAGCCCTTTGGCGCGTGCCACCATGATGTACTGTGAGTTCAACGTATCGAGCATCGTGGTCCGCACCAGCCGCACGTTGGTCGCGGTCAGAATCACGCCCATCGTTACGGCGGGCATGATGAAGCTCGCAAAGCCGGACATGCCGGAAGGCGGCAACCATTTCAAGGTGATCGAGAACAGCAGCACCAGCATCGTCGCCAGCCAGAAATTGGGGAAACTCAGGCCCAGCAGCGAAAAGATGCGGATCAGTTGGTCACTGCCACGCCCCCGCGCCACGGCAGCGCGGATACCCAACGGAATCGAGACGGCGATCGAGACGAACATCGAGGCGAATGCCAGCGACAGCGTCGCGGGCAGCGCCTTGTCGACCAGCAGATTGACGGGGGTACCGCCGACGAAGCTGTTACCGAGATCCCAGGTGACCAGTCCGCGCAGCGAATCGAGGTACTGGACGAGAAACGGCTGATTGAGCCCAAGCCCTTCACGGATCCTGTCGAGGTCTGCCTGAGTGATGTTGGTCGCACCCTGGGCGATCATCAGCGCGGGATCCCCCGTCATTCGGATCGCCACCGCCACGATCAAGCTCACCGCAATCACGACGAAGATCGCCTGCGCGAAGCGCTTTACGATAAATCCAGTCACATCCCAGCCTCCGTCGAATGAAGAGAGCCTCGCCTTCGTGGAAAGCGAGGCACGAAAAGCGCCTTATTCGACTTCGACGTCATTGAGTCGCATACGATTGTCCGGCGCCGGCACGAAGTGTTTCACGCGTTTATTGACGCCATAGATCGCATTGAGGCTGTAAAGCGGCAGTTCCAGCGCCCGGTCCGCAGCATAGTGAGCGATCTGCTGCAGAATCCGTTCGCGCTCCTTGGGATCAGTCAGCGAGCGTTGGCTCTCCAGCAACTCGTCCATCTTCGGATCGCTATCGTAGGGATTCCATTTCTGACCACTGTGATACATCGCATAGGCGGTATTGTCGAAATCGAAAGTCCAGCCGCCCCATGACTGCTGGAACATGGCGCCAGTCTTGCCTTGGGGAATGATGTCGTTGAGCAGCGTATTGGTCTCGACCGGATGGATCGAGGCGGTAATCCCGACCATCGACAGATAAGCGGCAACCGCCTGGGTCACCTCGGCGAAAGTGGCGTCGTTGCCACGGATATCGATCTGCACCTGCGCCCCCGGCTTGACCCCGGCCTCCTCGAGCAGCTGCTTGGCCTTGTCGGGATCATAGGGCAGCGGCTGCATCTCCGGGTCGAAGCCGAAGGAGCGCTCACCCTGGAACGAGGCGATGACCTGCGCTTGCCCCCCGAGTATCCCGTCGACGATGGATTTACGGTCGACCGCCATGATCAGAGCCTTGCGCACACGCTCATCGGCGGTAATGCCGTCGGCAGTATTGAAACGCAGCGCATAGACGGTTGGCCCTGAAGTCGTGATCAGATCGAGATTGTCGTCGTCTTCGATCGTCGGGATCATTGCGATCGGGATGGTCGGCGGGATGACGATATCGACGCCACCCGACTGCAGCTCGGCCACGGCGGTCGAGGGCTCGGAGATGAAGCGATAATCCAGCTCGGATAGCTTGGGACCATCGCCCCAGAATCCATCGTAGGCCTTCAACTTGATATCCACCTTCGGCTCGTAGGAAACGAACTGGAATGGACCGGTGCCGACAGGGTGGGTGTTGAAATACGTCTCGCCATGCTCCTTGATATATTGCGGCGGCACGATCATCGCTCCATAGCCCGCGAGCTTGGTCAGCAGTACCGGATCAGGCGCCTTGAGATGGAAGTCGACGGTATTGTCATCGATGATCTCGACGTTCTCGATCGCGGTATAGTTCGACTGTTGCGGCCCCTTGGCTCCCTCCTCCCCCAGCAGACGATCGAAGGTGAACTTGACGGCCTCGGCATTGAACGGCTCGCCGTCATGGAACGTCACCCCCTCGCGCAGCTTGAAGCGAATGCGCATGCCATCGTCCAGAACGTTCCAGCTGGTAGCCAGTGCAGGCACCAGTTTCATATCCGGCCCCCGGTAAGTCAGACCGTCGAACAGATTGGTACCGACGGAAGCCCAGTTAACCAAGAACGTATCTACAGGGTCCCAGGAGCCGGGATCCTGCGGGGATGAGACCGTCAATGTGCCGTCCGCGAAGACCGGCGAGGCAAGAGCGCCGCTGACGAGCAGAAGGCCTAAGGCCGACACAGTGACTGTCTTGAAGGACATCGTTGACGACATCGAGATATCTCCCTTGCTGGATTGGTGTTGTTTTTGCTGTCGAACACGCTCTTCTTTCAAACGCGTTCCTGCGCGATGAAATGGCCACTGGCGATTTCACGTAACGGGTTTAGCGCTGGCGGAGCACCCACCGGATGAATCGACGAGGGGATTTCGCCGGTCAGCGCCACACGCTGACGTCGAGCCGACGGATCCGCCAGCGGAACGGCGGAAAGCAGGCGCTGGGTGTAAGGATGTGCCGTACGTTCGAATACGTCGGCCCGCTTGCCGATCTCCATGATCTGGCCCAGATAGAGTACAGCGACCCGATGACTCATCTTCTCGACGACCGCCATGTCGTGGCTGATAAAGAGATACGCCAGTCCCTCTTCTCGCTGCAGATCCATGAACAGATTGATCACCTGGGCCTGAACCGAGACATCGAGCGCCGACAGTGCCTCGTCGGCGATGATCAGGCGAGGCCTGGAAGCCAGGGCGCGAGCAATACAGACCCGTTGACGCTGGCCTCCCGAAAATTCATGCGGGTAACGGCTCGCCATATCCGCAGACAAGCCGACCCGCTCCAAGAGCTCGCCGACACGGCGACGAGTCGGAGTGCCGCGATCGAGCAGACCATGGGTGAGAATTGGCTCGGCGATGGAGTCACCGACCGTGCGTCTCGGATCGAGGGAAGCGAACGGATCCTGGAAAATGTATTGCACCTCGCGACGCAGACGCTGGCGCTCGGCGAGCTTCATCTTCGACATCGGCTTGCCATCGAACCAGACTTCACCGTTGGCCGACTCCTGCAACTGCTGGATCGTGCGTCCGATCGTGGACTTGCCCGAACCACTCTCACCCACCAACGCCAGCGTCTCACCGGGATAGATCTCGAAACCGACTTGGGAGACGGCGAAATTACGATGGGTGGTACGCCCCCAAAAACTCTTCTTCACGTCGAATTGAATCGACAGGTCCTCCACACGCAGCAATGGCGGCACCGTGTAGTCGGCCGTGTCTTGCTGTCGATCGTCACCCTCTTGTACCAGTTCGCCATTCCGCAGCACGGTCAGCGGTGTCCGCCTGGGATGCGTGAAGCCCTGCATCGCCCCTAGCTTGGGCACGGCAGACAGCAGCATTCGCGTATAGGGGTGCTTGGGGCAGGTGAATATCTCCTCGACCGGCCCCGCTTCGACTTTCTCGCCCTGCCACATCACGACGACATCGTCGGCCATCTCGGCGACGACGCCCATGTCATGGGTAATGAAGATCATGGCCATGCCGAGTTCGGCCTGCAGATCCTTCATGATATTGAGGATCTCCGCCTGGACGGTGACGTCCAACGCCGTGGTCGGCTCGTCGGCGATCAACAACTTCGGACGACAGGCCAGTGCCATCGCGATCATCACGCGCTGACGCATGCCACCCGAAAGCTGATGGGGATAGCGCGCAAGCAGAGCTCTCGCATCCGGCAGGCGAACCAACGCCAGCAGACGCTCGGCTTCGACCATGGCGTCGGCGCGCGAGCGTTTCTCATGGAGAATCAACACTTCGCAGAGCTGATCGCCGATGGTAAATACCGGATTGAGCGAGGTCATCGGTTCCTGGAAGATCATGGCGATCTCCTTGCCACGAATCCGACGCATCGCTTCCTGGTCGCACTTCAGTAGATCGATGCCTTCGCCTGCCCCCGATGAGAACAGAATACGTCCGCTGGGGAAGCTGGCGCCCGTCATATCGGCAAGCCGCATGATCGACATCGACATCACCGATTTTCCCGAGCCGCTCTCGCCCACGACTGCCGTTGTTCGACCCGGGAACACGTCGAACGACAAGCCTTTGACCACGGAAGCAGTGCCAAAGCTGACACTCAACTCGTCGATCCGAAGGATCGGAAGCAATTCCTGCTTATTCATGGCATCCCTGAAAGTCGAGGTCTCTCACCCAGCCTGGTTGACGAACAACCGGCCGAAGTTTTGGTAGTTGGGTCTGACGCGAGGGCGCGAAAGCGAAGGCTGGGAGAGAAAGGCGAGCGGAGACGAACGGTGTCCGACTCGGGTAACCGAATATCCGAGGAGAACTTTTTCTCGAGTTCTGACATGGACGCTGCCTGGTTGTTGTTATCGAGCTGTTATCGAGCGGTGCTCCGCCTAGCCACACAATATCCAAAAATTAGCGCCAAATTGCCAACACTGTCTCTCCATCTCATCTTGGTCTCACAGGAGCGCGCACCGTCGCGCGATGGAAAGGGAGCGCAAAGCGCTCCCTTTACGCTCCCTCACCCACCCCGTTCAGAACACGAACGTCAGCAGCAAATTGAACACCAGCGCGGCGATGAAACCCAGCGGCGCGGCGCGGAACAGCAGCTTGGGCAGGAGCCCTGAACGCGCTTCGTCTGTGGGGCAGGAGCCGAGAATCAGGCTGCCACCGGAGGAGAACGGCGAGATCGAGGTGGCCTGCGCGCCGACCACGATGGCGATGAAGATGATCATCGGATCGATCGATAGCGTGCCGGCCAGCGACGGCACCAGCGGGAACAGTGCCGGCGTGACCACGCCTAGGGTGCTGGCGAACAGCGACATGAACGCGGCCACGATGCCGAACGCGACTGGAATCAGCACCGGCGGAATATTGGTCCCGATCCAGGAGCCGAGCAGATCGATGGTGCCGGCCTTGATCGCCACCGAGATCAGCATGCCGACGCCGCAGATCATGATGATCGTGCCCCACGGCAGCGAGGCGATGGCCTTGCGCTCGTCGCCCAGTTTCATCAGCAGCGCGATGACCGAGAACACGCTGGCGATCAGGCCGATATCCACCTTGGAATTGACGAACGTCACGGCGGTGTTGTCGGGCAGAATCAGGCTGGCGATGGGCGGCAGCAGCACGGTGGCCATCATCACCAGGGTCAGAATCAGGGTGGAACGCTGGTTAGGACTCAGCGGGCTGGGACGTTCGACATGCGCCAGCGAGACCATCGCCGTACCGCGCTTGCGGCTGAAAAGAATCAGGCCGGCGAGGACGACGATCGGCACGATCATGGTGCTGGCGAAGATGCCGAAACTGTTGATGAAAGCCTGATTATCGGAGATGCCCGAATTGGTCATCAGCGTGCGGAAGATGATGCCGCTCTGGCTGGAAACGAAGTTGGCGCCTGCCAGCGCGCCGTAGTTGACCGCCATGGCACCGACGATCAGGTTCAACCCGGTGCGGCTGCACAGCAGCAGCGTGATCGGCGCCATGAACGCCAGCACGGTGTAATACCCGGCTCCCAGCGCCGAGATCACGACCGCCGCCAGGAAGATGGCGAACGGCAGCAGATGCGGGAAATGGCGGCAGCGATACATCAGATGTTCGGCCAGCTTCTCCAGCGTGCCGTTGACGATGGCGAAACTGTAAAACAGGCACACCGAGAAGATGATGAAGAATATCTTCAGCGGCCACATCGCGATCACTTCCTTGGGACTCAGACCCAGCCCGAAGCAACCGATCAGGTAGGCGAAGGCGATCGCGAACAGCCCGATATTGATCCGGGTGCGATACCCCAGAATGATGGATACGATGATCGCCCCCACCACCAATAGACTCATCATAAGTCGGTTCCCCTTTTCTGCTTGTCGTGCGCACTCGTCATGCGTGCTCGTTCTCTGACCTATCGGCGCTCAGCTCGCGAGCTCGATCTTGAACAGCCTGGCCGGGTTCTCCACCAGAACCTGCCGACGCTCGTCGGCGTTCGGCAGCAGCGTCTGCATCAGCGCGAACTGGGCGTCGTAATCGGTCTGGGCCTCGAATCGCGTATGCGGCCAGTCGCTGCCCCAAAGCAGTCGCTCGCTATGGCCATAGGCATCGCGTAGGCGTTCGATCGACCTCGATGCCTGAGCCGGGTTCGAGCGGCTGCGATACGTTGCCGACAGTTTGACCCAGACATCCTCGCTCGAAAGCAGGGATAGCAGCGCTTGATGGTTCGAATTGACCGGATCGATCTCTCCCGCGGGCAAACCGAAATGATCGATCACCACCGCCACGCCGGCTTTCAGAATCTGAGGCACGATCCGGGCCAGATCGTCCATCCCGCGCTGGATTTCCACCGACCATCCCCGGCTCGCCAGTTTGGCGAATAGCGCTTGCCACGGTGCGCTACGATAATCATCCAGGGGCTGACCGATCAGATTGAGCCGAATGCCGACGACCCCCGCCTCGGCCAGCTCGTCGAGTACGTCATCGCTCACGTCGCGCTCCACCACGGCGGTGCCGCGCAGACGCTGCGGAAAGCCGCGTAGTGCAGCCAGCATGTGGCTATTGTCGGTGCCCAGAAAACTGGGCTGTACCAGCACGCCATGGGAGAGGCCGCAGCGATCGAGATGCCCGAGGTATTGCTCGAGAGTCGCGTCGTAATCCGGGCTATAGCGGCGATTCCCGGCCAGCTTCAGGCCCTGATGGAAGATGTGCGCGTGAGTGTCGAAGCCGGTCAATCCGGCGTGGGGGAGTTGCGTCATGGACGGCCTTTTCTGATTGGCATGAACACCTCGCGGCGAGCGATACGCTCTATCTTGGCAAAGAACCGCCCCAAAAGAACTATTCATATAGTCGTATAGATACATCGATCATACACGCTTTGGTCGTACGCTTAACTCCGTACGACTAAAGATGAGAAGTTTGGTGATACAGTTGTTTGAAATAACATGGAGGGAACATTCATGAAGGGAATCAGCTCCATGACAGACGAACGTCTGCCGCTCTATCAGCGACTGCGTGACGATATGCTGGCGAAGATCGCCGCTGGAGAATGGACACCTGGCGGCGCGATACCCACCGAAGCCGAGCTGACCAAGCATTACGGGGTTGCCGTCGGCACGCTGAGGAAGGCTGTGGACACCCTGGTTCAGGATGGATTGATGAAGCGCAGCCAGGGGCGAGGCACGTTCATCCTGCGGCCCAACTTCGAAGGTTCGCTATTCCGCTTCTTCCGGCAGGTCGATGCCAGGGGCGATCGCCGAGTTCCCGAGAGCCGGATTCTCGATCGCCAGCTGGAATCACCCGCTCAGGACATCGCGAATGCGCTGGGGCTGGAGCGATCGGAGAAGGTCATTCGGCTGGAGAGAGTCCGGCAGTTCGACGGAGCGCCCCTCTACCACGAGGATATCTGGCTGCCGGCGGCGCGTTTCGAGGCTTTGATCGAGATCGAGATCGACGATTTCGGCAATCTGCTCTACCCATTCTACGAATCACGGTGCGGTCAGCTGATCGGCTCGGCGAGGGAAACGCTGAGCGTCGAGACCGCCACCCCCGATATCGCCAGGATCCTCGATCTCGAGTCCGGCGAACCCGTAGTGCTGATCGAGCGACTGGCACTCGGCTACGACCGCACGCCGCTGGAATACCGGCGCTCACGGGGCGCCGCCAGCACCTTCCGTTATCAGGTCGATATTTCCTGAACCACCATGATGGATAGCCATTCCATCGACGGCGTCGAGCGTAAGGGAACGTAACCGACGGTTCGAGGTCGATGAGAGGTCGGGATGGCCGCGGGATCACGCCATCCCGATCTTCATCCCAGCCGCAGGGCCGTCACCGTGTTCCGATCGTTCTTTCCCAAGCCGTCGCTTTTTTTCTCCAGCGCCCTGATCTGGGCGCTGATTGCCGCCATTGTGTGGGAAACCGGCGCCAGCGCCTGGGGTGCCGCCATCGGCCTGCCGCCTCTGGCGACAGACGCCTCGCTGCCGGTCGGTGTCTCCCGCTTCTGGTCGTCCTCGTTTCTGTGGTTCTACGTCTACTACGCGCTGTGCGTGGAGCTGTTCGCCACGCTGTGGTATCGACTCTGCCCTCATCGCTGGCAGCACTGGTCGATTCTGGGTAGCGCCCTGATCGTTTTCCTGACCTATTTCTCGGTCCAGACCAGCGTTGCCATCAACGCCTGGTATGGCCCCTTCTGGGACATGGTCCAGCAAGCGCTCGGCGGGGGCAGCGACGTGACCGCACTGGATCTCTATCGAGAAATGCTGACCTTCGCGGGGATCGCCTTCGTTGCAGTGACTGTGGGCGTATTCAATCTGTTTTTCGTCAGCCACTTTATCTTTCGCTGGCGCACGGCGATGAACGACTACTACATGGCCCACTGGCCGCAGCTTCGGCACGTAGAAGGCGCGGCCCAGCGCGTGCAGGAAGACACCATGCGCTTTTCCACCACGCTGGAGGGGCTGGGGGTCAACCTGCTTAAGGCAGTGCTGACCCTGATCGCCTTTTTGCCGCTGCTGGTGACGATGTCATCCCATATCACCCAACTGCCACTGATCGGCCATGTCTCCAACGCTCTGGTCTGGGCGGCGATCGTCTGGTCGGTTTTCGGCACGCTGTTTCTGGCACTGGTGGGGATCAAGCTGCCAGGGCTCGAGTTTCGCAATCAGCGCGTCGAGGCGGCCTATCGCAAGGAGCTGGTCTACGGCGAGGACGACGCGTCACGCGCCGAGCCGGCCACCATGAGTCAGCTCTTCTCGCGGGTGCGTCACAACTATTTCCGGCTTTACTGGCACTACGCCTACTTCAATATTGCTCGTATCTTCTACCTGCAGGCGGACACGCTCTTCGCTTTCGTCGTGCTGACGCCGTCGATCGTCGCCGGCAAGCTGACGCTGGGCCTGTTGCAACAGGTACTCAACGTCTTCGGTCAGGTGCGCGAATCGTTCCAGTATCTGGTCAATTCCTGGTCGACGATCATCGAGCTGCTGTCGATCGTCAAACGGCTACGAACTTTCGAATCAGTGATCGACGACCACGAAACGATTCACGTCAGCTCGGTAGCAGGAGACAGCGACTAATCCGGCATGTGCAGCGTGATCACCGGACAGGGAGCAATATGCGACACCTTGTGCGACACGCTGCCGACCATCAGGCTCTTGAGATTGCTCTGGCCGCGACTGCCCATGACGATCATGTCGACGCCAAGATTGGTCGCCAGCTGCACGATGACGTGCGCCGGTCGCCCTTCCTCGACGTGATAGGTCACTTCGTCGGAACCGCCACTGACGGCCCGCCAGGCTTCCGCGAGCAGGCGCTCGCCCGTCAGACGCCCCTTCTCCGGCGTGTAGTCGGCCGGTGATGCACCGACCATGGCGCCCAGCGCATCCGTGGCGACCGGTATCTCGGGAACATGCAGCAGGTGAATCCGGGCCTGGGTCGCCTGCTGGACCAGCACAGCGTGGGCCAGGGCCTTGCGCGCGCTGGCGGAGCCGTCGATGGGTACCAGTATCTGCTGAGTCATGATTGCCACCCCTCCGTCGATGATTCGATGCGCGCTGATCGCTGTCGCATCGCCGCTACCTGACTTCAGCGTAGCCGATCTCGGCGGGGGGTGGTGGTGCTACGGCGCTGGCACGCCGTCTCAGCTCGCCTCGGCGTGCGCGTACTTGGCGGCCGCCTGGTCGACATGGATACACGCCACCTCGACCCGGTCGTTGACGTGCTCCAGCGGCGGATCGACCTGGGTGCACTCCTCGGTTGCCAGATGGCAGCGTGGTGCGAACGGACATCCCGGCGGCGGCGCCAGCGGCGACGGCGGTTCGCCCTTGAGATGCACGCGCTCGCGGCGCCGATTGGGGTCCGCCACCGGGGTAGCCGAAAACAGCGCCTGGGTGTAGGGATGTCGCGGCGTCGTGAAGACCTCCTCCGCCGGCCCGGTTTCCACCGGCTGGCCGAAATACATCACGATCACGTCATCGGCGATGCGTCGAACCACCGACAGATCATGCGAGATGAACACGTAGGCCAAACCGAACTCTTCCTGCAGATCCGCCAGCAGGTTGAGCACCTGGGCCTGAATCGACAGGTCCAGCGCCGACACTGGCTCATCGAGCACCAGAATCTTGGGATTGAGCATCAACGCCCGGGCGATGGCGATACGCTGGCGCTGGCCGCCGGAGAACATGTGCGGGTAGCGATCGGCATGTTCCGGGCGCAGCCCGACCTTGGCAATCATCTCCAGCGCCGCCTGGCGCCGCTCTTCCGCGCTCATTTCCTTGCGGTTGAGCCTGAGCGGTTCTTCCAGCATGGTCGCCACGGTCTTGCGCGGATTGAGCGAACCATACGGGTTCTGGAAGATGATCTGCACCTCGCGACGCAGTGCGGCCGGGGGGCGCTGCCCCTCCTTCAATGAGACCTCATGCCCACTGATCGTCAGCTTGCCGCTGGTGGGCGGCTCGATCATCGTCAGCACACGAGCGAGCGTCGACTTGCCACAGCCGGACTCGCCGACCACGGCCAGCGTCTGCCCGGGATAGAGCTCGAAACTCGCTTCGTTGAGCGCCTTGACCGTCGCCGCCTTGGAGAACGGTCCGCCCTTGACCTGATAATAGCGCGTGAGATTGACGGCACTCAGTACGGCATCGCGGCTCATGGGCGCACCTCTCTATGCGGGCTGGATTGCGGGTTGTCTCGCGCCACGCCCGCCGCAGCCGGCGACGGCGAAATCCCATCTTCCAGTGGATAGTGACACAACGTACGGGCGGGATCGTCCGCGGCCGGTACCGGCTCTACCTCGCGGCATTGCTCGGTGGCGTACTGGCAGCGCGGATTGAACAGGCAGCCGGCCGGGCGATCGTGCTGACCGGGAACGACGCCGGGAATGGTCGGCAGGCGGTCCTGATTGCCGGCACGCTCCGGCAGCGCCGACAGCAGCGCCTCGGTATACGGGTGACGCGGATTGGCGAACAGTGACTTCACGTCCTGCTTCTCGACCTGGCGGCCGGCGTACTGCACCACCACGTGCTTGGCGGTTTCCGCGACCACACCCATGTCGTGGGTGATCAGGATCAGCGCCATGCCGGTATCTTCCTGCAGCTTGAGCAGCAGCTCGAGGATCTGCGCCTGGATGGTGACGTCGAGTGCCGTTGTCGGCTCGTCGGCGATCAGCAGCCGCGGATTGCAGGAGATCGCCATGGCAATCATCACGCGCTGGCTCATGCCGCCGGAAAGCTGATGCGGATAGGCCTTGATCCGTCGCGCCGGGTCGGGGATGCCGACCTGCGCCAGCAGATCCAGCGCCCGTTCGTGGCGCTCCTTGCGCGAACCGCCCAGGTGCTGCTTGATCATCTCGTCGATCTGGGTACCGACAGTGAAGCAGGGGTTCAGACTGCTCATCGGTTCCTGAAAGATCATCGACATCTCGCCGCCGACGATGCGCCGGCGCTGGCGCGGACTCAGCTGCTGCAGATCCTGGCCGTCGAAGGTCATCCTGTCGGCGGTGACCTGCGCCGTCCATGGCAGCAGGCCCATGGTGGCGAGCATCGAAACGGACTTGCCAGAGCCGGACTCGCCCACGATCGACCATACTTCGCCGCGGTCGACGTTGATATCGACGTCTTCCACGGCGGCAAACAGGCCGCTACTGGTCTTGAAGCGAACGCTGAGGCCTTCAATATCGAGTAATGCCATAAGTCAGAACCTCCGGCGTTAAGAGCGTTTCATTTTGGGGTCCAGCGCGTCGCGCAGGCCGTCACCCATCAGATTGATCATCAACACCGTCAGCAGAATGATCAGGCCCGGGAATGTGACCGCCCAGTAGGCGCTGCCCATGAACTCGCGCGCATTGGCCAGCATCGCGCCCCACTCCGGCGTCGGCGGCTGAACGCCCATACCCAGGAAGCCGAGTGCCGCGATATCCAGAATCGCGGTAGAGAACGAAAGCGTCGCCTGCACGATCAGCGGGGCCATGCAGTTGGGCAGCAGCGTGTTGAACATCAGGCGCAGATGTCCGGCGCCGGAAAGTCGGCTGGCGATGACGTACTCGCGATCCTTCTCGCCGATCACCGCCGCCCGGGTCAGACGCACGAAATACGGCAGCTGGACCAGGGCGATGGCGATCATCGCGCTGGTCAGGCCGGGGCTGAGAATGGCGACCAGGCCCAGCGCCAGCAGCAGACTGGGGAACGCCAGCACCACGTCCATCACGCGGGTGATCACGGTCTCGACCCAACCGCGGAAATAACCGGCCAGCAGACCAAGGAAAATGCCCACGCCCATGGAGAGCACGACCACCATGGCGCTGATCGAAAGCGAATAACGCGCCCCGTAGATCAACCGCGAGAGCACGTCGCGACCGACAGCATCGGTGCCGAGCAGATAGCTCCAGCTGCCTTCGGCATGCCACACCGGCGGGACCAGCAGCGCCGAGCGATCCTGCATCGCCGGATCATGCGGCGCGACCCAGGGCGCGAACAGCGCGACCAGCAGGATGAAGACAATGAAAAGCAGGCCGACCAGCGCGCCGCGACTGGCACTGAAGTCACTCCAGAAAGACGCCAGCTGGTAGCGAAAGGTACCGGGCGCGGCGGGGGTAGAAATGGTACTCATGATGAAAGCCCCCTGTTAGTGGCGAATACGCGGGTTGATGACGCCATAGGCGAGATCGACCAGCAGATTGACGATCATCACGATGAACGCGATCAGCACCAGGCCACCCTGTACCGAGGGGTAGTCGCGTCGCGAGATCGCATCGATCATCCATTTGCCGATCCCCGGCCACGAGAAGATCGTCTCGGTCAGAATCGCCCCCGCCAGCAGCAGGCCGACCTGAAGGCCGATCACCGTCACCACTGAGATCAGCGCATTGCGCAGGGTGTGCACCATGATCACCCGGAAATTCGACAGCCCCTTGGCGCGTGCGGTGCGCACGTAGTCCTCGCCCAGCACCTCGAGCATCGAGGAACGGGTCTGGCGTGCGATGACCGCCAGCGGAATCGTCCCCAGCACGATCGACGGCAGAATCAGGTAGTGCAACGCGGAAAGAAACGCGCCCCAGTCCCCGGCGATCAGGCTGTCGATGGTCATGAAGCCGGTTACCGGCTCGATGAAATACATGTACGAGATACGCCCCGACACCGGTGTCCAGCCAAGGATGGTGGAGAACAGCATGATCAGCAGCAGGCCCCACCAGAAGATCGGCATCGAATAGCCGGTCAGACTGATACCCATGATGGTGTGATCGAGCGTCTTGCCGCGCTTGACCGCCGCCAGCACGCCGGCCGGCAGGCCGATGATGACGGCGAATGCCAATGCGAACAGCGACAGCTCGAGCGTGGCCGGAAAGCGGCTCATGAACTCGTCCATCACCGGGGCGTGAGTCACCAGTGAATTACCCAGATCACCGTGCAGCAAACCCTTGAGGAAATCGAAATACTGGACGATCAGCGAACGATCGAAGCCCATTTGGGACTTGAGCTGGGCGTAGCGCTCGGCGGATATGCCGCGCTCCCCCGCCATCAGCAGAATCGGGTCGCCCGGCAGCAGGCGAATGAAAGAGAACGCAACGATGGTGACGCCAATGAACGTCGGCACCAGCTGCGCCAGTTTGACCAGGAAAAATTTGAACATGTTTGGAGGTCTGACTATTCACGCGATAAGACGCGGGGCGGCTACCAGAGCCGCCCCGCGTCCTCGCTAGGAGAGAATCACTCGATGTCGACGCCTTCGAAGCTATGGCCGCCGAGCGGATCGATCTTGTAGCCGGTCACTTCTTTGCGGATCGGCATGAAGACCGTGGAGTGCGCCAGGGTGTCCCACGGTGCCTGCTCCTTGAAGATCTCCTGCGCCTGCTTGTAGAGCTTGGCGCGCTCGTCCTGGTTGTCCAGGGTTCGAGCCTTCTTGATCAGATCGTCGAACGGCTTGTAGCACCACTGCGAGCGGTTGGCACCGCCGACGCCGTCACAACCGAGCAGCACGCCCATGAAGTTGTCCGGGTCACCGTTGTCGCCGGTCCAGCCCAGAATGACCGCACCGTCGCGCTTGGTGTCGGAGGAGCGCTTGAGGTATTCGCCCCACTCGTAGGTCACGATCTGCGCATCGACGCCGACCTTGGACAGATCCGACTGCATCAGCTCTGCGGTACGCCGCGCGTTCGGCATGTACGGACGCTGAACCGGCATCGCCCAGATGTTCATCTTCAGGTTCTCGACGCCCGCGTCCTTCAACATCTGCTTGGCTTTGTCGGGATCGTACTGATCGTCCTTGATGTCGTCGTCGTAGCCCCACATGGACGGCGGAATCGGGTTCTTGGCCACCTGACCGGCACCCTGGAACACCGAATCGATGATCGCCTGCTTGTCGATCGCCATGTTGAGTGCCTTGCGCACTTCCGGCTTGTCGAACGGCGCCATCTGAGTGTTGTACGCCATGTAGGCGACGTTCAGCCCGGCTTCCTCGAGCACGTTGATGTCGTCGTTCTGCTTCATGTCTTCGACATCGGACGGGTTCGGGAACGGCATCACCTGGCACTCACCCGCCATCAGCTTCTGATAGCGAACCTGCGCATCGGAAGTGATCGCGAAGACCAGATTGTCGATCGGCTGCTTGCCGCGGAAGTAGTCCGGATTCGCCTTGTAGCGAATGGCGGCATCTTCACGATAGTTGACGAACTGGAACGGACCGGTACCGAGCGGCTGCTGGTTGGCCAGCTCCGGCTTGCCCTCGTCGAGCAGCTTCTGCTCGTATTCCTTGGAATGGATCGACGCGAAATCCATCGCCAGGTTGGCCACGAACGGGGCATTGGGCTTGGTAAGCTCGAATTTCACGGTGTGATCGTCGACCTTGTCGATCGACTTGATCAGATCGCCCATCGACATCGAGTTGAAATACTCGAAGCTGCCGTTGGCGAGCTTGTAATAGGGATTGTTCTCGTCCATCTGACGCTCGAACGTCCAGATGACATCGTCGGCGTTGAGCATGCGGCTCGGCGTGAAGAAGTCGGTAGTCTGGAACTTGACGTCATCGCGCAGATGGAAGGTCACGGTCAGACCGTCGTCGGAAACTTCCCAGCTCTTGGCGATGGCCGGCTCGACTTCGGTGGTACCCGGCTTGAATTGAACCAGGCGGTTGTAGATCGTCTTGCTGGACGCGTCGAAGGTGGTGCCAGCAGTGTAGAGGGAAGGATCGAAGCCTTCCGGCGAACCTTCGGAGCAGTAGACCAGCGTCTTGGCCATGACCGGGGTCGCGCCCAGCATCATGGCGGCGATGCCAGCCGCAAGCAGCGTCTTCTTCATCATCAATCTCCTGCACAGCAGCACGCTGTTATTGTGGTGTCGGCTCGGGGCCGATTGTCATTGTATTGCCAGCCGGTCAGGCAGCCAGCAGTCGGCACAGACTAGAGCGTGAAGTAGCGTTTAATCAATTGGGCGATAGCGTGAGACGAGGTGGTTGCACTGAACGGCCGTTCAGTCTAAGCGACCCGCCCAAGGCCCCGGTCAGCCGCGCCGAGGAAGACGGGCCGGCGCTATCGTTAGTCTTGAATCTGCTCGCCGGCGGCCAGCCATTCGTCGACCTGATCCTGGTTTTCATCCAGCCAGGTGCGCGCTCCCGCCACCGGATCGTCCTGCGACTCGATTTCCGCCATCAGATCACTCAGGCTTGCGTCGCTCATGTGCCAGGCATCGAGCACCGCAGTCAGCCATGGATCATCCTTGGAAAAGCCCTGACGCGAGAACCAGTAGATCGTATCACCATCGCCGTAGACCTTGTCGGGATCTTCAAGATACTTGAGATCGTAATTGGCGAACGCCCAGTGAGGATTCCACAGGGTCACCACCATCGGCTCGTGATTCCGGTAGGCGCTGTCGAGCGCAGACATCATCGCCGGTTCGGAGCTATTGACCTGCTGCAACGGCAGATCGTAAGTCTCGATGGCGTCTTCGGTCATCCCGGCGATGGCGGAGCCGGAATCGATACCCAGGATCGTCGGGCTGCCCTGATATTCGAATTCGTCGGCGTGCTCCACGAGCTCCGGAATCGTATCGATGTCGACGTAGCTCGGCACCACCAGCCCCAGCCCGGTCTTGTCGTACCACGCCTCGTGAACCTCGAGCGTATTCTTGTAGGGTTCCAGGAAGCTCTTGTCGGTGTACGGCAGCCATATCTCCAGCGACAGATCGATGTCGTTGCTGTCCATGCCAGCATAGAGCGCGCTCTTGCTGACATCGGCGAGCTTGACGTCGTAGCCGTGATCATCGAGCACCAGCTTCCACAGATTGGCGACGGCCACGTTTTCCGCCCAGTTGTTGGTGCCGATGACCAGCGGTTTTTCCTGCGCCTGATCCTGCGCATCGGCCTGGA
Organism: Salinicola halophyticus; assembly: GCF_003206695.1. Classification (GTDB taxonomy): domain Bacteria; phylum Pseudomonadota; class Gammaproteobacteria; order Pseudomonadales; family Halomonadaceae; genus Salinicola; species Salinicola halophyticus. The sequence goes on along the minus strand of NZ_PZJN01000018.1, from coordinate 6,097 downwards.
TCGATGCGATAGACGCCATGGTAAACAGCACCGCCGCGAAAGGGTAAAAGGCCTTTCTCATAAATTCGTATCCCTGTTTATTGTATGAAACCAGAAATCGGCGTTATGAATATCCGGATATCGCGAGAGATTACCACTATCACGTCTTCGCGCTATGGCCCGAGGTCGAAGCCCTCGCAAAAATGGGTCTGATGGGCCCGGCCACGAAGGCTCGGCGCTTTCAAGCATGATCGAGCACCTCGCCAATGCGGAAGTGCTGTTCGAATGCATCGTCGATTAGGGCGCCCGCCTACCCTCGCAGCGCCGCTTCGAAGCGCAGGAGCGCAGGAGCGCAGCCGCATCAATGGCGTCACCATCCCGGCTCAAATATATGAAGAGTCACAGAAGCTGGCGTAGCAGCCTGCTGCATCAGCGTCGGAGGGTACGCGCCCTCCGTCGTGACATCCGCGGCATATCATCGGTCATTGCCATCAGCGCCTTGGTGCTGCTGTTCTCCAGCTTCGCTTCCGGCAACTGCTTTCATCGACTTTCGCAGCGTTTCGTCGCCTCCCTCAGCACCTTCCTATTTTGATAATTTGCCACTCCCAGCAATGGCTGACGCTCCGCCCCCTTGCCGTTGATGCAAGCTAGCGAAGGGATGCGATCTCGCTGAAAGAACATCTCGGTGCCTGTGTTTACGTTCTCATGCCACGATGGGCATGTGGGGAAGACCCTATCGACCCGCCGAAGATATACGACTAATGGCGAATATCGAAAGCTAATAAAGCATTTGAGAAGACAAACGAAAGAATGTTTAATTCAAACGAAAGGATATGAAGAATGACAGGACAGGAAAGACGCGAGGCCATCGTTCACCATCTGGCGCAACACGAACGCATCCGTGTGGATGAACTGGCCGACCACCTCGGGGTTTCGGCCGTCACCATCCGCAGCGACCTGCGACTGCTCGAGGAAGCCGGCTACGTGCTGCGGATGCATGGCGTGGTGGTGTTGAGTCAGAACACGGCGGCGGAGATCGCTTTTGCGGAACGCCGGAAAAAACATTCGGGCGTGAAGGGAAGAATCGGCGCCGAGGCAGCGAAGCTGGTGAAGGACGGCGAGTCGATCATTCTGGATGCGGGCACCACGACGCTGGAAGTCGCCCGTCATCTGAAACAGCACGAAGCGTTACTGGTAATGACCAACGGTCTCGATATCGCGATGGAGCTGTCACACGCCCCCGGCGTCGAGATCATCATGCTGGGCGGCAGGCTGCGCAAGACGGCGCTTTCGTGCTCAGGGGCCGAAGCCGAAGGCAGCCTGGCGCATCATCGCTTTGATCGGCTGTTTTTGGGCGTGGATGCGATGGAGCTGAATCGGGGATTGACGACCGACCACGAGAACGAAGCGAGCCTGAACCGGGGGATGATCGCGATCGCCGACGAAATCGTCGCCGTTACCGACTCAAGCAAGGCAGGACGCAAGAGCGTACATCTCGTCAGCACGTTTGACGGCATCGACCGGCTGGTGACGGACGATCAACTGCCCGACAGCTATACCGACACGCTGCGTCAGAAGCACAACGTCGACGTCATTCTTTCATAGCCGCACCGAATATCGTCGTAGAGAACACAGCCGCATCGAACACGGCATCAATCCGGGAGGTGATGACATGAATCCGCTGAGTGAGCTGATCGCTCGCCACAAGCAGGGCGAGCCCATCGGCATCTATTCCGTCTGCTCCGCGCATCCGCTGGTGCTGGAGGCTGCGCTGCGCCAGGCCCACGCCTCGAACGGCCTGGCGCTGATCGAGGCGACCTCCAATCAGGTCGATCAGACCGGCGGCTATACCGGCATGACGCCCGTCGACTTCCGTGATTTCGTCATGTCGATCGCGGAAAAAGTCGGGCTGCCCGCTCATCGCATCATCCTGGGCGGCGATCACCTCGGCCCCAATCGCTGGCAGAACGAAAGCGCCGAGGTGGCCATGGCCAACGCCGAAGAGCTGATTCGCCATTACGTCGCGGCAGGCTTCGAGAAGATTCATCTGGATTGCAGCATGTCCTGCGCCGATGACCCCACACCGCTGGGCGACGAGCGCGCCGCCGAACGTGCCGCCCGCCTCGCCACCATTGCCGAGCAGACTGCCGAGAAGCGGTTCGGCGAAAGCCGGCTTCTGTACATCGTCGGCACCGAAGTCCCCGTTCCCGGCGGCGCCCGTGAGTCGCTCGATTCAGGAATCACACCGACGTCGCCCCAGGCCGCGCGCGACACGATCGCCGCCCACCGTCAGGCGTTTTCCCGGGTAGGACTGGATGCCATCTGGCCCCGCGTCATCGGGCTGGTCGTTCAGCCGGGCGTGGAGTTCGATCATCTGCACGTGATCGATTACCAGCGCGATGAAGCGCAGGCGCTCAAGTCGGTCGTCGACGAATACGATCATCTAGTGTTCGAGGCGCACTCTACCGACTATCAGACGCGCTCGGCTCTCGAGGCGCTGGTGCAGGATCACTTCGCCATTCTCAAGGTCGGGCCAGGGCTGACTTTCGCACTGCGTGAAGCGCTGTTCGCCCTTGAGGACATGGAAACGCTGCTGGTCCCCGCCGACCAACGCTCTCGCCTGGGCGAGACCGTCGAGCGCCGCATGTGTGAAGCGCCCGGCTACTGGCAGGGTCACTACCACGGCGACGAATCCCAGCAGCGCTTTGCGCGCCGGTTCAGCCTCAGCGATCGAATCCGCTACTACTGGCCCGATCCCGAGATTCAGGCAGCGCAGCAGACGCTGGTGAACAACCTGGCCGAGCAGGAAATTCCCCTGCCGCTACTGAGCCGCTACATGCCCCTGCAGTACCGTCGAGTGCGCGAGGGCCATCTGGAAAATCATCCCCATACCCTGCTGATGGATCACGTCAGCACCGTGCTGCGTGACTACGCCGCAGCCTGCGATCCTTCTAATACCTGCGGAGATCAACCATGAAGTCCGATGACATGCTGGGCGTTGCCGACGCCCCGGCACGCGGAGCGTCGCATACCGTTCGTGAAATTGCCCAGCAGCCGCAGGTCTGGCAAGCCGCTTTCGATCAGCTCCAATCGCAACGCGAATCGATCGACGCCTTCCTCGAGCCGCTGCTCGCGCAACCCGATCTGCGTATCGTGCTGACCGGCGCCGGCACCTCGGCCTTCGGCGGGCAGATGCTGGTTTCGACGCTGAGCGCCCAGTTGCAGCGCCCGGTGGAGGCGATCGCCACGACCGATATCGTCTCGCGTCCCCGGCAGTGCTTTGTCGACGACAGACCCGTGCTGCTGATCTCCTTCGCTCGCTCCGGTAACAGTCCCGAGAGCATCGCGGCGACCGAGCTCGCCGAGCAGTGCAGCGCGCAGTGTCATCACCTGGTGGTGACCTGCAACCCGCAAGGCAAGCTTTATGGCGCGCATGCCGATGCCGAACGCTCGCTGGTGCTAATGATGCCCGAGGCCGCGGACGACCAGGGCTTCGCCATGACCTCCAGCGTGACCTCGATGATGCTGGCGGTGCTCTACTCGCTGGCACCGACCCTCGTCGGCAGTGAAATCATGGATCGCCTGACGGCGGCCACTGAGCAACTGATGAATGAACGCTCGTCGGGCATCGCGGCGCTGGCCGAGCGCGGTTTCGACCGTATCGTCTATCTCGGCAGCGGTCCGTTCAAGGACCTCGCCCAGGAGTCCGCGCTCAAGATTTTGGAACTGACCGCCGGCCGGATCATGGCGTATCACGATACCCCGCTCGGTTTCCGGCACGGCCCCAAATCCCTGCTCGACGAGCGAACGCTGGTGGTGGTGTTCGTCTCCAACGACGACTACGCCCGCCGCTACGATCTCGACATTCTCGACGAGCTTTGCGGACAGATCGGCAGCGACGCCGTTGTCGCCATTGCCGCCGAGACTCTGGATCCGGCGCCCCCATGCGCGCTCTGGTCGGTTTCCGGAATGGCTCGTGATCCGGACTGGGCCCTGCTGTTTCCCTTCCTGGTGCACGCACAGCTGCTCGCGCTCCACGCATCGCTCGCCTTGGGTCGAACACCCGACAACCCCTTCCCCTCGGGCGAGGTCAATCGGGTCGTCCAGGGCGTCACCATCCATCCCTTCGAGCCGACCGCTCGCTGAAGCCAACCGAAAACCGGAGGTTGCGCATGTTTCTTGGCGTCGATGGCGGCGGGACGAGGACGTCCTTCTGCCTCCTGAACGAGTCCGGCCGGGTCGTAGCGACATTCCAGGCGGGCACCTGCTACTACCTGTCGATCGGGCTCGAAGCCTCTCGTCAGGTGCTGGCCGACGGGGTAGAACACATCTGCAAGAAGGCCGGCATCGCCCCGGCCGAGATCGCTTACGCCTTCTTCGGGCTGCCCGCCTACGGAGAAGGCTCATCGGTCATCGAAACCCTCAATGCCATGCCCCGCGACATTCTCGGTCATGACCGTTACCAGTGCGGTAACGACATGATCTGCGGGTGGGCCGGGTCGCTGGGCGGCACCGACGGCATCAATGTCATCGCCGGCACCGGCTCGATGACCTATGGCGAGCGCAACGGCGCGGGCGCGCGCTGCGGCGGTTGGGGTGAAATCTTCGGTGACGAGGGCTCGGCCTACTGGATCGGCTGTCGAGGATTGAGCGCCTTCACCCGCATGAGCGACGGGCGTCTGCCACAAGGGCCGCTTTACGAACTACTGAAGCAGCACTTTGCCCTGACCAGCGATCTCGACGTGATCGATATCGTGCTGAACGAGTGGCATGCCGACCGCACCCGCATCGCCGAACTGGCGCTCACCGTGATCGAAGCGGCGCACCGTCAGGATCCTCAGGCCGTGACGATCATCGAGGATGCGGTCGGTGAGCTGGCACTCATCGTGGAGACCACCGCCCGACTGCTCGGATTCGAGGCGTCCGAGTGCATTCCCGTCTCCTACTCGGGTGGCCTGTTCCGGGAGAAGACGTTCCTCGACGCCTTCACGCAAGCGCTCTCTGGCCTCGGCATCCGTCACGAACTTCGCAAGCCGCTTCACACCCCGGACATCGGCGCAGCCCTTTATGCCGCGAGGCTGGCCGACGTCTCTCTCGATGTCATCACCACGGACTGAATCAATCCAATAATCATCCACGACTGGAGATACCGATGAACAACAAGAGCTGGATCTTCTATACGTTTCTGCTGGTACTGTTCTGGGGGGTGTGGGGCGCGTTCTCCGGCCTCCCGACCGAGAAATACGGCTATCCCGATCAGATGGTCTACATCATCTGGGCCATCACCATGCTGATTCCCTGCTATTTCTCGCTGAAGCGCGACACCTTCGACAAACGCGGCATCGCTGCGCTATACGGACTCGCCATCGGCCTGACCGGCGCCGGCGGGCAACTGCTGCTGTTCAAGGCGCTGGCCATCGGTCCGGCCTATCTGATCTTTCCGGTCATCTCGATCTCGCCAGCCATCACGGTACTCATGGCCTACTTCATTTTGCGCGAGAAGATCACGCCGCTCGGCGGGGCCGGGATCGTGGCAGCGCTGGTGGCCATCGTGATGTTCTCGCTGCCCAGTGGAGACGCCGATCAGGTCGACTACGGCCCCTGGCTGTTCCTTGCCATCATCATCTGCCTCTGCTGGGGCGTGCAGGCCTTCCTGATGAAGCGAGCGTCGCTGGCCGGCGTCAACGACGGCACCACCTTCACCTGGATGACCATCAGCGGGTTGCTGCTGGTTCCGGTCGCGTTCTGGATGATGCCCGGCAGCGGTTTCGATTATCCCTGGCAGGCGCCCGCCTTGACCACGGTGACTCAGGTCCTCAATGCCGTTGGCGCGCTGTTCCTGGTCATGGCCCTGAGTCGCGGCCGTGCCGTCATCGTAGCGCCGTGCACCAACGCGCTGGCCCCGGTACTGACCATCGTATTGTCGCTCACCTTCTATGGCGTGCTGCCGTCGCTGTTCAGCACCATCGGCATCATTCTGGCCCTGGTCGGGTCGACGCTGATGGTCTACAGCGAGGAGAAAGAGCCCGAGCTGCAACGGGCCGACTAGCCGCCAGCGAGCAAAAGAACGCCAGCCAAACTGGCCTCCAAGCCAAATGGCCCAAAAAAATGGGCAGCG
>NZ_PZJN01000017.1 GCF_003206695.1 Salinicola halophyticus | reverse complement strand
CCGGTGGCCGTCGCCGATACCCGGACCACCGGCGAGAACAGCGTTCTCAGCGGCCAGGTCCCGGCGGCAACGGATGTCGATGGCACCATCGCCAGCTATGCGCTCGACACCGGCGTAGGTCAGGGCAATGGGTCATTGACGTTCAATGCCGACGGTAGTTACAGCTTCACCCCCGGCACCGATTTCGACAGCCTGGCTGCGGGCGAGNNGCGCCGGTGGCTCAGGCCGCCACGGCCACGACGGAAGAGAACACCGCGCTGACCGGCCAGGTGCCGACAGCGACCGATGTCGACGGCACCATTGCCAGCTACGCGCTCGACACTGGCGTGGGTCAGGGCAACGGCAGTCTCAGCTTCAACGCCGACGGCAGCTACAGCTTCACGCCGGGTATCGACTTCGACAGTCTGGCTGCGGGCGAGAGCCGTGAGGTCACCTTCAGCTATACCGCCACGGACAACGATGGCGGCGTGAGTGAACCCAAGACGTTGACGATCACCGTCAC
>NZ_PZJN01000016.1:221-503 GCF_003206695.1 Salinicola halophyticus | reverse complement strand
ACCAACGATGCCCCGATCGCTCAGGCTGCCACGGCCACGACGGAAGAGAACACCGCGCTGACTGGCCAGGTACCGGCAGCCAGTGACATCGATGGCACCATCGCCAGCTACGCGCTCGACACCGGCGTGGGTCAGGGCAATGGTAGTCTCAGCTTCAACGCCGACGGCAGCTACACCTTCACCCCGGGCACCGACTTCGACGCGCTGGCTGCCGGACAGAGCCGCGACGTGACCTTCAGCTACACCGCCACCGATAACAACGGCGGCGTCAGCGAGCCCAAG
>NZ_PZJN01000016.1:0-215 GCF_003206695.1 Salinicola halophyticus | reverse complement strand
CCGGTCGCCGTCGCCGATACTCAGACTACTGGCGAGAACACGGTGCTGACTGGCCAGGTCCCTGCAGCGACGGATGTCGATGGCACCATCGCCAGCTACGCGCTCGACACTGGCGTGGGTCAGGCCAACGGGTCATTGACGTTCAATGCCGACGGCAGCTATACCTTCACGCCGGGCGCCGACTTCGACGCTCTGGCTGCTGGCGAGAGCCGCGA
>NZ_PZJN01000015.1:412-601 GCF_003206695.1 Salinicola halophyticus | reverse complement strand
GTCGAAGTCGGCGCCCGGCGTGAAGCTATAGGAGCCGTCGGCGTTGAACGTCAGGCTGCCGTTGCCGGCACCGACATCCGTCGACAGGTCGTAACCGGCGATCGTCCCATCGATATCCGATGCCGCCGGAACCTGGCCGCTGAGGACGCTGTTCTCGCCGGTAGTCTGGGTATCAGCGACGGCGACCGG
>NZ_PZJN01000015.1:0-399 GCF_003206695.1 Salinicola halophyticus | reverse complement strand
CAGAGCGTCGAAGTCAGTGCCGGGGGCGAAGCTGTAGGAACCGTCTGCGCTGAACGTCAGGCTGCCGTTGCCAGCGCCGATATCCGTCGCCAGGTCGTAACCGGCGATGGTGCCATCGACATCCGATGCCGCCGGAACCTGACCGTTGAGAACGGTGTTCTCGCCGGTAGTCTGGGTATCAGCCACGGCCACCGGCGCATCGTTGGTGCCCGTGACGGTAATGGTGACCGTCTTGGGCTCGCTAACGCCGCCATCGTTATCGGTGGCGGTGTAGCTGAACGTGACCTTGCGGCTCTGAGCCTCGGCCAGACTGTCGAAGTCAGCACCCGGCGTGAAGGTATAGCTGCCGTCGGCATTGAACGTCAATGACCCGTTGGCCTGACCCACGCCAGTGTCGAG
>NZ_PZJN01000014.1 GCF_003206695.1 Salinicola halophyticus | reverse complement strand
AGAGTCCCGGAGCGCCGGCCCACGGATGGCCGCCCCAATCATCGTCAGGCATCTATCCGAAACCCCAGCCAGCAGGCTGGGGTTTTTTTATGGCCGAAAGAAAACCAGAGCCGACAACGCATTGATTCCGAACCCCGGCCATTGGTCGGGGCTCACTTATTTAGGGGCTCCCCATGCGTTTAGGGGTCTCTCCATGAAGAGTCCCGGAGCGCCGGCCGGGTATCGTCAGGCATCTATCCGAAACCCCAGCCAACAGGCTGGGGTTTTTTTATGCCTGCACCGATAAGGAGATTGAAAGGGCCTCCCTTGGGCGAGGGACGACAGTAGGACTTTGCCCTAAACCGTGTGCCGTCCAAGCCGTATATTGACCAGATCAATAATTTGCCGAGACGCTGTTTCGATATCTGACTGCGAGGTATCAATTATCAGGTCAACATTCTTCCAAGGCTCGTAATGGCGAGCTTTGACCTTGGCCCAGTCGGGCAATTCCAGGTTCTCAATATCACTTTCGCGGCTTGCAATGCGATTTCGATGCGTCGCTTCATCCGAGCAGAAGAGCTCAATCTGCACGAATTCCACATTTGCTAAGTCGGCCGCACGACGCCAAGCCTGCCGAGTTTCCTCGATGGAATTAACCGCATCGCCGATGACAATGCGGCCTAGGCGCAGGTTATCCGTTGCCAAGCGACTGGCCACCATATACCCCACTGGCTTTAAGTCATCATTGGGGCTTACGTTGGCATCCCAGACAGCCTGTTCGATAGTATCGATACGAAGATGGGTGGCGAAGAGTGACTCTGCAGCCCTTCTTGCTACGGTGGTTTTCCCGACGCCAGGTAGCCCTCCCAAAATAATCAGCATCTCCATATCCTTGTGAAATCTGTGCTATCAAAGCGGCACTGGTGGTCGTGATCTTTCAAGCCATTTGACGAAGTAAGTCTTAGGTGAAACATCTCATAGCCTCATGAACTAGCCTTCTTGCCGTACCGAGGAACTCATCTTCAGACGAGGAGCAAGCCATGCTGCAAACGCTACCCGATGGATTCACCGCCGTGATTACCGGTGCCGGGGGTGGAATTGGTCAGGCCGTGCTGAATCAGCTGTTGAAGAGTGATCGTCCGGGGCGTGTCATTGCGGTTTCACGTCAGAGCCTCGAGATTGACGATGCTAGAGTCGAAAGCTTGAAAGCCGATGTCACGACCGACGAGGGTCGCGAGCTGCTGCGGGACAAAGTGGATGGCGCCCCTACCCACCTGCTGTTCAACGCCATAGGCCTGCTTCACGACGAGCGGGAGGGCATCTCGCCGGAAAAGCGACTCGAAGACCTCGATGCCGGGGCACTGGCGACACTCTTCAACGTCAATGCCATTACGCCGGTTCTGCTGATTCAGACGTTAGTCAATTCCCTCAAGGGTCGCCATCCCGCCATCATTGCCAGCCTCTCGGCCAGGGTGGGTTCGATCGGCGATAACGCACTAGGTGGGTGGTATGGCTATCGAGCCAGCAAGGCGGCACACAACATGTTCTTGCGTACGGCCGCCATTGAGCTGGCGCGCTACAACCGGCAGGCGATCGTACTCAGCCTGCATCCCGGAACGACCGATACCGGCCTGTCCCAGCCTTTTCAGAGCAGGGTTCCGGAAGGCAAGCTTTTCACGTCAGATTTCGTGGCAGAGCGTTTATTGGCGGTGATGAACGGTCGTCGCGCCGAGGAGAGCGGGAGTTTCTGGGATTGGGCAGGAAAGCCGATACCGTTTTGACGGTACCGGCCTTGTGGCCATCACGCCGACTGCATGACCTGCAGGGCTTCGATCAAACTGTTCATCTCGTCATCGGTGCCGATCGAAATACGCAGGAAGTCGCTGAGTCCGTCCCTGTTGAAATGCCTCACCACAATGCCGCGTTCGCGCAGACCGCTGAACAGGCTGGCGCCACTGTATTGGCTGTGACGAACGAACAGGAAGTTGGTCTGCGACGGCAAGACTTCGAAGCCCAGCGATTCGAGCTGATGCCGCGTCCACTCGCGAGTGGTGATGACCTGTCTGCAGCAGGCCTGGAAATGGTCGTCATCTTCCAGCGATGCGATGGCTACTTCGCTGGCCAGCATGTCGATCGGGTAGGAGTTGAACGAGTTTTTCACCCGCTCCAACCCTTCGATGAGTTCACGCGAGCCGATCGCATATCCCACCCGCAGCCCCGCCAGACTGCGACCTTTCGAGAAGGTGCCGGTGACCAGAAGGTTGGGGTGGTCATTGATCAGCGGTACGGCACTTTCGCCGCCAAAATCGACATAGGCCTCGTCGACCAGCACGACACTATCGGTAATTCGCGCCAGCAATCGGGCAATCGCCTGGCGCGGATGACCGTGACCGGTAGGGGCATTGGGGTTGGCGAACACCACACCGCCGTTATCGACATCGAAGGCCTCCAGCGCGATCTGCCAGCGGTCATCAAGTGCCACGGTACGATAGGCGATATCGTAGAGCTTGCAGTAGACCGGATAGAAACTATAGCTGATGGCCGGCATCAACAGCGGCTTCGGCTGACAGAAGAACGTCTGAAATGCCAACGCCAGGACCTCATCGGAACCGTTACCGACGAAGACCTGCTCCGGCTCGACATCATGCGTTTTCGCCAGCGCTTCCCGCAGGGCCAGCGACTCCGGATCCGGATAGCGGCGTAGATGGTCCACGGCGAACTGCTGCAGTACCCGCTCGACGGCCGGAGACGGTGGATAGGGGTTCTCGTTGGTATTGAGCTTGATCAGCTTTTCGCGCGGCTGCTCTCCCGGTACGTAGGGTGTCAGGGCACGAACGGCGGGGCTCCAGAATTGACTCATGATCTCTCGCGGACACGTTATTGATAGAGGCTGGATGCGCGTGGCAGGGCAGCCCTCATAGTGACCTCTGGCCAGGTCCCGCGCAAGAAGTCCGGGCGCCGGAGCGCCGCGTGCGACCTGGCGTCTGCGTCGTGTCATCTCCGCCGATGTGGGCCTTCGGGTTGATTAGTGCTCTAACGGTCTCCATCTATGGAGTATCCGATCAACACGACTACCGTTAAGGACTTTCATGGCTCACGACAAGCTGCTTTCGCCTATCACTGTCGGGGATGTCGAACTCTCCAATCGCGTACTGATGGCGCCGCTGACCCGTGCCCGTACGCCGGACAGCGTGCCCGGTGCCCTGCAGGCCGAATACTATGCCCAGCGAGCCAACTCGGGGCTGATCATCAGCGAAGCGACCAATATCTCGCCGACCGCGCGGGGCTATGTCTACACGCCGGGGATCTGGACCGACGCCCAGGAAGCCGGCTGGCGCCAGGTCGTCGACGCCGTTCACGATGCCAATGGCAAGATTGCCCTTCAGCTGTGGCACGTCGGGCGCATCTCGCACGAGATGGTGCAGCCGGAGGGCCAGGCGCCGGTCGCGCCCAGCGCGCTGCGTGCCGAAGGCGCCAACTGCTTCGTCGAGTTCGAAGACGGCAGTTCCGGCCAGCATCCGACCAGCACGCCGCGTGCGCTGGAGCTCGACGAGATTCCGGCGCTAATCGACGATTACCGCCAGGCAGCCAAGCGCTCCAAACGCGCCGGTTTCGACATGGTCGAGGTCCACGCCGCCAACGCTTATCTGCTGCAGCAGTTCCTGGCTACCGGCAGCAATCAGCGTACCGATCGCTACGGTGGCAGCGTGGTCAACCGCGCCCGGCTGCTGCTGGAAGTCGTCGACGCCGTGACGGCGGAAATGGGCGAGGGCCGTGTCGGCGTACGGCTATCGCCGTTCATCGAGATATTCGGGCTGTCGGATGACGAGCCGCAAGAGATGATGCGCTATCTCGCCGACGAACTGGGTCGCCGCAAGATCGCCTATCTGCATATCAACGAACCTGACTGGACCGGCGAAGGTCCGCAGCTCAGCGATGATTTCCGTCGCGATCTGCGCGAGCGTTTCACCGGCACTCTGATCTACTGCGGGCACTATACGGCCGAGCGCGCGGAGACGTTGATCGAAAACGGCCTGGGCGACGCCGCCGCCTTCGGTCGCCCGTATATCGCCAATCCGGATCTGGTCGAGCGCTTCCGCAGGGATGCCGGCCTCAACGAGCCGAACCCGGATACTTTCTACGGTGGTGGAGCGGAAGGTTATACCGACTATCCGACGCTGGATTGAGTCGCTTTCCCGTGGCAGCCTGAGCGACGGCGTCCGAATGGGATGTCACGCGAGATGGTGTCACGAGGGAGACTTAACGCTATCCTGTAATCACGTGGCCGCCGAGGCGGCCTGTATGGCCCAGAAGTGAAAAGGAGAACCGATATGCAGATCAGGACGTTGCTGGCCAGCGCCGCCACGGTAGCCGTATTGGCCGGTTGTGCCAGCGGTGGCAACCAAACGCAGTCCGGCACCGCCGATTCCTCTGCCGGGATGTCGTCGAACGCCGTGACCTATGAAGGTACGCTGCCTTGCCGTAGCTGTGACGGGATCGACTTGACCGTCAACCTCAAAGGTCAGGAGTCCTCGCCGGCTTCAGAGCGCACTTTCACCCTCGAAGCCGATTATCAGAACCATCCGCAGAACCCGGACCCCGAGCAGTACGAAGGTCAGTGGGACGCGATGCAGGGGACTGCCGTTGATCCTCAGGCCACCGTCTACGAGCTGACACCGAACGGTGAAGGCCAGGTGTACTACTTTCAGAAGATCGACGACAGCACACTCGAGCTGATCGATCCGCAGCGCCGTCGTTTCGAAAATGGCGAGACTCTGCGTCTGACCCGTCAGTAAGCGTTACACCGATGACTCGATAGGCGGCCACTGGCCGCCTTTTTTTGTCAAAAGAAAAGCGTTGGAGGGGGCATCAACGGCGGTCCGTCGTTGATGGTCTGTCTAGAGGGTCCGTTGTGACGGCCTGTCGTAAAAGTGTCTTCAGTGATCGGCCGTCGTCGTGAAAATGCCTTCTGTGGCACCATAAGCTTCACGCTGACTTCTACTGAACCAGAGGGAGACCGCCGCGCGTGGCAAAAGCGAAAAGCGCCTTCGTCTGTACCGAATGCGGTGCGGATTACAGCAAATGGCAGGGGCAGTGCAGCAACTGCCGTGAATGGAACACCCTCAGCGAGGTTCGGCTTGGCGCCGCCCGGCCCGGTGCGGCGACGACATCCGGCGGCGGGTCACGTGGCGGCTACTCGGGCGCACTCTCGCGGGAAGTGGTCGATCTTTCCGGCGTCGATCTCACCGAGGTGCCGCGTTTCAGCTCCACGTTCGAGGAGTTCGATCGCGTACTCGGCGGCGGCCTGGTGCCCGGCTCGGCGGTCCTGCTGGGCGGCCATCCCGGCGCCGGCAAGTCGACGCTGCTGCTGCAGACCGCCTGCCGTCTGGCCCAGAGCAAGCGTGTCCTCTATGTCACCGGTGAAGAGTCGCTCTCTCAGGTAGCGATGCGCGCTCACCGCCTGCAGCTGCCGACGCAAGGGCTCAAGATGCTCGCTGAGACCAGCATCGAAACGCTGCTGGCCGTGGCAGAGCGCGAGCGCCCCGAGGTGCTGATCATCGACTCCATTCAGACCATGCATCTGGAAGATATCGGTTCGGCCCCCGGCGGCGTCGCTCAGGTTCGGGAATCGGCGGCGGCACTGACGCGCTTCGCCAAGCAGAGCAATACCGTGCTGATGCTGGTCGGCCACGTCACCAAGGATGGCTCGCTGGCCGGGCCCAAGGTGCTCGAGCACATGATCGATGCCTCGCTGCTGCTCGAAGGCGGCAGCGACTCCCGCTTTCGCACTCTGCGCGGGCAGAAAAACCGCTTCGGTGCGATCAACGAGCTCGGCGTGTTCGCGATGGTCGAACTCGGCCTCAAGGAGGTCAAGAATCCCAGCGCGATCTTCCTGTCGCGGAGCGAGGAGCTGGCGTCGGGCAGTCTGGTGATGGTGGTGTGGGAAGGCACACGTCCGATTCTGGTCGAGGTGCAGGCACTGCTCGACGAATCCGCGCTGGGCAATCCGCGCCGCGTGGCGGTAGGGATCGACCACAACCGCCTGGCGATGCTGCTGGCCGTGCTGCACAAGCACGGCGGCCTGTTTACCGGCGACCAGGATGTCTTTCTCAACGTCGTGGGCGGGGTCAAGGTGCTCGAGACCAGTGCGGATCTGGCGGTGCTGCTGGCCGTGGTCTCCAGTCTTCAGAATCGGCCGCTGCCGCGGGAACTGGTGGTGTTCGGCGAAGTGGGGCTATCCGGCGAGATTCGCCCGGTGCCCAGCGGCCAGGAACGCATCGTAGAAGCCGCCAAGCATGGTTTCACGCGCGCGATCGTGCCGCGGGGCAACGCCCCCAAGAAAGCGCCTGCGGGGATGCAAGTGGTCGCGGTCGACAAGCTGTCCGAGGCACTGGAAGCGCTGTGACCGCCCCCGGCCCCCGCATCCTGCCAACCGGCAGAGCGATTCGACCCATTGCTGGCGCTGAGTCTCGCCGCCGCGTCGGTTAAACTGTCCGGCAATGATCGATATCACCCGTAATATTTCCAGCCATGGGACGAGGAGCGAGACCATGAGTGCCATTCGCCTGACGCAGTACAGCCATGGGGCCGGCTGCGGCTGCAAGATCGCCCCCGACGTGCTCGACCGGATTCTTTCCAAGGCCGGCCCGGGCGCCCAGAGCAAGCAGCTGATCGTCGGCAACCAGGGGCGTGAAGATGCCGCTGTCTACGATCTCGGCGATGGTCGCGGACTGATCTCCACCACCGATTTCTTCATGCCGATCGTCGACGATCCGTTCGACTTCGGTCGTATCGCCGCCACCAACGCCATCAGCGACGTCTACGCCATGGGCGGCAAGCCGATCATGGCGCTGGGCATTCTCGGCTGGCCGCTGGACAAGCTGCCGGCGGAAATCGCCGGCGACGTCATGTCCGGTGCCCAGGCCGTCTGTCGCGAGCTGGGTGTCGCCCTGGCAGGCGGCCACTCGATCGACGCGCCGGAGCCGATCTTCGGACTCTCGGTCAACGGCCTGGTCGATCTCGACGATCTCAAGCTCAATAGCGGCGCCAAACCGGGCGACCTGCTGTATCTGACCAAACCGCTGGGCGTCGGCCTGCTGACCACGGCCGAAAAACAGGGGCTGCTGAAACCCGGTCATCACGGCCTGGCACGCGAGACGATGCTGATCGCCAACGACATCGGCGTCGAACTGGCCAAGATCCAAGGCGTGCACGCCATGACCGACGTCACCGGTTTCGGTCTGGCCGGCCACCTGAGCGAAGTGTGTGCGGCCAGTGGCGTCGACGCCTGGGTCGATTTCGCCAAGCTACCCAAGCTCGCCGAGGCCGAAGCCTATCGTCGCCAGGGCGCGGTGCCCGGCGGCACCGGGCGCAACCGCGAGGCGATCGGCAAGGCGCTGCCGGAAATGGACGCCGCGCACTGGCAGTGGCTGTGCGATCCGCAGACTTCCGGCGGTCTGCTGCTGGCGGTGGATCCGGCCTGGGCGGATGACGTCGAACGCGTCGGCCGCCAACACCGGCTCAAGCTGGAAGCCTTCGGCGAGTGCGTCAGCAAGCGCGGCGGCCCCGGCCTGATCGAGGTGCGCGGTTGAAAGACGATCTAAAGAGCGGTGCGAAGGGCGGTGCGAAGGGCGGTGCGAAGGGCGGTGCGAAGGGTGATGTGAGAGAACCGCATGAACTGATCGATGCCGATCTGGCGCTGCTGGGCCGGCCGTTGATCGACGTGCGAGCGCCGATCGAATTCTCGGCCGGCGCCTTGCCGGGTGCGATCAACCTGCCGTTGATGAACGACGACGAGCGCCGCGAGGTCGGCATTCGCTACAAGCGCGCCGGCCAGGCTTCCGCCGTCGAGCTCGGCAACGACCTGGTATCCGGCGATCATCGCGAATCGCGTCTGATCGCCTGGGAGCAGGCGATCGCGGCGGCGCCGGATAGCGTGATCTACTGCTTTCGAGGTGGCATGCGCTCGAAGATCTCGCAGCAGTGGCTCGCCGAACGGGGTTATTCGCTGCCACGAATTCGTGGCGGCTGGAAGGCGATGCGCAACCGGCTGATCGAGGCGCTCGAAGCCCATAGTCAGGCGCCCCTGCTGCTGGTCGCCGGCCTCACTGGCTGTGCCAAGACGGCTTTGATCAACTCGCTCGATGCCGGTGTCGATCTGGAAGGGCACGCACGTCACAAGGGCTCGGCCTTCGGTCAGCATCCGATGGTTGGCCCGTCGCAGATCGATTTCGAACACGGCCTGACGTTGGATCTGATGCGGCTGCCGCGGGCGCGCGTGGTCGAGGACGAGTCGCAACGCATCGGTCGTCTGGCGATCCCGGCCACTTTCTGGCAGTCGATGAAGGCCGCGCCCTGTATCCGTGTGGAGATGCCGCTGGAGTGGCGCCTCGAGCAGATCCGCAAGGATTACATCGAGGATCTGAGCACGATCTACCATCGCGATTACGGCCCGCATCTGGGCGAGGTGCTGTTTCGCAAGCAGCTTTCCGGCGCATTGAAGCGGCTCGGCAAGCGCCTGGGCGGCGAGCGGCTGGCGCGGCTGTTGGCGGCCCAGCAGCACGCGTTCTCGGCTTCGCGCCATAACAACGCGCAGGCGCACGACGCCTGGCTGGCACCGCTACTGCAGGAGTACTACGACCCGATGTATCGTCATCAGCTGGAGCGTCATCAGCTCGAGGGCCAGTCCCGGCCAACGCTGCATGTCGGCGACTGGGATAGCTGCCTGGCAGTGGCCCGGGACTGGGAGCGCGAGCACGCCGGCTAGCCGGTCCTGGATGAAACGGAATTACCGGTCTTCGAGCCACTGGGTCATGACACGGTCCAGCAGCGCCGCCTGACGGTCGAAGCGTTTCGGGTCGCGCAGAATCTCGTCACGGTTCTGCACGTAGGGTGATTCACCGGCCGGTGGCGGAGCGTGATCGTGAAGCGCTGCGCTATCTCGAGCCGTCAGTTCGAGATGGCACTGAAGCGCAACGACGCGGCCCAGATCCCAGGCGAACCCCTGGACCGGGCCGGCCGGAGTGCTGCCCAGGGGCAGGGAGCCATCCGGCAGGCCGAAGATGTCCTGGTGCCACAGCAGCGCCTCGAAGGTTTCCGGCAGATCGAAGGGGCTCTCGTCGGCCAGTGTCAGCGGCTGCCAGCCGAGCTCCGGCTGCACCGCGGGCGAGACGATGGAACCGAGCGCTTCGGCAATCAGGCCCGCGCCGAAGCCGATGCCCATCACCGGCTTGTTGCTCCTCAAGGCACGGTCGAGCAGCTTGCGTTCACGCTTGAATAGCGTTGCATCGGGCGGCGAGAACGCGTCAAGCAGAATCAGCGCGTCGCAGTTGGCCAGGGGCGGCGGCAGCTCACCCTCGTCCAGTCGACAGTGATTGTGGCTATGCCCCATGCCGGCGAGCCAGTCCGCCATGCGGGCCGGGCCAAACAACGGGCTATGCTGGAGAAAATAGATATGCATGATAGGTTCATCATGGGGATGACCGGATCGCTCCACAAGCGTGAAACGGAGTTTTAGCGATGGCCATTCGGGCCCAGATCCTCGAGCAGATCTACACCATCGTGGCGCAGATTCCGCCGGGTCGTGTTACTACCTATGGTCGGATCGCCCAGATGACGGAAGGTGCCACGGCGCGTCTGGTCGGCACGGCCATGCGACAATTGCCGAGCGGGCACGACCTGCCCTGGTACCGGGTGATCGGCGCCAGCCGACGCATCGCGGACCATGGCGGCGCCCAGCGCCAGCACGATAAATTACGCGCGGAAGGCATCGTTTTCGACGCCAGTGGTCGCGTGCCCACGCATTTGATGTGGCCAGAATGACGATGTGGCCAGAATGATGGAGAGTTCATGACCCAGCCCACGGCTAGTTTCAACGCCAGACTGCGCCAGCTCGATGCGCGCCGACAGATTGCCTTCATGGCCGCGCTGAGCGAGCGCCTGGTGCCCAACTATGCGCTCTATGCCGGCATGAGCGGTCAGGGGAATCCCAGCGTAGTGAACAACGTGCTGGATCTGGTGTGGGAGCGGCTCAAGGTTCCCTCGGCGAAGATCGATTTCGACAAGCAGGCCGAGAAGCTGGCCGAGGTCGAGCCTCCGGAGGCCGATGACAGCTTTGGTGCGCGGCGGGCGACGGAGACTGTCATGGCACTGACCACTCTGCTCGATACCCTGCGCGGAGAGGCGCCGGAGGCGGCGTTGGAGGTCAGCCGCGTTTCGCGCAACGGGGTACGCGCCTATATCGAGATGTCCGAGGGCAGCGAGGACGCCGAACGTCTCGAGGCGTTGTTTCATGAGCATGAGCTGATGCAGGACGAGCGCGATTTTCAGGATGCGGTACTCGAAGCGCTCGAGGCCGACCCCAGACTCGGCGATCTTGCGGCACTGCGTGCGCTGGGCCGCAACCAGGGAGTCAGTAACCTGGGGCTAAGTCTCGACTGACCCTTCGTATCAACCGGCTGTGGATAAATTGGCTACGCTGAGGGACGAGAAAGGTCGACTGCGGCACGGAGCGGTGCGCAGGAATAACGTTCAAGGAGGAGCAACATGCAAAGACGCTGGTCGGTGAGTAGCACGATGCGGGGAACCCTGGCGCTGGGAACCCTAGCACTGGGAACTGCAGTGCTGTTGGCGGGTTGTCAGAGCCTGCCGGGCTGGGGGAATGATCCATTGCGCGCCGAGCCGGTAGTGAAAAGCGTGCACGAGCCCGACTGCGAAGGTGCCAACTGCGCCAACGTCAATGCCGCTTATCTGCGTTTCCCCGATTCGCCGCAACTTTCCGCCGAACTCGAGCGACGCCTGTTCGGGCTGGCCAGCGGGCTGAGCGATAGTCCCGATGGCAACGCCATAGGGCAGGCGACTTCGTTCGATGTGTTTGCCGATCAGGTGTTCGCGGCCTCGCGCAGTGCTCGCCGGAGTGTCCCGGAGATGCCCGGCTTCGAAGCCGACCTCAAGGCCGAGGTGGTGGCGGATCACGATGATCTGCTGGTCATCGAGCTCGATGGCTACCTGTATAGCGGTGGCGCTCACGGCATGCCGTTGACCTCCTACATGGTAATCGAGCGCAATACACAGCGAGTCGTGGACCTTGACGACATGCTGTTGCCGGGACAGCGTCCGGCCTATGAGGCCGCTCTCGAGCGCGCCCACCGGCGCTGGCTCCAGACCGATCAGGCATCCGGATTGTCCCAGCTGCAGTGGCCGTTTACGACATCCGATAACGCGGCACCGCTGAACGAAGGTCTGGCGATCAAGTATCAGGTCTATGATCTGGCGCCATACGCCGTGGGCCAGCCGACGTTGATGATTCCCTACGCGGAACTCGAAGGGGTCGTGAAGCCGCAATACTTGCCCTAATGCCCACCTGGCGTGACGTATGACCATCCCCAGGGGGCCAGCACTTTCGGCATTGCCGACTCGTAAACGAGACCGCCGCGCCTTGAACAGGGCGCGGCGGTCTGGTTACGGGCATCCGGATTCGGCTTTATAGCCGCATCTCGATGCCATGTTCGGCCATGTAACGCTTGGCGTCGGGAATCGTGTATTCACCGAAGTGGAAGATGCTGGCGGCGAGGACCGCATCGGCACCGCCTTCCTTGACCCCGGCCACCAGATGATCGAGATTGCCGACGCCGCCGGAAGCGATCACCGGCACCTCGACCGCATCGCTGATCGCGCGGGTCACGCCGAGATCGAACCCCACCTTGGTGCCGTCGCGGTCCATGCTGGTCAGCAGCAGCTCGCCGGCGCCGTACTCGACCATCTTGCGCGCCCAGTCCACCGCATCCAGCCCGGTGGGACGTCGCCCGCCGTGGGTGAAGATCTCCCAGCGCGGCGGTTCGCCCTCGGCGCTGACCTTCTTGGCGTCGATGGCAACGACGATGCACTGGCTGCCGAAGCGCTCGGCGGCTTCGCGCACGAAGTCCGGATTGGTGACGGCGGCGGTATTGATCGAGACCTTGTCCGCCCCGGCATTGAGCATGGTGCGGATATCCTCGCAGCGACGAATGCCGCCGCCCACGGTCAGCGGGATGAACACCTCGCCGGCGATGCGCTCGACCATCTCGACCGTGGTATCGCGGTCTTCGTGGCTGGCGGTAATGTCGAGAAAGGTGATCTCGTCGGCGCCCTGCTGGTTGTAGCGCTTGGCGATCTCGACCGGGTCGCCGGCGTCGCGGATTCCGACGAAATTGACGCCCTTGACCACGCGGCCGGCGTCGACGTCGAGACACGGGATGATGCGTTTGGCCAGTGTCATGAGACATCTCCCTTGGCGGCGCCAATCCGGTCGGCCCGGATCGAATCGCCCCGAATCGAATCGCTTAGCGCCTGAGCCTCGGCCACATCGAGCGAGCCTTCGTAGATGGCACGGCCGGTGATGGCACCGATGATGCCGCTGTCGGCAACTTGGGCCAGCGCGCGGATATCCTCCAGGTCGGTCACGCCGCCGGAGGCGATCACCGGCAGACCGCCGTCACGGGCGAGCTGTGCGGTGGCCTCGACGTTGACGCCCTGCATCATGCCGTCGCGGGCAATGTCGGTGTAGACGATCGAGGAGACGCCATCGTCGGCAAAGCGCCTGGCCAGATCCACGGCCTTGACCGTCGAGACCTCGGCCCAGCCATCGGTAGCGACGAAGCCGTCGCGGGCATCCAGGCCGACGATCACGTGACCGGGAAACCGGCGACACATCTCTCCAACGAAATCCGGCTCCTTGACCGCCTTGGTGCCGATGATCACGTAGCTGACGCCGGCGGCGAGATAGTGCTCGATGGTCTCCGCGCTACGGATACCGCCGCCGATTTGGATCGGCAGATCCGGGAAGGCGCGGGCGATGGCGGTAACGGCTTCGCCATTGACCGGCTTGCCCTCGAAGGCGCCATTGAGATCGACCAGATGCAGCCGACGCGCGCCGGCCTCGACCCAGCGTGCGGCCATCGCCACCGGGTCGTCGCCGTAGGACGTGGCGTCGTCCATGCGGCCCTGCTTGAGGCGCACGCACTGGCCGTCCTTGAGATCGATGGCGGGAATTACCAGCATGGTTTCGAGTCCTTTGAGTCAGTCAGGTGCCGTCTGAAAAGCCGGCGCGGCAGCCACTTTTCGGATGATGCCTAGGGCGCCCAGTTGACGAAATTTTCCAGCAATTGCAGGCCGTCCTTGGCGCTCTTCTCCGGATGGAACTGGACGGCGAAGACGGTACCGCGACCGGTGACCACATGGGCGTCGATGCCGGCGTATTCGGTCGACCCGAAGACATCCTGGTCATTGTCGGCTTCGACGTAGTAGCTGTGCACGAAGTAGAACCGCGCGCCGTCCTCGATACCATTCCAGAGCGGATGTTGGTGATGCTGCGTCACTCGATTCCAGCCCATGTGCGGCACCTTGAGGCGCTCGCCCTCGGGCGTGGTCAGCTTATGCCCGAAACGACGTACCTTGCCGGGGAGAAAGCTCAGGCAGTCGACACCGCCGTTCTCCTCGCTGCGATCGAACAGCATCTGCTGACCGACGCAGATACCCAGCAGCGGCTTGGCCTGCTCTTCGAGCAAATCCTTGACCAGGCCTTCGAGTTCGGTGCGCTGCAATTCGCCCATGCAGTCGCGAATCGCGCCCTGTCCGGGCAGTACCAGGCGCGAGGCACCGCGAATCGAACGCGGATCGCGGGTCACCATGACGTTTTCATGGGTGACGTGCTCGAGCGCCTTGGCCACGGAGTGCAGGTTGCCCATTCCGTAATCGATCACGGCGATCGTCATTGCGGTTCCCTCGCTGATTCGGTGGTATCGATGGACGGTATCACAGACTGCCTTTGGTCGACGGCATCTGGCCGGCCATGCGCGGGTCTTCCTCGACCGCGGCGCGCAGTGCGCGACCGAATGCCTTGAAGATGGTTTCCGCCTGATGGTGAGCGTTGAAGCCCTTGAGGTTGTCGATATGCAGCGTGACCTGGGCGTGGTTGACGAAGCCCTGGAAGAACTCCCAGAACAACTGGGTATCCAGTCGACCGATCGTCGCCCGGGTGAATTCGACATCCATGAACAGGCCGGACCGGCCGGAGAAATCGATCACCACGCGGGACAGCGCTTCGTCGAGCGGCACATAGGCATGGCCGTAACGACGGATACCACGCTTGTCGCCGATCGCCTGGGCGAATGCCTGGCCGAGCGTGATGCCGAGATCCTCGACGGTATGGTGCTCGTCGATCTCGAGATCGCCCTTGGCGTCGATCGTCAGATCGAGCATGCCGTGGCGAGCCACCTGATCCAGCATGTGATCGAGGAAGGGAACGCCGGTCTGGCAATCCAGGCGGCCGCTGCCGTCCAGGTTTACCGTGACCGTGATCTGGGTCTCGTTGGTGTTGCGTGACACCGTGGCAATGCGCTCGGACATGCGGGGGGAGTCTCCCGATACGGTTGGCGAGAATCCGCCATTATAGTGAATCGGGCCCGGCATCCGCTACAATGGCAGCGTTTATCGAGCGGCCATCATCGTATCGCCATCGGGTCCGGTCTAAATGGTCGCTTCAAGATGCTGGCGTGCACCACTTGCCGTCCGCAGGTGGCTGTCGATGGCCGCGCACAGGGAGGATTCGAATGAAGGGGCTGTTCAGAGCGTTGCTGGCGGCAGTCGGGGTGCTGGGGATTCTTGTCGTGGTGGCGGTGGTTTATATCACCACGTTCTTCGACCCGAATGACCTCAAGCCGCGCCTGATCGAGGCGGTTCGCAATCAAAGCGGCCTCGAGCTGCGCCTCGACGGGCCGCTGTCGTGGTCTTTCTATCCGCGCATCGGCGTCAGCGTCAAGGATGCCGAGGCCTGGCTCCCCGCCCAGTCCCCGGACGACGACGCGCCTTTTGTCGGCTTCGACAACGCTGAAGTCAGCGTGGCTTTTACGCCGTTGCTGACTGGAGACGTCTCCATCGACGGCCTGATTCTCGACGGCATGCGTCTCAATCTGGCCCGCGATGCAAAGGGCCAGGGCAACTGGCAAGCGCTGCTGGATCGGCTGGCCGAGAACGACAACGCTGACGGCTCGACCGCCGAAGCGCCGACGGAACAGCCAGCCCAGACGGAAAAGCCGGCGCTGGCGGAGAAATCCGCGCCAGCGAAATCGGAGAAAAAGGGCCCGGGCCTGAAACAGGGCGACGATCAGGCGGTGGCGTTCGACATCGCCAGTATCCAGGTCTCCAACAGCCAGGTGAATTACGTCGACCGCCAGAAGTCGCTGGATATCACCCTGTCCAACCTCGGCCTGCAGAGCCGCAACGTCAGCCCGCAATCGTCGTTCCCGGTGCAGCTCTCGTTCGATGTCGACGGGCGCCAGCCGGACCTCAACGGCAATGTGCAGTTCAAGAGCCAGATGCGCATGGATCTCGGCGCCAAGCGTTACTCCTTCGAGAACGTGACGCTCGATGGCAAGGCTCAGATGCCGGCGCTGGCCGAGCAGGCGCAGACGCTCAACCTGAAGGTCGCCACGCTCGTCGCCGATACCCAGGCGAAGCAGTACCGCGCCGACGGGATCAAGCTCGGTGCTTCGCTCTACCACTCCGCCATGCAGGAAACGCCGCTTTCGCTGGATCTGCAGGGCAATGCCGTGGCCGATCTCGAGGCCCAGACCGCCACGCTCAACGACGTTTCCCTGAGCGGAGACGATGGCCTGGATCTCGACGGCAGCGTGAATATTACGCAGCTGGACGACGCGCCTCGCTATCAGGGACGAATGGAGCTGGCGCCGCTGTCGATTCGAGACTGGCTGACCCGATTCGGCGTCGCCGTGAAAAGCGCCGACGACAAGGTGCTTACCGCATTCTCGATGAGCGGGCCGTTTTCCGGCGACGCGCAGCACATCGATTTCGACGATCTGCAGATGACGCTGGACGACACGCAGCTGCGTGGCTCGCTGGGCGCCGCGTTCGACGGTCAGGCGCTGAATTTCGACCTTGCCGGAGACAAGCTCGATCTGGACCGTTATCTGGCGCCGCGGGCGCAGGATGCCGGCGAGAGTGTGCAGAGTGACGACGCCAAGAACACCGCCTGGCTCTCGACGCTCGGCATCGCGCCGGCACTGGCGGCAGCGGAGGGAGCCGAGCTGCTGCCCGTCGATTGGCTGGCGGGGCTCAAGCAGGAGGGGCACCTGACGCTCGACTCTCTCAAGGTCAAGGGCATCGACCTGAGCGGTGTCGAACTGGCCACCAGCGGCAGCGGCGGGCGCCAGCGCATCGATTCCCTCAGCGCCAGCCTCTACGACGGCTCGCTGCAGGCTTCCAGCGCCCTGGACCTGCGTCAGCCGCCGATCAAGCTCTCCTTCACCGAACGCATGAACAGTGTCGATATCGCGCCACTGTATCAGGGCTTCAGCGGCAAGACGTCGCCGCTGCGCGGCAAGCTCAACCTGCAGGGCGACTTCGATTCCCGCACCAACACTGTCGAAGGGCTCAAACAGAACCTCGACGGTCAGGCCGCGCTGCGGATCGATGACGGCGCGATGCTCGACGTCAATGTGTCGCGTCAGCTGTGCACGGCCGTGGCGACCCTGGAAGGCCGTGAATCGACCCGCGAATGGAGCGAGGACACCGCCTTCGACCGCCTGCAGGCCAGCGTGACGATCGACAACGGCGTGGTACACAACGACGATCTCGACATCGCCATTCCGGGCATCGACGTGACCGGCAAGGGCGACGTCAATCTGGTGACCAATCGTCTCGACTACCGTGCCGCGGCGCGCTTTACCGATACCGCCGACGAGGCGGCCTGCGGGGTCAACCCGCGGCTGGCCAAGGTCGACTTCCCGATCCGCTGTCAGGGCAGTCTGAACGATGCACCGGGCCAGTGGTGCGGATTCGACCGCGAGGCGTTCCAGAGTTCGCTCGGCGAGCTCGCCAAGGATGAGGCCAAGCGCAAGGCCGGTGAACGCGTCGACGAGGAGCTCGACAAGCAGCTCGACGACGAGACCCGCCAGAAGATCGACGACAAGCTGGGAGAGGGCGCTTCCGAAAAGATCGGTAACAAGATTCGCGATCTATTCCAGTAAACCCGGGCAAAGGCCAGTCTCGGCGCCGACGCAATGTCGGCGCCGTTTTATTCGATTCGGTTTCCTCACCCAGATTTTTCGCTGAGTCCCATCATTCACAAGAGGTGTCGTTTGGCAGAAATAGCGCTCTCGGCCGAGGCCTTTCGTCAGCGCGTGTTCGACTGGTTCGACGCTCACGGGCGCAAGTCGTTGCCATGGCAGTACGACAAGACGGCTTATCGGGTCTGGGTGTCGGAGATCATGCTGCAGCAGACCCAGGTCACTACCGTCATCCCCTATTTCGAACGTTTCATGACGCGATTCCCGGATGTTCAAACGCTGGCGGATGCGCCCCAGGATGATGTGCTGCACCTGTGGACCGGGCTCGGTTACTACGCCCGGGCGCGTAACCTGCACAAGGCCGCCAAGGTCGTCGTGGACGAGCACGATGGCGAGTTCCCGACCCACGATCTCGAGGCGATGACCGCCTTGCCGGGGATCGGGCGCTCCACGGCCGGCGCGATCGTCAGCATCAGTACCGGCCAGCGGGCCGCGATTCTCGATGGCAACGTCAAGCGCGTGCTGGCTCGCCTGCATGCGGTGGACGGCTGGCCGGGCAGGAGCGACGTCCTGGCAAGGCTGTGGGAGTTGGCGGAGCGCTATACCCCGGAAGAGCGGCTGCCCGATTACACCCAGGCGATGATGGATCTCGGCGCCATGATCTGCACGCGCGGCAAGCCGAGCTGCCTGCTGTGCCCGTTCGAGGATGTCTGCGTGGCGCACGCCCAGGGCGAGGAGCGCCGCTACCCCGGCTCCAAGCCCAAGCGCGAGTTGCCGACGCGCCAGACTCAGATGTTACTGTTGCGGGACGACGCTGGACGGGTGCTGCTCGAAAGACGCCCGCCCAGCGGCCTGTGGGGCGGCCTGTGGGGCTTTCCGCAGTTCGATGGCGACGATGAGCTGCACGAGTGGCTGGAACGGCACTGTCGGGGCGTCCACCTCGAATCCGCCTGGCGACCGTTCACCCACACATTCACCCATTTCCGGCTGGAGATCACGCCCCGGCCTGCGCGGCTTCCGGATCAGAACGCCGTTACCGCCGTGGCGGAATCGAATCGCCAATGGGTCGACCCCGCCGAGCCCGCCAACGTCGGCCTGGCCGCGCCGGTCAAAACCCTGTTGGCGACACTGGCCCAGACCCACGCACTCAACGCATGACAGGAGGTTTACATGGTGCAGACCGTATTCTGCCGTAAATACCAGCAGGAGCTCGAAGCTCTGGCGTTCCCGCCGCTGCCCGGCCCCAAGGGCCAGGAAATCCAGCAGACCGTCTCCAGGCGCGCCTGGGAGGAGTGGCAGGCCCAACAGACACGGCTGATCAACGAGAAGCATCTCAACATGCTGGACCCGGAATCACGGGCGTATCTGATGGCCCAGATGAACCGTTTTTTCGACAATGAAGAAACCGATCACGCCGAGGGCTACGTACCGCCCAGCCAGTGATTTTTCGATGTCGCGAAAGGAACTCATCTTTTTGAAATAAAAAGGCTTGACCCCCAAACGGCTTGCTGGTTAAATGCGTCCCCGTTGGCGAAGGCCAGATAGCTCAGTCGGTAGAGCAGGGGATTGAAAATCCCCGTGTCGGCGGTTCGATTCCGTCTCTGGCCACCATCAATGCTGGGGCATCGCCAAGTGGTAAGGCACCGCTTTTTGGTAGCGGTATGCGCAGGTTCGAATCCTGCTGCCCCAGCCATCGCTAACGTCTCTATGCTCGCCGACATAGCTCAGTTGGTAGAGCAACTGACTTGTAATCAGTAGGTCCCGGGTTCGACTCCTGGTGTCGGCACCAGAGCTTAGAGATTGATTTGAAAGGCTTTTTTGGCCTTACAAGAGACCGCCAACTTGGCGGTTTTTTTGTGCGTGTCCATTAAGTGTCCATATTGGCCCATGCCCAAGATTTTCTGCCCCGCCTAATAGACGCCGTCGCCATATTATCGCTTGGCGGCGGTCACAGCTTCCAAGCGGACCAGGTCGTGCCGATGCCTGGATCGCTACAAATTGATTGGTCCGGCGCCGCCTTCAGCGCCGCTCTTGTCCCAATGTTTCAGCAGCGTTTCGACGAAGCGTTCCGCGGCCGGTGAGAGGGCGCTATCGCGGCGTCTCACCATGCCCAGAGTTCGTTTTACCAGCGGCTCGACTAGGGGGCGCTGAACCAGCAGCGGGTGTTCCTGATCGGGCATCGATAATCTGGGGACCGCCGCAACGCCCAGTCCGGCTTCGACCATCCCCAGCGAGGTCGACAGATGCTGAACCTCGTAGAACCAGGTCGGTCGCTGGGTCAGCGACGAGAGTTCATGGTCCAGCAGCATCCGGTTGCCGCTCATCTTTCCCACCCCGATCAGCTTATGCGTGCTGAGCTCGCTCCAGGTGACGCTGTCATGCGCCGCCAGCGGATGGTCGTGCCGGCACACCAGCACAAAGGGTTCCACCACCAACGGTGTGAAGATGATATCGGGATGGTGCCCGCTGAGCATGTTGATGCCGAATTCGGCCTCGCCACTGAGCACGGCACCGAGCCCATCGTTCGCGCTCAGGTCGAGAAGGCGAATGCGGATATTGGGATAGCGGGCGTTGTACTCCCGGATGACAGCCGGCAGGAAATAGAACGCGGCGGTGGGGATGCAGGCTAGCGTAATTTGGCCAATCCGGTTTTCGGCCAGCGCGCGGATGTTGAAAAGCGCGTGGTCGAATTCATCCACCAGGCGTTTGGCTTGAGGGAAGAAGTCGCGTCCGACGGTGGTGAGCGAAACGCTGCGGGTCGTGCGTGCCAGCAGCGGCGTTCCCAGAATGGATTCCAGCTTCTTGATGCGGCGACTCAGGGCCGGCTGGGAGAGATTCAGCGACTGCGCTGCCGCCTGAAAACTCTCCAGTTCCGCCACCTTGAGGAACGCCTGAATCTGCTGCAGCTCATAGTTCATGACTTAAAACTCATGGTTCATAGCTCAAAACTTATAGTTCATTGGTCTAATGCCGCCGTGATCGACGCCTCGAGAAAGCTCATCGGCTGACTCCGTTTTTTCATGACTATCAATGGCTTGACTATCTTGAGTCTATTGATGTGTTTGGTGCATTAATCGTCACGATAATTGCATTGGATCGCTCGATACAAGCATGCGAGTTTGCCCTCCACCAGTGGCCGCGGGTTGGCCGAAACATGGAAGGAACGATCTATGCAAGCCATCCCCTGTGTATTGATGCGCGGCGGTACTTCGAAGGGTCCGGTATTTTTGGGTAGCGACCTGCCCCGGGATCCGGCGCAGCGCGACGAGATGTTGCTGGCGCTGATGGGATCGGGCAATGAGCTGGAGGTGGACGGCATTGGCGGCGGTTATCCGCAAACCAGTAAGGTCGCCATCGTATCGCCCTCGTCAGAACCCGGTATCGACGTGGATTATCTGTTCGTCCAGGTCATGGTCGAAGAGCGGCGCGTGGATACCTCTCCTAATTGCGGCAACATGCTGAGCGCTGTCGGCCCCTTCGCCATCGAGCAGGGGCTGGTAGCAGCGCAGGGTAACGTCACGCGGGTCACGATCCATAACGTCAACACCCAGAGCATCATCGACGCCGATATCCAGACGCCGGACGGGCGGGTCACTTACGTCGGCGAGACGCGTATTGACGGCGTCCCCGGCATGGCTGCGCCGGTGTTGCTGGAATTTCGCAACGCCGTGGGAGCGAAGACCGGCGAACTCTATCCCACCGGTCATCCACGAGACGTCATCGACGGCGTCGAGGTGACCTGTATCGACGCCGCCATGCCCATGGTTCTGATGCGGGCAACGGATCTCGGCAAACGGGGTGATGAGTCGCCGGCCGAACTCGATGGAGATCGCGAGCTGATGGCCAGGCTGGAGTCGATCCGGCGACAGGCCGGAGCCGCCATGGGTCTGGGCGATGTCGCCGACAAGGTGATTCCCAAACCTGTCCTGATCAGTGCACCGCAAGCAGGCGGTATTCTGCAGGTGCGCTATTTCATGCCGCATCGTTGTCATCGCGCGCTCGCCATCACCGGCGCCGTGGGTCTCGCCGTGGCATGCGCCGACGCTCGCGGGATTACCGACGGTCTCGCTGGCGTGTCGGACGACAGCGGGCTGCTGGAGCTCGAGCATCCGAGCGGCCGGTTGGGCGTCGTCAGCCATTGGCCCGCTGGGCAGCAATGGCCGCGCTGCTCGTTGGTGCGCACCGCCCGTCGACTGTTCAGTGGTTCGGTGTTCGTCCCGGAAACGCTCGAGCTGGACGCCGCCGGCTGAAGGCGTCAGAAACGCCCATCCAACATAAAACCAAGAGAAGGAGAGGATATGCACGCCAAGCCGAAACTCTCGCGAATGCCTTGCCGGCGCTGGTGGATCGCCTGTGCGCTGGCGCTGTTACCGTTATTTGCCGAAGCCGACGATAGCCAGCCCATGCCCGACACGCTGACCTGGACCGTGCCGTTCGGCGTCGGCGGGGGCACCGATGTCTGGGCACGCTTCATGTCGCACTGGATGGCGCAGTCTCTGCCCCAGCATCCTGCCATCGTCATCGACAACGTTCCCGGGGGCGGTTCGATCACCGGTACCAATCTTTTCTATACCCGCGCTCAGCCCAGTGGCGAGGAGATGCTGGTCACTTCGGCCTCCACGCAGTTCCCGGCCATGCTGCAGGATCCGCGAGTCCGCTTCGACTACGACAAGTGGACGCCGATCATTGCCGCCCCCACCGGCGGCGTGGTCTACGTCCAGCCGCGTTTCGGCAAGGAGACCGGCGAGATCCTCGACAATCTGCGCGAGGAGCCGACGAAGTTCGCGATGCAGACGCCGACCGGGCTCGAGATGCCGGTGATGCTGGCATTCGACATGTTGGGCCTGGCGGTCGAGCCGGTCTTCGGCATGCGCAGTCGTGGCGAAGGGCGCCTGGCGTTCGAGCGCGGAGAGGCCGGGGTCGATTTCCAGACTACCTCGGCCTACTTCAGCAGCGTCACTCCTTTGGTCGAAGCCGGACAAGCCGTGCCGCTTTTTTCGCTGGGCGTGATGAACGAAGAGGGCGCGATCGTGCGTGACCCCGCCTTCCCCGATCTGCCCACGTTCTCGGAACTCTATCTGGCACGGCCCGGCGCCAGCCGAGACGACGTTGCCTACGAGGTCTTCCACAAGTTCTTCGCCTCCGGCTACGCCCTGCAAAAGTTGCTGCTGGCTCCCAAGCAGGTTGATGCCGAGCTGCTGGCGCGCTATCGCGCCAGTGCCAAGGCCCTTACGACGAACGAGGACTTTCTTGCCGCAGCGCGTCAGCAGGTCGGACCGTATGAACCGGTCGTGGGAGAGGTCGCCGCCAAGCAGCTGGCGTCTGCGATGGAACTCAGCGATGCCCGCCGTCAATGGGTCGTCGATTGGCTCAAGGATCGTTACGGCGTGCGGGTCGTGACGCGTTAACTGGATCGTCGTCGCCGAGACGGTAGAGGAGAGAACACAATGATAGATGCCTTGGTCGCAAGTCTGGGCGGGGTCTTCAGTGCCTCGCATCTGATATACATGGGTCTGGGGGTGATGATCGGCTTGCTGGTCGGCATCATTCCCGGATTGGGCGGAATTGCCGGCATGGCGCTGCTGTTGCCGTTTCTCTACGGCATGGAGCCGGGGTTGGCGCTGGGCATGCTGATGGGCATGGTCGCGGTAATCCCCACGGGGGACACGTTCACGTCGGTACTCATGGGGATTCCAGGTTCGAGCGCCTCCCAGGCCACTGTGATGGATGGCTTCCCTTTGGCCAAGAAAGGTCAGGCGGCGCGGGCGCTGGCCAGCGCCTTCCTGTCATCGCTGTGTGGCGGCGTCATCGGCGCCATCGTGCTGACCGGATTCATTCTGGTCGCGCGGCCGCTGGTGCTGGCGTTCTCATCGGCGGAGCTGTTCGTGCTGACTCTGTTGGGTCTCGCCATGGTCGCTGTGCTCTCCGGCGATAGCCTGTTCAAGGGCATGGCCGCCTGCGGTCTGGGGTTGCTGGCCGGGGCGATCGGTACGGCGCCGGCGACCGGCGAGTTTCGTCTGAACCTGGGTGTCGAGTATCTGTTCGACGGTATCCCGCTGATCGTCGTAGGCCTGGCGATCTTCGCGTTGCCGGAGATCGTCGATCTGCTTATTCGACGCGGCAGCATTGCCCGGGAGCAGACTTCGCTGGGACACGGATGGCGTCAGGGCATTCGCGACGTCGTCGACAATCGCGGCCTGGTCGTCAAGTGTGCCGGCATGGGGAGCCTTATCGGCACCATCCCCGGGCTCGCCGGCTCGGTCGTCGACTGGCTCACCTATGCGTTCGCATCGAAGACGACCAAGGGCGAGAAACATTTCGGTCAGGGCGACATTCGCGGCGTCATCGCCCCGGAGTCGGCCAACAATGCCTGTGCCTGCGGGGCCATGGTGCCGACGCTGCTGTTCGGCGTGCCGGGGTCGGGCACGGCGGCGATTTTTCTGGGCGGGCTGCTGCTGCTGGGACTCGAGCCCGGGGTGAGCATGATCACCACTCATCTGGATCTGACTTACACCATTATCTGGTCGCTGGCGCTGGCCAATATCCTCGGTGCCGCGCTGTGCCTGATGCTGGCGCGTCCGGTCTCCCAGATCACGCGCATTCCGTTCGTGCTACTGGCGCCGGTGATCACCACGCTGATTCTGTTCGCCGCCTTTCAGGCCACCCGTTCGCTGGGAGACTGGTACACGCTGGTCGCCGTCGGCGCGATCGGGCTACTGTTCAAGCAGGCCGGCTGGTCCCGTCCCGCTTTCCTGATTGGCTTCGTGCTCGCGCCGGGTGCAGAGACCTACTTCTATCAGAGCGTGCAGTTCCATGGCATGTCGGCGTTTCTTCGCCCCGGTGTCATCATCATCCTGGCATTGACCGCGCTGGCGTTTGCCTTTCCGCTGATCAAGCGGTTGTTTCAGCGACGGCGGCGGCCGCTGGCGGTGGGTGCCGACGTCAATCACCAGGCAGCCGAAACGCCGGCGCCGACCTTCGGCAAGATCGACCTGGTACTGGTCGTGGGCATGCTCGCGCTGGCGGCTGGCGCCTGGTACGACGTCAGCGGCATGTCGATGATCGGCGGCATCTTCCCGATGCTGGCCATCGCGATCATGGCCGTCGGCGCATTGCTGGCTGGCGCCCAGGCGTGGAAGGGGCAGGCGACCTGGGTCAGCCAGCCTATCGGCCAGCCGCTGGTCTGGCTCGGCGGACTGCTGGCCCTGGTCGTTGTGGCATCGCTACTCGGGTTCATCAGCACCGCGTTCCTCATGACGCTGGGTTTCATCCGGTTTGTCGCCAAGGCACGCTGGCCGGCGGCGGCGCTGATCGCCATCGGTATCGGGGCCTTCCTGCTGGGTATGCAGGCGCTGTTGAACCTGCACTATCCCACGGGTTGGCTGGACGCGATGTTGTTCTAGCTTCTCGCATGCTTGGTAAACGGATTGGAAGAATGGATTCGGCATCTGCCTCGGGGCAGGTGCCGTTTTTGGTTGATGATGAGTTACGGGTTAATAAAGGCCTACGCCCTCACGTTCCTGAAGCCATGATGGCCTCGGCAAGCGGTGTAACAGCGATAGCGTATTGGTCCGAGTCTGGCTGGCGGCCCCGACCGTGATCGTTCCGGGATGCGTGAATTCACGGCACACGGACGAATCAGTTCGCGAGGTCTTCCATTGCCAACGATATGTCTATAATGTCGGACGCATGGACATATCTACCGTTACCCAGAGCTTTGCCGCGTTGTCTCAGGAGACTCGTCTCGAGGCCTATCGGCTGCTGGTGCGTCACGAGCCCGAGGGGCTTCCGGCGGGCGAAATCGCGCGTCAGCTATCCGTGCCCCACAACACGATGTCGGCGCATCTTTCGGTGCTGGCACGGGCCGGTTGGGTGGTGTCGCGTCGGCAGAGTCGGTCGATCATCTATCGCGCGGATCTCTCCCACATGAAAGAGACGATCCAGTTTCTGGTACGCGACTGCTGCGCCGGGCATCCGGAGGTCTGTGAACCGTTCCTGTCGGCGCTGGGTGGCTGCGCCGCTGAAGACGAGCAGGGCGGCGAACGGAACCTCGAAAACAAACCGTGAGGGCGTCATGAAACCGTTGATCTATCACAATCCCGCGTGCGGCACGTCGCGCAACACGCTGGCGATGATCGAGGCCTCCGGCGAGACGCCGGAGGTGATCGAGTATCTCGAGACACCGCCCACTCGCGAGCGTCTGCTCGAATTGATCTCGATGATTGGTCTCACCCCGCGCGAACTTTTGCGCCGCAAGGGCACGCCGTTCGACGAGCTTGGCCTCGACGACCCGGCTCTGCGCGATGAGCAGTTGATCGACGCGATGATGGCACATCCGATCCTGATCAATCGGCCGATCGTGGTCACCGACAAGGGGGCCCGGCTGTGCCGACCTTCGGAGCGCGTGCTGGCGCTGCTGGCCAACCCGGTGGCGACCTTCACCAAGGAAGACGGTGAAGTCGTACATGCCGAGGCGTCGGGGCGTGAGTGAAAGGGACATGAGTGACATGAGCACGCGTGAAACGAAGAGTTCGGTCGATGCTGGCGATCTGCCTAATATCGATCTCGACAAGCTGCAGCCGATCGACGTCGAGGCGCTGATCGGTGCCGATGAACCGCGCCATCCGCCGAAAATCCTGGTGCTCTACGGTTCCCTGCGGGAGCGCTCCTTTTCTCGGCTGGCCTCCGAGGAAGCGGGCCGACTGCTGCGCTGGTACGGCTGCGAGGTGCGAACCTTCGATCCTTCCGGTCTGCCGCTGCCGGACGATGCCGAGGCCGAGCACCCCAAGGTGCAGGAACTGCGCGATCTCGCCGAGTGGTCGGATGGCATGCTGTGGGTCAGCCCGGAGCGTCATGGCGCCATGACCGGCGTGATGAAGGCGCAGGTCGACTGGATTCCGCTATCGCTGGGCGGCGTTCGCCCCACCCAGGGCAAGACGCTGGCGGTGATGGAAGTCTCCGGCGGCAGCCAGAGCTTCAATGCGGTCAACCAGCTCCGAATTCTGGGGCGCTGGATGCGGATGATCACGATCCCCAACCAGTCCTCCGTGCCCAAGGCGTTCAACGAGTTCGACGACGCCGGACGCATGAAACCTTCGCCGCTCTACATGCGTATCGTCGATGTCTGCGAGGAGCTCGTTAAGTTCACCTGGCTGACCCGGGGGCGCTCGGCCTATCTCACCGATCGTTACTCCGAACGGGTGGAGAGCGCGGAAGAACTTTCGCGTCGCGTCAATCAAGGCACTCACTAGAAGCACTCACTAGAAGTACGTGCGAGAAGCACGCGCTAACAAAGCACTCATTAAAAGCACTCACTGAGGCACGGTCATACGATGCTGGCACTGGCTATTTTCGTCGTCACCCTGGTTCTGGTGATCTGGCAGCCCAAGGGGCTGGGAATTGGCTGGAGCGCTCTCGGCGGGGCGCTGGTGGCACTGCTGGCGGGCGTGGTGCGGCTGTCCGATGTCGGCGTGGTGTGGGATATCGTCTGGGATGCGACGTTTACCTTCGTCGCCCTGATCGTCATCTCGCTGATTCTCGACGAGGCCGGGTTCTTCGCCTGGGCGGCGCTGCATGTCGCCCGCTGGGGCAATGGCCGCGGGCATCTGCTGTTCCCGCTGGTGGTGGTGCTGGGCGCGGTGATCGCGGCGTTCTTCGCCAATGACGGCGCGGCGCTGCTGCTGACGCCGATCGTGATCGCGATCCTGCTGCGGCTGGACTTCTCGCCGCCGGCGGCGCTGGCGTTCATCATCGCCACCGGCTTCGTCGCCGATACCACCAGCCTGCCGCTGATCATCTCCAACCTGGTCAACATCGTCAGCGCCAACTACTTCGATATCGCCTTCGACCGTTACGCGGCGGTCATGGTGCCGGTCAATCTGGTGTCGCTGGCGGCGACGCTGATCGTGCTCTGGATCGCCTTCGGCCGGCGGATTCCCAAGCGCTATTCGGTGGCGGAGCTCGATGCCCCCCGCTCGGCGATCAAGGATTCGCTGATTTTCCGCGCCGCCTTTCCACTGCTGGCAATTCTGCTCGTCGCCTATTTCGTCACTGCGCCGCTGGGCATTCCCATCGCCTTCGTCACCGGTGCCGCGGCTATCGTGCTGATGGCGATCGCCGGTCGCTGGTGGCGGGGCGGCAAGGGCGCCGCCGTGTCGGTCACCGCGGCGCTCAAGGGCGCGCCGTGGCAGATCGTACTGTTCTCCATCGGCATGTATCTGGTGGTCTACGGGCTGGGCAACGCCGGCCTGACCGATTACGGCGCCCGGGCGCTGCAGTGGCTGGCCGGACAGGGCGACTTCGTCGCTACCATCGGAACCGGGTTTCTCTCCGCCATCGTCGCCTCGATCATGAACAACCTGCCGTCGACGCTGGTGGGGGCACTGGCCATCGACCGGGCCCAGGTGCCGGCGGTGACCCAGGAGCTGATGGTCTATGCCAACGTGATCGGCAACGACCTGGGGCCGAAGTTTACCCCCATCGGCAGCCTGGCGACGCTGCTGTGGCTGCACGTGCTGGCGGGCAAGGGCTACAAGATCGGCTGGGGGCAGTACATGAAAATCGGCCTTTTGATCACCCCGCCGGTACTGCTGGCGACGCTAGTCGCGCTGGCGCTGTGGTTGCCGGCACTGCCACGATCTTAATTGCCACGATTAGCGCTTGGGCATGTGGTCAACGTGGAAGTGATCGATCATATGCGCCAATCCATTGGTTAGCAGGGCGCCACCGATCGGTGGGCCGTGGCCTGCCGTTACTACCGCGGGCTTCAGCGCAGCGAGACGACGGATCGATTCGAGAGCCTGCTCCCAGTCCTGGGTGAAGTATCGCGGCGGGCCGCTGAGCCTGGCGCGCTGAAGGACGACCTGATGAAGCGATTCCTGCTGGACGGTCACGAAGGCATCACCCGCGACCAATGTTCTGTCCTCTTCTCTGAACAATGAAACATGGCCGGGCGTGTGCCCCGGCGTGGGTATCCAGCGCCACGATGCCAGTCCGGGTACCGACCCATCCTCGGGGAGCGGTGACAAGACGTCTTCGAGGTGGAAAGGGCCGCGCGGAAATATCGGGGAGAGTTGCGAAATGGCACCGCCTCCGGCTGACGCATCGGCGGGCGGGTACGGCTTCGCGCCCGTCAGATAAGGGAATTCCAGCGTGTGGGCGTACAACGGCACCTGCCAATGCCGGCTCAATGCCATTGCCGAGCCGACGTGATCGAAGTGGCCATGTGTCAGGATGATGGCCGCCGGGGGCAGGTTGCCGAAGATCCTCTCGGCCCAGGCAACGATCTGGCTTTCCTGCCGGGGGAGGGCGGTATCGATCAGCACCCAGCGTTGCCGGCTGGGCTCGGCGATGAAGCAGACGTTGACGAACTTCAGCGTCAGCTGGGTGACATCAGGCGCTACCGGCAGGGTTTGATTGTGTCTGACCGATGTCAGTCCCGAAGCCAGAGATTGCCGCGTTTCCTCTCTCATGAGTTTTCCTGTGCCAGTCGGACTGGGGGCAAAGACTGATTTGCCAGGGCGGGGATGCCAAGGTGATTCGCGAGGACGTCGCACACGAAAGCGTCAACATCGTCCAGTGAATAACCTTTTATACCGACAGTGCTCGGCGAGTCAGCCGCTGGCCTTGGGGTTCGAATTGTCGGATTCCTTATCGATATTATCCTTGTGAGCCTTTTTCTCCCTGGTCAGCTGCGCCCCGGGAACGGGCGTCTTGTCCATGGCGTTGTTATGGCCAGGCTCTTTCCGCGAATGCATCGATTTCTGGTTGTCCACGTTTTCGTCGGGACGATAAGGCTTCGGCTCTTCGTGGCTTGATTGACCGGGGTTTGGCTGACTACCGGCTTCGCTGGAGGGCGTGTCTTTCTGCATGGCCTGTCTGGCCTTGTCACTCTCCTGGTTTGGCTTCCTGGCGCTTTTTGAAATATCGCTCATCATGTCGTCTCTCGAGTTGGGACTGAATTGAGATTGAAAGCCCGCCAAATGCGGAAGTCAGTTACGTACCGTACTCGGACATAAATTTGACGTTCATATCGTCATGCGCCTGTCATTCGCACGTTCATCGATGAAGCTGGCCACTAACGCTCAATGAGGCGCCGCGACTTGGGAGAGTTTCGGCAGGTGATGCGTATAGGCGGTGTTGAAACGCGCGATATCGACTAGCTTTTTGTAGTCCAATATCTCGAGAATTCGGCTCTCCCTGTGTCGACTGAGCAGACCCATAAGCTCCAGCTGATTCAGGCAGCGGCAGACGTGAACATTGGTCATGCCCAGTAGATCGCCGATGACCTGCTGAGAGAGAGGGAGAAAGACTTCGCGCGCGTCCCGATCTGTCCTATTCAGCCTGGTGTGCAGCTCGAGGATAAAATAGGCGATCCGCGTCGTGGCATCGTGATTGATAAGATTGTTGAGACGATCCGCCATGAGATGGCTCTGGTACATGGCGAGTGACAGAAAAGCACGAGCCAGATTCGAACTACCCTCCATGGCCTCGTCGATCTTGTTTTTAGCGGCGGGAATGATCAAACCTTCGGTCAACATGACGATCTGTTCGACGCCGCCACCCTGGTAATAATCTCTCATGCCGATGATGTCACCGGGCAGATAGAGATCGATGATTTTTCGATCGCCTTCCCGTGTCAAACGAGACGAGTATGCCCAACCATCCTGTATCGCAAGAAGCGAACCTTGATGGCAATTCTCGCTCTTGATGACCCCGCCTCGCTTGACTCTTCTGGGAGTCTGCTGCACCCCACGGAGCGCCTCTCTTTCCGACCGCGTTAAAGGAGCATGTCGAGACAGAATGTCGAAATAGATCGAGTAAACAAACCAGGATTGTCCATTCAGTGAAACGCGGTTCTTATCCTGCAAGCAGTGGCCTTTCTGCAGGTTGATATCCATGCTCATTGAATACGAAGACATGTTTTGCTTCCTTGGGAGAAAACGGCAGAGCATTTCTTGCGCAAGCTCGCACCGACTGATTGACGCCAGATCTTTTTCAGACGATAAAGTGCTAGGCATCTCATTAAAAATATTGAATACAACTAGTCGATTCGCCCTGGTGTGCTTATCTTAACGGTCCCGCAACCAAAAGAATGGGTGAAGGAAAAAGTCGAAGATCGGTATTTAAGTCAACTGGATGCCGTAGCGCCGGAGTGAAATAGGGTGAATAATTTATGCGAAAAGTTCAGTGTGATGTGACATGGGTTTTCACTTCGATGACCCCCCGGGGGGCTTCTGATCGACGGGATCAGCGATTCATTTGTCTTAAAGCTAGTTGCTCGTGGGGAAATGTCTAACGGTTGATGTTACAAAACGTTGTCGAAACTAGCCGTAAATTGCGGCCCGATTTTGAGCTTCCGAGAGCCTCACCATACTTAATTGCAAGCTGCTGTTATTATTGACATCTTTTAAAAATATCGCGTTTTTAGTAAAACTAACCCAGGATATTGGCAAACGATTGAAAAGACCCTTTGGGGTAGCAAGCGCTCTGATTTCTAGAGGGCTTTTCGACTAAAATTAATCTGTGTTGATATTGCATAAATTTACATATTTATTTACGGCTTAGCGGCTTCAGGCGTGATGGAACGTGTGAAACCACCTGCTTCTTAACCTGCTTGAAGTGCTGGGAGTCAAAGCCGGGCGTAAAGTGATTTGGCTCGGTCCCCCCACGAGTCTTGATGAGACATGGCACGGAAAGCCATCGCGGAAGACTCGTAGAGAGTGGGCAGGTGACCGGACTTCGCCATCGGCTCGGTGGAGTAGTAACCCGGAACATCGCCGGCGGAAATTCAGCACAAGGCACGTGTCATGAAAAGACCCCTCAGCTTTTTCGTGCATCATTAGGGCAATGGCCATGCGCGTCGCACCATGGCCATCATTCGGGAGTTTTTTCCCGCCGGTTAGTGTCATGACGGCCGATCCTTCGCTGTTCGACGGCCCCGAGCGGGAAATCGGCATCGTCGCGCTGCCCGACAAGATCGGGGGCGTCAGCGGATTCGTCGTCGACTCCCAGGCAGAGGCGGCGGAAGCCGTGAAGCGCGTGCGGCGGTTGGATCGGAAGCGGGTCCGTGAAGCGTTTCTGGAACGCTTCACTGCCAGGCGCATGGCGCAGGACTGGTGCAGCTCTATCGGCAGTGGGTCGCAATTCGATGACAGATGCGGGTCAATTCAGTGACCGTACGGGGCTAAGGGCGAAACGCGATATCGCTACTTACATCTCGATACATATCTGTTGGGGATACTTAACTTAGATAAGCTTTATCAGCGGCTTTGAGGCGTAGAGTGCTTGTACAGCGTCAGGAAGACGTAGTGCCAAGGAAGGAAATCGCGGGAAGCGATATTCACAGGGATGCATGGCAGGAAGCCATGAAGAGTATGCAAGGAAACGCAACGATCTAAACCCGGCCCACAGGTCGGGTTTTTTTCGTCAGGTTCTTTTCACCGGGCCCTTTTCATCGGGTCCTTTTCGTCGGGTTCGAAGAATAATGGATTCTGGTAAACCGTGGCTAGTAGCGGGCGCTCCCGCTTGCACGAAGTGGGGAATGACGGTTTTACCGATGGTGCATAGAACCGATGGCGCAGGAAAAGGGAGGTCGGCATGAACGGCAGCAATGGAAAGAATCGGGTTCGGACTCGTGTCGGGGCGACGCTGCTGGCGGCGGTTCTCTTGGGGATCGGCGTGATGGCGGCGCTGGACGAGATCATCTTTCACCAACTGTTGGCCTGGCACCATTTCGTCGAGACCGACAGCTCGGCCTTGGCGCTTGCTTCGGACGGGCTGCTGCACACGCTGGAGCTGGTACTGCTGGTCTCCGGCGCGGCGCTGATGCTGCGCCTACACGAGACCGGGCAGCACGCTGCCGGTTACCGCGGGGCCGGTTTCCTGCTGGGCATGGGCGGGTTTCAGCTGTTTGACGGCATCGTCGACCACAAGATCCTGGGGCTGCATCAGGTGCGCTACGTCGACAACCTGCTGATCTACGATATCGGCTGGAACGCCGCCGGCCTGTTGCTGTTGGCCATCGGCTACTGGCTGCTACGTCGCGCCCGACACGGCGAGGCGATGAGTCAGCGGTGAACGGCTTCACGCTGGTCTTCGGGCTGCTGGCCGGGCTCTACGGCTGGGGCTGGTGGCGGCTGAAGACGCGTGGCCGCGCGTGGCCACGCTGGCGCCTGGTGCTCTTCTGCGGCAGCGCGCTCGCGATCGGCATCGTGCTGTCGCCGCCGCTGATGCACTGGGCGCACGGGGATTTTCGCGGCCATATGGTGGTGCATCTTGTTGCCGGGATGATCGCCCCGCTGGGGCTAGTGATGGCGGCGCCGGTCACGCTGGCGTTGAAGAACGTGCCTGCTCGCTGGGGAAGACGCTGGGTCGGGTTCGTGTCGTCACTGCCCATGCGGATATTGAGTCATCCGATCACGGCGGCGGTATTGAACGTCGGTGGCCTGATGGCGCTCTACCTCACGGATCTGTACGCCGTCATGCTCCACTCGCCCGGGTTCGCCCTGTGGCTTCACTGGCATTTCATCATCGCGGGATGCCTGTTCAGCTGGGCGATCGCGGGGCCGGACCCGGCGCCGCAGCGGCCGGCCCTCGAATGGCGCTTCGCGGTACTGGTGGTGTCGATGGCGGCCCACGCCATGCTTTCCAAGTGGATGTTCCAGTTCCACTTTCCGGCCTCGGTTCCTCTGGAGCAGGTGCGCCAGGGCGCCGAACTGATGTTCTATGCCGGCGAGCTGCCGGAAGCGCTGCTCGTCTATGTGCTGGCACGTCAATGGCTGCGTTCCCGCTATCGGGAAACACCGGCATCGATAACTTCCTGAAACGCCCAATAGGGCATCATCGCTCCCAATCGCTCTGATCCAATGGAAGTTCGATCTTGCCGCCCGACCAGACCCACTGGGTAATCTCCGGGATATCGTCGAGATGCTCACGAATATAGCGGTGATGTTTCTGCAGTAACGCCTGCAGATCCTCGATGAGTTCAATGGCGTTCTCCCACTGCTCCGGCAGATAGCGCAGGGCATCCAGCGCCAGATGCATGCGGCTCATGTGATTGAGGACCGTCATGTCGAACGGCGTGGTGGTGGTTCCCTCTTCCTGATAGCCGCGGACGTGGAAACGTTCGGTATCGGGGCGATTGTGAATCAGTTGATGGACCACGCCAC
Organism: Salinicola halophyticus; assembly: GCF_003206695.1. Lineage (GTDB taxonomy): Bacteria > Pseudomonadota > Gammaproteobacteria > Pseudomonadales > Halomonadaceae > Salinicola > Salinicola halophyticus. The sequence continues at coordinate 34,898 of NZ_PZJN01000014.1, read as the reverse complement.
GGAAGCCGTGGAAGGCGAAGACCACCGGGCGCTCGGCCGTGAACAGCTCGACGAAATGTTCCTGGCTGATCCCGTGCGGATGGTCCAAGCGTAGCGTCATGATATCGACCACATTGACCACGCGGACTTTCAGCGACGGCAGATAGGTGCGCAGGATGTCCACCGCTGCCAGGGTTTCCTGGGTGGCGGTATCGCCGGCGCACGCCATCACGATATCCGGCTCCGCTTTGCCGCTATTGCTGGCCCACTCCCAGATGCCGAGACCTTCGCGACAGTGTTCGCGGGCTTCATCCATCGTCAGATACTGCAGCTGAGGGTGCTTGTCGATCACGATCGCATTGAGGTGATCGACGCTGTCGAAGCAGTGCTGGGCGGTCGCCAGCAGCGTGTTGGCATCCGGCGGCAGGTAGATCCGTACCACCTGCGGCTGTTTGCTCAGCAAGGTGTCGATGAAGCCCGGCCCCTGATGGCTGAAGCCGTTGTGATCGTTGCGCCAGCAGGTCGAGGTGAGCAGGTAGTTCATCGAGGGTATCGAGACGCGCCAGGAGACCTCGCGGGCGTGCTCCAGCCACTTGGCATGCTGAATCGCCATTGAATCGATGATCGAGACGAAGGCTTCGTAGCTGGCGAACAGACCATGACGGCCGGTCAGCACGTAGCCTTCGAGCCAGCCGTTGCAGTTATGCTCGCTCAGCACCTCGAGCATGCGGCCCTCCATGGAGAGCTGCTCGTCGTTGTCCTCGAATGGTCCCATGAAGCAGCGATCGGTAACCTCCAGCACCGCACCCAGTCGATTGGAGTTGACCTCGTCGGGGCAGAACAGCCGGAAGTTGTGCGGATTGTCGACGTAGATATCACGCATGAACTGGCCAAGGCGCTCGGTGGAGCCGTGAAGCTCGCGACCCCGCTGCGCCTCGTCGAACTCGACGGCGTAGGTCTCGAGTGACCGATATTGGAGCGGCTGGCGCAGCTTGCCGCCGTTGGCATGCGGGTTGGACCCCATGCGCCGTTCACCGACGGGGCAGAGGGCGAGGATGGATTCTCGTGGCGTGCCCTGCTCGTCGAAGAGCTCCTCTGGCTGATAGGACTGCATCCAGTGTTGCAGCTGTTGCAGACGCTCGGGATGCGCCTTCAGGCCACTCATCGGCACCTGATGCGCACGAAACGTGCCTTCCACGGCCACGCCGTCGACGAACTTCGGCCCGGTCCAGCCCTTGGGCGTGCGCAGCACGATCATCGGCCATACCGGCCGGCGCTCGATGCCGTCCTGTCGCGCCTGCTGCTGGATTTCGTGGATCTGGTCGAGCACATCGGTCAGCGCGGCGGCGAAATCGCGATGAACGACTGCCGGATTGTTGCCTTCGACAAAGATCGGCGCATAGCCGTGGCCGCGAAAATAATGATCCAGCTCTTCGTCGCTCTTGCGGGCGAGGACCGTCGGCGAACCGATCTTGTAGCCGTTGAGATGCAGAATCGGCAGCACCGCGCCATCCCGCACCGGGTTGAGATAGTTGACGCCCTTCCATGAGCCTTCCAGCGGACCGGTCTCCGCTTCGCCGTCACCGACGACCGCCGTCGCGATCAGCCTCGGATTGTCGAACACCGCCCCGAAGGCGTGAGTCAACACGTAACCCAGCTCGCCGCCTTCGTGGATCGACCCCGGTGTCGGCACGCTGACGTGGCTGGGCACCCCGCCCGGCGTCGAGAACTGGCGGAACAACTGCTTCATGCCTTCGGCATCGCGGGTCACATGCGAAAAGTGTTCGCTGTAGCTGTTCTCGAGCCAGACGTTGGCGAGCATCGCCGGCCCCCCGTGGCCCGGGCCGGCGAGAAAGATCACGTCGAGATCGCGCCGCCGGATCTGCGCGTTGAGGTGCGCGTAGATCAGATTGAGCCCCGGCACCGTACCCCAGTGGCCGAGCAGACGCGGCTTGATGTGTTCGAGCTGCAGCGGCGTTTCGAGCAGAGGGTTGTCGATGAGATAAATCTGGCCCACTGCCAGATAGTTCGCGGCTCGCCACCAGTGATCGATCCGCTTCAGCGTCTCCTCGTCCTTTTCGACAGGCAGAATCGGCTGGGTCGTGGGTCCGGTCATGAGGGCGCTCCTGAATCGATTGAGTGAGTGAAACGGCGACGGGCCGAGGTAGGATCGGGACGCTCGACTATCGGCGCCTGACGGCAACCGCGGACGTCAGCGCGACTGCCACAGGCGCCAGGTATGGCGAGCGATCATCGCCTCTTCGTCGGTGGCGACGACATGGACGGCGACGGCGCTCTCCGGCGTCGAGATACGTCCCGGCTCGTCGCCACGGTTGGCCGCCTCGTCGAGCGTCACCGGCAAGAGTCCCGCCAGTCGCTCGACCACCGCCTGACGAATCGGCGCGGCGTGCTCACCGATGCCGGCGGTGAACACCAGGCCATCGACTCCGCCCAGGCTGACCGCCATGCGTCCGACTTCCTGGGCCACCCGGTAGACAAAAAAATCGATCGCCAGCCGGGCGCGAGGCGAGTCGCTCTCCAGCAGGGTCTGCATGTCGCTGGAAATACCCGAGATCCCGATCAATCCGGCATCGTGATAGAGCAGCGACTGGAGATCCTCGCTCGAATAACCGAGCTGCTGCTCGAGATAGAGCAGGACGCCCGGGTCGAGCGCCCCCGAGCGCGTACCCATCGGTAGCCCATCGAGCGCGGTGAAGCTCATGGAGGTGTCGATACTGCTGCCCGCCTGCAGTGCACAGAGGCTGGCGCCGTTACCCAGATGCGCGACCACGGTACGGCCCTCGGCCAACCGCGGATCTATCTCCGGCAGCCGGCCGGCGATGTACTCGTACGACAGGCCGTGAAAACCAAAACGGCGAATGCCGCGTTCGAAGAACGCGTAGGGCAGGCCGGTCAATTGCGCGACGCGGGGCATGTCGAGATGGAAGCTGGTATCGAAACAGGCGACCTGCAGCGTCTCAGGGGCGAATCGGCTGACGGCGTCGATGCCTTCCAGATGATGCGGCTGATGCAACGGCGCCATCGGCGATAGCGCCGCGATCTTGTCGCGAACGTCATTGTCGATCGCCACCGGCGCGGGAAAGAGGTCTCCGCCATGGACGATGCGATGGCCCACCGCGACCAGCGCGAGCTCGCCGAACTGCTCGTCGAGCGCCTCGCGCAACCGGGCGTAGGCGTGATCATGATCCGCAATCTCGTCATCGCCGGGCGTTTCGTCGAGAAAGCGGGTGCCGTCGGCGAGCTCGGCGGTGAGATGGGGCGACTCGCCGATCTCCTCGACCTGGGCATGGGCAACCAGCTCGGGTGCGGCGCTTTCGGACTCATCAGGATCAGCATCGCTCCCGGTACTAAGGCGATAGAGCGAAAGCTTGATGCTGGAGGAGCCGGCATTGAGCGCGATGATGTGCGACTGTGACGCTGCCATGAGATCGTCGTCCCTGTTTCATTCTCACAACCCGCCACTGGAAACAGCAGGCGGTAGAATGGCCGAGGTCCTAGCTTCGGCCTGATCATTCAAAGCGTGGTCCACCTTGGGCCACCCTTCAAACGAGAACGGGCCTCGATATCTCGAGACCCGTCGTTATCGCTACTGGCTCGCAGCGGTCGGTAGCCTCGGCTTACATCTGCTCTTTCTGAGCGCCGGAGCCTTCGCGAGCCTTGCCCAGAGAGGGTTCCTGGCCTTCGGGTTCCGGCTTCTGCCGCGTCGAGTACTCGCCTCTGCCATCCAGCGACGGACCCTGATTCCAGCGTCCCACCGGGGCTTCCTTATCGGTCAGCGTGTTGAGGTAGTAGTAGGAATGCTCCATCGCCTCGTGAGCTTCAGGCGTGGAGTTGGGGATCGGCAGATTCTTCTCGAGACCGCCCAGTTCCTCGATGACCGCCAACCACTGCTGCTGGTGGTAGGTATCGCGCGCGATCAAGAACGAAAGAAAGTCTTTCATGCCCTTGTCGCTGGTCCAGTTATATAGACGCGAGGCCAGTACGCGCCCCCCGGACTCCGCGGCGACGTTGGCCATCATGTCCGCGGCGATATTGCCGGTTGCATAGACGTGGCTCATGTCGAACGGCACGCCGTTGGCATTGACCGGCATGGCGGAAAGGCCGGAAGAGAGCAGGTGACGCGGGTTGGCGCCGCCGAGAATCGCGTTGATGATCGGATCCTTGGCCGACTCTTCCTGATAGGAGACCGGCGCCCCCTCAAGATTCAAGGCGACGGCGTGGCCGAGCATCTCGATATGAGAAAGCTCCTCGGTGGCCGTGGACATCAGCAGGTCGCGAATGCGGTCATCGCCACGCGCGCCCATCGCCTGGAAGAAGTACTGCATGGCAACGCGGATTTCGCCTTCGACCCCACCGATCGCCTGCTGCAGCAGCATGGCGAACTGCGGATCGGGCTTGTCTACCTTGACCGGATACTGAAGCTTCGATGAATGTTGAAACATGGGTGTCTCCCTACCTGATTGAAGAAGTGGCTCCGTGCTCACTGAAGCTAGTTCGCTTTGGAAAAGGCGCTACTGATTCAGATTAAACAGGGCGACTATTTTGGTATTTATTTGTATCGAAGAAGGCGATCCAGGGGCGGTAATCAACATTCGTTATAGGGAAGCTCACAACGGTAATATATAAAAATTCTATCATCTGATCGTTTTCGGGCTGAGTTTTTTACACGATCAATACTGGCGCTGTCATCAGGAGAAAGTGAAATCGTTAACCCAGGATAACGTTTCTGATTTCCCTCGCTTGACGGGATCTATCTATGCCTTTCGGGTTAGTAGAAGTCGACGCTGGACGCGAGGGAGTCTGAAGATCATGGGCAGCGGAACCCGCCAATCATGAAACGGTAACCAATAATGGCCAGGCGATTACGGCAATGGCCAGCTTCAGTACGCTCCTAGTATTGCTGTTTTACGCTCAGATATTCTTCCTCAATTTCCGAAAGTGGCGTCAGCCCAAGATCATCGTAAACCGTGGCGGCGGGAAGGCATTTTAGGCGCATTGCGTCATTAGCAACATGAGCCAGGAAGCGATTTTTTTATCGAGCATGTCATCGCTATGCTGCACCCTGAAAAGGGGCATTATACCGCCAGCCTCATTGATATCGAAGAGGTTAAATGTATGGAATCTTTCCGATTGGTGGAAACCACTCGGCAGGGACTGATGGCGCCGGGAAGTTTCAACCCTGCCGGGATTTTCGAAGAGATTGTCGAAAGCGTTTTGCACTCCCAAGGCATCCCCCCGAAGAATTCCAATCTGGCAGATGACATCGATCTCGAGGCGATTGAGCTTCGTCTCGTCGCCGTCTATGGCAGTGAGGATGCGCCGGTTTGTCGACTCCGTCGCAAGTCGTGAAAGAGCGTCTGGCGCGGGGTGGGGCATTGGCTACGCTGAAGACTATCGATTCGCAGGATCATCGTGGGAGCAACGGATGGCTGACCTCGAAACCTACCGCCGCAAGCGTGACTTTTCGCGCTCGCCGGAACCTCGCGGCAAACGCGGCAGGAAGCGTTCGCAGTCGAGCTTCGTGATCCACAAACATGACGCCAGTCATCTGCACTACGACCTGAGGTTGGAAGAGGATGGCGTGCTACGGAGTTGGGCCTTGCCCAAGGGGCCCAGTCTCGAGCCCGGCGAGAAACACCTGGCGGTTCAGGTCGAAGATCACCCGCTCGACTACGGTGACTTCGAAGGTGTAATCCCCGATGGCTACGGTGCCGGTACGGTGATGATCTGGGATCGTGGCGAATGGCGGGTGACCGGCAAGCACGACGACGGCCAGATCGATTTCGCGCTCGACGGCGCCAAGCTCAAGGGCGCCTGGACGCTCAAGCGCATGAGTGGCCGAGGAAGCGGCGGAAAACGAGAGGACGGTAAACAGTGGCTGATGATCAAGCGCCACGACGACGCCGACGCCGACGCCCATGTTCCCGACAGTCTGGATGACGTCAGCGTGGCTTCGAATCGGCGCATGACGGAGATCGCCGAAGGGAAGTCCCCATCCTCTTCATCGACAGGCTCTTCATCAAAAGACTCGGCGCCGAAGTCTTCTTCAAAGAGCTCGTCGTCAACGAAGTCCCCATCTTCCCGATCCTCATCGTCAAAAACCTCAGCGAAAGCCGGGGGCGAGCGCTCGACCGGGGGTAAGCGTTCGAGTTCGAGTAGTAGCCGCACGGCGCGGGCCGTCAAGATCGATCCCGCTCAGCTCGAGGGCGCGCGCAAGGCGAGCCTCCCGGCCCGGCCTTCAGCGCAGCTGGCCACGCTGGTCGACGAGGCGCCGGCCGATGATGACTGGTTCCACGAGATCAAGTTCGACGGCTATCGCATTCTGGCGCGGCTCGACCGCGGCAAGGTGAGCCTGCTGACGCGCAACGGTCACGACTGGCGGGACCGCTTTCCGGAGATCGCCGAGGCGATCGAAGCGCTGCCAGTGGAAAAGGCGCTGTTCGACGGCGAGGTCGTCGCGCTGAGACGCGACGGTATTAGCGACTTCCGGCGCCTGCAGGGGGCGCTGAGCGAAGAGAAGACCGCCGGGCTGGTGTATCAGATCTTCGATCTGCGCTATCTCGACGGCCTCGGGTTCGAGGGTATGGCGCTCGACGACGTCGCGCTGCGCGATCGCAAGGCGCTGTTGGCGCAGACCTGTGACGCGGTGAAGATCGGCAATCGTGGCCAGCTGCGCTATACCGATCATATCGAGGGCGAGGGCGGCGCATTCTTCGAACACGCGAGCCGCCAGGGCCTGGAAGGAATCGTTTCCAAGCGCGCCGATTCCCTCTATCGCGGACGCCGCAATCGGGACTGGCTCAAGACCAAGACCGAGAGTCAGGCCGAGTTCGTGGTCGGCGGTTATACCGATCCGCAAGGCTCGCGCTATGGCTTCGGTTCGCTGCTCATCGGCGCCTACGACGACGACGGCAAGCTGCGCTACTGCGGCCGGGTCGGCGCCGGATTCTCCCACGCTCAGCTCGCCGAGTGGCAGCGGGAACTGGCGCGGGCGCCGCGCAAGACTTCGCCTTTCATCGAGCGGGATATTCCCGATCTGGCCAGCAGCCACTGGGTCACGCCCAAGCGTGTGATCGACGTCAATTTCAGCGAATGGACCAATGATTGGCGCCTGCGCCATCCGCGCTTTCGCGGCCTGCGCGAGGATCGCGATCCCCAGGATATTCGGCTGAGCCAGCAACGAGCGACGGAGCCGTCCATGAGCGAGAAAGCGAGTGAATCTTCCGCCCCAAAGCGTTCGAACCGGACGCAATCCAGCGGCGGCGATGTCGAGATCGAGGGCATTCGGCTGACGCATCCCGATCGGGTGCTGTTCGAGGACGAAGGCATCACCAAGCGGGCGCTGGCCGAATTCTATGCCGAGCAAGCCGAGTGGATACTGCCCGGGCTCGCCAAGCGACCGTTGACGCTGCTGCGTTGCCCTGGCGGTATCGGCAAGGAGTGTTTCGTCCAGAAGCATCCCAGCGACACCATGCCGGACGATCTGCCGAGCGTGGCGATCGCTGAAAAATCCGGCAAGCACGACTATCTCTATGCGCGCAGTGCCGCCGATCTGGTGGCGCTGGTGCAGATGGGAACCGTCGAATTTCACCTCTGGAACAGCCGTGTCGACGATCTCGAGCGGCCCGATCAGTTGGTGTTCGATCTCGACCCGGCACCGGACTGCAAGTGGCAGGCGGTCATCGACGTCGCCCGCGAGCTGCGCCAGACGCTTTTCGAACTCGAACTCACCGCGTTTCTGCGCACCACCGGCGGCAAGGGTCTGCACCTGGTTGTCCCGCTCAAACCGCATGCCGACTGGGAGACCGCCAAGGGCTTCGCCGAAGCCGTGTGCGAACGCTGCGCCGAGCGTCATCCCGATCAGCTGACGCTCAACATGTCCAAGCAGGCTCGCCGCGGCAAGGTGTTTCTCGACTACCTGCGCAACGGCCGCGGCGCCACGGCGGTGGCTTCCTACTCGGTCCGTGCCAGACCCGGTGCGCCGGTGGCGACGCCCATTCGCTGGGAGGATCTGGGGCCGAAGCTGAGCGCCGATCAGTACACGTTGACCAACCTGCCCCGCCGGCTGTCGTCACTGAAACAGGATCCGTGGGCGGGCTTCGACGACGCCCGCCAGCGACTGACCAAGAAGCGCTGCCGCGATGCCGGAATGGAAATCTGAAGGGCTGAGGGGATGTTGATCAGAATGTTCGAGTGGGAGAGAGCGGTGAGGAGAACAGAAAAATGAGCGCTCGCGCGGTCTGGAAAGGTGTCATCGGTTTTGGCGAAGAGCGAGTGCCGGTCAAGCTCTACACGGCGGTCAGCGACCGCAACGTCCATTTTCGCCTGCTCGACCGGCGCCGGCAGCGCCCCGTGCATCAGGCGATGATCGAGCCCCAGAGCGGTAAGACCGTATCGCTCGACGACCGGCACAAGGCCGTCATCGACAAGCAGGATCGCATCCTGTTCGACACCGAGGAGCTCGACGAACTGGCGCCGGCCCCCTCGCGGGATATCGAGGTGATGCACTTTCTACCGGCAGGCGCGATCGATAACCAGTGGTATCAGCGCCCCTACTTTCTCGGGCCGGATGGCGACGACGACACGTTCGACGCTTTCGCCGCCGCGCTCGCCAGCAGCGGGCGGGAAGGCCTGGTCCACTGGGTGATGCGCCACAAGGCCTATGTCGGTGCGCTACGTGACTACGACGGCCATCCGGTGCTGATCACCTTGCGCCATCTCGACGAGGTCGTCGATGCCGATGCCCTCGACCCGCCCGGCGGTGACAAGCTGAACGCCGGCGAAGTGAAGATGGCGACCGATCTGGTCGAGATGTACGCCGCCGAATTCGAGCCGGAAACCTATCAGGACGAATATCGTCAGCGGCTGGAAGCGCTGGTGGAGGCCAAACGCAACGGCAAGCGAGTCAAGGTCAAGCGTCGCCGTCGGCAGGAGCCGTCCGACGATATCGCCTCGTCGCTCAAGGCCAGCCTGGCCCAGGAGCGCAAACGTGCCTAAGTCGAAGACGACAAAGTCGAAAACATCGAAGCCGGAAACCTCGGCGCCGGACAAGCAGCACCATCACGACAGCGGCTTCCGCGGGCCGCGCCCATTCTGGTCCGGCACCATCGCCTTCGGGCTGGTCAGTCTCCCGGTGGGGCTTTACCCCGCCCAACACGCGCGAGACATCACGCTGAAAGAGGTCGACGACCAGGGCAGGCCGCTGTCCCGACGCTTCTTCAGCGAGACCGGGCGCAAGCCGCTCAAGTCGAGCGAGCTGGCACGGGGCATCGAGGTCGAAGAGGACCGCTACGTGGTCGTCGAGGACCAGGAGATCGAGGACGCCACGCTCGAACATCGGCGCGAGATCGAGCTGAGCCGGTTCGTCGCGCTGGACGAGCTCGACCCGCTCTATTTTCGACGCGCCTACTTTCTGGTGCCGGATTCCCGTTCGAATCGCGGCAGCGGCGCACTCAAGCCTTATCGGCTGCTGGCGGCGGCGATGGAAAATGCCGGGCGGGCGGGTATCGCCACGCTGGTGATGCGCGGGCGCGAGGTGCTGGTGGCGATCATCGCCGAAAACGGCATCCTGCGTGCCGAGGCGCTGCGCTTCCACGACGAGCTGCGCACGCCGCAGAGCATCGGACTGAAAGCGCCGGGTGAACCGGATGCCAAACGTGAGCGGCAGATTCATCAGGCGATGGACAAGCTCAACGCCAAGCATTTCGACCCCGACGAGTTGATCGACCCGCACATCGAAGCGCTCAAGAAACGCGTACGCCAGAAGCGTCGGCGTCGTCAGGACATCGCGCCGATCGAATCGACTCGCGCCCAGGCAGGGAACGAGGGCGACGAAAACGAAGAGGGCGCCGAAGTCATCGATCTGATGCAGGTGCTCAAGCGCAGCCTCAAGCGGGGTCGGATCGAACCGGCGGGGAAGAAAACCGACGAGGGAAAAGGCGGTAAAGCCGCTGCCAAGTCCGCCGGATCTAAAACGTCTGACAAGTCCGGGACGACTGCCAAATCCGTCAAGGCGACGAAGTCAGCCAAGGCCCGCAAATCCGATCTTTCCCGGCTTTCCCGTGAGGCGCTCTACGAGCTGGCGCAGCAGCGCAAGATTGAAGGGCGCAGCGGCATGAACAAGAGGCAGCTGATCGAGGCGTTAGGCCACCGCAGCTGAAACTCGGAGCACAGTGGCCTCATCCGGCGCTTGGGGCTCTTTACGGCAGCCCCGCAACTGCCTCTACGGCTTTGCCGAGAGCATTCGGGGCTGTCGAAATCTTGTACGTCATGGTTTTTTTGTAGGATAAAAGTACGAGTAAATTCATACCGTCCTCGATTTGAAAACCGCAGTTCTGTAGAGATTTTTCCTGACGGAACGGGAGGCGAGTTATTTGGTAACCATCTGATATATAATATTTTTAATAACGAATTTCTAGTGGGGGATATGAGGAGTTACTGTACCCATAGGAAAAGTTTTACGCCAAGATAGCTAAATAAAATTAAGCTTTGTTGTACGCCTGCCGATAGAGCGTCTCGCGGCATGAAGTGAATTTCCCCCCGGAGAACTTCCGGCCTGCCGAGACCAGTTCCATTCGCCTGAGGCTTGAGCCAAGGGCACCTATCGGGGCTTTGCCATGCTGTTACTGAATCGAAGCGTGAAACTCCGCCTGGCCGCGAGCCTGGGCGCCTGTATTGTCATGCTGTTCCTTGTCGGAGTCGTCGGGCTGTATTGCCTAAGCGACACCAAAACCGCCCTTGAAAGAACCTATGAAGGGAACGTGCTGACCCTGGAGGATCTCAGCCACATCGATCGCGCTCTGCTCAGCAACCGGGTCAAGATCACCGCGGAGCAGCGGGATCGCAATCCCGAGTCCGCACGGACGACGCAGCAGGAGATCGCGGAGAACGACGCCATCATCGATGCGGCCTGGAGCGACTATTACCCGCAACGCATCGGCGGCCCCCAGGAGCGCCAGATGGCGGACGCCTTCATCACGGCGCTGGCCGACTTGCGAGTGACCATCGCCGAGCTTAACGCGGCGATGATCGGCAATGACTTCGACCGAGCCCGAGTCATCGCGACGACCACGCTGCGCGCGCAATATCCCGAGACGCTCGGCGCCATTCAAACCCTGATCGAACGCAACGGTGCCCAGGCTGGCGAGGCGTTCGCGGGCGCTGTCAGCGAATACGAATGGAGTCGCAATGCCATTGTCGGGATCATGCTCGTATCGCTGGTCATAGGAACGTTGATAGCGCTATGGCTGATCCGCGGCATCATGACGCCGCTGGGGAAAGCCCAGGCGTTCGCCAACGCCATGGCCGCCGGGAAGCTCAACACTCCGATCAATATCACCTGTAAGGATGAGTTCGGTGCGATGCTGCGCTCGCTTCAGGCCATGGAAGTCCAGGTTTCCCGCGTCGTCATGAGCGTGCGTGACAATGCCGAATCGGTCAGCATCGCCGCGGACGAAATTGCCCAGGGCACCGACGATCTCAGTCGTCGAACCCAGGAGCAGGCCGCCAGCCTCGAACAGACGGCGGCCTCGATGGACGAAATCACCTCGACCGTGCGCCAGAACGCGGAAAACGCCGCCGAAGCCGATAAGCTCGTCCACGATGTCAGCCAACGGGCCAGCGCCGGAGGCGAAGTGGCGGGGCAGGCGGTCAAGGCGATGGAAGGCATCAACACGTCGAGTCGCAAGATCGCCGGCATCGTCGGATTGATCGACCAGATCGCCTTCCAGACCAACCTGCTGGCGCTGAACGCCTCGGTGGAAGCGGCCCGCGCCGGTGAGCAGGGTCGCGGGTTTGCCGTGGTGGCCAACGAAGTACGCAATCTCGCCGGACGCAGCGCCGATGCCGCCAAGGAGATCAAACACCTGGTGGAGGAGAGTATCGGTCAGGTGGGTTCCGGCACCGAACTGGTCAACCGAGCGGGTCAAGCGCTGGAAGAGATCGTCGACGGTGTCGAGCGGGTGACGATTCTGGTGGGCGAAATCGCGGTCGCCAGCCGCGAGCAGTCTCAGGGTATCGATCAGGTCAACACTGCGGTATCCCAGATGGATGGCGTGACCCAGCAGAACGCCAGCCTGGTGGAAGAATCCAGCGCCGCCGGCCGGTCACTGCAAGGCCAGGCCGCCAGCCTGCTGAAAGAGGTCTCGTTCTTCAAAGGCGCCGCCTCTGGTGCCGACGCCGCCCGGCCCGCTCCGGCTGCAGCCACGCCAACGGCGGCCAGTCGAGACACGCCCCGGCCAACATCGCTGAAACGGCCTGCCCTCAAGTCGCCGGCCCGTGAGGAAGCGGCGGAGGAGTGGAGTTCGTTCTGATGGCTCGGGGTATCGGCCAGCAAGCCGGGGTCGAATACCGCTAGCCTCACGCCTTTGAGGTTCGACACGCGCCCGCTACAGGGCGCGTTTTGTCAGGTCGATTCCCGTTGGGCGAGATGGATGACCAGCACGTGCGGCTGGCCGTCCAGCGTCAGCCGCGCCTCGGTGGCGCTGTCCTCCAGCGGTTCGTCATCGAGCGTCGCCCCGGCCGGTTGCCCCTCCAAGACGCGTTCGACCCGGATCAGGCAGGTGCTGCCCTCGAGATTGACGGTGGCCGAGAAGCCCGGCCAGGTATCGGGAATGCAGGGTGCGACGATCAGTTGAAGCCCTTCGCGACGAATCCCCAGGATGCCGCCCACCCCGGCCTGATACATCCAGCCGGCAGAGCCGGTGTACCAGGTCCAGCCGCCGCGTCCGACGTGAGGCGCCTCGGAGTAGACATCCGCGGCGATCACGTAAGGCTCGACGCGGTAGCGCTCGACGGCTTCCGGCGTCAGGGCGTGGTTGATCGGATTGAGCAGCGAGAACAGCGCGTAGGCTTTGTCCGCTTGCCCCAGCTTGGCGAAGGCGAGGATCGACCACATCGCGGCGTGGGTATACTGCCCGCCGTTCTCGCGCAGCCCCGGCGGATACCCCTTGATGTAACCGGGCTCCAGCGCGGTCTTGTCGAACGCCGGGGTGAACAATAGCGCCAGCCGTTTCTCGGGCAGGATCAGATGGCGTTCCACCGACGCCATGGCCTGCGCGGCGCGGTTGGGATCGGCACCTTCCGAGAGCACGGCCCAGGACTGGGCGATGGCATCGATGCGGCAGGCGTCGTTGTCGTGGGTGCCCAGCCACTGGCCATCGTCGAAGGTGGCGCGACGATACCACTCGCCGTCCCAGGCCTCGTTTTCCAGCGCCAGCCGTAGCGTTTCGGCGCGTTCCCGCCAGCGTGCGGCGCGGGCCCGGTCTTCCGGGGCAACGCGAGCCTCGGCCAGCGGCGCGAACAGCGCAAGCGTACGTAGCAACAGCCAGCCCAGCCACACGCTCTCGCCGCGACCCGCCTCGCCGACGCGATTGAAGCCGTCGTTCCAGTCGCCGGTGCCGATCAGTGGCAGGCCATGCTCGCCGAACTGTTCGAGGGCCTGATCCAGGGCGCGGGCGCAGTGCTCGAATAGCGACGCCGCCTCGTCGGCCACCAGCGGCTGGGCGAAATCGTCGTGCGCCTCGGGGGCGAGCGGGGCACCCTCCAGAAAGCCGACGCTTTCGTCGAGAACGGCTGAGTCGTTTGTCGACTGAAGGTAAGTCGCGGCAGCGAACGCGAGCCACACCCGATCGTCGGAAATGTGGGTGCGAACGCCCTGACCGGAATGCGGTAGCCACCAGTGCTGCACGTCGCCCTCGACGAACTGGCGCCCGGCGGCGCGCAGCAGGTGGTGGCGAGCCAGCCCCGGCATGGCGAAGGTGAGCGCCATGCCATCCTGCAACTGATCGCGAAAACCGTAGGCGCCGCTGGCCTGGTAGAACGCTGAGCGTGCCACGACTCGGCAGGCCAGCGTCTGATACAGCAGCCAGCCGTTGAGCATCAGATCCATGGCCGGGTCCGGCGTGCTGACCTGGAGCGTGCCATGCAGGGCCTGCCAGTAGGCTTCGACCTCGTCCAGCTTGGCGTCGAGATCGCTGTGCCGATAGCGTTCGATCAGCTCGCGTGCCGCTTCGTCACTGTCGGCCTGGCCCATGAACGCCACGACTTCGACCGACTCGCCGGGGGCGAGGGTCAGCGTGCACTGCTGTACCGTGCACGGGTCGTATCCGGCACCGACGCTGGCCGCCAGCGGTCGCTGCTCGGTCAGCGCTTCGGGGTCGGCCAGCGAACCCTCACCCAGGAATTCGCGACGATCGGCGGTCCAACCGCTCTGGTGCCCGTCCAGGTCGACGAATCCGACACGTCCGGGGAAGGCCTGGTTCCAGGGGTTGCGCATCAACAGTGCCCCAGTGGCGGTATCGTGTTCCGACACCAGGAAGGGCGCGGTCCGGGCCCGCGACGTGCCCATCACCCAGGCGGTGTAGGCGGTCACGATCAGTCGGCGTGACCTGCCGGTGCGGTTTTCCAGTGTCAGCCGCGAGATCTTGATCGGATCGTTCAGCGGGACATACTGCAACAGCGCCATCGAGAGCTCGACGGTGTCGTGCTCGAAGCGGGTATAGCCGAAACCGTGGCGCGCGACGTGACGGACCGGATGCCCGGCCTCGCGCCGATGGGAACCGTTGGAGTCAAAGTCGGAGTCGGAACCGGAGCTAGAGCCGGGGTTGGCGGTGACGGTGGTGAGCTCGCCGCTGTCGGCGTCCTGCACGTAGATCACTTCGCCGGGTAGATCGCTGACCGGATCGTTGGACCACGGGGTCAACTGGTTCTCGCGGCTGTTGTCGGCCCAGGTGTAGCCGCCGCCTTCCGCCGAGACCTGGAACCCGAATCCGGCATTGGCGATCACGTTGATCCACGGCTGCGGCGTGGTCGCGCCGTCGTCCAGCACGCAGACATATTCGCGGCCGTCATGGTCGAAGCCGCCGGAGCCATTGAAGAACGTCAGATCTCCCAGCGGTGGGCGCGAAGAGGGGGCCACTGCCGGGCGTTGATAAGTCGCCTGCGCCTCGCTCTTGCCCTGTTGGCTGGCGCGATCATGTTCGGTGGTGCCCGATCGAGCCCGGGGGCCGACACTGGCGTCGTGCCGAATGGTCGGCGCCGCCAGCAGCGCATCGAGCTGGGCGGGAAGCGCACCCTTGCGGGCCGTCAGCACGACCCGGGCCACGGCCAGCAGCAGTTCGTGGCTGGCCAGACTCAACTGGTTGGCGCGCAAGGTATAGACCGAGCCCAGCGCCAGATCGCCCTCGATATGCGTGGGCGGACGGTTGGAGCGAACGGCCGTTTCGATCGCATCCTGCAGCTCCTGCAGATAGGAGTGGGCGCGATCGTTGATGATCACCAGATCGACGCCCAGGCCTTTGGCACGCCAGTACTCGTGAGCGCGCAGCAGCCGCTTGAGCCAGGCGATATCCTCGAGGTCGCCGAGGCGCAGCAGCACGATCGGCAGGTCGCCGGAGATGCCCATCGGCCACAGGTTGGACTGTATCGACAGGCCACGCTTCAGCGTCTGGGACGGCGGGCGGAAGCGGGCATCGCTGTACAGGATCGGCGCCGCCAGACGCTGGAAATCCGCGGCTTCTTCCAGGTCGATGTCGAGATGGCGCAACTGCACCTGGGCCTGGGTCCAGGCCAGGGTCCGAGCGCGCTCGAAGGCGCTGATGTCGTGATGCTTGTCGATCAGGGCCAGCAGCGTGTCGCGACTCTCGGCGACCACCGTCCAGAAATCGATGTGGCCGGCGTGACCCGGGGCGATCTTCAGGGTGTAACGCAGCGAGAACACCGGATCCAGTACCACGCCGGTGGTATTCGACAGCGGCTGGTGACCGAGCGCTCTGGCATTGCCGAGTTGACGCCCCCGGCCCAGAAAGCGGGCCCGGTCCGTCTCGTACTGCGGCTCACCCACGCAGTCACCCTTGATCACCGCGAAATGGGCCGCCCAGATTGGCGCTTCCTGGGCCGCGCGCCGACGCCGTGTCGCGGTCAATGCGGTGTACTCGGGGATGAAATCCGTCTCGACGAACAGTTTGGCGAACGCCGGGTGGGCATCGTCGGTGGGCGGCTGGGTGAGCACGACCTCGGCGTAGGACATCACGTCGATCGCGATGGCATGGCGGCCGCCGTTGGTCACCGAGACGCGACGCACTTCGCCATCGTCCTCGCCGGAGACCAGCACCTCGAGCACGGTGGTGAGATCACCGTCGCGGCGAGTAAAGCGCGCATGATCCTCGGCGAATACTACCTCCCGGTAATCGGCCGGGCCCTTGATCGGATGCGCGCCGGCGGACCAGCAGGCGTCGCTATCGTGCTCGCGGAGCAGGATGAAGCTCCCCCATTCATCGCAGGTGGCGTCTTCACGCCAGCGCGTTATCGCCTGCTGCTGCCAGCGGCTGTAACCGGCGCCGGCAGCGGTCAGCATCACGCTGTAGCGGCCGTTGGACAACAGGTGCGTGACCGGCTGCGAGGTCGGCTCTCCTTCGAGTCGACGTACGGCCGCCGCCGGTGCGACGGTGCTCGAGGGCGCGGCATGATCGGCGTCGTTGGGCGAGGGCAGCGTTGCCACTTCCCGCGGCAGGCGCTCCTGCAGCAGGAGCTCGCTGGCCTGAATCATCGGTTCGCTGTGGAAGTGGCTGCGCAGCCGTCCTTCCAGCAGGGCATTGGCGATGGCCGCGATCGTCATCCCCTGATGGTGAGCCATGACGTTGCGGACGATGACGAAGCTCTTGTCGACGGGCAGGCGCGTGAGGGTGAAGTCGATCGCTTCGAAGAACCCGAAGTGGCTTTCGGCTTCCATCGCCCTGAGCCGAGCGAAGTTATCCAGCGCGGCCTGGGGCGCGACCATGGTGGCCAGCGCCGTGGCGTAGGGTGCGATGACGAGGTTGTCGCCCAGGCCACGCTTGAGCCCGAGTTCCGGCACGCCGAAGTTGGAATACTGATAGGTGAAGTCGATATCCCGCGCGTTGTAGGCGGATTCCGAGACGCCCCAGGGAATATCGTGGGGCTTGGCGTACTGGCGCTGGCTGGCCACGACCAGGCGGTTGGTCTGCTCGAGCAGACTGCCCAGTGGCGCACGCATCACCAGCGATGGCATCAGATATTCGAACATCGATCCCGACCACGAGATCAGCGCGACGCCTTCCTTCAACGGCGTCACCGCGCGGCCCAGGCGGAACCAGTGGCGGGTGGGCAGGTCGCCTTTGGCAATCGCCACCAGACTCGCCAGACGTGCCTCGGAGGCGAGCAGGTCGTAGCAGCCGTCGTCCAGCCGATCCTCTCGCGGCGCGTAGCCGATCGACATCAGCTTGCGTTCGGTCACCAGCAGAAAGCGAAAATCCATCGCCAGGGCCAGTTGGCGCGACTGGTCGGCCAGCGCGCGAAGCCGTTGGCGCAGGCTCCCGGGAGGCGCCGAGCCGCCTGACGTCGGATGATCGCCGGTTTCCAGCGGCGTGCGAGACAGCGCCGCTTCAAAAGGCGCCGTTCGAGAAACCGGCTCGGTATCCTCGGCGTCGCGGCGGTGCTCGTCGAGACACTGCTGCAGAATCAGCAGCCAGCGCTGCGGCGACACTTCTCCGGTCGCCGCATCGACGGCCGCTGGATCGACGTCAAAGGTGGCGGGTGTCTGGGCAGCGAGCAGACCCTGGCAGGTGTCGATCGACTGACGCAGCAAGTCGCAGTACTCGATACCGTAGGCGGTCGCTTCGAGACGGGTCGCGAGCGTTTCCAGCTCGTTCAGCAGCGCCGTTCGTGTCTCCTCGTCCAGCCGTTGGGTGGCGGCGATATCCTCGCGGCACAGCAGCAGGGTGTCGCTCAGCCCCTCGCGGGGATCGACGACATGGGGATGCGCGATCCACGCTTCACAGGCGCTGGCCAGGGTGATCAGGTGGCCTGCCAGATTGCCGCTGTCCACCGTGGAGACGTAGAGCGGCTCGAGCGGCTCGAGAGACCGGGTGTCGTACCAGTTGTAGAAATGGCCCTTGCAGCGCTCCATCGCGTGGAGCGTTGCCAGAGTCTCTTCCAGGCGTTCGACCGCGCGATGGGTGCCGATCCAGGCGAAATCCCGCGCCGCGATGCACGCCAGTAAATAGAGCCCGATATTGGTCGGCGAGGTACGCTCGGCGATGACCGGCTTGGGATCCAGTTGGAAGTTGTCCGGCGGCAGCGCGTGAGAGGCGGGCGTCACGAACGTATCGAAGAACTGCCAGGTACGCCGGGCGATGCGGCGTAGTGCCTGAGCCTGGGGCGGTGCCAGGCTTAGATTGTCGGTGGTATCGGTTGGGGCCCGGCTGGTCCACAGCGCGATCAGCGGTGCCACCAGCCACAGCACCAGCAGGGGCAGGACAAGGGCCCACGCCGGTGGCTCGATGACCGCCAGGATCAGCGCCAGGGCCAGGGCCAGCAGGGTGCCGCCGGCCATCTCGCGACCGAAACCGGCAACCCCCAGACGTTCGCCTCCGGCCAGCTGGGAGGCCGTGGTCCACTCCAGCAGATGGCGGTGGGAAACGTAGACGCGATACAAGGTGCGGACGATGGCATCGCTCATCTGCCAGGCTTGATCCGCCAGCAGGGTCAGGCTCAGCAGGCAGCGGCCCATCTCGGTACGCAGATCCCGGCCCAGCGTTCGCCAGTGGTGGCGCCAGTTGCCGTCGCGGCGATGGGGTTTGAGTGCAAATACGATCGGGATCAGCGCCGGAATGATCAGGCACGCCAGAGTCAGACCCATGGCGGTAAGCGCGGCGGTCAGCGGGAGCCAGGCGCAGATCATGAGCGCCCCGAACAGGCTCGGTGCCAGCAGCGAGCGGCGCAGGTTATCGGCGATCTTCCAGCAGCCCACCGCGGTCAGTGCCTGTCGGTCGGCGCGCCGCCCCCAGAACCAGGGCAGCAGCTGCCAGTCGCCACGCGTCCAGCGATGCTGGCGTCTGGCCGCCACATCGTAACGTTCGGGGTACGCTTCGACGACCTCGACGTCGGAAGCCAGCCCGGCGCGCGCGAAGATGCCCTCCAGCAGGTCGTGGCTGAGCAGACTGTTCTCTGGGATACGACCGCAGAGCGCTCGCTCGTAGGCATCCACGGCGTAGATGCCTTTACCCGCGAACGAACCCTCGCCGAATAGATCCTGGTAGAGATCCGATACCGCGGCGGTGTAGACATCCATGCCGCCCGGTGCCGAAAACAGACGCTGATAGCGCGAGCCTTGGCGGCCGATGGGCAATGAGGGCGTCACCCGAGGCTGGAGAATGGCATGGCCACGAACGACCCTGTCGCTGTTACCGAACACCGGCTGGTTGAGCGGATGCGCCATCTTGCCGACCAGCCGGGCGATCGTGTCTCGTGGCAGCTGTGTATCGCTGTCCAGCGTGACCACGTAGCGCACCTCGGAGGGCACCCAGGGCGCGTAACCATCCACGGACACATAGGAGGTGTCGTCGGCACCGCGCAGCAGACGGTTGAGCTCGGTCAGCTTGCCGCGCTTGCGCTCCCAGCCCATCCAGCAGCCTTCGCTGGCATTGTAGAGTCTGCGTCGATAGAGCAGCAGAAATCGTGGGCCGGTAGGGGCGGGGCCGTGGCGCTGATTGAGCTGCGCCATGGCTTCGACGGCGATACTCAGCAAGGTATCGTCACCTGGCAGTTCGGCGGTGTCGGCGTCGCGACCGTCCAGCAGCAGGGCAAAAGTCAGATCGCCCCCGTTACCGGAGAGGTAGTGCACCTCCAGGCGCTCGACCAGCTCGCGCAGGGCAACCGCCTCGGTCAGCATGGCGGGTATCGCGACCAACGTTCTCAGCGTGGGCGGAACGCCTTCCTCGAGCGCCAGCCCGGGTAGCGCCTCGCCGCCGACACCTTCGCCCAACGCGCGATTGGCCAGCGCCGTTGCCACTTCGTAGGCGGGCAGGAAGATCAGCAGTAACCAGGGCAGTTGCCAGACGAACGGCAGGTCGACCACATTCAAGGTCCAGACTGCCAACCCCATCAACAGCACCGTGATCAGCCCGGTGGCGCAGGCATAACCGGCCAGACCCAGTTTCAGCACGCCACGACGAACCTGCAGCGCCAGGGGCGGGCGGAAGCCGAGCGATCGTTCCAGTTCGCGGCGGCCATCGGCAATCAGGTAATAGCCTGGATCGGCGAGCCGCTCTGCTTCGGCCGGCTGGCAGCCCGCGGGCGGGGCAGCTCGTGCCGCGGAAAGTGCCTGTTCGGTCACGTAAAGCTCGTCCCGGTGCGAGCCCCGCGCCAGCTGTTCGATGGCGTTGCGGTAGCGGTCCCGGGTGGCGAAATCCATCTCCGCGAAGCGACTGTTCGCGCGTAGCTGCTGGTCGACCAGGCTGACCTGTTCGACCTGGGTCGCCCAGTCGAAATCGGCGATATGCCGCAGACTGGTGATGACGTTGCGCACGCTGACGTTGGAGGCGCCCTGGCGTTGATGGGCGTTTTGCACCACCGCAGCGATCGATACCTCCTGGCGGCTGAATTGCTGCTCCAGCCACGCCAGCGCCGGCGTCTTGCCGGGGTCCTGATCGCGGAGGCGCTTGGCCATCTGGGCGTAGAAATGGGCGGCAAAGGGATCGTCGATGTCCAGATCGGCGTAGGCCCGCAGCGGTTCGCTGCCGGCGCCAGGGAGCAGCAGGCGTTCGCACAGAACATCGGCCTCGGCACGAGCATCCCGAGCATGCATGATCTGGTCGGAGAGCCGGCGCAGGTTTTCCACCAGCACCAGCCGCAGACTGATCGCGATCGCCCACAGCTCGCCAATGGTCAACGGTTCGACGCGCTGGTAGGCGGTGATGAATCGGGTCAACGTGATCGGGTCGAAGTGGCTGTCGGTATGCGCGACGTAGGCCCAGGTCAGCCCGAAGACGCGGGGGTAACCGGCAAAAGGGCCATCGGCGAGTTTCGGCAGCTGACGGTAATATCCGGGCGGTAGATCTTCGACGATGTCGCTGACATGTTTTTCGACATGATGATAGTGATCGAGCAACCACTCCGCGGCGGGCACGATGCTGTGGCGATTGGCGACTTCGTCGACGATGCTGCGATAAGCGATCCGCAGCGCCACCGTGTTCTCCTGCAGGCGCTGATTCAGCGGTTTGACTCTGGGGGGATGCAGCGTGATGGGCTGCGCCAGAGCCAGGCTCTGGGCGTGCTGCTCGAGCCGTTCGGGGCCGAACAGCTCTTCGCGCACGGGCGCTCGAGTGTTCCACGGCGGCGTGACTTCTTCGTGGCCGCTGCGCCACCGCCACCGGGCGTTCACTTGACACCCCCAGAGGAGCAGCGATATCGGATGATCGGTGACCTGACGCGTCGATGCATTGGTAATCTCCAGCCGCCGGGCGAGTAAAATCACTGCTCGCGCCGAAGCGTTGAACTCCATGCCATGGTCGAAAACGAAACACGCCCGCTGGCGATAGGCGGTGCCACTCGAAAATTCGTCGAGTGTCGAGGTGGTAAGCGCCATGAACGTCCGTCACGGCGTGCTACGAAATGGGGGGCGTCGCGGGATGTGTTGACCGGATCATGATGACCGGTGCGCGTCTGGCGAGGTCCGTGCGAATCGTCGATCGGGTTGCTGACCTGATTCGTCAACCTGCTTCGTTAATCTGGTTCGACAAACTGATTCGACCACCTGGTCAGACAGCCATGATCGTCAACTCGATAGTTAACCCGAGTATGAGCGCAGGCCGGCAAATTAGCGAATGCTCGACGATACCGGAATCGGGTCGGAGACAGGGCTGGGAATCGGGTGAGGGACAGGGCTGGGAGTCGGGACGGGGATCGATCCGGGAATCGAGTAGGCGATCGCGCTGGGCGACGTCTTCAGGCCTGGCGGCGAAGCGAGGGGAAAGGCGACGACCGCGGCAAGAATTGCAGGCGAAAAACATCCCTTGTCAAGGCATTGCCGCCCGCCGTTCCCGATAGACTGCCCGCAGTTTCGTTTCCTGCGGAACGCACTTGGCCCCGACACTGTCGGGGCCTTTTTTTGGGAAGCTGGAAATTGAAGCGGAGAATCCAAAGCCGGGAGGCGCCAGTCGGAAGTCGAAGCGCGGGAGACTCTCGCCATGCCGGGCCGAGATCCGCTCAGGAGCGGAGCCACGCGTAGAGCAATTTGTAGAAAGTGGTCTCGTCGAGCTCGGTGTATTTCGACAGGTCGCGTTTCTGCCCGAACTGCAGGTCGGTGAAGTAGTACTTGTTCTCGGACTCGATGATCTCCTTGATGTCATCTTCGTCCGAGGAGGCGTACAACAGGATCCGATTGCCATGGAGGTACTGCTCCTCCGGCTCGACGTGCAGCTTGCAGCTACCGAACGTGATCGTCAGTACCTGAAGCGTGATCTCGAACGTCTCGTCATACTTCTCGAGCGAATGATGGGCTTCGCCACGATGGATCTCGATGTCGTCGAGATCGAGATCCTCGACCCACGCTTCCACGCGGCTCTGCAATTCGCGCAGGTTGGCCTCGCTCGCGTGCAGGGCCTTTTTGAAGTCGGCCAGACGCTCCTGACACGCGTGGGCTTCGTCCCTGATGTACTCTTTCAACTGCGCGATCTCAACCATATAGCTCTCCTTGCTCGCCGTAGCCCCGTGTTCATGGCCGCTCCATGTACCTGATGGCTTCCCGCACTGATCCAGCCGGTTCCCGCTAAGCGTAGTTGTTGATCAATAAAAAACCGCCCATTGTCGGGCGGTTTACAAGGTTGGGGGTAATGGATCAGGCGGCTGCAGGATTGACGCTGGACAGTGGCCGGTGAACGGCACTCAGCGCTTTTTCCAGGTCCAGCGTCCTGCATTTGAAGGCGCTGCAATTGGCACATCTCACGTTTTGACCTTCACCGTCGTTCATCGGCAGATAGAACTGTTGATGACTACAGACTGAACAGGTGAGGTCCAACGTTACCTTGATCACGCGCTCGCTCTCCAGGTGGAGGTTTGATCGTTGAGCGGTTGATTCTCACGTGCCATCTTGAGCGTCAGGCCACGACACTGATTGAGAATCTGGATCGAGTAGTTGGGTGAATGGGAATCCGCCCAGTGCCCGATGGTATCGAGAAACTCGCCGCACTCGGTGCAGCTGATCTCGTCCCATTCCAGATGGGCTTCCGTCGAGATGGATTGAGCGTTACCGCAACGGGTGCATGAAATAGAATCTTTCACAGACAGCCCTCCTTGGCTGAAGACCGGCCATTCGACCGATCGTGGTGATGGCATTCCTTGCCGCGTCCTGCTGGGCATCCTTGCCCGATCTTGCCCGGCGTCCTTGCCGGCTCCTGCTGACCTGACGTTCCTTGTCGGCCCGTACAATCTTCTTCGTCCCGCAATCGTATGCTGGCACAGCATCCAGTGCTGTACAAGGGTTGTACGGTGTCGAGTTTTTCGTCCAGTTATCCCATGTTAAGTCTTGTGTAGTAAGTGGCTGAATCGGCTGGGCGGCAATGGGGGGAATTTTTTTCAGAATCTCGCCAAATCATCCTGAAACCCGCCTTGTAGACTCTTTTTCAGCCGCTTATCGACATGACATGCATTCTCTAGTGAACGTCCACGCCTGCAGACCGCTATGCTAGGGGCCAAGACAATTTGACTTCGGAATCTTCATGAACTCTCTGAGCCAGCACAAGGCGTTCATCTTACTGCTGACGCTAGTTTCCATCGCTTTCGTATGGCTGCTGTTACCGTTCTACGGCGCCGTCCTGTGGGCCGTGATTCTGGCGATCCTGTTCCAGCCCATGCAGCGTCGACTGGAACGTCGACTCCACGGGCGTCGCAATTGGGCCGCACTCATTAGCGTGGCGGCGTGCGTGTTCATCGTCATCCTGCCGATAACGCTGATCTTCGGGGCCATGGTGCGCGAGGGCGCTAGCGTCTATCAGCGGGTGGGAAGCGGTGATATCGATTTCAATCAATACGTCCAGCAGTTTCAAGGCTCGTTGCCGGTTTCGGTTCAGGATTGGCTGGGTGATGCCGGTTTCGGGAGCTTGTCCGATATCAGCAACCGCCTGGCCTCTGCGCTCGAGCAGGGGAGCCGGTTGATCGCGACGCACATGTTGAGCATCGGCCAGAACACCCTGCAGTTTTTGGTCAGCACCGGGATCATGCTCTATCTGCTGTTTTTCCTGTTCCGGGACGGGCGCTCGCTTGGCCAAATGATCCGAATCACCATTCCGCTGAGCGACGAGTACACCTACAAACTGATCGACAAGTTCACCGCCGTGGTGCGCGCCACCGTGAAGGGCAACGTGATCATCGCCATCGTCCAAGGGGTGATCGGGGGTGTCGCGTTCTGGGCGCTGGGGATCGAAGCCGCGCTGCTATGGGGCGTGATGATGGCGTTCCTGTCGCTACTGCCGGCGATTGGTTCGGCCATCGTCTGGGTGCCGGTGGCGGCGTATCTGTTGATTACCGGGGCCTACGTCAAGGGCGCGATACTGATTTTCGTCGGCGTCGTGGTCATCGGGCTGGTCGACAACTTCCTGCGTCCGCCGCTGGTCGGCAAGGAGACCAAGCTGCCGGATTACGTGGTGCTGATCTCCACAGTCGGCGGGATGACCCTGATGGGCATCAACGGTTTCGTGCTCGGTCCTTTGATCGCGGCGCTGTTCATCGTGGCCTGGTCGCTGTATCGCCAGGAACAGGCGGAAGAGGCCGAGAGTCTGGAAGACGCCCCGCCGTCGGTCGAGGCGCCCGCCCAACCTCAGGATCACCAGCCCGGGTAGATGGCATGTCGTTTGAATTGTTATACTGCTAATTAATTATCCCGGATTTGACTGATCAGGAGACGGATGTCTGATTTCCTTTCGCCTTTGCATGGAGCGTCGCCTTTGCATGGCGCGTCGCTTACTTATGGCGCGTCATCGGTACGTGGCGCGACCGGCTGGGTCGGCGCCATCGCGCTTGCTGGCTTCACGCTTTCGGGGTGTGCCAACTATGCCGGGCTCGAACCGCAGCAGACGCTGACGCCCATCAGCCAGCTGAGCGTGACCGAGGTTCTCGGGCGGACCCCGGTGTCGCCGGCGGCGTGGCCCGAGATCGACTGGTGGAAGCGGTTGGGCGACCCCGAACTCGACACCCTGATTCAGGAAGCGCTGAGCGATTCGCCGGACATCGCCGTGGCCCAGGCGCGGCTGCATTCGGCCAACGCCGCCATCGCCTCGGCCAGAGCCGGGGCGCTGCCCAGCGTCGATGCTTCCGCCGAAGTCTCGCGGTCGCGGGTCTCGAAGGTGGAAGATCCGCAAGGGCAGGGCAACTTCTACTCTACCTCGCGGTCGCTGCTGGTCTCGTTCGACTATGATCTCGATCTCTGGGGCGGTAGCCGCGCCGCCTGGGAGGCCGCGCTGGGCGAAGCGCGTGCCCAGCAGATCGAATACCGCGCGGCGGGGTTGACGCTATCGGTCAACGTGGCGCGGGCCTATGTCAGCCTGGCCACCGCCTACGCCATGCGCGACGTGGCTCAACGCCAGCTGGACCGGGCGCAGCGCATCAACGATATCAACGACGAGCTGCTGCGGGCCGGCATCCGTAACGAATCCCAGAGTCTGCAGTCGCAGGTGACGGCCGCCAACGCCCGCCAATCGCTGGAATCGGCGCAGCAATCGATCCGCAGCGAGCGAATCTCGCTGGCCATTCTGCTCGGCAAGGGGCCGGACCGCGGCGAGTCGATTCCCCGGCCCACGGCGCTTTCGCCGGCCATCGCCGCGTTGCCCAGCGTGATCCCCGCCGAACTGATCGGCCATCGGCCGGATGTCGTCGCCGCGCGCTGGCGGGTCGAGGCCGCCTCCCAGAGCATCAAGGCCGCCAAGGCGCAGTTCTACCCCAACATCAACCTCTCGGCGATGGCGGGCTTCCGTTCGGCCCTGGGTGACTACTTCTTCAGCGAAGCGGCGAAATCCGGCAGCGTTACGCCGGCGATCTCGTTGCCGATCTTCGAAGGCGGCCGGCTACGCGCCAACCTCGACAGCACCGATGCCGACTACGACCTGAGCGTGGCGCAATACAACCGGACCATTATTTCCGCACTGGGGGAAGTGGCGGACGACATCACCACCCTGGAATCTCTGGATCGCCAGCGCGAGAGCCAGCAGGAGGCGCTGGAGAGCGCGCGTTCCGCCTACGGTCTGGTGGAGGAGCGCTACCGCGCCGGGCTGGTCGACTATCTGGACGTGCTGAGCAGCGAGCAGCAACTGATATCGACCGAACAGAGCCTGACCCAGGTCGACTCGCAGCGTCTCGACCGCTCGGTGCAGCTCGTCCAGGCGCTGGGCGGCGGCCTCGCGCTGGACGCCGCCGTGCCGCACCACAGTGGCGGGTTCGTCTCCGCCCCGGATCCCAACGCGACCTCCACGAAATGATCGCGATCGTCGTCTGGGCATCAACGCCAACCGCCTGTTTTACGACGATTTGCGGATAGCGTTTTCAGTTGTCCGTCTCGGCGTTGATGATTATCATAGGCGCCGCCTGGCCGGTATAGCTCAGCTGGCAGAGCAACGCATTCGTAATGCGTAGGTCGGTGGTTCGAGTCCACTTACCGGCACCAGGCGTATCAAGGGTTTACGCCCGATCCCGCCCCGTGACGCTTTTTTCAGCCAATCGAGTTCCATCTTTAGATACCCGATCTCGCTATAGAGTTGCTCCAGGGCGACCGGCTGCGGGCCTCGTTTGCCCTCGAGTTGTCTGTGGCCCCCTGAAGGCATCAGTCGGCACGCCGAATCGATCCGAGAGTTCGCATATCTGTCGCCAGTTCAAGGAGCGCTTACCAGCCAGGACGGCTGAAACCACCGGTTGCGCTCCAATTTCGGGTAGCCCGCTTTGGGATACGCCATGCTCTTTCATCAGATAGCGCAACACGTCGATATCAGAAGCGTCGGGCAACGGACGATGTGTTTCATCATAGGCCTCGATGAGATCGCCCAGGCGTTCGGCCAGGCCAGCCAGAGGATGATTCTCGTCATCACCGATGGTATCGAGCAGTTCATCCAGCGCTTCTACCTTGGCGTCGTACTCGTCGTCGCCGGTCGGCTCGGAGAGCAGAGGGGCGATGTGAGCCCAATGCACGGCAGCTTGATCAAGGATGGCGTTCATGTGTCACTCCTCCATTTGCCCTTGTCGTACTCTTTGTGGTCCAGGATGTCGCGGATATACACCCGTTTGGCCCGGTAATGGACGATGGCGATCAGCCTGATCTTATTGCCGCCTATATCGAATATGTGGTGGCGGCCGACCTTATCGATTGCAGGGAAGATAGCTTTCATCGCTGCGAAGTCTTTCGGTTCGCTGACCTTCATGATTCGAAACCACGACTCTAGCGCGGTCGAGGACTGTGGCCATGTCCCCATGGCTTCCCAGATGCGCTTTTGGGTGATGATGTGCATGCGACCTTCCCTGTAGCGTTGAGAGCAGGGTATAGCAATCTGATATGCATAGCAATCTGCTATAATCCGCTGTGCGGGATCAGGATGGCCATGGCGTTTCGCTTGCGTCCATTGTCGTAAGCTCGATTTTCCCAGAGCTATGGTAGGCTTCCTGAAACGTATCAAAAAGTTACTGAGGCCGGCTCAAGCCGATCGGAACGGAGACAGGATCGCAAAGCGAGTAGCGGACCAGGGAACAGGGAATTAGTGCTGGGCGGGGAAAGGGAGAGTGAAATGAATCATTGGGAAGATTTATCGAATATTGGCAGCAAAGAACTTGTTTGCGGGTATTGTGGGGTGTTTGTCGCTTCAGTAACTGGGTTTTACAGGAACGGTATTCATCCTAACGTTTGCAGTTTGAGAATCTGTCCTAATTGTCAGAAGCCAACTTTCTTTAATGGCTATGAGCAGGTTCCTGGGATAGCACCTGGGAATAGCGTTGAAAGCGTGCCCAATGAGGTGAGTAAGCTTTATAATGAGTCTAGAAGATGTATTTCGATAAATGCATTCACTGCGTCTGTACTTACCTCAAGAAAGCTTTTAATGAACCTTGCTGTGTCGGAAAAGGCTGAGACAGGAAAATCATTTATATTCTACGTGAATTTTCTTGCTGAAAATGGATATGTGCCTCCAAATGGGAAAGGCTGGGTTGATCACATCAGAAAGAAAGGGAACGAAGCTACTCACGAGATAGTGGATATGACGCGCGAGGATGCGGTAGAGCTTGTCTCTTTTGCAGAAATGCTGCTTAAATTTATTTATGAATTTCCGGCGAGGATTCCTCCCTCTGACAGTTAAAAAGTCAGGCTTTGTTGGCGTGTCAATTTCGAGTGTAAAGAGTTGTTTTTTAGCCGGTAATAAGTTTCGAAGTTGAAGCTGGAAACAGAAATGATATTTGATCGAGGTATAGAGATGCAGTCTATGTCTCGGTCAAGTTCAATGTCAAAATCATACCTGGTGGTGAACACTAAATTTTGCTTTTCATCTCGGAAACCAGAAATGATAGGCAAAAAGGATATCGAGTTTGAAGAAATGCTTTCTTCGTCAGGTATAGGAATGATTTTCGGGCAG
This sequence comes from Salinicola halophyticus, assembly GCF_003206695.1. Taxonomy (GTDB): domain Bacteria; phylum Pseudomonadota; class Gammaproteobacteria; order Pseudomonadales; family Halomonadaceae; genus Salinicola; species Salinicola halophyticus. The sequence goes on along the minus strand of NZ_PZJN01000014.1, from coordinate 6,504 downwards.
CCAATGTAGAATTTTCCATTGTCTAAAGTTATCAGAGCATACGAAAACTTGTCAGGATCTCTAAGCTCCACTTCTTCTAAGATGTCATTGAACTCAGGGTCTGATTTTTTTATGATGTCTTTTTCAATCATGGCAAGCACCATGTTTCTTAGATTTGACATTCTTTGATTGTATAAAATGTCTTGCGATAGTTTTTCGGCAATAATTAGCAAAGAATACTCGATTGGCGATTTTTGTTGGACAAGTTTGTTGACTATGGTTTGCTGGTTCTTGCGATAAACTCTGGGGAATAGAAGCGCTAATACCTTTAGTGTTATGGATAAAAACGCGGTACTACAAATAGAGATGGTTGAAAGTGAAATTATCTGTAGCGTGAGAATAGATTTAGCGTCTATATTGAATGTCAGATTCGAGTTTTTCAATATGTACGACGCAAGGAGGTTGACAGCGCTTTGAGAAGGTATTTTTCTGAATATTTCAATTTCGGGGTATTTTAATGGCAGGGAAGGGAGGGTTATACAAAATATAAAAAATACAGTCGCGACTATGAGTGTTCCATACGTTGCGGCTCGTAGATAGAGAGACCAACCCTGATAAAGACTGATCCTTATTCTTTCTTTTGGTAAGGTCGTAATTGTGATGTAGCCACAAATTAGAATAGGTACTACGAGAAGGCCGATCAATCTGTTTGCCTTATGCTAGCTTGTTTCTCTTAAAGAAGCGTTCAATAGAAGAACTTTGCTTTTTAGAGGAACTGAATTTGCCTGAGGTAGAGTCTTTGCCGTAGCTCACAACAATAGTAGAGCCACCTATTACTTTGGCAGACGATCGAGATTCTTTCTGGATTGATTTTTTACTCGACTTAATCTCTTTGAGAGTCATTGGGCGTTCAATTGTGTCGATTGACATTTGGAAACCCTCATTGCTGAATTTGATAGTCTTTAACTATATTTTTCAGTAATTCAATTGCTCTTGACTATCGTGTTGCTGTGTTATCGCAGCCTTTCATTGACTATATGGTTTTAGCTACGTTAAGTCCAATAGGATACTAGAGCGCGTTGCTTTCAAGGCCTGTACAGCTAGACTAGATCTTAGCTAGGTAGGAAAAAAAGTTAAGTTAGACTGCCTGTGTCAACCAGTTTTCAACCGCGTTGACGCTCAGAGACGTGCGTTGACAGCTTATGCTTCCATAACTGGTTGTTTTTACATTAAAAGACGGCGACTGACCAGTTTCAGGGCGAATTAGTAATGCGTAGATTGTTGGTTAGCCCGCTTCCCGCCACCGAGCCATCGGTGATGATTCCTGAGTGAATGACGATGCTCTAAAACCGCCAAATCCGACGGTTTTTTGTGGCTGAGACCCTGAATTGGCATAGCGCTGTGGTCTTCGATGCTTAGAGGAAACGCCTCGACCGGCGTTCGCTGAAACCCTCGATACCCCCTGCCGTCATTTTGACTTACGCATCGTTGCCTTGGTGACAATGACGTCCTCCAATTCCGGGGCTATCGTTAAGGAGCTGTTGGGCGAGCGGACGAGGGCCGTGATAGTCGTTGCCGAGCGTTCGCCCGATAGAAATCCATGGAGCCGTTTGGGAGGGAATCCGGTGCCACAGAGCCAGGAAATGATGAGGGAGACGTCCGACACGTTCCATGCCAAGGAATGGTTGCGTCGTTATCAGCGTGTTCGAGCCGCCACCGAAGCGATCTGCGCGCCGCTGCACAAGGAAGACTACATCGTGCAGAGCATGCCGGACGTCAGCCCGCCCAAGTGGCATCTCGCCCATGTCAGCTGGTTCTTCGAAGCCTTTATCCTCAAGCCTTTTCACCCCGCTTATCAGACCCTCGATCCCGCCTACGACTACCTGTTCAACTCTTATTACGAGACGCATGGCGTACCGTTTCCGCGCTCCGACCGCGGCATGATTTCTAGGCCGACCGTCGACGACGTCTATCGCTACCGGGCTCATATCGACCGGGCGATGCAGGAACTTCTCGAGGAACCCCCGCAAGCCCATGTCGAGGAGATCCTCCGCCGTGTCGAATTGGGGCTACCTCACGAGCAGCAGCATCAGGAGCTGCTGTTCATGGATATCAAGCATATTCTGGCTCAGAACCCGCTCGGCGCCGTTTACCGAGACGACCTGGCGCCGGCGCCCGCACACGAGTCCGGCGAACTCCGGTGGCATGGCTATCCCGCCGGGATTCGGCTGATTGGCCATGACGAAACCGAGGAGGGTTTTGCCTACGACAACGAGATGGGCCGGCACCGTCAGTTCGTCGAAGCTTTCCAGATCGCCGACCGTCCGGTGACTAATGGCGAGTTTCTCGAGTTCATGCAGGCGGGAGGATACGACAAGCCCGATGCCTGGCTGGCGGACGGCTGGGCCACGGTCAAGGCCGAAGGCTGGAAGTCACCGCTCTATTGGGTCGAACGCGATGGCGCCTGGCATCACTTTACCCTCGGCGGCCTGGTGCCGGTCGATCTGAATGCGCCGGTCTGTCACGTCAGTTTCTTCGAGGCCGACGCCTATGCCCAGTGGGCCGGCGCCCGGCTGCCGACCGAAGCCGAGTGGGAAACGGTCGCGCGAGAGGTCCCCATGCTGGGTAATTTCATCGAGCGGGACCATTTGCAGCCGGTTGCTGCTGCGGCGCCCAGGGACGTGCCGGGGCAGATGTTCGGCGATGTCTGGGAATGGACCGGCAGTGCCTATCGGCCTTATCCAGGGTTCAAGAAGTTGCCGGGGAGCCTTGGCGAGTACAACGGCAAGTTCATGTCCGGGCAGATGATTCTCCGTGGCGGCTGTTGCGTAACGCCGGAAGATCATATCCGTCCCACTTATCGAAACTTCTTCCCCCCGCATGCCCGTTGGGCTTTTTCCGGTTTCCGCCTGGCCAGGGATCTCCCGACGTCAGAATAGCGGCGGGATTAGCACAGAGGCGTTGTCAGAATTCGCGGTCGGTAGACGTTAGACGCCATTTGGCGGAACCGGTGACGAGTGGCACTATAGCGCTCCTTTTTTTACTGGTCCCAGCGTCACGATGGTCAAACGATATCTCGGCAAGATGAAGGGCTCGCCACCGAACCGGAAGGCACCGGATTGGCGCGATGCCATCTGGTCGTGGCTGGGGGCGTTTCTGGGCATGGCAGGCGTCGGTTGGGTGAGCGCTCAGTCGCTTCAAACCCATTCGCTTCTGATGGTCGGCTCTTTCGGGGCGACCTCAGTGCTGCTGTATGCCGCGCCGGAAAGCCCGCTGGCCCAGCCGCGTAACGTGCTGTTCGGCAATGTGCTCTCGGCGCTGTGCGGCGTGCTGGTCTGGAAGCTGCTCGGTGATAGCTGGGTCGCGGCGGCGGTGGCAGTGTCGACCTCGATCCTGCTCATGCAGCTGACCCATACGCTGCATCCGCCGGGTGGGGCGACGGCGCTGATCGCGGTGATCGGTTCCGGGGAACTCCATACGCTGGGCTGGTCCTACGCGTTCTTTCCGGTCGCGACCGGCTGTCTGCTGATGCTGCTGATTGCGGTGCTGATCAATAATCTGGCACGGCATCGCCGCTATCCGCTGCACTGGTGGTAGGGCGCGCGGTTCGCGCAATTGCCGCAGCGGCGGCTTCGATTTCTCACCCTTCTCGCGTTCCGGGTACTACACCTTTCAGGCGGCAGCGGCCGCTGGCTCTCCCTACACTCGGGGTTTTCGTCGTGCTTCCGGCAAGACTGGCGAATCCACGTCGGCGGATCAACGGGATGGGGATGCCATGAAAACCCTCGGATGTTGCCTGATCGTGGGCTGGATGATGAGCGGGGGCACGGGCTGGGGAATTGCCTGGGCTAGCGAGACGGGCGCCGAGTCGACCACGGGTTGCGCCAATTTCCGCTGCGAGTTCGGCGATGTACCGAAAGCGCATTCACCGCTGATCAATGAGCCCTTCGTCTCTTTCTATCGCGACTCGGTGGTCAAGCCGATGCGGCCCTACCGCGATTGGGAACCCACGGCCCGGCAAATGCCGGGATCCCGCCAGCCCCGAGACGACACTTCCGGTGAAGCGGGGCACCGGTCCTCGGCTCGGGATTGATCGCCGTGCGGTGAACCGCCTCGGCCTGTCTTGGGTGTCACCCGCCTGAACTTGACCCTCAAACCGTCGCGCGGGCCATCACGCGGCGTTGGCGTGCCCGTGTCCGCAACGACGTTTCCGGTCGCGAGACAGGGCGATCATCGCTTTTTCCAGATCCGCGGAATAGCACTTGAATGCGGCACAGTTGGCGCATCGCACCTGTTGTCTCTCCTCGGCGCGTATCGGGAGAAAGAACTGGTCGTGGTCGCAGATCGAGCAGGTGAGATCGAGCGTGACGCGAATCATGACGCACCTCTGGAGAGGGTGAAGGTTTTGAGCATCGTCGTTTCGTGGGCGGTAGTCTGGCGCGACCGTATGACGTGGTGATGAACGGACGATGGCGTTCGCGTGTCCTGATCTGAGCCGATCTGACGCTCATTTGGCCGGAATTGACATAAGTTATCGTGACTGCGAACGCCGGCTGGCACCGTGGATGCACTAGACGAGAGCCATCGGCTCCGACTGTCGGAGTATTGAAATTCCCGTACTCTTTTCTAGGATGAGTATCCCACTGAAAAACAGCTGAGGATTTATTGACCCTTTCCTAATCAAGTTTAGCGCCTAGCGTTATCCCATGGTGCACCGCACCTAGGACTGGATCTGAAACCTGATCACAAACTCGGAGGTGATTGGATGTCAGTACAGACCGCATCCCCCAAAACCCAGAATTCCACGTGGACGGAGCAGGATCGCTACCCGACTCGTTTGCGCCAGCCGCAGGACGCGCTCTGGCAACAACGGCAGGAGGACGTCGTCAAGGGCCGCCATCTCGATGGCCCGCTGAACGACGAGCAACTGAATCGTTTCGAACGCGATGGATTTCTTTTCGAACCCAACTTCCTGGGTCAGGCAGAACTCGACGAGCTGTGCGCCGAACTGGCCGTCATGCTCGACCGGGACGACTTTCGTGATCGCGATTTCTCGATCACCGAACCGCGCAGCCATGAAATCCGTTCGCTGTTCGCCATTCATCATCTGTCGCAGCGCTTCGCCGAGCTGGCGAACGATGCGCGAATGGTCGGCCGTGCTCGCCAGATCGTCGGTGGCGATGTCTACGTGCATCAGTCGCGGATCAACTACAAGCCCGGCTTCCACGGCAAGGGCTTCAACTGGCACTCGGACTTCGAAACCTGGCACGCCGAAGATGGCATGCCGGGGATGCACGCCGTCAGCGCTTCCATCGTGTTGACGGACAACCATCATTTCAACGGTCCGCTGATGCTGATCCCCGGTTCGCACAAGGTATTCGTGCACTGCCTGGGCGAAACGCCGGACGACAACCACAAGCAGTCGTTGAAGCAGCAGGAACTCGGCGTGCCGAGCAACGACGCGCTACGTGAGTTGATCGAGCAGCGCGGTATCGAAGCGCCCACTGGCGCCGCTGGCGGGCTGTTGATGTTCGACTGCAACACGCTGCATGGTTCCAACGCCAACATGTCGCCGGATCCGCGCAGCAACGCGTTTTTCGTCTACAACCGTCGCGATAACGCCTGCGTGCAGCCGTTCGGCGCCAAGAAGGAGCGGCCTTCGTTCCTGGCTCACCAGCCGGACGAAGTGTGGACGCCGCAGCAGGACACGCACTAAGACAGCAGTGCGAGGGCTACAGTGATCTCGCCGCGAACCGCTTTCGAGAGGTAATGATTCGCGGCAGCTCGGGCTGATGCCATAAGCCGCCGTTGGAGGTAGACTCGCTGAGTCGCCGCCAGCGGCGGCTTCTTTCGTTTACGGTCATCGCCTTTGCCCTGGAGCTCGCCATGCCATTCATCACCCGATTTACCGACGGTCTCGAGACCGGCCTGCCGCTGGGCAAGATTCTCTGCGTGGGGCGTAACTACGCCGAACACGCCAAGGAACTCAACAATCCGGTGCCGACGTCGCCGATCCTGTTCATCAAGCCGTCGACCAGCGCCGTCGAGCTCGAAGACCCGATCGAACGCCAATTCAGCCATGGCGACGTGCACTTCGAGACCGAACTGGCGCTGTTGATCGGCAAGCGCATGAGCCAGGTCAGCGCGGAAGATGCGATGAGCGGCGTGATCGGCGCGGGATTGGCGCTGGATCTGACCCTGCGCGACGTGCAGTCCGCGCTCAAGGAGAAAGGCCATCCGTGGGAGCGGGCCAAGGCCTTCGACGGCGCCTGCCCGCTGTCACGCTTCGTGCCGGTGGAAGGCGAGGTCGACTGGGAAGCGGTGACTTTCCATCTCGATATCAACGGCCAGCGCCAGCAGAGCGGCAAGACCAGCGACATGCTGTTCGGCCTGCCGGCGCTGCTCGAGGAGATGACCCGCACCTTCACCCTCGAACCGGGTGACGTGATTTTGACCGGCACGCCTTCCGGCGTCGGCCAGCTTCCCCGCGACGCCGTTCTCGGGCTGTCGCTGTCGCTGGGGCTG
>NZ_PZJN01000013.1 GCF_003206695.1 Salinicola halophyticus | reverse complement strand
AGACTGTCGAAGTCAGCACCCGGCGTGAAGGTGTAGCTACCGTCGGTATTGAACGCCAGCGACCCGTTGCCCTGACCCACGCCAGTGTCGAGTGCGTAGCTGGCGATAGTGCCATCGACATCCGATGCCGCCGGAACCTGGCCGCTGAGGACGGTGTTCTCGCCGGTAGTCTGGGTATCAGCGACGGCGAGCGGGGCATCGTTGGTGCCGGTGACGGTAATAGTGACGGTCTTGGGTGCACTCACGCCGCCGTCGCTATCGGTAGCGGTATAGCTGAACGTGACCTCGCGGCTCTGACCCTCGGCCAGACTGTCGAAGTCGGTGCCGGGCGTAAAGGTGTAGGAGCCGCCGGTGTTGAAGTTCAGCGTTCCGTTGCCGGCACCGACACCCGTCGACAGGTCGTAACCCACGATCGTACCGTCAACATCGGTCGCTGCCGGGACCTGGCCGGTCAGCACCGTGTTCTCTTCCGTCGTGGCCGTGGCCGCCTGAGCGACCGGGGCATCGNNGGTGTAGCTGAAGGTGACATCGCGGCTCTGACCCGCAGCCAGAGCGTCGAAGTCAGTGCCGGGGGTGAAGGTATAGGAGCCGTCGGCGTTGAAGTTCAGTGTTCCGTTGCCGGTACCGACATTCGTCGCCAGGTCGTAACCGGCGATCGTCCCATCGACATCCGTTGCCGCCGGGACCTGATCGCTGAGAGCGGTATTCTCTTCCGTCGTGGCCGTGGCCGCCTGAGCGACCGGGGCATCGTTGGTGCCGGT
>NZ_PZJN01000012.1:848-1058 GCF_003206695.1 Salinicola halophyticus | reverse complement strand
AGACTGTCGAAGTCGGTGCCCGGCGTGAAGCTGTAGCTGCCGTCGCTATTAAAGCTGAGGCTGCCGTTGCCGGTGCCGACATCCGTCGCCAAGTCGTAACCGGCGATCGTCCCATCGACATCGGTCGCTGCCGGAACCTGCCCGCTGAGAACGCTGTTCTCGCCGGTGGTTTGGGTGTCAGCGACGACCACTGGAACGTCGTTGGTGCCG
>NZ_PZJN01000012.1:259-832 GCF_003206695.1 Salinicola halophyticus | reverse complement strand
GAAGGTGATGTCGCGACTTTCGCCGGCGGCCAGAGTGTCGAAGTCGGTGTCGGGGGCGAAGCTGTAGGAACCGTCGGCGTTAAACGTCAGGCTGCCGTTGCCCTGACCTACGCCGGTGTCGAGCGCGTAGCTGGCGATGGTGCCATCGACGTCACTTGCCGCCGGGACCTGACCGGTCAGCAACGTGTTCTCTTCCGTCGTGGCCGTGCCTGCCTGAGCGACCGGCGCATCGTTAGTCCCCGTGACGGTGATGGTGACCGTCTTCGGTGCACTGACGCCGCCATCGTTATCGGTGGCGGTATAGCTGNNGCCCGCGGCGAGACTATCGAAGTCGGTGCCCGGCGTGAAGTTGTAGCTGCCGTCGCTATTAAAGCTGAGGCTACCGTTGCCGGTGCCGACATCCGTCGCCAGGTCGTAACCGGCGATGGTGCCATCGATATCGGTCGCTGCCGGAACCTGGCCGGTCAGCACAGTGTTCTCGCCGGTGGTCCGGGTATCGGCGACGGCGACCGGGGCGTCGTTAGTGCCGGTCACGGTGATGGTGACCGTCTTGGGTGTACTGACGCCGCCATC
>NZ_PZJN01000012.1:0-253 GCF_003206695.1 Salinicola halophyticus | reverse complement strand
CGCGGCTCTCGCCGGTAGCCAGACCGTCGAAGTCGGTGCCGGGCGTGAAGCTGTAGGAGCCGTCGGCATTGAATGTCAGGCTACCGTTGCCCTGACCTACGCCGGTGTCGAGCGCGTAGCTGGCGATCGTCCCATCGACATCCGATGCCGCCGGGACCTGACCGGTCAGCAACGTGTTCTCTTCCGTCGTGGCCGTGGCAGCCTGAGCGATCGGGGCATCGTTGGTGCCGGTCACGGTGATGGTGACGGTCTT
>NZ_PZJN01000011.1 GCF_003206695.1 Salinicola halophyticus | reverse complement strand
GCTCTCGCCCGCGGCAAGACTGTCGAAGTCAGTGCCGGGGGTGAAGCTATAGCTGCCGTCGGCGTTGAAGCTGAGACTGCCGTTGCCCTGACCCACGCCAGTGTCGAGCGCATAGCCGGCGATCGTCCCATCGACATCCGATGCTGCCGGCACCTGGCCAGCCAGCACCGTGTTCTCTTCCGTCGTGGCCGTGGCCGCCTGAGCGACAGGGGCATCGTTGGTGNNCGGTGTAGCTGAAGGTCACGTCGCGGCTTTCACCCGCGGCCAGACCGTCGAAGTCAGTGCCGGGGGTGAAGATGTAGCTGCCGTCGGTGTTGAACGTCAGGCTACCGTTGTCGTCACCGACGTTATCCACGAGCTGGTAACCGGCAATGGTGCCGTCGACATCCGTCGCTACCGGGACCTGGCCAGTCAGCACCGTGTTCTCACCGGTGATCTGAGTATCAGCGGCAGCCATCGGCGCATCGTTGGTGCCGGTGACGGTAATCGTCACCGTCTGCGGCGCGCTCACGCCGCCGTCGTTATCGGTAGCGGTGTAGCTGAAGGT
>NZ_PZJN01000010.1 GCF_003206695.1 Salinicola halophyticus | reverse complement strand
CCGCACCCAGTGGGTGCGGCGTCTTCGTTGTTGGCCACGGACTTGCGCTGTAGAGAGTCACGCTGTGGAGAGTTACGCTGTGGGAAGTGTCGGTACTCTGGGTATGAGCGGATTATTCGCCGCGCTCGAGGCGATCGATCAGTTCGTCGAGTTCGGTTTCATCCATGTGCGGTTCGCCGGCGATACGGTGAGAGCCGTCGGCCCAGGCGCCGAGATCGAGTAGCTTGCAGCGTTTCGAGCAGAATGGCCTGTAGAGATTTTCGGTCGTCCAGGCGATCGGTTTCTGGCACTGAGGACAGGGTACCGTCAACGGCTTCTTGCCGGAGGCGGGATTGGAACCCTGGCCTGCATCGTTACTGGGGTCGTTACGTCGGGTCATGGCGAGAGGTGTCGTGTCGGTGGCTTTCGTGTCGGAGATTGGTGCGCGGCGGCTTGGGTATCGGCCGCTATCGTTCCCGTGAACGAGCCATTTGACGATAGCGGATATCCAGCCGGGCGACCTGTTCGAGTAGATGTTGGTGGTCGCGTCCATTGTCGATGACGTCATCGGCGGCTGCAAGACGATGTTCCCGCGGGCTCTGGGCGGCCATGATGGATTCCACCTGACGTCGATCGACACCATCGCGTGCCAGGGTGCGGGAAATCTGGAGTTCCTGCGGCACATCGACCACCAGAATGCGATCGACCAGCTCGCGCTGCCCCGACTCGATCAGCAGCGGCGAGACCAGCAGGCAGTAGGGCGCGCCGCTGCCGGCCAGTCGTTCCAGGTGCCTCATCAGGCCCTGACGGATACGCGGGTGGGTCTCGTGTTCCAGCCACTGGCGTTGCGCCTCGTCGTCGAATATTCGAGTGCGGAGCGCGCGCCGGTCGAGCGTGCCGTCCGGCTGCAGGATCGTCGGGCCATAGCGCTCGACGATAGCGGCCAGTGCGGGTTCGCCCGGCATGACGACTTCCCGCGCCACCTGGTCGGCATCGACCCAGCCAATGCCCAGGTCGCCAAAGGCATCCGCCACTGCGCTCTTGCCCGAGCCGATCCCGCCGGTCACGCCAACGACCAGCGTGGCGATTTCCGCTTCGGCTTGCCTGTCGTCGGTGCTCATTGCCAGCCTCCCATCAGCAGCGCCTGATAGCCGGCCAGCAGCGGCGCGCCGACCAGCAAAGAGATCCAGCCGGCCAGCGCGAGGTAGGGTCCGAACGGCATCGACTGGTCGCGATTCTGCTGACGTGAGGCGATCAGGATCAAGCCGACGATCGCGCCGACACCCGCGGAAATCAACAGTAGCAGCGGTAGATTCTGCCAGCCGAGCCAGGCGCCGAGCGCCGCCATTAGCTTGAAATCACCGTAGCCCATCCCTTCCTTGCCGGTGGTCAGCTTGAACAGCCAGTAGATCGACCATAGCGACAGATACCCGGCGGCCGCCCCCAGCACCGCGCTTGCCAGCATCAGCGGATCGAACAGCCATTGGTAGAGCAGCCCGGCCCAGAGCAACGGCAGGGTCAACGCATCCGGCAACAGCTGGGTTCGCCAATCGATCACGGCCATGGCCAGCAGGGTCAGACAGGCGCCGATCAGCCACAGGCTCTGCCAGCTCAAACCGTGCAGGGCGATGACCGCCACCGTCAGCAGCGCCGCGGCCAGTTCGACCAGCGGATACTGGGCGCTGATCGACGTGCCGCAGGCGGCACAGCGGCCGCGACGCTTGAGCCAGCCGATCAGCGGCAGGTTGTCGTGCCAGGCGATGAAATGACCGCAGCCGGGGCAGTGCGAACGTGGCGTCGCCAGATTGTAGGGCGCGTCGGCTTCCGTCGGCTGCTCCAGCGCTGCCAGCGCCTCGGCCCGCCAGCGGCGCATCAGCATCACCGGCAGCCGCACGATGACGACATTGAGAAAGCTGCCAAGCGCCGCGCCGAACACGAACGCCAGCGGCCAGAGAATCAGAGGTGGAAGGTCGGACAACGGAAACTCCACGAACATCGAATAAATAGTCAGCGCTAAGGGTAACGCATATGAAAGCTGGCTTTTGAGTGCGCTGAGGTCGAGATTCATTGTCGAGCGCTTTTGCCGCTAGGCGCCCGACGCCGAGAACCCGGAGCGGACGCGGTTGTCCGTGAGGATTTCGAGGTGGCGGGCAACAACACGGCGGATGCGCGCAGTCATGAATAACAACCTAAATGGCGGAACCCATCTGGAAAATAGGCAAATACATCGACACGACCAGCCCACCGACCAGCGTCCCCAGTACCACCAGAATGAACGGCTCCAGCAGCGAGGTCAGCGCGTCGACCTGGTTGTCGACCTCCTCCTCGTAGAACTCCGCCACCTTGTCGAGCATGGTATCCAGTTCGCCGGCTTCCTCGCCGATGCTGACCATCTGAACGGCCATCACGGGAAAAATTTTTGTCCGACGCATGGCAAAGTTGAGCTGCTGGCCGGTGCCGACATCTTCGCGAATGCTGGCAATCGCCCGCTGGTGGACCCGGTTGCCGGTGGCGCCGGCGGCCGTATCGAGCGCTTCGACCAGTGGAATGCCGGCATTGAACGTTGTCGCCAGGGTCCGCGAGAAACGCGCTATCGAGCCCTTGTCGACGATATTGCCGATGACCGGCAGCTTGAGCACCAGTTGATCGGCACGATAGGCGAAGGCCGGCGAGCGTTTCATCGCCTGGCGTAGTCCGAACACGATCGCCGCGGCGGCGAGAATCGCCTGCCACCAGTAGGCCTGGGTCAATTGGGAAAGATGCACCGTGAACTGGGTAAACGCCGGCAGCTCGGCGCCGAAGCCGTTGAACAGGCTCTGGAACTGGGGAACCACCTTGACCAGCAGCAGGGCGGTCACACCGATCCCCACCAGCACCACCGCGGTCGGGTAGTAGAGCGCTTTCTTGACCCGGCCCTTGAGGGTCTCGACCTTTTCGCGGTAGCTGGCCACGCGTTCGAGCATCTTGTCCAGGGCGCCGGCCTGTTCGCCGGCGGCGACCATGTTGACGAACATGCGGTCGAATCGCGAGGGATGCTTGGCCAGCGCTTCCGAGAAGCTGGCGCCGGCGCTGATATCGTTGGCCAGCGTCTCGACCAGATTGCGCATGGCCGGATTCTTGAGGGTTTCGGCGACGACCTTGCAGCCCTGCAGCAGCGGCACGCCGGCACGAATCATGGTCGCCAGCTGACGCGAGAACAGCGTGATGTCCTTTGACTTGATCCGGCCCAGACCGAACATCCCGGTCTTGCGGGTGATCCGTTTGACGATGATCTTCTGGCGGGTCAGTTCACTGCGCACATCCGCGATTTCGCTGGCAATCAGCTCTCCGGAAACCGCTTCGCCACGCAGATTCTTGCCGCGCCACTGCCAGCGGTGCATCACCACTCGCTTGGGTGATTTGGAGGGCCTCAACGGTCTGGCTGACTTGAGCGTGGTCGCCATGCGTGCGTTCCTGACAGTGAATCGATGAAAAGGGGGTGCGAGGCCTTCGCTGGCCGCGCATGGGCTAGTCGGTGGTCACGCGATTGATCTCTTCGAGGCTGGTCAGGCCCTGGAGCACCTTGTCGATTCCACTCTGGCGCAGCCCCGGAAAGCCGGCGGTGCGTGCTGCGCGGGCGAGTTCGAGGGCGTGGCTGTCGGTCATGATCAACTGGCTCATGGCATCGTCCACCGGCACGACTTCATAGATCCCGATGCGGCCCTTGTAGCCCAGCGTGCAGTGGTCACAGCCCACGGCGCGGTAGAGCGTGGCGTCTGCCAGCTTCTCCGGTGAGACGCCTTCCCGACGCAGCACCTCGTGAGGAATTTCCGCCGGCGCCTTGCAGCGCGGACAGAGCAGGCGCGCCAGTCGCTGGGCAATGATCAGCGACACCGAGCTTGCGATATTGAAGCTCGCGACCCCCATGTTGCGCAGGCGCGTCAGCGTCTCGGCGGCGGAGTTGGTATGCAGCGTCGACAGCACCAGGTGGCCGGTCTGGGCTGCCTTGACCGCGATCTCGGCGGTCTCCAGATCGCGGATCTCGCCGACCATCACCACGTCCGGATCCTGGCGCAGGAAGGCGCGCAGGGCGCTGGCGAAGTCGAGGCCGATACGCGGCTGCACGTTGACCTGATTGACCCCGGGCACCTTGAGCTCCACCGGGTCCTCGGCCGTCGAAATATTGCGCTCCTCGGTATTGAGCTGGTTGATGCCGGTGTAGAGCGTCACTGTCTTGCCACTGCCCGTCGGCCCGGTGGCCAGAATCATGCCCTGGGGTTCGGCCAGCGCGGCTTCGAATAGCCGCCGTTGGTCCGGCGCGAAGCCCAGTGCATCGATACCGAAGCTGGCGGTCCGGGCATCCAGCAGGCGCAGCACGATCTTCTCGCCGAATACGGTCGGCAGCGTATTGACGCGGAAATCGATGGCCCGATTGGCATCGAGTCGGATCTTCATCGCGCCATCCTGCGGCAAGCGGCGCTCGGAGATATCCAGCCGCGCCATGACCTTGAGCCGTGCGGCCAGGCGGGTGCGGAGGTTGAGCGGCGGCCGGGCGATCTCGATCAGCATGCCGTCGACGCGAAAGCGAATCCGGTAGCTGGATTCGTAGGGCTCGAAGTGGATGTCGGACGCGCCGCGATGGATGGCGTCGCGCAGGATCTTGTTGACGAAGCGCACCACCGGCTCGTCGTCCTCGCCGCCCTTGTCGAACGCCGCGGCTTCACTCGCCAGATCCGCCTCACTGGTGTCCAGCGTCAGCGAGTCGCTGGCTTCCCCCAGCGCTTCCAGCATGCCGGAGGTCTCGTGGTGCTGATAGCGTTTGGCCAGCGTCCGTTCCAGCTGATCGAACGGCACCAGCACGCCTTCGATCGCCAGACCGGTGGTGAACTGCAGCTCGTCGAGGCTCGCCAACGTGGCGGGGAAAGCGATCGCCACCGTGAGGCGGCGATCGTCGCGGGCCAGCGGTAGCACCTGGAAGCGGCGGATGACCTTGTCCGCCACCGGTTCGATGACCGGCAGCTTGTCCCAGTCGACGTCCTTCAGGTCCATGAACGGCAAACCGTATTCGCGGGCGGCCAGAATACCGGCCTCGCGGGCATCGATCCGGCCTTCGCGAACCAGGAACTCCAGCAGCGTCAGTTGTTTGTCGGCCGCTTCACGGAACGCTTGCTCGCAGTCCGCCGCGCCGATCAGGCGATGTTCGATAAAGCGCTGAGCGAGGCTGCTCTGGGCGCGCGAGGTGATGACGTCCGGCATGGGAATAGGGCCCCGGCTGACTGGCTGACGAACGGGCAGGCGGTCGATCGAAGCCTGAAAAGTCGATCCTTACCGTCTCCAATGATGCTGCTATCGGCGAACGGCTTTTTTTCTTTAAGTATTCTTCGCAATCGGCCGATAACGCGACTGTAGTGTCACTGAAGGTAATTTTACGTATCGGCGCGTGTGCAGGGTTAGAGCGGCTCGGGCGGATTCGACGGGGCTCTCAGGCTCGAGCAAGGCAGGCGGGCGGAACGCAAAATTCGGGGCGCGCGGCGGGTGTGACGAAAGGGATCACGTCGAGCGGCTCGGCACTTGGCTCAACGGTTGACTCAACGAACGATTCATCGATCGATTCAGCGATCAATCCAACAACAGCAAGGCAGGGAACCACGATGCAGCAAACACGAAAGAATATGTCACGCCGGCAGGGCGGCTTCACCCTGATCGAACTCATGATCGTCGTCGCGATCATCGGCATTCTCGCCGCCATCGCGATTCCGCAATATCAGAATTATGTCGCACGGTCGCAGTTCTCGGAAGCTCATAGCTTGCTTGGTGGTGCCAAGATCAGTATTCAGCAGCAAGTCGATAGAGGTGAAGCGTACACAATCGCCACTACAGACGCTGGTGTTACTTCAGGCGCTGACGGTTTAGGAATTACGACCCAAGGGTCGTACGGCGCGATTACGGAAGGAAAATGGAGTAGCGACGCCGACGAGGCTACTGCCATTTACACCTTCGGTTCTGGAAAAGATACGACAGGAAAAGCGGTAACCGCGAACTCCAACATTAATGGAGACACTGTCGAATATAAATATGACCCCGAAACAGGACGGTGGGAGTGCGAAACATCTGTAAAGGCACAATACGCAAGTAGTTGTACCTCCACGGCTGAATAATTATTAGGCCGGCACTCGCCGGCCTTCTTTCTCTTCTCTCTTACAGCTTCATTCTTACAACTCAGTAAAGTGCCTTTTCTTCCCCCACCACTTCCCGCAACACCTCCAGAAACAGTCGATCCGCTTCCGAATGCTCGGCGGGGTCTTCCGGGATATGCACGCTGGTGGTATCCGAAATCTCGTTGGCGATGGTCGCCCAGGCCGTGGCGTCGTTGCTGCCGTCGGAATGGCGCTTGGCGATGGTCAGCGAGTTCTCGAGAATGCCGGGTTCCTGCAGCAGTTTCTTGATGAAGGCGCGAAGCTCCTGAATGACGCGGGTCTTCTGCATTTCCGAAGCGGAACTCATGGGGTTTTCCTCTCGTGCTTGTCGGGTCATGTTCGGCGGTGATGATTGGCGCCACCATAGCATATCTCGCTGCGGGCCCAGAGCGGATTCGGTCCGTGGCTTTCGGCGGCTTCTGGCGGCTTTTTGCCGCCAGTCTCGAGCAAGGCGTATCGATAACAAATGGTGTCCGGGTCGTGTCTTGCGCGTCGGGATGGCCTATCATCGCTGCGGTTCATTCGGCTCGTCGCGGCGATAACAGCCGAACGGTAATGGGATCAGGAGGAAGTCTTGCAAGACGCCAAGCCGATTTTCAAGATTCTGGCGCTGCTGTTGATCGTATTGGCGCTGTTCATGGTGCCGCCGGTGATCATGCTGGGGTTGGAAAGCGATCCCGATCTGTGGGCGTTTCTCAAGTCGATGGGGTTGGTAGCGATCGTCTCGAGTTCTCTGCTGATCTGGACCTGGCGCACGTCGGTCGAGTTGAAGACGCGCCACATGTTCATCCTGACCACGTCGAGCTGGGCGGTGATCAGCGCCTTTGCCAGCCTGCCGCTGGTGCTGGGGGCGCCGCAGCTGTCGTTCACCGATGCGGTGTTCGAGTCGGTCTCGGCGATCACCACCACCGGCTCCACCGTGCTCTCCGGCATCGATAATCTGTCGGATGGGTTAAAACTCTGGCGCGGGCTGATGCAGTGGCTGGGCGGTATCGGGATCATCGTGATGGCGATCGCAATCCTGCCGTTTCTGAAGGTCGGCGGCATGCGGCTGTTCCAGACCGAATCCTCCGACTGGTCGGACAAGGTACTGCCGCGGGCCGGCGGTATCGCCAAGGCCTCGACCTTTATCTATCTCGGGCTGACCCTGGCCGCGATTCTGAGCTACCGGCTGGCGGGTATGGGCATGCTGGATGCCGTCGTGCACGCCATGAGTTCGGTTTCCACCGGCGGCTTCGCCAACTACGACGCGTCGTTCGGTATCTACCACGATCAGCCGCTGATCCTGTGGCTGGGCTGTCTGTTCATGCTCGGCGGCGCGCTGCCGTTCGTGCTCTATATTCGTCTACTACGCGATAGCCGGGGCGCGCTGTGGGAGGACCAGCAGGTGCGCGGTCTGGTCGGGCTGTTGATCATGGTTATCACGGCGCTGACGCTCTATCGGGTGCTGGCGTTCTCGGACGCGCCTTTCGAGGCGTTGACGAATGTCGCCTTCAACGTGATTTCGGTGGTAACGACCACCGGCTACGCCAGCGCGGACTACACCCAGTGGGGGCCGCTGGCGGTCACCACGTTCTTCTTCATTACTTTCATCGGCGGCTGCAGCGGTTCGACCAGCGGCGGCATGAAGATTTTCCGCTTTCAGATCGGCGGCATGCTGCTGGCCAATCAGCTGCGCTACCTGGTGCACCCCAGCGGCGTGTTCGCTCAGCGTTACAACGGTCGCCCGCTCAACGACGAAGTGGTGCGGGCGGTCATGGCCTTCTCGTTCTTCTTCTTTCTGACCGTGGCGGTGCTGGCGCTGGCGCTGGCCGCGCTGGGGCTCGACATGGTCACCGCGATTACCGGGGCGGCCACGGCGCTGGCCAACGTCGGCCCGGGGCTGGGAAATACGATCGGCCCCGCCGGCAACTTCGCCTCGCTGCCGGATGCCGCCAAGTGGCTACTCTCCGTCGGCATGCTGATGGGTCGACTCGAGATCCTCACCGTGCTGGTACTGATGACACCGTTCTTCTGGCGCAAGTGACATCTGTCATCGTCACGAACGTTTTATCGTCACGAACGTTTTTCGTCGTCACGAACGTTTTTCATCGCCCCGTGCGGTCGCTCGGGGGTACCAATGTTGTTTCATCGCCATCGAGGTTCTTCCGTCGCCACTTACCGAGCGCCCATAAAAAACCGCCATCGCGGGGCGATGGCGGTAGGGCTGTCTGAACTCAACCGCGTGTGCCGGAGGGCATAGCGGCGCTCAGGCGTCGCGGCTGTGCGCTTTTCCGGCCCGATTCAGAATCGGGTTGGCGTACTGCAGCAGCCACCAGTGGCGCAGCGCATCGGGGACGGCGGCCAGCTGGGTCTGAAAGCGCTCGCGGTCTTCCGGGGTGACGCCTGAAAGGTCGACCAGCTCCGGCGCCAGGCCGGTTTCCGCCAGTGCCAGTTGATGGCTGGGAAAGGTCGGGTAATTTTCCAGCACCTGGCGGTCGATCTCTTCGGCGACCTGGTCGGCGCTTTCGAAATCGCTGGAGAGCGGCGTGCCGAACTTGAGCTTGACGCGCCCCTTGTCGCCGGTGATGCCGGCGACGATCGAAAAGATATCCTCGAACTCCACTTTCTGGTAGGCGCCGTCGGTCTCCTTGGCGTGCAGCTCGCGGGCCTTGTTGATCGCGCAGGGGTCGTACTCGTAGCTGATCGAGACCGGCACGATCTTGAGTTCCTGCACGGCCTGGCCGATGTCGCTGTCGCCTTCTTCCAGGCGTCGTGCCATGCACAGCATCTTGACGATGGCGCTGTCGGTTCGATCGATGCCGTCCTTGGCCCGGCCCTCGCGCTGCGCCATCCACACCGAGTGGTTGTCGTCGGTGATCGAATGGCGGATATAGCCCGATAGCGACTGATACGCCGCCAGCATCGCGCGTTTGCCCTTGGCCGAACGCGGCACGATGAAGCTCTTGTTGAGCCGCATCAGGTCGGTGACGAAGGGCTTCTGCAGTAGGTTGTCACCGATGGCGATGCGCACGGTGTCGTGGCCTTCGCTGTACAGCGCGTAGTTGACGAAGGCCGGGTCCATGGCGATATCGCGGTGATTGCCGATGAACAGGTAGGCCTGATTCGCATCCAGCCGATCCAGTCCCTCGACCGTGAAGCCGCGGGTGGAGTGGCTGATCATGTGGGCCATGTAGTCGGCAATACGCAGCTGAAGATCGCGCACGGTCTTGACGCCGCGCATCTCGCGCTGGAGCCGAAAGCTCGCCAATGCCCGCGCCAATGGCGGGGCGAAACGGGCTAGCCGCGGCAGACGAAAGCGGGTGATCGCATCCAGCAGCTCGCTGTCATGCGCCAGTCGGGCCAGTACGGCTTCGACCTCTTCGTCGTGATAGGGGCGAATGTCGGCGAAGCGATCGAGATCGATCGCCGCTTCGGCGCTATGTTGGTTAGCGGTCACCGAAGGCTTGGCGTCGGTCACGGCGCCGCTGCCGTTTACGGCATCGTTACCGGGCACGGTATTGTTGTCGGTATTGGATCGTGGCGTCATGGTGTCGGCGTTGCCGGGTCGGCTTCACCGCCCAGCCATTCGATGAGTTGGTCGACGAAGGTGGAAAGCGTCTGCGACATCAGCGCGAAGTCCGTCTCCAGACTCACGATCGGGTCCTCTCCGCTGTCGCTCTGGCTGGCTTCGTCCAGCAGCGCGTCGTCGAACTGCAGCGACTTGAGCGCCAGATCGTCGTGCAGCATGACGCGAAGCTGGCCTTCGCTCCCCAGGCTCAGCTGGCTCGCCTGGCGCCCGTTCTCGAGCAGCGACTGAATCTCCTCGCTGTCGAGATCGACCTTGCGGGCGCGCAGCACGCCGTCGTCCTCGGCGGCGCGCAACTCGACCTGGTCGCCCAGCAACAGGCTGGCGGGGCGGCTGGCCGGATCGCTCAGCCACTGGGTCATCCCCCGTGCCGGCGGCGTTTTAGTCGCCAGGGGAGTGACCTTGAGCGAACCCAGCGACTGACGCAGCAGGTCCAGCACTTCTTCGGCGCGCTTGCGGCTGGACGCGTTGATGCCGATCAGGCGCTTGCGAGTGTCCCACCACAGTTCGACCCGCTGGGTGCGGGTGAAAGCCTGCGGCAGTAGTTCCTCCATCACCTGCTCCTTGAGCAGTTGACGTTCGCGCCGTGACAGCGGCTGGCCCTCGGCCTGTTCGCGCTCCTCGCTGCGTTCGTTGACTTCGTCGTTGATCACCGCGGCCGGCAGCAGGCGTTCCTGGCGCAGCATCGACAGCAGCCGATGGCCCTGGATTTCATGCGCGCGCTGTTCGCTGCGACGGCCTGCCGGTGCACTCCAGCCGACCCGCCGTGCCTCGCGCGGGGAGACGGGGCGAAATGCGAATTCTGCCAATGCGGTTTCCAGATCCTCTAGCGAGAGGACCTCGACGTCATGGCAGCGATACAGATGACAATGCTTGAACCACATGCGCCAGTTCCGTTTGAAAGGAGGCATATTATGGCGAAATGACCCAGCTGTTACTACCGAGATGGACCTTTGATATTTGCGCGCCTGTTTCAAACGGGCGTATGTTTTTGGCTACGAGCTACGAGCTACGAGCTACGAGCTACGAGCTACGAGCTACGAGCGACGAGCGACGTCAAAACCTTGCGCCCAACCAGGAGAGGCTTCCATGGATTCACGCACTACCGTGACCGCTGTCCGCGTTCGCGGCTTCCATCTCGATGGCTACGGCCACGTCAATCATGCCCGCTATCTGGAATTTCTCGAGGAGGGGCGCTGGGCCTACGTCGATGCCCATCCCGAATTCGCCGAGGGGCTGGCCCAGGGCGTGGCGCTGGTCGCGGTCAATCTCAACATCGATTACCGCCGGGCGGCGGTGATGAACGACGATCTCGAGGTCGAGACCTGCCTGACTAGAATCGGCGGCCGCAGCGGTGTCGTCGGGCATCGGATCACTCACGTCGGCAGCGGCGAGCTGGTGGTGGCGGCCTCGTTGACCTTCGTGCTGCTCGATCAGCAGAGCGCCCAGGTGATCCCGATGACGGGCGAATGGGCGGAGCGACTGGGGCCGCTGGTAGTGGCGATACCCGAAGCGACGTAGAAAACCCGCTCAAAGCGCGTCAACGCCTGCCTTTGAAGCCCCTGAAATGGTATTATCCCATGATTGTGCGGCTGAGCCTCTCAGTCGCCTTGCCGGGGCTTTATTAACGCTGCCACGGCCGGACTCCGGTCGTGGCAGCGGTGCAAAGGATTTGACGACCCATGGGTGATATCGCCAGAGAAATTCTGCCAGTCAACATCGAAGATGAGCTCAAGCAGTCCTATTTGGACTATGCGATGAGCGTCATCATCGGGCGGGCACTGCCTGACGTCCGCGATGGCTTGAAGCCGGTCCACCGGCGTGTGCTTTATGCCATGCACGAGCTCGGCAACGACTGGAACAAGGCCTACAAGAAATCGGCGCGCGTGGTTGGCGATGTGATCGGTAAGTATCATCCCCACGGCGACAGTGCGGTCTACGACACTATCGTGCGGATGGCCCAGCACTTCTCGATGCGTCACGTGCTGATCGACGGCCAGGGCAACTTCGGTTCCATCGATGGCGACAACGCCGCCGCGATGCGTTACACCGAGGTGCGCATGTCGCGGCTCTCTCACGAGTTGCTCGCCGATCTCGAGAAGGACACCGTCGACTGGGTCGACAACTACGACGGCACCGAGCGGATTCCCGAGGTGCTGCCGACCAAGGTGCCGAACCTGCTGATCAACGGTGCCTCCGGCATCGCCGTCGGCATGGCGACCAACATTCCCCCGCACAACATGGTCGAGGTGATCAACGGCTGTCTGGCGCTGATCGACGATTACACCCTGACGATCGACGATCTGATGGAGTATATCCCCGGCCCCGATTTCCCCACCGCCGGTATCATCAATGGCCGCGCCGGTATTCTCGAGGCGTATCGGACGGGTCGCGGGCGCATCTATGTGCGTGCCAAGCACACCGTCGAGTTCGACAAGAAGAGCGGTCGTGACCATATCGTCATCACCGAGCTGCCTTATCAGGTCAACAAGGCGCGGCTGATCGAGAAGATCGCCGAACTGGTGAAAGAGAAGCGGGTCGAGGGCATCGCCGAGCTGCGCGACGAGTCCGACAAGGACGGCCTGCGGGTGGTGATCGAGATCAAGCGCGGCGAGTCCGGCGACGTCGTCGTCAACAATCTGTTCGCGCATACCCAGCTCGAGAACGTGTTCGGGATCAACATCGTCGCGCTCGACAACGGCCAGCCCAAGACGCTCAACCTCAAGCAGCTGCTCGAAGCCTTCGTGCGTCACCGGCGTGAAGTCGTCACCCGCCGCACGCTCTTCGAGCTGCGCAAGGCTCGCGAGCGCGGTCATCTGCTCGAAGGTCTGACGGTGGCGATCTCCAACATCGATGAGGTTATCGAGCTGATCAAGGCGTCGCCCAATGCGGCCGAGGCCAAGGAGAAGCTGCTGGGCCGCGACTGGCAGCCGGGTCAGGTGACCGGGATGCTCGAGCGCGCCGGCGCCACGTCGTGCAAGCCGGAAGATCTCGAAGAGGGCGCTGGCGAAAGACCCTACGGGCTGTCCGACGACAGCGCCATGTATCGGCTCTCCCCGGCGCAGGCCCAGGCGATTCTGGAACTGCGTCTGCACCGTCTGACCGGGTTGGAGACCGAGAAGCTGCTCGACGAGTACCTGAGCATTCTCGAGAAGATCGCCGAGCTTAACCATATTCTGGCCTCGCCGGATCGCCTGCTCGAGGTCATCCGCGAGGAGCTGGAGTCGATTCGCGATCAGTTCGGCAACGACCGCCGGACCGAGATCCACACCAGTCGTCTCGACCTCTCCATGGAAGATCTGATCGCCGAGGAAGACATGGTGGTCACGCTGTCGCGTGGCGGCTATGCCAAGACCCAGCCGATCACCGATTACCAGGCGCAGAAACGTGGCGGCCGCGGCAAATCGGCGACCAGCATGAAGGACGAAGACGTCATCGAACATCTGGTGGTCGCCTCGACCCATGACACCATGCTGCTGTTCTCCAGCCGCGGCAAGGTGTACTGGCTCAAGACCTACGAGATGCCCAACGCCAGCCGCGGCTCGCGCGGCAAGCCGCTGGTCAATCTGCTGCCGCTGGACGCCGACGAGTCGATTAGTGCGGTCCTGCCGGTGCGCGAGTATCGCGCCGACAGCTACATCTTCTTCGCCACCGCGAACGGTACGGTCAAGCGGACGTCGCTGGATCAGTTCTCCCGCCCGCGTAGCGTCGGTCTGATCGCCATCGACATCGACGAGGGTGACCGTTTGATCGGTGCCGCGATCACCTCCGGTTCGGATCACGTGATGATGCTCTCTTCCAACGGCAAGGCGATCCGCTTCGAGGAAGGCAACGTGCGCGCCATGGGCCGTACCGCCCGCGGCGTGCGCGGGATGCGCCTGCTCGACGGCGCCCAGGTGATCAGCCTGATCATTCCCCAGAGCCAGACCATCGATGCCGAAGCCGACGCCGAGTCCGACAGCCCGACCGATGCCGGCGATAGTGATGGCAATGTCTCCGTCAATGACGAGCAGATCTACATTCTGACCGGCTCTGAGAATGGCTACGGCAAGCGGACCCGGCTCGAGGAGTTCCCGCTCCGTGGTCGAGGTGGCCAGGGCGTGATCGCGATGCAGACGACTGCACGTAACGGCTCGCTGGTGGCCGCGATGCAGGTGCGCTCGAGCGACGAGATGATGCTGATCACCGACCGCGGTACGCTGGTCCGCACGCGTGTCGCCGAAGTCTCGATCAGCTCGCGTAACACTCAGGGTGTCACGCTGATTCGGACGGGCGACGACGAGCATCTGGTCAAGACCGTGCGTGTCGACGAGCCTCAGGACGACGAGCCTCAGGACGACGAGCTGCTCGACGACGAAGCGGTCGATGCCGAAGCGACGGACGCCGAGACGGTTGACGCCGATCAGCCGGGCTCCGGGACCGCCGACGACACCGCTGACGAGTCCGACACTGATCGCGACGCCGAGGCGGACGACGACGGGGTGGACGGCAATGGCTCGAACGACGACGAGCCGCGCGGCGAGTGAAGTGAGGCGCCCCGGCCAAGCCGGGGCGCTGGCAGTGGCACGTTTTTCAGCCGTTGACGAGTTTCGGACAACTTCTAGGAATTCTGGCAATGACACGTCTGCACAATTTCTGCGCGGGTCCGGCGGCGATGCCGACCGCGGTTCTGGAGCGCGCCCGCGAAGAGATGCTCGATTATCGCGGGCAGGGCGCGTCGGTGATGGAAATGAGTCACCGCAGTCCGACCTTCGAGGCGATCGCCGCTCAGGCAGAACAGGATTTTCGCGATCTGCTGGCGATTCCCGACAACTACCGGGTGCTGTTCATGCAGGGCGGCGCGACGATGCAGTTCGCCTGTGTGCCGCTCAATCTGCTGGGGCCGGGCGGGTCACCCAACTACCTGGATACCGGCATCTGGTCCGGCAAGGCGATCAAGGAAGCCGAGCATCTGGATCTCGCGAATAAGCATCTGAATCTCGCGAATAAGCATCTGGCAGGTCCTCACATTGCCGGCTCGACCCGCGGCAACGGTTACGTTCACGTACCGCGCCCGGACGAGATCGCGCTCTCCGCCGACGCTGCCTATCTGCATTACTGTCATAACGAGACCATCGGTGGCCTGGCCTACGACTACGTGCCTCAGGTCGACGGGGCGAATGGCGAGGTGCCGCTGGTCTGCGACATGTCGTCGTCGATTCTGTCGACGCCGCTGGATGTCAGTCGCTATGGCGTCATCTACGCCGGGGCGCAGAAGAATATCGGCCCCGCCGGTATCACGGTGGTCATCGTGCGCGACGACCTGCTCGAGCGGGCGCTGCCGCAGACGCCGTCGCTGCTGGGCTGGAAGGTCTACGCCGACAACGATTCGATGATCAATACGCCGCCGACCTACGCCTGGTATCTGGCCGGTCTGGTGTTTCAGTGGCTCAAGCACGACATCGGCGGGCTGAACGAGATGGAGACGATCAACCGACGCAAGTGCGAGGCACTCTACGCCGCGATCGACACCAGCGACTTCTATGCCAATCCGATCGATCCGGTCAACCGCTCGATCATGAACGTGCCGTTCACGCTGGCGGACGAGTCGTTGAATTCCGTCTTTCTGAGCGAAGCCGAGTCGGCGGGGCTTCTCAACCTCAAGGGGCATCGCAGCGTCGGCGGGATGCGCGCGAGCCTTTACAATGCGGTCAGTGAAGCCGATGTCCAGGCGCTGATCACCTTCATGCAGGATTTCGAGCGCCGCCGCGGTTGAGCGCAGCGTCATCCAACGCCTTGGCAATACGGGCATCAGGATACAGTCAATCAGGAAACGGTCATGAGTGACTCCCCGAACTCGCCGCTGGATCTCGCGGCCTTGCGGCAACGCATCGATACCATCGACGGCGAGCTGCTGCGCCTGATCAGCGAGCGGGCTGAATGCGCCGCCCAGGTGGCCCACGTCAAGACGGCGGATGACCCCGATGCGGTGTTCTATCGCCCCGAACGCGAGGCCCAGGTGCTGCGCCGGGTGATGGAGAACAACCCCGGGCCGCTCCACAGCGAGGAGATGGCGCGGCTGTTTCGCGAGATCATGTCGGCATGTCTGGCGCTGGAAAAGCCGATCAAGGTGGCGTATCTCGGTCCGGAAGGGACGTTTACCCAGCAGGCGGCGCTCAAGCACTTCGGTCACAGCGCGATCAGCCTGCCGATGGCGGCGATCGACGAGGTCTTCCGCGAAGTCGAGGCGGGCGCGGTCAATTATGGCGTAGTGCCAGTCGAAAACTCTACCGAGGGCGTGGTCAACAACACGCTGGATTCCTTCATGGATTCCGGCCTGCATATCAGTGGTGAGGTGGTGCTGCGCATTCACCATCATCTGCTGATGTCGAGCGTGACCCGCCGCGACAAGATCTCGCGGATCTACTCGCATCCGCAATCCTTCGCCCAGTGCCGCAAGTGGCTGGACGCGCACTATCCGCACGCCGAGCGCGTCGCGGTATCGTCCAACGCCGAAGCCGCGCGGCTGGTCAAGACCGAGTGGCACAGCGCGGCGATCGCCGGCGACATGGCCGCCCAGCTCTACGGGCTCGATCACGTCGCCGAGAAGATCGAGGACCGCCCGGACAACTCCACGCGCTTTCTGATCATCGGCAACGAGCTGGTGCCGCCCTCGGGTACCGACAAGACCACGGTGGTGGTCGCCATGCGCAACGAGCCCGGTGTGCTTCACGGTCTGCTCGAGCCGTTCCATCGCCACGGAGTCGACATGACACGGCTAGAGACGCGACCGTCTCGAACCGGCGCCTGGAACTACGTGTTCTTCATCGATTTCAAGGGCCATCTCGATCAGCCCGAGATCGCCAGCGTGCTGGATGAAGTCCGCCGTCGCGCTCAGGACATGAAAGTGCTCGGCTCCTATCCGGTGGGTGTGCTTTAGGATGGGGGGAGGCGATACAACGGTTGTCGAGCCGACGCTGCTGATCGTGGGGCTCGGCATGATCGGCGGCTCGCTGGCCGCCGCGCTCAAGGCCAATGGCTATCGCGGCCGAATCCTGGCATGCGACCCGAATCCCGACGAGATCGCCACCGGGCTCGAGATGGGATTGATCGACGAGGGCGGTGGCGAATTGGCCCCATTGGTGGCCAAGAGCGATGTCGTCGTGCTGGCGGTGCCGGTATTGGCCATGAGTCAGGTTTTCGCGCAGCTGGTGGCGCTGATCGGCGATCGCATCCTGACCGACGTCGGCAGCACCAAGCGCCGGGTCTGCGATGCGGCGCGAGAAGCCTTCGGCCATATGCCGCCGCATTTCGTGCCCGGTCATCCGATCGCCGGCTCCGAGAAGAGCGGTGTGGCCGCGGCCAATCCCGAGCTCTATCGTCATCACAAGGTCATTCTGACCCCGGAAGCTGTCACGGCGCCTCGCGCCGTCGCCACCGTGCGCGCACTCTGGCAACGCTGTGGCGCCGAAGTGCTGGAGATGCCGGTGGACCGACATGACCAGGTGCTCGCGCGAACCAGCCACCTGCCGCACCTGCTGGCGTTTTCGCTGGTCGATACCCTGGCGCGGCAGGACGAGCGCCTGGATATCTTTCGCTATGCGGCCGGTGGTTTTCGCGACTTCACCCGGATCGCCGGCAGCGATCCGGTCATGTGGCGCGACATCTTCACCGCCAATCGCGGCGCACTGCTGGCGGCGCTGGACGATTTCGAGGCCGGGCTCGCCCGGCTGCGGACGGCCGTGGAGCAGGGCGATAGCGACGCCATGCTGGGCACGTTCGACCGGGCCAGCCACGCCAGACATTATTTCGAAACGCTGTTGAATCAGACGAGTTATCAGACCATGGAAGCACGACAGGTTCAGTACCGGGTGTCGCCCGGCGGTTCGGTCAGCGGCCGAATTCGCGTTCCCGGCGACAAGTCCATTTCTCATCGCTCGATCATGCTCGGGGCGTTGGCCAACGGTATTACCGAGGTCAAGGGCTTCCTCGAGGGCGAGGATAGTCTGGCGACGCTGCAGGCGTTCCGTGACATGGGCGTGGCGATCGAAGGCCCGCACCAGGGGCGCGTGACCATCCACGGCGTGGGCCTGAATGGACTGAAAAAGCCGGCGGGGCCGATCTACGTCGGCAATTCCGGCACCGCCATGCGTCTGTTTACCGGCCTTCTCGCCGGGCAGGCATTCGATACCGAGCTGACCGGCGATGCCTCGCTGACCAAGCGGCCGATGGCACGAGTCGCCGATCCGCTGCGGCTGATGGGGGCGAAGATCGATACCGCCGAAGGCGGACGCCCGCCGCTGAAGATTCACGGCGGTCAGCCGCTGAAAGGCATCGACTACGACATGCCGATGGCCAGCGCCCAGGTTAAATCCTGCCTGCTGCTGGCCGGTCTCTACGCCGAGGGCGAGACCCGCGTGCGGGAACCGGCACCGACCCGCGATCACACCGAGCGCATGCTCAACGGCTTCGGTTACCAGGTCGACCGCGATGGCGACCTGGCGATGCTGCAGGGCGGCGGCGAGCTCACCAGCGCGCCGATCGACGTGCCCTCCGACATCTCGTCGGCGACTTTCTTTCTGGTCGCCGCGGCCATCACGCCGGGTTCCGATCTCGTCCTCGAGCACGTCGGCGTCAACCCGACCCGTATCGGCGTGATCAATATTCTCAAGGCGATGGGCGCCGATCTGCGGCTGGAAAATCCGCGGGAAGTCGGCGGCGAACCGGTCGCCGATTTAAACATTCGCTACGCGCCGTTGAAGGGGATCGACATTCCCGTCGACCAGGTGCCGCTGGCGATCGACGAGTTCCCAGCGCTGTTCGTCGCCGCGGCCAACGCCGAGGGCACGACCCGGCTACGGGGCGCCGAGGAACTTCGCGTCAAGGAGTCCGATCGGATCCAGGCGATGGCCGACGGTCTCACCATCCTGGGCGTCGACACCACCGTCTACGATGACGGTATCGATGTCGTCGGCAAGGGTGGCGACGCCGCCAACTATCGAGGTGGTCAGGTCGATAGCCTGGGCGATCATCGTATCGCCATGGCCTTTACCATTGCCGCGCTACGCGCCGACGGCCCGATCACTATCGACGACTGTGCCAACGTGGCGACGTCTTTCCCGGGATTCGTTTCACTGGCGAACAGGGTCGGGCTCGAACTGACGGAGGCCCCGACATGAGCGAGGCCGCACCAATCGTCACTATCGATGGCCCGGGTGGCGCCGGCAAGGGCACCATCAGTCGGATGATCGCCGAACACATGGGCTGGCATCTGCTGGACAGCGGCGCGCTCTATCGACTGACCGCGCTGTCCGCGCTGCGCAATGGCGTTGCCGTCGATGACGCCCGGGCGCTCTCTGAGCAGGCCCAGAATCTCGACGTGGTGTTCGCGGTCGAGAATGGCGCGATGCAGATTCTGCTGGAAGGCGACGACGTGACCCAGGCGATTCGCAGCGAGGGGGTCGGTAGTGCCGCTTCCCAGGTCGCGGCGCTGCCCCCGGTACGCGAGGCACTGCTCCAGCGTCAGCGGGATTTTTGTCAGGCGCCCGGGCTGGTCGCCGACGGCCGCGACATGGGAACGGTGGTCTTTCCCGACGCCTCGCTCAAGATCTACCTGACCGCCTCCGCCGAGGAGCGGGCGCGGCGACGCTTGCTCCAATTGCAGCAGGGAGGGGAAGATGCTAGACTCTCGACCCTTTTGAAAGAAATCCAAGCGCGCGATGCGCGTGATATGCAGCGTGCCGTGGCTCCGCTCAAACCCGCTGAAGACGCGGTGGAGCTGGACACGACGCAGTTGGATATACCGGAAGTCGTGGAGCGTATCGAGACGCTGCTCGCCGAACGGAACCTGGTCTGAAGCCTGCAGGATTGGCGACGATCGGTTTTGGACGGCACCAGCTGACGACGCACTTCCGTTCCGGGGCCCCTGGCAAGATGTCATGACGTGCAACGATCCGACTGGCAAGTCGTTGCAGGTCGAACCAGCGCTAACATCCCCAGGGATATGTCGATAAGGCCCGTGCTCGCTGGTGGTACGGAGGAAGACGGTTTGACCGTCATCAACGTTGATCACGTAGGAATCACATGAGCGAAAGCTTTGCTGAGTTATTTGAACAGTCTCTCCAGGACATCAACATGGAACCCGG
This sequence comes from Salinicola halophyticus, assembly GCF_003206695.1. Taxonomy (GTDB): domain Bacteria; phylum Pseudomonadota; class Gammaproteobacteria; order Pseudomonadales; family Halomonadaceae; genus Salinicola; species Salinicola halophyticus. The sequence continues at coordinate 141,224 of NZ_PZJN01000010.1, read as the reverse complement.
TGCCATCGTCATGGCGACCGTGGTTGACATCGAAGGCGACTGGATCACTGTTAACGCTGGCCTGAAGTCCGAGGGGCAGATCCCCGTGGCGCAGTTCCGCGACGACAATGGCGAAATGACCATTGCGGTCGGTGACGAAGTCAAGGTCGCGCTGGAAGCCGTCGAAGATGGTTTCGGCGAGACTCGCCTGTCACGCGAGAAGGCCAAGCGCGCCGAAGCGTGGAAAGAGCTGGAAGCGGCCTTCGAGAAGGACGAGATCGTCAAGGGCGTGATCAACGGCAAGGTCAAGGGTGGTTTCACCGTCGACGTCGCCTCTATCCGCGCCTTCCTGCCGGGTTCACTGGTCGACGTGCGTCCGGTCCGCGATACCGCGCACCTCGAGCACAAAGAGCTGGACTTCAAGGTCATCAAGCTCGACCCGAAACGCAATAACGTCGTCGTTTCCCGCCGTGCCGTGCTCGAAGCCGAGAACAGTGCCGAGCGTGAAGCGCTGCTCGCCACTTTGCAGGAAGGCCAGCAGATCATCGGTATCGTCAAGAACCTGACCGACTACGGCGCTTTCGTCGACCTCGGCGGCGTCGATGGCCTGCTGCACATCACCGACATGGCCTGGAAGCGTATCAAGCATCCGAGCGAAATCGTTGCCGTCGGCGACGAGATCAATGTCAAGGTGCTCAAGTTCGACCGTGAGCGTAACCGCGTTTCTCTGGGTCTCAAGCAGCTGGGCGAAGATCCGTGGGTCAACATCGTCGACCGCTATCCGGAAGGCATGAAGGTCAACGCTCGCGTCACCAATCTGACCGACTACGGCTGCTTCGCCGAGCTGGAAGAGGGTGTCGAAGGTCTGGTTCACGTCTCTGAAATGGACTGGACCAACAAGAACATCCATCCGTCCAAGGTGGTTCAGGTCGGTGATGAAGTCGAAGTCATGATTCTCGACATCGACGAAGAGCGTCGTCGTATTTCCCTGGGTATCAAGCAGTGCACCACCAACCCGTGGGAAGACTTTAGCGGCCGTTACAACAAGGGCGACCGCGTTGCCGGCACCATCAAGTCGATCACCGACTTCGGTATCTTCATCGGTCTTGAAGGCGGCATCGACGGTCTGGTTCACCTCTCCGACATCTCCTGGAGCGAAACCGGCGAAGAAGCGGTTCGTCAGTTCAAGAAGGGCGATGAAGCGGAAGCGGTCATCCTGTCGATCGATCCGGAGCGTGAGCGCATCTCGCTGGGCATCAAGCAGCTCGAGTCCGATCCGGTCTCCGAGTTCCTGGCCGTCAACGACAAGGGCGCGCTCGTTACGGGCCGCATCGTCGAAGTCGATGCCAAGGAAGCCCATGTCGAGCTGGCGACTGATGTCGTGGCCGTGCTCAAGGCCTCCGAAATCAGCGCTGACCGTGTCGAAGACGCGCGCAACGTGCTGAACGAAGGCGACAGCGTCGAAGCACGGATTGTCAGCGTGGATCGCAAGAGCCGCGTGATCAATCTCTCGATCAAGGCGAAAGACCAGGTCGAGGCGCCGCGTCGTGCGCCGGGCAAGACGCGTGACCAGGAAGCGGAGCCCAACGGCCCGACTACCATCGGTGATCTGATCAAGCAGCAGATGGGCCAGGACTGATTCTCTAAATTAGTTCTATCCCTCAGAAAACAGCGCCTCCGGGCGCTGTTTTTTTATGCGTCACCGTCAGGCATAACCATGTGGTCAATCGGTTCGAGCCCGAGGCGCTCAGCGCCCGAACCAGTGGCGAAATCGCCGGTCTGCTTTGGGTGATGGTTTTGTCGCCAGCGTCGGCTTTCCGGCGAGCTGGTCGATGGCCTGGCCCAGTGGCAGGCAAATAGCGTCGAGATGATGCCGACACAGTCGCTGATCGAGGGCCCCGGGGCACTGGGCCATCAGCAGACCGCAGTGATAGATTGCCTGGTCCAGCGGCGAGTGAAGATCGCGAAACGGCGATGCCTGTTGGCGGCAGCGCTGGAGTTCACCGAGCAGCAATTGCAGTGTCTGGGCGTCCAGCCAGCAACGCCGAGTTTCATCGTCGGCCGCCGTTATCGAATTCCCAATGGCCCGGAACGACACCTGGAGAAAGACGCAGGTGTAGTAGAGCTGGGAGCGCTCGGTTATCATCGTCGTCATCGCCATTTTTGATGAGAGTGATTCCCATTCTCTATCGCGACGGCTCCACTGTCAAAGTGCTTTTTCGGGGCGGTTTTTCCGAGGCACCCAGCGTATTCCCTTCACTCTGATGGACTGCGGCTTTCCAGCGCATTGAGAACCCCACGCAGAATCGATAGCTCCTTGCGGCTGGGTTCGGCGCGGGTAAACAGCGCTCGAAGATGGGCCTCCGTCTTGGCATGGGGCTGGGTCAGGAACCCGGCGCTATCCAGGGCTCGATGGAGATGACCATAGAAGTGTTCGAGCTGCTCGACGGTAGGATAGGGGCCGGCCGCTCTGGGGGTCTGTTGCGCCTCTCCGTGCATTCGGGACTGTCTGAACGCTTCATAAGCGACGATCTGCACCGCCTGGGAAAGGTTCAGCACGCCATAGTCGGGATTGGCGGGGATATTCAACTGATGGGTGCAGTGGCCGATTTCCTCGTTGGTCAACCCGTAGCGCTCTCGCCCGAAAATGATCGCGACGGGCCCTTCCGGTAGGCGCTGCCACAGCTCCGCTGCCATGAGATCCGGCGCGTGGTAGCAGGGAAGGGGCAGGCTGCGTAGACGAGCGCTGGCACCGATGACCTGGACACAGTCGCCGATCGCCTCGGAAAGCGTTTCGACGACACGGCAGTCGTCGATGAGATCGGTCGCGCCAGCGGCGAGCCGAGTCGCTTCTTCATCGGGAAACTGGCGTGGCGACACCAGTACCAGATCGCTCAGGCCCATGGTCTTCATGGCACGTGCGCTGGCACCGATGTTGCCGGGATGGAAAGTCTGGACGAGAACGATGCGAATGCGATCCAGCATGCGTGGAAGGGCTCCTGCTGACAAAGGCCTGATAACAAAAGAAAGGCGAAGTCTGACATAAATGGAAATCCGGCGGGAGCCGGTTGCTGCGTTACCGCTATCCCACGCGCTGAGCCCTATAACGACGAAACCCACCGGAAGGGTGGGTTCGTCACTGGTTTCAAGCGTGTTGAAGCTATCTGACAATAATCAGGAACTGGCATTCGGAAGTTTCTGATTTTCGAAAGTTTCTAGCTATCGAAAGCTCCTGACTATTGAAAGTTACTGGCTTTCTATAGCGTCCCCTGCGGCGTCGCTCTGGCCCTCGGCGTTGATGTCGTCCAGTTCTTTCGAGTCGGAAACATCAGTGGCTTCATCGGTCTCGGAGTCGACGGCATCGAGCGACTGGTTGGCGGCATCGCTGTGGCCGCTTTCCTTGTCGGTATCTTCCTTGCCGGAGGCGGTCACGCCGCTGCCTTCGGCGAGAGGCTTGTCATTGGCGTTCTCGGCTTCCTGCATTGCATCGCTCTGCGCCATGGCGCCGCCAGCGAAACCCATCAGCATCAGGGCGGTCAGTGAAGCGGTGATCAGATTCTTTCTCATGACAAATTCCTTTTGTGGAGGAGAACGGCATCGCGCTTTACTACGGTCAAGACACATTAACTATAGTGCATAGTCTCCATTTGTCCGCAGAATTTGCACTCGTCACTTTGTCGTTCATCTTGGCAGTCTGCTCAGGCTGGAATCCTTTCAGACGCGGGAGGCTTGAACTCCCGGGACTTCGACGCCATATCAGAGGTCAGTGTCGTAACTGCCTTTGCCGTCGTGGCGCAGCCGTGAACGAGTCGATACCGTAAATCGGCTCCTCATGTGAGTGGTTCGTCGTACCGCTCAGGCGCGAACAGGAGAATCAGCTCATGAATGCAAAAGACTACATGGCCAAGCAGGGGATCTCGCTCGACAAGGAGGAAGAAAAGCCTCAATCGCTCGAGGAGAAAGCCTGGGCCCGTGCCCGCGAGGCCGCGGAACATGGCCCCCGCAGTGGAACGCCGCATGACTGGGAAGACTGGGAGCGCCACCACGACGAACTGGCTTCCGATTCACGCTCGATCCATAGCAAGGTAGGCGATCGGGGTCGCGCCAAAGGGCGCGATGCGAAGAGCGAGATAAATGACAAGGAGCGTGATCAATGAAAGGCTGCGTTCGGCGTTGATGGGCACTATGCTCTACACGGGGTGAAGCAAGAGTAACCAAAGCTTTCGTCAATTTGCCCTCGGGAGTGGGATCTCTATTCTCGAGGCGCCGCAATGGATTGTCGAAAATCAATAAAGATGTCGTTCTGGGCAAAGGAGGCTACATGGACATCATTCGTATCATTATCGCTATCATTCTACCGCCGGTGGGAGTATTCCTGCAGGTCGGTCTGGGGTTGCAGTTCTGGATCAACATCGTGCTGACGCTGCTGGGTTATATTCCCGGTATCATCCACGCGATCTGGATCATCGCAACGCGTTGAGGCACCGCTTCGACACAGTCCTTCGAAACAGTCCTTCGAGACAGTCCTTCGAGACAGTCACGACGGCTTCCTTCGGGAAGCCGTCGTCGTCTCAGAGCAGGGGCTTTTCAGGGGATCTCCTGACTCTCCTGAAGACGCGATGGAACTCCCATTCATCGCCGGTAGTTATTCATCATCGGTAGTGATTAATCATCGATAGTGATAGAGAATTCGCTCGTCCTTGCGCGGACCGACGATTCGCCATTCGAGGTCCAGTCCTTCCGGCGTCAGCACCAGCCTGGCGCTATAGGCGTCCGCCGCGCACTGATGAACTTCGGCATTGACCAGAGTGTCATCGCTCTCCGCGATCAGATCGAACAGCGGAACGGCCGCTTCGACCCCGCGTCTTTCGTGGAAAAGCCCGACGCGGTCATCAAAGAGCTCCCAGCGGTAGACGTTACGCATGGGAACGCTACGACTCCCACCGGCGACCATAAAAGTACCCGACTCGAAGAACCGCACATGGTTGTCCTCTTGCGTGATGTCGAGCGAGCCTTCGCCGTGACCGTTCCAGCCGACGTGCGACGCTTCACCGGAGCGTGCGTCGAATTCGAAGCGCGAGAGCTTGGGCAAAAGTCGACGTAGCCGTATAATGGCTGTCAACTTTGGCTCTTTTGAAGGTTTACCGTTCATGTCGTATCTCGTTGGCGTCACGGCGCTATGGGCTTTCTCGTTCAGTCTGATCGGCGTCTATCTCTCGGGACAAGTCGACAGCTACTTCGCCGTCATGACCCGCATCATCCTGGCGACATTGGTATTTCTTCCCTTTCTGCGCCCCGCCGCATTACGCTGGCCCGTTCGCCTGGGGCTGATGGCGATCGGTAGCGTGCAGCTTGGCGTGATGTATCTCTTCTTCTATCAATCCTTCCTGTTGCTGAGCGTACCCGAAGTCCTGCTGTTTACCATCTTCACGCCGCTCTACATCACCCTGATCGATGATCTGCTGGCACGACGCTTTTCGCCGCGCTACCTGCTGGTGGCAATCGTGGCCGTGGCAGGGGCCGCGGTCATTCGCTACGACGGCGTGACCAGCGACTACTGGTTGGGTTTTCTGGTCGTGCAGGGGGCCAACCTGAGTTTCGCTTTTGGCCAGGTCGGCTATCGCCATCTGGCGCGCAGTTTGCCAAGCGGCGTGGCGCATCGCCACCTTTTCGGCTGGTTCTATCTGGGGGCGCTGTGTCTGGCAGTGCCGGCGTTCTGGATCCTCGGCGATGCGACGAAACTGCCGTCCACGCCGCTGCAGTGGGGTGTGCTGGGCTGGCTGGGGATCGCGGCCTCCGGATTGGGATATTTTCTCTGGAACAAGGGTGCCTGCCGCGTCGATGCCGGTACCCTGGCCATCATGAACAACGCGCTGATTCCCGCGGGTCTGATCGTCAATCTGCTGATCTGGAATCGTGACGCCGATCTGGCCCGGTTGTGCGTCGGCGCTGCGATTCTCGCCGGTTCGCTGTGGCTCAATGCGCGCTGGGCGAAGCGCAGCGGGGTGGCAACGGCAACGCCGGCGGCCAGTCGTTCCTGACCACGAAAACCCGGCAATGGCGACCGTCCGGCAGGGTCAGCAACAGATGCCTGGGTGAGCCGTGAAGCGAAAAGTGGTCGGCGAGCGCAGCACTCAGCTCTGCCAGGGACATCGGCGCCATTATCGGTGGCGCGAGCCAGTGGGGTTTGATCAGCCAGTGGCCGGTAGTCGCCTCGGGTAACCGCCGAGCCAGGGCGGCCCAGCACCGATGGGAGCACCACAGGCCCTGCCAGACGCCCTCATTGGCTAGCGTCGGCAGCGGCAGGCGCTGATGCCAGGGGTGATAGAGAAACCCGGGCATGATGATCCGCTGGTGCAGCGGTCCTCCGGCGCCGAGCCGCTGGCGCTGATGCTGGGCGGCTGGCGATCGCCCCTTGGGTAACTGATGGAACTCGAGGCGATGGCATTTGATCGCCAGGGAGTCGAAACTGCCGATGCCGATCCAGCGCGCGGCATTTCGTTCGTCGCCGGGTCCTTCGGGTAGGCCAAGAAAGAACTTGATGGCCAGTTCGACATGGTAGATCAGCGGCTCGTGCTCGGCTTCAGTCGTCGCCGTGGACGCTTCGGTGGCATACAGCAGGTCGAGTTCGCCGAGCGTCTGCCTGTCCTCGCGCAGCGTCACGTTGTGGGCCAGTAACCGGGTGCGGGGCGCGTGATCCAGAACCCATTGCCACAGCGACTCATGATAGATGCCCAGGCGATGGGAACGGCGCGCCTGATGATGGGCCTCGAAACTGGCTGTGCGTGATTCCTGCGTCAGCAGCCAGCAACGTCTTCGGCGAGGCTCATCGAGGCCGAGCTCTGCCAATGTGGGGCGGCCGAAATAGCCGGACGTCGCATCGAGGGTCGCCATATCCGGCGCGTGCAGCAGCCAGGCGATGTCGCGCACCCAGAGCTGGCGGAGTGGCACCAGATCCTGGCGCAACGGCTCTGCCGTCGGGTGAAAGGCGTCGAATAGTGCGTCAGGTTCTGAGTCGTGAGTCATCATGGCTCGATGGGTGTGGTCCGGCGCCTTAGTCGGAAGCGGCTCGATCGTGGCGCCGGATGTCGTATGCCTAGCCCCTAGATTTCGCGGCCACGGCGGTGACGTCCGTTGATTCGGAGCGGGCAGATCGTTCGATCAATGCCCGCGCTCATCCCGGAAGGCGATAGAAACTGAACTCGTGCGTCTGTGTCGTCTTGACCAGCGTCGCCATCCAGCCCGGCCCGATGCTGCGATGATGAAAGAACTGCGCGCCGTGGGTGATGTCCGGCAGCGTTCCGTTGAGTGCACGCCGAGCCATTTCTCTGGCCGTTGTATATTCCTTGGGTTCGTCGGCTTCGTCGGGCCGCCCGTCACACCACCAGGAAAACTGGCAGCGGCCGGTCTCCGAACCCTGCTGAACGACGCCGCACAGCGTGGAAGGGAAGGTCGGATCGCCCAGTCGATTCATGATCACGTTGGCGACCGCCTGCATTTCTTGCGAGTCGGTGCCCTTGGCCTCCCAGTAGATCGACCGGGCCAGGCAGGTGATCGCGTCGTCCAGGGGGGCTCGCCCGTTGGGATCGACGGCCTGCGTTCCCTCGGGCGTGAGTCGTATCGCGGCGGGAGCCGGCGCTATCTGATCCGTTTCGACGACGCGCCGCTCGAGCCGTTCGGCCTTCTGCCTGGCGATTTCGGCTTTGGTGGGCGGCGGCCCGGCCAACGCTGAAGTACAGCCCAACAATAGAACGGTTAGCGCAAGGTAGCGGGACAGACCCCGGTATCGCCGATTAGACAGCCTGGTCATCGGTGCCGATCGTTTGAATGACCTCGAAACCCTCGAACTTGGGCGGGCCTAGATAAAGACCTTCGCGTCGACTCTGGCCGGCGTTGGCATGAGCGGCACGGAAGGCTTCAGAATGCGTCCAGTCCTCGAAATGCTGGCGAGTGCGCCACACGGTATGTGAGGCGTAGAGAACGTGATCTTCTTCCTGGGGGCCACGCAGCATCTGAAATTCGACGAACCCGGGCAGGTCCTGAAGGTGCGTTTCTCGCTCCAGCCATATCGTTTCGAATTCCTGGGTGCGTTCCGGGTTGACGCGAAAGCGGTTCATGGCGATGAACATGCATTGACTCCTGGTTAAGACATCGTCCTGGTAAGACATTCTTCTGGTTAGAACATCGGCGTCAGCGAAAGACGCCGTGTGAAGACCTTCGCCGCTCGTTTTCAGCCCTGACTGGACAACATTGCCAGCATCCCGTGGCAAAAGTCGAGCCGGAAAGGCTCAGCCAGGATGGAGCGAGGCGTTGACGTCACCAGGGGTTAGTGGGCTAATCGAGGCAACGGTTCCCGCTTCTCGGTCATCAACCATGGATATTCCTCATCAGCGCCTGGTCTATTTTCGGGTCACGGTCGAATCCGGCTCGCTGCGCAAGGCCGCGGCCAGGCTCGGCATCGCGCCGTCGGCGGTCAGCCGGCAGATTGCACTGCTGGAATCTGCCTTCGAAGCGCCGCTGCTCGAACGCACGCCGAGAGGGATCAGGCCCACACCGGTGGGCGAGATGGCGCTGGATTACTGTCGCCAGCGAGGAGACCTCGACGATGCATTCATCGGTCGGCTGGAGGCGTACCAGCGGCTCGAGACAGGCACCATCTCGCTGGTCGTCGGCGAGGGGTTCATCAACGATCTGATCGATGCCCCGCTGAAAGCTTTTGCCGAGCGCTACCGAGGCGTGCGTCTGGACATCGAGCAGGGCAGCACCGACGAGATCATCGAAGCCGTGGTCGAGGATCGGGCACATATCGGGCTGATGTTCCACGAGCGAGTGCACCCGCAGATTCGCTTCTGGGCTTCCAGTGGCCAGCCGCTGCTGGCGATCTGCCCCGTGGATCATGCGCTGGCCCGGGAATCGCAGCCGATCTCGCTGCAACGGCTCAGCGAAACCCCCATGGCGCTTTGGAAGCCGGGCCACGGCGTGCGCCGATTGGTGGATCAGGCCTTCGTGCAGGCGGGGTTGCGGCCGCAGGTGGCCGTGGAGACCAATTCGATGGCCGTGCTGCGTCGCGCGGTGGTGGCGGGTATGGGCATCACGCTACTGCCTCGCTTTGCCGTTGCCCACGAACTGGGCGAAGGCAATGTCGTTGCCTTGCCGGTGGCGTCGGCACTGTTTCAGAATTCCCAGGCCCACATGGTCACTCGGGTGGGTCGGCGCCAACCTCAAGCGAGTCTCAAGCTGTTGCGTCATCTCGGTTCGTGGATGCAGGCATTCCGCTCGCTGTCAGGCCGATCTGACTGAAACGTTCAGCGCTGCTCGAAACGCAGCAGCGTGCCGAGCACGCCGGGCGCGATATCGGCCTGAGTTTCGCTGTGGCGGTGGTAGTCGATGCCGACAGCTTCCCATTGCGTGATGGCGGCATTCAGGTCCCGGCAGGTCAACGTCAGCGCCACGGCTCGTGGCGGCTGCTCTTCCAGATCCCCCAGGCTGGGGAAGGTTTCCGCCAGGGCTCGGCGATCGAGCAGGTGGCAGTCGCCCTTGTGGGTATGAATGGTCCATTCGGTGTCGCCGCCGCGTACGGCCTGGGGGCCATGAATGCGTCTGAAGTATTCGACGTCATAGCCGGGATCATCGCTGACGTACCAGATGTCGGCGATCGAGGTGGCGGTGTTGGCATGCGATTCCTGGGTCGGGTCGACACGAAACAGTTCCGGACGCAGCTGCTGGCACAGGAACTGGGTCAGGAAGGGGCGTTCTGCATCATGCAGGATATCCAGCGCCACGCTGACCTCTTCGTCGCGTCCGCCTGGCAGGTGGGTCGTGCGTCGAAAAATGATCGGACACGCCTCGGTAAATCCTCGCGATGCCACCAGCGCATGATCGCGCTGAATGCTGTTGCTATCGAGCGCCACCATGGCGATACCGTCGCCGACCGCCTTCAGACGGGCCTCGATCAGCCGGCCGAACTGGAAGCCGTTATCGTCCTGGTAATCGAGGCATTCGGGGCGCCCGATACCGATCAATTCGATGAAATTATTGCTGAAAAACAGCAGATGATTGTCCGTGCCCCACGGGTGCTGATGGCGCGCGTTGACGGTGAAACCCAGATCCGTGGCTGCTCGGGCGGCATGATCGAGATCACTGACCGCCAGTAAAGGGTGATCGATACCGAAGCTCATGAGCCGTCCGTCCGATGGTGTCGTTGTCTGCAGTATTGCCTAATATCGAGATAAGAGATGGGTAGGGTACGGGATCGGCCGCGCTTTTTCTCATTTCGGCACCGCTCTCTCGATCCGGCTCTGCCACGACACGGTCGGTATCTTTCGACGTATTGGGTCCATGAGGCGAGATTCACGGCAGCCCGATGGCTCAGGCTTGCCGGTTTCTTACTGTCGACCGCGCCCAGATCGCTACCCTTGGCCGCTGCCATACCCCATGGCGACGCTGGCCTCGAGGCCGGTCTCGACCCATACGCTTTGGGGAATCGTGTATTCGCGCAAGCCGTCGAGTCCGCTGGAGCGGCCGAAACCGCTGTCGCGGAAGCCGCCGAAGGGCGACATCACATTGATCGCCTTGTAGCTGTTGATCCAGACGGTGCCGGCGCGCAGCTGAGCGGCGACGCGATGCGCCCGGGCCGGATCCTGCGTCCAGACGGCACCGGCGAGGCCGAAGCGAGTTGCATTGGCGAGCCGAATGGCATCGGCTTCGTCATCGAACGGCATTGCCACCACGACCGGACCGAAGACTTCCTCGCAGGCGATTTCCATCGACGCATCGACATCGGCGAGGACCGTGGGCGCGAGATAGTAGCCGTCCGCCCCTTCTGGCAGGTCCGCAGGGCGGGCGCCGCCGCTAACGATGCGAGCCCCGGCAGCGCAGGCGCGTTCGATCATGCCGGTCACGCGTTCGAACTGGCGCGCGTTCTGCAGCGGTCCCATCCGGGTCGCTTCCTCGGCGGGCAGGCCAACGGCGATCTGGCTGGCAGCACGGCCGACGCGTTCGACCACGGCGTCGAAAATGTCGCGCTGGATCAGCAGTCGCGAGCCGGCCACGCAGCTCTGCCCGGCCGCCGCGAAGATCGCCGCCTGCGCGCCCGCCACGGCGTCGTCGAGCCTGGCATCGCTGAAGATGATATTGGCGGATTTGCCGCCGAGCTCGAGCACGCTGGGCACCAGCCGACGGGCGCCGGCTTCGGCTATCAGGCGGCCGCTATCCGGCGAGCCGACGAACACCAGCTTGCTGATGCCGTCATGGCCGGTCAGCGCCGCGCCGGTGGTTGGGCCGAGGCCGTTGACGATGTTGATCAGGCCTTGCGGCAGGCCGCCGGATTCGAGCAGGCGGGCGATGACGACCGAAGAGAATGGCGTTAGCTCCGAGGGTTTGAGCACGACCCCGTTGCCCGCGGCAAGGGCCGGGGCAAGCTGCCAGGCGCAGGTGAACATCGGCGCATTCCAGGGCGTGATCTGGCCGACGACGCCGAACGGAACGTGGCGCACGTAGTTGAGATGCGAGGTAGGCACCGGGACGACTTCGCCATGCTGCTTGTCGCACCAGCCGGCGTAGTACTCGAACATTTCGCGGACCTTGCCGACTTCGCCCCGGCAATCGCGAATCGGCTTGCCGGCGATCACGCTCTCGAGCTGGGCGAGGTCTTCTTCGTGGCCCTCCAGTCGACGGACGGCGGTGTTCATGCGTCGACCCCGTTCGCTGGCGGTCAGCGCCATCCATTCGACCTGGGCACGTACAGCGGCTTCGACGGCCTGATTCAGCAGTTCGGCGCCGGCATCTCGATAGTTGATCAGCTCAGCCCCAGTCGCCGGGTTCGTCAGCCTGATGGCATCGCCCTGGCCGGTGACCAGATCGCCATTGATCCAGTTGGAGCAGGGCGTGTCTCCGGCTTCCAGCGACAAACCGAATTGGGTGAGAAGACGATGCAGGGTTTGCTGTGCCTGACGGTTCAGTTCATTCATGCGGAGGTCTCTTCATCGTCGGCGGCGGAAGGGGCGAAATCGATGCCGGCCTGGGCCAGAATCGGCGAGGTAATGTGATTGAAATCGTCGGCATCCGCCGGCCGATCGGCGTTGGCGTGCCAGCGAGCGACCACTTGATCCAACAGCGCCAGGTCGAGGTCGAGACCCGCGGCGGCATCGCGCGCCAGGCGCAGGTCCTTGCGCATCAGACCGCTGGTAAAGCCGGAGTCGAAGCGCCCGGAGAGAATCCATTCGGGGAAGTTGATCTCGCTGATGGCGCTGCGACCGGAGCCGCTGTTAAGACCGGCCAGGCAGGCCGCCGGGTCGACTCCCGCCTTGGCGGCCAGCGTGACCGCCTCGGCGGTGGCGATCAGGTGGGCGGCGCAGAGGTAGTTGTTGGCCAGCTTGACGACGTGGCCGCTGCCCGGGCCGCCCACGTGGGTGCGTCTGGCGGACATCGCTTCCAGCATCGGCATGACGCGCTCGATCGTTGCCATGTCGCCGCCCAGCAGCATGCCGAGCTTGCCGCTCGCCGCGCCCTTGGGGCCGCCGCTGATCGGCGCGTCCAGCCATTCGAGCCCGGCATCGATCACCTTGGCCGCCAGTTCGCGGCTCACCACCGGATCGCTGGTGGAGGTATCGACGATCGCGCTGCCCCTGGGCGCCAGTGTGAGCAAGCCCGGGGACGTCTCGATGACTTCACGCACATGATCGGAGGTTGGCAGTGACAGCAGATAGACGTCGCTCGCCGGAATCGCGTCGGGCGTGACGGTGTCAACACCCTGATCGGCGAGACGTTGGAGGGCGGCTTCGAACACGTCGCTGCCGGTGACATCGAAGCCGGCGCGCTTGAGTGTCAGCGCCATGTTGCCGCCCATCTGGCCAAGACCGATGACGGTGATTTTCATGCAGTTCTCCAGGCTGGGTCTGAAAATGAAGCGTTCTGCTCGGCGCGTCGTGTCACTCGCTCAGCAGTTCCCTCACCAGCGCTTGCCAGTAGGCAACGCCGAGGGGAGCGATGGCATCGTTGAAGTCGTAGGCCGGGTTGTGCAGCGCGGCGCTATCGCCATTGCCCAACCAGACATAAGCGCCGGGGCACTGGTTCAGCATGAAGGCGAAGTCTTCCGACCCCATGCTGGGCGCCATGTCGCGGTGAACCTTGGCGATACCGGGGAGCGTGTCGAGCACGTCGGCGCAGCGCGCGGCGTGCTCGGGATCGTTGATCGTCGCCGGATAGCGCGCCTGATAGTCGAGTTCGGCCTTGAGGCCGTGAAACTGGGCGGTGGCATCCACGGCATCGCGAAAGCGCTGCTCCAGCCTGGCCTTGAGCGCCGCATCGAAGCAGCGCACGGTGCCGCGCAGTTCGACCGTCTCGGGAATGACGTTATAGGCGTCGCCGGCGTGAAACTGGGTAATGCTCAGCACGGCGGATTGATGGGGTGGGGTCTCGCGGCTGATCAGCCCCTGCAGTTGATTGGCCAGCTGGCAGGCGGAAAGCACCACGTCCGTGCCCAGATGCGGCATGGCGGCGTGGCAGCCGCGCCCGGTTAGTCTGAGCGTGAAAACATCGAACGCGGCCATCACCGGGCCGTCGTGGACGGCCGCTTCCCCGACGGCGAGTCCCGGCCAGTTGTGCAGGCCGTAGACCGCCGCCATCGGGAAGCGCTCGAACAATCCTTCCTCGACCATCACGCGGCCGCCACCTTCGCTCTCTTCGGCGGGCTGGAAAATACAGTGCACCTGGCCGGCAAAGTCTGGGTTTCTCGCCAGTGCGCAGGCCGCGCCCAGCAGCATGGTGGTGTGGCCGTCGTGGCCGCAGGCATGCATGCGGCCCGGTATCGTCGAGCGGTAGTCGACGTCGTTGAGCTCCTCGATCGGAAGCGCATCGATATCGGCACGCAGACCAATGGCACGGCCCGGGCCTCGGTTACCCTCGATGGTGACAACGATACCGGTACCGCCGCCAAGGCCGGTGACCGGGTCGAGACCGTGCTCACGTAGTATCGCGGCGATGCGCTGACTGGTGCGAGTCTCTTCGAACGCGATCTCCGGATGGCGGTGGAAGTCGTGGCGCCACTCGATCAACGTTTCAGGATCGGGATAGGAAGCGGGTTGGTTCATGATCTCCTCCGACAATGGCGGTCAATGACTTACAGCAACAGTTGGGCTACGACCGCCGAACCGACATAGGTGCCGGTGAATACCAGCAGCGAGATGATGATTAGTTTCCAGCCGGTCTGGCGGAACATCGTGAACTCGCGGCGACTGAGGGCCAGTCCGGCGTAGGCCAGCACCGGCGTGACGATGGCCAGGAAATTGACCGCGGCGAGCTGATCGACGATCCAGCCGCTGCCCGGAAAGAACGGCAACGTCATGACGATGCTGACCAGTGATACCCAGGCCACGCCGGGCAGATAGAACGGTGCCAGGCGGGTGATGACCAGGCCGATCAGGGTCATGATGTAGAGAATGATCATGCCCGGCAGGGCGTCGATCAGCGAGGAGCCGTTGATGGTATTGGCGATCCAGCCGACTACGCAGGCCATCGCCTGCACCGCGGCGGTCTTGCCGAGATTCGCTTCGGGACGTTCTTCGGCGGTCAGGTCGTCGTTTGCACCCTGACTGCCACCATCGGCCGAGGTGACACCCGCCATGCTATCGGCGCGACTACGTCCGCCCAGGCGGCGATACAGCCATTCCGCGACGGGCAGCGCGATGAACAGTGACACGTAAAGCCCCGTGGCGTAGGTCAGCAGGTTGCTGGCGCCAGCGAAAGCGAGCAGATCATCGGCGAGATTGGGCATGGCGCCGGCAAGCGCACCGGAGCAGGCCGCCACCATGCTGCCGCTGCCGACACCACAGGCCATGGCCAGCGCGCGTGGATCGAACCAGTCGAGCGAGGCCAGATAGCCGGCCATCAGCGCGAACCACAGCGTGCCGAACATGGTGCCGACGACATACACGCCCATTACGCCGATCCCCTCCGGCCCCTTGAGGCCGTACTTGTCGGAGATGATCGCGATATTGGGCTCGCGAGCGATCGAATAGGTCGCGCCAATGGCCTCGCGTCCCATCTTGAGCACCAGCACCGCGACCGGCAATGCCACCAGCATGGTGCCGAGGTTGCCCAGTTCCTGCAGGATCAGTGCCGGGCCGGCGCTGATGAGCTGGTCGATGGCCGGGCCGATGGTCGAGCCGAAGCGTGCGATGAACGGCATGATCGAGATCAGGATCAGCGGGGTAGCCGCCTGGCTGACGCTTTCCGGCAGGAATCGCTTCGTTCCCGCAAATAGATGGGGGTTGAGCAGTACGCCGAGGATAAAGGCATAGAACAACGGCAACAGCAGCAGGGCGCCGGGTCCGAGCGGGATCTTGAGAATGCCGATCCATTCACTGAACAGCGAGAGTACGACGACCAGCAGGTGCAGGCGCCAGTTGAGCAGTTGGGAGAGGGACATCGGTCGCGACCTCTTTATTGTTGGTGGAGAGGTGATTGACCGAGTATC
Organism: Salinicola halophyticus; assembly: GCF_003206695.1. GTDB lineage: Bacteria > Pseudomonadota > Gammaproteobacteria > Pseudomonadales > Halomonadaceae > Salinicola > Salinicola halophyticus. Next base: position 125,770 of record NZ_PZJN01000010.1, on the reverse strand, counting down.
GAGAGAGAGCGTGATCGAATGAAAGGCGCGAGGTGTTCTGTTTATTGGATGGCCTGACGTAAAACGGGGTGGGCCAAAGGCCCACCCCGTCACGACGATTGCGGCTGTTACCGCATCAGTGTTGCCGAACTAGAGAATCAATCCTCCGGCAGGGCGTACACCACGACCTGATCGCCAACCTGATCCTTGAGGATCGTGTTGCCGCCGGCGACGAAGGCAACATACTGGCGGCCCTTGTACTCGTAGACCGAGGGATTGGCCACGGCCGGTGCTTCGGCCTGGTCTTCCCACAACTCTTCACCGGTCTTCAGCGAGAAGGCGCGCAGCTTGGCATCCATCGAGGCACCGATGAACACGACGCCGCCTGCCGTCACGGCCGGGCCACCGATGGTCGGCGAGCCCCATTTTTCTGGCATGAAGAAGCCGTACTGCTGAGAAGCCCCGATCGGACGACGCCATTTCACGTCACCGGTATGCATGTCGATCGCCACGAGCTCGCCGAAGGGCGGCTCCCAGCAGGGCATGCCCAGCCAGTTCGTCGCGACCTGCAGGCGCAGGCCGTACGGCGCGCCTTCCTGCGGCGCGAAGCCACTCTCGTTGCCAGAGCCGCTATCGGCCTTTTTGTAATCCTCGCGGTTGTACAGCTTGATGGTCTGCACGATATGCGAGGTATTGACGATCGCGGTCTGGCTCTGGGGGTCGTACGCGACACCGCCCCACTGCACGCCACCAGCACTATCAGGATAGGAGAGTGCGCCTTCTCCCTTGGTGGTCGGCGGTGTGTACATGCCTTCGTAGGTCAGATCGTCCCACAGACGCGAACACTGGCCACCGCCCACGGCATCGGCGAGGCCCCAGATCTTGGGCTTCTTGGACTGATCCAGCAGCGGCGCCGGCTTGGTCGGGAACGGCTGTGTCGGAGCATAGACTTCGCCTTTGACGCTGCCATCGCCCTGCGGTACCGGACGTTCCTCGATCGGCCAGACGTCTTCCCCGGTCAGACGGTTGACCACGAACAGGAAGCCCTGCTTGGTCGCCTGAACCAGTGCCGGAATCTCTTTTCCGTCGACGGTGATATCCATCAACGTCGGGGCGGAGTTGATGTCGTAGTCCCAGATATCGTGGTGAACCCACTGACGAGACCACACCACTTTACCGGTATCGATATCCAGCGCAGTGGTCGATGTCGCCAGCGGTGCCTTTTCGGTGCGGTTGCCGCCCCAGTAGTTCGGAGATGGCGAAGAGACCGGCAGATAGAGCAGGCCGTTCTCGCGGTCGGCAGACATGTGCGTCCAGACGTTGGCGGTACCGCTCTTCTCGCGCATCTCGTCGGAGAGCGCCTGGAATGTCCATTCGAGCTCGCCGGTCTGGGCGTTCAGCGAGAAGATCGTTCCCGGCGGTGCCTGTTCGTAGGCCCAGTCCATACCGGCCCAACCGAGCATCAGGTGATCACCGACCACGGTCGGTGGCTGCAGTATGGACAGCGGCCATACGGCGTGGGTGTCGTTCCACTGGTTGACGTTGAGCACGCCGTTGTCGGCGAAGCCCTTGCAGAGCTTGCCGGTATCGGCGTCCAGCGCGAACAGTTGAGCGTCCATGGTGCCCATGTAGACGATCTTCTGGCACGGCTCACCGGCGACCGGGTTTTCTGCTTCCCAATAGGACACGCCGCGGTTCTTCAACACCGGCTGGGTCAAGGCCTTGCGCGAAGACTTGGTGTCGAAGCTCCACTTCTCTTTACCGGTGCCCGGATCCAGCGCGATCAAGCGATAGAAGGGCGTGCCGATATAGATGGTGTCGTTGGCGAAGACGGGGGTCGCCGACCAGACGCTTGCCGGCGTATCTCCGGAACCGTCGGAGACGTCGCCGGTGTGGAATTCCCAGACTTTCTCGAGATCGCCGACATTGTCCGCCGTAATCTGGTCGAGGGGACTGTACTTCTGAGCGTTGAGCTGACCGTGGAAGCTGTCCCAGGTGGCGTTTTCCGGCACCAGCGGAATCGACGGGCGATCGCTGTCGTTGCGGGCGCCGGTGTCCGTCGTGGCAACGTCTTCGGAATCCTGAGAGTCGGCAGCGCTGTCGCTCTGTGTCGACTCGCTTTGAGTAGAGTCGCTTTGAGTCGAGTCGCTCTGAGCGTCATCGGACTGAGTTGTATCGGACTGAGTGGCGCCCTGAGTTCCGGCTGATGAATCCCCGGCACTGCTATTGGCCGAAGACTGACTGGATTCGGTGGGCTGATCTTGCGCCAGCAGTGGAGCGGGAGCGATCAAGAGCGCGAGTGCCGTGGCCATTCCCAGCCGCTGTGCCGTAGCTTTCAGCGTGGGTATGGACAGTGTCGGCGAGGGTATGGGCATGAATCGGCTCCTCATGAATGAACTGTTTTGGTGGAGGCGGTCGGGCTGGCCATGTCCATCAGCAGACCGATAAGGCCAACCACCATGGCGGCCGTCAGCCACCACTGATGCAGCAGCAGCCCAGCGAAGCCGGTGCCGACGAGCGCCAGCAGGATCAGCACACGCAGCGCGACGCGGCCGCTACGGCATGACAGCGGTGCCAGCACCAGCGTCAGAACGACCAGTGCGATCGTCGAGAGGATGACGACCAGCGCGCCGAGCGTGCCGTTGACCCCGGTCAGCGGAGTGAAATAGGCATAAAGTGACACGGCGAGCCCGACGAGCGAGCCCAGCAGCAGCACGATGATGCCCGCCCTGAATGATCGAGATTGGGACATGAGGTTGTTGTCTCCTGATGAGAGCGGTTTGGTGCACCTGGCGGCTGCTTCTGCGTTGCTCTGATATTGCATCAGGCCAAAAAACATCGACGAAACAGCTCGATGGTGTGGCTACGCTTGCCCGTATTCCACATGCCAGGCCGGCTAAAGTATAAAGGATTTTTAGAAGTTAGCAGAGAAACTATCCTGCTTTTTTTGCCCGCATCCGAGCCTCGTTTGCCGGCGGACGAGAGCAGCCAGCATAATGGCCGGCCGTCACGTCGCGAGAGACACCTTGTATGGAATCGTTCAACACCATCGGTCTGATTGGCCGCCTGGGCAGCGACAAGGTCGTCGAGACGCTCAAGCGTCTGATGATCTTTCTCGAGCGTCGTGGTCTCGATCTGGTGATCGAGGATCGTACCGCCGCGCTGCTTCCCGGCCATCGCCACGGTGAAGCCCGGCGTCGAGAGCTGGGTACGCTGTGTGATCTGGTGATCGTGGTGGGGGGCGATGGCAGTCTGCTCGGCGCGGCGAGAACGCTATGTCACAGCGCGGTACCGGTGCTCGGCATCAATCGTGGACGGCTGGGCTTTCTGACCGACATTCTGCCGGACGAGGTCGAACAGAAAGTGGCCGAGGTGCTGGACGGCCAGTACGATACCGAGCGCCGCTTCCTGCTCGAGGCGGAACTCTATCGTGGCGAACGACTGATCGGCTCCGGCACCAGCCTCAACGATGTCGTCGTGCATCCCGGCAAGGCCGCGCGGATGATCGAGTTCGAACTGTTCGTCGACGATCGTTTCGTCTACTCACAGCGCTCCGACGGCCTGATCATGGCGACGCCGACCGGCTCCACGGCTTATGCGCTATCCGGCGGCGGGCCGATCGTGCATCCGGGGCTGGAAGCCATCACGCTGGTGCCGATGTTCCCGCACACGCTCTCCAGCCGGCCGATCGTGATCGATGCGGCCAGCGAGATCCGGGTGCAGATCGGCGATATCAATCAGGCCTATCCGCATGTCAGCTGCGACGGTCAGACCCGTGTCGTCTGCAAGCCCGACGACGTACTCTACGTTCGTCGCCACGCCGAGCGCCTGACGCTGATCCATCCGCGCGGACACAGTTTCTTCGAGGCCTGCCGTTCCAAGCTGGGATGGAGCAGCAGGCTGGGAGACTGACATGGCCCAGCAACGCGAGGTCGATGGCTATGATCTGATCGGGGATGTTCACGGCTGCGGTCGGAGCCTGGTCAGGCTGCTCGAGAAGCTCGGTTATCGGGCGGAAGACGGTGTATTTCGTCATCCCCGCCGCCAGGTGATCTTTCTGGGGGATCTGATCGATCGTGGCCCCGACATCCGGCTTGCCGTTTCCATCGCCAAGGGGATGGTCGACGCTGGCGAGGCGCACATCGTGATGGGCAACCATGAGTACAACGCCCTGGCCTACTGCCACCAGGCGCCCAGCGATAGCGAACGCGACTGGCTGCGCGAGCATACGCCGCGCAACCACCGCATCATCGAGCGGACGCTGGAACAGTTTCACGCCTTTCCGATGGAGTGGGAAACCTGTCTTGCCTGGTTCATGACGCTGCCGCTGTGTCTCGACCTGGAAGGGCTGCGGGTGGTTCACGCTTGCTGGGACGAGCCCTTGGTCGACGCTTTTCTCGCACGCCGCCCCGATGCCCGTATCGACCGCGCTTTTCTGACCGAGTCGACGTCCCCCGGCAGTTTTGCCCATGGGGTCATGGATCGGCTGACCCGCGGCACGCAGATGCCACTGCCACCCGGGGTCGAGATTCGGTCTCGCGATGGCTTCACGCGGCGCTCGTTTCGAGCGCATTTCTGGTGCCGAAACCCGCACACCTATGGCGATGTGGTGTTTCAACCCGACAATCTGCCGCCGGCGCTCGAAGATAGGCCGCTGAGCGCTGCCGAGCGTGAGCGGCTGGCTTTCTATCCGGAATCGGCGCCGCCGCTGTTCGTCGGTCATTACTGGTGCCAGGGCGTGCCGGCGCTGCCGCGGGCCAACATCGCCTGCCTCGATTACAGCGCGGTGAAGCACGGCCGGTTGGTGGCTTACCGTTGGGAAGGGGAACAGCGGCTCGATGCCAATCGTTTCGTCTGGGTCGATGTATCGAAGGAGGGCATTCGGGACTGACGTCTTCGCGATTCTGAGTTTTGCATTTTTTTACACGGCTGCAGGTTTTTGATTCGAGGATACTTTTGGGAAAAACCCGGTCGAGAGCGAGAAAGAATCGGAATTTTTTCGAGCCTTCCGGGAACTACCGCCACCCGAGGTCCTCAAAGTCAGTGTTCCCTTGAATGATCCCTTGCTCTTATCCGGCGGCCTACCGCCGGATTTTTCTTTGTCGGCTCTGTAGAATGGCCGCTCGGATTCGTTTTGGTATGGATGCCTGTCGGCATCGATGCTCGCGTTCGTGGTCAAACGTCACGAGCGTTTCCGGAGTCGATGTTTCGCTATTCTCTCGGCAAGTGAGTCGGATCTCTTTCATGTACAAACTTCTCGAGCTGCCCGGTGACCTGGATACGCGTTCGTTGCGGCAGGCGCTATGGGCACACCATATCGGGCATCGTTTTACCCAGCAGGAAAATCAGCAGGTATTGTGGCTGGCCGATCCCGAGCAGCGCGATGAGGCCGCCCGGCTGATCGAACTCTGGCATCGCGGCGAGCTGGACGCGTCAGCGACCCGTGCCGCGCCTCGGCGTCGGCCCAGCGTCACCGGGCAGGCGTTCGGACAGGCGCCGTTTGCCGCCGGCCTGATTGCCGTCTGCGTGGCGATTTTTCTCGCCATGACATTCGCCGGCGACGCCATCGTCCGTGCGCTTGTCATCGTTCCGCTGGACGTGGTGGGTCAGCGAATCGTGCCGGGCGATCTGGTCACCGATACCTTGGCCGGTGGACAGGTATGGCGGCTGTTCACGCCAGCGCTTTTGCACTTCGGCTGGATGCATCTGATCTTCAACATGCTGTGGGTGTGGTATTTCGGCCGCCAGGTCGAGTCGGTCCAGGGCTGGCGTCGGCTCGGCGTTATCGTTCTGGTCGCGGCACTGTTTTCCAACCTCGCGCAATATTTCACCGGCACCGTGCTGTTCGGGGGCATGTCAGGGGTCGACTATGCGCTGCTGGGTTACGTGTGGCTGATATCTCGCCGCCGGCCGGGCAGCGGATTTTTCGTGCCGCAGATGTTGATGGTCTTCATGCTGGGCTGGATGGTCTTCACCATGACGGGGCTGGGAGATGCCGTCGGCTTTGGCAATGTCGCCAACGAGGCCCATCTGGGCGGGTTGCTGGTCGGGCTGGTGATGGGTTGGTTCGCCAGCCGCAACGCTTCCGGCGGCGCTGGCCACGAGATTTCAGGAGAGAGCTCTTCAGGAGACAATCAGTGAGCGAGATGAATTTCGACCGCATGGTCGCGCAGATGACGGTAGAGATGTACGAGAACTTCAAGCAGGCCATCCAGCTGCGGAAATGGCCCGATGGACGCCGCTTGAGCCCCGAGCAGACCGAGCTCTGCCTGGAAGCGGTGATCAAGTACGAAATGATCCATGACGTGCCTGCGGATCAGCGCGTGGGATACCTGGAGCGCAACGAGTGTGCTTCCGGCAGCCATTCGTCGGCCGAGGAAGCCGCGGTCAAATGGATCAACTGATTCTGGGTCGGCCCGATTCACGACACGAGGGCCAGGCCGCCAGCGGCCAGCTGCGAAAGCTCGATATTCGGCTGCCGACGGAGACTGGCCGAGCCGACTATCATCTGCGCACCGGCGAACAGCGGGTGGCGATCAACGGCTGGGTGGGGCAGCGTATTCGCTTGCATTCCAGCGGCCAGATTCACTGCGTCGAGTGCGGGCGAGCCACGCGCAAGAGCTTCGGTCAGGGCCATTGTTATCCCTGTTTTACCTCGCTGGCGCATTGCGATCTGTGCATGATGCGCCCGGAGACCTGTCACTATTTCCAGGGCACCTGTCGCGACCCGGCCTGGGGCGAACGTCACTGTTTCCGCCCCCACACCGTCTACTTGGCCAATGCTTCGGGCCTCAAGGTCGGCATTACGCGGGGTACCAACATGCCGACGCGCTGGCTGGATCAGGGCGCGATCCAGGCGTTGCCGATTCTCGATGTCGATACGCGCCAGCAGTCGGGCATGGTGGAAACGCTGTTCAAGTCGCATGTCTCCGATCGCACCAACTGGCGAGCGATGCTCAAGGGCGAGGTCGAACCGCTCGATCTGCTGGCCGAGCGCGATCGCCTGCTGACCGAGCTTGCGCCGGGGCTCGTAGCCTTGCGCCGGCGTTTCGGTGAAGAGGCGATCCAGACGGTCGACGACGTCGCGCCGCTGGCGATCGACTATCCCGTTCTCGAATGGCCGCGCAAGATCGTGTCATTGAATTTCGACAAGACACCGTCGATCGAGGGCACCTTGCTGGGCCTCAAGGGGCAGTACATGATTCTCGATACCGGCGTCATCAACCTGCGCAAATTCGCCGGCTACCAAGTGTCCGCGAGCGCGGAAGCGGCCTGAGCTGGAGCGCTTCGAGCTGAATGCCCCGGGCTGCCATAGCCCGGGGTGAACTAGCCCCGGGTGATCTAGCCCGGGGTGATCTAGCCCGAGCCGGCAGGCCCGTCAGCGCGGTTTGTGCTCGAGCTGACGCTCCATGCGTTTCAGGAATACCGCCATGACCTGCTCGTAGAGCGTGTCCTTCAGTACGAGATCCTCCACGCCGGCATCCAGGTTGGGGTTGTCGTTGACCTCGATGACCACCACGCGGTCGCCGATCTGCTTGAGATCGACACCGTAAAGACCGTTGCCGATCAGCTTGGTCGCCCGCAGCGCCGCCTTGACCACCGGTGGCGGTACTTCGGAAAGATCGTGGGTGGTGAATCCGCCGCTGCGGGTCTTGCCGCTGGAGTGGTCGTAGATCTGCCAGTGGCCACGCGCCATGTAATAGCGACTGGCGAACAGCATCTGGCCGTCCAGCACCCCGATGCGCCAGTCGAAATCGGTGGGCAGCCACTCCTGTAGCAGCAGCAGGGCGGACGACTCGAACAGCTTGGGCGCCTCGGCGACCAGCTCCTCCCGCGAGCGAATCTTGACCACGCCCTTGGAAAAGGCGCCGTCCGGCACTTTCAGTACCAGCGGGTACTCCAGGTGTGCGAGTTTTTCGTCGAGCCGTTTCATGTCGCCGCGATACAGCAGTTGGCCCCGAGGCGCGGGGATCTTGTGGGTGCCCAGCAGCTCGTGGAGGAAAATCTTGTTGGTGCAGCGCAGGATCGACTGCGGATCGTCGATCACGACCAGGCCTTCATGCTCGGCCTTCTTGGCCATGCGATAGGTGTGGTGATCCAGCCGGGTCGTCTCGCGGATGAACAGAGCATCGAATTCGGCCAGCCGGCCAGCGTCGCGGTGGGTGATCAGGCTGACATCGATACCCAGGCGTCGTCCGGCACGAATGAAGCGCTTGATCGCGCCTCGGTTGCTGGGCGGCAAGGCCTCCTGCGGATCGATCAGTATCGCCAGATCGAAGCGATAACGACGCCGCGCTCGCGGTGTTCGCCAGACCCGGGTGGAGTGACGGTTCAACGCCGTCGCGAACCGATCTTCCTCCTCGGGCTGCAACGCCGTCAGCGCCAGAGGCTTGAGACGCGTCAGGCGCCAGACGCTTTGGCGCTTCTCGAAACGGGCCTCCAGCAGTGGATGAGGCAGGCGCTCGAACAGGCGGCGCGCCAGGCGTTGCAGCTCAGGCGCGAGGCATTCGCCGAAGAAGACGCGCAGCGTGAAGGTGTCTCCCGCGAGTACGCCGCGCTTGTCCAGCTCCATCAGCAACGGGTCGATCGCTGCCAGTTGCATGTCGATCAGCGCCTTGCGTGACAACTGGTTGAGCGTTTCGACGCTGGGTAGAACACGTTGATCGCGGGCCTGCGCCAGCAGCGAGACGTAATAGCCGGTTTCCAGATAGTCGAGGTTGGCGCACAGATTGATGACGTGAGTGGCATCATCGGTCGCGGCCGAACCCGCCAGGGCCAGAAAGTCGTCGGCGACGGTCAGGTCCTCGGAAGGGTAATAGGGTTGCCAGTCGGTGAGGCGGTCAACGACGATACGCAGGCGAGACATGAATGGGTGACTCCTTTTTCGACGTTGCCCGAGAGTATTCGGCGTTGATACGAAAATGCAGCCGGAACTGCAAGGGAAAACAGCTTGCAGTGATGCGAAGTCGACGACAAGCCGTTGCCGGCATGAAATAATTTCGGCTCGATTGGTCAGCGCCGTCGAGACAGCATGCCGGGACGGCATGACGAAAGCGCAAGTCAAAAAAAGCACGTCGAGAGAGTTCGTCGAATGAATGCCGCCGAAGGGCCGCCCGCCACCGAAATCCCAGATGAGAGTGCACGCCTGCGCCGCACGCTTCGCCCAGGCCTGCCCGCCGATTGCGACGCTCTGTATCAATTGGAAGAGCGCTGCTTTGACGACGACCGTTTCAGCCGCCGCCAACTCGCGCATCTGTTGACCCGTGCCAACGCCGTCAATCTGCTGGCAGTCAGCGACGATCAGCGCGTCGTTGGCTACGGCACGCTGCTGTTTCGGCGCAACAGCGTGACGGCCAGGCTTTACTCTTTCTGCGTCGACCCCGTCGCTCGCGGTACCGGGCTCGGTCGGGAGCTGCTCCAGGCGCTCGAAGATGCCGCGCGCGAGCGGGGCAGCCAACGCCTCTTGCTGGAGGTCCGTGCCGACAATCGCGTGGCGATGGGGCTCTACCGGCGAATGGGATTCAACGCGCGCCGCTGGCTGGACGACTACTATGCCGACGGCTGCGCCGCCTGGCAGATGGACAAGCGACTCGAGTCGGCCGAAATACCGGCTGCGGCGCTTGAAGACTGACTTCGGCCGCACACAGGCCCTTTTTCAAGGAGGATTGACATGCCATCTTTCGACATCGTTTCCGAATTCGATCGTCACGAAGCGACCAATGCCGTCGATCAGGCGAATCGGGAGATTCAGACCCGTTTCGACTTTCGCGGCGTCGATGCCAGCTTTGCGCTGGAAGGCGAGGCCGTCTCGCTCGAGGCGGACGCCGAGTTCCAGCTGCAACAGATGATCGATGTGCTGCGCAACAAGCTGATCGCGCGAGGCATCGACCCGCGCTGCATGGAAATCGAGGATGCCCAGACTTCCGGCGTCAAGGCGCGCCAGCAGGTCAAGCTCAAGCAGGGGCTCGAGCAGCCGGACGCCAAGGCGATCGTCAAGCTGTTGAAAGATTCGAAACTCAAGGTGCAGCCCGCGATCCAGGGTGACAAGGTCCGCGTCAGCGGCAAGAAGCGCGACGACCTGCAACAGGCCATCGCGCTGCTCAAGGGAGAGGATGGCCCGGACCTTCCGCTGCAATACGATAACTTTCGTGACTGAGTTTCCAGCCCCTCGGGCCCGCTCTCGACTGGCGGGCCCGTTTTTCCATCCTTGTCTTTCTTCGCCTCCTTGTCGCCTCGCCTTCTATTTTGCGCTTTCCATGCTGTCCTTTGTTCTCGTCGTCGTACCCGAGTCGAAGTCGCTCGTCGATCTCCGATGATCGGTAGCGTCAGACTTTAGTCTTGAAATCAGACTCGGCGGCAAACGATCCGACTCTGCGGATAAACTCCGTATCGATCGGCAATGCATCGAAATCGTCCGCGATCATAGACTCCTCGGCACAGCTTCACGCCCATCGAGGAGTCGTCGATGAATTCAGCAACACTGCTTCATCATCAGCAGCCGCACTCCTACGTCGGCAAGCGCCAGCCGCGCGTCGAGGACGAGGCGTTGTTGCGAGGATTAGGGCGCTACGCTGACGATCTCGCCGTCCCGCCGGGAACACTGCATGCGGCGGTCGTTCGGTCGCCCCATGCGCACGCCAGAATCCAGCGGGTCGTGATAGAGGCTGCCTTGCAGATACCGGGCGTGCGAGGTGTGCTGACTGGAGAAGACGTCAAGCGCTGGGCGGCACCGTTTCCCGTGGGAGTCCGTCAACCCATGGAGCACTGGTGTCTGGCGGTCGATAAGGTTCGCTACGTCGGTGAACCAGTGGCGGTGATCATCGCCGAGGACCGTTATCTGGCCGAGGACGCGCTGGATGCCGTCGAGATCGAATACGACGTTCTTGGTGTCTCCATCGATCCCGAAATGGCCACTAACGATGACGCCAGCGTACTGCACGAGGCCGTCGGCAGTAACGTCGTCAATGATCGTTATTTCAATTATGGCGATGCGGATACCGCTTTCGAGCAGGCAGCGCACAGACTTTCCCTCAAGGTGCGCTACCCCCGTAGTGCCTGCACGCCGATCGAGTGCTACGTCGTTCTGGGTCAGTACGATCCCGCGGAGGGTGGCTACGACGTCATGGCCAATTTCCAGGGGCCCTACGCGATTCATTCGGTGATGGCGCGTGCCCTGCAAGTGCCCGCCAATCGTCTGCGACTGCGCACGCCGCCGGATTCCGGCGGCAGCTTCGGGATCAAGCAGGGCGTCTTTCCTTATGTCGTGATGATGGGGCTGGCGGCACGCAAGGTCGGGGCGCCGGTAAAATGGGTCGAGGATCGGCTCGAGCATTTGCAGGGCGCATCGTCGGCCACCAACCGAGTCACCACGATTGAAGCGGCCTTTGCGAGCGACGGGCGTGTCTCGGCCTTGCGTTTCGATCAGCTCGATGATTGCGGCGCCTATCTACGGGCCCCGGAGCCTGCCACCACCTATCGAATGCACGGCAATCTCACTGGCGCTTACGACATTCATCACCTTCAGGTTCGCAACCGTATCGTCATGACCAACAAGATGCCGACCGGCCTCAATCGTGGGTTCGGCGGGCCTCAGGTCTACTTTGCACTGGAGCGACTGATGCAGCGTATTGCCGTGACGCTGGATCTTGACCCGCTCGATGTGATTCGTCGCAACTTGGTGCCCACCGAGGCTTTTCCCTATCGCTGCGCCGCCGGGGCGCTACTGGATTCCGGTGATTATCGACGCGGTATCGAACTTGGTGTCGAGCAGGGCGGCCTCGAAGAGTTGCGCCAGCGTCGGGAGTCTGCCCGTCGCGAAGGTCGCCATTACGGAATCGGCTATACGGTGGCCGTGGAGCCGTCGATCTCCAACATGGGTTACATCACCATGGCGCAGATGCCGGAGGAGCGTCGTCGTGCCGGGCCCAAGAACGGCGCGGTGAGTACCGCCACCATCAGTGTCGACCCGCTGGGTAGCGTCAGCGTCCACGTCTCTTCCACGCCCCAAGGTCAGGGGCATCGAACCGTCGCGGCCCAGGTGGTCGCCGACGTGTTGGGAATTTCCCTCGAAAGCATCCGTGTCGATGTAGAGCTCGATACCGGCAAGGATGCCTGGTCGATCGCCTCGGGCAACTATTCCAGTCGTTTTGCCGGTGCGGTGGCTGGCGCCGTCCATAACGCGGCGCTCAAGATTCGGGCGCGTCTGGACGCCATCGCCGCGCAACAGTGGCAGGTGTCGGTCGAGGACATCCGCTTCGGTGAAGGGCGAATCTATACCGCCGACGGTGTCCACGCCACGTCATTTCAGCGTCTCGCCGGCGCGACTCACTGGGCGCCGGGAACGCTGCCTGAAGGTGAAACGGGCGGGTTGCGCGAAACCGCCTTCTGGACGCCGGCCGAACTGACGGCGCCCGATGACGACGAGCGTATCAACAGCTCGCTCTGCTACGGCTTCATTTTCGATTATTGCGGCGTGGAGCTCGATTCGCTTACCGGTCGCGTGACGATCGACCGCTACGTCACGCTGCATGACGCCGGACGCATGCTCAATCCGCAGCTGGTGGACGGGCAGGTGCGCGGCGCTTTCGCTCAGGCGGTAGGTGCCGCGCTCTACGAGGCCTTCCATTACAACGAGGATGGCAGCTTTGCCTCGGGCACGCTGGCCGATTACCTGATCCCCACGACCGTTGAAGTGCCGGATCCGACCATTCTGCACATGGAAACGCCCTCCCCATTCACGCCGCTTGGGGCGAAAGGCGTCGGTGAAGGCAACAACATGAGTACGCCGGTGTGCATTGCCAACGCGGTAGCAGATGCGCTGGGTGACGCGGTCGAACCGGGGGCCATCGAGCTGCCGTTGACGCCATCGAAAGTCCGCATGCTGATGGGGATCGAGGAACCGCCAAGGCCGGAAGGTGTGGCTGAAGAGAGCGCGCAGGCGTCGACGGGTGGAGGTTCCAAGCTGAGCGCCAGTGACAGTGTCGAAATTCCCGCGTCGCCGCAGCACGTTTTCGAAAGCATTCTCGACCCCGACACGCTGAAAGCCATGATTCCGGGCTGCCATTCTCTGGAACTGACCGGCGACAACACTTATCGCGCCGACGTCACCGTCGGTGTCGGCATGATCCGGGCCCGCTTCGACGCCCGGGTCGAATTGACCGAACTCGAGCCACCGCACTCGCTGCGTCTCTCCGGCGCCGGCAAGAGCGGGATGGGCGATGCCGCTGGGGCGGCAAAAATTCGATTCAGCGAAATCGAAGGCGGCAAGACCCGCCTGGACTACGACTACGAGGTGACGGTGGGCGGCAAGATCGCTTCGGTAGGCGGACGCATGCTCTCCAGCGCCTCGAAGATGCTCATCGGTCAGATCTTCTCGCGGCTCTCGCAACGGTTGAGTGGCAGCACGAGCAAAGGATCGCTATGGCAACGATTGCGCGCTCTGACCGGTAAGCGCGGAGGTGACCAATGAAACCAGCTGCCTTCGATTACTACCGACCCACGACCCGTCGCGAGGCCATCGAGCAACTGGTCGAACGCGGGGAAGATGCTCGAATCATCGCCGGCGGCCAATCGCTGATGGCCGTACTCAACATGCGCCTGAGTCAGCCCCGGGTGCTGATCGACATCAGTGCCGTCGACGAGCTGCGTTATATCGAGCGACGCGACGGTTATCTTGCGGTAGGTGCTGCCACCACCCAGGCCGAACTGGCGGAGTACGCCGTACTCGCTGACGAAGTGCCGCTGCTGGAACAGATGCTGCCCTGGATCGGCCATTTCCAGACCCGCAATCGCGGCACCGTCTGCGGATCCATTGCGCATGCCGATCCCAGTGCCGAGCTGCCGCTATGCCTCGCCACGCTGGGCGGTGAAGTGGTGCTGGAGACGAAGCGTGGTAAACCGCGTCGCGTGACCGGGGATGACTTCTTTCAGGGGGTCTTGACCACTGCTCGACGTCCCCACGAATTGATCACCGAAGTGCGCTTTCCGCTCAGCAAGGCAGGGCACCGCTATCGCTTCCAGGAGGTCGCCATGCGCCATGGTGATTTCGCCATCGTCGCCTTGGCTGTCGACATCGGCGAAACCGAATACCGCCTCGGCGTGGGCGGCGTTGCTGACCGGCCCGTGGTGCGACGCATTCCCCGCGACGTCGACCTCGACGACGCCCTCAACACGCTGGCCTGGTCTCTCGAGGCGCAGGACGACATTCACGCCTCTGCCACTTACCGCCGTCACTTGGTACGAGAAATGGGACGGCGACTGATGACCGAAGAGATCGTCCAGGAGGAGACCACCGATGTACGTCCGGCTCGATGAACGCTATCGCGTCACGCTAACGCTCAATGGTCGCGAGCGCAGTGCCTATGCCGAACCGCGCACGCAGCTGTGCGACTTCCTGCGGCACTCGCTCGGCGCTACCGGGACACACGTCGGGTGTGAGCATGGCGTATGTGGCGCCTGCACCGTGATGGTCGACGGACGCGCCACACGATCGTGCCTGATGCTCGCCGTACAAGTCGAAGGCCGTCGTGTGGAAACGATCGAGTCGTTGGCAAAAGAGGGCGAGCTCAACGATCTGCAGCACGCGTTTCGGGGACATCACGCTCTGCAATGTGGATTCTGCACGGCGGGGATACTGATGTCCTGCCATGAATTTCTGGGCCGCGTGATGGACCCGAGCGAAGCCGAGGTGCGCGACATGCTGTCGGGTCATCTCTGCCGCTGTACCGGTTACACCGGCATCGTCCAGGCCGTGCTGGCAGTGGCCCGGGCCAGACAGAACAACCGACAGGAGACACCCTAATGTTCGACCTTGGCCGCAGTTTTCTCGCAACGGTAGAACGACGTCCGCGGTCGATAGCGATCACGGATGGCGAGTTCCGGCGCAGCTATGCCGAATGGCTCGAGGATATCCAGAGCGTGGCACGCGGGCTGGAAGCATTGGGGCTGGGCCGTGGAGACCATCTGATCGTGGTAATGCAAAACCGTTGGCAGATGGCAACGCTGCATTGGGCCTGTCAGTTTGCCGGCATTATCGTCACCCCGATCAACTGGCGCTCGACGGACAGGGACGTGCGCTACTGTCTGGAAGACGCCGAGGCCCGTGGCGTCGCGTTCGATGCCGCAGGCGCCGAGGCAGTTCTGGCCTGCGAGGAAGCCTACGCCATTTCTCGTATCGCGGTGGGCGGCTGCGGCGACGACGCGGCGGTGGCATTCGAGTCGCTGCTCGGCGGGCAGGGCGAGACGCTGTGTCGCGCTCGACCCGAAGATATCTCGCTGATGCTCTATACCTCGGGCACGAGCGGAAGGCCCAAGGGCGTACCGCGAACGCATCAAGCGGAGCGCGCTGCGGCGATGGCGCACGTGGCCCAGAATCTTTATCGCCACGACGAACGCACGCTAGGCGTCATGCCCCTCTATCACACCATGGGGGTACGTTCGCTGTTGTCGATGGCGCTGATCGATGGCGCCTTCGTCTGCGTGCCGCGCTTCGACCCGGAAGCCACATTGGAAGCGATCGAGCGCGATCGGGTGACCAACCTCTATCTCGTTCCCACGCTCTATCACATGCTGATCGAGCATCCGACCTTCCGTGCCGAGCGTGTGGCCAGCGTCGACAAGATCGGTTTCGCCGGGGCGGCGATGAGCGCCGGACTGATGGCCCGCGTCGAAGCTGCCTTTGAGCCGAGTCTGTTCGTCAATCACTACGGCTGCTCCGAGATATACACGTTCACCATCGATCAACGAGCCAACCGCAAGCCGGGCTCCTCCGGTCGCGCCTCGCTCAATCAACGCATCCGGGTGGTGCCGGTCGATGCGGCATCCCCCGACGAAGTCCTGCCGGCGGGACAAGAGGGTGAAATCATCGCCGATCTGGCCGGAGACGAGGCTTTTTCAGGATATTGGCGGCGCCCCGAAGCCGACCAGAAGTCGCTCCGCGATGGATGGTACTTCACCAGCGACATGGGCTATCTGGACGAGGACGGCGATCTTTTCGTCACCGGCCGTGTCGACGACCTGATCATCACCGGCGGCGAGAACGTCAGCCCCGCCGAGATCGAGAACGTGCTCTCGCTGCATCCGCAGGTCGAGGAAGTGGTGGTCGCCGGGCTGCCCGACGAGCAGTGGGGCCAAATCGTCACGGCGTTCGTCAAGGTGCGTGGCGCGGTGGACGAAAACGCTCTGAGCGAGCACTGCAACGAAGCTGGCCTCACACGCTTCAAACGCCCGCGCCGCTACATCTTCGTCGAAGACATTCCCAAATCCGCCGTTGGCAAGGTCCTGCGTCGCGTGCTCCTCGATGACCGCGCCGACTCCCTGGCCACCGACTAACTGCCGGTTCGCGTCCGATTCACGTTCGATCCGATCCACGACCCGCTCACGATTCAACCCAATCAAGGAACTGTCATGACTCAACCCGCGATCAAGGATTTTCTGGCTTCCGAGTTCGATGGCTTCGAGGTGCAAATGGATGCCGATCACGAGCGGGCCGATATTGTTCTCAATCGTCCGCCGCTCAACGTGATCGCCATGTCGCAGCGCGAGGTGCTGCGGCAGGTATTCGAGGCGCTCGACGGCCACGACGATGTGCGAGTCATCGTGTTGCGTGCCGAAGGAGAGCATTTCTCTAGCGGCGGTGACATCAAGGGGTTTCTGGAGGCTTCGCCGGAACATGTCTCCAAGCTGGCGTGGAACGTGGCGGCACCGGCACGGTGCGAGAAGCCGGTCATCGTCGCCAATCGCGGTTATACCTTCGGCGTCGGCTTCGAACTTTCGCTGGCGTGTGATTTCCGCATCGCCTCCGAAACCACACGCTACGCCCTGCCCGAGCAGAACCTGGGCCAGATTCCGGGATCCGGCGGCTCCGCTCGACTGCAGAAGATCATCGGCATCACCCGCACCAAGCACATGGTCATGCGCGCCAAGCGCATTACCGGGGTGCAGGCTCTGGAGTGGGGTATCGCTACCGAATGCGTGCCGGATGATCAGCTGGAAGCCGCCACCCGCTCGCTGGTCGAGGAGTTGCGTCGCTTTTCGCCGCTGGCACAGCGCACCGCCAAGAAGCTGATCAACGACAACGAAGACTCGCCGCTGTCGGTTGCCATCGAGATGGAAGGCCACTGCTACAGCCGTCTGCGCAGCTCGAACGACTTCCGCGAAGGAGTCGAAGCCTTTCATGCCAAACGCAAGGCGGTGTTCCGCGGGGAGTAAATTCGGCGACCGCTGAACGCTCACCAGCAACGACACGATAACTAGAAAACGATAACGAGGAGTCACGCCATGTCTCAAAAAGATACCCGGGCTGCGTTGCCGGTAGGAGACCGTATCCATTGGGGGAAAGACCTGCGTTCGGCTCTTTCCTTCAAGTCCATCAGTACCGGAATCGTTGCAGCGCTGTTCGGTTGCTCGGGACCCGCGCTGATCGTGATCAGTGCGGCGAACGCGGGACATTTGACCAATGGGCAGACGGTGGCGTGGCTATTTGCGGTCTATTTTCTCGGCGGTCTGATCAGCCTGATCATGGCGCTTAGATATCGCCAACCCATCACGGGAGCCTATTCCATCCCGGGGGCGGCGATCATGAGCGCCGCGCTGGTAACGATACCGTTCGCCGAGGCGGTCGGAGCGTTCATCTTAAGTGGCCTCATCGTGCTTCTGCTGGGCCTCAGCGGCTGGGTAGGGCGCATCATGCGCTGGCTGCCCATGCCGATCGTCATGGCGATGATCGCCGGGGCGTTGATTCGCTTCGGCGTCGGGGCCGTCGACTCGGTGGGCGCCGCGCCGCTGATTGCCGGAATGGCGCTCGTTGCCTTCTTTCTGACATCACGCTTTTTGAAGTCCGTTCCGCCGGTACTGGTCGCTGCGGTAGTGGGCTTTCTGATGGCCTTTTTCACGGGTGCCATCCAGACCGGCGGCGTGGATATCGCGATGGTGGCGCCACAGTTCACCTGGCCGAATTTCTCGTTCGATGCCTTCGTGGCAATATCGATCCCGCTGGCAGCGCTGGTGCTTGGGGCGGAAAACGCCCAGGCGACGGGGGTCTTGCTAGCCGAGGGATATCGGCCGCCGGTCAACGCGATGACGATCATCAGCGGCATCGGCGGCATTGTGGCCGGGCTGCTCGGCGGGCACAACGCCAACATTGCCGGACCGATGACGGCGATCTGCGCCTCCGATCAAGCCGGTGCCGACCGTGAAAAGCGTTATGGCGCGACGCTGGTCAATGGCGTGCTGTTTTGCGCCTTCGGGTTGTTCGCGGGCGGTGCGGTGCCGCTGATCATGGCGCTGCCCAAGGCGTTGATTGCCAGTGTTGCCGGTGTGGCGATGATCGGTGTGCTGCTGGCGGCTTTCCAGCAAGCCTTCAACAAACAGTCCGGTTATCAAATTGGGGCCTTCGTGGCCCTGGTAGTGGCGATGAGCAAATTGAGTCTGTTGGGAATCAGTTCACCATTCTGGGCGTTGGTCGCTGGCATCGCAGTATCGGCCATATTGCGCGAGGCCCCCGTCAATGGCGTATCGGCAACGCCGGGCGGGAACGCTCCTGTCGACGGCAGCCGGGTCTAGGCGGTGCATCGGTGAACGGCAGGCGCGGTGGTGCCTGGCGAGATTGGGATGGCGTGACGTCAGGTAATCATCGCTTCGTGAGCGGTTTCATCTTTGGTCCAATGCCACCGTTGGATCGGCTTCGAAATGATATTGTGGGGTGTTGTCCATCAACATAATCGGGATGACCGAGAGGCACTATGTCGAATGCTTATCGAATCTTTCATGGGGGGTTCGGACGAATCGCCTTGTTGGATATGGACGAGCCGCTGGTGCCTCATGCCCATTCCGAGTGTCACGTCCTCATCAAGGCCACCGGGCAGAACACCTATTTCTCGGTGCGCGGGCGTCGACTACCGCTCACCGATGACACCGCCGTGCTCGTCAACGCCTGGGAACCTCACTATTACGACCACCAGGCCGGCGTATCCGAAAGTGTGATTCTGGCACTGTATATCGAACCACGCTGGCTCGCGGCGCTTCAAACGGATCTCTCGACCAGCGCTCGCCCCGATTTTTTCGCGCAGCCGTGTATCGAACTGACCCCTCGCATGCGTCGTCAGGCAGATATCCTGATCGGCGAGATGCTCGGGTTTGGGCCGATGCCCCGGGAAAAAATGGAGAGCCTACTGTTCGATCTCTTGATATCGATCGTCGAAAAGCACTCCGATTGGCATCATCTGGCCAGATTGAAGGCGGGTACTGCGGGCGATTTCTACGATGTCCGTATACGACGAGGCATCGGGCTCATTCTCCAATCCGCGCCGGGAGAGCTGGATCTCGATCTGATTGCTCGCCAGTGTGGGCTATCACGCGCGCATTTCTTCTCGCTGTTCAAGAAAACCACGGGGATGACCCCCCAGATGCTGGCCAACATGGGGCGTATGAGTTCGGCGTTTCAGTGGCTGGCCGATAACCGCCAAGGCTCTCTGGGCAATCTGGCTCAGGAGCTGGGCTTCTCCGAGCAGGGGCATTTTACCCGTTTCTTTCGTCGTCACATCGGTGCGGCGCCGAGTCAGTATCAGCGCGTCATGGATAATTACTCACCCTGAAGCGGGACATGAAGCGTGAAAGCATAGGCGGAGTGCGGCAGCAGCTGTCTCGCGATTCAGCCCCAGCGTGCCCAGACCGGATGGCCGGGCGATATTAACCGCCGCCATGTGAATGGTCGGTCTTTCTATCGCCGACATTGGCCTTTTCCATGGCTGGACATTGGAGCGGGTGACCGGGGCTGGTTTACACTACCTGTTCTGGCGTCGCTCTCGGGTGGCGCTATCGACACACCGGAGTGGGGATGTCCGGCATGCGTAATGCCATTTATGTCACCTTGGCCGCCATCAGCTTCGCGCTGGGCGTGATCGGTCTCTTTCTGCCGGTGATGCCGACCACGTGTTTCATGCTGGCGGCGGTCTGGCTGGCTTCCCGAGGCTCTCCCCGATTCGCCAACTGGATTCGCAATCATCCGCGCTTCGGCCCGCCGATCCAGTCCTGGGAGCGGGAGCGCGCCATCCCCAAGCACGCCAAGATCATGGCCGTGGTCATGCTCAGCGTGTCGTGTGCGATCATCGCTTTTACCGTTTCCCACTGGCCGCTCAAGATCGGCTTGATCGTGGGTCTTGCCGGGCTCGCGGTCTGGATCGTGACGCGCCCGCTACCTAGCCTGCAGTGCCCGGTGCGCGGCGTCTGGTCGGAAGATGCCTCCGAGCGACGTTGACCTCTCGACGGCTGCCGCTGTTTCCCTTCCTGGCATTCTAGCCACGGCTACCCAGAGCCTTGACTATCCCATAGCCACGTCAGCGATTCGATATTGCGCTGGTCACGCGGGTAGAATGGTGTCCGATCGTCGATCGGCAAGGGCATCGATGAATTACGACGGACTCGATCCCGTGATCCGGGCTCGGTTCTCTGATGCGCTCCGCTGATTCGACCTACCCATTTCTGCAAGGAGCGTTGCCATGTCTGAGATGCAAGCGACCTATCTCAAGGATTATCTCCCGCCGGCGTACCGCGTCACGCACACCGAGCTCAGCTTTGATCTCGAGCCGTCTGCCACCCGGGTCAAGGCACGCTTGCACGTGGAACGTCACCCTGGTCGCGAGCCAAACGAGAATGGGGCCGGCCTGCCGCTGGAGCTGGCGGGTGAGCAGATCAAGCTGATCAGCGTCGCGATCGACGGCCAGACGCTGGACGCCGACGAGTTCACGGTCGACGACGAGACGCTGACCATCCCCACGGTGCCGGAGCGCTTTCTGCTCGATACCGAAGTCGAGATCGACCCCGACGCCAATACCGCGCTGGAAGGTCTGTACCGCTCCAACGGCATGTTCTGCACCCAGTGCGAGCCGGAAGGCTTCCGCCGAATCACCTTTTATCCCGATCGGCCGGACGTGATGGCGACCTTCTCGACCACGCTGATCGGCGATCGCGAGTCGCTCCCGGTGCTGCTCTCCAACGGCAACCCGGTGGAGCAGGGCGAGCTGCCCAACGGCCGTCATTTCGTGACCTGGGAAGATCCGCACCCCAAGCCCAGCTACCTGTTCGCGCTGGTTGCAGGCAGCCTGGAAAAAGTCGAGGACCACTACACCACGATGAGTGGTCGCGACGTCTTGCTGCAGATCTGGGTCGAGGCAGAGAATCTCGACAAGACCGAGCACGCCATGGCGTCGCTCAAGTGTTCGATGCAGTGGGACGAAGAGACCTACGGTCGCGAGTACGACCTGGATCGTTTCATGATCGTCGCCGTCAACGACTTCAACATGGGCGCGATGGAGAACAAGGGGCTCAATATCTTCAATTCGGCGGCGGTGCTGACTCATCCGCAGACCGCCACCGATGCGGCCTTCCAGCGGGTCGAGGGTATCGTCGCCCACGAGTATTTTCATAACTGGTCGGGCAATCGCGTCACCTGTCGCGACTGGTTCCAGCTCTCGCTGAAGGAAGGCTTCACCGTCTTCCGCGACCAGACTTTCTCCGCCGACGTCAACTCGGCGCCGGTCAAGCGGATCGAGGACGTCTCGTTCTTCCGCACCGCGCAGTTCGCCGAAGACGCCGGCCCGACCGCCCACCCAATCCGGCCCGATCACTACATCGAGATCTCCAACTTCTACACCCTGACCATCTACGAGAAGGGTGCCGAGGTGGTGCGCATGTTGCGACACCTGCTGGGCTGGGAAGACTTCCGGCGTGGCAGCGATCTCTACTTCGAACGCTTCGATGGTCAGGCAGTGACGATCGAGGATTTCGTCGGCTGCATGGCAGAGGTATCCGGGCTGGATCTCGATCAGTTCATGCGCTGGTATTCCCAGGCGGGAACGCCGGAGATCGATGCCCATGGCGAATACGATTACGCCACGGGCAACTATCACCTGCGCCTGTCTCAGCGCACGCCGGCAACCCCGGGCCAGCACGAAAAGCTGCCGCTGCACATTCCGGTGCGGCTGGGTCTGGTCGGGACCAAATCCGGCCACGATCTGACCTTGACGCTGAGCGGTGAAGACGGCGAGAGCGAGAAGCTGGGCAAGGACGCGGTCATCCATCTGCGTGAAGCGGAGCAGACCTTCGTGTTCACCGATGTCGAGGAGGCGCCGGTGCCGTCGTTGCTGCGCGGTTTCTCCGCGCCGGTGAAGCTTCGCTACCCGTATTCGCGGGAGGAACTGGCGTTCCTGCTGACCCACGACACCGATGGTTTCAACCGCTGGGACGCTGGCCAGCGTCTGACCCTGCTGGCGCTGGACGATCTGATCGCGGCGCACCGTAACGGCGTCGAGAAGGTGATGGACAGTCGCCTGATCGAGGCCTATCGCAGCCTGCTCAACGAACCTGGCGACGACAAGGCGGTGCTGGCGGAGATGCTGACGCTGCCGTCGGAAGCGTATATCGCCGAACAGCAGCCGACGGTCGATGTCGATGCGATTCACGCCGCGCGGGAGTTCGTGCGTCAGTCGCTGGCCTGGCAGCTGCGCGACGATTTCCTCGCCGTCTATCGTGACAATCTGAGCGACGAGCCCTACGCGCCAACACCGGAGCAGATCGCTCAGCGGCGTCTCAAGAACGTCGCACTCGCCTATCTGATGAGCATCGAGAACGACGAGGCCGTCAGCCTGACGCAGCAACAGCTGGAGCAGGGCGCCAACATGACCGATGTGCGCGCGGCGCTGACGCTGCTGGCCCACAGCGGTCGCACCGATCTGGCCGAGCCGGCGCTCAAGGCGTTCGGCGAGAAGTGGGCCCACGATCCGCTGGTCATGGATCAGTGGTTCACGATCCAGGTCACTCGCCCGCAGGCCGATGTGCTCGAACGCGTTCGCTTCCTGATGGGACATCCGCTGTTCTCGATGAAGAATCCCAACAAGGTGCGCGCGCTGGTCGGTGCCTTTGCCCAGAACCGGATCAATTTCCATCGCCTCGATGGCGAAGGTTACAAACTGCTGGCAGACGTGGTGATCGAGCTCAATCGCCTCAATCCGGAGATTGCCGCACGCATCATCACGCCGCTGACCCGCTGGCAGCGTTTCGACGAGACGCGTCAGGCGTTGATGAAAGCCGAACTCGAGCGTATCCACGCCGAGAAACTGTCGCCCAATGTGTTCGAAATGGTCGAGCGCGCGCTGGCGGATGCCTGATGGTGCCGTAGCGCACAGGGCATTTATGGAACCGTTTTATGGAACCGCTTTACGAAACCGTTTCATGGGGCCGTTCCGTGTAACGGTCTGACAGGGCTCTCTGGCTGGAATCCAGGCCGCTATCCGTAGCGGCCTTTTCGTGCCTTCGAGCAGCCTGTATCCGGAGGCATGAGCGGGGAATGAGCGGCGCACGAACGATATACACGAATCGTCTGGCAACGCTTTCGATGATCGGTTCGCGTTCACGCGCGCCCCTATTGTTCTCTTATTGAGAATGAATTATTGTTTTCGTTCTCGATATGAAAATAAAGGTGACGTGATGTCCATTGATCTTGCTGAACGCAGCGCCGACTTACTGGCGAATTGTCTCTACGCCAATATCGCGACCTCCCGGGACGATGTGCCCTGGAACACCCCGGTGACGGCCATACCCGACTCGGCGTTGACGTTCTACTGGTCCTCATGGAAGGAGGCCGTGCATTCACACAACATTGCGGCCAATCCCCGGGCTTTTCTCACGTTCTATGACTCGACCCGCATCAGAGGGACGAATAACCTGCGCGGCATCTATTTGCAGTGCGAGGCCGGCGAGGTCACGGATATCGACGAGGCCGAGAAGGCGTTCCGCCTGCTGTACCCCGATGACACGGTCGATCTGACGAGCTTTCTGGGCGATGGAATCAAGCGTTTCTATCGCGCCACTCCGAGGCGCGCCTGGCTGAACAGTCTGTCGGAGAAAGAGCTGGCGCCGGATACGCTGAAGATGAGAACGGAAGTCTCTCTCGAGGACGTCAAGGCCGCGCTGACATGACGGGCGGGCATCGATACTCGGCCCGGCGAGGCAGGCGACATGGATGATTTCGAATCGCTCAGGATTTTCGTCTGCGTCGCCAGGGAGCTGAGCGTGACCGGTGCCGCGAGGCGCCTGGGCAAGAGCCCCTCGAACGTGACGACCAAGCTGCAGAAGCTGGAGGCGAGCCTCGGTGTCGATCTACTGGTACGCACCGGCAAGCGGATCTCGCTGTCGCACGCGGGCGAGATGTTTCTCGACTATGCCGAGAAGCTGCTCGCGCTGCGTGCCGAATCGATGCACGTGGTGACCGGCGGTCGAGCGCCCGGCACGATCCGCATCGGGAGCATGGAAGCGACTGCCGCCAGTCGCCTGCCGGACTGTCTGGCGAGCTTCGATAAGGCATTCCCCGAGGTGCGCCTGGAGCTCCGGACCGGGCCCTCGATGACGCTGATGGACGATGTTCGTTCGGGGCGAATCGACTGCGCATTCCTGGCGATCCCGCCGTCGTTTCTCGGCAGTGAATGGTCGGATCGGTTGGAGGTTCTCGATCTCGTGTTCCAGGATGCCTGGGAGGAGTCACTGTTACTGCTGTCGCCGAAGGGGATTGCCGACCTGCAGGATTCTACGCTGAGAACGCTGGCGGCTTTTCCTCCGGGTTGCACCTACCGGCGTATCGCGGAAGAGACCTTGAATTTGCCGGAAAGCGATGACTGGACTATCCAGGAGACATCCTCGTATCACGTGATGGTGGCCCTCGCCAGCACCGGCCGTTGCGTGACGGTGCTGCCGGAGAGCGTTCTCGACACCATGAAGATACCCGAGTCGCTCGATGTGACGCCGCTGTGCCGCGTGAAGACTCAGCTGGCCTGGCGCAAAGGTTATGAGACGCCGGCGTTCAGTCAGTTCCTGAGCCATCTGTCAGGGGCGGGTCTGGGGCGATGACCGAGGAACTCTCGACATTTCCGGTCATTCAGGCGAGGCTGCGGGAGAAATGAAATCTTCCAACCACCACTTCTTCGTGTCGCTGCTGCTGTCGCGACTGGCCGACCAGATGCTGCTGTTCCTGGTGCCGCTGGTGATCTATCAGCTCACCGGCAGCGTCGCCTGGTCGGGTCTGGCGTTCTTCTTCGAGACCCTGCCGCGCTTCGTGGCATTCCCGCTGTGCGGCCAGCTTTGCGATCGCCATCGTAACGATCTTCTGCTGCGGCTGAGTCAGCGCTGGCGCATGGCCACCTGCGTGGTCGCGATCCTGGGATATCTGGCACTGCCCCATGTGGCGTGGCTGATCGGGCTGTCGGCCGTGGTCGGCGTGCTGTCGACCCAGGGCGTGATGGCGCGAGAAATGCTATTGGTGCAGGCGTTCGGTTCGGCGCGCTACGAAAGGCTGATCTCCCACGCCCAGCTGTTCGATCAGTTGGGCACGGTACTTGGCCCGGTGTTCGCGGCAGCGCTGTTGGCCCAGCTTGAATGGGAAGTGGTGGTAGTGGTCATCGCGCTCGGGTTTTTGCTGAGCGATATCACGGTGTGGCGATGGCAACGTGTGGCCCGGCCCGAGCTTCCGGTACCACGATCGGCTTCGCCCAACGGGTATCGGGCGCTGTTGATCGCTGGCCGTCACCTGAGAACCAGTCCCGCTTTGCCGGCATCGATCGGGCTGGCGATGGCCGTCAATCTGCTGCTGGGGACGCTGCTGGCAACGGCGCCGGCGGTAGTCACCGGCGTTCAGGGCCATGGCGAAATCTACTACGGTGCCTTGCAGGCCGGCGGCGCGCTGGCCACTGTCCTGGTGCTGCTGTTCACTGCAAGATCGCTGATTCCGGCGGATCGGCTGGGGCTGGTGGCGTATACGGCGATGGCGCTGGGCGGGCTGATGGTAAGCGTGACCGCCATGTCCTGGCTCTACGCGCTGGGATTCCTGCTGGTGGTGGGCTTCGACAAGATGTTCAGCGTGTCGATTCGCAGCCTGCGCCGTCGGGTCATTCCGCCGGAAGACTTCGGCAAGACGACCGGTCTGGTGGTAATGCTCAACAATCTTACCCAGCCGCTCGGTGGGCTGATCGTGAGTGTGACGGCCGGCTTGTGGGCGACGGGATCGATACTCCTGGCGGTGGCGCTCGTCATGCTCGTCGCCGGTGTGCTCATCGTGTGGTGTTATCGTGACCACGTGCTGCCGTCGTGGAATCAGCAGTAGCCGCCAACGAAAACGGGCCGCCATTGGCGGCCCGTTGCTTGGCTGGAATGTGAAGCTGAACCAGACTGTCACGCATAGTGCATGATGCGTCGTACGTGGTGGACGTGGACGTTATGAATAGTGCACGTACATCGTCTTGCTCTTGACGTAGGCTTCGAGGCCGTACTTGCCGTCTTCGCCGCCCAGCCCGCTGTTGCGGTAGCCCTTGTGGAAGCCCTGAACCGACTCGCCGCCGCCACGGTTGACGTAGATTTCGCCGAAGTCGAGCTCGCGAGTCAGCGCCATCAGCTGCTTCACGTTCTGGGTGAACACATAGGCGGATAGGCCGTATTCCGAAGCGTTGGCGTACTCCATCGCCTGCTCGAAACTGTCCACTTTCATGATCGGCGCCACCGGACCGAAGATCTCGTCTTTCATGATATCCATGTCGTTGTCGACATTGGTGAGGATCGTCGGGGCATAGTAGTTGCCCTTGTCGTAGTCGCCGCCGGTCAGACGTTTGCCGCCGGTCAACAGCGTCGCGCCCTGGCTCTGGGCGTGTTCGACCATGTCGTGAATCTTGTCGAGTTCGGCGGCGTTGATCTTCGGCCCCATGTCGACGTCCTTGTCGGTCAGCGGGTTGCCGACCTTGAGCGCCTCGACACGCTGCTTGAAACGCTCCAGGAAGCGATCGTAGATGCCTGACTGCACGTACATGCGTTCGTTGCAGGTACAGACCTGTCCGCAGTTGTTGTAGCGCGAGGCGATGGCGGCATCGACGGCCGGGTCGAGATCGGCGTCGTCCATAACGATGAACGGCGCCTTGCCGCCCAGCTCGAGCCTTACGATCTTGAGATGCTCGGCGGCGGCCTTGTTGATCTCGCGGCCACCGCGCACGCTACCGGTCATGCTCACCAGTTGGGTGATCGGGCTGGTGATCAGGTGATTGCCGATCTCGCGTCCGCGGCCGTTGACCAGATTAACCACGCCATCGGGAATGCCTGCCTGGCGCGCCAGCTCGACGATCTCCAGCGCCGTCAGCGGCGTCTCTTCGGATGGCTTGAGCACGATGGTGTTGCCCGCAGCCAGCGCCGGCCCGAGCTTGCGCCCGATCAGCGCCGCGGGGAAGTTCCAGGCGGTGATGCCCACGACCACGCCATGCGGCACTTTCTGGATCCAGATCTGCTCGTCGGGATCATCCGCGGGGATGATGTCGCCCTCGAGCCGCCGGGTGTTCTCCGCCGCAAAGCGAATCAGGTCGCAGCACATCCCGACGTCGGCATCCGCCTCCGACAGCGGCTTGCCCTGTTCGGTGGTGATCAGGCGAGCCAGGCGCTCGCGGTTTTCCTGAAGCAGTTCGACCAGGCGATAAAGATAATCGGCGCGCTCGACGGCGGTCTTGCGCGACCAGGCCGGAAACGCCTTCTGGGCGGCCTGAAGTGCCTGATCCGCGAGTTTTTCATCGGCCAGCTGGGCGCGGGCGATGACGTCGCCGGTCGCCGGGTTGAGCACGTCCAGCAGCTCGCCGTCGCCGGTAAGCCACTGGCCGCCAATGAACTGGTTGTAAACGTCGACGCCGTTTTGCTGCGATTTGAGTGACTGACTCATCGATTTTGCCTCCTTGGCCTGTTTCCTCGAGAGGAAGGACGGCAGGGCTTGCCGTCGATAGGCCGCTAATCAATGCGGCCCTGTGACTTCAAGGTGGTAGACGAGGCCAGCGATGACAAGTTTGGATCGCCGATCAAACAGGAATGGGCAATAGCTCGCGAGTCGCGGATATTCAGCTCAGCGGATCAGCCAGCTGAGTATCAGCAGGCCGAGCAGCAGCCAGACGATACCGCCGACGACGCCGCCCCGAATCAGCGACCGGATGCCGTTGAGCAGCAGCAATACGCCAATCACCAGGACGACGATGCTGAAGATCGAGTCGTTGATGCCGAGCGAACCGGTCAAACCGTCGACGAAACCGTCGATTGCCTGCCATAGATTGCCGAAGACGGCATGCAGACCATTGACCACGGTACGAATCACGTTACCGATCGCTTCGCCGAGCCAGTTGAAGAATCCATCCATGTCGAGCAGTTCCTTGGAGCTTAGTGGTGTCAGAGCCAGCTTTCGCGGGCCAGGCCTGGAAAGCGAGTTCGAGACTCGGGTTTGGGAATCAGATAGGGCACGCTCAGTCGGTGGACTGCTGATCGCGCAGCCACTGGATCTCCTGGGGCCAGATGGCCGGCTCGACGGTTTCGAGAATCAGCGGGATGCCGTCGGTGCGGCTGTCGCGCATCAAGGCGGTGAATCCGGGGAGTCCGATATTGCCCTTGCCCAGGCTGTGATGACGATCGACGCGACTGCCGAATTCGCTCTTGGCATCGTTGAGATGCATGCCACGCAGATATCGGATGCCGACGATACGCTCGAATTCATCGAGCATGGCGACGGCGGCGGCTTCGGTGCGCAGATCGTAGCCGGCGGCGAAGGCGTGGCAGGTATCGATGCAGGCGCCGACGCGATTCTTGTCGTCCACCTGTTCGATGATCTCGGCCAGCTGTTCGAAGCGAAAACCGAGATTGGAGCCTTGCCCGGCCGTGTTTTCGATCACGGCGACGACGGAATGAGTGGCCGCGTGTGCCTCGTTGATCGACTCCGCGATTCGCGCCAGGCAGTCGCGTTCGCTGATCTTCTTGAGATGACTGCCGGGATGGAAGTTGAGCAGTGTCAGTCCCAGCTGTTCGCAGCGCTGGCACTCATCGAGGAACGCGGCCCGAGATTTGGCCAGCCCGTCGGCTTCCGGATGACCCAGATTGATCAGGTAACTGTCGTGAGGAAGGATCTGGTCCGGGCCGAATCCCTGCTCGCGACAGGCCGTCTTGAACGCCTCTATCGTGGTCTCTTCCAACGGCTTGGCGTTCCATTGGCGCTGATTCTTGGTGAACAGGGCAAAGGCGTTGGCACCGATTTCGGTGGCGCGACTCACTGCCTGATCGACACCGCCTGCGGCGCTGACGTGGGCTCCGATGGTCTTCATGGGTGATTCAATCCTTGGAACGAGCGCTCGCAGTTTACCAGCCCCTTCATGGCGGTGTCCCGCGGCTGCGCCAGGCCGGCTAAACGCGACACCCGATCCCGCATAAGCCTCATTCGCGGTCGAACGAGACCCCGTCATTGATCGAGCGCAGCCGACTCATGGCGTCATCCACGGAAAACGGAGCCTTGCGCGGCGGGTCGTAGACTTCGCCGTTGGTGCCCTGGACGATCAGGTCGATGGCGTAGCAGCGGCCATCGATCATGGCGCGATAGCCCTCGGCGTTCTGGAAGTGACTCATGCCCGCGTCGCCGAGGGTGAATCCGCTGAAGGCTTTCCCGCCGATGATCGTTTTCGACGACATCGCCTGGGCGTTGGCCGGCACGGTCAGGCAATGGTCGACGGCGCTCGCGTCATCGCTCGCCCCGAGGCGCCATAGCGCCGTGGTGATCTCGTCGGACTCGGGCAGCTTCAACAGGATCAATCGATCGCCGGGTGCGTCATCTTCGAGTTGCCAGCCACCGTTGTCGAAGTAGCTGGACGCCTCGCCATCGACACGCGTCAACTCGGCGTCATATGTCACGCTCAGCGGATAATCCGCGGCGTGGAATGTCTGGTTCGAGACGCCGTCAGCCTGAGTCGGGGAGTCGTGTTGCTGGCAGGCGCTCAAGGCGGTGACGGTCAACAATGCGAGCGCGGTCGTGGGCAGTAGCTTGAGCATCGAACTTTCCTTGGTGTGAAATCCCACGGCCAAGCGTAGCCGATAGATCAGCGCGCTTCCGGTGCGGCGGCCATCGTCTATCGGATCATGTCGATCATCGATGGCTAAAGTTGATGCCCGGATCAGCCGATAGCCGAGTGGATGGACCGAAAGATCGAAAAAAACCTAAGACAGATAGACGCATCACCTTCCTTCAGATCAAGGAGTTTGCGATGGATACCGCAGTCAATGCCGCCGTCGGCACAGCGTTGGCGCTGCAGAACTTCAATCAGGGCCAGGAAGCGCAGAACAGCCTGCTGAAGAAGTCTCTCGATGGGCAGGCCTCGCACATCGAGCAGTTGATGTCTTCCGTGGCACCGACAGCCGAGCTGGCCTCGTCCGGTAGTGTGGGAACGCAGATCAACACCTATGCGTGAAGGTTGATCGGTTGATAAGGCGGATAGCGAACGCGCTCCACGGAGCGCGTTTTTTATCCGACGTCACGGGGCGATCATGCCTCTCGCTGCTTCAATATCCCAGGCTCGACCTGGGCTTGGGCGTGTCCGGCTTGTAGCGGGAAATCGTTTCGATGGCGGCCTGGTGCAGCAGGCTGATATCGATGCCGACGGCGATGAAATCGAACCCCCATTCGGCATACCGTTTGGCATCCACCTCGGCGGGCGCGAGGATGCCGGCCGCCTTGCCGGCGGCATGGGTGACCTCGAGCGTGTGACGAATCATCTTTTGCACGTCCGGATGGTTGGGGTTGCCGGCGTGACCGACACCGGTGGAGAGATCCACCGGGCCCACGAAGACGGCATCGACACCCTCGGTGGCCGCGATCGCTTCGGCGTTATCGACGCCGCTCTGAGATTCCACCTGCACCACCAGACAGAGTTCTTCATGGGCGCGTGCCAGGTAATCCTCGACGCTGTCCCAGCGCGTCGCCCGGGTCAGACCGCCGCCGACACCCCGGAAACCGTGAGGCGGATAGCGGGTCGCCGCCACCAGCTTCGCCGCCTGCTCGGCCGTGTCGACCATGGGAATCATCAACGTCTGGGCGCCGATATCGAGTAGCTGCTTGATCAGTGCCGGGTCGTGGTTGACGGTTCGCACCACCGGGGCGCAGGCATAGGTCGTGATGGTATTGGGGGTGATGGTATCGGGGGCGATCGCATAGGGAGCGATAGCCTGCAACTGGGCCAGTACGGAAGGCACCGTATTGGGCGCATGTTCGCCGTCGATCAGCAGCCAGTCAAAGCCGGTGGTGGCAAGAATCTCGGTCGCGTAGCCGGTACCGAAGCCGGCCCAGCAGCCATAGCGTGTATTGCCATCGAGCGAGCGTTTGAATGGGTTCTCTGGCAGTTGCATGGCTACGGCTTCCTGTCGTGGCTGGGGAAAAGACACAAGAAGGACCGGGCATTTGCTGCGCCGGCCCGGATGGAACAGACATTATCCTGGGGATAAATCCTATCCTCGAGAAAAAACCTATTCCAGGGTTGTCGGTTTCACTCATGCCCATGTCGCGCTAGCGATCTAGTTCGTCAGCCCCATCTCGCCCATGATCTTGCCGAACTTCTCGTCGTCTTCGGCCATCAACTGCGCGAAGTCATCGGCGTCTCGCCACACCACGCCGTAACCCTGTTTGGCCATGAAGTTCTGATAGGCGTCGCTGTCGTAGGCTTTCTTGAGGGCGTCCTCCAGCGTTGCCACCACGTCTTCATCCATTCCTTTGGGTCCGACAATGCCACGCCAGGCGCCGAGCGTGAAATCACTCCCGATCTGCTCCTTGAAGGTGGGGATATCGGGAAAGCCTTCGAGTCTTTCGGGGGTCATGACGCCGAGGCTGTGAAGTTCTCCGGCGTCGATCATCGACCTGGCTTCCGGCAGTGAAGATGCCACCAGGTCAATACTGTCGGACGCCAGCTCGGTCATGGCCGGCGCCGAACCCTGGCTGGGAATCCAGGTAATCTTCCCGGCGGCAATGTTCTGGTCCATCAGAAAACCGTTGAGTGCCACGTGCCAGATGCCGCCCAGGCCGGTACCGGACGCCGTATAGGTGCCTTGCGGGTTGTCCTTGACCTTGGTGACGAAGTCTTCGAGATCCTTGAACGCCGAGTCGTCAGCGACCGAGAGACTGGCGGAGTCGAAGTTGATCTGCGCGATCGGCGTGAAATCCTGATAGGTCAGGTCGGTCAGCCCTTGCCAGTGCATCATCGCGACTTCGACGGTCGCCAGGCCCAGGGTGTAACCGTCCGGTTTGGCGTTGGCGATCGCGGTATGGCCGACGACGCCACTGCCACCGGTTCGGTTCTGGACGTTGATCGTCTGGCCGAGCTGCTCCTCCAGCGAGGAGGCGATGATGCGGGCGGTTGCATCGGTACCGCCGCCTGCCGCCCAGGGCACGATCAGGGTGATCGGCTTTTCGGGATAATCCGCCCATGCCAGTGGCGAGGCCAGAACGGCGGCGGACAACAGCAGGCTGAGATGACGGGGCGCGCTGGATCGTTTCATGATGACCTCGCTGGGCATGCTTGTCTTTGAAAGTGAGTCTTGAAGATGAACTTTGCATGCAAAGTCTTAACTCAGACATCACGGCCCGACAATTGCGCAATCGTCTAATGGGAGCTGGCGAACAGCGCCGACAGTACGCCGTCGGGATCGGCCCGCCGATGCGGCCCAGCGCAGGGCGCCGGGCCTGACATCTCGCGTGCGGAAGCGGGGTCCTTTACTGCGAGGCGATTCGCTGGCTGGCGCTGGTGAAGCCCATCAGCGACAGGTCCATGTCGAGCCGCTTGCCGTCGGGGGCGATGACGCTGACCGTGGCCTTGTTGCCGCCGCGCAGCTGAGCGAGCAGCTGCGGCGACAGCGCCAGATTAGCGCGGCAGCCTTGTTGCAGGCAGACCTGATAGGGCATGCCCACCGGTTCGTTGTCGTCCACCTGAAGCTGGATACCCGGCGCCAGACGCACGCCTAGCGGCAGAAGGAAGACCATGACCGGACCGTCGGCCTGGGCCGGAAGGCCGACCATGGCGCGCATCAGCGAGTCGTCGCTGTCCGGGTTGCTGACCATCTGGCTCATCACGCAGCTCTGGCGCTCACCGCCCTTGGGACAGCGCACTTCCCAGGACTGGAACTGCTCGGTATCGACCTGTGGTTCGCTCGACTGCTGAGCCTGTGCCGGCGTCAGGATGGTGGCGGCCAGCGGCAGCAGCCAGGCGAGCAGGGTACGGCGAAGAGACATTGCATTTTCCTGTGTTGTGATCGGTCGGGCGTCGTCATGCATGAGTATGGCCTAATTCGCGCGGCGCGGGACACCTCTGCGCTTCAAGGGCACTTCTGCCATTCAGGGGCAGATACGGAGTCAGAGCTCCACCGGCACGCCGCGATTCTCGAACACGCGCCGCAGAACGAAACTGGTATGGGCGCCGGTGACGCCCTCGATGCGGTTGATGACGTGCAGAAGTAGATGCTGATAGTCATCCATGTCGCGCACCAGAATCTTGAGCTGGAAGTCCGCCGCCTGACCGGTGATGATCAGGCACTCGATGACATTGGGCACTTCTCGAATGTGGCGCTCGAAGTTGTCGAAGCGCTCCGGGGTGTGAAGATCCATCGAAATATGCAGTAGCGCCATCAGCTGGTAACCCAGATGACGCGCGTCGACATCGGCGCGATATCGCACGATCAGGCCGTTCTCTTCCAGCGCCCTGACGCGTCGCAGGCAGGGGGAGGGCGAAAGGCCGATACGGTCGGCCAGTTCCTGATTGCTGATACGCCCCTCCTGCTGGAGGAGTTCGAGTATGCGTCGATCGTATCGATCCAGGACTAGCGGCGCCGGCGTGGTCATGGGTAATTTCTGCCTTAAATAGAATATTTTCAGCAATTTTATGCCAATATACTTCGGTTGGCGCTTTCTTTCGCAATAAACTGCCGCAGGAAACGTTTTACACTGTGGCTGTCGTCCAGAGCCGCCGCCACGAGCAGCGGAGCCATCCGCAGGGATATCCCCCTTGCGGCACGACGACCGGACTGCCATCAGCGGTCGAAACGCGCCGAATTCTTCACCTTCAGGAATTTCACCATGTCTGCTTCCGATCATCGCGCCTTTGATCATAGAAAATACCGTCCAGCGCCCCGCGTACCCGCCTTCGATCGCCAATGGCCGGACCGCGATCTCGATCACGCACCGATCTGGGTCAGCGAAGACCTGCGCGATGGCAACCAGGCGCTACTGGAGCCGATGAGCGTGGATCAGAAAAAGCGCTTCTGGCACCAGATCGTCAAGGTCGGGATCAAGGAAGTGATGGTCGGGTTCCCGTCGGCGAGCCAGCCCGATTATGACTTCGTGCGTTGGCTGATCGATGATGGCCAGATCCCCGACGACGTCACCATCGCCGTACTGGTGCAGTGCCGGGAACACCTGATCGAAAAGACTTTCGAATCGCTGGTCGGCGCCAAGCGCGCCATCGTTCATCTCTACAACTCCACATCGACCGTGCAGCGCGAACGGGTGTTCGAGATGGACCGCGACGGCATCGTCGATATCGCGGTACAGGGCGCGACCTGGGTCAAGACCTATTCCGAGCGTTATCCGGAGGTGGAGTGGCGCTTCGAATATACCCCCGAGAGCTTCTCCAGCACCGAGATCGACTTCTCGTTGCGGATCTGCGAAGCGGTCATGGACGTATGGCAGCCGACGCCGACCAACAAGTGCATCCTCAACCTGCCGACCACGGTCGAGGTGGCGGGGCCGCATCATCACGCCGATCAGATCGAATACTTCTGCCAGCACATCAAGAATCGCGACAGCGTCATCATCTCGATCCATACCCACAATGATCGTGGCGGTGCGGTGGCCTCCGCGGAACTGGCGCTGCTGGCCGGCGCGGAGCGCGTCGAGGGCACGCTGCTGGGCAACGGCGAGCGTACCGGCAACATGGATATCGTCACGCTGGCGATGAACCTCTATAGCCAGGGCATCGATCCGGAGCTCGATCTGTCGCGGCCGGACGAGATCATCGAAGTGGTCAATGAGTGCACCAACATCCCGATTCATCCGCGCCACCCGTGGGTCGGCGAGATGGTCTACACCGCTTTTTCGGGCAGCCATCAGGATGCGATTCGCAAGTCGCTCAAGCATCAGCAGCCGGACGAACCCTGGCAGGTCGCCTACCTGCCCATCGATCCGCACGACATCGGTCGCGACTATCAGGCGGTCATTCGGGTCAACAGTCAGTCCGGCAAGGGCGGCATGGCATTCCTGCTCGAGCGCGATTACGGCATCAGCCTGCCGCGCTGGATGATGCTGGCGCTGGCACCTTACGTGCAGCAGGAAAGCGAGACGCGGGCCAGCGAGCTTTCCAGCGAGATGATTCGCCAGGTGATGTTCGATCACTTCACCTGTGAAGCGCCGTTGTCGCTGGCGGACTATCGCTTGTCCAAGGGCCAGGACGAGGGGATCGAAGTAACCCTTTGGCAAGGGGCCGAGACGCTGCGGCTCTCGGGCAAGGGTAACGGCGCGATGTCGTCGTTTACCGATGCGTGGCAGAAGCATTCCGGCATCAGCGTCGGTATCGTCGACTACGCAGAGCATTCACTGGGAGGTGACAGCGAGGCCAATGCCATCGCCTTCGTCCAGCTCAACGTCGACGGGCAGCGTGTGTGCGCCGTGGCCGAGGACAGCGACACCGTCAGTGCCTCGCTGAAGGCACTGATTGCCGGGATCAACCTGGCGACGACTGCCGAGCCGAGCGAGGCACGCGAAGCGGCGCGAGCGCTGTAACGGCTCATCAGGCTTGGCGGAAACGCAGACGGGGCGCCCATTGGGCGCCCCGACTGCATTTTCCCTTTGTCATTGTCGTCGACCAACGGCCATCAGTTGTCGCTATCGCTGCGGATCTGGGCGTGGCTGATCAGGGCGAAGATGAAAGTGCCGCCGACGAGGTTGCCGAGTAGCGTCGGCAGGCCGAATCGGAACAGATATTCCGCCCAGCTCGCGTGACCGGAGAAGACCAGATACATCACTTCGGTCGAGCCGACGATGATATGCGTGAATCCGCCGATGGCGACGAGGTAGGTCACGATCAGAATCACCCAGATCTTGGCGCTGCCCGCACTCGGCAGCAGCCAGACCATGGTCGCGATCATCCAGCCGGCCACGATACCCTTCGAGAACATCTGCATCGGCGTGTTCTCGAGGATGTGTTCGCCCAGAGAGAGAAATGCCTCATGGGTCTGCATCGAGAAGATCGGCAGGGCCAGAATCGCCCATGCCGAAACCGCGACGCCGACCAGATTGCCGATCAGCACGACCCCCCACAGGCGAAGCAGGCAGACGAATTTACCGAACCGCGGTTGGCTCATCACGGGCAGTACCGCGGTAACGGTGTTCTCGGTAAAGAGCTGCTGACGGGCCATGATCACCACTAGAAAGCCTACCGTGTAGCCCAGTGATTCGACCAGAAACCCGATATCGCTATCCGGTAGACGCGCATGCAGCAGGCCTTTCGCCAGCATCGAAAAGCTCATCGATAGGCCGGCGGCGATGGCAGACCAGAGCAGTGCCGACACGGTGCGGCTCAACTCCTTTTCGCCTTCCTCGCGAATGGATTCGTGTACGGCCGCCGCTTTCGAGGGTAGATCTTCGCCATTGAGCTGGAGATCGTGTTCGTCCTCCTCCTCTCTGACGCGGCTGGGCGGGGTGAGGCTGTGGTGTTTACTCAAGCTTGCATTCCTTCGTAGCGAGGTAAAAGGTCGCGTCGGCAGCGCGCATTACCGTCAGGGTAGGCTGCGACGGCTGGCGGCAAGCACTATGCTGAAACGACAGTCATGAACGAGACGATAGTCTTGAACGAAACGACAGTCATGAACGAAACGATAGTCGTAAACGAGACAAGGAGATAGCCAAGCATGTCGCCGGAATCGTGGACGATGCTGACGCATTTGGGAATGGCCTGGCTGGCCGGCAGCCTGATCGGGCTGGAGCGCACCTTTCACGGGCGCCCGGCGGGGTTCCGCACCCATGCGCTGGTCTGCGTCTCCTCGGCGCTGCTGATGATGGTCACGATGTATCAGTGGCAGTGGTTGGGTACAGCGGTGCCGGAAGCCACGATCCGTACGGACCCTACACGCATGGCACAGGGCATCATGACCGGCATCGGCTTTCTGGGCGCCGGGGTGATTTTCAAGGAGGGTTTGACGGTCCGAGGGCTGACGACCGCCGCCTCGATCTGGATAACGTCGGCGCTGGGTATTCTTTACGGCATCGGGTTTCTGTTTCCGGCGGTATTGGCGACGGTAGTAACGCTGTTGACGCTCTCCCTGTTCCGGATGGTGGAGGCGCGGATGCCCAGCCGGATATTCGCCCGCTGCGTGTTGCGGTTCGACAGTCAGGCGGTGATGGCTGAAACGCAGATTCACGATCTGATGGCGTCGCACCGATTCAAGATCGAAAGCCTGAGCTATCGCACGCGCGACGACGGCCGCCAGTTCGAATACCGCATGATGCTGAGAACCCACGATCGCAAGTATATCCCGCCGCTGGCCGCCAATCTGCGCGACCATGATCGTCTGCTGGAGTTTCAGCTTTCGCCCACCGGAGATTGATGTCGAGAATGGTTGTCATTCCCTTGCCAGCCGATAGAGTAGGCGCTCCTGACATGGCGGCGAGGTAATGATGCAGGCACGCGAGAAGCGTCCGGCTTTCTGGATACTGATGGGCGCGGTCATGCTGTCGCCCTTGGCGATCGATATCTATCTGCCGGCATTGACCGCCATGGCCGGTGAGTTCGAGCGTTCCTACGCGGCGCTGCAGTTGACCATCACGCTATTCCTGATGAGCGTCGGCGTCGGACAACTGCTGGTCGGTCCGCTGACCGACCGTTTCGGGCGGCGCCCGGTGCTGCTGGGCGGCGTCGCCATCTATATGGTAGCGGCGCTGATCGGGATGACCGCGATCTCGATCGAGATGCTGTACTTTTCGCGAATACTCCAGGGACTGGGCGCCTGCGCTTCCGTCACCGTGGCTTTCGCCGCCGTCCGTGACGGCTATACGCCGACCGAGGGCGCCAAGCTTTACAGCTATCTCAATGGTTCACTCACGCTGGTACCGTCGCTGGCACCGGTGATGGGCGGGGCGCTGACCGTCGCGCTGGGATGGCGCAGTAACTTCGCGTTCATGACCGGCTTCGCAGGGCTGTTGTGGCTCAGCGCCTATTGGCGCTTCGGCGAGACCCGGCCGCCCGGGACGCTTATCGAAAAGCGCCTCTATCGTTGGTCACGTTATCGACCGGTGCTTTTCAACCGGCGATTCCTCTATTACGCCATTCTCGTCAGCACGATGATGGCGGCCATTCTGGTCTACGTCTCGGCCGCGCCGGTGGTGATGATGGACCGTTTGCGCCAACCGGAGTGGGTCTTCAGCCTGTGGTTCGGGGGCAACGCACTGGTGAGTACGGTGGCGTTTTTCATCGTGCCCCGATTAATGGCGCGCTGGGGAAGGAAGTCGACCGTGCAGCGAGGGCTGATCGTCGTCGTTGGTGGCGGTGTCCTGATCGCCTGTCTCTATGGAAGCGTGCCGGTATCGGTCGTGACCTTCATGGGCCCCATAGCATTGCTTTCGATAGGCTTTTCGATGGTCTTGGGTGCCGCGGCGAGCCTGGCGCTGGAGCCGTTTCCCGAACGCGCGGGGACGGCAGCGGCGCTGCTGGGCTCGATTCAGCTGGGCGGCGGTGCGACGCTGGCAACGCTATTGCTGATGACGCCATTGGCACCGCAGGTCTCATTGGCATTGATCTGCAGCGGAGGCGGGATCGTCCTGTGGGTGTTGGCAAAGCGAGTAACGGAAAATGCCAATTCCAGCGAGTGAGGCCTTGTAGACGGAAAGATTCTTAATAGGCACTGTCACAGCCGCGTTGCTTGCGGTACGCCACACGCCATGCACGACCGCCGGTCGTTCGTCGGCACGTCGGGTAACCTAGTGCTGCGTTGGAGTGTGGTTTAACGAGTCCGACAACGATATGAGCGGAACACGCTAGAATGAAGCAATTGGCGGCAGCGAAGCCGCGAAAGATGATGGCACGACGACGGTGATCGGTCGGCCCCGGGAAAGGAAGCGATTGGTATGGCCAGTCATGGCAAGGACAGCACATGGTTGATTCTTAACGGTAAATCCGCGCAACAGCCGGAGATTCGGGAGACGGTCGAGTCTCTGCGTCGAGAGGGGCACGAGCTTCGGGTTCGAGTGACCTGGGAAGGCGGTGATGGCAACTGGCTGGTCGATGATGCCGTCGCAGCCGGGGCCACGCGAATCGTTGCCGGGGGCGGAGATGGTTCGATCAATGAGATCGTCGCGGGATTGATGCGTCAGACTCCCGAACGGCGACCAGCATTGGGACTCCTGCCATTGGGAAGCGCCAATGATTTCGCCACGGGTTTGAACGTGCCGATGGCGCCGCGAGATGCGCTGGAGTTGGCGCTGACGGGCGCCATCCGCCAGGTTGACGTCGGCAAGCTCGATGACGAGCCTTTCATCAATGTCGCTTCCGGCGGTTTCGGGGCGGAGATCACCACCTCGACCCCGGTAGGGCTGAAGCGGCTTCTGGGGGGCGGCGCCTATTCGTTGATGGGCATGCTGAAGGCCTGGAATTACCAACCCTATGAAGGGCATATGCGCTGGCCGGACGGCGAGGCACGAGTTCCGCTGTTCATGCTGGCGATCGGTAACGGCTCCCAGGCCGGCGGCGGTCAACGGCTGGCACCTTCGGCCAGGCTGGACGACGGCCTGCTCGAGTTGCTGTTCGTGCGTCATTTCAACTCGCTGGGCGATCTGAAACGGATCATCGATGAACTCGAGAATCTGCCTCAGGACGGCGAGTTCGTGCGCTATCTGCGTGTGCCTTGGGTCGAGTTCGACAGTAACGGCGCCTTTCCCCTGAACCTCGACGGTGAACCACGGCGCTACGAGCGCTTTCGCGCCTCGCTGGACCGTGATGCGTTGCCGTTGGTGGTCCCGGAGAACTGCCCCCTGTTACATCCTCCCGCCTGACGGCAGACGTCCCAAAAGGTCCACGCAGAGATGTGGGTGCAAAGCGGGGAGTGCAATGCAATGAGCACAAGAGGCAGGCGTCGATCGACCAGCGATTAGAGAGGAGAGCCGGAATGGATGACTTCATGCAGGCAGCGATCGATCAGGCAAAACTCGGTCTCGAGAATGGCGGCGTGCCGATCGGCTCCGTGCTGGTGTACCGGGGCGAGATTATCGGTCGCGGGCACAACCAGCGCCAACAGAAGGGAAGCGCCATTTTGCACGGGGAGATGGACGCGCTGGAAAACGCCGGCCGGCGATCCGCTTCGGTCTACCGTGATTCGGTGC
This sequence comes from Salinicola halophyticus, assembly GCF_003206695.1. Taxonomy (GTDB): domain Bacteria; phylum Pseudomonadota; class Gammaproteobacteria; order Pseudomonadales; family Halomonadaceae; genus Salinicola; species Salinicola halophyticus. Next base: position 85,569 of record NZ_PZJN01000010.1, on the reverse strand, counting down.
TCTACACGACGCTGTCCCCATGTTCGATGTGTAGCGGGGCGATCCTCTTATATGGCATACCTCGGGTCGTCATCGGCGAGAACCGTACTTTCATGGGCGAAGAGGCGCTGCTGCGCGAACGCGGCGTCGAGATCGACGTTCTCGATGACCCCGCCTGCCGCGAAATGATGACGCAGTTCATCGCGGCCTATCCGTCAGTCTGGAACGAGGACATCGGCGAACCCTGAGCCCCTGGCCGCCAAACATCTCTCCGCCTGAGCGCCACAGGATCGTGAACTAAAAAGCCCACCGTGAGGTGGGCTTTGTTCAAGGCGGTCAGGCGATGGGCCGAAGCCTCCACGTCTGTGACCCTTGACTGGGATTAACCAGATACCTTGATGTTGGCGGCTTGAAGGCCCTTTTTACCCTGCGTGACGTCGAAGGTGACCTTCTGACCGTCCTGCAGCGTCTTGAAGCCGTCAGCCTGGATTTCGGAGAAGTGTGCGAACAGGTCATCACCACCGTCGTCGGGGGAGATGAAACCGTAGCCTTTGGTGTCGTTGAACCACTTCACAGTGCCGGTTGCCATTGTCGATATCCTTAACTTGCATAGTGATGTAACCGAGCCTCCCGGGGGACGCCCGAAATGCGTGGTCCGACCAAGGGGAATGCGCACTAGGAGTTGGACGAGATCGACTAACAACCGACGACATTCTGCCTGCAAACCTACGCAACGGATGTTGCATTGGTGGCCATACCTCGACAAGCGCGAATGGCTTGACTTTGATAGAACCTTTTCCATGCCCCGCTTTTGAACCATAGAGGGAAATTTTGTTGGCGTCTACTGTCGGTCAGGCCGTTTTTTCAAGTTGATCGCGGCATGCGGTATGGTTTTATTAACGCTTTTTAAGAAGATTGATATATCGCTGCCATATTCTACGGCGCTGCGGGAAGGCCACTGCACGATTCCGGGCACGCTGGCACCATTGGTCATGGGTATTGACGTTTTGAAGTGCTGACGGGGCATGCGTCATGGCGGGTGTCTCGGGTAAGCTGTCGCTCACCTCGAGGAGGAGGGGCCGTAACAGCCAATCATGGCTGTGGCCGATTGTTTTCAGTCATCGAAAAAGTCAGGAGTAGTCTGCGTGGTGCAACGCGAAATCAGTCTCAACGACACGCACAGCAAGATCATCGGTTATCTGCTGTGGATCTTCGGATTTACGGGAGCCCATCGTTTTTACTACGGCAAACCGGTCACCGGGACCCTATGGTTTCTGACGCTGGGGTTGTTCGGCATCGGTTGGCTGATCGATCTGTTTCTCATTCCGAGCATGGATCGGCAGGCCGATCTACGCTTTCGATCCGGGCCGATCAGCTACACGCTGGGCTGGATCCTGCTGACGTTCCTGGGTCTGTTCGGCATTCATCGAATGTACATGGGCAAATGGATCACCGGCCTGATCTATCTGTTGACCGGGGGGTTGTTCCTGGTCGGCATACTCTATGATTTCTGGACGCTCAACGATCAGATTTCGCTCAAGCATGCGCGCCGCGGCCTTTAAGGCCCATCGGGGGCGATACGGCTGCCTCGTGGATACTCGTTCCAATCGATATTTCGATATTTCGATATTTCGATATTTCGATCTTGCGCGATGATATTGCGGATCAATGTTGCGGACGATTTGATGGAACGAATCCGTGGGGCAGGGTTACAGACGATGTCACAAGGAGGTGACGCATGGCGGAGCGCCTGAAGCTAACCGCTATTTTCGAAACGCTCGACCGTCAGGTCGAGGACGACACCATCACGCTGCAGGATATCATCGATACCTTCAATGCCCGGGGGTTCGGGCCGGTAGTGCTGCTGCCGGCGCTGATCGCGTTGTTGCCCACTGGCGGCGTTCCGGGAGTGCCCAGCGCCTGCGGTATCTTCATCGCGTTGATGGCGATTCAGCTGGTGTTCGGGCGCAAGAGTCCATGGCTTCCTAAAGTGTTGGGTGAACGGGGCGTCAGTCATGATCGCTGGCACCGCGTCACGCAGCGGGCCAAGCCTTGGACCCGCCGTATCGATCGCTTCCTGCAGCCTCGGCTGCGCTGGCTGATGGGAGATGTCACTCAGCGACTGCTGGCGCTGCTGATGGTCGTACTCGGATTGGGAATGATCCCGCTGGAACTGCTGCCGTTCGCGGCAGCCATACCGGCGCTGGCGATCGCGATCATGGCGCTGGGGCTGACGGCGGGGGACGGCCTGATGATGCTGATGGGGCTCGGCGTCACGCTAGCTGGCGGAGCCGGCATCGGTATCTGGCTTGTGTAGATCGACTCGATAGACCCGTCATTCTCGAGTCCCGCCGAAAAAGCGCCCCGATGCTGTCCTTGACTCAGCCGTTGAGCTGATTCGCGGACAGTCGGGGCGCTTCGCTGTCGAACGGTGCCAGGGAGAGGCCCGGCCTCAGTTACGTGCGATCAGCGTCGGGTCGTAGTTGCCTTGACTCTCGGCCGGGGACAGCATGGCGACGCCTTGAGTGTTGCCCTGCTTGGCGAGGCTTTCGAATATCACCCGATACGCCAGCACGGCCTGCACGTAGTCACGAGTTTCGCGGAACGGAATGCTCTCGACGAAACGATCGAACTCGGGCGGTGCGCTGTTCAGCCAGCGATCGACTCGCTGAGGGCCGGCGTTGTAAGCGGCTGTCGCGGCGATTCGATTGCCGCGGTAGCGCTCCAGCATCGAGCGAATGTAGGTGCTGCCGAGACGAATGTTCAGCTGGGGTTCGAAAAGCTCGGATGTGTTGGGCGCGCTGATCCCCAGTTCGCGAGCGACGTGATCGGCGGTGCCGGGCATCAATTGCATCAGGCCCCGCGCGCCGACCGGTGATGCGGCAAGCGGATTGAACGCGCTCTCGCGGCGAGCAATGCCCATCAGCAGATAGGGATCGACCTGGTTGGTTTCGCCCCATTTCAGGAACGAATCTCGATAGGCGGCCGGGAAGCGCCACGGTAGCGCATCCCACTGCTTGGCGGCGATGGTGGTCTGAATCGCCATGCCGTACCAACCCTGGCGAATCGCGTAATCGGCCAGCGCCTCGGCCTGAGCCGGCGTGTCTCTGGCGGCGGCGGTGTACCACTCGCTGCGGGCCAGCCCGTCTTCGCCGATTCGCATCAACGCTTCCGTGCGCTGTACCACGGGCAGCATATTCGTCAGTTCTCGCTGAAGCGTCGTGACCTCGGTATTTGCCATCTGCAGTTGATAGGGCTGCCCCAGGCGGTCGGCGGCAGCGAAACCGAAGAAGCTGCGATCCTGTGCCGCCAACTGGTAGGCCTGGTGCGCCTTGGCGTCATCGCCCATTGCCTCGCTCGCGCGGCCGAGCCAGTACTGCCAATGAGCCTCGGCGCGTACCTCCGGTGGCAGCGCTTCGCTCCAGCGGGCGACGTTGGCCCAATTGCCCTCGGTGACCGCATTGCGAATCCGCAGCTCGATCAGATCGGCATCCGCCAAGCGCGGCAGCGTCGTATCGACCCAGCCCTGATTATTGCCGACATCGCGAACCATCGAATAGAACGCCAGGTCATGCTCGATCCGGTCACGCTGCTCTTCGCTGAGTGAAACGTGGGCGGAAATCTTGCGCCAGGCTTCCAGTGAAGCCTCGGTGTCGGCGCGGGTCAGGCCATGCATCGTGGCGGCAATCAGTGCCCCGCTGGCCTGGCCATCGGGGCCGAGATCCAGTGGAATCCGGGTGACGTCGGCATAGTTGCCGCGGACGTCATCGAAGCTATCGATCGCTCGCTGCCAGGAATCATCGAGATCTCGCCCGAGATAGGTGACCAGGCCGCTCTGGCCGTTTTCCCAGGCCAGCATCATGCGCTCCCAGGTGTCCTCGTCGGTCAGCACGCCGCGATCCTCGAGGGTCGAGAACAGCGAATCACAGGCCGCGGGCTGGGAGGCGCCGACATGCCACAGCGCCTCGCCGCCGGCGGCGGCCTTGCCCGGTTCACGATCGAGCAATGCGGTATAGTAGTAGCATTGCCGGATGGTGCCCGAGGGTTCGCCATCGCTGATGGCCAGCAGATCGTCGAAGCGTCCCATCTTGCCAAATTGTGTCTGTGCCGAGCCGCGCATCCAGTCGGCCAGCGGCGAGTCACCGTAGCGCACGATGAAATCGTTGACCTGAGCCGCCGTAGCGCTGGAAAGCCGGGCACGAAGGCGGTGATATTCCACATAGCCCGCCAGGACGTGATCCTGAATGGCGGCGTCATCGATATCGTTCCAGCGCCGGTCGCGGGCGGCGTCCAGCGCCTGCTTCATGGCCTGATCGCTGCTGGCGTTCACCGTGGGCGAAACGGCACCGTTGGCGACGGCGCTGACGCCCATGGCGCCGGCCAGGCACCAGCTCAACCAACGTCTGCGGATAGGCAATGCGGGCATTGGGTCTCTCTCTTTCTCGAAGCGTTGTTCTTCAACGCGCGTGCTTGTACGGGTCGCGCTCCTGGCAAGACCGCGTCGCGAAGGGGGCTATCGCGACGCGCATCGAAGCGACGTCGACTCAGCGCCCATCGTCGCCGATGGGGGCCGGCTTGGGTAGTGTTTGACGGCGAAGATTTGAATTCGGCTGCACGACGTCATCGCCGATCTCCGTTCGGGCCAGCGCCTCGATACGTGGCGATCGAAGACGACAGGGGTTCGTCGCATCGATCTGAACGCTCTTCCACACTCTTCCACGGTCTTTCGAGGTGCCGATGTTGAATCCTGACCGGATCGTGACCATTTAAGTTCCAGGCCGGCGTCGATCGAGTGCTTCTGCGCCCAACATCCTGATCGGAGGTTCTCCCATGAATCCCTGGCGTTTTGTGACACAGTTTTCCCGCCTCAAGCAGCGCGGTGGCGCCTTGGCCCGTATCGGCCGCGCGTTCCGGGTTTTCGGGCCGATGTGCATGGATGTCTTTCGGGGTCGTTATCGCCCGATTCCCTGGGCCGCCTTCGGGTGGATGGCTGCAGCACTCATCTATCTGGTGTCGCCGCTGGACCTGATCCCCGACTTCCTGATGATCATCGGGCTGGTCGACGATGTTTTCATCGTGGGCTGGCTGTTGACGCGGGTTGACCGCGCGATGGGCGATTATCGGCGTTGGAAAGGCATCGACGATGAGGAAGTCGTTGCGGATTGACGGGCTGGCTTGAAATGGGAAAAGCCAGCCCCATATCGCTGAACACCTTGTTTTGTCCGTCTTAATTTCGGATCCGTCTTAATTTCGTAATAGCGTCAAGAGGCTCGTCAATGACTACCGCGACTCAAGAAGAAACGCTCGGCTTCCAGACCGAAGTCAAGCAGCTTCTCCACTTGATGATTCACTCCCTGTATTCCAATCGGGAAATTTTCCTGCGTGAGCTGATCTCCAATTCGGCGGACGCCTGCGACAAGCTGCGCTACGAGGCGCTGGAGAATGACGGGCTCTACGCGGGCGATGCCGAACTCCGTGTCGAGATCGAGCACGATGCCGAAGCGGGCACGGTGACCGTTCGCGATACCGGTATCGGCATGAATCGTGACGAAGTCATCCAGAACCTGGGTACCATTGCCAAGAGCGGCACCGCCGACTTTCTCAAGCAGCTCTCCGGCGAAAAGCAGAAGGATGCCAAACTGATCGGTCAGTTCGGTGTCGGGTTCTATTCTGGCTTCATCGTCGCTGACGAAATGGTGGTGCGCACTCGTCGAGCCGACAGCGATCAGGGCATCGAGTGGCGCTCCAAGGGCGAGGGCGAGTTCACGATTGCCGACGTCGACTACCCCCAGCGCGGCACCGAAATCGTGCTGCATCTGAAGGACGACGCCAAAGAGTTCGCCGACGAGTTCCGTCTCAAGAACCTGGTGCGCAAGTACTCCGATCATATCGACGTGCCGGTACGCATGCCCAAGGTCGAGAAGGCGCGCGACGAAGAGGGCAACGAGATCGACGGCAGCGAGGCCGTCAGTTGGGAGACCGTCAACGAGGCGACAGCGCTGTGGGTGCGGCCCAAGGCCGAGATCGGCGATGACGAATACAAGGCCTTCTACAAGCACATCTCGCACGACTTCAGCGATCCGTTGATCTGGAGTCACAACAAGGTCGAAGGCAAGCTGGAGTACACCAGCCTGCTCTACGTTCCCGAGCGTGCACCGTTCGATCTCTACCAGCGGGACGGGGTGCGCGGGCTCAAGCTCTACGTCCAGCGCGTCTTCATCATGGATGATGCCGAGGCGTTCCTGCCGCTCTATCTGCGCTTCATCAAGGGCGTGCTGGATTCCCGCGACCTGCCGCTGAACGTTTCCCGCGAGCTGCTGCAGAAATCGCCGCAGGTCGACTCGATGAAGTCCGCGTTGACCAAACGCGCGCTGGACATGCTCAAGAAGCTGTCGAAAGACAGCGAGGCGTATCAGACCTTCTGGAACACGTTCGGCGACGTGTTGAAGGAAGGGCCGGCGGAAGACTACGCCAATCGCGACAAGATCTCCGGGCTGCTGCGCTTCTCGACCACGCATACCGACAGCACGACGCAGGATCAGTCGCTTGCGGACTATGTCGGCCGCATGAAGGAAGGCCAGCAGAAGATCTATTACATCGTTGCCGACGGGTTCAAGGCCGCCAGCCACAGCCCGCACCTTGAGATATTCCGCAAGAAGGGCATCGAAGTCCTGCTACTGCATGATCGGGTCGATGAGTGGCTGATGAGCCACCTCACCGAGTTTGACGGCAAGTCCTTTGCCGACGTGGCCAAGGGCGACCTGGAACTCGACGACATGGCCGACGAAGCCGAGAAGCAGGCCCAGCAGGAAACTGCCAAATCCAAGGAAGACCTGGTCAAACGTGTACGAGAGGCACTCGGTGAGGAAGTGCAGGAAGTGCGGGTGACCCATCGCCTGACCGACTCGCCGGCCTGCGTGGTACTGCCGGAGCATGAAATGGGCTTTCAGATGCGGCGCATGATGGAGGCGGCGGGGCAGCCGCTGCCGGAGGTGAAGCCGATTCTCGAGCTCAACCCAGATCATGCGCTGGTATCGCGCCTCGAAGGTACAGAAGGGGGCAATTTCGACGATCTGGCGCGTATTCTTCTCGATCAGGCGGTGATTGCCGAGGGCGGCCATCTCGATGATCCGGCGGCTTACGTCAAGCGCCTCAACGCACTGCTAAGTGCTTGATCATCTTCATCTGAGTCGTTTCTGAACCTTGACGGCCGGCCCTAGTGGCCGGCCGTCTCGTTGATGAAAATACTCATCTTGCACGTTTTTTCCTCAACCCGGCGGCTATTTGTTGTTAATCTGCCGTCTTCTTCTCGACGGAGGCGCGAGTATGTCGCGATCCTTCCTGCCGGTTTTTACCCGGCTCTCTTTTTCACCTTTCGCACGCTTCATGACTCGAGATCGGCGCCACGACGCGGCAGGCGTAAAGCGCTGCCACAGTGTCGCGACGCGAGTTGCGGGATTCTGTCTGGTGGTCACTATGGCAACGTTTCCGATAGCCGCTCATGCCGAGTCGATATCCGAAACCGTGCCGGCTTCCTCCCGGTCCGTGGCGACGCTGGATACACGTGTTCAGCCGCCCGCGCTGGACCCGGTCACCGAGCTGCCGGATCTGGCCGAGCTCAAGGCCGGGCCTGAACGCAAGGCTGCCTTCCTGAGTATGCTGGTACCGCTGGTGCAGGCGGAAAATGCGCGTATCCAGCGCGATCGGAATTGGCTGGTTGGCGTACATACGCGCATCAATCCCCTGACCGCGGACGAGAAGCAGCGGCTGGCTCGGCTATGCGATGACTATGGCGTGCAGTGCTCGCCCGGCAAGGTCAGCCAGGCGTTGCTGACAAGGGTCAACACCGTACCGCTGGAAATGGTCGTGATCCAGGCAGTGGAAGAGTCCGGCTGGGGAACCTCACGGCTGGCGAAGGAGAGCAACAACCTGTTCGGCATGCGCTGTTTCAGCGCCGGCTGCGGTATCGCGCAGCAGGGTACGTCACGCCGCTTTCAGGTATTCGATAGCGTCCGCGACGGTGTCGGCGCCTATCTGCATAACCTGAATACCCACCGCGCCTATGCTCAGCTTCGTGGACAACGGGCCGCGCTGGCCGCGACCGGCAAGTCGATCTCCGCCGAAAAGCTGATCGGCACGTTGCACAACTACTCGACGTCACCCGGCTACCAAAGTCAGCTGTTGTCGCTGCTGCGCACCAACGGTGAGTTGATACGCACCCATGGCGCCGACAGCTCGTTCGCGGCCGATAGCCCGGCCTGACGGCTTTCCCGCCTATTGTTTTCTCCCCGCGCGGCCGCTATGGCCGCTGTGGGGCTCCTGTGCCTAATCGACCCCGTGACCTAACCAACCCCGTGCCTGATCGGCGCCGGTTGCCCATCGTGACTGGCCGTTCGTGTGTGTTCGCCCAGTTGAGCTAGACTACAGCGACTTTTCTGCCAACCCGAGGAGGCCATCATGGCCAGCGAAACGTCCCTCGAGGCACTGACCTTCGATAATGTCTGGTCCCGCTTCCCCGACGACTTTTTCACTCGCGTAACGCCCACTCCGAGGCGCGATACGCGACTGCTCGATGTCAGCCCGCTCGGCGCGACGCGGCTTGGGCTGGAGGTGGATGATATCGATCGCCAGCGGTTGACCGCGCTGATGAGTGGCGAGCAGCTGCTGGAGGGCATGGATCCGCTGGCCCAGAAATATACCGGCCACCAGTTCGGCACCTATAATCCGGCGCTGGGTGACGGTCGCGGCCTGCTGCTCGGCGAGGCGATGACGCCGCTGGGTCCTGTCGACCTGCATCTCAAGGGCGCGGGACAGACACCCTATTCGCGCTTCGGCGACGGCCGTGCGGTGCTGCGCTCCTCGATACGCGAGTATCTCGCCGGCGAGGCGATGGCCGGGCTCAAGATCCCGACTACCCTGGCCCTGGCCGTTGCCGTCAACGGCGAAAAAGTCATGCGGGAGCGCGTCGAACCGGGTGCCACGCTGCTGCGACTGGCCGAGAGTCACGTACGTTTCGGCCACTTCGAATGGCTTTATCAGCAGCAGCGCGTCGAAGATATCGATCGCCTGATGCGCCACGTCATCGATCGCCATCGCCCCGATCTCGCGCAGGAGCCCGCCCCGCTGGAAGCGCTGTTCCAGGACGTGGTGACGCGAACCGCGGAACTGATCGCCCGTTGGCAAGCCTACGGCTTCGTTCATGCGGTGATGAACACGGACAACATGTCGATTCTGGGCTTGACGCTGGACTACGGTCCCTATGCCTTCATGGATCGCTTCGAATCCAATCTGACGCCCAACCACACCGATGCGACCGGACGCTATGCCTTCGATCAGCAGCCCGGCGTGGGGTTGTGGAATCTGACCGTGCTGGGCCAGTCGTTGACGCCCTTGATCGAAGTGGAACGGCTGCGCGAGATACTGGACAGCTACGAGCCCACGCTGCAGGCGGCTTACGCGATCCTGATGCGCGGACGTCTCGGACTCGAGACCGAGCAGGAGAGCGACGGGGCGTTGATCGAGGATTGGCTGTCGCTGCTCGAGAGTTCGCGGGCCGACTTCCACCGGAGTTTCCGCGCATTGAGCGACCAGGATGTCGTCGGCGGCCTGTCGCTGACCGCGGAAATCGAAAGCGCAGGGCCGGATAGTCCGCTCGATGCCTGGCTCGAGCGCTACCGCCAGCGTCTCGCGCAGGAGTCTCGGGGAGAGACGGAACGGCTGGCGGCCATGCGTCGGGTCAATCCGTTCTACATCCTGCGTACCCATCTCGCCCAGCAGGTGATCGAGGCCGCGCAGGAAGGCGATACCCGCCCGCTGCAGACATTCCGCGAGTTGCTCTCGTCACCCTTCACGCGTCGGCCGGGGATGGATGTCTGGGCCGAGGCGCCGCTTCCCAGCGCGCCGCCGGTTTGCCTCTCCTGCTCGTCGTAAAGATTCCGCCTGTCCCGATCTTTGAATAGAGCCGGTTCTCGAGCCGGCATTTTTTAGTGATAAGTCATTCGTTATAAGTTGGATAACGGGAATCAGGGGTCCGGGTTTTGATATTCAAAACAACAGGTTGGCGGAGAATTTAAATATAACGCTTTTATTATGCCTGCCATAAGTTATTGACCGGGTTGGTTTTCCTCCTAATCGCTTGATCCCCTTGGTCGTTCTCCGGAAAACTGTCATCACCTATCGCAATGACTGTCTATCGCGATGATTAACTGACGACGATCTTTCCCCGCTACGGCGTTATCGCCTTGAGGGCAGGGAACCGCGCGTTATCGAGATGCACAGCAAGGAGTGTCGATGCATGGCTGACCATCGGGAGAGCAGCGAATGAAGATTGGAGCGCCCAAGGAGCTCGCCAAAGGAGAAGCGCGAGTGGCGCTGACACCCGAAAGCGCGCAGCAGATCCAGAAGCTGGGGCACGAGTGCCTGATCGAGCGCGGTGCCGGCGCGCTAGCCGGGTTCAGCGACGAGGCGTATCGCGATGCCGGCGTCACCGTCATTGACGGCGCCAATGCACTGTGGAGCGAAGCGGACGTCGTGATCAAGGTTCGGGAGCCGGTCGAAGCGGAGATCGAGCAGCTGCGGAAAGGTCAGACACTGATCACGTTCTTCTGGCCGGCGCAGAACGAGGAAAATCTCGAGCGCTGCCGTGCCAAGGGCGCGACGGTTGTCGCCATGGACATGGTCCCGCGTATCTCGCGGGCCCAGAAGATGGACGCGCTTTCCAGCACCGCCAATATCGCCGGTTATCGTGCCGTGATCGAAGCGGGTAGCCAGTTCGGGCGCTTCTTCACCGGGCAGGTGACGGCGGCCGGCAAGGTGCCGCCGGCCAAGGTGCTGATCGTCGGTGCCGGCGTTGCCGGACTGGCGGCGATCGGCACCGCAACCAGTCTGGGCGCGGTGGTTCGCGCCTTCGATGTTCGTCCGGAGGTGGCGGAACAGATCGAATCGATGGGCGCCGAGTTTCTGTTTCTCGATTTCGAGGACAGTCAGGACGGCTCGGGCAGCGGCGGCTACGCGGCGCCTTCGAGCCCGGAGTTTCGCGAAAAACAGCTGGCGCTGTTTCGCGAACAGGCGCCGGAAGTCGATATCGTCATCACCACCGCGCTGATCCCCGGTCGGCCAGCGCCGAAGCTGTGGCTTGAGGACATGGTCGCACTGATGAAGCCCGGCTCCGTGATCGTCGACCTGGCCGCGGAGAAGGGCGGCAACTGCGACCTCACCGTGATGGATGAGCGCATCGTCACCGACAATGGCGTGATCGTGGTCGGCTATACCGATTTCCCCTCGCGGATGGCGACGCAGGCGTCGCTGCTTTACGCCACCAACATCCGCCACATGTTGACCGATCTGACGCCGGAAAAGGATGGCGTGATCGTTCACGACATGGACGACGACATCATCCGCGGCGCCACGGCGACCCATGGCGGTGACATCACCTTCCCGCCGCCGCCGCCCAAGGTGAAGGCGATCGCGGCGGCCAAGCCCAAGCCGAAGACCAAGGAGCCGACGTCCGAAGAGAAAAAGGCGGCCGAGCATGCCGCGTTCCTGGCCCAGAGTCGGCGTCAGATCGGCATGCTGGTCGCGGGCGGCGTCCTGATGTGGCTGCTGGGGCTGGTGGCGCCGGCGTCGTTCATGCAGCACTTCATCGTCTTTGCGCTGGCCTGTTTCGTCGGGTTCCAGGTGATCTGGAACGTCAGCCATTCGCTGCATACGCCGCTGATGGCGGTGACCAATGCGATCTCGGGGATCGTGATTCTGGGCGCCGTGTTGCAGATCGGCTCCGGAAGCTGGCTGGTCGGGCTATTGGCCGGGATATCCGTGCTGATCGCCTCGATCAATATCGTCGGCGGCTTCCTGGTGACCCGCCGTATGCTCGCCATGTTCCAGAAATCCTGATCCGCGGAGAATCGATATGTTGCAACATGAGTTCGTTTCCGCCGCGGCGATCGCGGCGAGTGTGCTGTTCATCCTCTCCCTGGGGGGGTTGAGCAATCAGGAAAAGGCCAAGCGCGCGGTATGGTATGGCATCGTCGGCATGGCGATCGCCGTGGTTTTCACTGCGCTGGGGCCCAATGTCGGCGGCTACGGCTGGCTGATTCCGATGATGCTGATCGGCGGTCTGATCGGGGTCTGGCTGTCGCGTAAGGTCGAGATGACCGAGATGCCGCAACTGGTGGCAGCGCTGCATAGCTTCGTCGGGTTGGCCGCGGTCTTCATCGGCTGGAACGCCGAGCTGGAACGTGCCCGCGTCGTGGCGATGCAAACGGCCGGCGTATCCTTCGACGGGCTGTCGGCGTTTGCCTCGACCCTGGCCCAGAAGACCCCGGCGGAGCTCTCTTTCCTGCAGGGCGAAGTGGTGCTGGGGGTGTTCATCGGCGCGGTCACCTTCACCGGCTCGGTGGTGGCGTTCGCCAAGCTGGCCGGCAAGATCGGCGGCAAGCCGCAAAAGCTGCCCGGCGGGCATCTGCTCAACGCCGGCGCGGTAGCGCTGTGCCTGGTGCTGGCCATCGCCTATTTCAACGGCGCCGGTTTCTGGACGCTAGTGCTACTGGCGGCGCTGGCATTCTTCATCGGCTGGCATCTGATCATGGGTATCGGCGGGGCCGACATGCCGGTGGTTGTCTCGATGCTCAACAGCTACTCGGGGTGGGCCGCTGCGGCGATCGGGTTCACGCTGTCCAATGATCTGCTGATCGTGACCGGCGCGCTGGTAGGGTCTTCCGGGGCGATTCTCTCCTACATCATGTGCAAGGCGATGAACCGCAATTTCGTCAGCGTCATCGTGGGCGGCTTCGGTGGCACTCAGGGGCCCGCTGCCGAGATCGAGGGCGAGCAGATTGCGATCGACGCCGGCGGCGTGGCGAGCGCCTTGAACGACGCCGATAGCGTGATCATCGTGCCGGGCTATGGCATGGCCGTGGCTCAGGCGCAGAGCGCAGTCAGCGATCTGGTGCGCAAACTGCGCGCGGCAGGGAAGGAGGTGCGATTCGGCATCCATCCGGTTGCCGGGCGCCTGCCAGGGCACATGAACGTGCTGCTGGCGGAAGCGCGCGTCCCATACGACATCGTGCTGGAAATGGACGAGATCAACGATGATTTCGCTAGCACCGACGTGGTGATCGTCATCGGCTCCAACGACATCGTCAATCCCGCGGCGCAGGAAGATCCCGCGAGCCCGATCGCCGGCATGCCGGTGCTGAAGGTCTGGGAATCGAAGCAGGTCTTTGTCTGCAAACGCGGGCAGGGCACCGGCTACTCGGGGATCGAGAATCCGCTGTTCTTCAAGGACAACACGCGCATGCTCTACGGCGACGCCCGGTCCAGTATCGATTCGCTGGTCGGGATGATCGACTAGCGGACTTCATCTACCACTGAACCGAGTGTCTCGCCGTGATCAACGCCCCGTTTTCGGGGCGTTTTTTCGTTACACTAGGGGTATCGCTCATCGTCAATGGAACGGCCATGTCGGATACAACTAGGTCAGATACAAACGGGTCAGATAAAAACGGGTCAGAACAACGCATGCAGGTCGCGGTACTCGGCGGTGGCAGCTTCGGTACCGCCATCGCCAGCATCGCCGCCGACAACGGCGCCGAGGTCCGCCAGTGGTTGCGCGATGAAGCCCTGGTCGAACAGATCAACCGCGAGCATCGCAACGGCCGCTATCTGCCCGACTATTCGATCAATCCGGCGGTGGTGGCGTCCACCGATCTGGCCCTGACGGTCGCCGAAGCCGCCGTGGTGTTCATCGCGATTCCTTCCAAGGCGTTTCGCACCGTGCTTCAGCAGGTACGACCTCATTTGCGTCCCGAGCAGATTCTGGTCAGCACGACCAAAGGCATCGAAGCCGACGGTTTCAAATTGATGAGCCAGGTGATCGAAGAAGAGACCGGCTCCTCGCATATCGGCGCGCTTTCCGGTCCGAATCTGGCGGCCGAGATCGCCCAGAAGCATCTCACGGCGACGGTGATCGCCAGCGACGATCCGGTCACGCGCGCCTACGTTCAGGCAGCGTTGGGGTGCAGCTATTTCCGCGTGTATGCCGGCAACGATCGCTATGGCGCGGAGCTCGGTGGCTCGCTCAAGAACATCTACGCCATCGCCGCCGGCATGGCGGCCGCGCTGGGTATGGGCGAGAACACGCGCAGCATGTTGATGACGCGTGCGCTGGCGGAAATGAGCCGATTCGCGGTCGCGCTCGGCGCCAATCCGATGACCTTTCTGGGGCTCTCCGGCGTCGGCGATCTGATCGTCACCTGCTCTTCGGAACTCTCGCGCAATTACCGCGTCGGCTTCGCCCTGGGCCAGGGCCATGACCTCGATTCCGCCATCGATTTGCTCGGCCAGGTGGCGGAAGGGGTCAATACGGTCAAGCTGGTTTGCGAGAAGGCCCGCCAAGAAGACATCTACATGCCGTTGGCGCAGGGGCTCTATCAGGTGATGTTCGGCGGCGTTCCGGCCAAGGACATGGCCAAGGCGCTGATGGTGAGCGAGCAGAGCAGTGACGTCGAGTTCATGCTGTCTCGGGAAGCGGTATCGCGTGCCCATGAGCTGGGCCCGGACGTCGAGTGATGGGCTGGCTGGCGATCGTCAGACACGGAGAGGCGGCGCCGGGAAACCCCGATTCCGAGCGGCGGCTGACCCGACGCGGGGAGCACGAAGCGCAGAGCGCCGGCCATTGGCTGGCTTCACGCTCAGCGCTCACCGGTGCGACGATCTGGTCGAGTCCCTATCACCGGGCCCAGCAGACAGCGCAGGCCATCGCCGATGCCATTCACGGCGACATCGACACGGTCGAAGGCGTGACGCCGGATGACGATGTTGGTGCGCTGGTCGAACGGCTGACCCAGATGGACGTTTCGCGGCCACTGATCCTCGTCAGCCATATGCCGCTGGTTGGTCTTCTGACGGGGCGGCTGGTGGACGGTTCGGCCAGCGCGGGCGTGGGGTTTCCGACGGCGGGAATCGCCTTGCTTGAGGCCGACGTCTGGGCGGCAGGTTGCGCAAGCCTGAAGGCGTTCGTCTCTCCGCCCCATCGTTGAATCGAATGGGGCAGCCTATGGATCTCAAGCGGGATGGGCCGTGATTAAATGATGGCGCTACCAGGCCCCGCTGGGCGAGGCCTGCCATGAGGTCGGCCAAATTGGGTTTCGAGTTGAAAAACAGCCGAGTCGAAGGATAGCCGAGTGGGTAATCATTTTTATGGACGATAGCGGCGGGACATATCGCTCGTCGCGTTCGACCGGTAGCGCGCGCTTGACCGATGTGGCGCGCGTTGCGGGCGTGGCGCCGATGACGGTGTCGCGTGCGCTCAACCGGCCTGAACTGGTGAGCGAGAGTACGCGGCTGCGGGTTCAGCAAGCGGTGCTGGAGACCGGCTACGTGCCCAACCGAGTCGCCGGTGCCCTGGCCTCGAGCCGAAGCCGGCTGGTCGCGCTGCTAGTGCCCACGGTCGCGCATTCACTGTTTGCCGAGGTTGTGCAGACGGTCATGGGTGCGCTGTCGCCTCAGGGCTATCAGGTGCTGCTGGGCCTGGTCGGCTATACCCCGGAACAGGAAGAGACGATTCTCGAGACGGTGCTGAGCCGCCGCCCTGACGGAATTGTTCTCACCGGCTGTCGCCACTCGCCGCTGACCCGTCAGCGCCTCCAGTCGGCCCAGGTACCGCTGGTCGAGATCTGGGACATGACCGATGATCCGCTGGACATGCTGGTCGGCTTCTCCCACGAGTCGGTAGGCCGCGCCGTGGCCGAGCATCTGCTGTCGCGGGGCTGTCGTCGCTTCGGACTCATCAGCGCCGACGATTCTCGCGCCAGACGGCGTGTCGCCGGTTTCGTCTCGGCACTGGAACGGGCAGGAGAAGGGGCGTATCAGCTGCGAGAGGTCGGTACGCCCTCGAGCATGCCCTGGGGGCGGGAAAAGAGCGCCGAACTGCTCGATCAGCATTCGCTGGACGCCATCGTCTGCAGCTCGGATATCCTCGCCCTCGGCGTTCTGGCGGAGGCGCAAAGTCGCGGGTTGTCGGTGCCGGAAGAGTTGGCAATCATGGGCTTCGGCGACAGCAGCTATGCCGCTGCCAGCTTTCCCGCGTTGAGTACCGTGCGTATCGACGGGGCTGCCATCGGCCTGCGTGCG
Source organism: Salinicola halophyticus (assembly GCF_003206695.1). Lineage (GTDB taxonomy): Bacteria > Pseudomonadota > Gammaproteobacteria > Pseudomonadales > Halomonadaceae > Salinicola > Salinicola halophyticus. Next base: position 69,459 of record NZ_PZJN01000010.1, on the reverse strand, counting down.
GCCGAACATCTGCTGCAGCGCATGGCGCAACCGACGTTCCAACGGGCGGGGCAAACGCTGGATATCGGATTCGAGATCGTCGATCGAGACACTACCTGAATGACGGCCCGAGCCGCGTCGGCGCCTCCTTCGATGGCGCGGTAGTAAATTGTCATCCTTTGGTCGTAATTAACTGGCAGGCGCTTTGTCATACAAATTGATTGCGCTAACATTCCAAGCCATCAGATGTTCGATGCCACGGTGATAGCGCAATCATCATCGTTATCGGGCAAGTCGGGAGGCCATCCTCTCAGTCACGTCAATTAGGTAGTCCGATGTCCAACGATGCCATCAGCTGGATCCGTTTCTCTCACGTGCTGTTGCCGCTGGCGACGCCCATCAGTGATGCCAAGGTGCTGACCGGACGTCAGAAGCCGATGACCGAAGTCTCGTTTTTGTTCACCGAGATCGAAACACGTGATGGTCATCAGGGCATCGGTTTCAGCTACTCCAAGCGTGCCGGCGGCTACGGCCAGTTCGCCCATGCCAAGGAAATTGCCCCGGCGATTCTGGGCGAGGATCCCAACGACACCGGCAAGCTGTGGCAGAAACTGGTCTGGGCCGGCGCCTCGGTGGGGCGTAGCGGTCTGTCGACCCAGGCCATCGCCTCGGTCGATGTCGGTCTGTGGGATCTCAAGGCCAAGCGCGCGGGTCTGCCACTGGCCAAGCTGCTGGGCGCGCATCGCGATTCCGTGCAGTGCTACAACACTTCCGGCGGCTTCCTGCATACGCCGATCGAAGAGGTCATGGAGAACGCGACGCGATCGCTGGAGAACGGCATCAAGGGCGTCAAGATCAAGGTGGGCCAGCCCGACATGCGGATCGATCTCCAGCGTGTCGAAGCCGTGCGCAAGCATCTCGGTGACGATGTGCCGCTGATGATCGACGCCAACCAACAGTGGGACCGCGCGACGGCGCTGCGCTTCGGTCGCGTCATGGAACAGTACAACCTGGTGTGGATCGAGGAGCCGCTGGACGCCTACGACGTCGAGGGGCATGCCGCGTTGGCCGCGGCGCTGGACACCCCGATCGCGACCGGCGAGATGCTGGCGAGCGTGGGCGAACATATGGAGCTGATCAAGCACCGCAGCGCCGATATCATTCAGCCGGATGCGCCGCGTATCGGCGGGATTACCCAGTTCCTGAAGCTGGCGACGCTGGCCGATGCCGCCGGCCTTCAGCTGGCGCCGCACTTCGCGATGGAAATCCATCTTCACCTGGCCGCCGCCTATCCCGCCGAGCCTTGGGTCGAGCACTTCGACTGGCTGGAGCCGTTGTTCAACGAGCGGCTGGAAACGCGCGACGGCCGCATGGTGGTGCCGGATCGCCCGGGTCTGGGCATCACGCTGACCGAGCAGGCGCGCAAGTGGACGGTCGATAGCGCCGAATTCGGCAAGCGAGCTTGATCCCTAAGTCATCTGGAGCATGAACATGAGTTTCCCCAAAGTGACCAAGATGACCGTGATGCCGGTCGCCGGGTACGACAGCTTCCTGCTCAACCTGAGCGGTGGCCATGCGCCCTGGTTCATTCGCTGTCTGCTGATTCTCGAAGACGATGCCGGCAACCAGGGCGTCGGCGAGATTCCGTCCAGCGAAGGTATTCTCAAAGGCCTGGAACAGTGTCGTTCGCTGGTCGAAGGCTCGAGAGTCAACGAGGTCAAGCAGACGCTCAATCGCTCGCGATTGCTGCTGGCCGGTAACGGCCGCGAGGAGAGGGGCCGTCAGACCTTCGATCTGCGCGTCGCCGTCCACGTGTTGACTGCCATCGAATCGGCCCTGTTCGATCTTTACGGTCAGACGCTGGGTCAGCCGGTCGCCGATCTGCTGGGTCGCTTCGGTCGTCAGCGCGACGAGGTCGAGGCGTTGGGCTATCTGTTCCTGCTCGGGGATCCCGACAAGACCGACCTGCCGTATCCCAAGCCTCGAGACCCGGTCGACGCCTGGGATGAGGTTCGTCGCCGGGAAGCGCTGACCCCGGATTCGGTAGCCAACCTGGCCAAGGCGGCCTATGAACGCTACGGCTTCAAGGACTTCAAGCTCAAGGGAGGTGTGCTGCGCGGCGAAGAGGAGGCCGATTGCATCCGAGCACTGCACGACGCCTTCCCCGAAGCCCGGTTGACGCTGGACCCCAATGGGGCGTGGAAACTCGACGAGGCGGTCAGGATTCTCGATCCGATCAAGCATCTTCTCAGCTATGCCGAGGATCCCTGTGGCCAGGAAGAGAGCTGGTCCGGGCGTGAGGTGATGGCCGAGTTCAAGAAGCGGACCGGGCTGCCGACGGCAACCAACATGATCGCCACCGATTTCAAGCAGCTGCAGTACGCGGTGGCGCTCAACGCCGTCGATATTCCGCTGGCGGACTGCCATTTCTGGACCATGCAGGGTGCGGTGATGGTCGGTGAGCTGTGTGACGAGTGGGGCATGACCTGGGGCTCGCACTCCAACAACCACTTCGATGTCTCGCTGGCGATGATGACGCACGTGGCGGCGGCGTGCCCCGGTAACATCACGGCCATCGATACCCACTGGATCTGGCAGGACGGTCAGCGCCTGACCGAAGAGCCTTATCAGATCCGCGGCGGCAAGCTGAGCGTTCCGAAAGCGCCGGGGCTGGGGATCAAGCTCGACATGGCCCAGGTGACGCAAGCACACGCGCTTTATAAAACGCTGGATGTACGAAGCCGTAACGACGCGATGGCCATGCAGTACCTGATCGACGGTTGGTCGTTCGATCCCAAGCGCCCGGCGCTGGTGCGTTAAAACCGTTCAGGGGTCATGGCTCGATATCGATACGTTAGGACAGCATCTCGGGATGCTGTTCTTTGCTCGTCGAGCGCGTTTCAGGGTAGGCCGACGTCAACGTGCGGCGTCGCTAAAGGCCGGTTGGTGTCGGCGCTATTTCGTTGTTTTTAAGATGATTTAAAGAAAAAACTAATACTTATCATGCTTTGATCCCCGACGGCTTGGCCGTCAATTCCAAAGTCTAATATTGGGCAAGTATGATGTATGGCATCCTACGTTTCGATAATCACAATTCGCTTGAATCAAGCGAGGGAGTCATATGATGACACAACGTTTCTGGAACAATATTTCCGCTTCCTTACCTGCTGTAGCCGTCGCCGGGGCGCTATCCGTCGCGGCCTTTCCCGCGCATGCGGAAGATTGGCGGGGGTGGAACGTGCATCCTGACGGCTATCCCAACTCTGTGGCATTGAAATCGTTCGACGAGGAAGTTTCCAAGAATACCGACGGACGAATCAATCCCCGCATCTACAACAATGCGGTACTGGGTGATCAGCCCGATGCCATCGATCAGGCCCGTAGCGGCGCTCTGGATTTCGGTAATTTCAATATGGGGCCGATGGGTCCCATCGTGCCCGAAACCGACGTGTTGTCTCTGCCCTTTCTGTTCAACAGCGTCGACCAGATGTATCGCGTGATGGATGGAAAGATCGGCCAGCGTTTTGCGGATGCCCTGGCGGAAAAGGATTTGATTGCGCTGTCGTGGTTCGGCTCCGGTGCTCGTAGTTTTTACAATACCGATCATGCCATCAATGAACCGGATGACGTGAAAGGGCTCAAGCTGCGCGTCATGAACAATGACCTCTACGTGGACATGGTCGATGCGCTGGGCGGCAACGCCACGCCGATGTCCTACGGCGAGGTGTTTCAATCGCTCAAGACCGGCGTCATCGACGGTGCCGAGAACAATTTCCCATCATTCGAATCCAGCAACCATTACGAGGTTGCCAAGTACTACTCCGAGACCGGTCACCTGATCATCCCCGAGTGCCTGTGTGTCGCAAAATCCAGCTGGGAAGAGCTGTCTGACGAGGATCAATCCATCGTGCGTACGGCGGCGGAAAATGCGGCCAAAGAGCAGCGGGAACTGTGGGAGAAAGGGGCGAAGGAGAGCCGCGAGAAGGTCGAGGCGGCTGGCGTCAAGGTCAACGAGGTAGAGGACAAGGCAGCATTCCAGAAGCGCATGGAGCCGATCTATCAGGCATTCATCAAGAAGCACCCCGACCTCGAATCGCTGATCGACGACATTCGCAATACCCAGTAAACCCTTCAATCGTGACGGACCCCCGATCTTCGGGGGTCCGTTGTTTGTCTCCGACATCAATCAGGGAAACCCATCGTGGATAACGTCCCGAATTCGTCTGCCAATTCCGATGCGTTGCCAGACAGGTTGCTGGACGGTCTGGCGCGTTTGTGTCTGATCGTTGCAGGCGTATTACTGGTGTTCTTGATTTTTTCTTTCGGATGGCTGGTGTTTGGTCGTTACGTGCTCAATGACACGCCGACCTGGATCGAGCAGTCCTCGCTGTTGATTGTGGTCTATATCACTTGCCTGGGTGCAGGCGCCGGCGTCCGGTTCAATTCTCACCTGAGCATCGACTTTCTGCGCGAGGGCGCGCCCAGAATTCCGCGCGTGATCATGCATGCCATTTCCGACGGATTCGTGCTGCTTTTCGGAGGGTTCATGGCTTGGCAGGGGTGGCTGATGATGCTGAGCAATGCAGGCCGACCGATCCCGATGATCGGGCTTTCCGAGAGCTGGCGTGCTGCGCCTCTGGTCGCTTGTGGCGTGCTTCTGGTGGTCTTCACCTGCGCCAATCTCATTCAACGCATCACGCGCACCGGCCGGGCAGGGAGCTGACATCATGGGACTAGCCATTCTTTTCGGCGTCTTTCTTCTCGGGCTGATCGTAGGCGCACCGATCGCGTTTGCGGTGGGTCTGGCTTCGATCGTGACGTTCCTCTACGAGGGATTGCCGCTCTTCGTGGGATTCCAGCGAATCGTTTCCGGCATTTCGGTGTTCTCGTTGTTGGCGATTCCGTTCTTCATCTTTGCCGGCGAGCTGATGTTGCACGGCGGCATCTCGACACGTCTGGTCCGCTTCGCCTCGGCAGCCGTCGGGCGTGTCCGCGGTGGTCTGGGGATGGTCAACGTGACCTCTTCGATGCTGTTCGGCGGCATTTCCGGATCCGCGGTCGCCGATACGTCTGCGCTGGGCTCGATCCTGATTCCGGTGATGAAGGAGAAAGGCTACGACACCGACTACGCAGTCAACGTGACGGTGACGTCTTCCATCGCCGGCGTCGTGATTCCGCCCAGCCACAACATGATTCTCTACGCGGTGGCAGCCGGTGGGGGCATTTCGGTCACCCAGCTTTTCGTCGCGGGTATCGTCCCCGGCATTCTGATGTGTCTGGCGCTGGCGGTGGCGGCCTATCTGGTAGCGGTCAAACGCGGCTACGGGGGCGAACCCTTCCCGGGGTGGTACGCGCTGTTGATCAGCTTTATCGCGTCCTTGCCGGGGCTGTTGACCGCGGTGATCATCGTCGGGGGTGTACTGTCCGGGATCCTCACGGTGACCGAATCCGGCGCGTTCGGCGCCATCTATGCCATCGTCGTCACCGGGCTGGTCTATCGCGAGCTTCGCTGGGCCTCATTCAAGAAGGCGGTCTATCAGGCGGTCAAGACGACCGCGCTGGTGATGATTCTGGTCGGCTGTGCCTCGGCGTTTTCGTATCTGCTGGCGCTGTATAACGTGCCGGAAATGCTGGCCAACGCGCTGACCTCTTTCTCCGATAATCCCATTGTCGTGTTGCTGATGCTCAATCTGCTGCTATTGGCGCTGGGCATGATCATGGACATGGCGCCGCTGATTCTGATCTGCACGCCGATCTTTCTGCCGGTGGCGCAGCAGTTCGGCATGGACCCGATCCAGTTCGGCATCCTGATGATGATGAATCTGGGCATCGGGCTGTGCACGCCGCCGGTTGGTGGGTGTCTGTTCGTCGGTAGCGCGATCGGCGGCATCAAGATCGAACAGACAGTGAAGACCATCTGGCCGTTCTATCTGGCGTTGTTCGTGGTGTTGATGCTGGTCACCTACGTGCCGGCCATCTCGCTGACCTTGCCCGAGTTGCTGCAGTGATTCGGTAAGGCACTCCGGCCTTTGGATCATTCGACATCTCACTCAATCAGGAGAAGACCCAAACATGCTGAATCGATTATTGGTGACCGGCGCCGCCGGTGGCGTGGGGCAGGCTATCCGTCCGTATCTCTCGAAGCTGGCCCATCAAGTTCGCCTGTCTGACATCGAGGCGATCAATGATGCCGAGACGCACGAGGAGATCGTCAGCTGCGATCTGGCCGACGCGTCAGCGGTGGAAGAACTCGTCAGCGGCTGCGACGGTATCGTTCACCTCGGCGGTATCTCGGTGGAAAAACCGTGGGAAGGGATCCTGCAGGCCAATATCATCGGGGCCTACAACCTCTATGAGGCCGCGCGCAAGCAGGGCAAGCCGCGCATCGTGTTCGCCAGCTCGAACCACACCATCGGCTACTATCCGCGCACGACAAGAATCGATACCCAGGTAGCGCGTCGGCCGGATTCGCTCTATGGCGTCTCCAAGTGCTTCGGCGAGGATCTGGCGAGTCTCTACTTCGATAAATTCGCGATCGAGACGCTTAGCGTGCGCATCGGCTCCTGCTTTCCCAAGCCCAAGGATACCCGCATGCTGGCAACCTGGCTGGGCGTGCAGGACTTCGTCACGCTACTCGAGCGCGCGTTCACGGCACCCAAGCTGGGTTACACCGTGATTTACGGCGTCTCCGACAACGACGAGCAATGGTGGGACAACCGTCATGCCCAGTTTCTGGGCTGGGCGCCGCAGGAGAGCTCGGCGCCGTGGCGAGCCGAAGTCGAGGCCGAAGCGGCAGCGTCCCCGCAGGATCCGAATGACCCGGCCGTCATCTATCAGGGCGGCAAGTTCGTGACCCTGGGGCATCCCGACGACGAAACGTGATCCCGTGCCTGGATGGATCAAACTGGTATGCTGTCTCGAACGTTTTACCGCAATGACAGCGCAGGGCGATCACAGATTCCGTGTCGGACAAGACATTCAATAAGGTAGGCAGCACGATGGAGCAGACCCAGGCTTGGGAGATCAAGCGCATCTCCTCTCAGGAGAGTCTTTCGCGCCAGATTGCCCGGCAGTTGGAGGCTCTGATCACTCAGGGTCGCATCGCGGTGGGGGACAAGTTGCCGACCGAGAGCCAACTGTGCGACATGTTCGGCGTCAGCCGGACCGCAGTGCGCGAGGCGATTGCCCATCTCAAGTCGATGGGGCTGGTCGAGACGCGTCGGGGTATCGGCACGCGCGTTCTGCGTTCTGCCCCCGAGCATCAATTCCCGGCCAGGCGCATCAGCGCCAACACGGTGGAAGATATTCTGCACGTGCTGGAACTGCGCATGACGCTGGATTCCCAGGCCGCGTCGCTGGCTGCCGAACGACGCACGCCGGAAAACGTGGCAGCGATGCAGGCGGCTCATGAACAGTTTCTGGCCGCCTGCGATTCGGGTAGTCAGGCGCGTCATGAAGACTACGTCTTTCACCGGGCCATCGTTGAAGCCACGCACAATCCGTTCTTCGTCTCGCTGTACGATCAGCTCAATGAAGGCGCCATCCCCCGCACCAAGCTGTTATCGGTAGAGCTCGACCCCGAAGCCGTATCTTACTATCTTGAAAGGGTCGCTCGTGAGCACGCCGATATTCTGCAGGCGATAGTCACCGGCGAGGCGGAAACCGCCCGTGATGCCATGTATCGCCATCTTCAGCGGGCGTATGACAACTACGCTGTGTACCAGGACAGGCCGCAAGCGTGAGGCTGCAACGGTTCGGATGATCATTCGAACCGACATGATCGAAGTGCCGTTGGATTGCACTGCCATTCTTCAGGGTGGCGGTGTCCTGTTGCTGCAAGCCTCTCGACACCCGATTTTGCGCATTCGCGGCATCATCACAGTCTTCGTCGCCACGTTCGGCATCGCTGGAATCAAGCATCGTCATGTTCCAGCAACCCTCGCCCGAGCGTGCTCTCGCTTCATCAATGCTTCATTCGAGTATTCTGCTAGGAGGTAACGTGAATCTGACCGGTGAACTACTGATTGGACAGCAAACCGTCAAAGGCAGTCGCGATCCGATCGTGGCGATCAACCCGGCCACCGGCGAACGTCTCCCGACCGAGTTCTTCGGCGGCACGCCTGAAGACGTGGCACGAGCCTGCGAACTGGCCTGGTCGGCATTCGACGACTATCGCGAATCGTCGCTCGAGGATCGCGCCACGTTTCTCGAGACGATCGCCGATGAAATCGAGGCGATCGGCGATGCGTTGATCGAGCAGGCCGTGGCCGAGTCCGGTCTGCCTCAGGGCCGTATCCAAGGCGAGCGCGGCCGCACCTGCGGCCAGCTGCGTCTATTCGCCAAGACCGTGCGGGCCGGCGAATGGCTCGATGTCCGCATCGACCCGGCGCTGCCGGATCGCCAACCGATGCCGCGGGTCGATCTGCGCCAGCGTCATGTCGCGCTGGGTCCGGTAGCCGTTTTCGGCGCCAGCAACTTTCCGTTGGCGTTCTCCGTTGCCGGTGGTGATACCGCATCGGCGCTGGCCGCGGGCTGCCCGGTGGTGGTCAAGGCGCATCCGGCGCACCCCGGCACCTGCGAGCTGGTCGGGCGTGCCGTGCAGGCGGCGGTCAACAAGTGCGGCCTGCCGGAAGGAGTCTTCTCGATGCTGCACGATTCGAGCTTCGAAGTCGGCCAGGCGCTGATTGCCGATCCGCGCATCAAGGCGGGTGGGTTTACCGGATCGCGCAAGGGTGGATTGGCGCTGCTGGAGATCGCTCAGAGTCGCCCGGAGCCGATTCCGTTCTACGCCGAGATGAGCAGCATCAATCCGGTTTTCCTGCTGCCGGCGGCGTTGAAGGCGCGCGGCAAGGCATTGGCCGAGTCGTTCGTCGGCTCACTCAACATGGGCGCCGGCCAGTTCTGCACCAATCCGGGCCTGGTGATCGCCATCGAAGGGCCGGATCTCGACGCGTTCGTCGAGGCGGCGGCGGAGGCCGTCAGAAACAGCACCGCCCAGACGATGCTCACGCCCGGCATTCACGAGGCCTACGGTCGCGGCGTTTCGGCGCTGGCTGCCAATGCCAAGGTACGTGAATTGGCGCGCGGCCGTATCGGCGAAGGTGCCTATCAGTGCCAGAGCGGTCTCTTCATGGCGACCGGCGAAGATCTGATCGGCGATGAGGCGCTGCAGGCCGAGATCTTCGGGGCTTCCTCGCTGATCGTCGCCTGCCGTGATTCGGCCGAGGTCAAGCGCGTTGCCGAGGCGCTGGAAGGTCAACTGACCGCAACGTTGCAGTTGGATGATGCGGACGTCGATACCGCCAGGCGGTTGCTACCGACGCTCGAGCGCAAGGCCGGTCGGGTGATGGCCAACGGCTGGCCGACCGGTGTCGAGGTAAGCCACGCGATGGTTCATGGTGGCCCGTTTCCGGCGACCTCCGACGCTCGGTCGACATCGGTCGGCACGGCGGCGATCTTTCGCTTTCTGCGGCCGGTCTGCTATCAGGATCTGCCCGAGGCGCTGCTGCCGGAAGCCATTCGCGACGGCAATCCGTTGAAACTGCGTCGTCTGCTCGATGGCGAGCGCGAAGGCTGATCTCGATATCCGGATTCCAGGCAACAACGAAACGACAAAGGCCGCTCGAGAGAGCGGCCCTTTTTTGTACGGTATGCTCGTCCGGCAGCGGTGGTCGTTATTGCGGTATCAATCGGTATCTCAAAGCCCTCTTTCAAAGCCCTCTTTCAAAGCCCTCTTTCAAAGCCCTCTCTCAAAGCTCTATGTCAATCCTAGCCACTTCAGCACGAACAGCCCCAGGCTCAGGGTGAACATCGAGGCGAACGTGGTGATGACGATGATGTTGGCCGCCAGTTTGTCGTTGCTCTTGAACGCCTTGGCCATGACGAAGCTGGCTGCGGCGCCGGGGCAGCCCAGGTAGAGAAAGAGAATGCCCAGCGCCGGGCCTTGGATACCCACGGCGAGCGCGCCGAGAACCCCGAACAGCGGTACCCACACCAGCTTCCACAGGCTGGCGTCCAGGGCGATGGTGCTGCTGCGCTTGAAGGCGCTGATCGAGAGCGTGCCGCCGATACAGATCAGTCCCAACGGCAACGACATGCCGGCGAGATAGCCGCCTGAGGTCATGATCCATCCGGGCAGTTCGAGGCCCGATAGTGCCACCGGGATCGCGAAGACGACGCTCAGGATCAGCGGATTTCTGGCCAGGTTCTTGACCAGGCTGCGGAAATCCGTGGCCACGTCATCGCTGTAAAGCGACAGGATGAACACCGAGAGGACGTTGTAGATGACGATGACCGCGCCGGCTAGCACGCCGCCGACGGAGAGTCCGTAATCACCGTACTGGCCGGCGGCCAGGGCGAGGCCGACGATGCCGTTGTTGGCGCGAAACGCGCCCTGAGTGAAGATACCGCGCTCGACACGCGGGTGTCGCCAGACTGCCCAGGCCCAGGCCAGTAGAAAACTGATGACGGTGTAGCCGATGAAGTAGCCGATCAGCTCCGGCTGTAGGGCGCGGCTGAGGTCGGCCTTGACGATGCTCAGAAATAGCAGCGCCGGCATGGTGACCTTGAACACCAGCATCGATGCGGTAGTGATGAAGTGCGAGTCGATCCAGCCGAGTCGCTTGAGCCCCAAGCCGAGGAACACCATCAGAAATACCGGGAGCGTGATTTCCAGGGTGTGGGTGAAAGCCGCGAGCAGCCCCATGAATCAGTCTCCGCCGCGCACTAGCCAGAAGCCGATGATCAGTGCCGCGACCAGCACGGCCCAGAATAATCGGTTACGCAGACGGGTATCACGATGGGTTCCTTTGCGAGACACAGTACAATCCTTGGTTGAAGTCGGGTGGAGCGTCACTACCCCGGCAATGACGTTCGACGGAAGTCGTTAATTTTTTACAATCGTCAGTTATGACAGTCGATCGGTTCATCGACGACTGTTTTTATCGCCGATAGTCTAAGGGAATTCAGATGTCGATGCTGCGTTACCCACTGGTCTTCGCCCATGCCAATGGTTTCACCGGCGCCAGTTACCGGACGCTGTTGCAGCCGTTGGCGTCGCACTTCGAGCTGCATCCGCTGGATCGCCTGGCGCATGACCCGGCGTTCCCGGTCGGGCGCAACTGGCTGGCGCTGTGTGAAGAGTATCTCTCGGCCATCGAGCCGTTAGCGAAACCGGTCGTCGCCGTGGGCCACTCCATGGGCGGTGTGCTGTCGATCATGGCCGCCGTCAAGGCGCCCCAGCACTTTCGCGCCGTCATTGCGCTGGATCCGCCTTTGCTGCTGGGGCGAGACGCCTGGATGCTGAAATTCGCCAAACTGGCAGGTTTCGTCGATCGCGTCACGCCGGCCGGCAAGACGCTGCGTCGTCGCGAGATCTGGCCCAGCCGCGACGCCATGGCAGCGTCGCTGCGCCGGCGTTCGCTGTTTCAGGGCTTCACCGAGACCGCGATGGACGACTATGTCACCGGCGCCACGACCCTCGACGACGACAGCGGTGCCGCCAGGCTGCTCTACGCGCCCCGCACGGAAGCGGCGGTGTTTCGCCATTTACCGGATCACCTCACCTCGGTGCTGCGCAAGCTCCAGGTGCCATTGACGGTCATCGCCGGTGAAGATTCCGATCTGCTGACTCCCAAACGTCGGCGGACGCTCACGCGCCTGGGCGTTCGAATCCGCTGTGTACCGGGTGGGCACATGTTTCCGTTCGAGCACCCTCAGGCCACTCGCCAGGCGATTCTGGACGCGGCCGATGGCATGCTCGAGGCCTCGGCATGAGGCCGCGGACGCTGGTGCTGGGAGACGATCGGCTGGCAGCGTTGAGCTGGGGGGAGGAGGGCGCGCCTACCTGGGTGGCCCTGCATGGCTGGCTGGACAACGCGGCGACCTTTTCCCGGTTGGCGCCCGCCCTGGTCACGGCGCTGGGCATTCGGCTGGTGGCGCTGGACCTGCCGGGGCACGGCCACTCCCCGCACCGGGGCGCGCGGGCCGACTATCCGCTGTGGGGCTACGTGCCCGATGTTCTCGATGCCCTGGACGTACTGGATCTGCGCGCGACAACGCTTGTCGGCCACTCGATGGGCGCGGGCGTGGCCACTCTGATCGCGGCCGCCGCACCGGAGCGGGTCGGCCGGCTAGTGTTGATCGACGGGCTGGCCTCGACCACCAGCGAACCCGACGAGACGGTGGCGCAGCTGCAGTCGGCATTGCGCGCGCGCCGGCGGCCGCCGCCGCATAATGCTGGACGTAGCGCTGGACGTAGTGCTGGAGACGGTGCTGAACGTAGCGCCAGCGGCGGCTATGCGAGCATCGACGACGCCGTGGCGGCGCGGGTTCGGGGTGGAGTCACTCGGATCGATGCCGATACCGCGCGGCCAATCGTCGAGCGTAACCTGGTCAGCTGTGAAGATGGGCGCTATCACTGGCGCACCGACCGCCGTCTGGTCCAGCCGTCGCTGTTGCGTTGGAGCTCGGCGCAGATGCTGGCGACGGTTGCGGCCATTCGCGCGCCGGTGCTGCTGTTGCAGGCGACCGGCGGCGTATTGAACGAGCGCCCCTATCTCGGCGAGGCGTGTCGTCGAATCGACCGGCTGGAGCGGCGAATCGTCTCCGGCGGGCATCACCTGCATCTGGAGCGCGTCAGAGTAGCGCAAGTGACGTCGGAAATCGTACGCTGGCATCAATCGATCACCGGGGAGTCCCTGTCATGAAACCTCGAGTGTCGTTGGTACTGGGAAGTGGAGGCGCGAGAGGCTATGCCCATATCGGCGTGATCGAGGAGCTCGAGGCACGTGGCTACGAAATCGTCTCGATTTCCGGCTGCTCGATGGGCGCCTTGATCGGCGGCATCTACGCCGCCGGCAAGCTCGAGGGGTATCGAGACTGGGTCTGTCGGCTGGACTATTTCGACGTGCTGCGTCTGGTCGATATCACCTGGAGCGCCATGGGTGCCATGCGCGCCGGCAAGGTGATGACCAAGCTCGAATCGCTGGTCGGGGATATCCGCATCGAAGATCTGCCGATGCCGTTTACCGCGGTGGCGACCGACCTCAACCGTCAGCGTGAGGTCTGGTTCCAGAAAGGCCCGCTGTTGAGAGCGATTCGGGCCTCGATCGCGGTGCCGGGGATCATCACTCCGGTCCAGGAGAACGGCCATGTGCTGGTCGACGGTGGTCTGCTGAATCCGCTCCCGATCATTCCCACGGTCTCCGTCGAAGCGGACATCGTGCTGGCGGTCAACGCGACGGCGCAGACACCGAGGCAAGTCACCCTGGAAGAATTGTTGCCCGCCGATCAGGCGGCTCAGGAGCAGGCGCGCGAGATCGAGCGCCAAGCCGAAGGCAAGAGTTTCAGCGGTTGGTTGAGAAATGTGCGCACGCGGGTGCAGGGCATGGTTTTTTCATTCGGCGACGACGATGAGTTGGCGGACAACGGCAGCTGGTCGAGTCAGACCGAACGCGCCTGGAGCAAGCTCGACATGATGCTGGCCTCGTTCGATATTACCCAGGCAGCGCTGGCCAAGTACAAGATTGCCGGCTACCCGCCGGACATTCTGATCGAGGTGCCCAAGAGCGTTTGCGGTGCCTACGAATTTCATCGCGCCGAGGCGCTGATCGAGCTCGGACGCTATCTCACCGCCCAGGCCCTGGATCGACACGAACAAGGACGGGACTGCACGGCCGTTGCCGCCGAGCCGATCGATGACCACCGCCATCCTGCCAGCAGCGGCGATCCGCAGGGGCGGCTACCACTGCCATTGTCGTCGCCCAAGCGGCACGGTTGACGGGAGCACTGCAGGGCCGCCGGCGCGAGCCCCGCTCTCCATCTCGCTCGGCAGGTTGATCAGCGCCGTCTGGATGCTTCATTTGACGTTTCAGCTACTGGAATCGGCCCGGGTGCGCAGCAGTACGTAGAGCGCGCCGGTGCCGCCGTCGACCTCGTTTGCCGAACAGAACGCCAGCACCCGCGACCAGTTCTTGAGCCAGCCGTTGACGTGGCTCTTGATCACCGGGTAGTCCGCACCGCTGCCGCGATAGCCGCGCGCCTTGCCGTGAACCACCAGCACGCAGCGAGCGCGGGCGGCGATGGCATCATCGATGAAGCTTTCGAGCTCGATACGGGCTTCGTCGAGCGTGTAGCCGTGCAGATCGAGCCCACCTTCCCAGGCGATGTGGCCTTTCTTGAGCTGGGCAAAAGTACGCTGGGGCAGATCCGGAATCGAGAACTCGAGTCGCTGATGCGGCGTGACCGCCTCGACGCCGCCGTCCGACAGCTTCGACTGAACCTGCGGCGGGGCCTGTTCCGCCGCCTCACGGCGGGCGCCGGTATTGAGTTCGTTGCGCCGCGGCCGGCCGGTCTGCGCCCGGTTGACCTTGAGTCGCCGGATACCGGCCGCTTTCAGCGCGTCGCGAAAGGCGCTGTCAGGCTTGTCATGGCGGTCGCGACGGTCGTGATTGGCGAAGCGATGGTCGTCATCGCCGGTGGAGTTCGTCATGGCCGTGCCTCTGCGGATCGCGGTCTCGATGGCTTGAGTCGTTCAGCGGGCAAAAGGGTACCCGATTCCGGTCGTCGGGGCATGGCCGACTGTGAACGCGTGAGCCTTGCGCGTACAATCGTCGTCCGTTTTCCAGCCAGATGCGAGCCCTGCCGATGTCCTCACCGCAGTCGACCCTGACGCTAGCCGACGCAGCCATCGTCGAAGACCTGTTCAGCGTGCGCGACTGCCTGCGCTGGGCCACCACCGAATTCCACGCGCATCGACTGCATTTCGGTCATGGCACCGACAGCGCCTGGGACGAAGCGGTGGCGCTGGTGCTGGGTGCGCTGCATCTGCCGTGGGATGTTGATCCGGCGGTGCTCGACGCGCGCCTGCTGGGTGTCGAGCGCCAACGTATCGTCGCGCTGGTGAGGAGCCGGATCGAAACGCGCCGGCCGCTGCCATACCTGCTCGGCGAGGCCTTTTTTGCCGGCTTCCCGTTCGAGGTCGACGAGCGCGTGCTGATTCCGCGTTCGCCCACCGCCGAATTGATCGAGCAGGGGTTTGCGGCCTGGTTCGACGAGACGCCTCCGGGACGAGTGCTCGATCTGTGCACCGGTTCCGGCTGCATGGGCATTGCCACCGCGCTTCACCTGCCGACCTGTGAAGTGGATCTGGTCGATATCAGCGTCGAGGCACTCGAGGTCGCCAAGGCGAATATCGTACGGCATGATGTCGGTCGGCGCGTTCGCGCGGTGGCCTCCGATCTGTTCGAGGGTGTGGCCGGTCAGCATTACGATCTGATCGTCAGCAACCCGCCTTATGTCGATACGCGCGATCTGGCGACGATGCCGGCGGAGTATCGCCATGAGCCGGGCCTGGCGCTGGGTGCCGGTCGCGACGGGCTCGATATCGTCCGGCGCATTCTGCGTGAAGCCCGGACCTATCTGAACGACGGTGGCATGCTGATCGTCGAGGTAGGCAACTCGCAGCGCCATCTGGAGGCGGCCTTCCCCGAGGTACCATTCCTGTGGCTGGAGTTCGAGCGCGGCGGCGAAGGGGTCTTCGCGCTCAGCGCCGAGGATCTCGATAGCTACGCCGATCAGTTCGCTGCCACTCCCTCGGCCTGAACCGATATTTTCATCTCTTTCCTGAGGATCGCGCATGTCCGGCAACACCTTCGGCAAACTATTCACCGTCACCACTTTCGGTGAGAGCCACGGCCCCGCGCTGGGCGCGATCGTCGACGGTTGCCCGCCGGGACTCGAGCTCAGCGAGGCGGACCTGCAGCACGATCTGGATCGCCGTCGGCCGGGTTCCTCGCGCCACACCACTCAGCGCCGCGAGCCGGACCAGGTCAAGATCCTGTCCGGCGTGTTCGAGGGCCGAACCACGGGTACGCCGATCGGGCTGATGATCGAGAACACCGATCAGCGCTCCAAGGACTACTCCAAGATTGCCGAGCAGTTTCGTCCGGCACACGCCGACTACACCTATCACCACAAGTACGGCATTCGCGACTATCGCGGAGGCGGCCGCTCCAGCGCCCGCGAAACCGCCATGCGCGTGGCCGCCGGCGCCATCGCCAAGGCATGGCTGGCCGGGCAGGGCATTCAGGTGCGCGGCTACATGAGCCAGCTCGGCCCCATCCCGATCGAATTCAAGAGCTGGGACGGCGTCGACGACAATCCGTTCTTCTGCCCGGATCCGGACAGGCTGCCCGAGCTCGAAGCCTACATGGACCAGCTACGCCGCGATCAGGATTCGGTGGGCGCAAAGATCACGGTCGTCGCCGAGGGCGTGCTGGTGGGGCTGGGCGAACCGGTCTTCGATCGGCTGGACGCCGATCTGGCTCACGGGCTGATGAGCATCAATGCGGTGAAAGGGGTCGAGATCGGCGATGGCTTCGATGTCGTCGCCCAACGCGGCAGCGAGCATCGCGATGAAATGACCCCGCAAGGCTTCCTCTCCAATCACGCCGGCGGTGTGCTTGGCGGCATCTCCAGCGGCCAGCCGATCGTCGCCCATCTGGCACTGAAGCCGACCTCCAGCATCACCCAGCCGGGGCGCTCGATCGACGTCAACGGCAAGCCGGTGGAAGTGGTGACCAAAGGGCGTCACGATCCCTGTGTCGGCATCCGCGCCACGCCGATCGCCGAGGCGATGATGGCGCTGACGCTGATGGATCACCTGCTGCGCCATCGCGCCCAGAACGCCGACGTCCACGTCGAGACGCCGCGCCTCGGCCAGCGCTGACCGAGAGGTGTCGTGTGATGTAGCACGATGCCTGCCATCCGGCGGGTGTCGTGATCAAGGCGACTGGTCGTCCTGTTGGTGTTTTCGCGATGCTCTGGCCTGCCTTTCTGCCTGATTCCGCGTGTCTTCTTCTTTCTTTTGCTCGCCTTTCTTTTGCTCGTCTTTTTCCCGGGCCTCTTGCTCTTGGTCCTCGGCTTGTCGATCCTTGACCTTGCGCTGGCGCAACTGCTGACGGTAGCCATAGGTAGCGCTGCGGATCGTTTCGTCGCTCTCAAGGCTAGAGCCCAGTGAGCCGCCGACGGTCGCAATCGAGGTGGCGAACCACGCCAGAGCGGGGAAACTGAGCCAACTGATCGATTGGCTCACCGTCGACTCAAACAGGCTGGACGGCACGAGCAGAATGGCGGCGACGAGAAACAGCAAGAACAGTATCGCGTAGTAGCAGCTGACGCCTGCCGCCAAGGTCAGCACCGTGGTCAGGTTGTAAAGCCGCGTTAGCCGACTCGAGGCGGTATGTTGTTGCGGCTCCCACAACCCGTGATCGACGATCAACCAGACCACCATGGCCGCGATGGCGGCGACCATCAGAATGGCGGAGCGGGAGAACCCGTATGCTGCGCTGAGTTGCCATAGGCCGGGCGAGATCAGGGCATAGGCGCCGGTGGCGAAGGCCACTGCGATGATTCGGCGGAACGCAGGCAGTATCGACCAGGGGCGGTTGGCTCTGATCATGCCGCAGAGCAGTCTGGCATGGCCGCGCCAGCGTGCTGCGCTGACGAAGCGCACCTCGCAGCCGTCTTCACCGCTATCGTTCGATGTCTCGCGCTGGATCGGTGCCAGCCATTCGGCCGGCCCCCAGCTCATCAAGTGCCGCGAGCTACTGTTGCGAATGCCGCTCTGATTCCGCGCCTCGGCGTTACTGTTCAGGTGCTGTTGCTGACGCTCCCGATCCTCATCATCGCTACCGTGATGCATTTCATTGATCAGCTGGAGAATGGCTTCACGCAAACGTCGCTTTAGCGGAGAGGCGCCCAGCGCTGGCTGTGAGATAAGGCTGACGCCCCGGTTTCCGATGGCTTCGGCGACCGTTAGTCGATCATTCAGAAACAGCGGCAGGTCGGTAATGCAGACCACATAATGCCAGTCCCTGTCACGTTTGAGCTGCGCTGCCTGCTCGATCACATCCGCAGCGCCGTCATCAGCGCCGACAAGCGCATCGGTCACGCACTCGACCTGCCAGTCGTGGCGGTCGTCGGTGTGGCGCTTGAGGAGGTCAGGTAGCTCTCCGGCGATTTGATTGGCAACCCGTTCCGGCAGTTCCGGCGCCGGCACCAGGCCCAGCCGCAGCGGTTTGATGGCGGCCTCGTCCTGCGCTGCCGAGTGGCTGGGCGCGTCCTGCTCGTCCTGCGCCATGCGAGGCGACTCCTTTTGCTTGAATGAGCGCATCTCGAAGGGATGCGTCTTGAATGGCGGTATCTTGAATACGCGGGGCTAAGCGTAGTCGCTCGGTGTCGGTTTTGGGGTTCGTGCGCTTTCCAGTTCCGCGATCATCGCGTGTCCGGCATTGGAGAGCGTGCGGCCCTTGTGCACCAGATAGCCCAGTCGACGCTCGATCGGCGGATGCGACACCGGCAGTACCGCGATCTCGTCGTCGATCATGCTCTCCGGCAGCACGCTCCAGCCCAGCCCGATACCCGCCATCATTTTCAGCGTCTCCAGGTAGTTGGTGGAGAGCGCCACATCGATTGCCAGCCCGGCCCGATTGAACGAACCCACCACGATGTCGCGAGTAAACGTGAGCGGCCCCGGCAGTACCGCCGGATAGTTCACCAGTGTCGATAGCGGCAGCTCGCCGCGCGTCGTCAGCGGGTGTTCGGGCGCCGCCACGAAGCGTAGCTGGTCGATCCACACCGGGACCGATTCGACCTGCGGGTTGGGGTGCGGTGACAGCGTCACCACGGCCAGCTCGATCTCGCCGGCGACGACGCCGTGATAGGCCTGTTCGGAATCGAGAAAGCGTAGATCCAGATCGACGTCGGGGTAGCGCTGGGTAAAGGCCTTGAGGATCGGCGGCAGCCGGTGCAGGCCGACATGGTGGCTGGTGGCGAGCGTCAGACTGCCCTCGACGCTGCCGCTCAGATTGCTCAACGTCCGGCGACTATCCTCGACCAGTTGCAGAATCTGCCGTGCGCGGGGCAGCAGCAGCCGACCGGCCTCGGTCAGGCTGACGCGCCGATTGATCCGATCGAAGAGTCGGGCGCCGGTCTGATGTTCCAGCGTGGCGATACGTTTGCTGATTGCTGGCTGGGTCAGATGCAGTTGCTCCCCGGCCAGCGAGAACGACGCCGTATCGGCGACCGCGATAAAAGCCTGCAGGCTCTGGGTGTCCATGGCATCAATCCCCGACGGATAAATTTATTAATTCTGTTATGGAATCCAAAGCATAATCAAGATGAATTGATTTTATGCATGAAGGCGCCGTATCTTGGCTATCCAATCATTCGCGGCGTCAGATGACGTCTCGATTCGCAAGCGTTACGTCACCAAGCTGCGAGAGATAGCGTGACGGAGGAGATAACACAGATGGCAAGCCAGACGCTCTACGACAAGCTGTGGGCGCAGCATTTGGTGACCCAGCGCGACGACGGTTCCGCGCTGATCTACATCGATCGTCACCTGCTGCACGAGGTCACGTCGCCCCAGGCGTTCGAGGGGCTGCGTCTGGCCGGACGCAAGCCGTGGCGTCGCGATGCCAATCTGGCGACGCCGGACCACAACGTGCCGACCACGCTCAAGGAGCGCAGCGCCGGTAACGCCGGGATTCTCGACGACGTGTCGCGAATCCAGGTCGAGACCCTGGATGCCAACTGCGAGAGCTTCGAGATCGAGGAGTTCCGGATCAACGACGAGCGCCAGGGTATCGTCCACGTGGTCGGGCCGGAGCAGGGCGCCACGCTACCGGGCATGACCGTGGTCTGCGGCGACTCGCACACCGCGACGCACGGCGCCTTCGCCGCGCTCTCTCACGGCATCGGTACCTCCGAAGTCGAGCATGTGCTGGCGACGCAGTGTCTGATCGCCCAGAAGATGAAGAACATGCAGGTGCGCGTCGAGGGCAAGCTGGGGCTCGGCGTCACCGCCAAGGATGTCGTGCTGGCGATCATCGGGCGCATCGGTACCGCTGGCGGCACCGGCTACGCCATCGAATTCGCCGGCAGTGCGATCCGCGATCTCTCCATGGAAGGTCGTATGACGATCTGCAACATGGCGATCGAGGCTGGCGCCCGCGTGGGTCTGGTGGCGGTGGACGACAACACCATCGACTATCTGAAGGGCCGCCCCTATGCACCGACGGCCGAGCAGTGGTCGGCGGCGGTCGAGGCGTGGCGGGATCTGGTTTCCGACGACGGCGCGCATTTCGACAAGATCGTCGAGCTCGACGCCGCCGAGATCGAGCCGCAGGTCACCTGGGGCACCAGCCCGGAAATGGTCGTCAACGTCTCCGCCGAAGTGCCGGATCCGGCCGGCGCCGCCGATGAAACCGTCACCCAGGGCATGACCCGCGCGCTGGAGTACATGGGGTTGAGCGCCGGACAGAAGATCACCGATATCCGGCTCGACAAGGTGTTCATCGGCTCCTGCACCAACTCGCGGATCGAGGACCTGCGCGAGGCGGCCAAGGTGGCGAGAGGGCGCAAGGTTGCCGACAACATCCAGCTGGCGATGGTGGTGCCGGGCTCCGGACTGGTGAAACGTCTGGCCGAAGCCGAAGGGCTCGACAGGATCTTCGTCGAGGCGGGCTTCGAATGGCGCGAGCCGGGCTGTTCGATGTGTCTGGCGATGAACGCCGACAAGCTGGGCGCCGGCGAGCGCTGCGCCTCGACGTCCAACCGCAACTTCGAAGGACGGCAGGGCTACGGTGGGCGCACCCATCTGGTGAGCCCGGCAATGGCGGCGGCAGCGGCCATCGAAGGCCACTTCGTCGATGTCCGCAGCTATGACTATGATCGCGCCGACGCGATGAGTGCCTGAGGAGGCCAGACAATGAAAAAGTTCGAACGCCTGCAGGGCCTGGTCGCACCGCTCGATCGCGCCAATGTCGATACCGATTTGATCATTCCCAAACAGTTTCTGAAGTCGATCAAGCGCACCGGCTTCGGCCCCAACCTGTTCGATGAGCTGCGCTATCTCGACGAAGGGTACCCGGGCCAGGACGCCACGGGCCGTCCGCTCAATCCGGATTTCGTGCTCAACCAGTCGCGCTATCGCGATGCGCAGGTGCTGCTGGCGCGGCGCAATTTCGGTTGCGGAAGCTCGCGCGAGCACGCGCCCTGGGCGCTGGATGATTTCGGTTTCCGCGTGGTGATCGCGCCGAGCTTTGCCGACATCTTCTACAACAACTCGTTCAAGAACGGGATCCTGTTGATCGCTCTCGACGAGGCCACCGTCGATCGGCTGTTCCAGGAGACCGAAGCCGTGGAAGGCTATCGCCTCGACATCGATCTCGAGGGGCAGACGATCACCACACCGAGCGGCGAGGCGATCCCGTTCGAGGTCGATGCGTTCCGCAAGCACTGCCTGCTGGAAGGGCTCGACGACATCGGCCTGACCCTCGAGCAGTCCGGGGCCATTCGCGATTTCGAGAGCCGCCATCGTCCGGCGAACCCCTGGTTGTTCCGGGATGCCTGACGTGACAGGGCACGGCGACCACAGCGCCGTCGTCGAGCGCCAGTTCGGAGGCCAGGCTGCGGCCTACCTGTCGAGTCAGGTGCATGCCCAGGGTGAAGAGTTCGCGCAGCTTCGCGAACGCATCGGCCAGCTCGACGCGCCAGTCGATGCGCCTCGCGTGCTGGATCTCGGCTGCGGTGCCGGTCATGTCAGCTTCCAACTTTCGGATCTGGCGGCGGAGGTCGTGGCCTACGACCTGTCGCCGCGAATGCTTGCGGTGGTCGGCGAGGCGGCCATCGAGCGTGGATTCACCAATATCCGCACGGTGCAGGGTATCGCCGAGTCGCTGCCGTTCGCGGACGACAGTTTCGACGTGGTTTGCAGCCGCTTCTCCGCCCACCACTGGCGCGACGTCGGGCTGGCGCTGCGCGAAGCGAGACGGGTGTTGAAGCCGGGTGGGCTGGCGGCATTCATCGACGTCTCGGCGTCCGAGCAGCCGCTGTTCGACAGCTTCCTGCAGACCGTCGAGATGCTGCGCGACACCAGTCATGTGCGCGACTACGCCCCGAGCGAATGGGCGCAGATGGTCGGTGAAGCGGGGCTGGTGATGACGTCCAGCTCGCGCCAGCGCCTGCGCCTGGATTTCGAGACCTGGATTGCGCGGATGCGTACCCCGGATGTGATGCGCGATGCCATTCGCCACCTGCAGCGCGATGTCGGTCAGGAAGTGCGCGATGCCTTCGAGATCAGCGATGACGGCTCCTTCACCACGGATATGCTGGTGCTGTGGGCCACGAAGTGACAAATCAAGGAACACGCTTGAGGACAATGCATGAGTAAGAAAATTCTGGTGTTGCCCGGTGATGGTATCGGCCCGGAAATTACCGCCGAGGCGGTCAAGATTCTGAATGCCTGCCGCGAAGCCGGGCTGGACGCCGAGCTGGAAGAGGCGCTGGTCGGCGGTGCCGGCTTTGATGCCGAGGGCGATCCGCTGCCCGAGTCGACGCTAGTCAAAGCCAAGGCGGCGGACGCGATCCTGCTCGGCGCCGTCGGCGGCCCGAAATGGGACACGCTGGAAGATTTGAGCAAGCGCCCCGAGAAGGGCCTGCTGGGACTGCGCAAGAATCTCAATCTGTTCGGCAATCTGCGCCCGGCGCTGCTCTATCCGCAGTTGGCCGAAGCCTCGACGCTGAAGCCGGAAGTGGTTTCCGGGCTCGATATCATGATCGTGCGCGAGCTCACCGGCGGTATCTACTTCGGCCAGCCGCGCGGCATCGAGGAGCGTAACGGCGAGCGGGTCGGGTTCAACACCTACGTCTATTCCGAGTCCGAGATCGAGCGTATCGGTCGCGTCGCCTTCGAAATGGCGCAGAAGCGTGGCAAGAAGCTCTGCTCGGTGGACAAGGCCAACGTGCTCGAAGTCACCATTCTGTGGCGCGAAGTGATGAACCGCCTGGCGCCGGAATATCCCGACGTCGAGCTGTCGCACATGTACGTCGACAACGCCGCCATGCAGCTGGTGCGCGCGCCCAAGCAGTTCGACGTGGTGGTCACCGGCAACATGTTCGGCGACATTCTCTCCGACGCCGCCGCCATGCTCACCGGTTCGATCGGCATGCTGCCATCGGCGTCGCTCAACGAGCGTCAGCAGGGCATGTACGAACCCTGCCACGGCAGCGCGCCGGATATCGCCGGTCAGGGCCTGGCCAATCCGCTGGCGACGATTCTGTCGGTGGCGATGATGCTGCGCTATTCGCTGGGGGAGCCTCAGCTTGCCGAGCGCATCGAGCGCGCTGTCGGTCAGGTACTGGATCAGGGCCTGCGCACCGCCGACATTGCCTATCCGGGCACCCGCCAGGTTTCCACCAGCGAAATGGGGGATGCGGTACTGGCGGCATTCGCCGAGGCCTGAGCGCGTCGCCATCGGACGGAACTTCGCGGCCGATGCGCTATAATGCGCTTTCAAGATTGACAGGATGCGACGACTCGAACGGGTCGTCGTGTCGATTCAGGACATTCAAAAACGCTTCGGGGTACGCCAACTATGTTGAAAGTCGGATTCGTCGGCTGGCGCGGGATGGTCGGTTCCGTGCTGATGCAGCGCATGCTGGACGACAACGATTTCGCCGGGATCGAGCCGGTGTTCTTCTCCACCTCCCAGGCCGGCCAGGCCGGGCCGAGCATCGGCGTCGACGTACCGGCATTGAAGGACGCCAACGATATCGAGTCGCTCAAGGCGATGGACGTGATCGTCACCTGTCAGGGCGGCGACTACACTGGCGCGGTCTACAAGCCGCTGCGCGAGGCCGGCTGGAAAGGCTACTGGATCGATGCGGCCAGTACGCTGCGCATGGCTGACGAGGCGACCATCGTGCTCGACCCCGTCAACCGTCACGTCATCGACGCGCAGTTGGCCAAGGGCGCCAGAACCTTCGTCGGCGGCAACTGTACGGTCAGCCTGATGCTGATGGGCCTGGGTGGGTTGTTCGAGGCCAACATGATCGAGTGGATGACCTCGATGACCTATCAGGCCGCTTCGGGTTCCGGCGCCAAGCACATGCGCGAACTGATCGGACAGATGGGTGCGTTGCATTCGGCGGTCGCCAAGGATCTGGCGACGCCGTCCAGCGCGATTCTGGATATCGACCGCGATGTCACCGCCAGCATGCGCGGCAGTCAGTTCCCGGTCGATAACTTCGGCGCGCCGCTGGCCGGCAGCCTGTTGCCGTGGATCGACAAGGCGATGGATAACGGCCAGAGCAAGGAAGAGTGGAAAGGCGGCGTCGAGACCAACAAGATTCTCGCCACCGGTGCCAACCCAATCCCCATCGACGGGCTTTGCGTGCGAATCGGCGCGATGCGCTCGCACAGTCAGGCCTTCACCATCAAGCTCAGGCAGGACGTGCCGATCGACGAGATCGAGGACCGGCTGGCCAAGCACAATGACTGGGTCCAGGTCGTGCCCAACGAGAAGGACGCGACCCTCGAGCAGCTGACCCCGGCGGCGGTCAGCGGCACCTTGACCATCCCGGTGGGGCGTCTGCGCAAGCTCGCCATGGGCGGTGAGTACCTGACCGCGTTCAGCGTTGGCGACCAGCTGTTGTGGGGCGCTGCCGAACCGCTCAAGCGAATGCTCAAGATTCTGCGCGAACGCGCCTGAGCATCATTCGAGTTTCGCCAAGCCCTGTCAGCAAAGCCCTGTCAGCCAAGCTGGCAGGGCTTTTTGCGCTTATGCCGGCCCTTGGCGTTCGGGACGGCCGACTGCACCATATTGTTACGCAATGTTAAAGTTTACTGAGCGCTTGCCGATGAGGGAGTCGATACGGACTCCACTGCGAGGGCGGGAAACGACATGCGGCAATGGCTCACATTCGTGGTTGGCTGGCTCTGTTTGACGCTGGCGTCGTCGGTTCACGCGCTCGGCGTCGGTGAACCGCAACAGCTTTCGCCGCTCAATCGGCCATTGCATGTCGTGTTGCCGCTGACCGATGGCAGCGGCCTCGAAGCGTCGCAGATATCGGTGACGATCGCCGACGATGCCGCCTATCGCCAGTCCGGGCTGACCCGAAGTGCGTTGACGGATACGGTGTCGGCCAAGGTCGTGCGAGAAGGCAGGGCGCTCAGCGTGGTGCTGGAAAGCCCACGCCGCGTCAAGGAGCCCTTTCTCGATCTGCTGTTGGTCGTCACCTGGCCGGCGGGACAGTGGCAGCGGGAGATTTCACTGCTGTTCGACCCGGTCGATTACGCCAGTACTCCACCCTTGATCGAGGGCGATCGCAGCCACTCGCCACGCCGCCAGGCGGTAGCATCGTCGGCGACCGATGCCATGCCGGTATCCGTCGCCGTTACCGGGAATAGGTCTCCAGGGCAGGCCCGGCGCGGATCGTCGGCTTGGCCCGGGCAGGTGATCGTTCGCCCCGGAGACTCGCTGTCGACGTTGGCGGCCTCGCTGCTGCCGAAGCCCGGCGTGAGCCGTCAGTCGCTGATGGTGGCGCTGTTCCAGTCCAACCCTGCGGCTTTCGTTCAGGGTGACATCGATCGACTGCGAGCGGGGGTCAGTCTCGACGTGCCGGCGTCCGACGACGTCGCCGCAATGTCTCGGCGCGACGCCGCCGCGACCCTCGCCGGGCTGTCGAGAACCGAAGACGGCCGGCCGCTCATCGACATCGTGGGTCAGGTGGCGACTTCGGCGACATCCGACACGGCGATCTCGTCTGGGGCCGGTGACTCATCCGGCTCGCAGCGCTCGGCGCGGCTCGCGACGCTGCAGCAGCACGTATCCGACCTTGACGCCGAAACCGAGCGTCAGCGCGCGACGATCGCCAGCTTGCAGGCCGAGCGCGACGCGCTGCAGAGCGCACTGGCCGCCGTCGGTACGCCACCGGCGGCGGCCGACGTGGCAAGATCTGACCAATCGCGCGTCGGTGGATCTGGCTCTGATGGGTCGCCCTCTGATCGACAAAGCGTCAAGGACACGATGGTCAAGGTGGCGACATCGGCAGTCGTTGCCGATGCCGCGGCGGCGACCCCGGGGGCGCCGCCGTCATCATCATGGTCGCAGCGTCTGCTGGAAAATCTCGACTGGATCGGCGGTGCGATATTGATCCTGTTGCTGGGGCTATGGGCCTGGCAACGCCGCCGTCAACGCGCCGGCCACGTCGAAACATCATCATCGTCCTTGTCATCGGCGACGCCAGCGTCCAAGACGTCACCGGCCGAGACGGTGTCGAAGCCGGCAGCCGCGTCGCGCCGTCCCGTCGCCGGCGATTCCGATTCCGCCTCGATCAGTCAGGCCGATATCTATATGGCCTACGGCCGTCATGCGGAAGCGCGCGACTGGCTCCAGCGGCAGCTGGCGCAGGCCGAAGATGCGCATCTCCGTCTGGGGCTGCTGAGAGCGCTGGGCGAACTGCGGGAGATGGAGGCGTTGGATGAGACGCTAGCCGGCTTTGGCGATGACGCCTCGCCGGAGCAGCGTCGCGAAGGGCAGGCGTTGGTCGACGATTACCGCGCGCGATACGTCGAGGAGAGCTGGCAGGAAGCGACGGCAGTCGACGCCGAAGGTGAGGCCGAGGAGAGGCGCGCTGGCGAGAACTCGGACGAGGACAAAAACGCGAACAGGAACGAGTTCGACAACCATCATGTCTGGAGCGGCAACGCGCGAGACGTCGATGCGCTGTTCGAGTCCCAGGCCGCGTCACCCGAGATGCACGCCGCCGATTTTCGACTTCCGGCCCGCGATAATCGACAGGAGCCGGTATCAGGGCTGTTCGATGATGACTGGTCAGGCTCGCCGGAGATGGCGGAAACGTCGTTGACGGCTCCGAGTATCGATTACCAAGCGCCGACGCTGGAGTTGAACGTCACCGCCGACGACGAAATACTGCCATCTGCTTCCGGTTCATCTCCCGCACGGGACGCGTCATCCGCAGTGGCGAACGAGACGCCGCCACGGTCGACCCTCGATTTTTCGGCGCTCTCTCTCGAGCCCGTTGAAATGGAGAGCGTTGACGACGACCCGCAAGCCGCACCGCTCGACGGTCACGCGTCCTGGAACGCGGGTCGCGACGGCGGCGCACACAGCGCGCACGGGGCGGGTTCGAGGCCTCCGACCAACAAGCCTTCGGGTGGACTGCGCAACGTTCCCGCAGAGTGGGACGTTGAGGCGCTGGAATTCCAGTCGTCGCATCGGGATAATGAGTGCCCCTAACGACTTTGGGCTGCACAGGTTTCGATGGCGTTTTTCTCCCGGCAGGACGACAACCAGCCACTGAGCGGCCGCATGGCCCTTGGCGTCGAGTACGATGGCACGCATTACTGCGGCTGGCAGCGCTTGCGCCACGCCGCCTCGGTGCAGGGCGCGCTCGAGACCGCATTGAGCAAGATCGCCGACGCGCCGGTGCGTGTTCTCTGCAGCGGGCGAACCGATAGCGGCGTCCATGCCACGCGTCAGATCGTTCACTTCGATGCGCCGGTGCTGCGGTCCCAGAAAGCGTGGCTCTACGGTGCCAATGCCAAATTGCCGCGGGATATCGCAGTGCGCTGGTTGACCCCGATTGCCGACGACTTTCATTCGCGGTTCTCGGCACTGGCCAGGCGTTACCGCTACGTCATTCTCAACCAGCCGACGCGACCGGTCATGGAGCGTCACAACGTCACCTGGTGTCGAGAGCCGCTGGATGCCGATCGCATGCATCGGGCCGCCCAGGCGTTGATCGGCGAGCACGATTTCTCGAGCTACCGGGCGGCCAGCTGTCAGTCGAACGTTCCCATTCGTCATCTACACTTCATCGACGTCCGTCGTTTCGGGCCGCTGGTGATGATCGACGTCCAGGCCAACGCATTTCTTCACCACATGATTCGCAACCTTGCCGGCGTGCTGGTGGCGGTCGGGCGTGGCGACCAGGACGAGGACTATCCGGCACGCCTGTTGGCGCTGCGGGATCGCAGGCGTGGCGATGTCACCGCGCCGGCCTGCGGGCTGCATTTCGTCGATGTACGCTACGATGAGCGCTTCGAGCTGCCGGAAGAACCGGTGGGGCCGAATCTGCTGGCCTTCCTGGGTGAGTGGACCGGCGAACGTGGCGAGATACCCGACACCCCGCTGATGCGCCGCCGGCGGGTGTGGCCGAAGTGGATCGATGACCAGGGGCGGGTCGTCGACCACCATCCCCATGCGGATCTGGAGGTTTCTTCATGAACCCGGTCAGAATCAAGATATGCGGCATGACCCGCCGCGAAGACATCGCCGTGGCCGTCGCCGCCGGGGCCGATGCGCTGGGTTTCGTGATGTGGGACGGTAGCGCGCGGGCGATCGATACCGATACGCTGGCGGCACTGAGTGCTACGGTGTCGCCCTTCGTGACGCGTGTGGGTCTGTTCGTCGACCCGAGCGTGGCGGATGTCGAGGTCTGCCTGCCATATCTCGATCTGCTGCAGTTTCATGGCGACGAATCGCCAGATTTCTGCGCGCGCTTCGGCAAGCCTTGGATCAAGGCGCTACGCATGCGTGACGAGCTCGATCTCCACGCCGCGGCGGCAACCTATGCCGGCGCCGGTGCCCTGTTGCTCGATGCCTATCGTCCCGGCGTTCCGGGTGGCACCGGCGAGACGTTCGACTGGCGCCGCATCCCCGGCGATCTGGCAAAACCTGTTATCCTCGCCGGGGGGTTGACGCCGGACAACGTTGCCGACGCGGTGGCGCAGGTACGACCCTATGCGGTCGATGTTTCCGGCGGGGTCGAGGCGCTGAATGCCGCAGAGCCCCAAGACGTGACCATTGCGGTCGACGCCGGCGATGCCGTTTACGCCGCGACAGCCCAAAAAGGCATCAAGGATCCGCTGCGGGTCCGCGCCTTCTGCGAACGGGTGCAGGCAGTCAACGCCTCGCTCGCGGGGGCGCCGTCCGCGGCCGACTCCCTTGCTCCCCATTCATCCGCCACATCATGAGGGTCCCTTCGTGAGCCGATTCCACGACTTGACGCAACTTCCGGACGCTCGCGGCCACTTCGGCCCTTACGGTGGCCGCTTCGTTTCCGAGACCCTGAGTTTCGCCCTCGAAGAGCTCGAGACCATCTACGCGAGCCTCAAGGACGACCCCGAATTCCAGGCCGAGTTCGACCGTGATCTGAAGCATTACGTCGGCCGGCCGTCGCCGCTCTATCACGCCGAGCGCTGGTCTCGCGAGATCGGCGGCGCCCAGATCTGGCTCAAGCGCGAAGATCTGAATCACACCGGCGCGCACAAGGTGAACAACACCATCGGTCAGGCCCTGCTGGCCAAGAAGTCCGGCAAGCCCCGAGTGATCGCCGAGACCGGCGCCGGCCAGCACGGCGTCGCCACGGCCACGGTCGCCGCGCGGCTGGGGCTGAAGTGCGAAATCTACATGGGCGCCGAAGACGTCGAGCGTCAGAAGCTCAACGTCTACCGCATGCATCTGCTGGGCGCCAAGGTGGTGCCGGTGGAGTCCGGCTCGCGCACGCTCAAGGATGCGATGAACGAGGCGCTGCGGGACTGGGTGACCAACGTCGACGACACCTTCTATATCATCGGCACGGTGGCCGGCCCGCATCCGTATCCGATGCTGGTGCGTGATTTCAGTGCCATCGTCGGCCGCGAAGCGCGCCAGCAATCGCTGGAACAGATCGGCCGGCTGCCGGACGCGCTGGTGGCCTGCGTCGGTGGCGGTTCCAACGCCATGGGGCTGTTTTACCCGTTCGTCGAGGATGACGATGTCATCATGTACGGCGTCGAGGCCGGCGGTGAAGGCGTTGCCACCGGACGCCACGCCGCGCCGTTGACCGCCAATGCGCCGCGCGGCGTGCTGCACGGTAACCGGACCTACCTGATGTCCGACGAAGGCGGCCAGGTCGCCGATACGCAGTCGATCTCCGCCGGGTTGGATTACCCCGGCGTCGGCCCCGAGCACGCGCTGTGGAAGGATGTCGGCCGCGTCCGTTACGTGGCGGCGGACGACAACGAGGTGCTGGCGGCGTTCCGCGAGTTGACGCTGGTCGAGGGCATCATGCCGGCACTGGAATCCGCGCATGCCCTGGCACACGCCAAGAAGCTGGCGGGAGAGATGTCGCCGGACCAGCATATCGTCGTCAACCTTTCCGGCCGTGGCGACAAGGATATTCACACCGTCGCCAAGCTCGACGGCATCGAATTTTGACTGGGGTCGACATGAATCGAACCGTATCCAACCGCATCGACCGGCGCTTCGCGGCGCTCAAGGCCCAGGGTCGCACGGCGCTCATCCCCTATATTACCGCTGGCGACCCGGCGCCCGCGCACACGGTCGATTTCATGCACGCCTGCGTGGAAGCCGGTGCCGATGTGATCGAGCTCGGCGTACCGTTCTCCGATCCGATGGCCGACGGCCCGGTGATCCAGAAGGCCTGCGAGAGAGCGCTCAAGCACGGTACGCGACTGCAGCACGTGCTGGAGATGGTCGCCGAGTTTCGCCAGCGCGACGATGACACGCCGGTGGTGCTGATGGGGTATCTCAATCCCATCGAGCGAATGGGCTACGACGTCTTCACGCGTCAGGCTCAGGCTTCCGGCGTCGACGGCGTACTGGTTGTCGACATGCCGCCTGAAGAGGCTGGCGACAACGCCGCGCTGTTCGCCGAACACGGGCTGCAGTCGATCTTCCTGCTGGCGCCGACGACCTCCGACGCGCGAGCCAAGGCGATCTGCGAGCATGGCGAAGGCTATCTCTACTACGTATCGCTCAAGGGTGTGACCGGAGCCGCCACGCTGGATGCCGACGCCGTCGGCGAGCAGCTGGCAAAGCTTCGTCGAGTCACCGAGCTGCCGCTATGCGTCGGTTTCGGCATTCGCGACGGCGCCACCGCAGCGGCCATCGGCCGGGTTGCCGACGGTGTGATCGTGGGTAGCGCGCTGGTTGGCCGCATCGCCGAGCGCGCCGATGACCCGGCGTCGATACCCGCTGCGCTGAAGTCGATTCTCGGCGAAATGCGCGAAGCGCTCGACCGTGAGGCGGCCCACTGAGCCGACGCCGTCGATTTGATATCATTCGGTATTCGAAGTCTGCGTGACAGCCGTTTTCGTGATGGCTTTGGTTACCACTTTCTCTTTTGGCAAATAGGGAATCGTTCCTGACATGAGCTGGCTAGACAAGATCGTCCCGTCGATGAGCCGCACCCAGCGCAACGACCGCCGCGCCAGCGTGCCGGACGGCCTGTGGCGCAAGTGCCCGAACTGTGAAGCGGTGCTCTATCTCCCCGAGCTGGAAAAGCACCAGAACGTTTGCCCCAAGTGTCAGCATCATCTGCGGCTGACAGCGCGCAAGCGCCTCAACTGGTTCCTCGATGCCGAAGGGCGTGAAGAGATCGCGGGCGATCTTCAGCCGAACGATCGACTCAAGTTCCGCGATTCCAAAAAGTACAAGGATCGCCTGACCTCGGCCCAGAAAGCGACCGACGAGAACGATGCGCTGATCGCCATGCGCGGCACGCTTGATGGCCTGCCTGTCGTCGCGGTGGCGTTCGAGTTCTCGTTCATGGGCGGTTCCATGGGCGCCGTGGTCGGCGAGAAGTTCGTGCGTGCCGCCACGCTGGCGCTCGAGAACGAGATCCCGCTGGTCTGCTTTGCCGCTTCCGGTGGCGCGCGCATGCAGGAAGCGCTGTTCTCGCTGATGCAGATGGCCAAGACCTCCGCGGCGCTGGAGAAGCTCAAGCTGGCGGGTGTGCCCTACATCTCCGTGCTGACGGATCCGGTCTTCGGCGGTGTCTCGGCCTCGCTGGCGATGCTGGGCGATCTCAACGTGGCGGAACCCAACGCGCTGATCGGTTTTGCCGGTCCACGCGTCATCGAGCAGACCGTGCGCGAAACGTTGCCGGAAGGCTTCCAGCGCAGTGAATTTCTGCTCGAGCACGGCACCGTCGACATGATCGTTTCGCGGACCGAGCTGCGTGAGCGGCTGGGCAGCATTCTGCGCAAGCTGACGCATCAGCCCGCGATCGGTCAGGCGGTAGAAGAATCGCCGGATTTCTCGCCGCTGACCGAAGAACCGAAAGCTTCCCAGGCACCGCGTTAAGGGCTCTTCATTAATGAGCGCCACCCTAAACGACTGGCTGACTCGTCTTGAGCGTCAGCATCCCGTCGCCATCGATATGGGGCTCGAGCGGGTGGCGGTCGTCGCCGCCCGGCTGGGTTTGAGCGACCGGCCGATCGCGCAGCGCGTGGTGGCCGTTGCCGGAACCAACGGCAAGGGTTCCACCGTGGCCATGCTCGAACGGCTGGCGCGGGCTCACGGCCTGACCACGGCCAGCTATACCTCGCCTCATCTGCTGCGCTACAACGAGCGTCTCTGTTTCGACGGCGTGGCGGCCGATGACGCCACCCTGATCGACGGCTTCGAACGTGTCGAGACGGCACGCCTGGCCGGCGAGCCCATCAGTCTGACCTATTTCGAAGCGGGCACGCTGGCAGCGCTGGTGGCGATCAGTGAGGCCCGTCCCGATCTCGCCATTCTCGAAGTCGGACTTGGCGGGCGCCTGGATGCGGTCAACGTGATCGACAGCGATGTCGCCGTCATCACTACCATTGCTCAGGATCATGCGGATTTTCTCGGCACCGATCTCGACGGAATCGGCTTCGAGAAAGCCGGCATCCTGCGGCAGTCGAAGCCGGCGGTGCTCGGTAGCCGTGAATTGCCCGCCAGTATTTTGCAGCGGATCGAAGCGCTGGCCGTGAACGACCACTGGCTCGGCCGGGATTTCGATCATGTCGAGGGCGGCGATGGGACGTGGCGCTGGCAGGGCAGAGCGGGTTCGGGCGATCGCTATCACCTCGATAGCTTGCCCGATCCCGGCCTGCCGCTTGACAATGCCGCCGTCGCGCTTCAGACGCTGGACCTCTGCGGTGTGACGCCGCGGACTGCCGAGTCCCGACTGGCGATGTCCGATGTTGGGCTGGCTGGCAGGCTGCAGTGGCGGGGGAATTGGTGCTTCGACGTGGCACATAATCCACACGCAGCTCGATATGTGGCCTCGCGCCTGGCTCGGCGTCCAAGACCCTCGCGACGCATAGGCCTGCTCGGTGTGCTCAAGGACAAGGATGCCGAAGCGCTGGTCGAAGCACTGCAACCCGTGATCGATGTGTGGCTGCCGGTGGGACTGCCGGGACCGCGGGGTCGTTCAGGCGAGGAGCTGGCTGAAATCATCGCTTGCGGGGGCGCGCAGGCGTTGTCACCGGCCTCGTCCCCGGCAGCGGCCGTCGACTGGTTGGTATCTCGGCTTGCCCCCTATGAAGAAGTGTTAGTATGCGGTTCGTTTCTGACTGTCGCTGGCGCGCTCGAAGCGTTCCAGACGCCACGGGATGACGAATTGCGGTGAAGTCGATCACTGGCTGTCGAAGCCTGTCTAAGGAGTTCCAGGTGCTATCAAGGAGGTCCAGGTCCTATGAAATATGGATGGCGTGAACGTATCAGCGGCGCGGTCATACTCGTCGCATTGGGGGCCATTTTTCTGCCGATGCTGTTCGATGACCCCGAGCCGCGTCAGCAGGAGCCCGGGCCCGTCATGGTCATCGAGCAGCCGGTCGGTGGCGGAGAAACGCGTCAGCGCATCATCGAGTCGCCACAGCCTCCGACCTCGGTCGCCGACGGTGGTAGCCAAGGCTCGGGTAGCCAGAGCTCGGGTAGCCAGGGTTCTGGTAATCCGGACAGCTCCAGCAGGAATTCCAGCGATGACCGTATCGGCAGCAACCCGGTGCCCGAGCCGGATACTCGCAGCCAGTTGAATGCCGGTAGCGAAGATTCGTTCGGCCAGGGCAATGCTGCCACCGGCAGCGGTAGTTCGGACGACCCGATCGCTGATATCGCGCAGGCTGAGCAAACACAGCCCGAACCGGAACCAAGCAAACCGGCCTCGACGCAGCAGGCGTCTACGCCGGAACGCACTTCGGCGAGCAGCGACGGCGGCTGGGTGGTGCAGGTCGGCAGTTTCGGCCAGTCCGGCAACGCCACACGCCTGGCGGCGAAGCTCAAGGATCAGGGCTTTACGGCCTATTCGCAGCCCCGGGACAATAATCTGACCACGGTGTACGTCGGGCCTTTCGAATCGTCGGACGCGGGCGAGAAAGCTCGCGCCGAGCTCAAGCAGGCGGCCAACATCCAAGGGCTGCTGATCCGCAAACCGGGTAGCTGATGACATTGACCTGGCTCGACTATGTTTTCCTGCTGGTATTGACGGTATCGATGCTGGCAGGTTTCATGCGCGGCCTGGTGAGGGAGGCGTTGGGACTTGGTGCCTGGATCGTGGCGCTGCTCGCGGCACGGGTCTTCGCCAAACCGATCGCCGATCTGCTGGAACCCTACATCTCGCATCCCGATGCGCGACTGGTACTGGGGTTCGTGCTGGTCATCTTCATCGTGGTGATGATCTGCGGTTTCATCATCCGGCTGCTCAATGCGGCGATCGAATGGGTCGGCATGGGCTTTTTCAACCGCGTGGCCGGGGCGATCTTCGGTCTGGCTCGCGGTGCGGCGATTCTGATTATCGTCACGGTGGTCATCGGGCTGACACCGCTGACGCAGCTGGGGGCGTGGCAACAGGCGCAGTTGCGACCGTCGTTCGAATCGCTACGCGAATGGGCGGTCGTGCAGTTGCAGAGTTGGGATGTCGATGCCACGGCCGCCGAGGACGCCATGCGGCAGTTGCCGATGACGCTGCCGGGAAGCGACAGCGCTTTACCCAGACCTTCACACAGCTCTTCATACAACTCTTCATCTAGCTCTTCATACAGTCGGGACGGGAAAGGCGTGACGATTGACGTTCCTGTTCCGGCCGAGAAACCGGCTCCCTGAAAGGGGCGCGACCAAGCGAGGTAAGGCGGCATGTGCGGTATCGTAGGCCTCATGGCCAATGAAGCGGTCAATCAGTTGATCTATGACGCGTTGACGGTTTTGCAGCACCGCGGACAGGATGCCGCCGGCATGATGACCTGGGATGAGGGTCGCTTTTTGCTGCGCAAGAACAACGGGCTGGTGCGTGACGTGTTTCATACGCGTCACATGAAGCGTCTGCAGGGCCATGTGGGTATCGGCCATGTGCGCTACCCGACCGCCGGAACGGCGAGCGAGGCCGAATCCCAGCCGTTCTACGTCAATTCCCCCTATGGCATCACGTTGGCCCACAACGGCAATCTGACCAACTCCGACCAGCTCAAGCAGGAGCTGTTCTCCTCGGACCTGCGTCATATCAACACCAGCTCCGATTCCGAGGTGCTGCTCAACGTGTTTGCCCACGAGTTGGGCAAGCAGGGCGTGACATTGACGCCGGAAGACATCTTCGATGCCGTTCGGCGCGTCCACCGCCGTTGCAGTGGCGGCTACGCTGCCGTGTCGATCATCAACGGCTTCGGCCTGGTGGCGTTTCGCGATCCGCATGGTATCCGCCCGGTGGTCTACGGCACCCGTGAGACCGCGGAGGGCCAGGACGTGATGATCGCCTCCGAATCGGTGGCGCTCGACGTGGCCGGCTTCGAACTGGTGCGAGATCTGGCGCCGGGCGAGGCGATCTTCGTCGACATGGATAACAATATCCATACCCAGCTGTGTGCCGAGAAGTCGCGTCTGACGCCGTGTATCTTCGAGCACGTCTATCTGGCGCGGCCCGATTCCATGCTCGACGGCGCCTATGTTTACGGCACCCGGATGCAGATGGGCCGCAAGCTGGGCGATCGCATCCAGCGCGAATGGCCGGATCACGACATCGACGTGGTGATCCCGATTCCCGATACCTCGCGGACCACGGCGCTGGAACTGGCCCAGCACATCGGCGTGACCTTCCGCGAAGGCTTCATGAAGAACCGCTATATCGGCCGGACGTTCATCATGCCGGGCCAGACCCAGCGCAAGAAGTCGGTCCGCCAGAAGCTCAACGCCATTGCCAGCGAATTCGCCGGCAAGAACGTGATGCTGGTGGACGACTCGATCGTGCGCGGGACGACCTGCAAGCAGATCATCCAGATGGCGCGCGATGCCGGTGCCAACAAGGTCTATTTCGCCTCGGCGGCACCGGCGGTGCGCTATCCCAACGTCTATGGTATCGACATGCCGGTGGCCACCGAACTGGTCGCTCACGGGCGTACCGATGCCGAAGTCGGTGAGCTGATCGGCGCCGATCGGTTGATCTATCAGGATCTGGAGGATCTCAAGGCGGCCTGCCGCGAGGTCAATCCGGCGCTCGACGATTTCGACTGTTCGGTGTTCGACGGTAACTACGTCACCGGCGATGTCGACGATGCCTATCTGGCGGCGCTGGAAGCGGCACGAAACGACGCCGCCAAATCCGGTCGCGAGAGCCTCAACGCCGTCGTCGATCTGCACAATGACAGTGAAGACGACTGATAGCCCAGACGATTGAACCTTTCGGCCCGGTGATACCTTGACCGGGTCCTGTCTTTTCGGGAGCTGCTGGATGAGTTTTGACGACGATCTCACGCCGGGGTTGGAAACGCCGGGCTCGGAAACATTAGGCCTGGAGACGCTTGCCATTCGCGCGGGGCATGAGCGTACCCACGAGCAGGAGCACGGCGAGCCGATCTTCCCGACTTCCAGCTTCGTCTACGGCAGCGCGGCGGAAGCGGCGCGCAAGTTCAAGGGCGAGGAGCCGGGCAACGTCTACTCCCGCTTCACCAACCCGACGGTGCGCAACTTCGAGCAGCGCCTGGCGGCACTCGAGGGTGGCGAACGTTGCGTTGCCACCAGCTCGGGGATGGCGGCGATTCTCTCCACGGTGCTGGCACTGCTGAAAGCCGGCGACGAGGTGATCGTCTCGCGTTCGGTGTTCGGTTCGACCATTGCCCTGTTCGACAAGTATCTGGCCAAGTTCGGCGTCGTGCCGCGCTATGTCGAGTTGAACGATCTGACGCAATGGGAAGCCGCGATCACGCCCAATACCCGGCTGCTGTTCGCCGAGACGCCTTCCAATCCGCTCAACGAGCTGGTCGACGTCGCGGCGCTGGCCGAGCTGGCGCATCGGCACGGCGCTTGGCTTGCGATCGACAACTGCTTCCTGACCCCCGTGTTGCAGCGGCCGCTGGATCTGGGTGCCGATCTGGTCATTCACTCCGCCACCAAGTATCTCGATGGTCAGGGGCGGGCGATCGGTGGCGCCGTGGTGGGTCGCAACGCCGAGCTCGAGCAGCTTTACGGCGTGGTGCGTACCTGTGGTCCGTGCATGAGTCCGTTCAACGCCTGGATATTTCTCAAGGGCCTGGAAACGCTCAGCCTGCGCATGGATGCCCATAGTCGCAATGCGCTGGCATTTGCCCAATGGCTCGAATCCCAACCTGCCATCGAGCGTGTCTATTACAGCGGCCTCGAGAGCCATCCTCAGCACGCATTGGCCAAGCGTCAGCAGAAGGGATTCGGCGCCGTCATGGGCATCGAGGTGAAGGGCGGCCAGGAGGCCGCATGGAAGGTCATCGACAATACGCGCGTGATGTCGATTACCGGCAATCTGGGCGACGTCAAGACGACGATCACCCATCCCGGCACGACCACCCATGGCCGTCTCACCGACGAACAGCGCGCCTCCGCCGGTATCCGTGACGGCTTGATACGCATCGCGGTCGGGCTGGAAACGCTGGATGATCTCAAGGCCGATCTCGAACGGGGTCTGAAGCTGCTGTAGCTGTCGGCTCGGGTTCGACCCGGCGTCTTCGACCCGTGGTCTTCGGCAAGCCTTTACTGACTAGGGCAAAGCCCGCAACGGCGGGATTCAGATTGCAGACGAAGCTCTGGCGTTTTCGCTGGGGCTTTGTCGTTTCTGGGCTTTGTCATTTCTGGACGTCGACTGCCGGCGGGCTATTTCTCTGTATTCCCATCTCTGTCTATTGATCGTGCATAGGGCCATACTGGTTGTCGCGTCAGCTTGACCGTCTGATGAATCAGTTCGTAGCCCAGCAGTCGGGTTGGCAACATTGGCTGTAGGTTTGTGAGGAATAGGTCATGAGTAAAGGACAGGACAGCAAGAAAAACGCCAAGAAGAAACCTCTACTGACAGCGAAAGAGAAGAAGGCTGCAAAAGCGTCAAAGAAAGCGACAACCAATGTGTTGGGTAACTAGCGCTGCCTTAGCCATCGATTCTTCGATGGCTTTATTCTGAATATCCATACCCATTTCGAGCGCTGCCTTCACGCGTTCCCCAAATAGCGCGTCACTTCCCGGCGGTCGCGGCGATGCTTCCAGCGCCGAACCCAGCGACCGCGACACCACAGCGAACCGCGCCAGGCGATATCGCGCAGGTCACCCAGATTAAGCGCCTTCCAGCGTTCGAACTGATCATAGTGAAGCGTGCGGGCTTCCCCGCTGATCGCTTGACTCAGGGATTCCAGCAGCAGGGCGGCACGCTCTCGCGCCGTCGGCATCTCGGCGAGCCCGGCGGGATTCTCTCTCGCCAGAAACAGGCATGGGTCCTGTTGGCTGCGCAGCCTCGTATCGACGGCAAACCCGCCGCTCTCGTCGCGGGTCAGGTTGAACAATGCCAGCGCCGGCGACGGTCGTAGATGATCGGTCACCAGCAGCAGGTCGGCATCGACCGCGCTACCGTCGTCCAGAATCAACTGATTGCGATCATAGCGGGTCGCCGTTGCTACCAGCTCCAGACGCAGCCCTCGACGAAGGAGTCGTTGCATCAACCAGCGGTTGGCGCGTCGGCAGGCGCCGGGGATAGGGCGACGGTCGTTGTCGATCAGCGTGACCGGCAGCCGGCGGCCGTAGCGCTCGCCCAGCGCC
This sequence comes from Salinicola halophyticus, assembly GCF_003206695.1. Lineage (GTDB taxonomy): Bacteria > Pseudomonadota > Gammaproteobacteria > Pseudomonadales > Halomonadaceae > Salinicola > Salinicola halophyticus. Next base: position 30,811 of record NZ_PZJN01000010.1, on the reverse strand, counting down.
AGCAGGTTGGCCGCGAGTTCGACACCGGCCGGGCCGTCACCGATGACGGCAACGCTGGGCAGCTCGGCTGCCGCATCGGCAAGTTGCGTTTCCAGTCGCTGGCGTAACGACCACAGATCGTCGGCCGAGGCGGTGAATACACCCTTGGCGGTGTAGAAGCCGGGAATGGCATGTTCGTCGACGACCGTGGGGAGATCGACCGATAGCCAGTCATAGTCGAGCTGACGACTATCATCGAGCGTGATCCGGCGGTGCTGCCGATCGACTTCCAGCACTTCCGCCACGAGATGGGTGCCACCGTGGGCGGCGATGCGAGCCGCGGGCAGGCGGACATCATCGAGCTGCCATTCGCCGCCGAGCATGCCACCGAGCCAATCGGGGAAGGCGAAGTCCTGCCGCGTCACCAGTGTCACGTTGGCGCCTTGCCGAGCGAGACGTTGGGCATGGGCGGCAATGTGAAGATGGCAATCACCGTTGCCGACGAGTACGACGTTGACTTGCCGAGTACCGGGGTGACCCGGAGCGGAGCGATCTTTATCGGGAAGCGCCGAGCGGTGGCGATCGGTAGATGACGGCTGAGTTTCTGGCATGCCTCGATCCGGGCAGGAAGTCGAACTTCAGTCTAGCATGGAGAGCGGGTGGGGCTTGAAGACGTCGTTTTTCGTCTGCACTTCTTCAGTCGTCGTTCGGCCCCATCGATCTCGAATCCAAGGAGAATGTTCATGGCACGTCATATTCTGCCGCAACCCGGCCTGGGAACCTATCGCCTCAAGGAACAGGCGGTGATCGATTCGGTGACCTCGGCGCTCGAGCTCGGCTATCGCCATCTCGATAGCGCTCAGATGTACGAAAACGAAGTCGCCGTGGGCAAGGCGATTCGGCAAAGCGGCATTGCTCGGGACGAGCTGTTCATCACGACCAAGATCTGGTGGGACAAGCTCGAGCCGAAGGCGTTGACTGCCGCCGTCGAACAAAGCCTGGAGAACTTCGGCCTCGAGCAGCTCGATCTGGTCCTGATTCACTGGCCGTCACCCGATGACGAGGTGCCGATGGCCGATACCATCGCCGCGCTCGATGCCGTTCGAGCCCGCGGCCTCACGCGATATATCGGAGTTTCCAACTTCACCGTTGCCCAGATCGATGAAGCCCTCGGCCTGCCGGGCGGCGAGAACATCGTTACCAATCAGATCGAGGTGCATCCGTTTCTGGCCAATCGAAGGCTGGTCGAACACTGTCAGGCGAAAGGCCTGGACGTGACCGCCTACATGCCGCTGGCGGTGGGCAAGGTGATGGACGATCCCGTGCTCAAGCGCATCGCCGAGGCCCATGACGCCTCTCCGGCGCAAATCGCCCTGGCCTGGATCGCGGCGCGGGATATCATCGTGATTCCGTCCTCGACCAAACCGGCCAATCAGAAGTCGAACCTCGAGGCGATCGACATTCGTCTCAGCGACGACGAGATTGAGCAGATCGACCGTCTCGATCGGGGCGACCGCCAGGCCAATCCTTCGTTCGCACCGAAATGGGATGAGTGACGCCTGAATTTTTGCCACTTCCGTGGGTCTCAGGAGCGTTACCGTCTCAAGAGGAATAGCGATGCGTACGCGAACGATGGGTAGGCGACTGGCGTCTTGCCTGTGTGTGGGTTTGCTGGCCGGCGGCCTGACATTACCGGTCTGGGCTCAGGCCCAGAGCCAGAATCAGGAGCAGGAGCAGGAGCAGGAGCAAGAAAGTGGAGGCGGTGCCAATGACTCCAGCCTCGCCGTTCAGCAGGATAGCGATGAGCCTCAAGCACCGGCCAATGCGTCGCAGGTCGATCACGACTCGATCGAGAAGTCCGGGGGCGTGGGGCGAGAGAATGCCGGCTTCACCGATGGCGGCGCCCAGACGCCGGTCGATCAGCGACCCAACGCGCTGAGCTTCGACCAGCTCGATGTCGATGGTGATGGCGTGATCGACGAGGAAGAAGCCGTCAGCGCCAATCAGCAGACGATGTTTCAGCAGCTCGGTGATTCCAAAGCGGGCGGTGTCACGCGAGAGCGGTTCGAGCAGGCGATGGGCACCGATACGCTGACCGAATGATGTTCGCCAGCCATCACGCTCACGACGTCATGGCGTTAACGTACGAGACATCGATGGCGGTATGACGCAAAAAAATCCCGGCCTAGGCCGGGATTTTTTCGATCTGCCACGTCATTTCCGCGTCGGATCAGGTTCAGTCGACCACCGCTGCGATCGCCTTGGCCACGTAGGGCAGGTTCTCGCTAGTGAAGCCGGCAACGTTGGCCCGGCCCGAGCCAACCATATAGATGCTGAACTCGTCGCGCAGACGCTTGACCTGCTCGGTGGACAGGCCGGTGTAGGAGAACATGCCGCGCTGCTCGGCCACGTGAGCGAAGCGCTGATCGAGCCCGTAGGGTTTGAGCGAATCGACTAGATCGCGACGCAGCGTATTGATGCGATCGCACATCTCGGTCAGTTCGCTTTTCCAGAGCTGGGTCAGTTCCTCTGACTCGAGGATGTCGACCACGATGGCAGCGCCGTGAGACGGTGGCGTGGAGTAGTTTTCGCGGGCGACGATCGCCATCTGGGAGCGAACGTTTTCCATCTGCTCGGCGGTCTTGGCAATCACGATCAGGCAGCCAGTGCGCTCGCGGTAAAGACCGAAGTTCTTCGAGCAGGAGCTGGTGATCAGCATCTCGTCGAGATTGTCGGCCAGCAGGCGGGCGCCGAAAGCGTCGACATCCAGACCGTCACCGAAACCCTGGTAGGCGAAGTCGACCAGCGGCAGCAGCTTTCGCTCCTGAACAACGGCCAGCACCTGACGCCACTGATCCTGATTCAGATCGAAGCCGGACGGGTTGTGGCAACAGGCGTGGAGCAGCACGACATCGCCCTGCGGAATCTGCTTGAGCGCCGTCAGCATGCCGTCGAAATCGAGGCGATTATCGGCATCGACGTAGGGATAGCGCTGGATCGGAATCTCGGCGCCTTCGAAGATGCCGATGTGATTGGGCCAGGTCGGGTTGGAGAGCCACACACTCTTGCCCGGCAGCTGGGTACGGATGAAATCCGCCGCCAGACGCAGCGCGCCAGTGCCGCCCGGTGACTGGGTGGCACTGGCGCGATTGGCGGCCAGCACCGGTGAGCCGGCACCCAGCACCAGGGGCAGAATCGCCTTGCCGTAGCGCGGATCACCGTGAGAGCCGATATAGCTCTTGGTCGTCTCGCTCTTCAGCAGGCGCGCCTCCGCCTGTTTCACCGCGCGCATGATCGGGGTGTGACCATCGGGATCCCGATAGACGCCGACCCCGAGATCGACCTTCTGCGGATTGGAATCCTGATTGTAAGCTTCGATCAGTCCAAGGATGGCGTCTCCGGGAACCCGCTCGATCTTCTCAAACATTAGCGTGCACTACCTCGCTGTTTCTGGGGACCATGACGATCTTTTGACAACTCATGGCATGATGCCACTGCCCATGGCGATCCGCCACTCGGGCCGGGCCGGCGCCTGCGAACGCCTGGTCGAAGCGGCGGCTGTTCGAAGCCCACCACCTACTCGAATCCAACGACTATTCGGATCCAATGACTACTCGAATCCCACGACCTCGTGCGGCACGTAGGGCGCCTCGAGCTGCCAGACCTCGTCCGCCGTCAGCGTGATCTCCAGTGCGGCCAGCGCCTGGTCCAGATGATGCGATTTGCTGGCGCCGACGATCGGTGCGGTAATGCCGGGCTTTTGCAGCACCCAGGCCAGCGCGATCTGCGCGGGCGAAACGTTGCGGGACTCGGCGACCTTCTGCAGCGCCTCGATCACCGGGGTGTCGCGATCGAGGCCCAGCTTCCAATTGCGCATCTGCTCGTCGCTCTTGGCGCGGGTGGTGCTGCCTTCGCTGCCCACCGGCTTGCTGCCGGCGAGAATGCCGCGAGCCAGCGGGCTCCAGGGAATGACACCCACGCCCTGGTCGAGGCACTGCGGAATCATCTCGCGCTCTTCCTCGCGGTAGATCAGGTTGACCATCGGCTGCATCGTCGCGAACTTCGTCCAGCCATTGCGCTCGGCAACGTACTGAGCCTTGGCGAACTGCCAGGCATGCATGCTGGATGCGCCGATGTAGCGTGCCTTGCCCGCCTTGACGACCTCATGGAGCGCTTCCATGGTTTCTTCGATGGGCGTGTCGTAATCCCAGCGATGGGTTTGGTAGAGATCGACGTAATCCATGCCCAGGCGCTCGAGCGAGGCATCGATGGCGTGGTGGATGTGCTTGCGCGACAGCCCGCGCTCGTTGGGAGATTTATTGCCGGTCGGGTTGTAGACCTTGGTCGCCAGCACGACCTCTTCCCGCCGCGCGAAATCCTTCAGTGCCTTGCCGACGACGCGTTCCGACTCGCCGTCGGAATACATGTCGGCGGTGTCGAAGAAATTGATCCCGGCATCGAGTGCCTGCTGGATGAAAGGGCGGCTCTGACTGTCGTCCAGAACCCAGTCGCGCCACTGGGGCGTGCCGTAGGTCATGGTGCCGAGACATAAAGGAGAAACCTTGAGGCCGGTGCGGCCGAGACGACGATATTCCATGCTGAAGCTCCCGGTGAAATATGGATGTTGGGCGTCATTCACCATAGCACTCCTTTGCCGCGGGTGAAGCCATCGACCCGATGAGCCGGGCATCGTCAGCCCGGGCTCGGCCTGGGATCGGCCCGCGTGTGGATCGAGTCGGCAAAATCCGCTAATCGGCTAGCGCTATCCCGGTCACCGGTTGCCGGCCGGCAATCGCGCTGGTATAGTACGTCCCGCTCGGCAACGTCTTGAAGAGACAGGCTTTGTCGGCTTTCGATCTCATCCATGTGATTGCTAGATCCGGCATTGATGAATCGAGCTATGGTGGCCCTTACCGGTCCTCCCGCAACGCAAAACCGCAAACCCCGCCAGGCCCGGAAGGGAGCAACGGTAGTGGTGGTCGCGTGTGCCGGGATGTGGCTGGTCGGGGCCGCCTCCATTTTGAGCCTCTGTTCAATTTGGCCAGCGATGGATTGATTCAGGCGACCAAGTCGCCGCCTCCCGCCTCGTCAGTTTTCTCCCGACCCTGCTAGAATGGCCCGATCACTGTCGGATCTTCCGGATCATCGACGCTGGCACGCACGTTTCGACCGTGGTTTCGATATGAGCTTTGATCGTGCCCGCGCCGACTCCTTTCGATCACGCCTAGCCGCGAGCCTATCAGCGAGGAGTATCGCGCCGCATGAGTTATCAGGTTCTGGCCCGTAAATGGCGCCCGCGTACCTTCCACGAACTGGTCGGTCAGGAGCATGTCAGCCGTGCGCTGGTCAATGCGCTCGATCAGGGGCGATTGCATCACGCCTATCTGTTCACCGGTACCCGCGGTGTCGGCAAGACGACGCTGGCGCGCATTCTGGCCAAGTGTCTCAACTGCGAGCAGGGCGTAACCTCGAAGCCGTGTGGCCAGTGCCAGACCTGCCGCGATATCGACAGCGGCCGTTTCGTCGATCTGATCGAGGTCGACGCCGCCTCGCGCACCAAGGTGGAAGATACCCGCGAACTGCTGGACAACGTGCAGTACGCGCCGACCCAGGGGCGTTATAAGGTGTACCTCATCGATGAGGTGCACATGCTGTCGACGCATAGTTTCAACGCGTTGCTCAAGACGCTGGAAGAGCCACCGCCTCACGTCAAGTTTCTGCTGGCGACCACCGATCCGCAGAAGCTGCCGGTGACGGTGCTGTCGCGCTGCCTGCAGTTCACGCTCAAGAACATGCCGCCGGAACGGGTCGTCGAGCATCTGACCCGTGTTCTCGAAGCCGAGCAGGTCGCTTTCGATCCCCAGGCGTTATGGCTGCTCGGCAAGGCGGCCGACGGCTCGATGCGCGATGCCATGAGCCTGACCGATCAGGCCATCGCCTTTGGTGACGGCGAAGTGCGGCGCGAAGACGTGGCCGCCATGCTCGGCACGCTGGACCACGCGCATCTCATCGCGCTGGCCCAGGCGCTGGCGGATGTCGACGCCGAACGGCTGCTGGCCGAGGTCGCGGCGCTGGCAGAACAGGGGCCCGATTTTGCCGGGGTGCTCGATGAACTGTCCGGGCTGATGCATCGGCTGGCCATCGCGCAGATGGTTCCCGGCGCCCTGGACAATGGCCACGGCGATCGCGACGAACTGCTGGCACTGGCCGGGCGCTTCACGGCTGAGGACGTTCAGCTCTATTACCAGATCGCGCTGCAGGGGCGAGGAGACATCGACAACGCCCCGGATACCCGCTCGGCGCTGGAAATGACGCTGCTGCGCATGCTGGCGTTCCGGCCTCAGGGCGTGCCGACACCGCCGCAGACCGATCTGCCGCTGCGGGGCAGCCAGCACGCTGGCGGCCAGCCCGAAGTGGCGCGCCAAACCGCGAGCCAGCAGGCGCCCGGCCATCAGGAGATGAATCGGCCTGAGGTTGCACCGTCAGCGGTAGATCAGTCAGAAGGTGCTAGCTCAGAAGGCGGTCCGTCAGAAACGGACCAGTCACGGCCTGGTCAGCGAGAAGAGATCGAGACAGCGACCGGTGAGGGCGAAGAACCCGTTCAAGCGGAGGATCAGGTCGAGCAGAATGTCGCCCCGGCCCAGTCGGTGACGAATGACAGCCCGCCGGCGATGGATGACCGGCCGCCATGGGCGACTGATGCCGAGCCCGTCGAGGCGCGGCAAGAAGGGGTGTCAGCGCCGGAAACGCCGGTATCCCCGGCGGCTCGGGGACCGGAATCCGCGTCGGCAGACGTGCCATCCAGTGACGCCGTCGATGCCGCGGATCGCGTCGATGACGATCACGACGATGATGGTGCCGGCAATATCGAGACCGAGAGCGATTTCGCTACCGAAACCGAATTCGATAGCAACGCCAATTTCGACGACGGCGATAATTTCGATAACGGCGCCAGTGTCGATAGCGATGCTTACGCCTGGGCAGAGCGGGCGGATTCGCTGTCGCACGCTGCGCCTGCGCCACAGACCGAATTGGCGCCCTCTCTGCCAACGTCGAATGATGAGGTCGAAGCGACGCCGCAACTCGCATCGGCGGTCGACGAGCGCGAACCGATCGCCCAGACGGCTGCGGCCGCCGCGACGGAGCCGCTCGATCACGCGCGGTGGCTGGCGCAGTTCGACCAGCTCGACATCGGCGGCCTGACCCGCAATCTCGCTGCGCACTGCGTCGTCGACAGCGACGATGGCAGCGTGCTCAGGATCACGCTGGATCCGGGGCAGTCGGCGATGCTGTCGGAGCTTCATGTCGAACGTATCCGCAAGGCCCTGGCGGGGCTCGGCTATGTCCGCCGCCTAGAGATCGATGTCGCTGAGCTGGATGGCGCTCGCGAAACCGCCAAGGCCAAGCGCGACCGCGAGTCACGCGAACGCCATCTCCGTGCCGTTGAAGCGCTCCGGGGTGACCCGCATATTCAGGAACTGGAGGCGCGTTTCGGCGCCCGTTTGATCGAAGAGAGCGTCACCACCGCACGTGTGTGACGCTCGCAAGCCATGGATTCAATCTCGAAGGAGTTCGTCATGTTCAAGGGTGGCATGGGCAACCTGATGAAGCAGGCTCAGGAAATGCAGGAAAAGATGCAGCAGGTTCAGGAAGAGATCGCCCAGATGGAAGTGTCGGGTGAGGCCGGAGCCGGCATGATCAAGGTCACCATGAACGGCCGTCATGATGTCAGCCGGGTCGAGATCGATCCGTCGCTGATGCAGGAAGACAAGGAGCTGCTCGAGGATCTGCTGGCAGCGGCGGTCAACGACGCCTCACGCAAGGTCGAGACCCAGTCCAAGGCACGGATGGAAGAGGTCTCGTCCGGGCTCGACCTGCCCGCCGGGATGAAGCTGCCGTTCTGATGAGCTTTTCTCCGCTGGTCGAGCAATTGCTGGAGAGTCTGCGAGTTCTGCCCGGTGTCGGACCGAAGACCGCCCAGCGCATGGCACTGCATCTGCTGGAGCGCGATCGCGACGGCGGGCGGCGGCTTTCCGAGGCGCTGACCCAGGCGATCGAACGGGTCGGCTATTGCGAACGATGTCGCACGTTGACCGAAGAGACGCTGTGTGGCGTCTGCCAGGATCCGCGTCGCGATTCGGCGCTGCTCTGCGTCGTCGAGTCGCCGGCCGACATGCTGGCGATCGAGCAGGCCGGAGGGTATCGCGGCCAGTACTTCGTGCTGCATGGTCACCTGTCGCCGCTCGACGGCATCGGGCCCGACGATATCGGCCTGGACCAGCTGGAGCTGCGACTCTCCCACGAAACCGTCAGCGAGATCATCCTGGCGACCAACCCGACCATCGAGGGCGAAGCGACCGCGCACTACATCTCCGAGCATCTGGTGGGTCGCGAAGCGACCGTTTCACGTCTGGCCTATGGTGTGCCCATGGGTGGCGAGCTCGAGTACGTCGACGGTGGCACCTTGAGCCGAGCGTTCCAGGGTCGGCAGCCGTTTTCCCACGAATGAGACATTGCCGCGATGCCCGCGCTTTTGCCGAGACCGGCCATCTCGTGGCCTGCCACGGGTCGCGCGCGTGGCCGCAAGGAACCTGAATGAGTTTTGAGTATTCGCTACATTGGGTCGATACCCCGGAAGAGTTGCAGGCTGCTCATGATGCACTGATCACGGCGGATGTCGTGGCGCTGGATACCGAGTTCTTCCGTGAATCCAGTTTCTTTCCGGTGCCGGCGCTGCTTCAACTGACGGCGGGGGACGTGGTCTACCTGATCGATCCGCAGGCGGTGGCGGTCAGCGAGGCGTTCCAGCTGCTGCTGAGCGGAGGGCCGCTGAAGCTGATTCACGCGTGTAGCGAGGATCTCGACGTGCTGTCGCTGTGGGCGGGCGTCACGCTGGCGCCACTGGTGGATACGCAGGTTGCCGAATCTTTTCTGGGCACCGATGCGGCAATGGGCTATCGACGGCTGGTCGCGCAGCGCTGCAATGTCGATCTGCCCAAGGAAGAGACGCGTTCCAACTGGCTCGACAGGCCGTTGACGCCGGCCCAGCTCGATTACGCCGCGCTCGATGTGGTGTTTCTCCCGGCGATCTGGGAACAGCAGCGTCAGGCGCTGATTCAGCTGGGGCGCGAAGATTGGCTCGCAGAGGAGTGCGCGGCGCTGAGTCTGGGTCGCGATGAGGCTGCCCACGAGCAGTGGTACACCCGGCATCGTCAGCTATGGCGCCTGACGCCGCGCCAGATCGAAGCGTACCGTGAACTCACGCTCTGGCGCGAGGACGAGGTGCGGCGTCGCGACGTGCCGCGCGGGTGGCTGGTCAAGGACAATCTGCTGTTCGCGATCGCCGAAGCGATGCCCCAGAATCGTTATGAGCTGGCGGCCATCGACGGCATGACACCTGGTCTGATCAAGCGCGAGGGCGACGCGCTGCTGGCGCTGGTGAAGACGGCTCATCATCGTGACGAATCCGATCTTGGCGAACCGCTGCCGGTGCCGACCACCTCTGCGTTCAAGCGCCGGCTGAAGGCTTTGAAACAGGTGGTTCAGGCGCGCGCCGAGGCGCTGGGTGTAGCGCCGGAGCGTCTCGCCAATCGGGCGGAAATGGAAGCGCTGGTCAGCGCTCATCTCAGCCAGGCACCGTTGCCGTTGCCGAGTGGCTGGCGCGGAGAGCAGCTTTCGGCGCCATGGCAGCAGGCGCTCGCCGAGCAGGCCACGGCGTGAGCGACTCGCGCCGGGGCGTCAATGACCCCAGTGTCGACCCAAGCGTCGCGGATCGATTGATCTGCGAGGTGGTCAAGAGCCCGAGACGCGACGAGATGTATCTCTATCTCGACAAGGCCCAGGGCATGACGCCGGTGCCACCGGCGTTGCGCGAGCAGTTTGGTCCGCCGATTGCCGTAATGACGATGTTGTTGCGGCCCGAGCGCCCGCTGGCTCGCGTCGATGTGGCCCAGGTGCTGGCGGCGATCCGCGAGCGGGGCTTCTATCTGCAGATGCCGCCGGCCAAGGATCCGGAAATGCTGGACCTGTTCACTCCGCGAGATGGGTGATCCTGACGGGTCTGGCCCAGGTTCACTGCAACTCCTGGTGCCAAAGGTCCGTTCCCAAACTCTGTTCACAAGCCCTGTTCAAAAGCCCTGTGAGGAAATCGATATGCGCGAACGATTCTGGGAGCGCTTTTCTCTCGAGGAACTGACGCAACCCGAATGGGAGGCGCTTTGCGACGGTTGCGGCAAGTGCTGCCTGGTCAAGATGGAAGACGCGGATACCGGCGATGTCGCCACGCTCAATGTGGCTTGCCGACTGCTGGACATCGGTAGCTGTCGCTGCAGCGACTACGACAACCGGTTTGAAAAGGTTCCGGAGTGCACTCAGCTCAGTCTCGATAATATCGATGAGTTCCACTGGCTACCGCACAGCTGCGCTTATCGACGTCTTGCCGAGGGCCGCAAGCTGGCGAGCTGGCATCCGTTGCGCAGCGGCAATGATCGCCGCATGCACGAACGTCAGATGAGCGTGCGCCACTTTGGCGTCAGCGAGGCCGAGGTCGATGAGGCCGACTACGAGGCGCATATCATCGACATCATTCCGCTCGACGAACGGCCCTAGGTTTTGTCTGAAAACTGCCTGCGCTCGGCCACGCTGGCCATGATGGGGTTAGCGATCGTTCCGCTGGGCGATCGCGGTCGGCTTTTCGGGCGAGTCAGGCGATGCCGCATCCAGTCTCTGCCCTAATCCCAGGGCCCACAGCACGAAAGCATCCTGACGCGCGTTATCCCGCCACGCCTTGAATCGACCCGAGGCGCCGCCGTGTCCGGCCGCCATGTCGGTTCGTAGAACGATCGGCCCCCGGGCGCTGCCAAGCTCGGTCATGCGCGCGTAGAGCTTGGCGGGCTCCCAGTACGGAACGCGCGAATCGTGCCAGCTCCCCTGCAGCAGTACGCTGGGGTAGGGCTGGGCGGTGAGATTGTCGAGCGGTGAATAGTCGCGAATGCGTCGCCGCGCGGCGGGCTCGTCCGGGTTGCCCCATTCGGTGTACTCAGCGGTGGTCAGCGGTAGATCGGGGTTTTCCATGGTGCGCAGTACATCGACGAACGGCACGTCGAGTACGGCCGCGCAGAATGCCTCCGGCTCGATATTGAGGCTCGCCCCGACCAGCAGGCCGCCGGCACTGGCGCCGTAGGCCGCGATTCGACCGGGGTCGGAAAGCCCTTCTCCTACCAGCGCATGGCGTGCCGCCAGAAAGTCCTTGAAGCTGTTTTCCTTATGCTCGAGTTTGCCCGCCAGATACCACGGTTCGCCACGATCACCGCCACCGCGGACATGGGCGACGGCGAACGCGACGCCGCGTGAGAGCAATTCTAGACGCGCAATCGAGAACCAGGGATCCAGCACTTCGCCATAGGCGCCATAGCCGTAGAGTAGCGTCGGCATCGGTGACTGGCCGAGCCTGTCGGCTCTTGCAACCACCGAAACGGGTATGCGTTCGCCGTCGTGGCCCTCTGCCCAGAGCCGGCGACAGGCCAGATCCTCTGGCCGTAGGTCGCCATGCAGAGGCTGAGCCTTGAGCAGGCGCTGCTCGCCGCTGTCGAGATCGTGCTCGATCCAGCGCCCCGGCAGAGTGAAGGACTCCTCGCGCAGAAGCAGCTTGCGGGTATGGAAATCCGGGGTGTCGCCGAGCGCAAGGCTGCAGGGTGCATCGAATAAAGGGAGTCGCTTACCGGGCGTTTCGTTCGCCGTCAGCGCGATACTGGCAAGCTCTTCACTGGAGGGTTCGGCATCGTGCGCCAGCTCGATCACGCGCAGATAGACCTGTGCCTCGTGATGGTCGCGCTCGGTGACGACCAGGCCCCAGCCGAAGGCGTCGACCCCTTCGAGCGTGACGTCATCGCGGTGCGGGATCAGCGGCGTCCAGGCATCCGGGCGCGAGACCGGCGCGCTGTCCAGCCGGAAATGGGAGCCTTCGCGGTTGTGCAGCACATAGAAGGTATCGGCACGATGCTCGAGGGCATATTCGACCCCGGTCTCTCGCGGCCGTACGCATGCCGGCGGCGTCAGCGGGGCATGGGCCGGTATCAGATGACATTCGGCGGTGTCCTTCGAGGCGGTCTCCAGCATCAGCCACTGACGCGAGCGGGTCTTGCCCAGCCCGACCCAGAATTCGACGTCGGTCTCCTCGAAGATCTTCACGCTGTGATCGTCCTCGGGGCGCAACAGCCACACGCTGGCCGGGCGCTGGGTGGCGTCGTAACGCGTGAAGAACAGGGTGCGATTGTCTTCCGCCCATACCAGGTCCGGCCCGATGCGCCGGCGCAGTCGTTGCGGTTCGCCGTCCGGCAAGCGCTTCAGGTAGAGATCGAAATATTCGTTGCCGCTGGCGTCTTCGGTCCAGGCCAGCCACTCCTCGTCGGAGGAGATCGCCATGTCGCCGAGCTCGAGAAAATCGTGGGCCTGCGAGCGGGCCTCGAGATCGAGCAGCAGCTCGGGAGCGGTGGTGCTGTCCAGCGTCTGGCGCCACCACAGCGGATAATCGGCATCGCTGGCGGTCTCGCTCCAGTAGCGAAAGCGTTCCAGCGCCGTCGGCAAGCCGGTGACCTGAAGCTCGCGCCGTGCCAGATGGCCTTCATAGAGCGCCTCTTCGAGGGCCTTCAGAGGCGCGAAAAAAACATCGCTTTCACGGTTGGCAGCCCGCAGGAAAGCCTTGACCTGAGGATCGTCTCGCGACTCCAGCCAGTGCCAATCGGGGTCGTCACTGCGACGAAAGTGAATCGCGGGAGGCGTCGATGTCGTCTGCGAGCGGGTCATGATCGGGCAGAATCCTTGCGAGCGGGGTGCGGCGAACCCGGCGTGTGTAAAGAGTTCGGACGGCGATGAGTTCGGGCGATGACAAGCCCGTGCCGCGATGACGTTCGAAGCATCGATCGGAAAGAAAGCTTTGCCTCACGACAGCCAGGAGTTTACCGCCGGTCAGGGACGCGGCGCGTCGACGCGAGGGTCGGGCGGGGCGCTTGTGCGACCGTGCTTCCTGGCTTGAGCTGTGCTTTTTCGGCCTGAAGTGTACCATGGCACAAATCGTATGAATCGAGAGTCACTACCATGCTGTTTTCCGATTCCCTGCCGCAACTCTGGCTGAGTTATGGCGTACTGTCTCTGATCGTTCTGGTCACCGGTTATCTGGGCGTACGGCTGTTGCCGCTGCTGCCGCGACTGGTGCTGGTAGGCGTCGTCGCCGGTAGCTTGTGGATGGTGGCACCGTTTTCGCTGCCGCTACTCGAGCCGGGCCAAACCTACTCCGGTCTGGCGCCGGCTATCGTGGTAATGGCGGTAGGGGTGGTTCAGCACGACGGCGGGCAGGTTGCCGGCGCCTCTCCTCTGTTGCTGGCGGGCGCGGTTATCGGCGGCGCGCTGGGGCTGTTGGCGTGGCGCCTGCTACGCCGCCGCGATGACGACGATAGCGACGCCGGCTCGGGCGGTCGGCGCAAACCGGTACAGCGCCGGAATGCCGACGCGCGGACCAGGACAGACGCGAAGCGCGCGCCCGGCCGGCGCGATGCGGGACGAGGCAGGTCGGGCGGTCGGCGCGAGCCGGTCGTCAACTGATCGCGAGACGATGAATGAGCGGACGGGGCGATTCTCGTTGCGTTCTGATACGGGTTTCGACAAGGATGCGAGAAATGCGGGCGTTGCTGTTGATCGTGACTCTGATGGCAGGGCTTCTTCCCACCTGGGCGTCGGCGCAGTCCGCGCCGGACGTGCGAATGGTCGTCGACGTATCCGGCAGCATGAAGCACAACGACCCCCACAATCTTCGTGCCGAAGCCCTGGGGCTTGCCGCGACGCTGCTGCCGCCGAGCGCCCGGGGGTCGATCTGGACGTTCGGCACGACGGTCTCCAATCCGCTGCCCAGCGGCGACGTGGCCGATACCTGGCGTCAGCGTGCCAGCGACATGGCGCCGCAATTGACCGACTATCAGCAGTTCACCGATATCGAACGCGCGCTGCGTCAGGTGGCGAATGCCGGCCCGGATAGCGCCAATCGCCATCTGATCCTGTTGACCGATGGCATGGTCGATCTGCCGGCTTCCGGTAGCGACAAGGCCGGCCACGACAACGCGTCGCGCCAGCGAATCATCCGTGAGCTGGCGCCGGAACTGGCATCGCGCGGCGTCGTCGTTCATCCCATCGCGCTCTCCGACAATGTCGACTTGCCGCTGCTCGAACAGGTCGCCCAGACCACCGGTGGGCTGGCAGCCGTCGCCAATACGCCCGAGGAGCTGTTGCGGGCGTTCCTCGATGTGCTCGATCGTATTCTGCCCGGTGATCAGATACCCCTCGACGAGCAGCAGCGCTTCAGCGTCGATGACGATATCGATGAGTTCAACGCCTTGCTGTTTCACGCGCCGGGCGTGGATTCGCCGGTGTTGGTCGGTCCCGACGGTCGACGCTACTCGCGCGATGATCACCCGGGTTCCGTGGAGTGGCAGAGTAGCGACCGCTACGACCTGATCACCGTACCCGACCCGACGCCGGGCCAATGGCAGATCGAGGGCGATATCGGTGCCGATAGCCGTATCGGCATTCAGGCCGACACCGTGCTGCGTGGCGACCAGCTCCCGGCAACGCTCTATCGCGGTTTCTCGACGCCGCTGGAGGTATGGCTTGAAGCCGACGGCGAGACGCTCGACGCCGATGCACGTCCCGAGGGGCTGAGCATTAACGCCGAGCTACGTGATCTCGATGGCGCCTCGCTCGCCGAGACCCCGCTATCGGCGTCCGATGATCATTTCCGTGGAGAGCTGCCGGGCGTCGAGCAGCTCGGCAACGCGCGCCTGACCATTACCGCCCGCAGCGACCAGATGATTCGCCAGCAGGTGCAGCCGGTCAACGTGGTGGCGGCGTTGAGTGCCGTGCTGAGCCCGGATGGCACCCAAATCGTGGTTCGCGCCAATCACCCGGATCTCAACGTCGACAACACCCAGCTCAGTGCGAGTCTGACCGGCCGGTCGCTCGACGTGCGCCAGACCGGGGATCGTGAGTGGACGATTGACGTGCCTCAGACAGATCCCAACGAGTCACTGCCTGTCAAGATCGTCGCGGAGGCGCAGGTCGAGGGTCGCACGCTGCACTTCGATCTGCCGGTGGTGCGGCTCAATCCCGACGCCGCCGTCGGTCTGAGCGGTGCGGATCTCGATCGCGGTATCGTCAGCGAATCTCGCCAGCAGGACGATAGCGTGGGCAGCGGCGACGAGGAGAGTGACGCCTTTCTCGATGGCCTGACCGCCTCGCAGATGGCCGACATCGCGGTCGACAAGACTCGGCAGGGGTGGCGGATCGCCAAACCTTACCTGGAGACCTACGCGCAGCGTCCGGTAACGTGGATCGTCATCGCGATCATCCTGCTGCTGTGGGTGCTGCTACGCTGGCGGGGCGCGGTCAAGCGCCGCCGGCTGGCTCGACGCTCGGAGCCATCGATCTGAGCGTCGGGCTCGAGCACCCATCGCCAGCTCGATCGAAGCTCGGACCTGATGGCAAGATCGATGTGAATCGGGCTCCGCTAGGCAGCGCTGCCGCTCGCCTACCACCTTGGTGGCAGCGCCTTGCCGTCGTGATCCTGTTATAAGGACGATAACCGTCACGAATCAAGGAGATCCTATGAGCGATAGCGTCAGCCCGTGCATCGAAACGGGAGCGCCGCTGGAGGGCATGGAGGCGTTCGAGTCGATCAACGATATCATCGCCGAAGCGTGCCGCCGCTTTGCGGACAAGCCTGCCTTCAGCTGTCTGGGTCATACCTTGCGCTATCGTGACATCGATCGGCTCTCGGGCCACTTTGCCGCCTGGCTGCAACGGGAGACCGACCTGGAGCCCGGCGATCGAATCGCGATACAGCTGCCAAACGTCCTGCAGTTCCCCGTCGCGGTATTCGGCGCCCTGCGGGCGGGGCTCGTGGTAGTCAACACCAACCCGCTCTACACCGAGCGCGAGATGCGCCACCAGTTTCGTGACGCGGGCGTCAAGGCCGTGCTGGTGCTGGCCAACATGGCGCACAAGCTGGAAAAGGTGCTCGATCAGACCGACATTCGCCATGTCTACGTGACCGAAATGGCGGATCTCCATCCGTGGCCCAAGCGATTGGTGGTCAACGGTGTGGTACGCCATGTCAAGAAACTGGTGCCGGCCTATTCGCTGCCCGCCGCGGTGAGCTTTCGAGATGCGCTCTCTGCCGGCAGCCGACATTCGGCCGAGGTCGTGGCCAGCCGCGGCGATGATGTGGCGGCGCTGCAGTACACCGGCGGGACCACCGGCGTCGCCAAGGGCGCGATGCTGACCCATCGCAATCTGATCGCCAACATGCTGCAGACCCAGCAGGTAGTGGGCAAGACGCTGGTCGAGGGAGAGGAAACGATCATTGCGCCGCTGCCGTGCTATCACATCTACACCTTCACGGTGAACTGCCTGTTCGCGATGGTTTCCGGGCATCACAACATTCTGATTCCCAATCCGCGCGATATCGAGGGCTTCGTCAAGACGCTGTCCAAGACGCCGTTCACCGTGTTCGTCGGACTCAACACCCTGTTCAATGCGCTGTGTCAGCGTGATGACTTCAAGGCGCTCGACTTTTCCCGCCTCAAGCTGACGATTTCCGGAGGCATGGCCCTGACGCCCACGGTGGCGCAGCGCTGGGAGCAGGCTACCGGCCTGGGCATCGTCGAAGGCTACGGCTTGACCGAAACCTCGCCGATCGCGTTGGTCAACCCGCCGGAAGCCCCGCAGATCGGCACCATCGGCAAACCGGTGCCCGGCACCGCGATTCAGGTCATTGATGACGAGGGTCGCGCGTTGCCGCGTGGCGAGAAGGGTGAGCTTTGCGTCAAGGGCCCGCAGGTCATGAAGGGCTACTGGAACCGCCCGGAGGATACCGCCAAGACGTTGGACGCCGATGGTTGGCTGCGCACCGGGGATATGGCTCAGATTCTCGACGATGGCTACGTCAAGATCGTCGATCGCAAGAAAGACATGATTCTGGTCTCCGGCTTCAACGTCTACCCCAACGAGATCGAGGAGGTCGTCGCGAGCCATCCCGATGTCGTCGAAGTCGCCGCGGTCGGGGTGCCCGACGAGGAGACCGGCGAGGCGGTCAAGCTGTTCGTGGTCGCCCGCAATGACAGCCTCGATCCTCAAGCGCTTCGTCAGTGGTGCAAGAAGGAGATGACCGGCTACAAGGTGCCCAAGTTCGTGGAACTGCGCGATGAACTGCCCAAGAGCAACGTCGGCAAGGTGCTGCGGCGGGAGTTGCGTGACGCGTCATCGAACGACGCCTCTCCGCGATCCGGGAAGCTTGATGACAGGGCCGGTGAAAACAGCGGTGCAAAGGTCGATAAAAAGCCCGGTGAAACACCCGATGAAAAGCCGGCGAAAACGGGTCATTCCTCTTCGGACGTGAGTTGATCCGCTGACGGCGCTACAATGACGGGTTCGTCACCGCCTTTGGTGACGACCCCGTTTTCGCCGTTGTCTCGCCGACGTAGAGGATCTCTTGAGCGCTATCGCTTCCCCGTCTCTGCAAGCCCTGAATGATCTGCAAACTCGCCTGGACGCCTGCCTGCTTCGCGACGCCCATGAACAGCGCCAGCGGCTCGAGCGCCTGGCTCGGCGTGCCCGTGACGGCAAGCCGATCGATCGATCGCTGAAGGAGATCGAAGCACGCCTTGCAGCCTCCAGTGAGGCCGTCGAGCGGCGTCGGCGCCAGCCGGTGACGCTCGAATATCCAGAATCGCTGCCGGTCGCCGCCAGGCGCGAGACCATTCTCGAAGCGCTGCGCGAGCATCAGGTCGTGGTCGTGGCAGGCGAGACCGGCTCCGGCAAGACCACCCAGCTACCCAAGCTTTGCCTAGAGCTGGGGCTGGGTCGGCGCGGGATGATCGGACACACGCAGCCACGCCGGCTGGCGGCGCGCTCGGTGGCCTCGCGCCTGGCCGAGGAGCTTCGGGTGCCGCTCGGCGAACAGGTCGGCTATCAGGTGCGCTTCACCGACCAGAGTAGCGACGACACGCTGGTCAAGCTGATGACCGACGGCATTCTGCTGGCCGAGACGCAGCACGACCCGGATCTCATGCGCTACGAGGCGATCATCATCGATGAGGCCCACGAGCGCAGCCTCAACATCGATTTCCTGCTCGGCTATCTCAAACGCCTGACGGCACGGCGGCCCGATCTCAAGGTGATCATCACCTCGGCGACCATCGACGTCGACCGGCTGTCGCGTCATTTCGCCATCGAGCGCGACGGCGAGACCCGGCCGGCACCGGTGGTGGAAGTATCCGGCCGCGCCTTTCCGGTGGAGGTGCACTACCGCCCGCTGGTGCGCGAATCGCGGGAAGAAGAGGATCTGACGCTACAGGAAGGGATCCTGGCGGCGGTCGACGAGATCGAACGCATCGAGCGCGAGAAACGCTGGTACAGCGGGCCGCGCGACATTCTGATCTTCCTGCCCGGCGAGCGGGACATCCGCGAGACCGCGGAACTTTTGCGCCGAGCCGAGCTCAAGAGCACCGAAATTCTGCCGCTGTACGCGCGGCTCTCCAACGCCGAGCAGAATCGGGTGTTCCAGTCCCACGCGGGGCGGCGCATCGTGCTGTCCACCAATGTCGCCGAGACGTCGCTGACGGTACCGGGGATACGCTACGTCATCGACCCGGGCCTGGTCCGCATGAGCCGTTACAGTGCGCGCGCCAAGGTCCAGCGGCTGCCGATCGAGCCGGTCAGCCAGGCCAGTGCCAATCAGCGCAAGGGGCGCTGCGGGCGCGTGGCCGAGGGCGTCTGCCTGCGACTCTACAGCGAAGAGGACTTTCTCTCGCGCCCCGAGTTCACCGAACCCGAGATTCAGCGCACCAATCTGGCCTCGGTGATCCTGTCGATGCTGTCGCTCAGGCTCGGCGATGTATTCGATTTTCCGTTCGTCGATGCGCCGGATGCGCGTTTCGTCAAGGATGGCTATCGACTGCTGTTCGAGCTGGGGGCGGTCGATGGTGGCGAACGTATCACCGACCTGGGGCGACAGTTGGCGCGGCTGCCGATCGACCCGCGTCTGGCGCGGATGGTGCTGGCGGGAGAACAGTTCGGCTGTCTGCGCGAAGTACTGATCGTGGTCAGCGCGCTGGCGGCCCAGGATCCTCGCGAGCGGCCAGCGGATAAGCGCCAGGCCGCAGATCAGCGCCACAAGCAGTGGGAGGATCCCAACTCCGATTTCGTTGCCTGGCTCAATCTGTGGCACGGCTTCGATGCCATGCGCGAGACGCTCTCCGGCAGCCAGCTGCGACGCTGGTGTCGCGACCAGTATCTCAACTATCTGCGTCTGCGCGAGTGGCACGATACCTACCGCCAGCTGCGTCAGCTGACCCGCGAGATGAAACTCGAGCTGTCATCCGCCATGCAGCCTCGCGAGGCCGCACCGGCGTCCCCGCCCGAGGGCGATACGACGACGTCGAACGGTGTCGCGGAGACTGCTGGCGCCACTGCGAACAGCGAGCCCGAGGGCCTGCCCAAGGTCGATACCCAGCGCCTGCACCAGGCGCTGCTCGCCGGTCTGCTCTCCAACCTGGGGCAGTTGCAGCCGGAGAGTCGCGAGTTTCTGGGGGCGCGGAATCGACGCTTTCTGATTCATCCGGCATCCGGGCTTTCACGCAAGCCGCCCAAATGGGTCATGGCCGGGGAGATGGTGGAAACCAGCCGCCTTTACGCTCGCGATGCGGCGAGAATCAAGCCGGAGTGGATCGAGCCGCAGGCGGCGCATCTGATCAAGCGTACCTACAGCGAACCACACTGGGAGCGCAAGCGCGCCCAGGTCGTGGCGCTGGAGCAGGTCACGCTGTTCGGACTGCCGATCGTCACCGGTCGCCGGGTCGACTATGCCAAGGTGAATCCACAGGAAGCGCGCGAGATATTCCTGCGCCGCGCGCTGGTGGAAGGGGACTATCAGACCAGGGCCGCGTTTTTCGAGCACAACCGGGCGATGGTCGCCGAGGTCGAGAATCTCGAGGACCGGGCCCGCAAGCGCGACATCCTGATCGACGAGGAAACGCTCTTCGCGTTTTACGACGAGCGGGTGCCGGCGGAGATCGCTGGCGGACGCAGCTTCGAGAACTGGCGCAAGCTCGCCGAGCGCGAGTCGCCGGACATTCTGAAGCTGGACAAGGCCGCGCTGATGGCGCGAGAGGCCGACGACGTCAGCGTCGAGCAGTATCCCGATGAGCTGACGTTCAATGGCGTCCGTTACCCGCTGAGTTACCACTTCGCGCCCGGGGCCAGCGATGACGGCGTCACCCTGACCGTGCCGGCGGTGATGCTCGCCCAATTACCGGAAGGCCGCTTGTCCTGGCTGGTGCCAGGGCTGTTGCGGGAAAAATGCATTGCGCTGCTCAAGGCATTACCCAAGGCCATGCGCCGGCAGGTGGTACCGATTCCGGACTGGGTCGATGCCGCGCTGGCGACCCTGGTACCGGATCAGCGTCCGGTCGAGGAGGCGCTGGGGGAGTTTCTGCGAATCAAGACCGGCACACGCCTCGAAGCATCGTCCTGGCGCCACGATCAGCTCGATCCGCATCTGGTTATGAACCTGCGCGTGGTCGATCACAATGGCAAGGTGCTGGGCGAGGGGCGCGACCTGCGCGCGCTGCAGACGCGTTTCGGCGAGGCTGCTGCGGAAGGGGCCAGGGCGATGGCGGAAACCCCGAAAGAGACCGCTGAACGCCTCGAAGACTTTCCCGAGAAGGCGCTGCCGGCATCACGCACCACCAGCCAGGCCGGCATTCAGGTCGAGGTCTATCCTGCCATGGTGGCAGAAGGGGATGGGCTGCAGATCGCCTGGTTCGATCATGCGCAACGCGCCGAGGCCGCCCATCGCGACGGGATCGTTCAGCTGGCGCGGCGTCGGCTCCCCGATACCCTGCGCTACATCCAGCGTGAGTTGCCCGCGCTCAAGCAGTGCGCGCTGCTGTTCGCCAAGGTTGGGACTCGGGAACAGCTTGCCCGTGACCTGATCGATGCGTGTCTGGCGCAGACGGTGGCCGCCGATCCGTTGCCGCGCTCCCGCGAGGCTTTCGAGATTCGCCTCGAGGCCTGGCGCGGTGAGCTGGTGGCCTACGCCGAAGCGCTGTTGGGCGATATCGACAAGGCGCTCAAGGCGCATCTGGCGGTGACCAAGGCATTGAAAGGCAATGTCACGCTATCGCTCGCCCTCACCTACAGTGACCTCAAGGCGCAGATGCAGCGTCTCGTCTACCCAGGTTTCGTACGTGATGCCGGTGCGTGGTTGTCGCACTATCCGCGCTATCTGGAGGCGGCGGAGCTCCGGCTCGAGAAGGCGCCCCGCGATCTGCGTCGCGATCAGTTGTCGATGCAGCAGGTCCAGGCCTGGGAAGCCCGGGTCGACGCCCGCCGCCAGAGTACGTACCGCGACGGTATCGTGGATGCCGAGCTGGTCGAATTCGGCTGGTGGCTGCAGGAGTGGCGCGTCTCGCTATTCGCGCAGCAGTTGGGCACGCTCGAAACCGTATCGGAAAAACGTCTGGCCCGCCGCTGGCAGGAGATCACCGGGCAGACCGTGTGAGCGACCGGATTCGCTTCAGTGCATCCACCGCAAGTGGGAACACGTAAACCGTAATAGCGGCAGAGGCCGCGGGAGATGAGAGTCAATGACGCAAGCCGTGATTACCGCGACTGGCCTGTTCACGCCGCCGGATTCGATTGGCAACGCCGAGCTGGTCGCCAGCTTCAATGCCTGGGTCGATGCGGAAAATACCCGTCAGGCGGGAGCCATCGCACGCGGCGAGCGCGAACCGTTGGCGCACTCCAGTGAAGCCTTCATCGTCAAGGCGTCGGGTATCGAAAGTCGCTACGTGATGGAAGCCAGCGGCATTCTGGACCCCGAACGCATGCGCCCGCGAATTCCCGAACGGGCCAACGATACGCTGTCGGTGCAGGCCGAAATGGGCATGGAAGCGGCCCGGCAGGCGCTGGACGAGGCCGGAATCCGTGCCGATCAGCTCGACCTGATCATCGTCGCCTGTTCCAACCTGCAGCGTCCTTACCCGGCCGTGGCCGTCGAGCTGCAGGCGGCGCTCGGTGCCGGCGGCTACGCTTTCGACATGAACGTGGCCTGTTCCAGCGCGACGTTTGCCATCGACATGGCGACCAATGCCATTCGCGCCGGCAGCCTCGAGCGGGTGCTGGTGGTCAATCCCGAGATCTGTTCCGCGCATCTCAACTTTCGTGATCGGGACAGCCATTTCATCTTCGGTGACGCTTGCACCGCCATCGTGCTGGAAGCGGATCATCTCGCTCAGGATCGGGAACATTTCACGGTGCTCGGCACGCGTCTGACCACACGGTTCTCCAATGCCATTCGCAATAATTTCGGCTTTCTGAATCGTCTGGCGGATCAAGATGAGGGGGCGCTGGACAAGCTTTTCGTCCAGGAAGGGCGCAAGGTGTTCAAGGAGGTCTGCCCGCTGGTGGCGGCGTTGATTCTCGAACATCTGGAAAGTCAGTCGCTGACGGGAGATTCCGTCAAGAAACTGTGGCTGCATCAGGCCAATCGTCACATGAATGACATGATCGCCCAGCGCGTGCTGGGGCGCGAACCTTCACTGGCTGAGGCGCCGATAATTCTGGACCGCTATGCCAATACCAGTTCCGCCGGATCGATCATCGCGTTCCACCTCCATCGCGACGATCTGCAGGAGGGCGATGTAGGGGTGGTGTGTTCCTTCGGTGCGGGCTACAGTGCGGGCAGTGTGATACTGCGTAAAGGGAATGCGTGTTAATGAAATCGATCCATTGGCTGGGCGGCGTCTGCATGGCAGCGGCGCTGAGCGGCTGCGCCTCGACCGGGGAAGATTCCAATCCTCAAGATCCATGGGAAGGCTTCAACCGGGGCGTCTATCAGTTCAACGATACCCTTGATCGCTATGCGCTGAAGCCGGTCGCGCAGGGCTACGACACCGTCACGCCCGATCCGGTGCAGGACGGCGTGGGTAATTTCTTCTCCAACCTGGGCGAGATTCGCACGGTGTTCAACAGCGTCCTGCAGTGGCAGTGGGGCAATGCTGGCGTCGCATCCGGCCGTTTCCTGGTCAATACCGTGCTGGGCGTGGGCGGCGTGCTCGACCCGGCAACGCGAATGGGCCTGAATGAGAACACGGAAGATTTCGGTCAGACTCTGGGTGTCTGGGGCTTCGATTCAGGCCCCTATCTGGTACTGCCGCTGCTGGGGCCCAGCACGGTTCGCGATACCAGCGGTTTGCCGGTCGACGCCTACACGTACCCGGTCACTTATGTCGAGGACGACAAGTGGCGCTACGGTCTCACGTTCCTGCGCTTCGTGGATCTGCGAGCCGGCCTGCTCGACCAGGAGAAGCTGATCCAGGGAGATCGCTACAGCTTCATTCGCGATGCCTATCTGCAGCGTCGTCAGTTCGAGGTCACCAACGGAGCCGCGGGTAAAGATCCGTTCGCCAGCGGCGGTTTCGGTGACGATTTCGAATACAGTGAAGACGACTTCGCCGAGTAGCCCGTGTCCAATATGCCGCTGGATGAGTTGCCCGTGATCGGTTTGATCGACCTGCCCGGGCCGGATCGCGAGCGGCTGATCGAGGCGCTGTCGCGTCTCGACGTGGTATTGAACGCCGCGGCGTCGATCGCGGCCTTGCCGGGGCACTGCGATCTGGTCGTAGCGCATGTGCGCGCCGTGTCCCACGACGGTTGGCAGCAGCTGGCGATGGGGCAACCCACCATTGTCATCAGCGAAAGTCAGCGCGACGGCGATCTGCACAAGGCGATCGATGCCGGTTTGATCGATTATCTGGTCGAGCCCTTGAAACATGCGGATATTCTGCGACGGCTGGTGGAACGGGCGCTGGAGCAGGATCGTCTATCGCGAGAACATAGCCAGAGTCGGAAAGAGCTCGAGGCTCTGAACGACCGGCTCGAGAAACATCTCGAGATGCTTCGCGAGGATCAGCGCGCGGGCGGGCACGTGCAGCGCAAGCTGCTGCCGCCGTCCGGCATCCGCCATCTCGGCGTCCGCTGCGATTACTGGTTTGCCCCCTCGCTCTATTTGTCGGGTGATTTTCTGGATTTTCAACGCTGCGACGAGCGTTACAGCTTCTTCTATTTCGCGGACGTCGCCGGGCACGGAGCTTCGTCGGCATTCGTCACCGTGCTGTTGAAATATCTGTGCAATCGCTGGCTGGCCCAGTGGCGCACGTTGCTGCCGGAAGCCTTCCCGTCACGGTGGCTGGGCGAGCTGAATCGAGAGCTGCTGGAAACCGGCATCGGCAAGCACGCCACGGTCTTTGCCGGCGTGCTGGACCATGAGCGCCGTTTTCTGCACTATGCGCTCGGCGCACAGTTGCCGATGCCGATTCTTCAGGCCGAGGGACGGAGTGCCTATCTGGGGGGGAAAGGCCCGCCGGTGGGCTTGTTTCCGGATGTCGAATACCCCATCTATGGCTGTCCACTGCCCGAGTCCTTTCGGCTCTGGTTCTGCTCCGACGGCGTACTGGAATGTCTGCCGGAGAATTCATTAAGCGCGCGGCTCAAGGAACTCGAGCACCGCACGACACATTGTACCGGCGTCGATGACCTGAGGGACGGGTTGGCGCTGGGAGATCAACTGCCGGATGATCTCAGTATGATGACACTGAGCGGTTTCGACCATGAATGAAGGGCGGATCAAGGCGGCATTCGAGTCGGGCGTATTCGTGCTCAAGCTGTGCGGTGACGTGCGGCTGACACTGTGCGCCACGCTGGATGCGGAGGCGCAACGTCTGGCCGAGCTGCCCGGCTTGCGGGCAGTGATGGTGGATTTGCGCCAGGCGACCAACGTCGACTCGACCGCGTTAGGGTTTCTGGCCAAGGTGGCGATGGCGGTGCAGGGGCGGCTCGACGATCCGCCGACGATCATCGCCGAACATCCCGATGTGCGCCGCATGCTGGATGTGATGGGGTTTGCCCGCTATTTCACTCTGCTCGAGGCGCCGCTGACCGAGCCCTCGGAGCTGGATGTGTTGCCGCACGTCGAAGCCGATGAGAGCGCCATACAGCGGCGGATTCTCGAAGCCCACCGGATCCTCATGCACATGAGCGAGCACAATCGACATGAATTTCAGCCGTTCGTCGAGCTGCTCGAATCACAGCGGACCAAGGCTTCTTCGCACAGCTAAGGGCGTTAGGCGCTCATGCCTGGGCGGTGTCATTACTGCCACGTTGCCAGCGATCCCTTGATCCCCGCCACGCCTTGCCGCCCCGGTGAGGCGTTTTTTGCGCTAGTTGCATGGCTTTCGTTGGTTTACCGGCGCGTTCTCGATGATGTCCGGTTCGTTCTGAAGGAGATAGTGTGACGACCTTGACCGCCCGCCGTCTGGCTCTGCTGGTTGCTGCCAACACGGCACTGGCGCCATTGGCGATCGATGCCTACCTGCCGGCGATGCCATCGCTGGCAGCTTCGATCGGTGCCAGCGTGCATCACACGGAACTATCGCTCAGCGTGTTTCTGCTCGGGTTCGCGTTCGGACAGCTGGTCTGTGGGCCACTGTCCGATCGTTACGGACGCAAGCCGGTGCTGATGACCGGCCTGGTGGTGTTTCTGATCGCAAGCTTAGCGCTGACGCAGGTAGGCTCTTTGGCCTCGCTATGGAGCTGGCGCTTCGTTCAGGCCCTGGGGGGCGGCGCTTGCGTGGTCAATTCTGCGGCGATCGTGCGTGACCGCTTCAGTGGGCGCGAGGCTGCCAAGGTCATGTCCACCATGATGATGATTCTGATGATGGCGCCGCTGATCGCGCCAGCCATCGGCAGCGCGCTGCTGCATCTGGCGAATTGGTGGCTGATCTTTCTGTTTCTGGCGGTCTACGCCGCGTTCGTACTTTGGCTGCTCGGTCGGCATCTTCCCGAAACTCATGGCCGCGACCCGCAGGCGCCGTCGGTACGCCAGATTCTGGGTAATTACAGGAGCGTACTGCGTCATCGCGAGGCGATGGGGTATATCGGTGCGGTATCGATGTCGTTCGCCGGCATGTTCGCCTTCATTACCGGCTCGCCGTATCTCTATATGGAGCATTACGGTCTCTCGACCACGCTGTATCCGTTCGTCTTCGGCGCCAATATTCTGATCATGGCCTCCTCCAGCCGGCTCAACATCCGCTTGCTGAAGGTCCGCACCCCCCAGCAGAACCTGCTGTTGGGCTTGGGCGTTCAGCTCACCGCCGGTCTCCTGCTGGTCACCATGGTCGCAACCGGGCTGGATTCCATCTATACGGTGGCGCCACTGATGGTGGTCTTCGTCGGCATGCAGGGGCTGATCAGCCCCAATGCCATGTCCTCGATGCTCGATCATTTCCCTCACATGAGCGCCACCGCCACCGCTCTGCAGGGATGTCTCCAGTTCACCTGCGGCGCCGTTTCCGGCGCGTTGGTCGGGGCATTCGAGCTGGCCAGCGCCTGGCCAACGGTGCTAACGATGCTGGGAGCCACGTTGCTGGCCAATGTCGGGGTCAGAGTTCTGGCGGGTCGGGCACTCAAACAGCGAGTGGGACAGGACGAAAGCACTGCCTGAGCCGTTACCTGAACCCGCATCATCGTTACCCGGCCTGACGATTGTCATCCTGCTGTCATCAAATCTTGTCATCGTGGCTGCGCGAAGGTTGCAGTACTCAAGCCTCAAGCCATATTGATGCTCATTGGCGAGCCTGAAGCTTCAGGCGATCGCGATGGCTTTTTCGCTAGAGACGAGCACGATCTCGAGACCTTCGCTAACGTAGTTGCATGGGTGTCATAAAACTGTCACGACACTGAAGTACGGTGTGCGCTGAGAGTGTTGGCAACCTTCGCAACGTCGTTATCGCTCACGCATTCAAGGTGGAAACAGGATATCGCTATGCTTAAACATGTCTTCGCAGCGCTCATCTCCGGCTCCATGGTTCTCGGCGCCGCCGGTGTCCAGGCCCAGGACTCCATTACCGGTGCCGGTGCAACTTTCCCGTATCCGGTCTATTCGCAGTGGGCAGACGCCTACCAGGACGAGTCCGGCATCGGTCTCAACTACCAGGCGATCGGTTCCGGCGGTGGCATCCAGCAGATCGTTGCCAAGACCGTCACCTTCGGCGCCAGTGACGCGCCGATGACCAAGGAAGAGCTCGACAAGAATGGCCTGATGCAGTGGCCGATGGTCATGGGTGGCGTGGTCGCCGCGTTCCATGTCGAAGGCATCGAGGGCGACTCGCTCAATCTGGATGGCCCGACACTGGCCGATATCTATCAGGGCAAGATCACCAACTGGGACGACGAGGCCATCGCCAAGTTGAACCCGGATATGGATCTGCCGGATACCCAGATCACGCCGGTCTACCGTGCTGACGGCTCTGGCACCAACTTCCTGTTTACCCATTATCTGGCGCAGGTCAGCGAAGATTTCGCCAACACCGTGGGTGAAGGTAAATCCGTTGCCTGGCCTGCCGGTGTAGGCGCCAAGGCGAACGCCGGTGTGGCTAGCCAGGTTTCCAACACCAACGGCGCAATTGGCTATGTCGAGTATGCCTACGCGGAACAGAATGATCTGAGCCTGGTGCACCTGAAGAACCAGGCCGGCAAGGTCGTCGCGCCGGATATGGATTCGTTCATGGCCGCTGCCGCCAATGCCGACTGGAAAAAGGCGCCGGGCATGTACCTGGTGCTGACCAATCAGCCGGGCGACAAGAGCTGGCCGATCACCGGTGCCTCGTTCATCCTGATGCACAAGGAAGTCCAGGACGCCGACGCTGCTCGTCAGGCACTCGAGTTCTTCGACTGGGCCTACAGCAATGGCGGCGACATGGCCAAGAAGCTGGACTACGTGCCGATGCCGGAGAATGTTGCCGACATGGTTCGTGACAGCTGGAGCGAGATCAAGGATTCGGATGGCAACGCTGTCTGGACCAAGTAATCTCTGAATGACATGCCGCGACGGCGGGCGGGCAACCGCCCCCGTCGCGGCGCTGTATCGAATGCCGCCGGTTGGCGGCATGATGGCTAGTCGATGAGGAATGAAGATGTCCACCTCCAACGCGATTCAAGCCAGCGGCCTGGGCCATCTCAGCGATGCCACCCAGAAGCGGCTTCAGCGCAAGGCCCGCATCGATGTGTGGTTCGAGCGCATGTTGTTCGCCTTCGCTTTTGCGGTGCTGCTGTTGCTCGGGGCAATTATCGCGTCACTGATGGTGTCCAGCTGGCCGGCGATCCAACGTTATGGCCTGGACTTCTTTACGGAAAATCGCTGGGCGGCCAACGTCGAAGTCTTCGGCGCGCTGCCGGCAATCTACGGTACGCTGCTGACGTCGTTCATCGCGATCGTCATAGCGGTACCCATCTCTTTTGGCATTGCCATCTTTCTGACCGAGCAATGCCCCGGATTTCTGCGCCAGCCGCTGAGTACCTTGATCGAGCTGCTGGCGGGTATACCTTCGATCATCTATGGCATGTGGGGCATGGAGGTGCTGGCGCCACTGCTGCGCACCTGGTTCCCCACGGTCTTTCCTGCCGGCACCGGTCTGACGACGGCGGGTATCATTCTGGCGGTGATGATCATTCCGTTCATTACCGCCGTGAGCCGGGACGTGATCAATACCGTGCCCGCGGTTATGCGTGAGTCCGCCTATGGTCTGGGCTGCACTACCTGGGAAGTCACCCGCAGCGTTATCCTGCCGTCAGTGAAGACTGGCCTGGTAGGTGGGGTCGTGCTGGGACTCGGGCGTGCGCTGGGCGAAACCATGGCCGTGACGTTCGTCATCGGTAATAACCTGTTCCTCAACACCACCTTGACCGGGCAGGGCACCTCGATCGCGGCCCTGATCGCCAATCAGTTTTCCGAATCTGACGGTTCTCAGCGCTCGGCGCTGCTGGCATTGGGTCTGATTCTGTTCCTGATCACCTTCGCGGTACTGGCTTTCGCGCGCTATCTGCTGCGCAACAGCACCGGTCGACATGCCTGAGCGGCAGGAGAGAACCATGAATATCAGTCAAACGCCGCTTTATCGCCGCCGCAAACGGCTCAGTCAGTTAGTGATGGTGCTGTGTCAGGTGGCGACCCTGATCGGGTTCGCCTTTCTGTTCGCGATTCTGTTTACGCTGGTGACCAAAGGGTTGGGGGCGATCTCGCCTGCGACCTTCGTCGAGCGCACGCGGATGACCGGTGGCGGCCTGGGCAACGCGATCTGGGGGACATTCATCATGACCTGCGCGGCGACGGTGATCGGGACGGTCATCGGCGTGGCGGCGGGTACCTGGCTGGCGGAGTACAGTGGCAAGGGGATGATGGCCAAGGTGATCCGCTTCATCAACGACATTCTGCTGTCGGCGCCGTCGATCATCATCGGCCTTTTCATCTATGCCATGGTGGTGGTACCGATGGGCAATTTCTCCGGTTGGGCCGGCGTACTGGCACTGACGGTGATCATCGTGCCGGTGGTGATCCGTTCCACCGAGGACATGCTGCGCCTGATTCCCAATTCGTTGCGTGAAGCCGCGGCGGCGCTCGGCGCCCACCGCTACTGGATCATCGTACGAGTGTGTTACAGCGGGGCGCGTGCGGGCATCCTGACCGGGATTCTGCTGGGTTTCGCGCGGATCAGTGGCGAGACGGCACCGCTGTTGTTCACCTCGCTGAACTCCAACCAGTGGAACTTCTTCGACCTGGGTAGCGAGATGGCCAACCTGCCGATGACCATCTACCAGAACATGACGATCAACGCCTTCATTCCCGACCTGGTGGCGCTGGCTTGGGGCGGGGCGTTGATCCTGACCGCTGCCATTCTGATTCTGAACATTGCGGCGCGCTATTTCTCGCGCCAGCGTTCCTGATTTCCAGCTGCGAGACTGCCATGACAGCCGAACTTCAACTCAAGCAGAAACGCGACGCCGACGGTCCCGGTGAGGTGCCAGCGCCGCAGATCGCCACCAAATTGCGCGTCGACGATCTGAATCTCTACTATGGCAAATTCCAGGCGATCAAGAACGTCTCCATGGAAATTCCCGAGCGTCAGGTGACGGCGTTCATCGGGCCATCGGGTTGCGGCAAGTCGACGTTGATCCGCTGCTTCAATCGGATTCATGACCTCTACGAGGGGATCCGCACCGAAGGACAGATATTGCTCGACGATTACGACATCTATCAGTCGGGCGTCGATCTCAATCTGCTACGTTCGCGCGTCGGCATGGTTTTTCAGAAGCCGACGCCGTTCCCGATGTCGGTCTTCGATAACGTCGCCTTCGGGATTCGTCTGTACGAAAAGCTGTCGGCCCGAGAGCTGGAAGAGCGGGTCGAGTGGGCGCTAAAAAAGGCGGCACTCTGGAACGAGGTCAAGGACAAGCTCAAGCAGAGCGGGCAGGCGCTGTCCGGCGGTCAGCAGCAACGCCTGTGTATCGCGCGTACCATTGCGGTGAAACCGGAGGTGATCCTGCTCGACGAGCCGACTTCGGCGCTGGATCCGATCTCGACCGGCTATATCGAAGATCTGATCAACGAGCTCAAGCAGGATTACACGATCGTCATCGTGACCCACAACATGCAGCAGGCGGCGCGTATTTCGGATATCACCGCCTTCATGTATCTGGGCAGCCTGATCGAGTGTGACAACACGACCAAGATATTTACCCAGCCGAGCGAATCGCGGACCGAGGATTACATTACCGGTCGATACGGCTAAAGGTGTCGCCGGGCCGGAAGGGGGAGGCGGGGATATACGAGCCGCTGGCCTGACCACGCGAAACCCGATCGATTCGTCGCAACCGGATGCCTCCGAGC
>NZ_PZJN01000001.1 GCF_003206695.1 Salinicola halophyticus | reverse complement strand
AGGGGTCTCCCCATGAAGAGTCCCGAAGC
This sequence comes from Salinicola halophyticus, assembly GCF_003206695.1. Lineage (GTDB taxonomy): Bacteria > Pseudomonadota > Gammaproteobacteria > Pseudomonadales > Halomonadaceae > Salinicola > Salinicola halophyticus. The sequence goes on along the minus strand of NZ_PZJN01000001.1, from coordinate 366,508 downwards.
GTCGGCCGGGTATCGTCAGGCATCTATCCGAAACCCCAGCCAACAGGCTGGGGTTTTTTATGTCGGAAAGAAAACTGGTGACGCTAACAACTCGTGTGTTTAGAACGGCGACTTCTGTATGTCGAGTAGGTCACGCGGGTCTCTGTTTTAAGCCGCTTGTCATATTTGTCATCAGACTTTTCCATGATGAGTAAAAAATGAGGAAAGAGAGTAAATCGGTGGATGATTGGTCCGGCTCAAGCTACCTTGTATGAGAATTCACGGAAGAGTAAAGGAGCTACACGATGCAATCCGAACTGTTGAAGAAACTGGCAATGGCGGCGCTGGTCGGTACGATGGCATTGGGCGTTGCAGCTTGTGACAGCGACGACGGGTCCGCCGAGGAAGCCGGTGAGTCCATCGATAATGCCGCGGATAATGCCGCAGAGTCTACCGACAACGCCGTAGATTCCGCCGAGGACAACATGGACGACGCTGGCGACGCCATGGGCGACAAGATGGATGACGCAGGCGACGCCACCGAAGATGCGATGGATGATGCCGGTGATTCCATGGAAGACGCTGGTGAAGACATGCAGGATGAAGCCAAAGAAAACCAGAACTGATCATTCTGACGACACTACGATGAAAGAGTCGTAAGTCCCGTTCTGATGGAGTTCCTCCTGTAAGGAGAGAGTTCTTTCGAAATGGCATTCAAGGCCCGAGCCCCGCATCACATGGGGTTCGGGCCTTTTCGTATCCGCCTAAAATATCAAGGAGCGCCGGTTTCATGGTGGGCGGTTGCTCTTACCTCCAATGGCGAGCACTTCTAACCATTTGCAGGCGCTCCTAGACTACTTGAAAGTTCAGAGCTCACTACGCTTTATCGAGAAAGGCAGGGTCTCAAGCCGGGGCGGATTGGGTTGCGGAGAATAGCAATCCATTCCCCAGGAGGCGCCACTGATCTTCCCAGTGCGTCGTGGGCAGATGCCGGAAGTCGCTACGCACGTACTGACTGATCCTGCCTTCCATGAAAGCCGACAGCAGATTAGCCGCCGCCGACACTGTCAGCTGTGGGCGCAACCCCTCGCGGAGTTCCGCCTCGCGCAGTATCTGCTTGAGCTGTGTTTCCAGTCGCTCGAACAGCTGGGACATGCGGGTGCGAAGACGCGCCGTCTCGCCGGTCAGCACGTCGCCATCCATCAGCCGGCTGAGACCGGGATTCTTTTCGGCGAACGTCAGCACCAGTTGAACGATCGTCTCGCAGCGCGCGAGCGCCGACGGTTCGTCGTCGAGGATGCGTCGAATACGCTCGAACAGGCTCGCCTCGATGAATTCGATCAGCCCCTCGAACATGCGTGCCTTGCTCGGAAAATGGCGGTAGAGAGCCGCCTCGCTGACACCAACCTGACGTGCCAGTGCGGCCGTGGTGATGCGTTTGCCGCTATCTTCCTCGAGCATCAGAGCCAGTGCCTGGAGGATCTGCTCGCGGCGAGAGAGTGGGGGAGTTGCCTGCGTCATGACGGTTCTTATCGGTCGTTTTATTGGAGCTCCTTCCTGGAGCGGCCCGGACTGCTTGCCTGTCTACTCAGCAGCCGAGGCGGGCCTTCCAAGCCCGCGATAATCAGAAACACGGTGAAGCCGGTCGTCAGCCGTGACTGTCGGTGATCTGGGTGCCGACCCCGGCATCGGTGAAGATCTCCAGCAGCGTCGAGTGCACCACGCGGCCGTCGACGATGACGGCACTGCCGACACCGCCCTTGACCGCTTCCAGCGCGCAGCGAATCTTCGGCAGCATGCCGCCGTAGATCGTGCCGTCGGCGATCAGCGCATCGACCTGCTCGGTGGAGAGTCCGGTCATGACGTTGCCTTCGGCGTCCTGCAGGCCGGCGACATTGGTCAACAGCATCAGTTTCTCGGCCTTCAGCGCTTCGGCCACCTTGCCGGCGACCAGGTCGGCGTTGATGTTATAGCTATGGCCTTCGCGATCGACGCCGATCGGTGCGATGACAGGAATGAAATCGCGTTCGGCGAGCATCTCGATCAGATCGGTAGAGATATGCTCCACCTCGCCGACGTGCCCGATATCGATGATCTCGGGTTCGGTCAGTGCCGGATTGTACTGCTCGACCTTGAGCTGACGCGCCAGAATCTGGGCGTTGTCCTTGCCGGTCAGACCGATCGCCTTGCCACCGCACTGGTTGATCTGGGTGACGATGTTCTTGTTGACCAACCCGCCGAGCACCATCTCGACCACGTCCATGGTTTCGGCATCGGTCACGCGCATGCCGTTGACAAAGCGCGATTCGATGTTGAGTCGCGCCAGCAACTGGCCGATCTGCGGGCCACCACCGTGGACCACCACCGGATTGATCCCGACCTCCTTCATCAACACCATGTCGCGGGCGAAGGAGTCGATCAGCTTGTCTTCGGTCATGGCGTTGCCACCGTACTTGACCACCACCGTCTTGCCGGAATAGCGCTGAATATAGGGCAGCGCTTCCGACAGGATCTCGACCACCTGACGCGGATCGCGTGGGCTCTCGTTCATGAGGCGTTATATCTCCACTGTCTGTGCGCCACGAGTCTATCGAAAGCGGCGCGTTCCCTGTTGTTGCGTACGTCCCGTACTCGGCGATCTCAGAACGGCAGTTCGACGTTCGGTGCCACCGCCAGCAGGGCGGCGCCGAACTGACACTGGATGCGAGCGAGCGCGGCCTGGTCCTTGCCCTCGAATCGCAGCACCAGTGCCGGCGTGGTGTTCGAGGCGCGACACAGCCCCCAACCATCGGGGTAGTCCACGCGAATGCCGTCCAGCGTCGTCTTGATGCCATCCTGACCGAAGTCGCCGGTCTCGGCCAGTCGCCCGATGATCGCGAACTTCTCCTCGTCGGTGACCGCCGCGTTCAGCTCTGGGGTGCAGATATCCTGCGGGAAAGCGCTGAAAAAACGATCGGCGTCATGCGGTTGGCGCGAGAGAATTTCCAGCAGCCGGGCGGCGGCATAGAGCCCGTCATCGAAGCCGTACCAGCGTTCGGCGAAAAAGATGTGACCACTCATCTCGCCGCCAAGCTGGGCGCCGGTCTCCTTCATGCGCGCCTTGATCAGCGAGTGGCCAGTGCGCCACATTTCGGGCTCGCCTCCCGCGCGCTCGATGACCTGGGCTAGATTGCCGGTACACTTGATGTCGAAAACGATGCGGGCGCCGGGATCGCGCTCGAGCAGATCCACCGAGAAGGCCATCAGCAGCCGGTCCGGATAGATCATCTCGCCGGCCGGCGTCACCACGCCGAGGCGGTCGCCATCGCCGTCGAAAGCCAGCCCGATATCCGCCTCGGTCTCCCGGACCTTGGCGATCAGGTCGACCAGGTTTTCCGGCTTGCCGGGATCGGGATGGTGATTGGGGAAATCACCGTCAATTTCGGCGAAAAGAGGAATCGTCTCGACACCCAGCGCCTCGATCAGGCGCGGCCCGAGCTCACCGGCGACACCGTTGCCGCAGTCGACGACCGCCTTGAGCGGGCGCCCGCGTTGGCCTTGATCGAGCGAGATATCACCCAGGATGCGTTGGAGATAGGCCTCGCTGACATCGAGCTGTGTCAGAGTCCCTTCGCCTTCACTGAGATCGCTGCTGCGGATGCGCTCGATCAGGGCGGTAATCGCCTCGCCCGAAATCGCGACGCCGTCGAGCACGATCTTGAAGCCGTTGTAGTCCGGCGGATTGTGGCTGCCGGTCACCATCACGCCGCTGCGACTCTCGTCGAGGGTGGCGGTGGCAAAATAGAGCACCGGCGTGGGTACGCGACCGATATCGATCACGTCGCGGCCGGAAGCCCGCAGGCCGCGGATCAGCGCTGCCTGCAGGCGAGGGCCGGAGTGGCGGCCATCACGGGCGACGATCACGCACTGCTGGCCGCGGGCAGCAGCTTCGCTGCCCACCGCACGGCCGATCCACTCCACCGTCTCCTCGGTCAACGTCTCGTCGACGATGCCGCGAATATCGTAGGCGCGAAAGATCGAAGCGGGCACGTTGGCGCCGGGCTGGTCATTCATCGTCGTTTCCTTGCCTTCGTTCGTCACGGCCATCGTTTACCACGTCTATCATCCACCATATCCGTCGTTCACTACGGCGATCCGTGTTCACGCCCAGCGCTCGAGCTCGAGTTCCACCGAGGCCTGTCCGTCGGTAATCAGCCACTGGCCTTCCATCAGCGTGGCACCCAGGCTCAGGTTGCGATCGACGAGGGCAGTCAATGCGGCGAGCGGCTCGGTCGGCAGATTCCAGACCTCGACCCGCGGCAGTGCGCGGATGTCGTTCTCGAGTTTCTTCCACCACTGCACCGCACTGCGGGGCGCGTAGGGATAGACCAGTACGCGTTCGGCTCGCGAGAGCCCCTGCTTGATCCGCTTCAGCGACGGTTCACCCAATTCTATCCACAACAGGATGCGGCCGTCCGGCGCCTTGAGCCACAGGTCCGGCTCGTCGTCGCTGCTCAGCCCGCGGGTCATGGCGAGTTCATCGTCGCCGCTGGTGAGAGGCGCGTTGGCGATGAACGCCAGCAGACGCACCATCAGCCGGGTCGCCGTCTCGGAAGGGTGGCAGGCCACGGTCAGCGCGTGATCGCCATAGTAATGGCGGTCCAGATCGCTGACGTTGAGTTTCGCTTTATAGATGGTTGCGCTTAGCGCCACGTGGCATGTCCTTGCAGAGAACGGCTGTAGGAGGCGGAATAGGATTCACTGCCGGCCGGAGTGACCGAAGCCACCGCCAGCACGGTCGGTGGCGACGAACTCCTCGACGATCTCGAGTTCGGCCTGGACCACCGGTACCAGCACGTATTGTGCCAGCCGCTCACCGGGTTCGAGCATGAACGTCTCGCGGCCCCGGTTCCACACCGAGATCATCAGCTCACCCTGATAGTCGGAGTCGATCAGCCCCACCAGATTGCCCAGCACGATACCGTGCTTGTGACCGAGCCCGGAGCGCGGCAGCACCACGCCGGCCAGACCCGGGTCACCGATATGGATGGCGAGGCCGGTGCGTACCAGGGCGCTGTCACCGGGCGTCAGGGTCAGCGCCTCGTCGAGCAGCGCGCGTAGGTCCATGCCGGCACTGCCTACGGTGGCGTAGTGCGGCAGCGGGTAGTCGTGCACACGCTCGTCGAGAATCTTGACCGAAAGCTTGGGTTTGACCGTCGATGGAGAAGCGGGCGTGACGGACGGATTGCTGAGTGACATGAAAAACATTCCTGAAAGCGAATGACGTTGAAGGCCAGGCAGCGACCTAGCTTATCATCGCGGGGGCGGGTCGGACGCAACTAGGGGAGGCGATCGACGATGTGGTCGACGATGACGGCAGCCAGTGTCGCTTTGGCTTGAGCCGGAAGTTCGCGGCGTGTCGTCTGATCGTGCTGTTTCCACAGTAGCGTGACGGCGTTGTCGTCACTGCCGAAGCCGACGCCTTCACGGGAAATATCGTTGGCGACGATCAGGTCCAGGCGCTTGCGTTCGAGCTTGCTACCGGCGTGCGTTTCGAGATCCTGCGTTTCGGCGGCAAAGCCCACCGTGAACGGCCGGTCCGGGCGCGCCGCGATCGTGGCGACGATATCCGGATTGCGCACCAGCTCGAGGGTCAGGCCGCTGTCGGCGTCCGTCTTCTTGAGTTTGTGTTCGCTGACGGCGGCGGCGCGATAGTCCGCCACGGCGGCGCAGCCGATGAATAGATCGCAGGGCAGCTGGGATTCGACGGCGGCCAGCATCTCCGTCGCCGAGGTCACGTCGATGCGATTGACCCCCGGCGGGGTCGACAAGCTGACGGGGCCGCTCACCAGGCTGACGCTGGCCCCACGCTCGACGCAGGCGGCAGCGAGTGCATACCCCATCTTGCCGGAACTGTGGTTGGAGAGATAACGCACCGGATCCAGCGCTTCGCGAGTCGGTCCGGCAGTGATCACCACGCGCTTGCCGACCAAATCCTGGTGCACGGGCATCATTCTGGGCGATTCTCCGCCGGATTGTCCGACCTCGTCCAGCAGCTGGGCGAGAATGGTTTCCGGCTCCAGCATTCGGCCCAGGCCGACGTCGCCACAGGCCTGGTCGCCGGCGTCCGGCCCCAGCAGGGTCCAGCCCAGCTCGGCGAGTCGATCGGCATTGGCCAGCGTCGCCGGGTGGCGCCACATCGCCTGATTCATGGCGGGTGCCATCAGGCATCTGGCTTCGGTCGCCAGACACAGCGTGGTCAACAGATCGTCGGCATGGCCGTGGGCCAGTCGCGCCATCAGGTCGGCGGTGGCCGGCGCGATCAGGACGATATCCGCCCACTTGGCCAGTTCTATATGGCCCATGCCGGCCTCCGCTTCCGGATCCAACAGCGAGGTGCGCACGGGCTCGCCGGTGAGCGCCTGCAACGTCAGCGGCGTGATGAACGCCTGGGCGCCCTCGGTCATGACCACGCGCACCTCAAAGCCCGTCTTTTTCAACAGGCGAGCGAGATTGGCGCTCTTGTAGGCGGCGATGCCGGCGCTGATGCCGAGCAGGATGCGGGTTCCGGCCAATTCCGGACCAATCGGTAGCGACATGGGATCTGTCCTGATGGTTCGGTCGTTACCATACCATTGCGGTCGCAGGTTGCGTAATGGTGCGCTGGAAGTGGCGACCGCCGTTGCAGCGGCCGCCCGTGGCGATCACTCGGCGTTGCCGAGCTTGCCTTCGCCGACGACCTCGTCGCCCTCCAGCCACTCGATGCTGTCGCTGCCATCACGACGAACGCCGTAGCAGGTCGGTTTATCGTCGCCGTAATCGAAGCACATGCGATCGTCGACGATCGTGGCCTGGCCGGTATAGCCGTCGCCCTCGATCTTCCCGTCCTGGCGGTAGACTTCGTCGTACTGCTGGCCACTCGCCATGGCGCCCTGCACGCGATGCCCCCAGACCTCCTGACGGATGTCATCACCGGTGAGTCTGTCACCCTCGGCGGCGGTTGCCGTGGTCGCGAAGGCGAGCATTGCCAGCGTGGTTGCCAGGCAGAGAGTCGGTAATATTCGAGCCTTGGGAGAGACTGATGATGTCTTGATCGACATGGTTCATGAACCCCGCGCTGTTGCGTGAATAGTGGTCGTGCGTGACGGCCGTACCCAGGAGCTTACGTGGAGAGGCGTGAAGGAGATGCGCCGGGTCATCAAAAGAGCCGTTCTATCGCACGTTCCACCCCGCGCAGCTCGGCGAGCCCCTTGAGCCGACCGATCAACGGGTACCCGGGGCGGCTGTCGCGAGCCAGGTCATCGAGCAGATGATGGCCGTGATCCGGGCGCATCGGCAGTCGGTCGCCGCCTTCACGCTGGCGTCGGCGCTGTTCGCGAACCAGCGCGCCGATCACCCCGACCATATCGACGTCGCCGTCCAGATGCTCGGCCTCGTGGAAACTGAGCGGGTTGGCTTCGCGACGGGTAGCGCGCAGATGCACGAAATGGATATGCGGCGCGAAACGCTGGGCCATGGCGACCAGGTCGTTGTCCTCGCGCACGCCGTAGGAGCCGGTGCAGAAAGTCAGGCCATTGGCGGGGCTGGGTACGCTATCGAGCACGTACTGGGCATCTTCGGCCGTCGAGACCACGCGCGGCAGCCCCAGCAGTTCCCGGGGCGGGTCGTCCGGATGAATCGCCAGGCGCACGCCGGCTTCCTCCGCCGTGGGCACGATGGCGCGCAGGAACGTGGTCAGATTGGCGCGCAGCCGTTCGGCATCGATCTCGCGGTAGGCGTCGAGCGCCTGGCGAAAATCTTCCAGCGTATAGTGCTCTTCGGTGCCGGGCAGCCCGGCGATGACGGTGTCGACCAGCTGCGTTCGTGCCGCCGCGTCGAGTGTCTCCAGGTAAGCGCTGGCCGCGTCCCGCTCGGTCTCGCTGTAATCGGTTGCTGCCCCTTCGCGCTCGAGCAGAAACAGATCGAAAGCGGCGAAGGCGGTCTGGTCGAAGCGCAGCGCGGTGCCGCCGTTGGGTAGCGGCCAGGCGAGGTCGGTGCGTGTCCAGTCGAGGATCGGCATGAAGTTGTAGCAGACCACGTCGATACCGCACTGGCCCAAGTTGGCGAGCGTCTGGCGATAGTTGTCGATGTAGCTCTCGGCTGCCGGCAACCCCTGCTTGATCGCTTCGTGAATCGGCACGCTTTCGACCACCGACCAGATCAGACCGGCGGATTCGATCAGGCATTTGCGCTCGGCAATGGCGGCGACCGGCCAGACCTTGCCGTTGGGGATCTCGTGCAGGGCCGTGACGATGCCGGTTGCGCCGGCCTGGCGAATCTCGCCGAGGGTGATGGGATCGGCCGGACCGAACCAGCGCCAGGTATGTTCCATGATCAAGCGTCCCGATCAGAAAAGTTGAGTGTCAGAGCGATAATCGTGGCTTCCACGCCATCGCGCTCCAGTCGCGTCAGCATATCGACGATCTGCTGGGCGAACCGTCGATCATCGCGCAGTGCCGCGGGAAAGACGGCATCGAGCGCGAGAAAGGCGTCGACCAGTGCGGCGCGGTCGCCGCCATGGCGACGATGCAGCGCGGCGAACGTCTTGGCCATGGGGTCGTCCACCGGATGCGGCTGGCCGTCGAGATCGGTGCCGACGGTATAGCGGATCCAGCCAGCCACGCCCAGCGCGGTCGCACTGATCGAGTCGCCGGCAGTCAACCGTTCGACACCGCCGGCCAGCCAGCGCTGGGGAATCTTCTGCGAACCGTCCATGGCGATCTGCTGCAGCCGGTGGCGCAGGCTGTCGTTGCCGAAGCGCGCCAGCAGGCTGTCGGTATAGGCGCCGGCATCGGTACCGGTCGGCAGCGACAGCGTGGGGATCGCTTCCTGCTGCCAGTAGTGCCGAAGCAACTCACGAAAAGCGGGGCGCGCAACGGCGGCGTCCACCGTTTCGATGCCGGTCAGCGTGCCAAGATAGGCGAGCAGCGAGTGGGCGCCGTTGAGCAGGCGCAGCTTCATGGTTTCGAACGGCGCGACATCGGCGACCATCTCGACGCCGTCGGCTTCCCAATCCGGCCGGCCCTGCGGGAAGTCGTCCTCGACCACCCACTGGCTGAAAGTTTCACAGACCACCGCGGCGGGATCGTCGACCCCCAACGCCGCCAGACGCTGGCGGTCGGCATCGGTCATCGCCGGCACGATGCGGTCGACCATGCTCGAGGGGAAGGCGACGCTGGCTTCGATCCACTCGGCCAGCTCCTTATCGCGATGACGGGCCAGCGAGATCACCGCGCGCCGTGTGCGCTGGCCGTTGTGGGGCATGTTGTCGCAACACAGCACGGTGAACGGTGCGACCCCGGCCGAGCGGCGTCGCGCCAGCGCTTCCACCAGCATGCCCGGGGCGGTATCCGGTGATTCCGGATGGGCAATGTCGTGGGCGATCGGCGCAGCATCGCTCAGCAGTTCGCCGCTGCCCGGGCTCAGGAAATACCCTTTCTCGGTCACGGTGAGCGTGACGATTCGCACGTCAGGATTGCTCATCCGCGCTAGTAGCGCCTCACGATCCGGGCCATCCGGCCCTGCGTAGAGCGCTTCACGGATGGCGCTGACCTCGCGCAGGGTGACATGTTCGCTGTCGCTGAATTCGGCGACGTGGTAGCGGTAGTCGCCGTCGCGAAGCTGATCGACCAGCGTGCGGTTGGAACGGATGTTGGCGCTGCAGAGGCCCCACTCGCTTTCCTCCCCGGTGGGAGTGCGATTGATACTTCGCTGCAGGTAGACCGCCTGATGGGCGCGATGGAACGCGCCCAGGCCCAGGTGGACGATGCCGATCCCGCTCGGGCCTCGTCGGCTCGGCTCACGTTCGATATGGGTGTCGGCTGCGGCCATGGCGTTATTTCCCCATCAACAGGTTGGGCAGCCACAGCGAGATGGCAGGAACGAAGGACACCAGCATCAGCACAATCAGGTTGCAGATCAGAAACGGGATGATGGCTTTGGCAACATGCAGCATGGGTAGCTTGCCGATGCTCGAGACCACGAACAGGCAGACGCCCACCGGCGGCGTGGTCAGGCCGATCATCAGGTTGAGTACCGCCATCACGCCGAAGTGGATCGGATCCATGCCGACGCCGGTGGCCACGCCCAGCAGCGCCGGGAACAGGATGATCAGTGCGGCGATTGTCTCCATGAAGGCGCCGACGAACAGCAGAATCAGATTGAGGATCAGAATGACCACGATCGGATTGGTGCTGATGCCGAGAATCGCATCGGCGAGCATCTGTGGGATCTGCTGGCTGGTCAGGATCCAGCCGAACAGATTGGCCAGCCCGACCAGCAGCATCAGCGAGGCGGAGGTGATCACGGTGTCCGACAGAATGCCTCCCAGATTGCGCCAGTTGATCCCCTTGTAGACGAAAGTGCCCACCAGCAGTGCGTAGAGGCTGGCGACGATCGAAGCCTCGGTCGGCGTGAACAGCCCGCCGATGATGCCGTAGAGAATGATGAAGGTCATCATCAGCGCCCAGAACGCGCTGCGGCCCTCCTTGATCAGCTCCTTGAAGGTGGCGCGCTTCTCCTTGGGATAGCCGCGCCGCACGGCCAGCCAGTAGGCGGTGATCATCATCGCCACGCCCAGCAGCAGACCGGGGACGGCGCCGGCCAGGAACATGCGGCCGACGGAGATGCCGGAGAGCGAACCCACGATGATCATCGGCACGCTGGGCGGGATGATCGGGCCGATGGTGGAGGAGGCGGCAGTCACGGCGGCGGCGAACGGCTTGTCGTAGCCGGCTTTCGACATCCCCGGGATCATTACCGAGCCGATGCTGGCGGCGTCCGCCACGGCGGTACCGGAGATGCCGCTGAAGATCATCGAGCCGCCGACGTTGGCCAGGCCCAGGCCGCCGCGGATGTGCCCGACCAGCGCATTGGAGAAGCGCACGATGTGCTGGGTGATGTTGCCCACGTTCATCAGATTGCCGGCCATCACGAAGCCGGGAATACACAGCAACACGAAGGAGTCGATGCCGGAGAACATCCGCTGCGGCACGATGGTCAACGAGATCCCACCGAGCATCAGGTAGGCCAGTGACGATACGCCGAGACAGAAGGCAATCGGCAGGCCGATCAACAGCAGTACCAGAAAGGTGACGAAGAGAACGGCGATTTCCATCAGAGCGCCTCCTGGCGAGTGGTGTCGGAGCGCTCGCCACGAATCATGGCGATGACCCCCTCGGTCAGGCCGATCAGGCTGTACAGCAACAGCGACCCGAACAGCACCACCGAGGAGAAGAAGATGTAGAGCATGGGAATGCGCAGCGTCGGCGATGTCTGGAACGCGCCGATCTGGGCGAATTGCCAGGCATTAGGCAGCACCAGAATGGTGAAGATGAAGGTGATGGCCGAGATCAATACGAGATAGGCAGCACGGCCACGAAAGCCAAGCCAGCCATGAAACAGTTCGACGTTGACGTGGCGGTTACGGTGCTGCACCACGCCGGCGCCCAGCGCTACCATGTAGATGAAGAGATAGCGGGTGAGCTCTTCGGTCCACGATAGCGTGATGGGCAGAAACAGTCGCGAGGCGACCTGCAGCAGCACGGTCAGTGACAGCCCCACCAGGGCGATCACGGCCAGCCACAGCATAAGGCGATCCAGCCCGTCAGCCAGGCGGCCGATGGGGCCGCCCAGGCGCGGAACACGATTCAGGATCTCCAGGCTCTCCTGAATATCCTGCGGCTGAGTGTCCGTTTGTCGTTCCGACATGGCGCTCTCCGAACAGGGGAATGGGGCCGGGAGCGTCGTGCCCCCGGCGTACGGTTATCAGAGACCCTGAATTTCGTCGTAGAGCTTGCGCTGATCTTCGTCGAGCGAGTCGAGCACCGCCGGACGCGCTTTCTTGGCGAACGCTTCCTGATCGACGTCAACGAACTTCATGCCCTTGTCCTTGAGCGCCTGCTCGAGACGTTTCTGGTCATCGACGAACAGCCCTTCCTCGTAGGACTGCATCTCGCTGGCCGCGTCGCGCACCACGCTCTGCAGATCGTCCGGCATCGATTCGAGCTTCTGCTTGCCGATCACCACGTAGATCCAGCTGCGGACGTGATCGGTCATGTCCACATACTGCTGGACTTCGTTGAAGCTGGCGCTCTCAATCAGGCTGAGCGGGTTTTCCTGCGCTTCGATGGTGTTCTGCTGCAGCGAGGTGAAGACTTCGCTGAAGGCCATCGGGGTCGGGCGGGCGCCCAGCGCTTCCCAGGTATCGACGAACAGCGGCACGTTGGGCACGCGGATGCGCAGGCCGTCGAGATCATCGGGGGTCTTGATCGGGCGATTGGAGGTCAGCTCACGCGGGCCGCGCTCGAACCAGGCGATCGGCACCAGGCCCGTGCGCTCGGTGATCTGCTTTTCGATCTGCTTGCCGACGTCGCCTTCCACGGCCTTGCGCATGTGGTCCGCATCACGGAACAGATAGGGCACGGCCATCATCGCGGCGGCGGGCGCCCAGTTCTGCAGGCTCTCGCCGGTGATGGTCATGTCGGCGGTGCCCAGCTGGATGCTGTTGATCACATCCATCTCGCTGCCGAGCTGCTCGTTGGGAAACACCTGAACCTCGATGCGGCCGTCGGAGTTGGCTTCCACCAACTCCTTGAACTTCAGCGCAGCCTTGTTCCAGATGTTCTGTTCATTGGCCAGATGGCCGAATTTCAGCGTGTAGTCCGCAGCCATTACTGCCTGACTGCCCAGAAGCGTGGCACCGAGGGCGGCGCCGGCCAGCAGGTGTTTGAGTGTGGTGGTCGTCAACATGGCGTGAGTCTCCTGTCGCGTGGGATACGCGTCGGTTTTGTTGTCCGAACTCGCACCTCCGGATCTTTTTCCGGCATCAGAGCGGGTTCGATAGGACGTTCAAGGCGAGATTTTCACCAGCACCTTGCGCGCCTGTTCCGGGTGGTTCTCGAGCAGATCGATGGCGCCGGGCATTTCGGCCAGGGCGATGCGATGGCTGATCAGCGCCTTGGGATCGAGACGACCGGCGGCGATATGTTCGATCACCTCCGGGAATTTGCGGTTGTTCAGACGCGAGCCGACCAGCGTTAGCTCCTTCTTGATCACTTCCAGCTGAATCAGATCGCTGGGCGTGGGGCTGAAACCGAGCAGGCCGATGCGCCCGGCGGGACAGGCCATCCGCAGCATGGCCGGCAGCATCGCCGGTATGCAGGCGGCATCGGCGATCAGCGGGATGCCTTCGCCATCGGTCGCCTTTAGCACGGCTTGCTCGAGATCGTCCGTGCGACCATTGATGGTGTGGGCGGCGCCCAGTTCGCGAGCCGCGGCCAGTCGTTCATCGAGAATATCGGTGACGATGATCCCTTCGAGACCGATGGCGCGTGCCATCTGCAGCAGGGTGAGGCCGATCACGCCGGCACCGATCACCAGCAGGCGATCGCCCGGATGCGGCTCCATCCTCGACAAGACGTTGGCGGCGATCGAATAGGGCTCGACCAGCGCGGCGGCATCGAGGTCGAGACCGTCGGGCAGTCGATGGGCGTTGGCCGCCGGCACGTTGACCTGCTCGGCGAAGCCGCCATTTCTGTGCACGCCGATCACCTGCATCGCGCTGCAGACGTTGGGCCGGCCGATGCGGCAGGGATAGCACCGGCCGCAGCTGACGACCGGATCGATACAGACGCGCTCGCCGACGCGGGTCGCGTCGACGCCTTCACCGACGGCGTTGATCACGCCGGCGAACTCGTGCCCTGTGATGCGGGGAAACTGCACGAAGGCGTTGTCGCCGTGGATGATATGCATGTCCGAGCCGCAGATGCCGGCGAACGCGACGTCGACGACGACTTCACCCGGTGCTGGGGCCGGCACAGGCTTCTCGCCGACGGCGAACGCATGAGGGGCGCTGACTTCAAAGGCTTGCATCGATGACTCTCCTGACTGTGTCGCAATCGCCGTATCGGTGGCTGACCGGCCCCGCATTCGCCAGCGCTACATGCGCCGGCCCCACATTTGCCCGTGCCACCTTCACCAGTGCCACAGCGTGCCGTCCTCGAGCCGGTTGACCGGCAGGCTGGCGCGCTTGAACGGGTAGCGGGCGGCGGCTTCCTCGTCGATGTCGACGCCGTGCCCCGGCGATTCGCCGACCAGGAAATGGCCATTCTCGAATCGATAATCGTGAGGAAAGACCGAGTCGGTCAGCGCGTCGTGGGGCATATGTTCCTGTATGCCGAAGTTGGGCACCCAGGTATCGAAATGGACCGCGGCACCGAGACAGACCGGGGACAGATCCGTCGGCCCATGGAAGCCGGTGCGCACGTGGTAGAGCGAGGCGAGGTCGGCGATCCGGCGCAGATGCGTGATACCGCCGCCGTGGGTCAGCGGGGTGCGGATGTAGTCGATCCACTGGTTCTGGATCATCTCTCGACAGTCGTGGATCGAGTTGAACACCTCGCCGATCGCCAGCGGCGTGGTGGTGTGTTCGCGGATCAGGCGCAGGCTCTCCTGATTCTCGGCCGGCACGCAGTCCTCGAGCCAGAACAGGTGGTAAGGCTCGACCGCCTTGCCGAGACGTGCCGCCTCGATCGGTGTCAGCCGGTGATGGACGTCATGCAGCAGGTGCAGGTCATGGCCGAAACGCTCGCGCACGGCGGCGAACAGCTGGGGCACGTGGTTGAGATACTTCTCGGTACTCCAGACGTGTTCGGCGGGAAGTTCGGCATCGGCCGGCTCGTAGCGCTCGCCCTCACGCTTGGCGACGCCGTAGATGGTCTTGATGCCCGGCACGCCGGCCTGCACCCGCACCGCCTTGTAGCCGAGCTCGACGTGACGAGCGACCTCTTCCAGACAGCTGTCGATATCCTTGCCGGTGCAGTGGGCGTAGGTCATCACCCGCTCCCGGCTCTTGCCGCCCAGGAGCTGATAGAGCGGCATGTTGGCGGCCTTGGCCTTGATGTCCCAAAGCGCCATGTCGACCGCGCCGATCGCGCTCATGGTGACCGGACCGCGACGCCAGTAGGCGCCACGATAGAGATACTGCCAGGTGTCCTCGATACGGCTGGCATCGCGACCGATCAACGCCGGCACGACATGCTCTTCGAGATAGGCGGCGACGGCCATTTCGCGGCCGTTGAGCGTGGCGTCGCCGATGCCGTAGGTGCCGGATTCGGTGATCAGTTTGAGGGTGACGAAGTTGCGTCCCGGACTGGTGACGATGACGCGGGCGTCGATGATTTTCATGGACTCTCCGGCTAGGGAAAACGGCGGTTTCAGTGGTTGTCGAACAGATCGGGAAAGCGTTCGATCAGCCGCGGCAGTGAAATGAGCAGCTCGCGCAGATGCGTCTGCACGGCGTGTTCGGCAGCGCCCGGGTCGCGATTCTCGATCGCCTCGACAATGCGGGCGTGCTGCTCGACCAGGGTTTCCAGCGGCGTCCCGTCGGGTACGCTGATGTAGCGCACGCGGTCGAAGTGCGCCTTGACCTCTTCGGTGAATCGCCAGGCCGATTCATGGCCGGCTTCTCGCGACAGCGTCTGGTGGAACTCCTCGTCGAGCACATAGAAGCGGTCGTAATCCCCGCCACCGATCGTCCTGCGCTGGCGCTCGACCAGCTCGAAGAGATCGTCGAGCCCGCGTGTCGACAAGCCTTCTTCCGCTGCGGACTTGGCTACCGCCACCTCGATCGCCTCGCGCACGAAGCGCGCGCTGTAGACCGCCTGAGGCGAGATCTTGACCACGAAAGTGCCGCGTTGCGGGCGGACTTCGACCAGCCCTGCTTCAGAAAGGCGGATGAAGGCCTCGCGGACCGGCTGACGGCTGACTTCGAAGGTGTCGGCAATCTCTTTCTCCGATAGCGCCTGCCCCGGTGCCAGCACCAGCCGAATGATGGCGTGGCGCAGCACGTCGTAGAGGCGCTGACGAACATGGCCTGCATCCGAGCTGTTCCAGAGGCTCTGTAAGGTCGTGGGGGTCAAGGAGGCTCCGATGTCGATGTCTGATGGGCATGTTTCAGGGGCTTGTCTGACTAGTATGGTAGTGGATTGTCAGAAATTGGCGATTCAACTTTGGGACTAGAAGTACGCCTTTTCCGGTAACCGCTCACAGGTTTCGGGAGACGCGGCCGATGTCCTGAGTCAGGGCTCAGACACGACGGGTGAACGGGAGGGGCATGGGAATACGCGACTGGCCGGAGGGAGAACGGCCGCGGGAAAAGCTGATGACGCTAGGGTCTTCGGCGCTGTCGGATGCCGAGCTGCTGGCCATCTTCCTGCGCGTCGGCGTCAAGGGGCGTTCGGCGGTGGATCTGGCGCGGGATCTGCTCAGCGCCTTCGGCGGACTGCGCCCGCTGCTGGAGGCGGATCGGCGACGATTCTGCGCCGAGCACGGACTGGGGGAGGCGACCTACGTTCAGCTGCAGGCGACGCTTGAGCTATCGCGCCGCCATCTGGGCAGCCTGCTCGAACGCGACGCGGCGCTGACGTCGCCTGCGCTGGTGCGCCAGTTCCTGAGCGCACAGCTGCGCCATCTTGATCACGAAGCGTTCGCGGCGCTGTTTCTGGACACCCAGCATCGCGTGATCCGATTCGAGATCCTGTCCGAAGGCACGCTGGACAGCGCTTCCGTCTACCCGCGCGAGGTCGCTCGGAGAGCATTGGCGCGCAATGCCGGCGCCGTCATCTTCGCGCACAATCACCCCTCCGGCGTCGCCGAGCCGAGCGATGCCGACCGCCGAATCACCGAACGTCTGCGCGAGGCGCTGGCCCTGTTCGACATCCGCGTGCTGGATCATTTCGTGATCGGTGACGGCGAAGTGATCTCTTTTGCCGAACGCGGGTGGTTGTAGAGCGGTGGTTGTAGAGCGTCAGTCGTATAGCGCTGGTCTTGTAGAGCGGTTCTCGAACGTTGGCTGTACAGAGTGGTGACAGGGCGTTAGCTGCATCATATAGAGAGGCAGGAGAACCATTTTGAGATGGGGATGGGAACGCGTGTCGGTTTCGGGTAACATACCGCGCCATGTTCTCGGGTGGTTTCTCGAGGGGGCTGTCGGTAACGATTGCCCCGCGCGATAACGATTGCCCAGGTCTCGCTCGCACGGCACGGATGATTGCTTCAGTGCCTTGTGGCTCGACTTGTTGCGAAAATCAGGGCGCTCTGGTATAAAGTACGCCCTTTGAATCAGGGCATACGGCGAGAGCTCGTCATTTCGTGCGTCTTCCGAGGTGGCTGGGGTAGTCCCGAAAGGGGTATTCCGAAACAGATGCCCGAGATAAACCGAACAACCCAACCCGCCAGTGGTCGGAGGCTTCCATGTCCCAAGTTTGTCAGGTTACCGGTAAGCGTCCGGTGACTGGTAATAACGTCTCGCACTCACAGCGCAAGACACGTCGTCGTTTCGTCCCGAACCTGCACACGCATCGTTTCTGGGTCGAATCCGAGAAGCGATTCGTCAAGCTGCGCCTGTCTTCCAAAGGCATGCGCATCATTGACAAGAAGGGCATCGAAGCGGTGCTCGTCGATATTCGCAAGCGTGCCGCTAGCCTTTAAGGAGTCGAGACATGCGTGACAAGATCAAGTTGGTGTCCAGTGCCGGTACCGGCCACTTCTACACCACGGCAAAGAACAAGCGTAACACTCCGGACAAGCTTGAATTCAAGAAGTACGATCCGGTTGTTCGCAAGCACGTCATGTACAAGGAAGCCAAGATCAAGTGATCTAGCTTACCGACAGCGCTGAATAGGCGCTGGATGACAGTACGGAAAACCCGGTCCTCGACCGGGTTTTCTCGTTTGTGATGGCTGAAACGCGAGAATCCGAGCATGCCCGAGCTTCCCGAAGTCGAAACGACACGCCGCGGTATCGCGCCCTACGTGGAGGGTCGGGAGATCGTCGAGGTCATCGTGCGCCATCGCAGCTTGCGCGTACCGGTGCCGAGCGACCTGGAATCGGCGCTGATCGGCGGGCAGTTCGGCGAGCTTGCCCGCCGCGCCAAGTACCTGCTGCTGCCGCTGGCGGATCGGACCCTGCTGTGGCACCTGGGCATGTCCGGCAGCCTGCGTATCGCTCGCGTCGGCGATCCACCCAAGAAGCACGATCATGTCGATGTCGTGTTCGAGGGCGGGGCCATCCTGCGCTACCACGATCCGCGGCGTTTCGGCTTCGTCGATTGGCTGCGGGGGAGCGTCGACCTGGATACCCGGCTATCGCGGCTGGGTCCGGAACCGCTGTCGTCCGACTTCGATGGTCAGCGGCTCTATCGGCTCTCCCGGGGCCGCCGCGCCTCGGTAAAGACCTTTATCATGGACAACATCGTGGTGGTGGGTGTGGGCAATATCTATGCTACCGAAGCGCTGTTCATGGCAGGCATCGATCCGCGCCGGGCAGCGGGGCGCGTCTCGCTCGAGCGCTTCGCGCGCCTTGCCGAGGCGATCAAGACCGTGCTGGCGGCGGCGATTACTCAGGGCGGAACCACGCTGCGGGATTTCGTCAGCGGCACCGGCGAGCCGGGATACTTTGCCCAGCGGCTCAACGTCTACGGCCGTGCCGGCGAGCCGTGCCGTCACTGCGGGCTGGAGCTGCGCCATATCGTGCTGGGTCAGCGCGCCACGGTTTACTGCGCCATCTGTCAGACCTGAGCGGCAGTTTGCTGGTCGCGTCAGGCCTGACCTTCCGGCCCAAAGCTCGGCCGTCGAGTCGAGATCGGTTCTAAATCCATTCGATTTTGCCTCTGCGGGTTGGTGTCGGACGCATGCGGGTTAGAATGCGCCAGGATTTCTGTTTCTCGACGCCCGTTCGAAACGTTTTTTTCAACTTCTTTTCCCGATGTCCTTGCTGATGGAGCCCTGCACATGGAGTCAACCGTGACCCAGACCCTGCGTCTCAAGAAGAACGCCGATCGACGTCTGAAGGCGGGCCATCTGTGGCTCTACTCCAACGAGATCGATATCCAGGCGACGCCGCTCAAGGATCTCGAGCCGGGCGCGCAGGTGATCATCGAAGCCGCCAACGGCAAGGCGATGGGCGTCGCCTACGTCAATCCGAACTCGCTGATCTGCGCGCGAGTGGTCTCCCGGGATGCCAATGTCCGACTCGACCGTTCGCTACTGGTGCATCGTTTCAACCAGGCGCTGGCGCTGCGTGATCGCCTGTTCGCCAAGCCGTTCTATCGGCTGATCCATGGCGAAGGCGATCTATTGCCGGGGTTGATCATTGATCGATTCGACGACGTGTTCGTGGTTCAGCTCAACACGCTCGGCATGGAAATGGTTCGCGACGAGGTGATCTCGGCGTTGGACAAGGTGCTGTCGCCTCGCGCCATCGTGTTCAAGAACGATTCCAGCGGGCGTCGTCTGGAAAAGCTCGATTCCGAGGTGGCGGTGGTCCATGGCGAGCTGCCGGACGAGGTGCTGCTGGAAGAGAACGGGGTGCGTTTCGTGGCCCCGGTGCTGGACGGTCAGAAGACCGGCTGGTTCTACGACCACCGCGCCAACCGCGCCTGGCTCAATGGCCTGGTCGCCGGCAAGCGCGTGCTGGATCTGTTCAGCTACGTGGGCGGTTGGGGTGTTCAGGCTGCGGCTCACGGTGCCAGCGAAGTGCTGTGTGTCGACGCGTCGGAGAAAGCGCTGGATCGCGTCGCCGAGAACGCCGCGCTCAACGGTGTCCACGAGCAGGTCGCCGTCGGTCATGGCGATGTCTTCGAAGCCATGACCGCGCTGCGTGCCGAGGGTGAGCGTTTCGATGTGGTGGTGCTCGATCCGCCGGCGTTCATCAAGAAGCGCAAGGATCTTACCAATGGCGAACGCGCCTACGCCCGACTCAATCGCGAGGCGATGCGCCTGTTGAGCCGCGATGGCCTGCTGATGTCGGCCTCCTGCTCCATGCATCTCTATGAAGAGCGGCTGGTCGAGTGCGTACGGGGGGCGGTTCGTCATCAGGACCGCCACGGCCAGATTCTCTATCGTGGCGGCCAGTCCGGCGATCACCCGATTCATCCGGCCATTCCGGAAACGGCCTATCTGAAAGCGCTCGGCGTGCGGGTCTTCCACAATTGATCGACGCCACTGACGGGGATCGCTGACATGTCTGCCGGCCAGGTTTGCGTGTTTCGTCACTCCAATGTCTTGTTGGTCAGTCATGTTCGTAACGTGATCGAGAGTGCGGGTCTCTCCGCCGCGTTGCGCAACATGACGCTGGCCGGCGGGGCAGGAGAGCTGCCTCCCGATCAGTGCGAAGCGGAAGTCTGGGTGGCGATCGAGGCCGAATGGCAGGCGGGCCAGCTGGTCCGGGAGGCGCTCGACGGTCCCGCCGTGAGCGCGCCGGCATGGCGCTGCGCTGGCTGCGGCGAACGGCTGGACGGCGTGTTCGATCGCTGCTGGCAGTGCGGACAGGCTCGTCCGCGCGACATGCCTGGCTAGCCTCGTGAATCGAGGCCAGACGGTCGCGATCCAGCCCCATCCACCTCAGGAGACTGTCATGGACTGGGATCTACCCACACCGTTCGTGATCGACATCCAGGTCGAGGCGTCGAGCATCGATCACTACGGGCACGTCAACAATGCCGAGTATCTGCGCTGGGTCGAGCGCGCCAGCTGGGCGCACTCCCGGCATCTCGGTTTGAGTCTGGAGGACTACCGCGCGCTCGATCGCGGCATGGTCGTCCATCGCCACGAGCTGGATTATCTGGCGCCCGCCTTCGAAGATGATCGCCTCCAGCTCGCCACGTGGATCATTGCCTGCGACGGTCGTCTGACGCTGGAGCGCCGTTTCCAGCTCTGCAATGTCGCAAGCTCTCGTACGCTGCTTCGTGCGCACACGCGTTTCGCCTGCATCGAACTTTCCAGTGGTCGGCCCAAGCGAATGCCGCCTCGATTCGTCGAGGTATACGGTGATGCGGTAAGCGCTGGTTAGCAAATATTCCTGTCTTTGCCTTTAAATCCGGATATTCGTTCGAAGAGCGGGCGTTATTCGGGTCTTGTTCGTCTTTTATCCGCGGCTATCCCGTCTTTATTGCTGCTGTGCTGTAATTCGCTCGATCCTTTAATGATAACCAGCGATCGAGGAAATCATCATGCATATCGGCGTGCCCAAGGAAATCAAGAATCATGAATACCGCGTCGCTTTGACGCCGGGCGGCGTGCGTGAGCTGATCGCTCGGGGTCACCGGGTGTCGGTGCAGGCGGAAGCGGGTACCGGATCCGGCTATGCGGACGATGCCTATCGGGAAGCGGGCGCCGAGATGATGAGCGACGTCGACGCGCTCTGGGCAGCCGCCGACCTGATCCTCAAGGTCAAGGAGCCGCAGGCGGAGGAAGTCGCACGGCTGCGCCCGCAGCAGACGCTGTTCACCTATCTCCATCTGGCCGCCGAAGAGCCGCTGACGCGAGGGCTGATCGATAGCGGCGCGACCTGCATCGCCTACGAAACCATTACCGATGCGCTAGGCGGTCTGCCGCTGCTGGCGCCGATGAGCCGCGTCGCCGGGCGCATGGCCGTTCAGGCCGGCGCCCACAGTCTGGAGAAGGCGCAGGGCGGTGCCGGTATTCTGCTGCCTGGCGTGCCCGGCGTGGCGCCAGCCAAGGTGACGGTGATCGGCGGCGGCGTGGTCGGCGAAAACGCTGCGCGCATGGCGTTGGGCCTGGGTGCCGAAGTGACGATCCTCGACAAGTCCCTGCCGCGATTGGAAGTGCTCGATCATCGTTATCAGGGCCAGATCCGCACGGTCTATTCGACCACCGAGACGCTGGAAGTCGCCGTGCGCGAGTCGGACATGATCATCGGCGCGGTACTGGTGCCCGGCGCCGCCGCGCCCAAGCTGATCAGCCGCGCGATGCTCGCCGACATGAAGCCGGGCAGCGTGCTGGTGGACGTGGCGATCGACCAGGGAGGCTGCTTCGAGACCAGCAAGCCGACGACCCATGCCGATCCCAGCTACGTCGTCGACGGCATCGTTCATTACTGCGTTGCCAACATGCCGGGCGCGGTAGCTCGCACCTCGACCCAGGCGCTGACCAATGCGACGCTACCCTTCGTGATCGCGCTGGCCGACAAGGGCTGGAAGCAGGCGCTGGCCGACGATGTTCATTTCCGCGGCGGCCTCAACGTCCACGCCGGCCAGGTGACCTACGCCGCCGTCGGCCAAGCGTTCGGGATGGAAGTGGTTTCGACCGAGCAGATTCTGAAGGGTTGAGACCAGCGTTCTACCCAAGCGGGGTGTTCGCTATAGGGAAGGTGGCACGGTAAACTGCCCGCACTGCCACTTTCCTCTATGCCATTTCCCGGACAGATTCGAAGACTCCATGAGCAAGCGACGCGTTCTTACCGGCATCACCACCACGGGTACGCCGCATCTGGGCAACTATGTCGGCGCGATCAAGCCGGCCATCGCCGAGAGCCAGAATCCCGACGTCCAGTCCTACTACTTTCTCGCCGACCTGCACGCGCTGATCAAGTCGCAGGATCCGCAGCGCATTCAGCAGTCGCGTCTCGAGATCGCTGCCACCTGGCTTGCGCTGGGGCTGGATACCGACAACGCCATCTTCTATCGCCAGTCCGATATTCACGAGATTCCCGAGCTGACCTGGCTGCTTTCCTGCGTCTGCGCCAAGGGCTTGATGAATCGGGCCCATGCCTACAAGGCGGCGGTGGCAGACAACGAGGCCGTGGGCCAGAGCGACGCCGATCGCGGCATTACCATGGGTCTGTTCGGCTATCCCGTGCTGATGGCGGCAGACATCCTGATGTTCAACGCGCACAAGGTGCCGGTGGGCCGGGATCAGATTCAGCATATCGAGATGGCGCGCGATATGGCGGGGCGCTTCAATCATATCTACAAGGGCGATTATTTCACCCTGCCCGAGGCGATCGTCGACGAGAAGGTCGAGGTGTTGCGGGGCCTGGATGGCCGCAAGATGTCGAAGAGCTACGACAACACCATTCCGCTGTTCGTCAGCGAGAAGAAGCTGCTCAAGCTGGTGCGCAAGATCAAGACCAACTCGTTGGAACCGGGCGAGCCCAAGGATCCGGATACCTGCACGCTGTTCCAGATATATTCCGCCTTCGCGACGGTGGAGGAGAGCGCGGACATGCGCCAGCGCTATCAGCAAGGGATCGGTTGGGGCGACGCCAAGAACGAGGTGTTCGAGTATCTCAACGCTCATCTGCGCGAGCCGCGCGAGCGCTATGAGGCGTTGATGAATGATCCTGGCCATATCGAGCAGGTGCTGGCGAAGGGCGCCGAGCGTGCGCGCGCCGAGGCCAATACGCTGATGGAGAGGTTGCGTATCGCGGTCGGGTTGGGCCGCTTCCAGTAAGCGTTTGCTCAAGTAGCAAAGCCGGCCAATGCGCCGGCTTTTTTGCGAATGATTCAGATATATAACTAAATCAGCTAATCAAAGTCATTTTCGTCGTTTTCGTATTCCCGACCAAAAGACTAAAGTATTGCCATTCGATTTTAGTCTAAAGGAAGTTCCGCTTATGACGACTCTGACACGCACGTCGCCGCCGGGGATCGGACGGCTTTCGCCGAAGGCCTGGATCGCGGCAGTCCTGCTGGTACTGGGTTCGCTGGCCGTTGGCCTGGCTTTTGGTGGCAATCAGGGCTGGCTGATGCTGGTCGGCGGGGCGTTGGGTATTGTGCTCTATCACGCCTCGTTCGGGTTCACTTCCGCCTGGCGCGTGTTCATCACCGAGCGCCGTGGTCGTGGCCTGCGCGCGCAAATGGTGATGCTGGCACTCGCCGTGGTGCTGTTCTTTCCGGCGCTCGGAGCGGGGACGTTGTTTGGTCACCCGGTGCAGGGTTTCGTGTCGCCGATCGGTGTGTCGGTGATCGTGGGCGCTTTTCTATTTGGTATGGGTATGCAGCTGGGCGGCGGTTGCGCTTCGGGAACGCTGTTCACCGTGGGTGGCGGGAACGCCCGCATGCTGATCACGCTACTGTTCTTCATCGTCGGTTCGGTGATCGGCACGGCGCATTTTGCCTGGTGGCAGAGCCTGCCGGCCTTCCAACCGACCTCGATGATCGATCTCTTCGGCACCGGTGGTGGCATCGTTGCCAGCCTGGTGCTGTTCGCGGCGATCGCCGCATTGACCATCGCCATGGAAAAACGTCGTCACGGCCAGCTGGAGCAGACTTCCTCGGTCTCGCCCGGCCCGGGTCGCTGGCTGACGGGCCCCTGGCCGATTCTCGCCGGTGCGGTTGGCCTGGCGCTGCTCAACTTCCTGACACTGGCGCTGGCCGGCCGCCCGTGGGGAATTACCTCGGCGTTTGCGCTGTGGGGCGCCCAGGCATTTCAGGCCGTCGGTGGCGATGTGACTGGCTGGGGCTACTGGCAAAATCCGGGACGCGCGGCGTCTCTCGACAGCAGTATCTTCAGTGATGTCACCACGGTGATGAACGTCGGGATCATTCTCGGCGCCGGGCTGGCGGCATCCCTGGCAGGGCGATTCGCGCCCAATTTCCGCATTCCGCTGCGTTCTGTCGCGGCAGCGGTGATCGGCGGTCTGTTTCTGGGCTACGGCGCTCGTCTGGCATTCGGCTGCAACATTGGGGCCTATTTCAGCGGTATCGCCTCCGGCAGTCTGCACGGCTGGCTGTGGCTGATGGCGGCGTTCGCCGGCAACATGTTCGGCGTCAAGCTGCGGCCGCTGTTCTTCCCTGGGCCCGCGAAGCCGGTCGCGGCGAGCTGCTGAGAGCCGACTGATACGCGATGAAAGCCCCGCTTCGGTGGGGCTTTCTGGTGCCGGGTTAGTCTTTTGGCAAGGGTTTCCCTCGCAGACATGCCATTGACCGCGGCAGATGGCATACTGGTCGGCCCTCTGCCAGCCATGGGCTGGCCAGGCGTCCCTGCGGTTGTCAGGCAATCGTCGGGACGATAACGACAATGCGCCATCGGGCCTGCACCAGCGACCGGTGAGCTCGCCCGGCCGACAGGCGCGTTTCATTCGTTGGTTACCGCGAGAGTCGATTCATGTCCGATCACGCCAAGCGCCCGCTTTATATTCCTTACGCTGGACCGTCGCTGCTGGAGACGCCGCTGCTCAACAAGGGCAGTGCCTTCACCAGCGAAGAACGGGTCGAGTTCAATCTGGTGGGCCTGCTGCCGCAGAACGTCGAGAGCATCGAAGAGCAGCTCGAACGCGCCTATCACCAGTACACGCTGTGTCAGAACAATCTCGACAAGCACATCTATCTGCGTGCGATTCAGGACGACAACGAGACGCTGTTCTTCCGTCTGCTGGAAGAGCATCTCGAAGAGATGCTGCCGATCATCTATACCCCCACGGTGGGTGAGGCGTGCGAAGAGTTCTCCAATATCTATCGCAATCACCGCGGGCTGTTCATTTCGTATCCCGATCGTCACCGCATGGACGACATCCTGCGTAGTGCCACCAAGGACAAGGTCCGGGTGATCGTGGTGACCGACGGTGAACGTATCCTCGGCCTGGGCGATCAGGGCATCGGTGGCATGGGGATTCCGATCGGCAAGCTTTCGCTCTACACCGCCTGCGGCGGTATCAGCCCGGCGTACACACTGCCGATCACGCTGGACGTGGGTACCAACAACCAGAAGCTGCTCGATGATCCGATGTACATGGGCTGGCGGCACAAGCGCGTCTCGCCGGACGAGTACGCCGAGTTCATCACCCTGTTCATGGAAGCGCTGAAGGCTCGCTGGCCGAATGTGCTGTTGCAGTTCGAGGACTTCGCGCTGACCAACGCTATGCCGCTGCTGGAGCGCTATCGCGATGAGCTGTGCTGCTTCAACGACGATATCCAGGGCACGGCCTCGGTGGTAGTCGCCACGCTGCTAGCCTCGTGCAAGGCCAAGAACGTCAAGCTCAGCGAGCAGACGATCACTTTCGCGGGGGCCGGTTCCGCCGGTTGCGGTATCGCCGAGCAGATCGTGATCGCGATGACCCGCGAGGGGCTGTCGGAAGACGAAGCGCGCCAGCGGGTCTTCATGGTCGACAAGGACGGCCTGCTAACCACCGACATGGAAGGGCTGCACAGTTTCCAGCAGCGCCTCGCCCATGATCCGGCGAAGCTGGGTTTCGACAGCGACGTCCGTCTGCTGATCGACGTGATTCGCAATGCCAAACCGACGATTCTGATCGGTGTTTCCGGTCAACGCGGCCTGTTCACCGAAGAGGTGATCAAGACGCTCAACGCCAACTGCGAGAACCCGCTGGTCATGCCGCTCTCCAACCCGACTTCCAAGGTCGAGGCGGTGCCGCAGGACGTGCTGGAATGGACCAACGGTCAGGCGATGGTCGCCACGGGGAGCCCGTTTCCGCCGGTGGAGATCAACGGTCGCGAGATTCCCATCGCGCAGTGCAACAACTCCTATATCTTCCCGGGCATCGGGCTGGGCGTGATCGCCGCCAACGCGACGCGTGTCACCGACAACATGCTGATGGCGGCGTCCAACGCGCTCGCCGACAGCGCCCCGATCGTCAAGACCGGTGAAGGCGCGCTGCTGCCTGCGCTGGGCGACATCCGCGAAATCAGTCAGTTGATCGCCTTCGCTGTCGGCAAGCAGGCCCAGACCGACGGTGTCGCGCTTTCGTCCAGCGACGAAGTGTTGTGGGATGCGATCCACGGTCACTTCTGGTATCCGCGCTATCGGCAGTATCGTCGGCGTTCGATCTGATGTCGTGAGCCACGAGCCACGAGCTATGAGCTATGAGCTACGAGCTACGAACAAGCCCCGCCCGAGAGCGGGGCTTGTTCGTTAATGGGTGTTTCTCTCCACGCTCGAAAATTGCCACCCTTCGACGCCTCCGCAATAGCGCTGAACGCAGGAACGACGAATCGGGTTTTGCGACATGGATGTCGCAAAAGGCGCGTTGGGCAGGATGCCCTTTTGCGCCGACCCGAATTCGGCGTGACAGCGTTCAGGGTTTCGCTATTGTGCGGCGTCAAAAAGGTGAGTGTGAGGGGCTTGCCCCTCACGACCATGAGCGGAAGGTAGGTTGATGCCGGATCAGTGATAACCACGAGGACATGAAATGAGTCTCCTCGTCCGGTTGGCGCAGGATCCACAAAAAAGCCCCACCAATCGGTGGGGCTTCGCTGACTGCCGTGCAACGCCATTCAAACGACGCGATATGCGTTTACAGCATGCTGCGCAGTACGTAGTGGAGAATACCGCCGTGACGGTAGTACTCCAGCTCGTTGGCGGTATCGATGCGGCACAGGGCGTCGATCTTCTTCTCGCCCTTGTCGGACGCAATGGTCACCTTGACCGTGCTGCCCGGCGCGAGATCCGTCAGGCCCTCGATGGAGACGGTTTCGTCGCCGGTCAGACCCAGCGTCTCGCGGCTCTCGCCTTCAGGGAACTGCAGCGGCAGCACGCCCATGCCTATCAGGTTGGAGCGGTGGATACGCTCGTAGGACTCGGTGATGACGGCGCGCACGCCAAGCAGACGCGTACCCTTGGCTGCCCAGTCACGCGAAGAGCCGGTGCCGTACTCCTTGCCGGCGATGACCACCAACGGCGTATCGTCTTCGGCGTACTTCATCGCCGCGTCGTAGATCGACATCTGCTCGCCGCTGGGCACGTGGCGCGTATAACCGCCTTCGACGTTTTCCAGCATCTCGTTGCGGATACGCACGTTGGCGAAGGTGCCGCGCATCATCACTTCGTGGTTGCCGCGACGCGAGCCGTAGGAGTTGAAATCCTTCACCGCCACGCCGTGCTCCTGCAGATATTTGCCTGCAGGGCTGTCCGGCTTGATCGATCCCGCCGGGGAGATGTGGTCAGTGGTGACGGAGTCGCCGAGCTTGGCCAGCACGCGGGCATTCTTGACGTCCTCGACCGGTTTCGGCTCTTTTTCCATGCCCTCAAAGAACGGCGGATGCTGGATATAGGTCGAATCCTTGGACCAGGCGTAGACCTCGCTTTCCGGAAACTCGATCGACTGCCAGATCTCGTCGCCGTCGAAGACTTCGGCGTACTCCTTGCGATACATCTCGGTCTTGACCTTCTCGACCGCCTCGGCGATCTCGGCCTGGGACGGCCAGATATCCTTCAGGTAAACGTCGTTACCCTGTTGATCCTTGCCCAGCGGCTCCTTGGTCAAATCCTTGCGCACGTTGCCGGCCAGGGCATAGGCGACGACCAGGGGCGGCGACGCCAGCCAGTTGGTCTTGACCAGCGGATGCACGCGGCCTTCGAAGTTGCGGTTACCGGAAAGCACCGAGGCAACGGTCAGATCGCCGTTGTTGACGGCTTTCTCGATCGGTTCGGGCAGCGGGCCGGAGTTGCCGATGCAGGTTGTGCAACCGTAACCGACCAGATTGAAACCCAGCGCGTTGAGATCGTCCTGCACACCGCCGGCGGCCAGATAGTCGGTGACGACCTTGGAACCAGGTGCCAGCGAGGTTTTGACCCAAGGCTTGGTGGTCAGCCCTTTCTCGTGCGCCTTCCGCGCCAGCAGGCCGGCAGCCATCATCACGCTGGGGTTGGACGTGTTGGTGCAGGAGGTGATGGCGGCGATCACCACGGCGCCGTGGTTGAGGGAGAACGATTCGCCCTCGTACTCGACTTGCTGACTGTCGCCGGTGCGGTAATCGCTGCCGGTCCGATAGCTTTCGCCGTCGGCAGGCGGGGCGCCGACCGCGGTATCGCCGCCTTCGGACATCCACTTGCCTTGCTCTTCCTTCGAGGCGTCCGGCTTATCGCCGTTCATCAGCCCTTCGAAAGTGGACTTCAGGTCGGTCAGGGCGACGCGGTCCTGCGGACGCTTGGGGCCGGCCAGAGACGCTTCCACCTTGCCCATATCGAGTTCGAGGGCATCGGTGAAGGTCGGCTCGGCTCCCGGCTGACGCCACAGGCCCTGGGCCTGGGTATAGGCCTTGACCAGTTCGATCTGCTCTTCTTCGCGACCGGTCAGGCGCAGATAGTTGAGCGTCTCCTCGTCGACCGGGAAGAAACCGCAGGTGGCGCCGTATTCCGGTGCCATGTTGGCGATGGTGGCACGGTCGGCCAGCGGCAGATCGTCGAGGCCGTCGCCATAGAATTCGACGAACTTGCCCACGACGCCTTTCTTGCGCAGCATCTGGGTGACGGTCAGCACCAGGTCGGTGGCGGTGATGCCCTCGTTGAGCTTGCCGGTCAGCTTGAAGCCGACCACTTCCGGAATCAGCATCGACACCGGCTGACCCAGCATCGCCGCTTCGGCTTCGATACCGCCCACGCCCCAGCCGAGAACGCCCAGGCCGTTGATCATGGTGGTGTGGGAATCGGTACCGACCAGAGTGTCCGGGAACGCGTAGGTCTTGCCGTCGACTTCCTTGGTCCACACCGTCTTGCCGAGATACTCGAGGTTGACCTGGTGGCAGATGCCGGTGCCCGGCGGAACGACGCGGAAGTTGTCGAAGGCGTCCTGGCCCCAGCGCAGAAATTCGTAGCGCTCGAGGTTACGTTCCATCTCCATCGCGACGTTGTCCTTGAACGCGGACGCGTCGCCGAAATGGTCGACCATCACCGAGTGGTCGATGACCAGATCCACCGGGGACAGAGGATTGATGCGCTCGGCCTTGGCGCCCAGCTTCTTGACCGCATCCCGCATGGCAGCCAGATCGACGACGCCGGGAACGCCGGTGAAGTCCTGCATCAATACGCGTGCCGGGCGATAGCCGATCTCGCGAGTCGACTTGCCTTCCTTGAGCCAGTCGGCCAGCGCCTGGATATCGTCTTCCGACACGGTAGGGTCGTCGGCGTAGCGCAGCTGGTTTTCCAGCAGCACCTTGAGCGTCATCGGCAACTTGTCGATGTTGCCGAGGGTCTCGGCCGCCTTGGGCAGGCTGTAAAAGTGAAAGGTCTTACCTTTGACGTCGAGCGTCGCTAGCGTATGACTTGGGGCTGTAGCCATCTCAGTGATCCTCCTCATGGCGGCGCCTGGCATCGAAATGCGGTGCCAACTCGCCTGTCCGGTTCCTGAACTACGATTCGCCAGTATTCAGCCACTGCCGATCGTCTGTCGAAGGGGTGTCTTTGCACCGCTCTTAATGTCTAGTTTCGGGTCTAGTTTCGGGTCTGGTTTCGGCTGATCCGCTTTGCCCTGTCGGATGAAATCGCTCGAGATTCTCCAGCGGTCCGGCAAATAACATCGAGCACGGCGGCCGGACGAAACAGGTTGTCGACAATAGTCATGGGTACAATAACATGGATTTTCAATCGGATGCTCCGCGACTATCGTCCGGTGCGGCCTTGAAAGCGTATCCCACCGCCACCAGTTTCAGCGTAGTTCGTGGTCATAGACTCTGCCGAAAGGACTTTGGCTCAGGGCGGGCGCTGGCTTAGGACTTTGGTTCAGTGCTCTGGCTGAGCGACTTTGATGAATAGCCTCGCCAGGAGCGCCATGACGTTGGCTCTGCAGCAGCCTGGCCACGTAAACGATCCGCATCGCGGGAGGTGACCCATGTCGCATGAATCGATCATCGAATGGCCGGTCAATTGTCCGTATTGCGACGCGCCGTTTTCACTGCTGCTGGACCTCAGCGCCGGCGGTTACGACACCTGGGAAGATTGCGTGGTCTGTTGTCAGCCGATTCACGTGGGCGTGAGAACGACGCTTTCCGGCGAGCTGGAGAGCGTCACGCTGGCGGATGACGACGACGTGGTATGAATAGGCATTGATAGGAACATCGCACTGTCTCAATAGTGAAGCGCTATACGATCTATTGCGGCAATTAAATTGGAGCATGAGAGGTTAGCCGTTAGTCTAACCGCTCAAGATTCTAACCCCTCGATAACCCACTATAGGAGATGCTCATGAGCGTACTCGTAGGTCGCCAGGCCCCGGATTTCGAAACGGCAGCCGTCATGCCTGATGGCTCCATCAAGGACGACTATCGTCTGTCCGACAGTAACGGCAAGATGCGCGTGCTGTTCTTCTGGCCGTTGGATTTCACCTTCGTCTGCCCGTCCGAGATCATCGCCCACGACAATCGTCTGGCGCAGTTCAAGGAACTTGGCGTCGAAGTGATCGGTGCCTCCATCGATTCCCAGTACACCCACCACGCCTGGCGCAAGACCTCGCCGGACGCCGGTGGCATCGGTGAAGTCGGTTTCCCGATCGTGGCCGACGTCAAGCACGATATCTGTCAGGCCTACGGGATCGAGCATCCGGAAGCCGGTGTCGCGCTGCGCGCCTCCTTCCTGATCGACGAAGACGGTGTCGTTCAGCACCAGACCGTCAACAACCTGCCGCTGGGTCGTAACGTCGACGAGATGCTGCGTATGGTCAAGGCGCTCAAGTACCACCAGACGCACGGCGAAGTCTGCCCGGCTGGCTGGGAAGAAGGCCAGGAAGGTATGAAGGACACCGCTGAAGGCGTGGCCAAGTACCTCGGCACTCATGCCGGCAATCTCTAAGCCGCGCTGAGTTCCTGGGGCGACCGATACGGTCGCCCCATTCATTTCTGGTATCATCCCGGGTCATTTTGACATCCTGGGCCATGTGATAAGTGCCTTGTGGCATGCTTCGTATCGCGACGCATCCCACAAGGCGTTTGGATCGACACGCCAATCGAATCGACATCTGAACCGAGGTAGCCATGAGCGACGCGCGCCACGAACGTTTGATCATTCTGGGCTCCGGGCCGGCCGGTTATACCGCTGCCGTGTATGCGGCGCGAGCGAATCTCAAGCCGTTGCTGATCACCGGGATGCAGGCGGGCGGCCAGCTGACGACGACGACCGACGTCGACAACTGGCCCGGCGACGATGAAGGCGTTCAGGGCCCCGAGTTGATGGAGCGGATGCGCAAGCATGCCGAGCGCTTCCAAACCGAAGTGCTGTTCGATCATATCAACGAAGTCGAACTGCGCGAGAAGCCGTTCACCCTCAAGGGAGACAACGGCACTTACACCTGCGATGCCTTGATCATCGCCACCGGTGCCAGCGCCCGTTATCTCGGACTGCCTTCCGAACAGCAGTTCATGGGGCAGGGCGTTTCCGCCTGCGCCACCTGTGACGGTTTCTTCTATCGCAATCAGCATGTGGTCGTGGTCGGCGGCGGCAATACGGCGATGGAAGAGGCGCTCTATCTTTCCAATATCGCTTCGAAGGTAACTCTGGTTCACCGCCGCGACGGGCTCCGGGGCGAGAAGATCCTGCAGGACCGCCTGCGGGAGAAGGTCGAGAACGGCAACATGGCGATCGAGTGGAACCATACCCTCGACGAAGTGCTGGGCGACGGCAGCGGCGTGACCGGCGCCCAGCTGCGCTCCACGCTGACCGGCGAGACCAAGCAGCTCGATGCCATGGGTGTCTTCATCGCGATCGGTCACACACCGAATACCGGCATCTTCGAGGGCCAACTCGACATGGCCAACGGCTATATCCGCGTCCAGTCCGGCCTGGAAGGTAATGCCACGGCGACCAGCGTTCCCGGTGTTTTCGCCGCCGGCGACGTCATGGATCACATCTATCGGCAGGCGATCACTTCCGCCGGCAGCGGCTGCATGGCGGCGCTGGATGCCGAGCGTTTTCTGGATGGTATCGACTGAGCCGGACGGGATGTCGCCGCACTAATGAAGCCCGGCTCCGGCCGGGCTTCATCGTGTCCGGGGTGGTTCTGGATTCTTAACAGCGGTGGCTCTCAATAGTGAGGCGGGAGTTCGTCCTCGGGCTGCGGTGTCTCTCCGCCCAGCTCGTCGATGGCCTGGCGTTGTTCGCTGAGTCTCGTGCGCAGCAAGGTATTGGCCCGGGTCAATCGCTCGAGTTCGGTTGCCTGCTCTCTGACCAGCCGATCCAGCGTTTCCAGCCAATCGTCCTGGAATGCCAGACGGCTCTCGAGAGCCTCGAAACGGGCGTCCGTGGTCATGCGCGAGGGTGAGTCTACCGTGCTAGACTTCCCTGGTTGCGTGTCATCTTTCATTCACGGCACCTTCAGTAAAAGTAGATTATTGACAGTCAGTTAGTGATAGTAGATGAGTGATGATGAGTATGAAAACCGTTCCTGCCCGCCATGAAAACGGGCTTTTTCCGTGTCCCGACGTCCAGAGATATGAGAATCCATGAATAGCAAGGTAATTCTGCGTTGTACGCTGATCAGTCTCCTCCTTTCGATACCTTCGCCATTGCTGATTGGTCTCCTGATCACGCTGATCAGCAGCATGCTGGCGACCGACCTGACCTGGTTTCTGAATGTGGAAGGGGTCTCCGCCATGTACGGTGCGACGGTGATCGCCGTGTTCATCGTGTTGTGGCTTGGCACCCTGGCCATGGCGTTGCTGTCGCCGGCCACGCCCAGGGCGGTCACCGCTGCCATGCTCGCCGATGTCGAAAACGACGATCGCGAGCTGGGCGAGGTCAAGTGGTTCAACGTCAACAAGGGCTACGGGTTCATCACCCGCGCCGATGGTGAAGACGTGTTCGTGCATTTCCGCGCGATTCGCGGCAAGGGGCATCGTACCCTCGCCGAGGGGCAGAAAGTGCGTTATCACGTGATCGAGAATGATCGAGGTCTGCAGGCGGATGACGTTACCGTCATCACCTGATCTCGACTCGGGAAGCCTTTCTCGAAAAGCGCTTCTCTAAAAACGCTTCGATGCCTCTGAAAGCTTGCGCTTTCGGGGGCATTTTTCGTTGGTTGCCCGTCCGCCAGGCTAGGCATTGCCGAGGGAGTCGAACGCTATTGAACCCGCTGGAATCTGCCAGAGAAGATTGTTCCGACAGAATAAAGATTCAGACCAAAAAAAACCGGCGCCTGGGGAAGGCACCGGTTAAATAATTTGGTAGCGGGGACCGGATTTGAACCGATGACCTTCGGGTTATGAGCCCGACGAGCTACCAGACTGCTCCACCCCGCATCAACTTGTGGCGTATTATACGTATGGATTAGACGATGTCAACAGCATCATCGCCATGATGATGTCCCGCGCGCCCTAGATGGCGCATGACGTTGTCGAACGCCGGTTCATAGCGTTCCCAGATCTCCAGCGAGAGAGGGGCGATCGACAGCAGGCGCAGCAGCGTCTGCTCCAGTTCTTCGGGCGGCGTGGGCGGACGACCCAGCCCATCGTTGAGCCTCGCAACCTGCACTTCGAGACGCAGCGGCTCCAGCTCGGCGGGAATCGCATCGCCTGCCAGCAGCGCCAGCTGAACCAGACATCGCTGCAGGCTCTCTTCGGCGTGCTCCATGGACTGCGCCTGTTGCTGGGTGCGACGAATCTCGAAGGCGCGGCGTACGTCGCCGTCGAGCTGTCCGGTATCGAGCTCGCCTGCGATCGCCTGGCGCAGATAGCGCCGGTAATCGGGCCACTGTCTCGCCTCTTCGACCAGCGCGAGGCGGTCCAGCGTCACTTCCCGGGCATGAACGATGCCTTGCCAGCGCTTTTCCATGCCGTCGCTGCGTCGGCTACGTGGTAGTGGAATCAGGCGCTGAGCCTCTGCCAGCGCCGCGTCGAGCACGTGGCGCTCACCACCGGACTCCGGCTGCCAGGCATCCAGGCGGTCGATCAACGCCTGCATGTCGTCGAACCGTTGCTGCTGGCGCGTCTGTTGCTCGTCACGAACGGTGTCGCGAGCGGCAAAAATGGTATCGCAATGGGTACGGAACTGTTGCCACAGCGTCTGCTCGATCCCTTTGGGGGCGCGCCCCATCTCGCGCCAGCGCTGTTGCAGCGTCTTGGCCTGCTCGGCCCGCTGCGTGGCGGGTGCGCTGTCGTCGGCCAGTTGTCGGGCCTGTTCGACCAGTGCCCGCTTGCGATTGGCGACGTCGCCGGCGCGCTCGTCGATCAATGCCTGTAGCTGGCGGCGAAGGCGGGCGTAATGCCGCCCGGTGGAAGCCGCCTGGCGTTTCGGGATCGGCCAGTGATGGTCCCACTGTTCCTGTGCGGCATCGCGCACTCGGCGCAGGCCATCGGGGTCGGCCGCCGCGGAAGGATTGGCGAGTAGCGCCTCCAGTTGATCGCAGAGAGCTCGGCGGGAGGCCAGATTGTCCTGCTCACGCGAATTCAGCTCGGCTTCCCAGTCTGCCAGCTGCGCATGCAGCGCATCGGAGGCGGCGCGGAAACGCTGGGCCAGGTCGCGGGTCGCCGCGGCATCACCGAGTAGACGCCAGTCGCGGATCAACTGCTGGTGGCGACGATGACGCTCGGCATCCGGTTGATCGCGGGCTTCGACCAGCGCTTCGATATTTGCCAGCAAGGCCTCGCGCTTGGGCGCCGCCGCAAAGCCGCGCCAATCCCGCAGCTCGGCAAGGCGAGCGGTCTGCTGCTTGTAAATCTGCTCATGCATCGAAGACAACGTCTGCTCGCTGGACTCCAGATGCTGACGTAGACGACGATGTAGCTGGGAGGCGGGGCGATAGCGCCCCTGGTCGAGCTCCTGGATCAGCGCTTCGAGATGGCGGCCGAGCTCCTCATCCGACCAGTGCTCTTCGACCTTGGCGGCGTTCTGCGCGCTGGCGTAGCGCTCGCTGGCTGCGGCCTGACGCTGCGCATCGAGGACCAGCTCGGTCGGTGGCAGCGCGGCCGGCCAGGCCAGACGATCGAGCGCGGGCTGCAACGGCTGGTCCTTTTCGAGGCCCTCGCGCAGGGCCGGCGCTTCCGCCTGCAGCCGCTCCCAGGCCTGCCAGATGGATTGCGCCTGCTGGTCGAGTGCCAGATAGCGTTGCTGGAAAGACTCGCTGACGCCGTAGCGATCCGAGACGTCCTGCCAGCGCTCCTCCTGCAGCCGCCATTTGCCTTGCAGCGCCTGCATGACCTCCGGGGTCAGGCGGTCGGCTTCAGCCACGATCCTCAGGGCCTGGTTCAGCGCTTCGAAAATACCTTCGCGAGTCGCCTGCGCCTCGTTTTTCTCGCGCTGGACGCGCTCGATCTCTCGAGACTGGTGTTCGTGCTCGGCCACTCGCTGGCGGCAGCGCGCCACTGCAGCGTCGAACCGAGCTCGCTGTTCCTCGTCGGCACTGCTGGTCAGCGCGTCCCAGTTCTTGATCCAGTGCTTCAGGCGCGCCTCGAAGGTAGGTTCCCAGGACCGATTGGCCTGGGCCTCCAGCGTAACCAGAAGCTGTTCGCGCTCGCTCTCTTCCCGGGCCTGCTGTTCGGCGTCGGCGCGCAGGCGTGCCAGACGCTCACGGGCGAGTCGGGCGACCTGCTTGTCGCGGCGCGCCTGCTTGACCAGAAGCGTCAACCCTTCGGCGGTGGTGACTCGATCGGCGGCGGCGTGACGCACGGCTGTGATGCCGTTGTCACTGGCGTGGTGGATCAGGCGGGCTTCATCGTCGATACGCGCCAGCGCCGCCAGGCGTAACGCCTGATTGTCGCTGTGAACGATCAGGGCATCGACCAGGGCAAAGTCCTCGAGCTGCTCGACCTTGGCCAGACGCGTATCGAGATCGGGGCTGGGCGATACGCGACCGCCGAGCAGGTCGACGAGACGCTGGAACGATTCCTCGCTCGGCGACTGGCGGTGCCATTTAAAGAGCGGATCGAGTTCCTGCACTCGCGCCAAGGCTGCCCTGCGAACCTCGGGCGATTCGTCCTGGGCGAGCTGTCGCAGCGTATCGAGATCGTCCGGGCTCAGCTGAGAGGCGGCTTGGGCGCGGACAGCGGGATCCTTGTGCCGCCAGCGGGGAGAGAAAAAACGTTGAAAGAGTCCTGGCATGGCCGGTGTGGCATCCTGAAAACGACGAGGCTGGCAAAGGTCGGCCTCGCAACTGGGCGGCGCCGACGGCAACTGTCTATCTAACCATCTGGCGGCCGGCGGTAAAAGCCCGATTGATGGACGTCGGTCTGCGATGAAGTCTGGTATTGATGGATGCGGCGGTCTGCGACCAATCAATGCATCGGTCCGGGATCGTCAGGTGCGTCGGTCTGCGGAGACACCTGACAAAAGGTCTGAGGAGCCTTATGATCGGTTGCAGCGACGTCCGCCCTCGCTTAGCGTAACCCCATTCCCCCGCCGCGGAGTTCGGTCATGAGTCTCAACAGGGATCGGGCAGATACTGCCTTTACCTTCAAAGGTGGCATGTTGCCGATGACAGTCATGGAATTGGCCAGTGGCGACCCGGAGCGCATTCGTGCGCAACTGGCCGGCAAGGTCAGCCAGGCTCCTGCCTTCTTCCAGCACACGCCGGTGGTGTTGAGCGTCGAGCAGATCGATGAGCCTCATCTCGCGCTCGAGCGCATCTGCGCGGTGTGTCGCGCGCACAAACTGCTGCCGGTGGCCGTGCGCGGCGGGTCGGATCCGGTCAAACAGTCGGCATGGGCATTGGGGTTGGGATGGTTTCCGCCTCAGGAAATCCGCCCGCGGGCGGTCGAAATGCGACCCGCCGAATCCCGGCTCGTCGAAGCATCGGTGGAAGCCGAAGCCGAGCTGCCGGTGCCAGAAGCGGCGGCACACGCCGGCGGACGTATTCATCGCGGCACGGTGCGCTCCGGCCAGCAGATTTCCGCCTCGGAAGGCGATCTGGTCGTGATCGGCGCGGTCAATCCCGGTGCCGAAGTGCTGGCTGCCGGCAGCGTCCACGTCTACGGACCGTTACGTGGGCGGGCGCTGGCCGGTATTCATGGCGATCGTGAGGCCGGTATCTTCTGCCACGATTTGAATGCCGAGTTGCTTTCCGTGGCAGGGACTTACAAGCGTCTCGAGGATATCGATCCCAAGATGCTGGGATGTTCTGTCCAGGTGCGGCTCAAGGAAGACCAGTTAAGGATCTCGGCGCTGACCTGAATGGCGCGAGAGTGATCAACATTTATCGGGCAACAGGAAGTTCATCTTGGCCAAGATCATCGTTGTAACATCCGGTAAAGGTGGCGTCGGTAAAACGACCAGTGCGGCGGCCATTGCCACGGGGCTGGCTCTGCGCGGCAACAAGACCGTGGTCATCGACTTCGACGTGGGTCTGCGTAACCTCGACCTGATCATGGGTTGCGAGCGCCGAGTCGTCTACGACCTGGTCAATGTCATCCAGGGCGAGGCTGGCCTCAAGCAGGCCATGATTCGCGACAAGCGCTCCGAGAACCTGCATATCCTTCCCGCCTCCCAGACGCGCGATAAGGATGCGCTGACACTGGAAGGCGTGGAGAAGGTGCTGATGGATCTCTCCGAAGAGTTCGATTACATCATCTGCGATTCCCCCGCCGGTATCGAACGCGGTGCTCAGTTGGCGCTCTACTTCGCCGACGAGGCCGTCGTCGTCACCAACCCGGAAGTCTCGTCGGTTCGAGATTCCGATCGCATTCTCGGGCTGCTGTCGTCCAAATCGCGCCGGGCCGAGCAGGGTCGTGAACCGATCAAGGAGCATCTGCTGGTCACCCGCTACAATCCGAACCGGGTCGATGACGGTGACATGCTCAACCTGGATGACATTCGCGAGATTCTGGCCATCGATCTGGTCGGTCTGATACCCGAATCGGAAGCCGTACTGCGTGCCTCCAACCAGGGGGTGCCAGTCATCCATGACGACAAGAGCGACGCCGGCCAGGCGTACGCGGATACCGTGTCGCGTCTGATGGGTGAAGACGTGCCGCTACGTTTTCAGTCGGTGCAGAAACGTGGACTGATCGCACGCATGTTCGGAGGAGGAGGCCGCCGGTGAGGCTACTCGATTTTCTCAAGGGCGAACGCAAGAAATCGGCATCCGTTGCCAAGGAACGGCTGCAGATCATCGTCGCCCATCAGCGCGGGCATCGCGGGCAGCCCGACTACATGCCGATGCTGGAGCAGGAGCTGCTCGCGGTCATTCGGCGGTACGTCAAGGTCGACCAGGATGCCATCAATATCAGCCTCGACAGCGACAACGACTGCTCGGTGCTCGAACTCAACGTGACGCTGCCCAACGAAGGCGAGGCGGCCAAGAGCTGACCGCCAGCGTCGACCATGATCGTGTCAGTGACTCATGGCCGACGGCTTCCGGCAATGGCTCTCGACCCAGGCTCGCCAACAGACGGGCGCTCGAGGAATGGGTCTGGCATGGCAGCCGCACATGAGTCGTGTGGCCGGCTATGCTAGGCTTGGGCTTTTGCGCAGGCGGAGAGCGGTATGGCCGAGAGCGGAAGGGTCCAGAGCAACAAATTCCAGAGCCAAAAAGTCCAGCCTCAGGCAGAGCCTACCTTTCTCTGGCACGACTATGAAACCTTCGGCGCCGATCCGCGCCGGCATCGGGCGTCGCAGTTCGCGGCGATCCGTACCGATGCCGACTTCAACGAGATCGGCGAGCCGCTGACGCTCTACGCTCGGCCGGCCGATGATGACCTGCCCAGCCCTCAAGCCTGTCTGATTACCGGTATCACTCCCCAGGCGGCGTTACGGCGTGGCGTCCCCGAAGTCGAGTTCGCCGCGCGCATCCAGGCGGAAATGAGCGTTCCCGGTACCTGCTCGCTGGGCTACAACAGCCTGCGCTTCGATGATGAAGTCAGCCGCCATCTGTTCTATCGCAACCTGTTCGACCCCTATGCGCGTGAATGGCAGAACGGCAATTCCCGTTGGGATCTGATCGATGCCGTGCGCGCTTTCCACGCCGTGCGCCCCGACGGTATTGAATGGCCAAAGCGTGAAGACGGTGCACCGAGTTTCAAGCTCGAGCATCTGACCGCGGCCAACGGCATCGAGCACGAAGGCGCTCACGATGCGCTTGCCGACGTGCGTGCCACCATCGGCCTGGCGCGACTGCTACGGGCGCGGAATGCCAAATTCTTCGATTACCTGCTGTCGCTGCGCAGCAAACGACGCGTGGCCGGGCTGCTCGATGTCGATGCGCGCAAGCCGATGCTGCACATTTCCCGGCGATATCCCGCCAGTCGCGGCTGCAGTGCGCTGGTCGTACCGCTGGCCATGCACCCCTCCAACCCCAACGGCGTCATCGTCTACGATCTTGCCGTCGACCCGGCGCCGCTGTTCTCGCTGACGCCAGAGGAGATTCGCGCGCGTATTTTCGTCAGCGACAACGAGCTGGCCGAGGGCGAGACGCGCATCCCGCTGAAAGTGGTCCACCTCAACCGCAGCCCGGTGCTGTTGCCGATCGCCACGGCCGACGATGCCGTTGCCAAGCGTGTGGGGCTCGACCGGGCGCTCTGCGAACAGCACTGGCAGGCGCTGGTGCAGAATCCCGAGTCGTCCAGCAAGGCCGCGCTGGCATTTGCCGAATCGCCACCGGATCCGCCGTCGGATCCCGATCTGATGCTCTACTCCGGTGGCTTTTTCTCGCCGCACGATAGACAGGTCATGGAGCGCGTGCACGCCACGTCCCCCGATGACCTGGGGACCACCGCTTTCGCCTTTCAGGATCCGCGTCTCGAGGAGATGCTGTTCCGGCTGCGGGCGCGAAGCTATCCGGACACGCTAGACAGTGAAGAGAAGTCCCAGTGGGACGCTTTCCGCTGGGCGCGGATGAACGATGCCAAGAGCGGCGGGGTGACGCTCAAGGATTTCGCCCGCGAGATCGAACGCCTCAATCAGACTTCGCTCGAGGATCGCGAACGCCAGGTCCTCGAGGAACTGGTGATGTACGTCGAATCGATCATGCCGGAACAGGCCTTCGACGCCTACTGAGACGTTCCGGGCCCGATCCTCGAAGTCATAACTCCCGGGCGATGTCCAAGGTGATGACCCGAAGCGCGATCGTCGGTCATCGCGTTGTCACACTCTCTGCCTAGCCTGCATCCCCTTGATGACAACCAACAAGCAGGGATCAGGGGAGCTTCATGGGGATCGAGATCAGACGGCGTCGCGGCGTGACGCTGATGGCAGCGTCATTTTCGGCCGCGGCGCTATCGGCACTGATGCCGGCGCTGAGCCTTGCCGACGTCTACACCCTCGCTAGTGGCAACACCGAAGCGACACCTCGCAGCGTGACCGGTACGGATGCGTTGAGCATCGAGGCCGGAGCCGTGCTCGATACCGAGGAGACGGCGATCGCGTGGACCGGGGCGTCTCCCGATGCCGGCGTATCCATCACCAACGCCGGCGCGATTCTCAGTCGGGACCGTGGCATCGATACCGATGGCGACGAGAGCGAGCGCTCGCTGACGCTGTACAACGCCGCCGGC
Source organism: Salinicola halophyticus (assembly GCF_003206695.1). Taxonomy (GTDB): domain Bacteria; phylum Pseudomonadota; class Gammaproteobacteria; order Pseudomonadales; family Halomonadaceae; genus Salinicola; species Salinicola halophyticus. The sequence continues at coordinate 325,566 of NZ_PZJN01000001.1, read as the reverse complement.
GCCGTCATTGAAACGGGTGACGACGGCTTTCGGGTCGACACCGACGTCACCGATGGCAAGATCACCGTCGATAACGCAGGCGCCCTGCACTCGGCCGGCGGTCAGGTTCTGGATTTCGACTCGATCGAATCGCCGACGGCCGTCGTCACGATCAGCAATGCCGAAAGTGGCCTGATCGAGGCCGACGACAACGATGCGATTCGCCCGGGTGCCGGCACGATCACCATCGATAACGCGGGCCGGATTCTGTCGACGGCCTCCGCCAATCGGGCGATCAATGTCGCCGATGTCGCCAACCTCTCCGAATTTCATCTGACCAACGACAGTACCGGGATCATCGAGTCCATCGACGACGCCGTGCGAATCGATGGCGATGACGACCAGCAGGGCGCCAACGGCGTCGTCACGGTCGACAACGACGGCCTGATTCTCTCCTCCGGCACCGGCGACGATGCCGGTCAGGCGATCGATTTCGATCACATCGAGTCCGGCCAGGTCGACGTCACGATCAACAACTACGCCGGCGGCGAAATCCGGGCCGAAGATGCCGATGGCGTGCGTCCCGGCGAGGGCGCCACGGTTAACAATGCCGGCACCATCGTTTCCAACAGCGCCGAGCCTGACGCCTCCAACGACGGCGTCGATCTTCAAGGCCATGCCGCGACGATCAACAACCTGGCCGGCGGCACGATCTCCGGCGCGCGCCACGGCATCACCACCGACGTCGACGTGACCGTCTACAACGCGGCCGGGGCGACGATCCGGGGTCGCAATGGTTCGGGTGTCGGCTCCGATGGCAATGGAACGGTCGTCAACGAGGGCCTGATCAGCGGTGATATCGATAGCGACTCCGAACTGGGCGACGGCGACGGCGTGGATGTCGACTACATCGGCGAGATCACCAACGGCGGCACGATTCGGGGAACCGGCGCCAAGGGCCAGAAGCCGGGCGATACGCCCAATCAGAGCGAAGGGATCGCCATGGGTGGCGGCGCCATCGTCAATGCCAGCGAGAGTGCGCTGATCAGCGGCGCCGACAACGGCATTCTGATCGACGATGGCAGCAGCGGCGGCGCTTATGGCGAGACCACGATCGTCAACCGCGGCACCATCGAAGGCGTCGACGGCTACGGCATTTCGCTGGAGGGCGACTTCGACGACACCGTCGTCAATTCGGGGCTGATCGCCGGCGGTAACGGCTTGGCGTTGGCGCTCGGCGATGGCGACGACACGCTGGTCGTCGGGACTGGCGGGAGTTTCGATGGTCGCATCGACGGCGGGGACGGCGTCGATAGCATCGTTCTCGACGGTGGCGGTGAGTTCGCCGGCGGCGACAGTTTCGAGTCGCTCTCGGTCAATGGTGACTGGCGGCTCACCGGCACTCAGCGATATGCGGACGGGATCGACCTCGCCAGTGGCAGCCGGCTCGATCTCGACGGCACGCTGGATGGCGCGCTGACGGTCGCGGCCGATGGGCTGCTCGAGGGCAACGGCACGCTGGGTGACGTGACCATGAATGGCACGATTTCGCCCGGTCACTCCGTCGGCCAGCTGAACGTGGCCGGCAATTATCAGCAGACCGCTGGTTCCACCTATCTGGCAGAAATCGATGGCGGCGCGACTATCGATCCAGCCAGCGCCGATTCAACCAGCGCCGATCCAGCCAGTGCCAATCCAACCAGCGCTGATCGGATCCGCGTCGATGGCACGGCGACAATGGCGGGTGATCTCGTGGTGACGCCACTGTCGGATGCCGCTTATGCGGCCTCGAGCTACACCCTGCTTACCGCGACCGAGGGCGTCAGCGGGCGCTACACCGATCCCGAGGCGTATTCGCCGTTTTTCGATCTCGATCTGGATTATCAGGCGAACGCCGTGGTGCTCGACGTCACGCGCAACGACACCCGCTTCGCCGATCTCGCCGCGAGCGATAATCAGCGGGCGGCAGCGGCCGGGCTCGAGAGTCTGGGCGCGGGCAACGGTCTCTATGACACGATCATCAGCACGACCGATACCGCCAAGCTTCGCCACGATTACGACGCGCTTTCCGGCGAGATACATGCCAGCGCGCGCACCGGGCTGATCGAGGAGAGCCGATTCGTGCGCGAGGCCGTGTTCGACCGGATGCGTGGTGCCGACGCGGGTTACTCCCACGTCGCCATCGCCTCGGGCGCCTCACCGGCGACGAAAGCGCTATCCAAAGACCGGTCGGGGGCCTGGCTGCAAGGTTTCGGCGGCTGGGGCGAGAGTGACGGCGACGATAACGCGGCTAGGCTGGAGCGCTCGACACACGGGCTCTTCGTGGGCGTCGATACGCTGGTGGGTACCGCTGGCGATAGCGCATGGCGACTCGGCTTGGCGGGTGGCTATAGCCGCTCGGACTACGATGTCGACCGTCGCGACTCGTCCGCCGATATCGACAGCTACACCCTGGCCGCCTACGCCGGCCGATCCTTCGGGCCGTTGGGACTGCGTCTGGGCGCGGCGCAATCCTGGCACGACCTCGACACGCGCCGCTCGATCGACGTCGCGGACGTCGAGACGGCCAAGGCTTCCTATGATGCTCGCACCGCCCAGGTCTTCGGCGAGATCGGTATCTCTCTGACGGCGGGCCGGACTCGGCTGGAGCCTTACGCCGGGCTTGCCTATGTCGATCTGCATAGCGACGGCTATCAGGAGGGCGGGGAGGCGGGCCTGCAGGGCCAGGACGGGGACGCGGATGTCACCTTTTCGACGCTGGGACTGCGGTCGACAACGCCATTCGAGATCGGCAGTGTAAACGCCGGTTGGCAGGCGGCGGTCGGTTGGCAGCACGCTTTTGGCGAGCGGACGCCGACGGCAGACCAGGCATTCCGGGGCGGAGACGCCTTTTCGGTCGACGCCGTGCCGGTGGGCGAGGACGCGATCACGCTCGAAACCGGGATCGATATGGCGCTTTCGTCGGCAACCTCGGTGGGGGTAGGCTACACGGGCAGACTGGCCAGCGATGCACGGGACCAGAGTGTCGGCGCCAATCTGAAGATACGTTTCTAGGCACCATCCAATAATCGACCGCGCCGAGCCTGCGCCAACGACGAAACCCCAGCCAGACGGCTGGGGTTTTGCGTTGACGGATCCGCAACGATGCGGGGCCCTATTGTGTCAAAGGCTCGAAGTCACTGGTCAGCGCATCGACGTCACTGGGTTGATCGCGCGGGTCGGCGGTGATGTCGAGCGCCGGGCTGTGGCGCAGGGTCTGCCAGGCGCTGCGGATCTCCTCGACACTCAGCTTGTCGACCTGTGCAGCCAGTTGCTGGCGGCGATCGAAATCAACCTGCGGATAGGCAAGCGTCTGCCATAGCCGGTCGGCGCGCGCCGACAGCGATTGATCGCGCTGCAGCAGTTGCTGCCGCACGGCCTGCCGATAAGGCGCCAGATCGTCATCGCTCAGCGTCTCGATGCGCTGATCGAACGTCTTCAGGAAAGCGTCCATGCGCTGGCCGATGGTATCGCTTGCGACACTTGGCGACTGCACCAGCATCATCAGCCCTGGGGCATCCATGAACGGCGCGTAGCCGGCGCTGACGATATACCCGAGCTGCTCGTCGGTACGCAGTTTGGCAAAGAACGGGGGGCCGATCAGCTGCCCGATCACGGCCAGACTGGCCTGGCTCTGCAGCGAGAGATCGGGGCCCTGAAGATAGCGCAGCACGGCGGCGTCATTTCGTGTCGTTGCGGGGTGCAGCGCCGGCGCGTTCGACGGCACATCGAGCACGCTCAATGGCGGGTTGTCGTCGGCGTGAAGCTGGGGCGCCAGCGCGTTGGCGACCAGTAACCCTTCGCGTCTGGCAAGCTTGGCATCGAGGTTGCCCACCGCCATGGCCTGAACGTAGAGCTGACTCAGGAATCGCTGACGATAGTCGCGTACATCCTCCACGCCGAGGCCGTCGAGCGCGGCCAGCATGTTGCGGGTGCTGATCTGGGGTCGCATCAGGGCTTCGCCCAGCGTTCGCTGCGCCTGCTGGTAAAGCGCATCCTGCGGGGCGTTCTCCCAGCTACGTTTCAGCCCTTGCTTGACTCGGGCAATGCTGTCGGCGGTGATCTCGCCCTGCTCGAGCTGCTCGACGACGGTCTGCATCAGTCGATCCTGATGGTCGCGCCAGCCGGAAAACGCCAGGGTGATGCCACGGCCGTGAGCGTAGGCGGCGAAATCCTGGCCGGCCAGCGACGCGGGATAGAAGCGCTCGTTGAGGCCGTCGTTCAACCATCCGGCCAGCAGGCGTGTCAGCGCGGCGTGGCGGGCGTCCTGCGTGGCATCGGGGTTCTGCAGACTGAAGCGCCACTCGACCCGCGGCGCGCCGAATTCGCTGTTGGGCTGGTGCCAGATCTCGACGCTGGGTGACTCGACGAGGCGCGCGGGTTCGGCGCTATCGAACGGCTGGACGCTCAGGTCCTCGGCGATATAGGGGTTGGGCTCGGGAAGCGTCAGTCCGTCGAGTGACGTTCCGCGAGGCCAGTCGTCGAGACGCGTCAAGGTGTAGGGGGTCGCGAAGTATTGTGTGGTTTCGTCACCCGAGACGTCCGGTCCGCTGTAGGCCCGCAGCAGGTTGTCCGCTGTCAGCCGGTCGAGAATCTCGTCGATCGCGGCGGCATCGAAACGATCCATACGGTAGGGCGCGTACTGCACGTCCTCGAGCGGATAGTGCGCCAGGCTCATCGCCATGGAACTGACGGTATCGATCGGCTCGCTGCGCTGCTGAAAACGGAAGCTCTGTTCGGCCAGCTTGGCCTGTTCGTCGTAGCGCCAGGCGTCGACACCGTGATCGCGGATTCGCCGGATCTGGTCGAACAGGCTCGCCTGGATGTCGTCGAGGTGATTCTCGCCCTCCGGCGTCAGGCTGATGGAGATATCGAACAGCGCATGCTGACCGTCGCTCTGGGTCGTGCCGGCAGAGAGCCCGTCGGCCCAGCCGGCCTTGCGTAGAGCGGCCAGCAGGCTGCCTTCACCTTCGTGACCCAGCAGGTTGGCGAGATAATCGACCGGCTTGTCGGCGTACTCGAGGATCGGGTCGTCGATGGGGAACAGGAATTCGAGCTGGCGCCGTGCCTCGTTGGTCTTGATGCGCAGCGACGCCGGCAGATCGTCGTGCCTGGCCAGCGGTTGATCGACGACCGGTTTTTCCAGGTCGCGATCGGGCACCGCGCCGAAGCGCTGACGCACCTGCTGTTCGATCGTGTCCAGCGGCTCCGGCGCGAGCACGGCCAGATGCATGACGTTGGCGTCGTAGTGCTGTTGGTAGAAATCGAGCAGGGCCTGACGCAGCGGGCGCTTGTCGCTGTTGAGTGTCTCCAGGCTGCCGACCGAGAAATGATTGATCGGATGATCGGGATTGAGCGCCTGGCTCAGCGCTTCGTTGATGCGGCGGGCGTCATCGTCGCGGCGTGCCTGGTACTCGGAATTCACCGCATGTCGCTCGCGATCGACGTAGTCCGGGTTGAACTGTGGCGACACGAAGAACTGCGAGAAGCGGTCGAGAGCTTCGGGAAAGGCGCTCGGATCGACGTCGAAATAGAAATTGGTGTCCTGATCCGCGGTGAAGGCGTTGTGGGAACCGCCGTTCTGGCTGATGAAACGCTGGTAACCATCCGGGTCGGGATAGCCCTCGGTTCCCAGAAACAGCATGTGTTCGAGAAAGTGAGCAAGCCCCGGCATGTCGGCCGGATCGTTGTCGCTGCCCACCGAGACATCCATGGCGGCGGCCGCCTTGTCGGCATCGGGGTCGCTGACCAGTAGTGCCTGAAGCCCGTTGTCGAGCGTGATGGCGCGATACTGGCGGTCGTCATTCGGGCTCTGGATCAGCTGGCCTTGAAGCGGTTGACTCTGGGTCGGCTGGGCGGCATCGGCGGATTCGGAGCTGGCGACGGCTTCTACCGGCGTGACCACGAACGCCAGCGCCAGGCCGATGGCCAGATAGCCGGCAGCAAACCAGGTGCGCAGACCGGCCCGCGGCGATGTAACGCTGTCAGAGAAGTCTGACGCGTGCGAGAGAGAGCCATGCGATAGCGCTCGAGAACGGGATTCCTGCATACGATTGTCTCGGTAGTGAATAAGATCGGCTCGGTGTTGAACAAAGGCAATGTTGAATAAGGGCGACGACGAAGAGAGAAGTAGAAGACGTCCAGCGATCCTTCAGGCGGTCCACACCCGCATGGCGCCGATCGGGTAGGCGCAGTTCCAGTCCTGATAGGCGGGATCGTTCACCCGTCTAGATACCGGGAATGCGCCCAGAAGTTCCCTGTCGGCCGCGCCGAGGAGCTCTCGGGCCGAGCCAGACGGCGTTCCGGGCGATAGCCATGTCTCGGCCTGGGACGCGTCGATGATCGCCGGCAGACGATCGCTCATGGGGGCGACGATCTCCGTGGCGGGCACCGTGATCAGCGCAAACGAGTCCCGGGATTCACCGGTCTCCGGTGCGTAGCGACTCCAGATACCGGCCAGCAGCAGCGGCGAACGGTCGGTATGCGTGACCAGGAACGGCTGCTTGCCGCGCAGCCCGGCCTGCCACACGTAGATGCCGGTCACGGGCACCAGGCAGCGCCGTTCGGCCAATGCCTCGCGAAACATCGGGCGCTCGTCGAGCGACTCGGCACGGGCGCAGTGAGGCGCCTGATCCAGGACTTTCAGCCAGGTTGGCGTCAGCCCCCAGAACGCGTCTCGCAGAACCGTCGTCTCCGCTTCCTGGCGCAGGATCGAAAGCCAGTGGCGGGGGGCCAGGTTGGGGCTGAATATCGGCGAATCGACAGCTCGAAAAGCGGGGCTCGTCGGATGTCGTGTCCAGTCGTCGACGTGCAGTCGACCGGCCATGGTCTCTCCTCGTTGGTAATCGATGACAGGTGATCGATGACAGGTGATCGGGTGGCAGGGGCCACAGCGTATGCCACCGAGAGTTCGGGGCCAAGACGTTATTGCGCTCGCCGCGACGACCCCAGGGCATGACACCGCTATTGGTGGTCGACGTAAAAGTCTCACGAAATCGTCACCTTAATGCGCATGGCGCTTGCGTTTATACGGTATGGCGATATGCTGGGAAACGCTGTTCGATTTTAAGTCGACAACAAGATTTCCCGGCTTTTGCAGCATCGGCAGCACTTCGACACTATTCCGAGCGAGGGATTTTATGGCTCGACCGCGACAGCACGCCCCCGAGGCGCTCCATGCTCAGGTCATGGCGGCCTGCGATGCCTGGCTACGTGAAAATCCTGTGCACACGCTGTCGCTGCGCTCGCTGGCTCGCGATGTGGGTTGCGCGCCGAGCACGCTGCTCAAACTCTACGGCAGCTTCAGCAACCTGCTCCAGTACGTCAATATCGAGACGCTCGATCGTATGGGCGCTGCTGTCTCCTGGCTCGAGGATGCCGAGCCGACTCCCCAGCTCAAGGCCCTGGCGATGGCCTACTGGCAGTTCGCCCAGCATGAACCCCATCGTTGGCAGATGCTGTTCGAATATCCGCTGGCGGACGAAGGGGAGCTGGACGAACGCCAGACCCATATTATCGATGCCCTGTTCCTGCGCGTCGAAAGCGCTCTCAAGGCATACCAGCCCGCGCTCGACGACGTTGCTGCCAAACGCATGGCGCGCACGCTGTGGGGCAGCGTGCATGGTCTGGTTCAGCTCGGGCTCAACGATCGCCTCGGCTACTGGCAGGGACAGCCGATGGAAGCCGGCGACCTGCTCGATCAGCTGCTGACGATGACCCTGAATGGCCTGCGCTACCTGCCGGATCCTTCGTGATTCGGGGGTTGCTGGCCCAGCGCCGGTTTGCTCCGTTCTTCTGGACCCAGGCGCTGGGTGCTTTCAACGACAATCTATTCAAGAACGTCCTGCTGCTGTTGCTGACCTTCGTCGCGGTTCCCCGTTATGGCTGGGACACCGGGCTGCTCAACAACCTGGCGGCGGGACTGTTCATTCTGCCTTTCTTTCTGTTTTCCGCCTGGGGCGGGACGCTCGCCGATCACCTCGACAAGCAACGACTCGTACGCCGACTCAAGTTGCTTGAGCTGGTGACGATGATCGCCGCCGCGGTGGCGGTCTGGTTCGAACTATTCGGTTTGCTGCTGGCGCTGCTGTTCATGATGGGTACGCAGTCAGCGCTTTTCGGCCCGGTAAAGTACGCGATTCTGCCGCAGCATCTGGCGGCCACCGAGTTGGTCAAGGGCAACGCCTGGGTCAATCTGGGCACGTTCGTGTCGATCTTGCTCGGCACACTGCTGGCCGGCGTGCTGACATCGCTGGACGGTTCGCTGGAGCGCGCCGCGATTGCCGGGAGCCTGGTTCTCATCGCGATCATCGGTGTCGCTGCCAGTCTCAAGATTCCCCCGGCACCGTCGAGCGTCAGCGGTCGCGTTGCCTGGCGACCGCTGTCGGGAACCTGGCAGGTCATGCGCGACGGGCTTGCCGAAAAAAAAGTGCGTCCGGCACTGATCGGTATCAGTTTCTTCTGGTTTCTGGGGGCCTGCTATCTGACCCAGCTACCGGCCTGGGTGCGTGATGTCGTCCACGGCAGCGAGGGCGCCGTCAGCTTTCTGCTGGGCGCTTTCGCGGTAGGGGTCGGGCTCGGCGCCTTGCTCTGCTCGCGACTGTCGGCGGGCCGTCTGGAGCTGGGGCTGGTGCCGATCGGGGCGCTGGTGATCGGGGTTTCCGGTATCGAGCTGGCCTCGCAGACGGACTTCAGCGGCGAGACACTGGCGCTCCCGGAGCTGCTGGCGCTGACCGAGTTCTGGCGCATGAGCACCCTGCTCGGACTGGTGGGGCTTGGGGGTGGTCTCTACAGCGTGCCGCTCTATACCCTGATGCAGCTGGCCAGTCGTGAAGAGCGTCGCGCCCGCATGATCGCCGCCAACAATATTCTCAACGCGCTGTTCATGATTCTGTCCGCCGTCTTCGGCATCGTGATGCTGAGCGTGCTGGGGCTGTCGCTTACCGTGCTGTTCGCCTGCCTCGGGTGGCTATCGCTGCTGGTGGGCGTGGCGCTGCTGATGCGCAACCCGCGACCCGCGCTGCGACTGTTGATCTTTGTGCTGGTTCAGGTGCTCTATCGGCTGCGCTGTCGCGGTCGGCAACATATCCCAGCGACCGGCCCCGCGCTAGTGGTCTGCAATCACGTCAGCTTCATGGATGCCCTGGTACTGGGTGGCGCCTGCCCGCGCCCGCTGCGCTTCATGATGGATCGGCCGATCTACGAAAACCCCTGGATTCACTGGTTTTTCCGAATCGCCGGGGCGATTCCCGTCGACTCCGATCGACGGGACCCGGGCGGCGTCCGTCGTGCCCTGGAAGAGGTCAGTCGAGCACTGCGCAACGGTGAAGTGGTGATGGTCTTTCCGGAGGGGCGGCTGACGCCGGACGGCGAGGTGCACGCCTTTCGCCGGGGGCTGGATCTGATGCTGGCGCGGGACCCGGTACCGGTGGTGCCGGCGGCGCTGTCGGGCTTGTGGGGGTCGTGGACCTCCAACAAGGATGGCAAGGCGCTGACCAAACGGCCGCGACGACTGCGAGCCCGGATCCTGCTGGTCTTCGGGGAGGCGATTCCGGCCGGCCAATCACCGCGGAGAATCCTGGAGCGTCGCGTTCGGGGGCTCAAGCGCGCGGCCGATCAGAGCCTGTCGAAGCATCCGGGCGGCCCGGTCTAGAATCCGTCTACTCGGTGCTGCGGCGGCGAACGCCCTGCTGCCAGCAACGTACTGAAGTGATCAGGTTGTCACCGATCTCGAGAATCTCGAGGCGCGTAGTGCCGATCTGCAGGCAGGCTTGGGCGTCGGGGAAGGATTCGAGTTCTTCCAGGATCAGGCCGTTGAGGGTCTTGGGGCCATCGGTCGGCAGCTCCCAGCCCAGCGCCTTGTTGACCTCGCGAATGTTGGCCGTGCCTTCGATCACGTAGCCGCCGTCCGTCTGCGGGTGAATCTCGCGATAGGTGCCGGCGACATCGGTGGTGAACTCGCCGACGATCTCTTCCAGAATATCTTCCAGCGTGGCCAGGCCCTGCACGTCACCGTACTCATCGACGACCACGCCGATCCGGCGCTTCTGCCGCTGGAAGTTGAGCAGTTGCGTATGCAGCGGCGTCGACTCGGGGATGAAGTAGGGCTCGCGGGCCTCCTGCACGATCGCGGCCTTATTCAGATCAGGCTTGGAGAGGAAGCGGGCGGCATTGCGCAGATGCAGAATGCCGATGATGTTGTTGATGTCGCCTTTGAAGATCGGCAGTCGAGTGTGCTGACTCTGACGCATCTGGGCCAGCAGGGTTTCCAGGTCGTCGTCGAGATCGAGGCCGACGATCTCGTGACGCGGCACCATGATGTCGTTGACGGTGACGTTTTCCAGATCGAGGATCGACAGCAGCATCGCCTGGTGACGGCCGGGAATCAGCGATCCCGCTTCATGCACCACGCTGCGCAGTTCGTCGCGAGTCAGGCTGTCGGCGCCGGCATCCAGATGGCGTACGCCCATCAGACGCAGTAGCCCGTTGGAGACGGCATTGACCAGCCACACGACGGGATAGAACAGCCGCAACAGCGGGGCCAGTATCAGCGAGGCGGGGAGCGCGACGCGATCGGGCTTGATTGCCGCGTAGGTCTTGGGCGTCACCTCGCCGAAAATCAGCACCACGATCGTCAGCACCAGAGTGGCGATCGCCGGACCGGAGACGTCACCGAAGAAGTGAATGGCGACGATGGTGGCGATGGAGGCAGCGAGGTTGTTGACCAGATTGTTGCCGATCAGGATCACGCCCAGCAGACGGTCGGGGCGCTTGAGCAGTTCGACGACACGAATGGCCGAGCGGGATCCGGCATTGGCTCGATGATTCAGCCGATATCGATTGATCGACATCATGCCGGTTTCGGAACTGGAGAAGAATGCTGAAAGGCAAACCAGGATGAAGAGCAGGCCCAGCATGAGGCCCAAGGGCATGTCATCGCTCAAGGCGGGGAATTCCTCGTGGAGTTGTCAGATTGTTGTAGGGCGTTGGCTGAACGCTGTCAACGTTGCCGATGGCCGAACCGGTTGCGCCTATCGGCTTGGTGTGCCGATCAGGCGTTGTAATGGAAGATGTATTCGAGCACGAACTTGGTGCCGAAGAAGGCCAGCACCAGCACGGCGGCGCCGGCCAGTGTCCAGCGCACCGCCTTCTGGCCACGCCAGCCCAGGTAGTGATGGCCTGCCAGCAGACCGGCGAAGATCAGCCATGCCAGCAGCGACAGAATGGTCTTGTGGGCCAGATGCTGGGCGAACAGGTTGTCGACGAACAAAAAGCCGCTGACGATGGCGACCGTCAGCAGCAGCATGCCGCACCAGATCAGTTCGAAAAGCAGCTGTTCCATGCGGGTCAGCGGTGGCAGGACCTGAACGATGCCGCCAGTGTGGCGGCGTTTGAGCTCGTGGTGCTGAAAGCCCAGCAGCGCCGCCTGAACGGCGGCGATGGCGAGAAACGAGAACGCCGCGATCGAACTCAGAATATGAAAGTAGAGACCGGGAGAAACGCCGGATTCGATCATTCGGCTCGGCATGCCGACGACGCCGACGATGGTGACCGCGGCCAGCGGAAAGACGCATACGCCGGCATTTAGCACGGGCTTGAACAAGCTGGCCAGCAGCAGCAGCGCCACGACCAGCCAGCCGACCAGCGCGGCGCTCTGGGTTAGCCCCAGGTGCAGCCCTTGCGGGCCGATGATGGCCAGGCCAACGATGAGGCTGTGGCAGACCAGGGCGATCAGCCCTGCCCCGCGAACCCAGTTCGGGCGTTCGGTCACGCGGCGGGCGAGGCTCAGGCTTTGCCATAGCCCAGCGGCGAGATAGCAGATAATGGCGACAAGGGCGAAAGGAAGCGCCGGCATCGGTGTTTTGGCCTCGTGGGCGGTCTTCTGACTAGCGGATCGTGGCTAGCAGCCGCCATGACGATGAAAGAATTTAAGGTGCGGGTTGGCTAGATGATAGCCAGTCGCGTTTCGCGGCTACTATACCCAATCACCGCCACCTCGCCCAGCGATAGCCTCTCTCCTCGCGCTTTGCCTTGCGGACTCGTTAGCCGCCGGTTCGGTGATCGCCTCTCCCGATCTCGCTGCATGGAGCCAAGCGCCATCCATGCGTATAATGCTTGCCACATTCCTTCTAGCGGCGCCGCGAGCTTGTTTCGAGCAACGGTGGCGCCAGGCATCGTCGCCCGGAGCGTTACATGTTCGAAAGTCTCTCCAATCGCCTCTCGCAGACGCTCAAGTCGATCACCGGCCAGGCGCGTCTGACCGAAGACAACATCAAGGACACCCTGCGTGAAGTGCGCCGGGCGCTACTGGAAGCGGACGTCGCGCTGCCGGTGGTCAAGGATTTCGTCGACCGCGTTCGCGAACGGGCGGTCGGGCAGGAGGTGTCGAAAAGCCTCTCGCCGGGTCAGCAGTTCGTCAAGATCGTCCAGCAGGAGCTGGAAGCGATCATGGGTCAGGCCAATGAATCGCTAACGCTGCGCGGTTCGCCCGCCGTGGTGCTGATGGCCGGTCTGCAGGGCGCGGGCAAGACCACGTCCGTGGCCAAGCTGGCCAAGTATCTGCGCGAGCGCGAGAACAAGAAAGTGCTGGTGGTCTCGGCCGACGTCTATCGCCCCGCGGCCATCGATCAGCTCGAGACGCTGGCGAAAGAAGTCGAGGTCGATTTCTTTCCGTCGACCAGCGCCCAGCAGCCGGTGGCGATCGCCGAGGCGGCGATCAAGCACGCCAAGATCCAGTTCCATGACGTGGTGATCGTCGATACCGCCGGCCGACTCGCGGTGGACGAGGCGATGATGGCCGAAATCCAGGCGCTGAATCAGGCGATTCAGCCGCAGGAGACGCTTTTCGTCGTCGACGCCATGACCGGTCAGGATGCCGCCAATACCGCCAAGGCGTTCAGTGATGCCCTGCCGCTGACCGGGGTGATCCTGACCAAGGCCGACGGTGACGCGCGTGGCGGTGCCGCCCTGTCGGTCCGTCATGTCACCGGCAAGCCGATCAAGTTCATGGGCATGGGCGAGAAGGTCGATGCTCTCGAACCCTTTCACCCCGATCGCGTGGCCTCGCGCATTCTCGGCATGGGCGACATGCTGTCGCTGATCGAGGAAGCCGAGCGCAACGTCGACAAGGGCAAGGCCGAACGCCTGGCCAAGAAGGTCAAGAAGGGTCAGGGGTTCGATCTCGAGGACTTCCGCGATCAGCTCCAGCAGCTCAAGAAGATGGGTGGCATGGGCGGGTTGATGTCCAAGATGCCGGGCATGGGGCAGATGGCGGATATGGCTCAGAACAAGGGCGCCGAGCAGGAGTTCGGCAAGCTCGAGACGCTGATCAACTCGATGACGCCTCAGGAACGTCGCAAGCCCGAGATCATCAATGGCTCGCGCAAGCGCCGTATCGCCACCGGCGCTGGCCTCCAGGTGCCGGATCTCAACCGTCTGCTCAAACAGCACAAGCAGATGCAGAAGATGATGAAAAAAGCCGGGCAGAAGGGCGGCATGCAAAAGATGATGCGCGGGATGTCCGGCATGATGGGCGGGGGTGGTCCCGGAGGCCCGGGCGGTCCTGGTGGCATGGGCGGTCCCGGGGGTATGGGTGGCATGGGCGGCGGCGGTTTTCCGCGCCGCTGAGGCTTGCGCTGGACTCGGCACCCGCTTCGGGATCGACGCTTTCGCCGATCTCAACAAAAGGTTCCCAAGACGCGGCCTTTTCCGTAGAATGCTGCGTCTTCGTCTCGGGCTAGTGTTCGAGAAGACTTGATTTCGTGGCGTAACGATTAACTTAACCGAAGGATTATCAACGCAATGGTAACCATTCGTCTGGCACGTGGTGGCGCCAAGAAGCGTCCCTTCTATCACCTGACCGTCAGCGACTCTCGCGTTTCTCGCGACGGCCGCTTCATCGAGCGCGTCGGCTTCTTCAATCCGGTCGCTCGCGGCCAGGAAGAGCGTCTGCGCGTCGATCTGGACCGCGTCACCCACTGGCAGTCTCAGGGTGCGCAGGTCTCCGAGCGCGTCGCCGAGCTGGTCAAAGAAGCTCGCAAGGCTCAGGCCTGAGTTCGATCGTCATGCCGCAAGCGTCTCGCGAGCCCGATCAGGACAAGCCCAGTCTGGACAAATCCACGCAGGATAAGTCCACGCAGGGCAATGCCGAACAGGCTGACTCCAGGCAGGGCGAGGAGGCGCAGCATGTGGTGCTGGGGCGTCTGACCAGTCCGCACGGTGTGAAAGGTTGGCTCAAGGTCTATTCGTACTCCAGCCCGGCCGAGGGCATCTTCGACTATCCGACATGGGTGTTGTCGATGCACGGCGAGCGCCAGACACGGCGCCTGCTCGATGCGCGGCCCCAGGGCAAGGGTTTGGTGGTACGACTGGAAGGTATCGACACCCGAGAGCTGGCCGAGCAGTGGGCCGGTGCCGAGGTGTTGATGGAGAAGACGGCGCTACCTGAACTGGATAGCGGCGAATATTACTGGCACCAGCTGGAAGGCCTCGAGGTTTCGACCCGTGATGGCGTCAAGCTGGGGCGAGTCGATCATCTGTTCGAGACCGGCGCCAACGATGTGCTGGTGATCAAACCCTCCGAGGGTAGCCTCGATGATCGAGAACGGTTGCTGCCGTTTTTGCCTGACGACGTGATCGTTCAGGTCGATCTCGGCGCGCAGTCCATGATCGTGGAGTGGGATCCGTCCTTCTGACCTCGGGAATCGAGGGGTTGGCGGCCGGCGGCCAGGAGAAGCGTACCGTGTGGATTGGTGTCGTCTCCCTGTTTCCGGAGATGTTCGAGGCCATTACCCGGCATGGCGTTACCGGACGTGCCGTGGAACGCGGGTTGCTGGAAATGGCTTTCTGGAACCCTCGAGATTACGCCTCGGATCGGCATCGCACTGTCGACGATCGTCCTTATGGCGGCGGCCCAGGCATGCTGATGAAGGTCGATACGTTGCGCGGTGCATTGGCCGACGCGCGTGCCGGCGCCGAAGCGGCCGGTCATCGGCCTCGCGTGATCTATCTCTCGCCTCAGGGGCGCAGGCTGGATCAGGCCGGGGCTCGCGAGCTGGCGTCGCGTGACGGATTGATCGTCGTGGCGGGGCGTTACGAAGGGATCGACGAGCGCGTTGTCGAGGCCGATATCGATGAAGAGTGGTCGATCGGCGACTACGTGCTCAGCGGCGGCGAGTTGCCGGCCATGGTGATGATCGATGCGCTGGCCCGCGAAGTGCCGGGCGTGCTGGGACATGAGGCGTCGGCCAGCGAAGATTCGTTCGCCGATGGCCTGCTGGACTGTCCGCACTACACGCGGCCCGAAGTGATCGATGGTCACCGGGTGCCGGACGTGCTGCTCAGCGGCAATCACGAGTGGATTCGCCGCTGGCGACTGAAGCAATCTCTCGGGCGCACTTGGCTCAGGCGTCCGGATCTGTTGGAGAGCCGAACGTTGGATCGCGAACAGCGTCAGCTGCTCGATGAATTCATCGATGAACACGTCGCGGAAAGCCCTGCCTCCCGCGACGGCGGTGCATGAGGCGCGATCGAATCGGCCTGTATGCGTCACCCACGAGTCCGATTCCGCCCCGACTCTCTTTTGGCGGGCGCCGGGATCACGAAACGTCCTCCAGGGATGTTTTTCAAACGAGGAGCAAGACATGAGTAGCAAGAGCAAGGTGATCCAGGCGCTCGAAAACGAGCAGATGAGCAAGGAAATCCCGCCGTTCGCGCCCGGCGATACCATCATCGTCCAGGTCAAGGTGGTGGAAGGGACTCGTGAACGTCTGCAGGCTTTCGAAGGCGTCGTTATTGGCAAGCGTAATCGCGGCCTCAACTCCGCTTTCACCGTGCGCAAGATTTCCCACGGTGTCGGCGTCGAGCGTACCTTCCAGACCTACAGCCCGCTGGTGGCCGGTATCGAAGTCAAGCGTCGCGGTGACGTGCGTCAGGCCAAGCTGTACTATCTTCGTGAGCGTAGCGGCAAGTCTGCGCGGATCAAGGAAAAGCTGGGCTGATCAGCGCACGCCGCTGATCCACGCGCTCCTGCTGATGCCGGAGCGTGTCTGGCAGGACCTACGAAAACCCCGCGAGNNCTCGCGGGGTTTTCGCGTTATGATGGTACGCTTTCTGTAATCGTCATCCTCCGTCTTGTTCCGTCACTTTCCGTCCGGGAGCCGCATGAACGATCACGACCGACGCGATGCCTTCCTCGATGCGCTGTGGCTGGAACGGGGTGTCAGCGAGCATACGCTGAGTGCCTATCGCCGCGATCTGACCGCGTGGATTGCCTATCTCGACGCGCAGAACGAACGACTGCTGGCGCCCGGCGATACTACGCTGAGCGACTTCGTCGAGACGTGTCGCGAGCGCTACCACGCACGCTCCATCGCCCGTCAGCTCTCCTGCCTGCGTCGCTTCTACCGCTGGGCGCTGGCCGAGAGCCTGATGCATTACGATCCGCTGGCGGAGATTCGGCCGCCGCGGGTGCAGCCGGGGTTGCCGTCGACGCTCGAAGAGGAGGATGTCGATCGGCTGCTCACGGCACCGGACGTCGAGACCGCTCTGGGCCTGCGTGATCGCGCCATGCTGGAAGTGCTTTATGCCTGCGGGCTGCGGGTCACGGAACTGGTGGAGCTGACCGTTGCCGCGGTCAATCTGCGCCAGGGGGTGGTAATGGTGCGCGGCAAGGGCGACAAGGAGCGCCTGGTGCCATTGGGCGAAGAGGCGCTGGCGTGGGTCGAGCGCTATCTGCGCCAGGGGCGTAACGAGTTGATGCATGACATCCGCCAGCCGCCGCTGTTTCCGGGGCGTCATGACGGTTTCATGACTCGCCAGACGTTCTGGTATCGTCTCAAGCACTACGCGCAGCTCGCGGCGATCGACAAACCGCTGTCTCCGCATACGCTGCGCCACGCTTTCGCCACGCATTTATTGAATCATGGGGCCAATTTGCGTGTCGTACAGTTACTGCTGGGTCACAGTGACCTATCGACCACGCAGATCTATACCCACGTGGCCCAGGCGCGGCTGGAAGCGCTGCACGCCCAACATCATCCAAGAGGTTGAACATGAGAAGTCGTTTACTGTCCGCCCTTGCCCTGGCGGGCCTTTCCCTGGCCTCCGCCGTGGCGTCCAGCGCGTTTGCCGAGCCTCCGGCCGATCTGGCCGACAAGCTCAATGCGCATAGCGGACAGCCGCTCCCGATCGAGGCCATCGACGATTCGCCGGTCCCGGGGCTGTATGAAGTGCGTCTGCGTGGCGGCAATACACTCTATTCCGACGCCGAAGGCCAGTACATGATCGTGGGCGATCTCTACCAGAACGCCGACGATGGGATGGTCAATCTCACCGAGCAGGCGGCCAACGAGCGCCGCCGGGCGCTGGTCGACGCCGTACCCGAAGACGCGCGCGTGGTCTACAAGCCGGCTGGCGAGGTCAAGGCCCGGCTCACCGTGTTCACCGATCCGACCTGCCCCTACTGCCACAAGCTGCACGCCGAGATGGCCCAGCTCAATGACATGGGCATCGAGGTCGACTATCTGGCCTTCCCGCGAATGGGCCCCAATTCGGATGCGGCGCGACAGCTGGCCGACGTGTGGTGTTCCGACAACCGGTCCGAGGCGATGAGCGCGGCGTTCCGTGGCGACAGCGTGAAGAGCTCTGCCAGCTGTGAAGCGCCGATCGCCTCCCAGTACCAGTTGGGGGTCGAATCGGGCATCCAGGGTACGCCAGCGATCATCTTCCCCGACGGCAGGATGGTACCGGGTTACCTGCCGGCCAAACGCCTGGCGACGATGCTGAACGTGGATACCGATGGCGATAGCTGATACCGGCCATGACACGTCCCGCGCGCCAGCTTGACAAGGGGCGCCGGGGTTTCTACCGTGACCGCCCTTCAGGGCACTTTGTAAGTCGAGATCGATGGGGTCGAGATGGATACCGCAAGGCGTCTGGTGCCGTAACCGCGGTCACCGCCCCGGAGGGTGATGCGGCACGCACATATCAGCAGGGGAGAGCGACATCTTGGATCCGGTGAGAGTGGGTATCTGCGGGCTTGGTACCGTAGGCGGTGGCACCTTTGACGTTCTGACGCGCAACGCCGATGAAATCGCCCGGCGTGCGGGCCGGCCCATTGTCATCGAGCAGGTCGGTACCCGGCGTGACAACCCTGACTGCGATACGTCCGGCGTCAAGGTGACACGCGACATCTTCGAGGTCGCGCGCAATCCCGATATCGATGTGCTGGTCGAACTGATCGGTGGCTACGACGTCGCCCGCGAACTGGTGATGACGGCGATCGAACACGGCAAGCACGTGGTCACCGCCAACAAGGCGCTGATCGCCGTCCACGGCAACGAGATATTCCACGCCGCCCACAAGAAGGGCGTCATCGTCGCCTTCGAGGCTGCTGTCGCCGGCGGCATTCCGGTGATAAAGTCGCTGCGCGAAGGCCTGGGTGCCAACCGGATCCAGTGGCTGGCCGGTATCATCAACGGCACCGGCAACTACATCCTGACTCATATGCGCGACGAAGGGCGGGCTTTCGATGACGTGCTCGCCGAGGCGCAGGCGCTGGGCTATGCCGAGGCCGACCCGACCTTCGACGTCGAAGGCATCGACGCCGCTCACAAGCTGACGATCCTGGCGTCCATCGCCTACGGCGTGCCGCTGCAGTTCGATCGCGCCTATACCGAGGGCATTGCGCGTATCACCGCCGATGACGTCGAGCAGGCCGACAATCTCGGCTATACCATCAAGCATTTGGGCATCACCCGTCGCGGCGAGAACGGCATCGAGCTAAGGGTCCATCCCACGCTGATCCCCAAGGAGCGGCTGCTGGCCAATGTACATGGGGTCAAGAACGCCATCGCCGTGATGGGCGACGCCGTCGGCCCGACCCTCTATTACGGTGCCGGCGCCGGTGCCGAACCCACGGCGTCGGCCGTCGTCGCCGATCTGTTGGACGTGGCGCGGAACATCGCCACGGCGCATAGTTATCGGGTGCCCTATCTCGCCTTCAGCGGCGTCAACGACGAGATCAACGCGCTGCCGATCCTGCCGATGGAAGAGATCGTCACGGCCTACTATCTGCGTCTGCTGGCCGTGGATCGCCCCGGTGTGCTGGCACGGGTCGCGACGATTCTCGCCGAGCAGGGCATCTCGATCGAAGCGATCATCCAGAAGGAAGCCACCGAGGGTGAGCTGGTGCCGATCATCCTGCTCACCCATCGGACGCGCGAGAAACACATGAACGAAGCGATCCGTCAGCTGGAATCGTTGGCCGATATTGCCGGTCCGGTCACGCGGATTCGGGTGGAGTCGCTGGACGAACAGGAATAACTTCAGTTCCGAGCCGTAAGCCGCGAGCGGGTTGTACTCGAAGCCCGCAGCTCGAAGCTCGTCACTCACGGAGTGAAATATGCGTTATATCAGTACGCGTGGCCAGGCGCCGGCGCTGAATTTCGAGGAAGTGGTGTTGACCGGCATGGCCACCGACGGCGGGCTCTACGTCCCCGAGACGGTGCCGCAGCTATCGCATGAGGAGCTGGCCTCCATGGCCGGGCTCTCCTACGCTGAGATTGCCTTTCGAGTGATGAAGCCGTTCGTCGGCGGCGAGATCGACGACGAGACGTTCCGCGGGCTGGTCCGCGACGCCTACGCCACCTTCAGTCACGATGCCATCGTGCCGCTCAATCAGCTAGACGCTAACCACTTCCTGCTCGAGCTATTCCACGGCCCGACGCTGGCGTTCAAGGACGTCGCGCTGCAGCTGCTGGGTCGGATCCTCGATCATTTTCTGGCCAAGCGCGGCGAGCGTGCGGTGATCATGGGTGCCACCTCCGGCGATACAGGGTCGGCGGCGATCGAGGGCTGTCGCCACTGCGATCATCTCGACATCTTCATCCTGCATCCGCATAACCGGGTTTCCGAAGTGCAGCGACGCCAGATGACCACGGTGCTGGCGGACAACGTCTTCAATATCGCCATCGAGGGCAACTTCGATGACGCTCAGGCGATGGTCAAGGCGAGCTTCGCCAATCAGGGCTTCCTGAACGGGGAGCGGCTGGTGGCGGTCAATTCGATCAACTGGGCGCGCATCATGGCCCAGATCGTCTACTACGTCGCCGCTGGCGTGGCGCTGGGCGCGCCGCACCGCGAAGTCAGCTTCTGCGTGCCGTCGGCCAACTTCGGTAATCTCTTCGCCGGCTACATGGCGTACCAGATGGGACTGCCGGTCAAGCAGTTCATCATTGCTACCAATGCCAACGACATCCTGCACCGCACTCTGGCAGACAACGACTTCTCCAAGCGCGAGCTGGCAGCGACGCTGGCGCCGTCGATGGATATCGTGGTGTCGTCGAACTTCGAGCGGCTGCTGTTCGACGCCTACGATCGCGATGGAGACGCCGTGCGGGAGCTGCTGGAACGCTTCCAGAGCGAACCAGCGGTGCTGGCCGAAGCGCCGCTGGCTAAGCTGCGCGAAAAGTTCTCGAGCTTCAGTGTCGACGACGACACCATTCTCGAAGCCATTCGCGATGCGCGTCATCGCACCAAGGAACTGCTCGATCCGCATACCGCCACCGGCTATCTGGCTGCGCAGCGCGCGCGCGCCGACGCCACCACGCCGATGATCACCCTGGCCACGGCGCATCCGGCCAAGTTCGCCGAAGCCGTGGTCAAGGCGGGCTTCTCCGGCGTGCCGCTGCCAGCGCACATGGCCGACCTGCTCGAGCGCGAAGAGCGCTACAGTGTACTGCCTGCCGAGCTGAAAGCCGTGCAGGCGTTCGTCGCCGACAACCGGCGCTGAGCCGAAGCGCACGGCGCGACACGCCGTATGGGACGGCAGGGAGAGAACGAGTCATGTTGAAGATATGGGGACGGGCGAACTCCACCAACGTCAAGAAGGTGTTGTGGTGTGCCGCGGAGCTGGAGCTGCCCTTCGAACGAATCGATGCGGGCGGCGCCTATGGCGTGATCAACGAACCCGCCTATCGGGCCATGAACCCTAACGGTCTGATCCCTTGTATCCAGGACGACGACTTCGTGCTTTGGGAATCCAACGCGATCGTGCGCTATCTATGCGCCAAATATGGTCGCGACTCTCTGCATGCCGGGGACCCCGCCGCGCGTGCCGAAGCCGACAAGTGGATGGACTGGACGACATCGTCACTGGCATCGCCCTTCAGGGACGTGTTCTGGAATACGGTGCGCCTGCCGGTCGAGCAGCGGGACGACAAGGCTGTCGAAAAAGGGCTTGCCGCCTGCGGCGCGCTACTCGGCATGGCAGACCGGACATTGTCCGAACAGCCTTTTTTATCGGGGCCGGAGTGGGGGATGGGGGATATCCCGCTGGGCTGCTTCGCCTACGCCTGGTTCGAGATGGATATCGCGCGTCCTGACCTGCCGCATCTGGCAGCGTGGTACACGCGCCTGCAGTCGCGCCCGGCCTATTGCGAGCACGTCATGACCGCACTCACCTGAGTTCTAGATGCCTGTTTTTTCAACTTCGCCCGATGTGATTCGCGACCATTCCCGCCGTCGCATTCAGCCGCGCCCCCGCGACGAAGACGTCTATCGGCGCGGGCTGGACGGCGGGCTGAGCGAGCTTCAGGCGCGGATTCTCGCCGGCCGCCTTCACGGCCACGATGGCCCGCTCGAGGCGCTGACCGCACCGGCGCTGCGCTACCTCAACCACCCCGAGCAGCTCTGCGACGCTCGTCGGGGTGCCGAGCGCATCGCGCGGGCGGTGAGCGAGGGCGAACACATCGGCATTCTCACCGACTACGATGTCGACGGGATCACCTCGCACGTGGTGATGCTGCGTTCAATGACCGAGCTGTTCGGCGTGCCATCCGCGAAACTGCACAGCCTGATCGGCCATCGTATCAACGACGGTTACGGCATCAGCCTGCCGCTGGTCGAGCGCACGCTGGCGCTGAAACCGCGCCCCAGTCTGGTGATCACCGCCGATTGCGGCTCCTCCGACGAGCCGCGTATCGCCCGCCTGCGTGAAGCGGGGATCGACGTGGTCGTCACCGATCACCATGCGCTGCCGATCGAAGGCCCGCCGGCTTCCGCCTATGCCACCATCAATCCCACCCGCTCGGACTGCGGCTATCCCGACAAGACCATTGCCGGCTGCATGGTGGCGTGGCTCGTGATGTCGCTGACTCGAGCGGTGCTGGTCGAGCAGGGCGTGCTGTCGCCGTCGACGCCCAAACTCTCGCCGTGGCTCTCCTACGTGGCGCTGGGCACGGTGGCCGACTGCGTGTCGCTGGGGGCGAGTGCCGCCAACCGTGCCGTGGTGACTTACGGGCTGAAGCTGATCAACCGTATGGAATCGGCCTGCTGGCGGGTCATGGCGGAGCGTCTGGGCGCCGATAGCGTGCCGTTCAACGCCGAGACGCTGGCCTTTCAGATGGGCCCGCGCATCAACGCCCGTTCGCGACTGGATGATCCCTACGCCGCGCTGCACTACATGATGGCGGTGGAGGACGGCGTCGCGCGTCGGCATCTTCAGGTACTCGACGACGACAACCAGGCCCGCAAGGCGCTCGAGGCCGACATGGTCGAAAGCGCCCGCGTCCTGGCCCAGCCGCAGCTGGCGGATGACCTGCCGGCACTGGTGATCCATCTGCCGGAAGGGCACGCCGGCGTGCAGGGGATCGTTGCCTCTCGGCTGGTGCAGTCCTACGGTCGTCCCGCGCTGGTGCTGACGCCGGCCACCGGCCCGGACATGCTGACCGGCTCCGGCCGCTCGATCGAGGCGCTGCACTTGCGTGATGCGCTGCAGCGGGTTCATGACCTCGCGCCATCGAGTCTGCCGCGTTTCGGCGGCCACCGGGGGGCCGCCGGTGTGGGCGTTCCCGTTGCCGAGCTGGAAGCCTTCCGCCGCGCTTTTCTGCAAGCCGTCAAAGAGCAGCTTGGTGAGCGAGAGCTGTTCCCGGTGGTGTGGACCGATGGCGAATTGGCGGCTTCACAGCTGACGCTGACAACGCTGGATGAACTCGAAACGCTGGCGCCCTACGGGCGCGAATTCGAGGCGCCGCTGTTCGAGGCCGAATTCCTGGTCGAGCAGCTGCGGCCGGTCGGTGCCGAGGGCAATCATCTGATGCTCGAACTCTCCTGCGGAGCGGTGGTGAATCGAGCGATCTGGTTCCGGGCGCTCAACCCGGGCGAAGCCGCGCCAATTTCGCTGGGCGATCAGGTGCGCTGCGCCTTCAAGCTTTCCCGCAATCGCTGGAAGGGTCGCGAATCGCTGCAGCTTATGGTCGAGCACGCCGAGCGCCTGGCTCCCTAAACTCTCGATCCGCTCGCTTTTTAATCCCAGTTCCTGCCCTGCATCCCTGGCGCGACGACCTCGGTGCTTTCCCGTGATCCCGCCGCTCTCTTCTGAGTCGCGTTGACGATATAATTCCGACGAACGCCGCCCTCGGCCTCACTGGAGTTCCGAGGCGGCGTTCGCTCAGGCGCCACAAGCGCCGCCTCTGAATTCGGCTGCCTATCCGGCAGTGATAAGACAACAAGGATTGCCCGATGGAAACGACGCACCGTCACCGTTCCTATGAGGATGTGCTGGCCATTTTATTGGGGGCGTCCTGTGCCGCTCTGGGCCTGGCGCTCTACCATCACGCCGAGATCCTGATCGGTAGTACGGCCGGCATCGCGCTGTTGGTGACCTATGTCACCGGCTGGAGTTTCGGGCTGGTCTTTTTCGTCATCAACCTGCCGTTCTACTGGCTCGCCTGGCAACGCGTCGGGCACCAGTTCACGCTCAAGACCTTCGGTGCAGTGGCGCTGCTGTCGTGGATCTCCTGGATGCTGCCGAGCTGGCTGGAGATCGGCGAAGTCGATCCATTGTTTGCGGCGCTGGCGGGGGGCAGTCTGATCGGGCTGGGCGTGCTGTTCCTGTTCCGCCACCGCGGCAGCCTCGGCGGTTTCAACATTCTCGCCGTCTATCTGCAGGACCGTTTCGGCTGGCCGGCCGGCAAGGTCCAGATGGGGCTGGACGGCTTGATCATGCTGGCAGCATTTTTCGTGCTGCCGGCAACCAACGTGGTCTATTCGATCATCGGCACCGTGGTGCTGGGGGCGATTCTCACCATCAATCACCGCCCGGGGCTCTACGCGGGGGTCAGCCAGAGTTGAAGAGGGTGCCGGATTGGCGCCGTCAGGGCCGCCCCGCTCAATAATTGGGCCACAGACCCGGCGTAACCAGTTCGAGCAGGTGGCCGTCCGGATCGCGGAAGTAGAGGCTCACGCTGCCTTTCGGCCAGCGGGTTCGACCTTCGATCTCGACGCCTTGATCGGCGAGATGCGTCTCCCAGGCTTCGAGGCTATCGGCGGGAATCGCCAGCGCCAGGTGCTGACGGCCCTCGCCGTCATGGGGTGGAATCGTACCCATGTCATCTGGCAGGAATACCGTCTCGTCGGTCTGACCCCGCTGAAACACCAGCAGCATGGTGTTGCCGGTGGGGTAGGCGGTGAAGCGCTCGTCTTCGAGGTGCGCGGTCAGACCCAGCACGCGAGCGAAGAATTCGCGGGCTTGGTACATATCCCGGGTATACAGAACGCTTTCAATGACGCCGCCCAGCGGGGGCGCCTGGTGTGAAGATGCCATCGTTGCTCCTTGGGGGGTGACGCTCCCGTCCGTTCGATCAGCCGCGCAGCCAGAACCACCAGACGATGAACACGATCACGGCGAGACCCAGGATGTTGAGCAGGAGTGTCATGTCGTGGCTTCCTCTGCTGGGATCTCGGATTTCGAGTGGCGGCTGCTGTCCGGTCGAAACAGGCGCAGCCGGTTGGCATTGCTGACCACCGTGACCGAGGAGAGCGACATCGCCAGCGCCGCGATCATCGGCGACAGCAGCATGCCGGTGAACGGGTAGAGTATCCC
The DNA here is from genome assembly GCF_003206695.1 of Salinicola halophyticus. Taxonomy (GTDB): domain Bacteria; phylum Pseudomonadota; class Gammaproteobacteria; order Pseudomonadales; family Halomonadaceae; genus Salinicola; species Salinicola halophyticus. The sequence continues at coordinate 300,665 of NZ_PZJN01000001.1, read as the reverse complement.
GGCGGCAATCGGGATGCCCAACGCGTTGTAGCCGAAGGCCCCCCACAGATTCTGCTTGATGTTGGTTAGTGTGGCGCGACTGATGGCGATGGCGTCACCGACGCCGTGCAGCGAGTTGCGCATCAGCGTCATGCCGGCACTCTCGATGGCGATATCGGTGCCCTGACCGATGGCGAAGCCGACGTCGGCCTGAGCCAGCGCCGGGGCGTCGTTGATGCCGTCGCCGGCCATCCCGACCCGCTCGCCGCGGTTTTGCAGCTCGATGATGGCCTGTTGCTTGTCGCCCGGCTTCAGTTCGGCGCGGACTTCGTCGATGCCCGCTTCCCGTGCGATGGCTTCGGCGGCGGCACGATTGTCGCCGCTCAGCATTACCACCTTTAGCCCTTCGGCCTGCAAGCGCGATATCGCCGCGCGGCTGTCCGGGCGCAGCGCATCGCGAACACCGAAGAGGGCCGCCAGCTCGCCGCCGATGGCGAGATAGATCACGCTGGTCGCCTGCGCCTGCCACTTATCGGCATCGGCTGCTGCGGGGGCGGTGTCGATGTCGTGCTCGTTCATCAGCGTAGCGTTACCCAGCAACACCTGGCTGCCGTCATCCAGCGCGGCGCTGACGCCTCGCCCGGTCAGGCTTCGGAAATTACGGATCGTCACATCATCCGGGGGATTGCCGACGTGCGCCATCAATGCATCGGCCAGCGGGTGCTCCGAACCGCGCTCCATGGCGGCTACTACCGCGCCGATACGCGCTTCCTGCTGCCAGTAGCGGCTGTCGGTAACGCGCGGCTTGCCCTCGGTCAGGGTGCCGGTCTTGTCGACCACCAGGGTGGTCAACTGGCTGGCGGTCTGCAGCGCTTCGCCGTCGCGAATCAGGATGCCGTACTCGGCGGCCTTGCCGATGCCGATCATGGTCGAGATCGGTGTCGCCAGGCCCAGGGCGCAGGGGCAGGCGACGATCAGCACGGTGGTCGCCGCTACCAGCATGTGCACGAGTTGCGGCGCCGGGCCGAAGTTCCACCAGATCAGCGCGGTGACGACAGCGGCGATCATCACGCTGGGCACGAAGATCGCCGACACCCGGTCTGCCAGCGCGCCGATCGGCGGCCGCGACTCCTGGGCGCGGGAGACCTGATCGACGATACGCCCCAACCGGGTGTCGTCGCCGACATGGATCGTTCGATAGACGAGGCTTCCCTTGCCGTTGACGGTACCCGCGCTGACCCGACCTCCGGCCGCCTTGCGTATCGGCGCCGGTTCGCCGGTGAGCATCGACTCGTCCACGTAGCTTTCGCCGTCTTCGACTTCGCCGTCGACCGGCAGACGCTCGCCGGGACGTACGCGGATGCGATCGTTCACCTGTACCTGATCGATCTCGATGTCGCGCTCCTCGTCGCCACGGATCACCCGGGCCGTCTTGCTCTGCAGATCGAGCAACCGGGAGAGCGCCTGACTGGTACGGCCTCGGGCCTTGAGCTCCAGTGTCTGGCCGATGCCGATCAGACCGACGATCATCAGCGAGGCTTCGAAATAGAGATGGCGAGAGTCTTCGGGAATCGCGGTCGGGAACAGCAGTACGGCCATCGAGTAGAGCCACGCCGCGGCGCTACCCAGGGCGATCAGCGTGTCCATGTTGGCCTGATGGTGGCGGAACGCTTTCCAGGCGCCGTCGAAAAAACGACGGCCAGCCGTCGCCAGTACGCCCAGCGTGGCCAGTCCCAGCAGCAGCCAGATCCAGCGTTCCCCGCCGTCGAGCTGCGGGGTATGCACGAACATCGCCAACATCATCGGCACGCCAAGCGCCAGGCTGATGGCGGATTCGATGGCGTGGCGACGGGCCAGGCGAGAAGCGTTCTGCTGGCGCTTGGCGGAGGCCTCGCGCAGATCCTCGATCGGCGAGGCGCCGTAGCCGGCGCTTTCGACCGCGGCAATCAGATCGGCCGTGCTGGCGTTGCCACTCACCTGCGCCGTCTCGCTGGCGAAGTTGACCTGGGCATGCTGCACGCCAGGCGTGTTCGACAGCGCTTTTTGTACTGCGTTGACGCAGCCGGCACAGGTCATGCCGCTGATCGACAGGCGTTGCAGCTGACCGACCTCTCTAGCCGATCCCGTCGCGTCCGATTCGCTTCCATCGGCGTCAGGCTCGACTCCGGCCTCGACCGGAGCCGTGTCTGCCGTCCCGGTGTCTTCCTCGCGCGCCCTCTCGACCGGGGGATAACCGGCTTCGGCCAGAACCTGGGCGAGCCGATCCTGTGACAGCGTGCTGATGACGTGAAGGCGATGCTGATCCGGTTCGCCGCTGACTTCGGCCCGATCGTCCTCGGCTTGAATGGCCGCGCGCATGCGTTTGACGCAGCCCTGGCAGTGCATGGCATCGACGCGATACTGGTAGCGGTTCATGAGCTCCTCCTTGCCGGGGCGCGGTAGTCGTCACCACTTTCGGGCGCCTGCTCGATCAGCCGGCAGATGCTATGGCCGTCGGGGGTGCCATCCGGCAGTCGCGACCATTCGTTCATGGCACGCTCCATGCGCTCCGCCAGAGCCTGAAGTTCGCGAATCCTGGCATGGATCTGCGGCAGACGCGCGGCCAGCAGGTCGCGCACCAACGGGCAGGGAGAGTCGCCCTGATCGGCTTGCGCGAGAATGTCGGCGATCTCCTTGAGACTGAAGCCCAGCGTTCTGGCGCGCTGAATGAAACACAGCCGCTCTAGGTCCCGCTGATCGAACAGCTGATAGCCGTTGTCCGGGTCGCGCTGAGGCTTCAGCAGCGCCAGGCGGGTGTAGTGACGCACCGTCTCGGCGGTGACCCCGGCGGCCCTGGCCAGTTCGGTTACCTTCATCTGACGTCCTCGCTGATCCACTGATAACGTCAGTCTAAAACCCAGGTGTTGCCCAAAGGTCAAGCGTCGCCGTCACCGGTTTCGCTTGGCTGTCAGGGATATAGCGTTTGGTCTTACGACTAAAGAAATCTCTAAAAAGCGATTAAAACGACCGTTTGCGCATTGACGCTAAACCGGCATTCCGTCAAAACGGATATCGAAAAAGTCGGGTCTTTCCATCCCGGAAACGACTCAGAGAATAAGGGAATGACCGACCGCATTATCAGGCCGAACTGACGCCGCGGCGGCTTCCTGGGTCAAGGGGAACCAATCATGATTATTCGTTATCACCGTCTGACATTGGCCATCGCCTTAGCGAGCATTGCGACATCGGGACAGGTTTTCGCCGGGTCGTTCCAGTTGCAGGAGCAGAGCGTCAGCGGTCAGGGCACGTCCTGGGCCGGGCGAGCTTCCAACGTACAGGATGCTTCGATCGTCTACGGTAACCCGGCGGGGATGTCCTTCCTCGACCGTGCCCAGATCACGGCTGGTGCCAACCTCATCGATGCCAGCGCCGACATCGACGAGGCCAGCGGCACTCAGCCGGCGGTAACCGGTGTCGGTCCGGGCGGGCCGGTGATCGGCGCCGTGCCCTCCAGCGGAAGTAACGACGGCGACATGATCCCGCACAAGGCGATCCCGTTCGGTTACTACGTACAGCCGATCAATGACCGCTGGACCTTCGGCCTCGGCGCCTATGTGCCGTTCGGTCTGGTCACCGATTACGACAACGATTTTCAGGGCCGCTATTTCGGCAACTACAGTGAAGTCGAAGTCGTCACCGTTCAGCCAACGCTCTCCTACCGTTTCAACGATCAATTCGCGATCGGTGTCGGCGTGACCTGGAACCATATCAACGGCGAACTCGAGAGCAAGACGCCCAATCCGCTGCCGGCCGCTCTGGGCGGCACTGGTGACGGCACCGTCAACGTCGAGGGTGACGACGACGCCTGGGGCTACAATATTGGGATGATCTACAAGCCGGTCGAGTCGACGACGCTCGGTCTGACCTATCACTCGAAGGTCGATTTCGATCTCGACGGTGACGTCGATTACGACAATATCTTCAATAGCGCCAATCCGCTGGCCGGGCCCATCAATACCAGTGCCGATGCGGGTCTGGCGATCACGCTGCCGGAAACGATCGATCTTTCCCTGACACACGAGCTCGACGAGCGCTGGACGCTGATGGCCGGCGCGAGCTACATCCGCTGGAGTCGTTTCGACGAAATCAAGGTGAATGTCGGGCCTGGCGCGCCAACAGGCGACATCGTGGAAGAGCAGGATTATGACGATGTGTGGCAGTATCGCGCGGGTCTTTCCTACCGCGTCAATCCGCAGTGGCTCCTGCGTACCGGCATCGGCTACGACGAATCGCCGATCAACGACGAGCATCGTAGTCCGCGCGTGCCCTCGGCAGATCGGACGCTGGTTTCCATCGGGGCCGGCTGGACGCCGATCGACGACCTGACCATCGATGCGGCCTACAGCTATATCTGGGAAGATCGAGCGGATGTCGATCTGCAGGATGCCAACGGCACTTCCTACCGCGCCGAGTACGACAATACCCTCAATTTGTTCGGTCTACAGGCGACCTATCGCTTCTGATGTCACGTCAGTCTCGGCAATCATACGACCCCGGCCCAGGCCGGGGTTTTGGCGTTACTACGCTATTTCAGGGTCGAGTCATGAATAGCGCTTGGTGCACTGGTGGTCGATTGATAGAAATCTAGAAGTCGCGAGCTGCGACAAAGATGCATAAATATCGATAGCTGTTTCAAAATCACTACACAATAAAGTAATAAGCCACTCGACCGCCCTTCCTGAAGAATAAGAAGGTGAGATACTCAATTGACTTCGGGTCAATCTTGGCTCTTGTCTTTCCGATTCTTCCATCCCATGGCTCAGGAGGCTATCGATGGCATCGTCCGTGAACTCAGACCAGGATGTTAAGTCGCTGGAAAAGACGGATTCCAATGCTGGCTCCACCGAGTGGCTTGCCACCCTGGTGAAAGCCGTCGCGGCAGGAAAGTCGGAAGGCAAGGAGAGCGGCAAAACCAAGGGAACCGGTGGCAAGGATGACGCAGAAGAGGTCTCGGGAGATTCGGATCTGAGTGTCGACGAGATTCGCAAGAAGTACGACATTCCCGATTTCTCCGAAGACGGGCTGCTGGAGGTCAAGGTCGGTGACGACAAGACCGTGGGCGAGAAAGCCGCCGAGGATTTCATCAACGGTATCCGCGACGACGTGAAGGGTGGAAAACTCGCCGAGGATTCGGATGAAGCGAAACTGGTCGATCTGATCGACGCTCAGGGCGCCACCGAAAACGGCTACGATCTCTACGGCTACGTCGAGCTGATGGAGTCTGGCGGCTCGACCTACCGCCAAACCCAGACGGACCCGACGCACCTTACGGGCGATGACGCCAAGGCGATCATCGACGAAGACGAGTTGGCCAAACAGATTTCCGGCCTGATGCAGAAGGAAGGTATCAGCAAGCGTTACGACGATGCCCTGCAAGGCGCGATCGAGAGCATCCCCGAGGATACCAGGACGGATATCGCCGACAGGGTGGACAAGGCGCTATTCGAGCCCGACAGCAAGGACCCCAATCCGGGCTTCGAAGACTACGTCATCGCCATGAAGGAGAAGGCGGAGGCAACGGACGATGAAGAACTGACAGATAAGCTCCAGGATGAGGTCGACAACTACTTCGAAGCGCTACAGGCGCTGGAGCCGGATAGCTATAAGGATCGGAAGCAGACTTTCGATCAAAACATGATGACGCACCAGTTGGACTCCTACATGGAGAATCCCGACTCGGTAGATGCCGAAAACGTTAGCATTGGTCTGCGGGATACGATCGATATCGTGCAGGCCGGCGTTAACAGCACGCTTCAGAGTCTCGACAAGTCCGACAAGTCCTATAATGCCTATCAGACGCTGAACAAGGATCTGGAGTCCTTCAAGCAGTCACTACCCAATCTGTCACCGGAGGGTCATAAACAGCTGGCCAAGGCGCTGCAGTTGGCGACCGAAGTCACCAATCGTCCTGGGATCAACCAGAATGAGAAGAACAAGCTGTTCCAGTCGGTCATCAACGACAACCTGAAATCGCTGCCCGAGGCGGAAAGAGGGACCTTCAAGAAGCTGCTCGATTCGGCAAGCTCCACCGGCACGTTGGGCGCGATGAGTGGCACGATGAGCCTGATCAGTGGCGGCATGCAGATTTCCAACGGCGGCTGGGACGACATGTCCACGGACGAGCGCGTCGCCGCGGTCAGGGATCTGGTCGGTGCGCTGAGTTTCGGCAACGATTTCGCCCGATTCGGCTCGAACCTCATCGAGCAACTGTCGGGCAAGGTCGATGTGCCCGGCGTCGAAGGGGGAGTCCCCCGAGCGCAGGCGACCTCGTGGCTGGGCCTTCTGGGCGACAATTTCCCGGATATCTGGAAAACGGGTGCCGACGCCAAGGCTGACCTGTTCTCCGAGGCGATCAGTACCCGAGTCAACAAGGCCTCCGAGAATCTGGGCAATCAGGGGATCCCGCTGGATGATCTCGACGAGAACGGGCGCAAGAATTTCGAGAAGCTGGCGGAAAATCTGGGCAATCAGATGATCGACACGGGGTCTCGCACCTCGGGCGGGGATATCGCCAAGAATGCCGGTCGTTCGTTCCTTCGCTTCATGGGGGGCGCCGGACTGGATATCACCGGTGGCGTCATGGACCTCGTCAGCGGCGTCAAGAAGCTCAAGGATGCCGACACCGCGCTGGAAAGGGCAGGGGCCGGCCTTCAGATCGGGCTCGGTGCTTCCGGCACCGGCATGGCGATCGCCAATACGGTGTCGATGTTCGCCCCCAGCGGGAGCAATCTGGCCGCCAATATCGGCGGAATCGGTACCCGCGTGATGAGCGGTGTGTTCATGGGAGCGCGGGTGGCTGGACCGGTACTGGGTGTCGTCGGCACTATTTTCGGTATCGCCGGGACGCTGATCGCCGAGGCGATCAACCACAAGAAGCTGCAGAAGTTGACCGACTCCCAGGGGCAGTTCTTCAAGGATCTCTCCGAGTACGGCGTGACCGAGGAGGACTGGGGCGACAAGCTCGAGTTCGCCCGTTACGAGTCCTACATGTATGGCGGGCGCGACTCGCCCGACGACCAGTCGATCTTCGAGTATCAGGCCGACGAATGGGAACACTTCCAGAATACCGAGGGCGAGAAGGGCAGCTCGTTGCCGCGCCTGGCGCCTCATCTACACAAGGACGGCGACCCGGACGAGAAAAATCTCTGGGAAAAACATCTGGATGGCGGCACCACACGACAGAACGGCAAGGACAGCTACTACAAAACCGATGACTGGCGTCCCTGGGGCGATACGGACACGGAAATACTGGATCCTGCGGACGAATCCGGTCTGCCCCGATATGGCGATAGTGGCGGCGCGGGCACCTTCAGCGACTTCAGAGAGGATATCGACCGGGTCGATATCGGTTCCATCGAGCTCGTCGATGATGGCCGCGTCGTGTTCGTGAAAGATGGCGTCAGGCAGATCATCGACCCCGAGGCCGGCGACAGTCACTCGGACAAGGAGACTCGCACCGAGATCATCGACTACCTCAAGGGGCTCTACGATCTCGCGCATCCAGACGGGGAGAGAAGTCAGCAGCGTATCGACGAGATGGATGGCGTGTTCGCCCAGACCGATCGCTACAACGATGTCGATGCCATCGGCAATTACATCGAGGCGGAAGACCCCGCCGCCTGGGACGAAAAGCCTGATGTCGTCAATATCTTCGGCGACAAGGGGAGCCCGGGTAATTTCGGAGATTTCAAGGAGGACATGGACAAGGTCGATGTGGCCTCCATCCGGGTGTTCGACAATGGCGAAGTCTACTTCAAGAAGTCGGGAACCTGGTACGTGCTTACGCCGAACGCCAACAGCAAGATCGACGGCGAGTTCGACAAGTTCACCGGCTACCTCAAGGAGCTTTACGACATCACCCACGATGATGGCGTGCTGAACAAGCGTCTCGCGGCGCAGGTCGACGAGCTGTTCGGAAGTACCGACGATTACAACGATCTCGACGATCTCAAGAAGTTTCTTGATATCGCCTGAGCCTAATGGATGTCCTGAAAACGATCGAAGGTGGAAGCTCCGCCGTGCCTCCATGAGCCATTGGCGAGGCGGATAAAAAAAGCCGCTGCGCAGGGCAACGGCAATCGATCGAAGAAACCATGTTACGAGATGCCTTCGGGCCTCTTTTCGGCAGAGTGTGTCCATGGAGCACTCCTGCCAGAGTGTTCCATGTACGTGGGATCAGAAGTTGTAGCGTACCAGCAGGTCGGTCTCGTCGTTGCTGTAGTCACTGTCGTCGACGTTTTTCGAGTCGTCGAACTTCTGTTCGAGCGCGAGGATTAGATTGTCGTCGAACAGCATCCACGCCGCGCCGGCGAGATAGAACGCGTTGCGGGCATCGGAGTCGCGATCTTCCAGCCGGTTGAGACCGGTATAGAGCTGCACCGTGCCGGGAACCTGACCCTTGACGTTGTAGAGCGCGACACCCTCGTAACCCCGCGCCTCGTCGACGATCCCGTCGCCGTTTTCGACTCCGCTGAAGTCGCCGTCACGAACCAGGTTGTGATATTCCCCGGCGGTCAGCGCGAAATACCAGTTCCCGGGCGTCCAGCGCGCGCCGAGCAGGGCGGCATCGACATTTTCGTCGGTGTTGTCGCCACCACGGAGTTCGCCATCGATATCGCTATGGGTATAGGTCAAGCCCAGCGACAGGTCATCGCGCGGTTGGTAGACCGCCGCACCTTGGGCGGTGTATTTCCGATCCAGGCCGGTGAGGTTGCCGCTATAGCCCACGGAGCTGGGAACGTCGTCTCTGGAAGTCTGATAGAGCACACCCAGTGTCCAGTCTCCCCAGCTGTTCTTGTAGGAGATGGCATTATCGGGCCGGCCGTTGCCATCGAAGCCGCCATCGCTGGAAGCGCCGCTGAACGAACCCTGCGCTGTCGCCCCGTTGTACCAGAACCAGTCGGTCCAGACGCCCACCATGTCGTACCACAGTGAGTACTGCTTGCCGACCAGAATGGTGCCGTAATCGTCATGGCTGACGCCGGCATAGAGCAGTCGCTTGTAGTGTGCATCTTCGCCGTTCTCGTAGAAGGGATCGAAGCCCCACTCGGCGCGGGCGATCGATGACCAGCCGCCCTTGAAGTTGTGTTCATGAATCAGACGAATACGTGACCCGGCATTGGTCGGATCGTGATCGTCATGCACGTCATCGACGAAGCTGCTTCCCGCCGCGATACGGCCACTGAAGGTCACTTTGTCCTGGGTGGTTTCGTACAGCGTCAAGGCCAGTGCGGATTGACTGGCCACAAGCGTCCCGGTGGCGACGATACCCGCCAAGAAAGTTTTATTCATGGTAATGACTCTTACTGACTGTTTTTGTAGAAAGTGGTCATTCGTTTTATAAACCGGAGTCCACTGGATTTATAAAAAGGTCCACGGGATTTATAAAAAGGTCGACTCGATTGATAAAAGCGCCACTTGATTGATGATCCGTGATCGCTCGAGCGATTAGTTGTTATCGGTGGCCTGACTATCGGCGAACTCTTCGAGCGACAGCTGCCGATCACTATCGACGTCAGCGGTACCGAAGGCACCCATCAGGTCCGAATTCGAGCGCGCTTCGCTGACATCGATGACGCCGTCGCCATTGCTGTCGAGCGAGTTGAATTGCTCGACCACCGCTGGCGATAAGCTCATTTCCAGCTTGCCACGATCGAAACTGCCAGCACCGTCACCCGCCGGGGTGTAGTTCTGACAACCTGCCAATGCCACGACGGCGGCGGTGGTGAAGAGTCCTGTTGTTATGGACTTCATGTTCAAGAACATCTTGAGCTCCCTTGCAGGAGTGGGTTTTGGGGCTATTCCCCGCTTTTTAGCCGCAAGCGCCCTAAGCAGACGCCGTGAGGCGCCTGCGGCCAAATCTATTATTATTGGATAGAGAAGGGCGCTAGGCCGCTTCGCTTTCCAGAAACGCCGCCTTGAGCAGCGCCTGGGTATAGGCCTCTTTGGGCTGACTGAAGATCATCTCCGTCGAGCCCTGTTCGATGACGCGACCTTCTTTCATCACCAGCACATCATCGGAGAGCGCGCGAACGACCGACAGATCGTGGCTGATGAACAGATAGGTCAGGCCGTGCTTCTTCTGCAGGTCCCGCAGCAGATCGATGACGCGCACCTGCACCGAGCGATCGAGCGCCGAGGTCGGCTCGTCGAGCAGCAGCAGCTCGGGTTTGAGGATCAGCGCGCGGGCGATGGCAATGCGCTGGCGCTGGCCGCCGGAGAATTCGTGCGGATAGCGATTACGCATCGACGGATCCAGCGCGACCTCCTCGAGTGCCGCGATGACCTCGGCCTCGCGCTGGCGACGATTCAGCTCGGGATGGTGAACCTTGAGGCCTTCGCTGATGATGTCGCCTACCGTCATGCGCGGAGAGAGCGAGCCGAAGGGATCCTGGAACACCACCTGCAGGCGCGAGCGCAGCGGGCGCATCCCGGATTTGTCGAGCCCGGAGATGTCGGCCTCTTCGAAGCGGATTTCACCTTCGGATTTCAGCAGCCGCAGCAGGGCGCGGCCGAGCGTGGACTTGCCGGAACCGGACTCGCCGACGATACCCAGCGTCTGCCCGCGGCGAATCGACAGGTCGATACCCCGCACGGCCTCGAAGTACTCGTTCTTGCCGAACAGACGCTTCTTGAGCGCGAAGCGCACCTTGACGTCTTGCCCGCTCAGCAGTACCGGCGAATCCGCCGGCGCGGGCTCCTTGCGTCCGCGCGGAATCGCGTCCAGCAGCATGCGGGTGTATTCGTGCTGAGGGTTGTCGAAGACATCGAGCGTGCGGCCGCTCTCGACCACTTCGCCGTAGCGCATCACCGCGACGTGATCGGCGAAGTGCCGAACGATGCTCAAGTCATGGGTGATGAACAGAATCGCCATGCCGTATTTGGCCTGCAGCGACTTGAGCAGCTCGAGAATCTGCGCCTGTACGGTAACGTCCAGCGCCGTGGTCGGTTCGTCGGCGATCAACAGCTTGGGCTCGCCGGCCAGGGCCATGGCGATCATCACGCGTTGTCGCTGACCGCCGGAGAGCTCGTAGGGGTAGCTGTCGATGCGTCGTTCCGGCTCGGGAATGCCGACCTGATTCAACAGCTCGAGCACGCGCTGGCGGTTGGCCTTGCCCTTGAGCTGCTTGTGACGGATCAGCACTTCACCGATCTGGCGGCCGATGCGATGCAGCGGGTTGAGCGAGGTCATCGGCTCCTGAAAGATCATCGAGATATCGTTGCCGCGAACCCGGCGCATGCGCTTGGGCGTAACCTCCAGCAGGTTCTCGCCGTTGAAGCGGATCGCACCGCTGGTCTCGGCAAGCTCCGGCAGCAGACGCATGGCGGCGGTCGATGTCACCGACTTGCCGGAGCCGGATTCGCCCACCAGCGCCAGCGTCTCGCCTTCGGCGATGGAGAAGCTGACGTCCTTGACCGCCGTCACCGGGCCATTGGGCAGCTGGAAAGTGACGCTGAGCTTGTCGATTTCGAGCAGAGATTGAGTCATCGATATGTCCTCAGCGCGTGCGGGGGTCGAGGGCATCTCGCAGCCCATCGCCCAGGAAGTTGAGACAGAAAAGCGTGAGCGCGAGGAAGATCGACGGTACCAGCAGCATCCACGGCGCACTCTCCATCATGTCGACGCCTTCGGAGATCAGTACGCCCCAACTGGTCAGCGGTTCCTGCACGCCGAGGCCCAGGAACGACAGGAAGCTCTCGAGCAGGATCACCTTGGGCACGGTCAGGGTGACGTAGATGATCACCGGGCCGATGGCGTTGGGAATCAGATGGCGGGTGACGATCTTGGTGTCGCGCACGCCCAGCGCATGGGCGGCCTCGATGAATTCCCGCCGCTTCAGTGCCAGCGTCTGGCCGCGCACGATGCGTGCCATGTCGAGCCACTCCACCGCCCCGATGGCGGCGTAGATCAGGAAGATGTTGCGCCCGAACACCACCATCAACAGGATCACCAGGAACATGAACGGCAGCGAATACATGATATCGACGAAACGCATCATGTAGTTGTCGACGCGGCCGCCCAGATAGCCCGAGATCGCGCCGTAGAGTACGCCGATCACCAGACTGACGAACGACGCGACCAGTGCCACCGATAGCGAGACGCGTCCGCCGTAGAGCACGCGGGTGAGCAGATCGCGACCGTTGGCGTCGGTGCCGAGATAATGCGCGTTTTCCAGCGTGGGGCCTGTGCCGAAAGCATTCCAGTCGACCTCGGCGAGTCCCCATGGCAGCAGCCACGGACCGACGATACACACCACGATGATGGCGATCAGCAGACCGAGGCTGAGCATGGCAGCCCGGTTTTGAGAGAGCCGTCGCCAGGCATCCTTGGCCAGGCTTTCACCAATAGGGGCAGCGCCCACCGGCGCGACGTCGGCTTCCGGCTCCGGCGAGCGGGGCGGATTGGGGCCGCCGGCGGGCAGCGGCGCACCCTGGGCCTGTTCGCCGCTGTAGGGCTTGGTGTCACTGGTCATCAGCGGCCTCCCCGGGTTGTAAGCATGAATGAAGTTGTGGATCGGTCTTTTTCATGGTCGATTCGTTGTCATGGTCGATTCGTTGTCATGGTCGATTCGTTGTCATGGTCGATTCGTTGTCATGGTCGATTCGTTGTCATGGCGACGTTGTTGTAATGAATCAGTCGTCATAGCGAATTTGCGGATCGAGCGCGGAATAGAGCAGGTCGACGATCAGGTTCATCAACACGATCAGCACGCCGTAGAAGACCACGGTGCCCATCACCAGGGTGTAATCGCGGTTGAGGGCGCCCTGGACGAAATAGCGGCCGATACCGGGGATGCCGAAGATCTGCTCGATCACCACCGAGCCGGTGATGATCCCGGCGATGGCCGGACCGAGATAGGACATCACCGGCAGCAGGGCGGGGCGAATCGCATGGCGCCAGAGCACCTCGCCTTCGTTGAGACCCTTGGCCCGGGCGGTGCGGATGAAGTGGCTACCCAGCACCTCGATCATGCTGGCGCGCATCATCCGGGCGATATAGGCGATCTGCTGGATCGACAGTGCTACCACCGGCAGCACCAGATTGGGCAGGGCGCCGCCGTTCCAGCCGCCCGCCGGCAGCCAGCCCAGCAGCACGCCGAACACCAGCGCGAAGATGGGTGCCAGCACGAAGTTGGGCACCGCGATACCGGTCAGCGCCGTTCCCATGACCACATAATCGACGGTCGAGTTGCGTTTGATCGCCGCCGCGATGCCCAGCGGCAGCCCGACAATCAGTGCGAGTAGAATCGCCAGCCCCCCGATTTCCAGGCTGACCGGGAACCCCTGCATGATCAGTTCGGTAACCGAGAAGTCCTTGTACTTGAACGACGGCCCGAAATCGCCCTGCAGCAGATTGCCCATGTAGCGCAGATACTGCATCGGCAGCGGCTCGTCGAGGTGATACGCCGCCATCAGGTTGGCTTCGATCTCCGGCGGCAGCTGGCGCTCGCCGTCGAACGGCCCGCCCGGTGCCACCCGCATCAGGAAGAACGAGATCGTGATCACGATCAGCAACGTGGGGATCGCCTGCAACAGGCGCTTGAGGGTGTAGATCAGCATGCGGAATCACCTGAGCCTGAACGCAGCGGCGTATTAGAGAGAATCATTGCTCGCTCTCCTGGAGATAGCGCAGCGGGTGAACGTCCATCGGATTGCTCTCCCAGCCCTGAAGTCGGGGAGAGACCAGGTGAACGGAGACGTAGTCGTAGAGTGGCAGCAGCGCGTAGTCGTCCAGCAGTCGCTGCTGGGCACGGGTCATCAACTGGCGGCGTTTCTGCGGATCGAGCTCCGCCGTGCTGGCGGCGACCAGCGCGTCGTACTCCGCATCGTGATAGCCGCTGCTCTGGCTGGCCGAGCCGTTGTCGGCGTAGGCATTGAGAAAATCGAACGGATCGTTGATGGTCGCCACCATGCCGTAGCGCGCGACTTCGAAGTTGCCTTCTCGAATCGTGGCGTAGTGCACCGCGGCTTCGGCGTTGATCAGTTCCACCTCCACGCCCAGCGGCTTCCACATCGCGGCCACGGCCACCGCGATCTTCTTGTGATCCTCGAGCGTGTTGTAATTGAGCCGAAGATGCAGCGGATGATCGGGACCGTAGCCCGCTTCCTGCATCAACTTCCTGGCGCGTGTCATGCGCTCGTCCAGCGACAGCTCGGCGAACTCGAGTTCGCCCTGCGGTGCATTGGCGGTGTTGCGCGGCACGTACCAGAACGAGGGTGTCTGGCCCTGACCCAGAATCTGGTCGGTGATGACGTCGCGGCGGACGGCCAGGTTGAGGGCTTCGCGGACGCGTTTATCTGCCAGCGGCTGGCCGTCGTGGAGGTTGAACATGTAGAAATATTCGGCGGTCAGCGGCCCGACCCGAAGCGCCTCGCCCAGGTTTTCCCGAGCCCAGTCGAAACGCGAGGCGGGCACGCTCGAATAGGCGATGTCCATCTCCCCGGTACGGAAGCGATTCAGCGCGGCGTTGGCATCGTCGATCGGATAGAACACGGCCTTGTCGACGGCGACCTCGTCGGCGTCGTAGTAGCGCGAATTCCTGGTCACCACGATCTGCGACTGCGGCTGCCACTGGCTCAGCGTAAAGGCGCCGCTGGAGACGGTGTTGCCCGGCTCGACCCAGCCATCGCCAGCCTTGGCCAGCACGTGCTCGGGCAGCGGTGACGCTTCGGTCATCGCCAGCGCCTGCAGGAACCAGGCGGTGGGCTGGGTGAGGTGAATGCGCAGCGTGTGGGTGTCGACGGTCTCGACGCCGAGCGCGCTGCCGTCCTTCTTGCCGGTGTTGATCGCTCGAGCGTTGACGATGGGGTAATAGAGATTGGCGTTCTGGTTGGCGATCGTCGGTTCCAGCACACGGCGCAGCGCGAACACGGCGTCGTCCGCGGTGATCGGCTCGCCATCCGACCATTCGGCATCGCGGAGATGGAAAGTGTAGGTCTTGCCGTCGTCGCTGATCTCCCAGCTTTCGGCAAGGCCAGGCTCGAGGCTGCCATCGGCAGCGTAACTGACCAGCCGTTCGAACAGCGCCCGGGTGATACGGGTTTCCCAGACGCCGTTGGTCTTCTGCGGATCGAGAGAGCCCGGCTCGGCGCCGTTGGCGATATCGACCGAAAAGGCCTGTGCCGGGCCGGCCAAAGCGCCCAGCGTGAGGCTTCCCAGCGCGGCCAATGTTCGAGGTGAAATCATCTTGTGGTGTTTCGAAGTCATCGTGTAATGCGTCCCCCGGCCGCCGATCGCAGCCATTGTGCGATTCGACGGGCTGGTGATTCGAGTTGTTATGTCGTCAATCGGCCTCGAGCGAGAACCAGCGCGACAGGTGTCGATTGAGCGCGTTGTCTTTCCACCCGGCCAGCTCCGGATTGACCAGATTGCGCGAGACGTCGACGTAGATCGGCGCCACCGCATAGTCGGAGAGCGCCTGGCGCTCGGCCTGCTCGAGCAGTCGTTGACGCGCATCCATGTCGGTTTCGCGGCTGGCCTGATCCATCAGCTGATCGAAGGCATCGCTTTGGTAGCCGCCGTAGTTCTTGGGCGAATCGCTCTGCAAAATGCCGAGGAAGTTGCTGGCATCATCGAAATCGGCGACCCAGCTACCGCGTCCGACATCGAAGTTGCCGGCGGCAAGCTCGGCGTAGTGAACCGCGCCTTCGGCGTTGATCAGCTGCGTCTCGACGCCCAGCGGCTGCCACATCGCGGCCAGCGCCACGGCGATGCGCTTGTTGGCCTCGGTGGTGGAGTAGCGCAGGGTCAGTTCCAGCGGATGGTCGGCGTCGTAGCCGGCGTCCTCGAGCAGGCCTTTGGCCTTGGCGACCCGGTCGTCCATCGACTGATCCAGGCCAGGCATGGTCTGGGCCTCGAAATGGCTGACGCCGTCGGGCACGAAACCGCTGGCGGGGGAAACGACGCCACCCATGATCTGCTTGGCGATGACATCGCGACGGATGGCCAGGTTGAGCGCTTCGCGCACGCGCTTGTCGGCAGTCGGGTGGCCATCGCGCTGGTTGAGCGCGAAGTAATAGTTGGCCAGCTGCGGCGCGAGATGAACGGCGTCGGGCAGGTTCTGTTGCAACCACTGATATCGATCCGGCGAGAAGTCGCGGACGATATCCAGACCTCCGGCGCGGAAGCGCTGGAGGCCGGCGCTGCGATCCTCGACCGGATAGTAGTCGACGCCGTCGAGAGCCACGTCGCCGGCGGCATGGAACTCGGGGTTCTTGCGCGCGGCGATGTGATCGTGGGAAACCCAGCTGGCCGGGGTAAAGGCGCCATTGGTGGCGATGTGGTCCATCTGGGTCCAGTCGTTGCCGAATTGCTCGACTAGATGCGATGGCACAGGCGACGCCGCGATATGCGCCAGCAGCGTCGGGAAGTAGGGCGTCGGTTGATTGAGCGTGATCTTCAGCGTCTTGGCGTCGACGGCTTCGACGCCGAGAGCCGGGGCGTCTTTTTCACCCTTGGTGTGCGCTTCGGCGCCGCGAATCGGGTAGAACAGGCTGGCGTAGACCGCGCCATTGGCCGGATCGAACAGGCGCTGGAAAGCGAGCACGAAATCGTCGGCGACCACGGGTTCGCCGTCCGACCAGTTGGCGTCGTCGCGCAGCTTGAAGGTATAGACGGTGCCGTCGTCACTGATGTCCCAACTGCTGGCCGCGCCGGGAATGTAGTCACCGCCCGGGTCCAACGTGACCAGGCCCTCGAAGAGATCTCCCAGGACGTCGTTTTCCCAGGTGGTGCCACCGATCCGCGCGGTATCCAGCGAGGCCGGCTCGCCCTGGATGCCGATCTCCAGGGTTGCGGCCAGGGTGGTGTTGGCAAATACGAGCGTCCCCAGCAGCAGGGGTAGCCACAGGCGGCGCCGGCGTCCGGCGCGGTAATGGAATTCGGGCATGATCGAGTTCGTCCGTTGTCGTCGCTTGTTGTCGCCGATTTGTTGTCGTCGATGGTCGTACCGGGAAACCGCTCCCGACTCGATACTAGCGCTACCCTGCGTCTGCCGCCGATTTTCTCGTCAGACGCAGCCCTTCAAAGACATCGCCCTTCAAAGACATCGCCCGTCTAAGACATAGCCCATCAAAGACAGCGCCCGTCAAAAATAGCGGCGCACGGCGCACAACTGTCTTGCATAATCGCTGCCGCCGAGGCGACGACATTCGATCCGCGCGTTGTTGGTCGGCGAATGCAGCATCCGATCCTCGCCGAGATAGAGCGCGACGTGATCGACCACCAGCCGGCCTTCGTCGTTGGGCTTCTCGAAAAACAGCAGATCGCCCGCACGTCGCTCGCCTGGCTCGACCGGCTGCCCCGTCTTGACCTGATCGTGAGCATCGCGCGGCAATGCGATATCCACGGCGGCGAACAGGCTGTGAACCAGCCCTGAGCAGTCGTAGCCGAAGCTCGAGTTGCCGGCCCACAGATAGCGCAGGCCGTCGAAGCGCCGCCCCAGCGTCTCCAGCGTCGCGGCAGTCGCCGGAAAACCCTCGCCCGGCAGATGGACGCTGTCGCGTGGCAACCAACCCAGGCCGAGCGACGTCTCCACCCAGACGCGGGAGGGGTCTTCACCGTCGGGAGACGTGGCCAGGCGCAGCCGCGTCAGAAAGCTCAACTTCAGCGACTCGCCCGACGGCAAACCTCTCAACCAGGTGATTGGCGCAATGACGCAAGCGCTGTCGTCGTGATCAGGCCGGCAGCCGGGGGCATCGTGTAATTGTCGCGCCGGCAGCCAACCGGGATAGCCGCGATCGTCGAGCGAGGAGGCTTGGCTGGGCACCACCACGTGGCACCATTCGAGGCCCTGGCTATCGACCGTTCGCTCGAGGATCTCGACCGGCGTGTCCAGCAGGACCTGCGTGGCGAGCCGCTTCTCCTGGCACAGGGCAAGGCGGGTGTCGTCGTCCAGATCGGCCAGCCACTGCTCCAGCAGCACCGGGTCGGCCAGCGCCGGGGAGTCGATGGCTCTCGGCGCTTCGGGGGATGTCCACAATCCGGCGACGGCAACACCTACGCAACTCACGTCAAGCCTCGCTGAGCGTCATTCACGCGATTACTCCGTGAAGTGAACCCAGCGGGACGGATGGTCGTCCTCGACGTTGTCTGCCCAGCCTTCGAGCTTCGGGTTCACCAGATTGCGGGTGACGTAGGTCAGCATGGGAATGAACGCATAGTCGTTCAGGGCCACGTTCTCCGCTTTCTCGAGCAGCTTCTCGCGGGCATCCAGATCCAGGGTCTGAGCCGCCTGGTCCATCAGCTTGTCGTACTCGGGGTTGGAGTAGGCGCCGTAGTTGTTGCCGACACCGGTGTGCAGCAGGGTGAGGAAGTTCTCGGCATCGTCGTAGTCGGCGATCCAGCCGGCCCGGGCGACGTCGAAATCGCCCTGCTGAATGGTCTGGTAGTGGACGGTCGCTTCGGAGTTGATCATCTGCACGTTGACGCCCAGCGGCTTCCACATGGCGGCAACGGCGATGGCGATCTTCTTGTGCTCGTCACTGGTGTTGTAACGCAGGCGTAGATCCAGCGGGTGATCCGGCCCGTATCCGGCTTCCTTCAACAGTTCCTTCGCCTTGGCCATGCGCGCGTTCATGTCGTCACTGCCGAGATCCATCTGCTGGACGTCGTAGTGGCTGGTGCCCGGCGGGACCATGGCAGTCGAGGCCTTGAAGCTGCCGGCCATGATCTGCTCGGAGAGCACGTTGCGACGGACCGCCAGGTTGAGCGCTTCGCGCACGCGCTTGTCGGCGGTGGGGCTGCCCTCGCGGTTGTTGAGCACGTAGTAATAGGAGCCAAGATACGGGCTCATGTGGGTGGCGTCGGGGAGGTTCTCGGTCAGCCACTGGTAACGGCTGGAGGGATATTCTCGCAGCACGTCCAGCTCGCCGGCGCGGAAGCGCGAGATGCCGGCGTTGCGATCTTCCGTGGTGAAGTAGTTGACGCCGTCCAGGGAGACATCGTTGGCATCGTAGTAGGTCGAGCTCTTCTCGACGCTGATCTTCGACTGCGAGACCCAGTCCACCGGCTTGAACGCCCCGTTGGTGGCGATGTGGTCGAGCTTTACCCAATCCTTGCCGTACTCGTCGACCAGGTGCTTGGGTACCGGGTAGGAGGTGTAGTGGGTCAGCAGTTGCGGGAAATAGGGCGTGGCGTGGTTGAGCGTGACCTTGAGCGTCCTGCCGCCATCGAGAGATTCCGCTCCCAGCGTGTCCGCGGCCTTGTCGCCGGTGTTGATCGCTTCCGCGTTGACGATCGGATAGAGCATGTAGGCGTACTTGGAGGCGTTCTCCGGCGCCAGCAGATGCTGCCAGCCGAACACGAAGTCCTCGGCTGTGACCGGCTCGCCGTCGGACCATTTGGCGCCTTCACGCAGTTGGAAGGTGTAGGTCTTGCCATCGTCGGAGACCTCCCAGTCTGTCGCCATGCCCGGCAGCAGCTCGCCATCCGGCGACTTCTTGAACAGCCCTTCGTAGACGTCCATCAACACCTGAGACTCCCACACGCCGCCGGAAACCTGCGAGGTATCGAAGGAGGCGAGCTCGCCCATGACGCCGATGTTGAGTGTCTCGGCCAACGCCGGCGATGCCATCAGCGAGGTGGCCAGCGCCAAAGCACTGAGCGGAAACAGCGTGCGGGGGAGGGACGTCTTCGACATGGATGGAGCGCTCCGGCTTGTTGTTGTGAAACATTTCGTTGTGAAACATTCGTGGTGGAAATCTTGACGGGGCAGCGCCGAGAAGGAGCCGATCCGAATGCGTTCCCGACCGATGGCCGGTATGGCCCGTAGATTCAATGCAGTACCTTCGCGCGAACCTCATGAGCCGTCTAATTCAAATGCTCGATGGCCTGTTTCATTTCACGCATAGAGGACCGCAAAGGCGGCGGATACGCCACCTTTGCCTTGCATTCGATCCCCGTTAGACGTTGGTCTATTCACTCTGGCAGATCGACCCAGCGCGAGGCGTGCATATCCAGCGCGTTGTCTTTCCAGCCTTCGACTTCGGGATCGACGAGGTTGCGCGAGCTATAGGTATAGATCGGGGTCAGCGGATAGTCGGCCAGGGCCAGCGCTTCGGCCTGGGCCATCAGCTTGCTGCGTTTGGCCGGGTCCTGCTCGGCGTCCGACTGGCTGATCAGCCGATTGTAATCGGCATCCTGGTAGCCGCCGTAATTGTTGGTCTCCGCCGACAGCAGCTGCAGGAAATTCTGAGGATCATCGTAGCTGGAGATCCAGGCGGCGCGGGCGACCTGGAAATCGCCCTCCATCAGATCGGCGTAATGGACGTTGGCTTCGGTATTTCTGAGTTCGACGTCGACTCCCAGCGGCTTCCACATCGCTGCCACGGCCACCGCGATCTGACGGTGCTCGTCGCCGCTGTTGAAACGCAGAGTCAGTTCGAGCGGCTTGTTCGGGCCGTATCCGGCCTCTTCCATCAGCGATTTGGCTCTGGCCAGTCGACTGTCCATGTCGTCGTTGAGCCCCGGCTGGGACTGGGCCTGGTAATCGCTGGTGCCCGGGGGAACGAGTGAGGTCGCCGGCTCGACGCCACCTTTCAGCAGCTGCTTGGCGATCACGTCGCGGCGAATGACCAGACTCAGCGCCTCGCGCACGCGCTTGTCGGCGACGGGGGAGCCGTCGCGAAGGTTGAACACGTAGTAGTAAGTGCCCAGTGACGGAAACAGGTGGGTGGCGTCCGGCAGGTTTTCCGACAGCCGTGGATACTGCGCCGCCGGGTAGTCACGCAGGATATCCAGCTCTCCGGCGCGAAAGCGCTGGATGCCGGCGTTCTTGTCCTCCAGAGGGAAATAGTCGACGCCGTCCAGGCTGACGTTGTCGGCGTCGTGGAAACGATCGTTCTTGACCGTATCCAGCTCGGTGTTGGAGACCCACTTCACCGGCTTGAACGCCCCGTTGACCGCGATATGCGACGGATCGCTCCAGTCATCGCCGAACTCATCGACGACGTGCTTCGGGATCGGATAGGCGAACGGCAGCACCAGGGTCTTGAGAAAATAGACGGTAGGGGCGTTCAAGGTGATCTTGAGTGTCCTGCCGTCGTCCAGGGATTCCACGCCCAGCGAATCGAGCGGCTTGCTGCCGGAATTGATCGCCTGGGCGTTGACCACCGGGTAGAGGCGATGGGCATAGTTGGAGGCGGTCTTCGGATCGACCTGGTGACGATATGCGTAGACGAAATCGTCGGCGGTCAACGGCTCGCCGTCCGACCATTCGAGGCCGTCACGTAGATGAAAGGTGTAGGTCTTGCCGTCGTCGGAGATATCCCAGCTCTCGGCGGCGCCGGGAATGATCTGGCCGTCGGC
This sequence comes from Salinicola halophyticus, assembly GCF_003206695.1. Lineage (GTDB taxonomy): Bacteria > Pseudomonadota > Gammaproteobacteria > Pseudomonadales > Halomonadaceae > Salinicola > Salinicola halophyticus. Next base: position 279,340 of record NZ_PZJN01000001.1, on the reverse strand, counting down.
ATCGATGGCGATCGGGCCTTCGAAGATATCCCGCAGGACATCCTCTTCCCACACGCCGCCCGTGATCCTGGCCGGGCTGAGCGAGGCGGGGTCGCCGGAGATGCCCACCTGAAGCGTCGCGGCCTGAAGCGGCAGGGCGGTCAATCCGGCAGTGAGGCCAATGGCGGCTGCGAGTCGAGTCGGTAACATGAAAACGTCATCCCTTTGAATGATTGTCGGTGGTCGAACGATGATCGCGGACAAAAGATCATGGATCGGCAGCGGGTGATTTTTTCACCTTAGCGTATCGCGCCCGGCCGCGCCGTGCGGGATGACGCTATGCCGGGGTTTGGCTACAATAGGCCTCCTTTTTTCGGCGAGTCGATCGTTTCCGTATCCCGGGACCGTTCGCCACGCCGGTGGCGACGTTGGCAGGAGCCCCATGCAAGAGATCAACCCGATCAACAACCTCATCAAGGACCTGTCCGAACGGACAGACGTCCTGAGGGGGTATCTTTGACTATGCCGAGAAGAAAGACCGGCTAGAAGAAGTCTCCCGCGAGCTGGAAAACCCGGATGTCTGGAGCGATCCGGACTATGCCCAGAAGCTGGGCAAGGAGCGTGCTTCGCTCGAGGCGGTGGTCGAGACGATCGACACGCTCGACAGCGGCCTCACCGACAATCGCGAGCTGCTCGAACTGGCGGTGATGGAAGAGGACGACGCGACCATCGACGAAGTACGCAAGGAGCTTGCGTATCTCGAGGGTCAGCTCGACAAGCTCGAATTCCGGCGCATGTTCGCCGGCGAGATGGATGAGAATAACGCCTATCTCGATATCCAGGCCGGCTCCGGCGGGACCGAGGCCCAGGACTGGGCCAACATGCTGCTGCGCATGTATCTGCGCTGGGCCGAACATCACGGCTTCAAGGCCGAGTTGACCGAAGTCTCGGCAGGCGAAGTGGCCGGTATCAAGTCCGCCACCATTCACGTGCAGGGCGAGTACGCCTTCGGCTGGCTCAGAACGGAAACCGGCGTCCATCGCCTGGTGCGCAAGAGCCCGTTCGACTCCGGCGGTCGCCGTCATACCTCGTTCGCGTCGGTGTTTCTGTCGCCGGAAGTCGACGACAAGTTCGAGGTCGAGATCAATCCGGCCGATCTGCGTACCGACACCTATCGCTCCTCCGGCGCCGGCGGTCAGCACGTCAACACCACCGATTCGGCCGTGCGTATCACCCACGAGCCGACGGGCATCGTGGTGGCGTGCCAGAGTCAGCGCAGCCAGCACGCCAACCGCGACTTCGCCATGAAGCAGCTGAAGGCGAGGCTGTGGGAGCACGAGATGCAGAAGCGCAACGAGGCCAAACAGCAGGCCGAGGACAGCAAGGCGGATATCGGCTGGGGCAGTCAGATCCGCTCCTACGTGCTCGACGATCAGCGGATCAAGGACCTGCGCACCGGCGTGCAGAGCAGCAACTGCGACAAGGTGCTCGATGGGGATCTGGATCAGTTCATAGAAGCGAGTTTGAAACAGGGTCTCTAGCTACGAGCTACGAGCTACGAGCGATGCGTTTTGGCTGCAACTTGCATTCGCGGCTCGCGGCTTTATTTCAATTTTCGACAGGCGACGACATGGCGAACCAGGACAATCCGCAATCTCATTCCGAGGCGCATTCTGAATCGCAGAATGACGCGCAGGAAGAAAACCGGCTGATTTCGGAGCGCCGGGCCAAGCTGGCGGCACGTCGCGAGCAGGCGGCGGAGCGGGGCGGCAGCGCGTTCCCCAACGACTTCCGGCGCGACAGTCTGGCGGCGGATCTGCAGGCGGAACTGGGCGACAAGGACAAGCCCGAGCTCGAGTCGCTCGATCGTCAGGCGGCCGTGGCCGGGCGGATCATGCGCAAGCGTGGTCCGTTCGTGGTGATCCAGGACGTCTCCGGTCAGATCCAGTTCTACGTCGACAAGAAGGGCCTGCCCGCCGAGCTGCTGGAAGACATCCAGAGCTGGGACATCGGCGATATCGTCGCCGGTCGCGGTCCGGTCCACAAATCGGGCAAGGGCGATCTCTACGTGATGCTGGTCGAGGCCAAGCTCCTGACCAAAAGCCTGCGGCCGCTGCCGGACAAGTTCCACGGCCTGACCGATCTCGAAGCCCGCTATCGTCAGCGCTACGTCGACCTGATCATGAACCCGCAGTCGCGGCGCGTGTTCGAGGTTCGTTCCGGCGTCATCGCCGCGATCCGTCGCTTCATGGTCGAGCGCGGTTTCATGGAAGTCGAAACGCCGATGCTGCAGCCGATTCCCGGCGGGGCCACGGCGCGGCCGTTCACGACGCACCACAACGCGCTGGATATCGACATGTATCTGCGCATCGCCCCGGAGCTCTATCTCAAGCGCCTGGTCGTGGGCGGGTTCGAGCGGGTGTTCGAGATCAACCGCAACTTCCGTAACGAGGGCCTGTCGACGCGTCACAACCCTGAATTCACCATGCTCGAGTTCTACTGGGCCTACGCCGATTACCGCGATCTGCTCGATCTGACCGAGGCGATGGTCCGCGATGCGGCGCAACAGGTGCTGGGTACCACGACCGTCACCTACCAGGGGACCGAGTACGATCTGGGACAGTCGTTTCGCCGCCTGACCCTGCGTCAGTCAATTCTCGAATACGGTGCCGAGCAGAACATCGGCGAGGCGGAGATCGATACGATCGACGGGGCGACGGCAACCTGTCAGCGGCTCGGCATCCAGATCAAGCCGAGCTGGGGTCTGGGTAAGCTGCAGACCGAAATCTTCGAGGAAGTCGCCGAGCACCGGCTCGACCAGCCGACCTTCATCACCGAATATCCGGCCGAGGTCAGCCCGCTGGCGCGGCGCAACGATACCAATCCGCATGTCACCGATCGCTTCGAATTCTTCGTCGGCGGGCGCGAGATCGCCAACGGTTTCTCTGAGCTCAACGATGCCGAGGATCAGGCCGAGCGCTTTGCCGCCCAGGTGGCAGAGAAGGACGCCGGCGATCTGGAAGCGATGTATTACGATGCGGATTACGTGCGCGCGCTGGAGTACGGCATGCCGCCGGCTGCCGGCGAGGGCATCGGCATCGACCGTCTGGTGATGCTGCTGACGGATAGCCCGTCCATTCGGGATGTGCTGCTGTTCCCGGCGATGCGCCCGGAATAATACGGAGCTACGAGCTACGAGCTACGAGCTACGAGCTACGAGCTTTGTGTTTCTGGTGAGACTTGCAGTCGCGGCTCGCGGCTCGCGGCTCGCGGCTCGCGGCTCGCGGCGAAGCCGGGCAAGAGTTGTTGGTCACGAGCGCGGCTAGCGCCCATAATGGCTGCGGTTCGATTTCCGCCGACTCCGAGCGGTTCCCAAAAAGAGGTGACACCGATGAAGCTGCTCAACCGTTCCGCGCTGAGCGTCAAGCCGACCCAGGCGTTCGTCGACTGGGTCAACTCGTTGGAGCCGACTCTCGGTGAAGACGATCTGACCCTCGACGACATTGCCGGCGAAAATACGGTTTATCTGATCCCCGAGATGGATACGCCGGAAGCGCTGCTCGCCTATGTCGAAGAGCGTTACAGCGACATCCTCGAGTCCGAACTGCGGGCCTGGGAAGAGGACCAGCGCCAGTGGCCGGAGAGCCTCAACTGGGCGCTGTTCGAGGAGTTTCTGACCCTCGAGCACAGCTATCTGGCGGTTGATCTCGACGACGAGGTCGAGCTGGAAACGTCCGAAGTCGACGATGAGCTGCTGATGGAGACCGACGAAGACCGATGACCCGGGTGCTCTACGACGGCGGCGTTGACCGCCTTTTCACCACATGCTGAAGCGATTGTTCGAAGAGCGTCCCGGCGACGACGGTCTGCCGGGGCGTGAACGCAAGCTGGCGCTGTTAGCGATGATCACCGGCACCCAGATGGCGGTGCTGGATAGCGGTATCGTCAACATCGCGCTGCCCACGCTGGCGAAAGAGCTGGCGATCAGCGGTTCCGAGTCCATCTGGATCGCCAACGTCTACCAGCTGATCACCGCCGCATTATTGCTCACCTTCGCTGCGGTGAGCCGGCGCATCGGCCGTCATCGTCTCTATCTCGGCGGGTTGATATTCTTCACCGTGGCCTCTCTGGGCTGTGCGCTGGCACGCTCGTTCGAGTTCCTGCTGGTGATGCGCGGGCTGCAGGCGGTCGGTGCCGCGGCCATGCTGAGCATCGGGCCATCGCTCTATCGCATCATCTTTCCCACGCGCCTGCTGGGATCGGCGATCGGGCTCAGCGCGCTGACGGTGGCGTTTGGCATCGCCGCGGGGCCGTCGCTGGGCGGGTTGATCCTGCACGTGGCGAGCTGGCCGTGGCTGTTCGCCATCAATGTGCCGATCGGGCTGCTGGCGCTGGTACTGGGCGTCCGTGCGCTGCCGCGAGAAAAGCCCATTGCCGGGCGGATCGATATCTGGGGGGCGCTGATGTCGATCGTCATGCTCAGTGGCAGCGTCTTTGCCCTCGATCAACTGGGTCATGGCAACGGTGGCGCGCTGGCGCTGATGACGCTGGCGCTCAGCGTGATCTGTCTGGTGGGGTTCATCTATCGCCAACGCCATGTCGCCAGTCCGCTGTTACCGTTGGCGCTGTTCGCCGAGCCGCGCTTCTCGTTCGCTGCCGTCGTGTCGATGTTTGCATTCCTGGCGCAGGGCGTGGCATTCGTCGGGCTGCCGTTCCTCTACCAGACCGTGATGGGGGTTTCGCCGATCATGTCGGCGGTACTGTTCACGCCCTGGCCGCTGGTGATCATGATCATCGGGCCACTGGCCGGGCGGCTGGCGGACAAGGGCAACCCCGCACTGATCAGCTCGACCGGGCTGGGGCTGTTTCTGTTCGGCATGCTGGCGCTAACCGGGCTGGATGCCGATTCGAGCAACCTCGACGTGGTCTGGCGAACCGCGCTCTGCGGCGTGGGCTACGGGCTGTTCCAGGCCCCCAATAATCGCGAGATGATCGGCAGCGTATCGGTGGAGTTGAGCGCCAATGCCTCCGGCGTACTGGCGTCGGTGCGCACCTTCGGTCAGTCCGTGGGGACGGCGCTGGTAGGGCTGATTCTCGGGCTCTCGTTCGGTTCGTTGACGCTGGCGCTATGGCTGGGGTGCGCCTCGGTGGTGATTGCCCTGGCGTTGAGTCTCTATCGTACGCCGATGGCCGCCAAGAACTATTCCAAAAACTATCGGCGCTGACGTCACCCGTCGAGCCGGCATCTCATTTTCTCGGGCCGTCGCCCCAGCGGCGGGTGAGGCGTTACAATGATCCGGTTGGCACAGGAGGAGCTGTCATGAGTGTTCAGGCACGTATCGAAGAGAAGCTCGAGACGCTCGAGCCGGTCAGTGTGACGGTCGAGAACGAGAGTCACATGCACCATGTGCCACCGGACTCGGAAACTCACTTCAAGGTGACGCTGGTTTCCGGCCAGTTCGAGGGTCTGATGCCGGTCAAGCGCCATCAGTTGATCTACAGCTTGCTGGCCGACGAGCTCGCCGGCCCGGTCCATGCGCTGGCGCTGCATCTCTACACGCCGCAGCAGTGGGCGGCGCGAGGTGAAGTCCGCCCGGACTCGCCCAATTGCCGCGGCGGGGGCGGCCAGTAGTGATCGCCGATCCTCGACGTCTTCAGTATCTCGAGGCGATGGGCATCACCCCCTGGACCTCGCGATACCGGTTCGTCAATGCCAGTCCCACTGAGCAGGGCGAGTGGCAGGTGGCGGCCGAGCCCGACAAGCCGGCCCCGGGGCAGCGCCTGCAGGCGCTGCTGGAGACCCCGTCATCCCCGGTGGCGCGCGAACATTCCGCGGTCAGCGCTCCGGAGCCCGAGATCGGTGTTCCGTCGGAGCCGGCCGCTTCGCCGCCCGCGCGGGCCCGAGCGCTGCTAGAAGGAGTCTCTCCAGCGACCGTTTCGTCATCGGCGGCGACGCCTCGTCAAGCCTCTCCTTCGGCATCTGCGCCGGTGGGTTCGGCCGGAGAGGTGGCAAAGCGCCCGGTGCTCGCCGACCCACTTCGCTTCACCTTGTCGCTTGCGGTGATCGGCGATCGCTGGTGGCTGATGCTCCCCGGTGACCGGCCGCTGTCGACCGCCGGCCACGCGCTGCTGGCGCAGATGCTGAGAAGTGTCGGCGTTCCCGGCGATGGAGCCGCGCTGTCCAGCCTCTCCTGGCCGTTGATGGACGTGCCGGCAAGCGACCCGGCCGACGAGGCTCGCGAGGGTATTCAGGTGTTCTGTGCCGGCCAGGCCCAGCGCCACGGCCTGACGATCGACGGTGCCATCGTCGTGGGCGACGAAATCTGGGCGCCGCTGTTGAACGATGTCGAAAAGAATGCCGAAAACAGCGCCGGAAGAAACAGTTCCGATGACGACGCCGGGAGCGACGTCGGCTGGACCTGCCATTCGCTGCCTCACCCCGACGATCTGCTGACTTCCGCTGATGCCAAGCGGGAATGCTGGTCACGGCTGCAGTCTTTGGCCACTGCCTGGCGGCAGGGCGCTACCCCGCGGGCATGAGCGGCACGATTGTTTGCCGAGTCCGGCATCTATCGATCCGCTGACTGACGATATCGACCTCTGCCCATCTCGGCCTTCCTCGATGTCGATTTTTTCCATGCTTTCCGGATAGCGCCACGTGATCTCTCTTACCGACACTTTCCCAGCCGATCTTGCCCCGGTCCGGCTCGGCATGGACGATCTGCCGGCGCTGCTGGCGTTCGAGCGCCTGGCCAACGACGATGCCTGGTCGGAAGCGTTGTTGCGTGCTGCGCTGACCGATAGCGATTACGAAGTCTGGGGAATGTGGTCGGCCGAGGGTGCCGAGCTGCGGGCGACGGCCGTCCTGGCCCACCTGCCTTTCGACGCCGAGCTGCAGTCGATCTGCGTTCTGCCCGCCGAGCGGCGGCATGGTCTGGCGCGTGGGTTGCTGGCCTGGGTATCGGAGAGTGCGATGGCGCGCGGGGCGGAGAGATTGCTGCTCGAGCTTCGAGAGTCGAATCTGGCGGCTCGACGTCTCTACGAGCAAGCCGGGTTCGTCATCGATGGTCAGCGGCAGGGTTATTATCGGGGTGAAGATGGGCGAGGCGAGGATGCGCTGCTGATGTCGCGGGAGCTGAGTCAGGAGCGGGCGTCGCCAGAAGAATAGGGTCGCGGATTGGTGCCGTGACGCGGGCGCACGGCCCGCGTGGCGACAGGGTGGCTAGAAGTCGGCCACCCTGGATTCAACTCAGCCGTTGTTGCTGTCACCCGTCTGGGTATCCAGCGACTGCAGCTTGTCGAGCAGGCCGCCGAGACGCTGCTCCCACTCTTCGCGTTCCTGCTGGAAGCGCGCGTTTTCCGCCTTGAGCTCTTCGTTTTCCATCTTCAGCATCTCGATGCTGTCGACGGCATCCTGAATCTTCTGCTCCAGCTTGGCGAAGATTTCCCCGTTCATTGGCACGCTCCTTGAAAGCTCATGACTGTCTAGTGAAAAACAACCTGATGGAAAACAACTGTTGACCTGGTGGGCGCCAGCCTACGTGGCGCCGGAGCCTTCGACAAGCGTCTCGAACCGGCGACGTCAATCCACGCTCTGAGTGCGTCGAAACAGCCGCCCATGGCTCTCTCCGGCGACGATTTCTCGATGAAGCTGCCAGCCATCCGGCGGCTGCCACTCCAGTTCGTGTTCCGTTTCGACATAGATCATCGCTCGGGCCGCCAGCCATCCATCGGCTTCGAGACGCTGGCAGGTTCGAGCGGCAAGCCCCAAACGGAAGGGCGGATCGAGAAAGACCAGATCGAACGCGGTCGGCGTGCCATCGAGAAATTGCTGCGCATCGCTTCGGTGAACCCGACCGTTGGCCCCCAGCAGTTCGATATTCGCTTCGAGGGCGTCAGCCACGACGGCGCTGGACTCGACGAAGCTCGCCTGATTGGCGCCGCGCGAGAGCGCTTCCAGTCCTAGCGCGCCGGTGCCGGCATAGAGATCCAGCACCTGCTTGCCGCCGACATCGAACGCCAGCCAGTTGAACAGGGTTTCGCGCACTCGGTCCGGCGTCGGACGCAAGCCTGGGCTCTGCGCAATCGCCAGTTTGCGACGTCGGAATTCGCCGCCGATCAGACGCAGCTGACCGGGCCCCCGATGCGATGACACGGGGCCGTCTTGGCCGGAACGGGCACTGCCTTGGGTGCGGTCTCGGGCGCTATTGCTGGCCCGACGTGGACGACGTCGATTCATGGCGCGCAATTGTACCCCCGCAACCCTCGCGGTGATAGGATGAGGTCTCGTTATCGATATTCTCCGAAGTCGTGATGACCGACGCTGATCCAGCGGCGCCAGCACGGCTTTTCAGCAGTGAAGCCATCCATGTTCGGACTATTCAAGAGTCGCAAGAAACAGCAGCAGGAAGAGGAAGCGCGTCGGCGCGAGGCGGAAGAGGCCGAAGCGGCGGCGCTAGAGGAGAACGCGGAGGCCGGCGTTCCCGCCAGCGAAAGTGACGAGGTCGACCCTGACAGGGGGGCCGGCTCGGCAAGCGCCGACTCTAAGGACGAAAGCGCCATCTCGAAGGATGACAGCGCGTCCTCCCACGGACTGCAGCCTGCCGTCGAACGGGACCCGGAAACTCCCGTTGTCGACGACGGACCTTCCGTTCGAGACGACACTGTCGCCCCGGCAGTCGGGACCGCCACACCGGGCGATGAATCGCTCGTCCAGGCCGAGGATCCCGATCGGTCGGCGACCGTGGATTACGACCCTTCGTCACTCGAGGAAACGGCTGCCAAGCAGGCGCTGAGCGAGCCGCTGTCGCAGGAATCGCCGCAGTCCTCGCTGGAAGAAACCCCCGCGGCAGGCACGCGAGCGACGGAGCTGGCAACGGATGTGACGCCCGCACCCTCGCCATCATCCCAGGCCTCCCAGGCGCCCGAGCCTGAATCACCTGTATCCGAGCCGCTCGAGCCCGAGCCGTCACTCGAGTCGAATACCCCGGCGCCAGCGCCCAAGGAGAAGCCCAAGGGCGGCTGGCTATCGCGGGTGCGGGCTGGCCTGGGACGCACACGTGCCAACCTGACCGATGGCGTTGCCGATCTGCTGCTGGGCAAGAAGCAGATCGACGATGATCTGATGGAGGATCTCGAAACGCAGCTGCTACTGGCGGATGTGGGGATCGAGGCGACCAGCGAGATCATCGAGCGCCTGACCGGGCGTGTTTCGCGCAAGGAACTCGCCGATGCCGACGCGCTCTACCGCGCGCTGCAGGAAGAGCTGGCGGCGCTGCTCGAACCGGTCACCCAGCCGCTGCAGCTGCCGCCGAAGGGCGAAGGCCCGTTCGTGATCCTGATGGTCGGCGTCAACGGTGTTGGTAAGACCACGACCATCGGCAAGTTGACCCAGCGTTTCCAGAACGAAGGGCGCAGCGTGATGCTGGCGGCGGGCGATACCTTCCGAGCCGCTGCCGTCGAGCAGCTCAAGGTCTGGGGCGAGCGCAACCGCGTGCCGGTGATCGCTCAGCATACCGGCGCCGACAGCGCTTCGGTGATCTACGACGCCGTCGCCGCGGCCAAGGCGCGCAAGGTCGACGTGTTGATCGCCGACACTGCCGGTCGCCTGCACAACAAGAGCCATCTGATGGAAGAGCTCAAGAAGGTGCAGCGGGTCATGGCCAAGCTCGACGCCACGGCACCGCACGAGGTGATGCTGGTACTCGATGCAGGCACCGGCCAGAACGCGATCTCTCAGGCGACCACTTTCGACGAGGCGATTCCGGTCACCGGTATCACCTTGACCAAGCTCGATGGCACCGCCAAGGGCGGCATCATCTTTGCCCTGGCCAAGAAAACCGGCATCCCCATCCGTTTCATCGGCGTCGGTGAGTCGCTCGAGGATCTGCGCCCGTTCGATGCTCAGACCTTCGTCAAGGCGCTGTTCGATCGAGACGCCGGCCGGGATGGCGACGCGGATTCATGATTGCTTTCGAGCACGTCGGCAAACGCTACGGCGGGCGTTTCGAAGCGCTCGCCGATATCAATTTCCGCGTCGAACGTGGCGAAATGCTCTTCCTGACCGGCCATTCCGGCGCCGGCAAGAGCTCTCTGCTGCGCTTGGTCATGCGTCTCGAGCGCCCCTCGCGAGGCCGAGTGCTGGTTGCGGGTCACGATCTCGACCGCCTGCACATCAGCCAGGTTCCCTATTATCGACGCCAGATCGGCGTGGTCTTCCAGGACCACCAGCTGCTGCTCGATCGCGACATCTTCGCCAACGTGGCGTTACCGTTGACGATCCAGGGGGTCGAGCCGGCCGATGCCGCGCGCCGCGTGCGCGCGGCGCTGGACAAGGTCGGGCTACTGCACCGCGAGCGGGCGCTGCCGATCGAACTCTCCACCGGCGAGCAGCAGAGGGTGGGAATCGCCCGCGCGGTGGTCAACAAGCCGGCGTTGCTGCTGGCCGATGAGCCGACCGGCAATCTCGATCCGCAGCTGTCCGCCGATATCATGCGGCTGTTCGAGGATTTCAACCGCATCGGTACCACGGTGCTGGTAGCGAGCCATGACCTGGCCCTGATCGCGCGGCTGCGGCATCGCGTGCTGAAGCTGCGCGACGGCCGCCTGGTCGGTGACGGGGAGGCGGCATGAGCGAACGCCAGCCTTCCGCTGAGCGCCCTCGTGGCGCGCAGAAGCCGCAGCGTCGCGCTTCCGGCGGCGGTCGCGCCTGGCTGCGGCATCATCGGGCGATGATGAGCGATAGCGCATTGCGCCTGGTCAAGCGGCCGATAGCGACGCTATTGACCATGCTGGCGATCGCCATCGCGCTGATCCTGCCGGCGGGATTGTGGTTGGCACTGGACAGCGCGCGGCTGCTGGACGCCGAGCTGGACGAGAGCGCCACGTTGACGGTCTATTTTGCCGCCGATGTAGGCGAGTCTCGCGCCATGGACCTGGCCGCCGAAGTCGGCGAGCAGCCCGGTGTGGCCGGCACGCGGCTGGTGACTGCCGCCGAAGGGCTGGCGGATTTCCAGCAGACGCTGGGTGTGGACGATGCGCTTTCGCAGCTCGAGACCAATCCCCTGCCGGCGAGTGTCGTGGTCACCCCCGACGCGACGGCGCCCGCTGAAGTTCAGGCGTTGAGTCAACAGCTGCAGGCCCTCGACGGGGTCGACGAAGTGCGTCTGGATCTGGCCTGGCTTGATCGTCTGCAACAGTTGGCGGCGCTCGGCCAGCGCGTGGCGCTGGCGCTGGCGCTGCTGTTCGGCCTGGGCGTGCTACTGGTAGTCGGCAATACCATACGTTTGGCGGTAGAGAGCCGGCGGCAGGAAATCGAGGTCGTCACGCTGATCGGCGCGACCCATGCCTTCGTCCGCCGCCCCTTTCTCTATAGTGGGGCCTGGTACGGACTGGGCGGCGGGGCGCTGTCGCTGATCATTCTGGTACTCGGCGGCAACTGGCTGGCCTCGCCGGTCGCGGCGCTGGCAGAAAGCTACGGTGCCCACTTCGCACTGCCCTCGCTGGGTATCGGACATTCGGCATTTCTGCTGCTTTTTAGTACACTATTAGGCTGGTTGGGAGCATGGCTCGCGGTGGGTCGTCATCTGGCGGACATCAAACCGCGTTAGCCTATTTATTATGGGTAGTCATGAGTCGTCATGGGTGGTTCGGCGCGCTGGTCAACGGCCATGGGATGCGCTAAAAAAACCACTCAACGTATCGGTCATCACTCGCCAAGCTTCAGTTTCAGCACCACTGATGCTGGCGAGAATATTGAACTTTTGTCTAGGCTGAGGGTCTTATCAGGTATCCTCGTAGGCAGGCAGAACAACCTGTTGCGACGTGTTCCCAAGCGGATCGAGCTGACCGGCTCTTCGCTCCGACACGCCGCCCAGCATGGAGACATCGCAGATGAGCAACAGTCTTCAATCCATTGGGAACCTTTCCCCGGGTCACGATCTCAACGGTTACATTCAAGCGGTCAACGGCATTCCCGTGCTGACGGCCGAAGAAGAACACGACCTGGGCGTACGTCTGTACGAAGAGGACGACCTCGAGTCGGCTCGTCGTCTGATCATGTCGCACCTGCGCTTCGTCGTTCATATTGCTCGCAGCTACTCGGGCTACGGGTTGCCGCAGGCCGATCTGATTCAGGAAGGTAACGTCGGGCTGATGAAGGCGGTCAAACGCTTCGACCCCTACCAGGGAGTTCGTCTGGTCTCCTTCGCGGTTCACTGGATCAAGGCCGAGATTCACGAATACGTGCTGCGTAACTGGCGCATCGTCAAGATTGCGACCACCAAGGCGCAGCGCAAGCTGTTCTTCAATCTGCGCAGCGCCAAGAAGCGTCTTGCCTGGTTGAACAACGACGAAGTCGACGCGATCGCCAAGGATCTCGACGTCAAGCCCAAGGTCGTGCGGGAAATGGAAGGTCGCCTGTCATCCTATGATGCGGGCTTCGACGCCAGTCCCGGCGAAGAGGAAGATCAGGGTTATCAGGCGCCGGCGCAGTATCTCGAGGATCACAGTTTCGACCCGGCGGCCAAGCTCGAAGCGGACGACTGGGAAGCCGACTACACGGGGCGGCTGCGAGGCGCTCTAAGCGAACTGGACGATCGTTCGCGCGACATTCTGCAGCGTCGCTGGCTCTCCGATCACAAGTCCACGCTGCATGAGCTGGCCGATGTCTACGGGGTCTCTGCCGAGCGGATTCGTCAGCTCGAGAAGAACGCCATGAAGAAGATCAAGCAGCAGCTTGGTGATACGGTAGCCGCCTGATACTCGGCGTCTGTGGTCGGTAAGTCTGTCATCAGCGCGTCTGTTATCAACGCGTCCTGCCACAGGGGCGCCTGGTACTTGGTACTTGGTACTTGGTAACGGTAGCGCCTCGTAACCGAAACGCCGTGTGTAAGAGCTTCATGTCGCAGTCAGCCCGGTCGATGAGAACCGGCCAGCGTTAGTTATCTCTTCTGCCTGACGACTGCCTCTCGTACAGAAACCGTCGTCAAATCGATGCATAGCCCGAACCCTGTATTTCACGGGGTTCGGGCTTTTTAATGTCGGTTTGGTGTCCGCTTAGTTTCCGCTTCGCGTTCGCCTGTCGATCCCGCTGGGAAGATCCTGAAGCGGGACTCTGTTGTGGTGTTGTGGTGTTGTGGCGTTGTGGCAGTCCGTCCCGTGTCTGCAGCCTCGTCATATTCATATCAGCCAATCAAAAAAAGCGGCGGTGTCATCGACACCGCCGCTTGATCGTACTCGATCATATCGACAACATTTTCGGATCAACGCCCCGGCAGGTACTTCTTGACCGGGGCCTGATTCGTCACTGCGATGAAGTGTCGTCCTCACCCTTCGGCAGTGCGTAGGCGATCACATAGTCGCCGGTAGGCGTTTCCATGAAGTGATGCCCGGTGGCCACGATGACCACATACTGACGGCCGTCGGCTTCATAGACCATCGGATTGGCCTGGCCACCCGCCGGCAGCGGCGCCTGCCACACTGTCTCGCCGCTCTCGATGTCGATGGCGCGAATGAGGTCGTCGGTCGCCGCGGCGATGAAGATGAGGCCGCCTGCAGTCACCGCCGAGCCGCCGTTATTGGGCGTGCCGATATCGATCGGCAGTCCCGAACGGATGCCCCACGGGCCATTGGCGCGAGCCGTACCCAGCGGACGGTCCCACAGGGTATCACCGCTCGCCAGATCGATGGCGCGAATATGCCCGTAAGGCGGCTGTTTGCAGAGCATGCCGGTGTACGGCACGCGCCAGCCGGCGTTGACATTGATCGCATAGGGCGTATTGGCCTGTGGATCACCGGCGCCTTCGGCTCCGCCCGTGTCTTCCTTCTGCTCGTCGCGCGGCACCCAGCCGAGCTTGTTGGCGACATCACGCGGCACCAGCTCGTTGTAGTTGGGCATGTCGTTGTAGTTGGCGATGATCACGCCGCGATGCGGATCGATCGCCACGCTGCCCCAGTCGGAGCCCCCGTTGTAGCCGGTGTACTGGATCCACGGCTGTTCGGCGGTCGGCGGGGTGTACATGCCTTCCCAGCTCGCCTGACGGTACTGGATACGACAGAACAGCTGGTCGAACGGGGTCATGCCCCACATGTCCTTCTCGTCGATGTCCGGCTGGCGCAGCGTGGCGTAGAGCGAGAACGGTTGCGTCTTGCTGCGCTGATCCGGTTCGGCGCCGCCCTGGGGGACCGGGCGTTCTTCGGCACCGCCGCCCAGCAATTCGCCGGTCTCGCGGTTGAAAACGTAGATCTCGCCCTGCTTGGTCGGCATCACCAGCGCTGGCACCTTGCCATTGTCGGTGGGGAAGTCGATCAGCGTCGGCTGCGAGCCGGGATCATAATCCCAGACATCCTTGTGTGAGGTCTGGAAGTGCCACTTCGGCAGGCCGGTCTCGACGTCGATCGCCACCATCGATGCGGCCCACTCGTTCTCTTCCGGTGTGCGCGAACTGCTCCAGTAATCGCCGGCACTGTTGGCCATCGGCAGATAGATCATGCCGAGCTTGCTGTCGCCCACGGCGGTGGTCCACATGTTGGGAGAACCGCGTACGTAGGTGTCATCGCCCGTCAACGGCTCGCTCTGGTCGGGACGACCCGCATCCCAGGCCCATAGCAGCTCACCGCTTTCGACATCGTAGCCCTTGATCACGCCGGAGGGCGGATAGCGGCGCTGACCATCCAGCACCTGGTGGCCGGTGATGAGCACGTTGCGTACCACGACTGGCGCGGAGTTGATGGAGACGTAGCCGTCGGGGGTCTCGCCCATGTTGCGCTTGATATCGACCTGGCCGTTGTCGCCGAAGTCGGTGCAGGGCTCGCCGGTAGCGGCGTCGACTTCGATCAGGCGGCCGTCCAGCGTGCCGGAGATGATCCGCGCCTGGCAGGACTGATCGTCGTTCGAAGCGATTGCGCCCTGGCCGGAAGACGTATCGTCTGTCGGCGCTGGCTGATTGTCGCCGCTCTGGCTATCGTTGCCGTCCTGGCCGTTATCGGCGGCCTGAGAGCCTTCGCCGTTCTGAGCCGTCGAGGGATCGGCGCTCGACGATGAATCTGTCGGCGTCTTGTAATACGTCACGCCACGGCAAGCGGCGGTGTAGGGAATAGCGTCTTCGGAAACCTGCGGATCGTAGCGCCAGTTCTCTTCACCCGTCGCGGCATTCAGCGAGATCAGGATATTGCGCGAGGTGCACAGGAAGACATCGTCGCCGACCTTCAGCGGCGTGGTTTCCGCACCCCAGCGGTGGTCGAGAATGTCGCCGGTGCGGTACTGCCAGGCCACCTCGAGATCACCAACGTTGTCCGGCGTGATCTGGTCGGCAGGGGAGTAGCGCGTAGCCGCCGAATCCCGGCCATAGGCGGACCAGTCTTCGTCAGCGGGAACATCGGCCGGCTGGGCGTCCCCGACATCGGTGGACAGCGACTCCTGGGCCAGTGCCGGCACATCTTCGGGATGCTCATAACCGCGGTTCGGAAGGAAAGCCAGTGCCCCGGCCACGATCAGGCCCAGGAACAGGACACCTGCGACAGAAAACCCGGCCTTGCGTGACGGACCGCCCCTGAGCGCGGGAGTGACCAGTGCGACCAGGATGGCGAGAATCAGCATCACGTCGAGCCGAGGAATCCAGCGCCAGTAATTGAGCCCCGACTCCCAGGCCGCCCACAGGAACGTACCGATGAAGACGATTCCGTAAATACCGGCGCCGGAGATCCGGCCGCGAAACAGTTGGATGCCGGCAATCAGCATCAATATCCCGGCGATCAGGTAATACCAGGAACCGCCGAGTGTCGCCAAATAAGCGCCACCGGCTCCCAGCGCCAGACCGACAAGTGCAACGATGATCCCGACAAGCTTGGCGAATATTGCGCCAACGCCGCCGGAAGAGGTCGAAGTGGCCACGGAATTCTCCCTTGAAACAAACTCTAATGGTTATTCAGGCGCATGCTCCGCTGCGCCAGATGCTTACCGCGACATGTAGTCGCATGCGATAAGGATAGTCATGGTATCGCAGGGTAGCGATGATTTCAGGCCACAAATTCACGTTAATCCGGGCTTTTTGGCGACCTATTGCGTCAACCCTTTTGTCCGGCAAAGGTTTAAGGGGGGTAGCCGTTTTGTTACGGTAAATGTGCAATAAGCCTACAAGAGCGTCCAACGGCTTTATCGACGGCTTTATCGACGGCTTTTTTGACGGCTTTATCGACGACACCGGAATAACGCTAACCTAATAATATCGAGGATCCGTACTAATAGCCTGTAATAAGAATCCGTATCCGGGATCCGAGCCCGGCATCCGTACTAATAACCTGTACTAAGGGAACGACAACGTGACTTCACCGATCTTCAAATCCCTCGGCCTTGCCGTAGGGCTGATGGCGTGCGTGCCGACGGCGCTGGCGCAGACTTCACAGGATAACGACGCGATCCAGCGTCGGCTCGACGCCTTGCAGCAACAAGTCCAGCAGCTGCAACAGCAGTTGGCCGAACAGCGGGAGAGTCAGCAGACGAAAGCGACCAAGACCCGCGACATGGCCGAAGAAAATCGCTCCATGCTGGACGAGGTCGGGACGCCGCAGTTCAGCGGTACCGTGGAGCTGGGTTACACCTTCAATGACTGGGACGAGACCAGTCAGGACACGGCCGGGGATCTCGATTTCGGCAAGTTCATTCTGGGGATGGATGGCGGCGAAGGCCCGCTCTCCTACTCCTTCCAGTATCGTCTCTACGATGGCTATCGTTTTCTGCACCATGCCTGGGCCGGTTATCAGTTCGGCGATAATGACAACGTCAAGCTCGGTCTGGTCCAGACGCCGTTCGGCAACATGGATTACGGCTATCTCGGCTGGTACGGCAGTCTCCCGTACCTGGCGGGTTTCAATGACAACCAGAATGCCGGCATCAAATGGGATCATACCCAGGGTGCCTGGGAGTCCAGCCTAGCTTTCTTCAAGAGCGATCAGCTGGGTGACGGTAACGAGCACTATGGCGCCAATGCCATCGGTGACAGCGCGCAGGGCAATACCGAGGAAAATCAGCTGGCCGGGCGCTTGGCGTACACCTTCAATCAAGGCAGTGACTACACCACTCAGGTCAATCTTTCCGCCAAGGGCGGGCAGCTCTATAACAACAATACGAACAAGAGCGGAGACAGCTGGGCGGTGGCGATGGGTCTGGATGGCAGCTATGGCAACTGGATGACTCAGCTGCAGGCCACGACCTACGAGTTCAATGCCAAGAACCCGAGTGAAGCCGCTTCCGGCATTTCCGACAACGTGGTTCAGATTGGCGCGTTTGGCTTCAACTACCTGATTCCGGCCGAGGGCGAGATGTACTCGGCGAGTCTGGCCTACAGCATGGATGTCGACTGGGGACCGATCGAGAACGCCTACTTCTTCAACGACTTCAGCTACATCGACCCGTCTGACGACTTCTCCGCCATCAATGGCGGCTATGGCGACATGGACGATCCGATGCTCAACGACATCGGCGTCAAACTGACGGCCGGTCGCTATTACGCCTGGTTCGACGTCATCACCAACAAGAACGGGCTGAACTACTTCGGTTCTCCCGTCGATGACGGCTGGCATACCAGCATCCAGTCCCACTTCGGTCTGACTTACTGATCCGAGCCAGGGATGGTGAAAGATGAACGCCCAGCGATTGCTGGGCGTTTTTTTGGCCGGCCGGGGCCGCCACGGGCTTGCGAGGCGCCGGCATACGGCTCTCGGGGATCTTCTTGTATATTTTATACGAAAAGCCTAGTGTCTATTATCAGCCGGCTTCAGCCGGCCTACGAAAAGCTTAGTGTCAGAATGTAACTTTCCATGGCAGGATGAAGGAATGCCGCGATCGGCGCGGTCCAGGCACGGAAGGGCGCGATGCCCGACCCCTTTGCAGTACCCACAAACAAGCATGAACAAACAAAAAGCGCTGAAGGGAGTGTTGCTGTATGGGTAAATTTCTCAAATTGATCGCCTCCGCGGCCGTCATCAATCTCGCCGCCGGTTCTCTCGCCATGGCTCAGGAGGGCCCCATCACGCTGGGCGTTCAGGTGCCGACGACCGGTTCCGAAGCCACCTACGGCAAGGACATGTTCAACGCCATGTCGCTGGCCGCCGACGAAATCAACGCCAAGGGTGGATTGCTGGGCGGCCGTCAGATCGAGCTGGTCACCGGCGATACCGCCTGTGACCCGCAGCAGTCGGTCAACGCGGCCAGCCGTCTGGCCTCGCGGGAAGTCGTCGGCGTGGTCGGCGGGTATTGCTCCGGTGCCACCCAGCCCACGCTCAAGACCTACGGTGATGCCAACATCCCGTTCGTCATCGTGGCCGCCAACTCGACGCAGCTGATTCCGGCCAATCCGGGCAACGCGGTCATGATCAATTCCACGGGGAACGATCAGGCCAAGACCGCGCTCGACTTCTTCGAGGGCGAAGGCATCGAGAAACTGGCCATCGTCAACCAGGGCGACGCCTATTCGCAGGATCTGGCCAACCTGACCCGCGATGCCTGGACCGGCGCCGGCCACACCGTCTCCGCGTTCGAATACATCAACAAGGGCGAGCAGGACTTCTCCGCACTGGTCAACAAGATCCGCGGTTCCGGTGCCGAAGCGGTCTTCTGGACGGCCTACTACGCCGACGGCGGCCTGCTGATTCGTCAGCTCCGTCAACGCGGCTTCCAGGGGACCATCGCGGTGGGCGACGGCTCCAACTCGCCGGAGCTGTTCAACATTGCCGGCCAGGCGGCGGAAGGCGTGTTCGCATTCTCCAATCCGACCGCCGATTTCCTGCCGGCCGCCAAGCAGTTCATCAGCGACTATCAGTCCAAGTTCGATAACGCGCCGGGGCCATATGCACCGCTCGCCTACGATGGCCTGCAGTTGATGGCCTGGGCGATCGACAAGGCCGGATCGACGGACGCCGATGCCATCATCAAAGCCCTGAACAGCGCCGATGGCAAAGAGTGGCTGGCTGGCCCGATCTCCTTCACCTCCCAGCATACGCTGGCGCGCAGCAACTTCGTGGTGCTCGAAGGGCAGGGCGGCAAGTGGACCCGCTACGAGAAGAAATGACGGGTAGCCCCGTGGCTCGAGCTACCGCTTGAGCCGACGGTGCCGGCAAGCGCTGCGGGTTCGATGATCCCCGCAGCGCTCCCGGCGCACCCTTGCGCTTTCCGCTGTCCAGAGATGCACGCTCATGACCTGGTACGACTCTTTTCTGCAGCAGCTCGTCGACGGGCTGGTGTTGGGCTCCTTTTATGCCCTGGTGGCGCTCGGTTACACCATGGTGTTCGGCGTCATCAAACTGCTCAACTTCGCCCACGGCGATCTTTATATGACCGGTGCCTTCGCGGGTTTTGGCGGACTATCGCTGATCTCCGGTTTCGTCGGCGCCGGCTGGCTCGGCATCTTCATCGCCATGCTGCTGGCAATGCTCGCTGTGGGCTGTCTTGGCGTGGTGATCGAACGGGTGGCCTATCATCCCATGTTCGGTGCGCCGAGGCTGTCGATCCTGATTACGGCGCTGGCGGTTTCGCTGGTACTGCAGAACGCAGCGCTGGCACTGACCGGTGGCCAGTACACCGCGTTTCAGACCGATCTGGGATTCGGTGGCTTCAATCTCGGCAATCTCTTTCTTTCCTATAACCAGATCGTCCTGGTCGCGACCGCCGCGGTGTTGCTGATTGCGCTCGAACTGTTCGTTTCCAAGACGTTGTACGGGCGCGCCATGCGTGCGGTGTCGATCGACAAGGACATGTGCCGGATGATGGGGATCAACGTCTCCGCGGTGATAGCGGTGACGTTCTTCATCGGCTCGGGGCTCGCCGCCGCCGCCGGCACCATGGCGGGTGCGTACTACGGCAGCATCTGGTACTTCATGGGCTTTCTGATTGGGCTGAAGGCCTTTACCGCCGCGGTGATCGGCGGGATCGGCAGTATCACCGGGGCGATGCTGGGAGGCCTGATTCTGGGCCTGCTGGAGTCCTTCGGTACGCACATTCCGTTCATCGGCAGCGAATGGAAGGACGTTTTCACCTTCTCGATCCTGATTCTGGTGCTGGTATTCAAGCCCACCGGACTGCTGGGCAAATCCGAAGTGGAGAGGATGTGACATGTCCGAACCCAAACCAACCCCGGTGACCGCCCCAGACGGCCAAGAACCGCGGCCGCGGAATCTGTTTCAGCGCCTCTATGCCGCCTTCGAATCGCCGGGAAGGCGGCGCGCACTGCATGTCGTCATTCTGGCCATTCTGATCGTCACGCCATGGATCTCCAGTCAATACACCACGGTCATTCTGACCAATGCGCTGCTCTACGTCGTGCTCTGCCTGGGGCTGAACATCGTGGTCGGCTATGCGGGGCTGCTCGATCTTGGCTACGCCGCCTTTTTCGCCGTCGGCGCCTATACCGTCAGCATTCTGACCCAGCAGTTCGGGGTCAATTTCTGGGCGGCCATTCCGTTTGCCTTGCTGGCCGCGGCGCTCGCCGGGGTGATCATCGGCGGGCCCACGCTGCGTCTTCGCAGCGACTATTTGGCGATCGTGACGCTGGGCTTCGGCGAAATCGTGCGCTTCACCGCGCGCAACCTGGAGATCACCGGGGGCGCCAGCGGTCTGTCGCAC
Source organism: Salinicola halophyticus (assembly GCF_003206695.1). Classification (GTDB taxonomy): domain Bacteria; phylum Pseudomonadota; class Gammaproteobacteria; order Pseudomonadales; family Halomonadaceae; genus Salinicola; species Salinicola halophyticus. The sequence continues at coordinate 258,744 of NZ_PZJN01000001.1, read as the reverse complement.
ATACCGGAGCCGTCGCTGTTCGGCTGGCACATCGATAGCTCGATCGACTTCTACTACGTCTTCGTAGTGCTGGCGGTGGTGGCCTATGTCGCCAGTCAGCGGCTGTTCGATTCCCGGCTGGGGCGGGCCTGGCTTTACGTGCGCCACGACGAGGACGCCGCCGAAGCGATGGGGATCAATCGCGTGGCGACCAAGCTGGCAGCGTATGTTACCGGCGCCATCTTCGGAGCGATCGGCGGAATTTTCTTCTCGGTCAATCTGGGGGCCATCTCGCCGGAGAGCTTCAGCTTCCAGCAGTCGGTGCTGATTCTGCTGGCGGTGGTGCTGGGTGGCATGGGCAAGATACCCGGCGTCATCCTGGGCGCGTTCATCGTGGTGCTCGGCCCCGAATTGCTGCGTGATTTCGGCACCCTGCGACTGCTGATATTCGCCGTACTGCTGTTGCTGATCATGCTGTTCCGGCCGAGTGGTATCTGGCCCGAAAAGAGATCCTAGGAGAAAGCGATGCTGCTGCAACTGAAACAGGTGTCGCTGAGCTTCGCCGGCAACACCGTACTGCACGATGTCGACTTCGGTGTCGAGGCGGGGCGCATTCACAGCCTGATCGGCCCCAACGGCGCCGGCAAGACCTCGATGTTCAACGTGATCACCGGCTTCTATCGCCCGCAGCAAGGCGATATCACCCTGGATGGCGAGCGTATCGTCAAACGCAAGCCGCATGCCGTGACCCGGATGGGCATCGCTCGTACCTTCCAGAACGTGCGCCTCTTCCGTGAGATGTCGGTGCTCGAGAACGTCATGGCCGGACAGCACTGCCGGACCAAGTCCGGTGCGCTGGCGGCGATACTGCGCCTGCCGAGTCAGCGCGCCGAAGAGCGCCAGATTCTCGAGACCAGTCTCGAGTGTCTCGATTTCGTCGACCTGCTGGGGCAACAGGAGCGACTGGCGACCAATCTGGCCTATGGGCATCAACGCCGGGTCGAGATCGCCCGCGCCCTGGCGACCGAACCCAAGCTGTTGCTGCTCGACGAGCCGGCGGCGGGGCTCAACAGCAGCGAGAAACAGAGCTTGATCGAGCTGATTCGACGCATCCGGGACGAGCGCGGCGTCGCTGTGCTGCTGATCGAACACGACATGAGCCTGGTGATGAACGTCTCCGAGCGAATCAGCGTGCTCGATCACGGCAGTCTGATCGCCGAGGGCGACCCCCACACGGTGCAGAACGACCCCAGGGTGATAGAGGCCTATCTCGGTCAGGACGAGGAGGAGCTGGCACTGTGACGCAAACCACCACACGACCCGAGGCCACACGCCCCGGGGCATCGGCCACCGCCAAGCGGCCTGACAAGGTGCGTCTGAGCATTCGCGACGTCGAAGCCTATTACGGCAAGATTCAGGCGTTGCGAGGCGTGACACTGGATGTCCACGAAGGCGAGATCGTGACCCTGCTGGGCAGCAACGGCGCCGGCAAGTCGACCACGCTCAAGACCGTGTCGGGATTGGTGCGGGCGCAGCGGGGCGACGTTCAGCTCGAAGGGGAGTCGATCGCCAAGCTCGCCGCCCACGACATCGCCCGCCGCGGCGTGGTCCACGTGCCCGAAGGGCGCCGGATCCTGCGTGGGCTGACGGTCAAGGAGAATCTGGAGCTCGGCGCGTTCACGGTCAAGGACAACGCGCTGCGCCGCCAGCGACTCGACGAGGTCTACGGGCTGTTTCCGATCCTCCACGAGCGCCGCCATCAGGATGGTTCGCTGCTCTCCGGCGGACAGCAGCAGATGCTGGCGATGGGGCGCGCCTTGATGCACGGGCCCAGCGTGATGCTGCTCGATGAACCCTCCATGGGGTTGGCGCCGAAGCTGGTGACCGACATCATGCGCATTATCAAACGTCTCAACGAGGCCGGGACCACCATCCTGCTGGTGGAGCAGAATGCGCGCCTGGCGCTGCGTCTGGCGCATTACGCCTACGTGATCGAGAACGGCGAGATCCGCATGCAGGGCGCTGCCGCCGAGCTGCGCGAAGACGAATCCATCGTGAAGGCCTACTTGGGCGTCGGCGAGTGACGACGTGGCGTTGCATCCAGATCGTCAGCGCCCTGTCGAATGTCGGAGGATCGAATGCAGACCAGTCGGGTGATTCATAGCGTCAGCTGTCATGCCGAGGGCGAGGTCGGGGACGTCATCGTCGGCGGGGTGGCGCCGCCGCCCGGCGACACGCTGTGGGAGCAGTCGCGCTGGATCGCACGCGACCAGACGCTGCGAAACTTCATGCTCAACGAACCTCGCGGCGGCGTCTTCCGGCACGTCAATCTGCTGGTGCCGGCCAAGGATCCGCGCGCGCAGATGGGCTGGATCATCATGGAGCCGGAAGACACGCCGCCGATGTCCGGCTCCAACAGCTTGTGTGTCGCCACCGTACTGCTCGAGACCGGCATTCTGCCGATGCAGGAGCCAGAGACGCAACTGGTGCTGGAGGCGCCGGGCGGGGTGATCGAGATGGTAGCGCGCTGCGAGAATGGCCGGGTGCTGGACGTCACCGTGCGCAACCTGCCTGCATTCGTCGACCGGCGCGATCTGCAGCTCGAAGTGGAAGGGCTCGGTACGCTGCGCGTCGATACGGCTTTCGGCGGCGACAGTTTCGTGATCGTCGATGCCGAGGATCTCGGCTTCCGACTGGTCCCGGACGAAGCACGGGAGCTGGTCGAGGCCGGCATCCGCATTACCAATGCGGTCAACGAGCAGTTCGGCTTTCATCATCCCGCCAATCCCGAGTGGCGGCACGTCTCGTTCTGCCAGATCGCCGCGCCGCTGACGCGGGAGGGCGATGCTTGGCTGGGGCGCAACACGGTGGCGATTCAGCCCGGCAAGCTTGATCGTTCCCCCACCGGTACCGGCTGTTCCGCGCGCATGGCGCTGCTGCATGCTCAGGGCAAGCTCGGGCTGAACGAGACCTTCATCGGCGAATCGATCATCGATTCACGTTTTTATTGCCAGCTCGACGGCACGACTCGCGTTGGCGACAAGGAGGCGGTAACGCCGCTGATCCGCGGCCGCGCTTTCATCACCGGCACCCATCAGCACACCCTCGACCCTCACGACCCGTGGCCCGCCGGCTATCGGCTCGCCGATACCTGGCCGCGCATCGGCGACCGCTAACGAGCCTCGATTCGGCGCTCGGTCAGGAGGTCGCCGGTTCGGATGCCTGCGCCGCGGGCTTGATCCCGGGGCGCTCGGCCATGATGCGTCCCAGCCGCTCCAGCGCCAGCTCGAGCCGCTCGACCAGCCCCTCCAGCAGGACACGGCGATCGGCAGGCACGTTGCCATGGGCGGCGATGGCTTCGTCCAGACGCTGACCCGCCTCGCGAATGCCTTGCGGCTGGCGGCCATTGGCGCTCTCCTCGAAGCCGCTGGCCAGCGTGCGCAGTAGCTGGCGATGGGCACGTCGAATCAGCGGGTGTGGCGCATCGTCGAGACGGTCACGCAGACGCAGTGTCGCGGTGCCCAGATCCAGCCCGGTCAGCCCCAGAATGAACAGGTGACGCTGGTCCTCCGGCAGCATGTCGTCGTGCTGCGCCAGTTGCAGGATACGATCGGCCATGTGTCCGCTGAAGCGGGTCTCGGCATCGCGTATCGAACGCCGGCGCAAGTGACGGATGTCCCGGGAAATGGCATTGATCAGGCGGCGCCGACGCAGACGCGTACCCAGCCCCGGCAGCAGCCGGAAGCCCATCGCCACGCAGGTCAGCCCGATGATGACTGCGACGGCACGGTTGGCGAAGCTGTCGAACGAGAAATCCATGTTGTTGCCGGGCATGGTCAGCAGGATGTTGAAGATCGTGAAGGCCAGGCAGTAGCCCATCGTCGCTGGATTGGTCGCCCCCAGCAGCCCCAGGAACAGCGGCGTGCCGAACAGCATCGCCAGCATCGGAAAGCCATGGGCTTGAGAAAGCAGCACGTGGCCGAACAGAAAGGCGCTGGGGATCGCCGCCAGCATGCCCTTGTAGAACATCATGGTGATTGCGACCGGGTTGTCGCGGCTGGCAAAGAACGACGAGAACAGCGTGCCCAGCAGCATGGCGACCATGGCGCTGTTCCAGGCGGTGAGAATCCAGAATGTGGCCAGCGTGCCGAATACTAGTCCCGAACGGATGGCGTTGATGCCGGCGGCAAGGTGATCGCGATGCCAGGCCAGCGAGGCCGAACGCAGCTTGTGGGTGCCGGGCGAGGCGATCGCTTCGCGGGCATCGAGCATCACCATGGCGTGGCCGATCGATTCCCGCAGCCCCAGGCGTGCGCGCCGATCCAGCGGCGCCATGCCTTCCTCGTCACTCTCGTGTACCAGATGACGCAGATCCTGCAGTTCCTGACGCGCCTTGGGCACGCCCTTGACGTGTTCCGCCTCGCGAAAGCCCTGAGCGACCTGGCGCGCGATCTCGATGCTGCGAGGGTCCAGCTTGTCGGCGTGATCGTGAAGCATCTGATGCAGCGCCTGCAGATTGGCCAGAAAACGCAGCGTGCGGCGGGTCAATACGTGAGTCGCGCGGATTCGGCCCGGCCCCTCGGGGCCTTCGAAGCGTGCTGCCTGGCTATCCGTTTCCAGCACTGTCAGCGGGCCCAGGCTGCCCCGCAGCGCCTTCTGCATGGCGGGAATATCGTCGCTGGCTTCGAGGCGCAGCGCGGCGTTCTCGAACGCTTCGTTGATGACCGTATCGGCCTGGTCGGAAAGATGCTTGCCGACCCGAGAGGGCCACAGCAGTGAACTGACCAGGGTGGCGCAGATGGCGCCCAGTCCCAGCTCCGACAGTCGCGCCACCGCGATATCGAAGATGCCTCCCGGCGTGCTGCCGTTGGAGATCACCACGATCAGCATGGCGGTGACGGCCGCCATCAGGCAGCCGTAGGTGTAGTTGTTGCGCCACAGGGAGCCGACGTAGGTACATAGCATGATCCACAGCGTCAGCGTGATCAGCGCCGGCACTCGCGCCTGGGCGAAAAGCGCCATGATGATGATTCCCGCCGTCGCACCGATCAGCGTGCCGCTGATCTGACAGATGCCTTTCTCGATGACCATGCCGCTCATCGGCCGGATCTGCAGGAAGGCCGCCGAGATCAACGCCCAGTAAGGGCGGTCGAGGTTGAACCATAGCGCCAGGTAAAGCGCGATCATCATCGCCAGGGTGGTCTTGATGGCGAACTTGACCGCCGAGACCTCGGGCATCAGATAGGTCTGGACGAGGGGCGGCATGCGCATCACTGCGTGTCGTCGACAGCGTTCTGGTCCGGCGTCCCGTCAGGCTGTTGCGCCTGCTGGGTCGGGCGTCGGTCGGCAGGGACATTTTCAGGCGTGGCCGTGCTCTTCGGCGGCGAGACGCGATCGCCTGGATGATCGCCGTCCGGCTTTTCGATCCGCACCGTTGCCGTCATGCCGGAGCTGAGCAGTGTCTCGTCGGGAATGTCGTCCAGGGTGATGCGCACCGGGATACGTTGGGCCAGCCGCACCCAGTTGAAAGTGGGCTGAACCTGCGGCAGCTGCTGGTTGTTGAGCGTGGTGTTGGCGTCAGCGATGCCCCGGCCGATCCCGGCGACGTGCCCGCGCAGATGGGTATCGCCATTCATCAGCGTGACCGAGGCCGGATCGCCGACCCGGATCGAGGGCATCTTGGTCTCCTCGAAATAGCCCATGACGTAGTAGGAGTTCGACTGCACCAGCGCCATGACCGCAGTGCCGCGGGTTACGTAGTTGCCGGCGGCGAGCTGCAGATTGAGCACATGACCGCTGACCGGCGCCACGACCTGGGTGCGCTCGAGGTCGAGCTTGGCGCTGGCCAGATCGGCCTGGGCCTGCTTCAGATTGGCGGCGGCGACACGGCTGTTGATCTGGGCGATCTGACGATCTTCGGCGCTGATCGAACGGCTGCTCAATTGACTGCGGCGCTGGGCCTCGGTCTGGCGTAGCTTCAAGGTCGCTTCACGGTTCTCCACCGTCGCCTGCGCCTGCTCCAGGGCCGCCTGATAGCGTGCAGGGTCGATCTCGAACAGGGTATCGCCCTTGGCGACGAGACCGGTGTCGTTGACGTTCAAGGTGCGTACCCATCCGGAAACGTCCGGGGCGATGGTGACGACTTCCGCACGCACGCGCGCATCTCGCGTCCATGGCGTGAAGAGGTAGTAGTTCCACAGCCAGAAACCGGCGGCCACGGCGATCGCGACGACGACGAGGGTCAGGAGGACACGTAGCGAATTGCGCATCAAGTACTCTCGAGCAGGACGGAAAACAGAAAGGTAATGCCGGCAGTGAACATCACGAACAGCGAAACGTCGAACCAGGCCTCATACCACAGCGCGCGCTGACCGATCATCCAGTGCAGCAGCGAGCGCACGGCGATGGTGGCGATGAATCCGATCATCGCGTAGAGCAGCAGTGGGCTGATGAAGATTCCGCCAACGGCGATTTCCTGTAGACCCATACGTTTCCCGTTGGTAGTGGCGGCGTGGGACGGACGGTAATGTTAGCACGCTATTTAAATAGGGTCGCAACCGTCGCCATCGTTGTTGTGATGCTGGTCGCATTGGTCTTGATCGCGGCCGTAGCCGTGACCCGTGACCTTGATTCGTAGTCTAACTGGAAACCGCCCCTTCGGGGACGATGTGGATCTCTGAGACAGCGATCTCATGCCGGGCAGGCTCGTCTGGCTCGTCTGGCTCGGCACAGCGATATCAGGCGTTGTCATCCTCGACCAGTACGCGTGAAAACTTGACGATTTCGTCGCGCCGGTCGGCCCAGCCCAGATGCTGCCAGAAGCGGTGGGCTTGGTGATTATCCGCCAGCGTGTCGAGATGCACTTTCTCGATCCCCGCTTCCAGCAGCGCCGCCAGGCAGCGCTCGACCATCATCCGGGCGAGTCCGAGGTGACGGTAGTCCGGGTCGACCATGACGTGTTGCAGATAGCCGCGTCGGCCATCGTGACCGGCCATGGCGCAGCCGACGATACCTGTTCCCTCGGCTGAACGCGCCACGAAGCTCAATCCGGGGTTGCGCTCGAGATAGCGCTGCGTGGCCGCATAGCCATCGGCGGTTCTGAGCACCACACCCGGGGTGCGCAGCATCATGGCGGCGAAATCCGCGTGATCGTCGGGGGTCATGGACTGGATGTCGGGCATCGATTGATGGTTCATGGGGCAGCACTCGATTGGCGGTGACGTCGGAAACGGATGTTGATGACGGCGAGCCCGGCAATGACCATGGCGCCGCCCGCGAGCTTGTTGAAGCCCAGCGGGTCGCCCAGCAGCCAGACCCCGAGAATGACGGCGAAGACCGGCATCAGCAGGGTCAACGGTACTACTCGGCTGACGGGGTGTTTCTGTAGTAGCCAGTACCATAGCCCGTAGGCGGCGATCGACGACATCACCGCGGTGTAGACCACGGCACCCCAGCCGGCCCAGCCAGCCTGCTGGATCGCCTGCCACTGATGATCCTCGAATAGCCAGCTACCCAGCGCGACCAGCGGGATCGCGAACAGCGAGATCCAGCCGGTCAGGGTCAGCGGTGCGATCGGCGGGGCGAGCTTGATGATCATGGTCGAGACCGCCCAGAAAAACGCGCTGGCGAGCAGCAGGGCGGTGGATACCGGCGGCGGCAGCGACGGGCCGCCGGCCAGCACCACGACACCGCCGAATGCCAGGATCAATCCGACGATCCGCCGCGAGCCGAGTTTCTCCTTGAGGAATATCGCCGCCAGCAGCGTCGCGAACGGTGTGCCCATCTGTACCAGCAGGGCGCCGGTACCGGCTTCCGATCGCTGCAGGCCCAGAAACAGCAGCGGGAAGTGCAACCCGCCGAAGGTCACGGCCAATACCAGAATCCAGGGCAGCTGCCGACGTGAAATGCGTGTGAACGGCACCACCAGCACGGCGACCAGCATGAAGCGAAGAACCGTTACCAGCAGGGGTGGCAGATCCTCGATCCCGACCTTGATCACGATGATATTGAAAGCCCAGATGGCGATGATGCCGAGGCCGATCAGTAGATGCTTGAGAGGCACGCGCGATACTCGTCTTTAAGGGCGTCGGTTAAAAGCGTCTGTTACGTTCGAAGATATCGTTCAAGAGCGCTGCCGCATGGCGCTGATGAGACATTGTCCCAGCGCCTCGGACGAGAGCAAGGTTATTTTGAGCTGGCGTGCCGATCGTCGCTCCGAGACAGGACGAATCCTTGCTATTGGCGCGGCATCTCGGCATCCCTTACTGGGGATGAATGCGCTACCATGCGCCAGAATGCCTCCACAACTCATCCGGCAGGTGTCATGGCGACGATAAAACCGTTGGCGAAAATGATGATCCAGGGCGCGTTGCTGATGTCGGTATTGCTGACGATACCGGCTTGGGGAGAGACGTCGCCACGCCATGAGCTGACTGTCGATAGCGGCCAGCGTGAACATAGCCTTCAGGTCGAGATTGCGAGAACGCCAGCAGAGCGCGCGAAAGGACTGATGGAGCGGCAAGCGTTGCCTGCCGAGGCGGGGATGCTGTTTGTCTACGCTAGCGAACAGTCGGGAGCCAACGCGTACTGGATGTACAAGACCCGAATCCCGCTGGATATCGCCTTCATCGACAGCGGGGGCGTGATCCGTTCGCTCAAGACGATGTCGCCCTGTCATGCCGAGCAGTCCAGCCAATGTCCCGTCTATCCGGCGGGTGCGCCGTTCCGGGCGGCGCTGGAGACCAATGCCGGATATTTTGCCGCGCGCGGCATCGGCGTGGGCGATCGCATCGAGTTGGCGCCGTGGCTGGATTCGCCCTAAAACGCATTCGTTTCCTGCATGAGACATGCCGATAACGGACTGCTAATTCGACGCGCGAGTTCGACGCGCGAGCGCGCTGTCTTTCGCGGACGGTGTCTCGAGAGCGGTAGCCGCAGGCCGACCGGTGCTGCCATTTCAGCGATAGGGCGATGGATATGCCGTTCGCAAAGGTTTTGCCAGCTCAGAACACGCTATATGATGTCGCGCCGTCGGGTTAAGCTAGTTCGCGATACGTATGTTGCAATAGATAAGTCCACGGGCAGGGTGCGATGTCGATCACGCCTTTGAGGCACGCCGCTCAGCCTGTCGTCTTCGCGGTCGGAAAAGCCGATCAACACAATAAACGGGAAAAATTCGAGGTATGCGCATGAAACGCCACGCATTAACCGCAGCCATCTTCTCCACGGCTCTGATGGGGGTCGCATCGGTCTCGACGCCCGCCATGGCGCAGGATCAGCAATACATCACTATCGGTACCGGCGGTCAGACCGGCGTCTACTACGTCGTCGGCCAGTCAGTCTGCCGGATGGTCAACCGCAGTGCCGAAGAGAGCGGCATCCGCTGTAACGCGCCGTCGACCGGCGGCTCCGTTGCCAATATCAACGGGATCAAGTCCGGCGAACTGAACATGGGCGTCGCCCAGTCGGACGTCCAGTTCAACGCGTATGAAGGCAAAGCGCAGTTCGACCAGCCGATGGAAAATCTGCGTTCGGTCTTCTCGCTGCACGGTGAGCCGCTCACCATCCTGGCGCGTGAAGATGCCAACATTCATTCCGTACAGGACCTGAAGGGCAAGCGCGTCAATATCGGCAACCCGGGTTCCGGCCAGCGCGCCACCATGGAAGTGCTGATGGACGCCGAGGGCTGGGACACCAGCGTGTTCTCGCTGGCTTCCGAACTGGGTGCGGCCGAGATGGCCTCGGCACTGGCCGACAACAACATCGATGCGATGGCCTACGTGGTCGGTCACCCCAACGGTGCGATCCAGGAAGCGACCACTACCGTTCCTTCCAATCTGGTGCCGCTGAACGACGATGTGGTCAAAGGGCTGGTCGACAAGTTCCCCTACTACAGCATGGCCACCATTCCCGGCGGCATGTACGAGGGTAACCCGGATGACGTCGAGACCTTCGGTGTCCGCGCCACCTTCGTCACGTCTGCCGACGTCGACGACGAAATCGTCTATCAGACCGTCAAGGCCGTGTTCGACAACTTCGATCGCTTCAAGCGTCTGCACCCCGCCTTCGCCAACCTGAAGCCGGAAGACATGATCAGTCAGGGTCTTTCTGCACCGCTGCATGAAGGTGCCAAGCGCTACTATAAAGAGCAGGGCTGGCTGTAAAGGAAAAGGGCAGGCAGTAATCGCCCACAGCGCCATTCTTCCAGGATGGCGTTGACACTCTGACGCGGTGGTTGGTGACAACCGCCGCGTCGTTGGATCGAGTCCCCGCGACGCCTGGCGTCGCATCGAATCAAGCGCGAAATGATGTCGTCTCGATGTCCTTTCGCCTACCGGCTGCCAAGGGAGCGCTGAGTCATTCTCCGAGCGAGATGAAGCGCAAGGCGCACGGAACGCAGAAGGTGAGACATAACTTGGGGTTAGGTGAGCCTTCGAGTACCGCGCACAAATTCGCCGGGAGCGAATTTGAACGGCCGTAGGCCGGCCTTCGGTGACCGCCAGGGATGGCGGTCATAGCGTAGCGATTCGCTCGCGCAGGCAATTATTCAGTGTTTCCTCAAGTCAGGATCTGCTCATGACGGACAACAAAACTTCTGGCCCTGATCAGGCCAAGCTGGACGAACTGGCTGCGACCGATACCGGGGGGCGCAAGCTGACCGGGATGCCGAATCGCCTGTTGCTGGGCGTAGCGGCGCTGTGGTCACTGTTTCAGCTCTGGATCGCCTCGCCGCTACCCTTCATGGTCGGGTTCGGTGTCTTCAGCGCCACCGAGGCGCGTTCCATCCACCTCGCATTCGCGGTCTTTCTTGCCTTCATGGCCTATCCGGCGTTCAAGCGCTCTCCGCGCGAACGCATGCCGATCCTCGACTGGGTCATGGCGATCGTGGCGGCGTTCTGCGCCTCCTATCTCTACTTTTTCTACGCGCAGCTGTCACAGCGTCCCGGTGCCCCGATCCTGCAGGATGTGATCGTCGGCGTCATCGGCATCGTGCTGCTGCTAGAAGCGACGCGCCGCGCGCTCGGCCCGCCGCTGATGATCATTGCCTTGATCTTTCTGATCTACTCCCTCGCCGGGCCCTACATGCCGGGCATTCTGGCCCACCGTGGTGTGAGCTTCTACGGACTGGTCAATCACCAGTGGCTGACCACGCAGGGGGTGTTCGGGATCGCGCTGGGGGTCTCCACCAGCTTCGTGTTCCTGTTCGTGCTGTTCGGCGCGTTGCTCGACAAGGCCGGGGCAGGCAACTACTTCATCAAGGTCGCATTCTCGTTGCTGGGGCACTATCGCGGCGGGCCGGCCAAGGCGGCCGTGGTGGCGTCCGGGCTGACCGGTCTGATCTCGGGTTCGTCGATCGCCAATACCGTGACCACCGGTACCTTTACCATTCCGATGATGAAGCGCGTCGGTTTCAGTGCCACCAAGGCCGGTGCGGTGGAAGTCTCCTCCTCCGTCAACGGCCAGATCATGCCGCCGGTGATGGGCGCGGCAGCTTTCCTGATGGTCGAGTATGTGGGCATCTCCTATCTCGAGGTGATCAAGCACGCCTTCCTGCCCGCGGTGATCTCCTATATCGCACTGCTCTACATCGTTCATCTCGAAGCCATGAAAGCCGGTATGCAAGGGCTGCAGAGCAGCAATCCGGTGCGCCCCTGGATGCGCAAGATCCTGGGTTTCCTCACCGGTCTGGTCGGTTTGATGCTGGTATCCGCCGTCGTCTATTACGGTCTCGGCTGGCTTCAGCCGGCGTTGGGCGAGGCCGCCCCGTGGGTGATCGCGGTATTGCTGGCCGCCGTTTACGTTGGCCTGATCAAGCTGGGCTCGAACTATCCGCCGCTGGAAATCGACGATCCGAACAGCGAGATCACCACGCTGCCGCGGACCAAACCTACCGTGATGGTGGGGCTGCACTACATTCTGCCGGTGATCGTGCTGGTGTGGTGTCTGATGGTGGAGCGGCTGTCGCCGGGCCTCTCGGCATTCTGGGCCACCGCCTTCATGATCTTCATCATCCTGACGCAGCGCCCGATCGACGCCTTCTTCCGCGGTCAGAGCGACCTGGCCAACGACATCAGACGCGGCGGGAAGGATCTGCTGGAAGGTCTGATCGATGGCGCCCGCAACATGATCGGTATCGGCATCGCGACCGCTACCGCGGGGATCATCGTGGGTGCGGTGGCACAGACCGGCGTCGGCCTGGTGCTGGCGGATCTGGTCGAGACGCTGTCGATGGGCAACCTGCTGCTGATGCTGCTGCTGACTGGCGTGCTCAGTCTGATCCTGGGCATGGGCTTGCCGACCACCGCCAACTACATCGTGGTATCGGCACTGCTGGCGCCGGTCATCGTCCAACTGGGCGAGCAGAACGGCCTGATCGTACCGCTGATCGCCGTCCACCTGTTCGTGTTCTACTTCGGCATCATGGCCGACGTCACGCCGCCGGTAGGTCTGGCGTCATTCGCGGCGGCGGCGATCTCCGGCGCGGATCCGATCCGCACCGGCTTCCAGGCGTTCTACTACAGCCTGCGCACCGCGGCGCTGCCGTTCCTGTTCATCTTCAATACTGACCTGCTGCTGATCAACGTCGACTGGATCCATGGCGTCATCATCTTCGTGGTGGCAACGGCGGCGATGCTGATCTTTGCGGCGGCGACGCAGGGCTTCATGCTGGTACGCAGTCGCTGGTACGAGAGTCTGCTGCTGTTGCTGGTCGCTTTCACGCTGTTCCGCCCCGGCTTCTGGATGGACATGGTCGATGCGCCCTACGAAGAGGTGCCGCCGGCGCAGTTCGAACAGGCCCTGGGTGAGATCGGCCCCGACGGTCATCTGATGACGCGTATCGATGGTCTCGACGCCTACGGTTCGCCCACCAGTTTCGTGATCCAGGTGCCGGCGACCGAGGGCGATACCGGGGCCGAGCGGCTCTCGAGCCTGGGCCTGCATCTGATGCAGGAAGACGGCAAGACGCTGGTCGACATGACCGATTTCGATAGCCAGGCGGAAAAGCTCGGCTTCGACTTCGATCAGCAGATCGTATCGGTGCGCATCCCCACGTCTCAGATGCCGAAAGAGTTGATGTGGATCCCGGGTCTGTTGCTGTTCGGGCTGGTCGTCCTGCTCCAGCGGCGCCGGCGTGAACCCAAGGCGAACAGGCCGGAACGCGTCGCTACCGCCTGACGCGGGGTCGCGGGCGTGGCAACATGACGGTCGTCTCTCCGGAGACGGCCGTTTTTTTATCCGATTCGATCGCGCCGATGTCGTTGCGCCGCTTGATCGTCAGCATGAACGAGGTGACCGTGAGCTTTCCCGACGCATCCATCGACTATCGGCAGCACCCGGAGTGCTACCGTATCGGCCATGGGGAACGCGGCGTGTTCCACGTCCATCCCTACAAGGATGAGCTGCTCCCGCTGTGGGCGATTCGTAACGAGGCCGATGCCAGACAGGCCGTTGCCGACATCCATGAACGCTACCGCGACTATCGTCAGCAGGGCGATTTCGTCGGCATGGACATGGCGCGCAAGTATCTCCAGATGGGTTACACCCGCGCGCGGCGCTATGCGCGCTATCCCGGTGGGCGCAAGAAGGATGCCGAGGGTCGCCTGCGCCAACCGAGCAACGCCGACGCCGAGAAGGCACGCATTGCCGAGCACTATCGTGAGATGCTGGACCAAGTACGCGACGACCAAGCCTACCAGCGTGCCAAGCGTGACTATCAGCGTCGGCTGAGATCCGCCAAGCGCTGATTCCCGCGGATTCGCGTCATCACTTTTCGCAAGGAGTCTTTCGTGCCAACCCTCGCTGCCATTCATCGTTATCCGATCAAGTCCACGGCGGGCTCATCGTTGCAACGTGCTCGAGTCGAGGAAGAGGGCCTGGTCGGCGATCGCCGGTTCATGGTGGTCAAGCCCGACGGCACTTTCCTGACGGCGCGGACGCATCCCGGGCTCCAGCTCGTTCGGGCACAGTTCGATGGCGAACGCCTCACCGTGACTCACGGCAGGCTGCCGCCGGTGGACGTGGCGCGCCAGGAGTTTTCGGGTCAGCCGTTCGAGACTCAGGTCTGGGCCGACCCCTTCACGGCAACCACGACCCATGACTCGCTCGACGCGTGGTTCAGCGAGGCTGCCGGCGAACCCGCGCGGCTGCTGTGGCTGGGCGAGCGATCGTCGCGCTACCGGGAGTCGATCGGTGTCCGGGTAAGCTTCGCCGACGGCTACCCGCTGCTGTTGATCTCCGAGGCCTCGCTGGAGGATCTCAACGCGCGTACCGATGGCACTCATGTGATGGCCCAGTTTCGGCCCAATCTCGTCGCCACCGGCACCGAGCCCTACGCCGAGGATGGCTGGAAACGCATTCGTATCGGCGACGTCACGTTTCGGATCGATGCGCCCTGCGCACGCTGCGCCATGGTGACGGTCGATCCGGCGCGCGGTGAAAAGCGGGTCGACAAGGAGCCACTGAAGACTCTGGCGAGCTATCGTCGAGGCGACAAGGGCAAGGTCTATTTCGGTCAGAATCTCGTCGCGGAAAATAGTGGCGACATCAGCGTCAACGACTCGATCCAGGTGCTGGAATTCGTCCGTTGACATGAACCCGGCATGAACGCCATCGGCAAATGGCGTTCATGCCTGCAAGCGTTACGAGCGATTGAAATCGATTCATCTTCACGCAAGGTTGTCGCGCCTTCTGTTACATTAGTTTTTATTAAATTTTTGATGTGTCCTGCCTTCGTTTTTATTTCATGAAGCCCGCTGTCATGCCGGGTTCATCTATACCTCCGTCCCTGCTCCGGAAGCCCCATTTTACGTTTTGCGACAGTCGGTACTCGCCGTTTGGCCGCTATCCGATGTCAGTGGGTCTCTTCTGTCACATTTTTCCGAATCAACATTCCATCACCTAGCCTTACGAAATTTGCCGTCTGCAAAGCGGATTTTGCTTGCCCGATCCAGCCTCCTCGCCGTACCACTGAAAGCGAAGCCTGCGCCTTTTGTCTCATGCCGATTCGCCTCCTTCGATTTGAACCTTCGGCTCGTAGTTATCGATAGGGCAGGTGATTTCATCAGAACCTTGTGTTGAGACCGACTGATATCGAAACCGACCGACGTTCCCGGTTGCTCACGGACAAGGCTCTTCGATCGTCACCATACGGGAGTGCTGGACATGCAATTCTTCGACCGACTGTTACTCGAAAACCGGGCCTGGGCCGACGATATGAAGGCTTCCGATCCGGAGGTCTTCCAGCGGCTTCATCAGGGGCAATCGCCTGCCGCGTTATGGATTGGTTGCTGCGACAGTCGAGTACCGGCGGAGCAGATCTGCAACGCCAAACCCGGCGAACTCTTCATCCATCGCAATATCGCTAATCTGGTGCATGAAGACGACGCCAACGTCTCGAGCGTGCTTGAGTACGCGATCAACGCGCTCGAGGTGGATCACATCATCGTCTGTGGCCATCGCGGCTGCGGCGGCATTCAGGCGGCAGTCAGCGGTGGCGATGCCCTGCAGGCACTGCCCTATGTCGACAGACATCTCGGGCAGGTCAAACGGCTGGTCGCCGAGCATCACGTGGCGCTCGAGCAGTTCTCGCAGCTCAGCCAGAAGGTCGACCACGTGGTCGAGCTCAACGTGATCGCCCAGGTCGAACGGCTCGCCGAGATGCGTCTGGTCACCGATAGCTGGCAGGCCCGTCGGGCGCCGAGCCTGCACGGCTGGGTCTACGACCTCGCGAGCGGGCATCTGGATGAAGTCTGTCGTCGTGAGGTCGAAGGGAGCGGGTCCGAAAGCGCCGAGCCCGACTGGCAGCGCGCCGCGGCCGGATAGAACAACGCCTTTTACGCTGTGGCTCATGGATTCGAGGACACGACGATGACGACATCAAGACAGACTGCATCAAGACAGACGGTATCTACACAGACGGTATCTACACAGACGGCGCACATAACGTCGACGACATCGACACCTCACGACAACTCCGGCACCTTGTCCTTACGACATCTCTCCCGGGATATCCCGGCGGGAATCGTCGTCTTTCTGGTTGCGATTCCACTCTGTCTGGGAATTGCACTGGCGTCCGGTGCACCGCCTATCGCAGGGCTCGTCGCCGGCATGATCGGCGGGCTGGTGGTGGCGATGTTCAGTGGCTCCGCGCTCAGCGTCAGCGGCCCGGCCGCGGGGCTGACGGTGATCGTGCTGGATGCGATCGAGCAGTTGGGCAGCTTCGCCGCGTTCCTGATCGCGGTGATTCTGGCCGGCGTACTGCAACTGCTGATGGGCGTGTTCAAGCTGGGGCGAATTGGTGCCTTCGTGCCGACCTCGGTGATCAAGGGCATGCTGGCGGGTATCGGCCTGATCCTGGTGCTGGGGCAGTTCCCGATGGCGCTGGGTCACCCGCTGGACGACATGCCGGCGATCACCGATCCGGTGGCGCTGTTCAGCGACATCTCGCCGCTGGCCACCCTGATCGCGCTGTTCAGTCTCGGTCTGCTGGTGCTGTGGGAGCAGCCGATCATCAAACGCCACCGCGCGCTGGCGCTGATTCCGGGCCCTCTGCTGGTGGTGCTCGGCAGTATCGCCATCGATCGCCTGGTCGGCGGTGCGATGCCTGGCTGGGCGCTGAGTGCCGGGCACCATATCGACCTGGGCGGGCTATCCGGGCCGACGGAACTGATCGGGCAGATGACCCACCCCGACCTTGGCGCTCTGGCCAATCCGGCGGTCTACACCGTCGCCATCACCATCGCCATCATTGCCAGTCTCGAAACCCTGCTGAGTCTGGAGGCGATCGACAAGCTCGATCCGCTCAAGCGTCACTCGCCGCCCCACCGCGAACTCAAGGCCCAGGGTATCGGCAACATGGTCTGCGGGCTGGTCGGCGCGCTGCCGGTCACCGCGGTGATCGTGCGCAGCTCCGCCAATGCCAATGCCGGTGGTCGTACCCGGCTGTCGAGTTTGATACACGGCAGCCTGCTGCTGGTGAGCGTGGCGTTCCTGGCGATGTGGCTGGAGCTGATTCCCTTGGCGACCCTGGCGGCGATCCTGCTGCATACCGGCTACAAGCTGGCCAGGCCGGCGCTGTTTCTCGATCAATACCGTGAAGGCATGCGTCGCTTCATCCCGTTCACCGTGACGGTGATCACGATTCTTGCCACCGATCTGCTGATGGGCGTGCTGGTAGGGCTAGTCTGCAGTCTCTACTTCCTGCTGCAATCGGGTTACCGCTCGGCCATTGCTTGCACCCGGCGCGGCGATCACATGCTGCTCAAGTTCCAGCAGGACGTCTCGTTTCTCAATCGCGAGGAAATGCGCCAGTGTCTCGACGCCGTGCCGGATAACGGGGAGTTGATCATCGATGCCATCGGTGCCAACTACATCGATCCGGATATTCGCGAAGACATCGACCGCTTCGTCGAGAACGCCGCGGTCCGGGGGATCGTGGTCGAACTGCGCGACGTCGAAGGGACCAGCGGTACGTTCGGCGATGTCGAAGCCGCCCCCGCGACTGACCGCATCGTCTGAAACGGGCCTGAAGAGGGCCTATAAGAGGACCCTTGAGATAAACCGCCTGCCAACCGCCGCCTTCCCACGGGACGCGGCGGTTGGCTTTGCCGGGTATTAAGGGCGCTTCAGGCCAGCGATTTGCGCAGATAGACCCGCTTGAGGCCGAACTCTTCGGCGCGATGGGTTTCCACGTAGCCGTAGCGTCGGTAGATCGCCAGATTCTCGTGCATCAGCTCCTGGGTATAGAGCGTGATGCTGTCGAATTCGAGTTGGCGCGCCCGTGCCTCCGCGACCTGCATCAGTACCTTGCCGAATCCACGTCCCTGAGCGCTGGGAGCGACGGCGACGTTATCCAGCAGCAGCGTATCGGTCTGGGGAATCAACACCAGAAGACCCACCGGCTCACCGCCATTTCCCGCATCGACGCTCTCTTCACCGTCCGCGTTATCGAATAGCAGGCTGACGTGGCCGGCCTCGATATGGCGTGCATAGCGTTGGTCATCGATGTCACGCATCGGCCCGGGGATCTTGCCGATGCGATCGACGTAATGGCCGTAGGCCGCTTTGACCAGAGCCTCGATGGCCGGCAGGTCCGATAGTCTGGCTTCGCGCAGAATGCTCACCGGCGAGTCTCCCAAAAACGGGTATCACAGTCGTCCGCGCCCAGCTGGGTCACTTCGCGGGGCGCGCCCTGATCGTCCAGCAGAACCTGGCCAATGCCGGCCCGATTCCACAGTCGCTCGCCTTTCGAGGCGTGCTCGGGGTCGTAGGGTGCCACGGCCATGCGGCGCCGCTTGGTGAGCCAGTTCAGCGGCGACCAGGGCGCATAGAGCCAACGATTGAGGCGATCGAACCAGTCGAGCAGGGTCTCGGGGAAGGTGTTTTTGAGGCCGCTGCTGGTGATCTGCCACATGCGGGGGCCGGCCTCCTGCGTGAGCGAATCGCCGTGTTGCGCGGTGCTCGAATTCTCGCCTAACCCCAAGTTATGTCTCCAATTCTGCGCTCCGCGCGCCTTGCGCTTCCTCTCACTCGGTTGGCCGGCCAAGGCTTCAGATGGCCGCTGGCGAATGGTGATCGCGTAGACGAAGGAGTAGTGCACGTCGCCGGAGAGAATCACGTAGCGCTGAGGCGTGCGGCTGTGGCGCAGGATGTTGAGCATGGTATGGGCGGCGCCGGGGTGCGCCATCCAGTTCTCGGCATCGACCAGCAACGGCTTGCCGAACCAGGTGAACGCGCGCTGGATGCCTTCGATCAGCTTGACCCCGAAAACCGGCGCCGGGGAGACGATGATCACCGACGGCTCGCCGAGCAGCTGCTGCTGGAATTCGCTCAGCGCTTCCCAATCCATCAGCCCCGAGGGGTGATGCAGGCGGCGTTCGCTGCGCCAGCGCCGGGTACGCGTATCCAGCACTACCAGCCGAGGCGTCGAGTCGATCGTGTAGCCCCAGCCGGTAAACCGGAGCAGCTGCGTCACGAGCTGATTCTGGCTCTCGCAGTCGAGCTGGCCGCTGGCGCTGGCCGAGTCGATCCACGCACGGCTGGCGGCCAACGGCTCGGCCAGACCGTCAGGATCGTTGCCCCATCCCTGACATAGCAGATAGGCGATGAGCGCGTTACCCACGATCCGGCGCGAGAAGGGGTGCTCGTAGACCGCGGCCTCCCAGGCGGCGGACAGATTCCAGTCGTCGGTGACATCGTGATCGTCGAAGATCATCAGTGTAGGCAGATGAGCAAGCAGGCGTGCCACGCTCGGCAGCCCGGCCACGAAAGCATCGATATGCTGCTGTTCGCCGCGATAACGGTCCAGCTCCTCGGCGGCGAGCTCAGGAATCTCCACCTCGATCAGCCGCCATGGCGTCGGCGACCAGACCAGCAGGTACATCGCCAGCAGCTCGGCGAAGGTGATCAGGTGATTTTCCGCGCTGGCCGTGGTGAAGATCGGCTTGCGCACGCCGCCGAAGAACTTCTCGCGCAGGGCCTCGGTGGATCGAATGGCCGGCAGCAGGTCATCGCGGTGGTAGTAGGTCTCGTCTCGGGCATACAACTCGCTGCCGCTGGCGATGTCCGTACCTTCCAGGCATTCGTCGTGGAGCCCCAGGCGGGCGATCAGCGAATGGATGGCGGCCAGCATCGGGCCGGCCACATCATCGGCGTAGATCTGATCGCCGGTCATCAGCAGCGCTGCAGGCCGGGCGGCGCTGTCTTGATGGCGCTCGCTCATCCAGCGATCGGCGCGCGCCAGACCATCCTGACTGGGATGGTGAGGCTTGCGACAGGAACCATGCAGCAAATTGTCGTAGCGCGAACGCAACACCAGCGTCGGCAGCGGCTCACCGTCGTAGCAAAGCGACGCGCCCCACTCGCGCATCGAGCGCCAGCCGACGCCTTCGCTTTCGCTTTCGGAACCTTCGCTTGCGGAACCTGCCCCTTCGGAATATCCCCCTTGCGCACTCACACGATAGGCAAGGTCGTAGGCGATCACGGCATCCAGAGGGAGGGGATCGTCCAGTCGCAGATCGATCAGGTGAAGGTGCGCGTGGCTACCGACCGCCAACCGGGTCGTCGCCGCTTCCAGATCATGGATCCGGTCGCCTTCGTCAGAGCTGAGGGTCAGTTGAAGTTCGAGGGCGCGGGAGGCGGCCAACCACAACACCAGCCGACGGGGTGCGGCGCGGCGGAGCAGGGGGCCGGCCAGAATGTCGGGGAGATCGTCTGACAAGTCGTCATTCCTGAAAGCGTCGATGGGCTAAGCATACTTCAGCCGCTATACAGCGACCATGAAGAGCGCGTTCGAGGGGCGACGCACGATTCACGCCGACAGGCAGGCTTTCAGCGCCGCCGCTTGAGCGTTCTGTCGATCACGTCCAGCCCCGGGCTGTACTCACCGCGTGCCGCCTGCATCGCTCTCGCCAATGCCTGCTCGGCGACCCGATCGTGATCCTGCGGCAGCGAGTTGACCTTGCAGGGCAGGAAATCGAGCAGTCGATCATCGCCGAAAGTGGCCAGTCGCAGCGTATCCGGGGGGGCGCCGTGCTCGAGCAGGACGTCGAGCAGCCCGTCCATCAGCGTGTAGGACGCGGTGACGATGGCATCCGGCAGACCGCCGTCGTTTAGCAGGCTGCGCATCAATCGCGCCCCGCTATCGCGGTCATAACGCTCGCCGCTGAGACAGCGCGGCTGGCAGTCCGGTTCGTCGCGCAGAGCGTCCAGGAAGCCCTGTCGGCGCTCGGCACTAATCGACAGATCCGGCACCGCGTCCAGCCACACCACGTCCGAAACGTCATCGGCGAGCAGCGAACGGGTCAACATCTCGCCAGCGGCGCGGCCGTTGGTGACGATATTGACGAACCGCTCAGGGTCCAGCGGGCGGTCGATGGCGATGACCGGCAGCCCTTGCGCCATCAGTTCGACGTAGAACGGATCCTCCGGGCTCAGGCTGCTGGCAACCAGCAGCACGTCGCAGCGCTGAGCGCGCAGCGACTTTGCGACTTCGCGTTCACTGCCGGGGTCGTCGTCGGAACCGGCAATCAGCAATTGATAGCCCTGCTGACGAGCGCCATGCTCGAGTCGCTTGGCCAGACGCGCGTAGCTGCCGTTCTCCAGATCCGGGACGATCAGACCCAGGGTGCGACTGTCGCCGCCGCGCAGCGCAGCCGCCTGGGCATCGATTCGATAATCGTGGGCGCTGGCGATGGCCAGAACGCGCTCCACCGTGGCCTGGCTGATGCGCCGCGTCCTGGCCTGACCGTTGAGCACATAGCTGGCGGTAGTCCGGGAAACGCCGGCCAGACGGGCGATATCGGCAAGCTTCATGCAAGGCTCCTGCAACGTTGATGATCGGTGGGATGCATCCGACCAGCCTGGAACGATACCTCGTCGGGCTTTTCTGGCCCAGCCCGATCGTGATGCACAGCGGCCCGGCATCGCTTGCGTCGAAGGTCTAGCTTGTCAAAGCGGTCGCGAACAGCGAGCATGTTTATCATCTAGGTGACACGATTCAGCAGCCGGCAAAATACTCCTCTTCGACAGCGCCGATTGCGTCGGGAGGCGTTGGCGGACCATGCTGCGTGCATCGAATGACCCTTCGGAGAGACCGTTATGCTGACCCTCCAGCCGCAGGACGCGGCGCTCGATTGTCAGGCCGACAGCTGGCAGAACGCGCTGGATCAGGCCGCCGCTTCGCTGCACGCAGCTGGCCTGGTCGAAGCCAGCTATCGCGATGCCTTGCATTCCCGCGAGGCGCAGGGCTCGACCTTTCTCGGCAGCGGTATCGCCATTCCTCACGGCACCCCGGAAAGTCGCGACCAGATTCATCGAACCGGCGTGCGGTTGCTGCAGTTTCCCGACGGCGTGACCTGGCACGACGGCAACCGGGTCTTCCTGTTGGTAGCGATCGCCGCCGCCAGCGACGAGCATCTCGACGTGCTACGCCGGTTGACCCACGTGCTTGACGACGAGGGCGTGGCCGAACGTCTGGCCAAGGCGGATACGGCCGAGGCCATGGTCGCGCTGCTCGCCAAGCCCAAGGTCAAGGCCCGCCTGGACGCCGGCACGCTATGTCTGGGATTCCCGGCGCGAGACCGGTTCGAGCTGGCGTTGGCGGCAGCCGCGCGGCTGCGCCAGGCCGAATGCGTCGATGCGCGTTTCGTGGCCGCGATCACCGAGCAGGAGCCGGTTTCACTGGGCCAGGGGCTGTGGCTGGTGAGCGCCGGCACCGGTGTCAGCCAGCCGGCGCTGGCGCTGGCCACGCCGGAGCGAGCGTTCGCCGGCCCCCGCGGTGCCGTCAACGGGGTCTTCTGCGTCGCCGCGCAGGGCGAAGCGCACCGTGAGCTGCTGGGGCGGCTGGCGGACCTGCTGGATAGCGGCGAAGGCGAAGCCCTGGTCGATGCCGATGCCGATCACGTGTTGGCCCGTCTATCCGGCGAATCGAGCCGTACCGAGACGGCCCGCGTGACGCTGCTCAACGCTCACGGCCTGCATGCGCGCCCGGCCAAGCTGCTGGTTCAAGCGGCCCGCGAGCAGTCGTTGCCGGTCCGCGTGCGCCTGATGGAAGGCGCGGCGGAAACCGTCTCCGCCGCCAGCCTGACCAAGGTCATCGGACTCGGCGCGCGGCGTGGACAGACGCTGATCTTCTCCGCCGAGGGCGGGGGTGAAGGCAAAAGTGCCGACGGCGGGGGTGAAGGCAAAAGTGCCGACGGCGGGGGTGAACGTAAGAGTGCCGAAGCGGCGCTGGCGGCAATGGTCGCCGCGGTCAACGGTGGGCTCGGCGAGTCCGTGCGGCCGCTGTCGAACGTCGGCGATGCCAGGCATCAGGGCGCTCGACGTCACGAGCCCAACGTATCGGATGCCGGAACCCTGTCTGAAGCGGCGTACGAACCCTTCGCCGACGATACCGCGCTGCCGGCCACCGCCGCGTCGCCGGGGCTGGCAATCGCGCCGGTCTTCGTGACGCGCGCACCGAGCTTCGACTATCCCGAGCGGGCCAGGGACCTGACGCCGGACAGGCAGGGTGATGCAGAGCGCCAACGCGAGCGGCTGCGGGCCAGTCTGATTGAAGCGCGCGATCAGCTGCGTGCGCTGATCGGCACCGCCAAGGGCGGTGACGTCTCCGAAATTCTTTCCATGCACGCCGAGATGCTCGACGATCCCGAACTGCACGAAGCGGCCTTCGAGGGCATGCGCGATGGTCTGAGCGCCGAAGCCGCCTGGTGGCAGGCGATCGATACCGCGGCGCGGGCCCAGGAAGCGCTGGCGGATCGGCTGCTGGCCGAGCGTGCCGCCGATCTGCGCG
The DNA here is from genome assembly GCF_003206695.1 of Salinicola halophyticus. Lineage (GTDB taxonomy): Bacteria > Pseudomonadota > Gammaproteobacteria > Pseudomonadales > Halomonadaceae > Salinicola > Salinicola halophyticus. Next base: position 235,475 of record NZ_PZJN01000001.1, on the reverse strand, counting down.
ACGTGGGACGTCGCGTGCTCGGTGTGCTGTGCGGCGTGACCCTGCCGACGCCGCCGCAGCGGCCCTACATTCTGGTCGCCGACGACATCGGCCCTTCCGATGTGGCGCGCCTCGACACGGCCCAGGTGCGCGGGCTGTTGACGGCGCGTGGCGGGGCCACTTCGCACAGCGCGATTCTCGCCAGGGCGTTGGGAATCCCGGCCGTGGTGGGCGCTGGAGCGAGAGCGCTGACGCTTGCCAACGATGATGAGCTGATTCTCGACGGCGATCTTGGGCGGGTGATCGTGCGGCCCAGTGCCGAGCGACGCGATCGCGCCCAGCTGCGTCTCAAGGAGCTCGAGGCACTGCGTCGCGACGCGCACGGATTGCGCTTCGAAGAGGGGCGTACGGCGGACGGTCGGCGTATCGAGGTCGCCGCCAATCTGGGTAACACCGCGCATGCCGCGGACGCCGTCGAGCAAGGCGCCGAGGGCGTCGGGCTGTTGCGTACCGAGTTCCTGTTCATGGCGTATCCCGAGGCGCCTGATCTGGAGACCCAGATCGGCGAATATCGGCGCGCCTTCGATGCCCTCGACGGTCGGCCGTTGGTGGCGCGCACGCTGGACGTCGGCGGCGACAAGCCGCTGCCTTACTGGCCGGTGGCGGCAGAGGACAACCCTTTCCTCGGCCTGCGGGGTATCCGGCTGGCGCTGACCCGCCCCGACGTGCTGGAAACCCAGCTGCGGGCGCTGCTGACCGCCGCCGGTGATCGGCCGCTGCGGATCATGTTCCCGATGGTCAAGGACGTCGACGAGTACCGTCAGGCCAGGGCGATCGTCGACCGTCTGCAGCAGGAGATCGCCGCACCCGACGTCCAGGTCGGGGTGATGATCGAGATTCCTTCCGCCGCGCTGCTGGCGCCGAGCCTGGCGGCGGAGGTCGACTTCTTCTCCATCGGCACCAACGATCTGACCCAGTACACCCTGGCGATCGACCGTGGTCATCCCGAGCTGTCGTCGCAGGCGGATGGCCTGCATCCGGCGGTACTGCGGCTGATCCAGATGACCGTGGATGCTGCCCACGCCGAGGGCAAGTGGGTCGGTGTCTGCGGGGAACTGGGTTCGGACGCCGCCGCCGTACCGGTGCTGGTCGGGCTCGGCGTCGACGAGCTCTCGGTCTCGGTGCGGCAAGTGCCGATGGTCAAGGCGCGGCTGCGCGGGATCAGCCAGGAAACGGCGCGTCTGCATGCTGAGACGGCGCTGGCCCAGGCCACCAGTCAGGCCGTGCGTGATGCGCTGGAGGCGCTGTAATGGCGCACGTGCTGGTGGTGACGCTCAATCCGGCGCTCGATCTGTCGATCCAGTTGCCTCAGCTCGAACCGGGCGCGGTCAATCGTGCCCGGTCGTCGCATCTGGCGGCGGCCGGCAAGGGGCTCAACGTGGCTCGGGTACTGGTGGCGCTGGGCCATCGCGTCACGCTCTCCGGTTTTCTGGGTGCGGACAACGACACAGCCTTCGTCCAGGCCTGCCAGCTTGACGGGATCGAAGACGCCAGCCTGCGTCTGCCGGGCGAGACCCGGATCAACGCCAAGCTGGCCGAGGACGACGGCCGGGTGACCGACATCAACGGCCCGGGGATCGAGGTCTCCGAGGCGGCACTGGCCGAGCTGAGCACCGATCTGGTCGCCCGCTGCGAGACGGCATCGCCCGCTGCCGTGGTGGTCACCGGCAGTCTGCCGCCGGGGGTGACGCCGGAGGCGTTGGCAGCGTTGATCCAGGCGCTCAAAACCAGCGGCGTGCCGGTCTGGGTCGACACCAGCGGGCCGGCCCTGGCCTCGGCGCTGGCGGTATTGCCCCATGCGGCCAAGCCCAACGAACAGGAGCTGGCGGACTGGGCCGGCGAACCGCTGACGGATGCGTCGACGCAGCTCGACGCCGCCCGGCGTCTGCACGCCGCCGGCGTCGAGGAGTCAATTTTGTCGCTTGGCGCCGAAGGCGTGCTGTGGATCAGCCGACGCGGCGAGTGGCAGGCGATCCCGCCCCGGGTCGAGGTCAGAAATACGGTCGGCGCCGGCGATACGCTGCTGGCCGCCATGCTGCATGGGGTAATCGCGGATCTATCACCGCAGGAGACGCTACGCCAGGCGACGGCGCTGGCGGCGGAGGCGGTGCGCCACGTCGGCGTCGGTGACCCGCACGCCAGCGACTTTCAGCAATTACGGCAACAGACGAGCGTCAGCCGCTGCGGCGAAGCGCACGTCGGGAGGGGAGTATGAACGGCGAGTCCCTGAATGGGGAACGGATGAGCGAAGAGCGGATGAGCGGGGAACACATGAACGTCATTCTGATTACCGCCTGTCCCGGCGGCATGGCGACGACCTTCCTGGCCGCCAGGCGCCTGGAGCAGGCGGCGCAGCGTCGCGGCTGGCAGCCCCACACCGAGATGCACGGCGAGCTCGAGCCGGTGACGCTGGTATCCCGTGACATGATCGCGGCGGCCGATCTGGTCGTGGTGGCCGCCGAGCGGGTGCCCGAAGCGGCGCGCTTCGCGGGCAAACGGCTCTACCGCGCGCCGATCCAGCAGGCGCTACCGGATCCTGACGCCTTTCTCGACCGCGCCGCTCGCGAGTCGACGACATTCGATGCCGACAGCGAGCCGGTGGGGCCTGCGGCGGCCGTGTCGTCCGAGGGCTCCGGTATCAAGCGCATCGTCGCGGTCACGGCGTGCCCGACCGGCGTGGCGCACACCTTCATGGCCGCCGAGGCGCTGGAGCAGGCCGGGCGGGCGCTGGGTCATCGAATTCACGTCGAGACGCAAGGGTCGGTGGGAGCGCAGAACCGGATCACCGACGAGGACGTCGAAGCCGCGGACATCGTGCTGCTGGCCTGCGATATCGAGGTCGACGACGCGCGCTTTGCGGGCAAGCGGGTCTACCGGACCTCTACCGGCAGCGCGCTCAAGCAGCCACAGCAGACGATCCAGCGCGCGCTGGACGAAGCGCAGGTGGAGTCGGCCGGCAGCGAGCGCAAGAACGGCGGATCCCCGAAGAGCGCCAAGGAGCGCGGGTTCTACAAGCACCTGCTGACCGGGGTCTCGTTCATGCTGCCGATGGTGGTGGCGGGCGGGCTCTGTATCGCGCTGTCGTTCGTGTTCGGTATCAAGGCCTACGAGCAGGAAGGCACGCTGGCAGCGGCGCTGATGCAGATCGGCGGCGGCACCGCCTTTGCGCTGATGGTGCCGGTGCTTGCCGGCTACATCGCCTACTCCATTGCCGACCGCCCCGGAATCGCGCCGGGGATGATCGGTGGGATGCTCGCCTCGACCCTGGGGGCCGGCTTTATCGGCGGGATTCTGGCCGGCTTTCTGGCCGGGTATTCGGCCAAGGCGGTGACGCGCTACGTCAAGCTGCCGTCCAGCGTGGAATCGCTCAAACCGATCCTGATCATCCCGCTGCTGGCGAGCCTGTTCACCGGGCTGGTGATGATCTATGTGGTGGGTACGCCGGTGGCCGCGCTGCTGTCGACATTGACGGCGTTTCTCAACAACATGGGGTCGACCAATGCCGTGCTGCTGGGCGTGCTGCTCGGCGCGATGATGTGCTTCGATCTTGGCGGGCCGGTCAACAAGGCAGCCTATACCTTCGGCGTCGGGTTGCTGTCGACCGAGACCTATATGCCGATGGCGGCGATCATGGCCGCGGGAATGGTGCCGCCCATCGGCATGGGGCTGGCCACGTTCCTGAGGCGCAGCCGGTTTGCGCAGGCCGAGCGCGAAGCGGGCAAGGCGTCGTTCGTGCTGGGCCTCTGCTTCATCAGCGAAGGGGCAATTCCCTTTGCCGCCAAGGATCCGCTGCGGGTGATTCCGATATCGATGATCGGCGGTGCGGTGACCGGGGCGCTGTCGATGTGGTTCGGAGTCAAGCTGATGGCGCCACATGGCGGGCTGTTCGTGCTGCTGATTCCGAATGCGGTCAACCTGGCGCTGCTCTATCTGCTGGCCATCGCTGCGGGCTCGGTGATCACCGGTGTCGGCTACGCCTTGCTCAAGCGGGGTGAGAGTGCAGTGGCAACGGCGGCGCCAGTCGCTGGCGGCAACCCCGAGGCGGGTGGGCAGGCTTCCTGATTCGCGAAAGTCGGTATCGCGACCTACGTTGGGGAATAATCAGGTACGTGTCGCCAAGCGGAGGTCGCAATGAAGATTCACTGGCAGGGAGATCGTCTGATCGTCGCCGAGGGCGATATCACCCGTTTCGACGGCGATGCCATCGTCAATGCCGCCAACAAGAGTCTGCAAGGCGGGGGTGGTGTCGACGGTGCGATTCACCGCGCAGCGGGCCCCGAGCTGCTCGAGGCGTGTCGCGAGCTGCGGCGCACGAGCTGGGCGGACGGACTGCCCGTGGGAGAGGTGACGATGACGCCGGGCTTTCGACTGCCGGCGTCTCAAGTGATCCACACCGTGGGGCCGGTTTTCGCGAAGTCCGAGGATCGTTCCGGACAGCTGGCCGATTGCTACCGCAACGCCCTGCGTCTGGCGGGTGAGCATCGATTCAAACGGCTGGCATTCCCCGCCATTTCCACGGGGATCTACGGCTATCCGGCCGATGCGGCGGCGAAGATCGTGGCCGAGGTGATGCGCGAAACGCTGCCCGAGTTTCCCGGCCTCACGGTGACGTTGATGTTCTTCTCCAGCTCAGACGCCGAGGGCTTTCTCGAAAACGCGTCCCTCTCGACGTAGTCATTCTCTCGTAGTCAGTCTCGGGACGCTTTTCATGCATTGTTCGGGCTGGTTATGCATCACTCCTCGGGCTGGTACTTGTATCCGACGCCGTAGACCGAGCGAATGATATCGCGCTCGGGCCAGATGTCGGCGATCTTGCGCCTGAGCTTCTTGACGTGGCTGTCCACGGTGCGCTCGGAGACGATGCGGTGATCGCGGTACATGTGATCCATCAGCTGGTCGCGGGAGAAGATCCGCCCCGGGCTGTGCATCATGACCTTGAGCAGCTGGAACTCGACGGCGGTGAGGTTGAGATCCTCGCTGCCCGCCAGGGCACGCCAGCCGTCCTCGTCCAGCGTCAGCCGGTCGGCGGCGGCGACACTGTCTTCGCCCACGCTGGCGACGCCATGACTACGGCGCAACACCGCCTTGACGCGGGCCACCACTTCGCGGGGGCTGAAGGGCTTGCAGATGTAGTCGTCGGCACCCAGTTCGAGCCCCAGCAGACGATCCACCTCTTCGACGCGCGCGGTCAGCATGATGACGGGAATCGCCGGGAATCGCTCGCGGATCTGGCGACACAGCGTCAGGCCATCGGTGCCGGGCAGCATCAGGTCGAGCAGTATCAGCATTGGCTGGTTCTCCTCCAGCCACTCCATCACCGCATTACCGTGATCGATATGGTCGGAAGCGTAGCCGCTCTTCGACAGGTAGTCGGCGACGAGGCGCGCGATCTTGGGTTCATCTTCTACGATCAGAATGGTGTCGTTCATCAAGCCGGCTCCAGGTCAGTTGGCGTGACTGCCGTGTTTATCGAGTCATTCGCTGGGTCGTTGTCGAGATCGCCCCGGGGATCGCGTCGGTGATGATCCCGAGGCGGATCCGGCCGGAACATGGCTCGAAACATCGGTCGACACGCCGCCGGGCAGGTCAAGCGGGAAGGTCAGCGTCCAGCGCAGCCCGCCCAGCGACGAGGTGGACGGGATCAGGGTGCCGCCTTGCGCCTCGATCAGTGCGCGGGCGATCGACAGGCCCAGTCCGCTGCCGCCGCTACGCCGATTGCGCGATCCCTCGACACGATAGAGACGTTCGGTGAGGCGGGGCAGTTCGTCATCCGAGACGCCGGGTGCGGTATCTTCCCAGGTGACTTCCGCGCGCTGATTCTGGCGTTTCAGGGTGACTCGCAGCGTACCGGGGCTGTCGGTGTATGCAATGGTGTTGGACAGCAGATTGTCCCACAGCTGGCGGAGCCGCTGATTGTCGGCACGCACCCACAGCGATTCGGTTTCCAGCTGCAGCGAAAGCCCGTGACCTTCGAGCCGCGCCTGACTGTCGTCGAGCCGCTGCTCCAGCGACTCTCCGAGATCGACCGGGACCAGATGCATATCCAGCGCGCCGGCGTCGCTCTGAGCCAGCAGACGCAGATCCTCGACCAGATGGCCGAGCTGATCGACCTCCTGCTGCAACGAGCCCAGGTTATCCGACGACAGCGGCCGCACGCCGTCCTGCATGGCCTCGATTTCGCCGCGCAGCACCGCCAGCGGCGTGCGCAGTTCATGCGCGATGTCGGCGACCCAGCGCTGGCGGGCGCGGCGGTTGGCCTCGAGCGTCTCGGCGAGCTGGTTGAAATCCGCGGAGAGGCGCGACAGTTCGTCCCGGCCACGCTCGGAGAGCCGCACGCTATAGTCGCCCAGCGTCAGCCGCCGGGTGGCGAGCGTCATCAGGCGGGCGCGGCGACCCAGCCACCAGGCGAGCCCGCCGGCCAGCAGCAGCGAGGTCAGAAACAGCGAGCCGACGATGATCGTCAGGTTGCGCTGCTGGCGTTCGAGGAAGATCTGATCCATGCGCGCCATCAGTCGCTCCGGCGGCAGATAGCCGAGCTGGCCGACCAGCTTGTCGCCACTGCGGATCGGCACGAAGTGCGGCTCCGGCGGCGGAGGCATGTCGAGATCGTCGGGGGGCGGCTTGAGTAGCGGCTCGCCGATGACCGGATTGCTCAGCTCATCCAGCAGCACGTAGCCACGGGCATCGGAAAGCTGGCGATCGATGCCGGTGGGCGGATGTCGGTCACTCGACCACAGCTGGCTGCGGACCAGGCTTTGCCAGGCGCGTGGGTTGTCGCGTAGCCACTGCCAGCTGCCGCGCTGGGTCCACTGTTCGCCCAGCGCGTTGGCCAGTGTCTCGGCACGCGTCGACTGGCTGCGTTCGAGATAGTTGACGAAACCCTCGTCCAGGCTGCGCGAGACGAACACGAACACCAGCCCGCTGATCAACACATTGGTGATCAGGATGATGGCGAAGAGCTTGATGCTGAGGCGTGATAGTCGTGGCCAGTCACGTCGGCTGTTGAGCGATAAAGACATAGCGTCTGGCTTTTTCACGGGTGGCGTCGATCTCTGGAGTGTGGCGCAAGCCGAAGCAATGACGATTCAGGCAATGGGAAAACATTATGGAGATTGTCGTGCTGAAGATCGTCGCGCTGGAAATTGTCGGGCGCCTGGCTGAGTCCAGCTCGATCAGCGCTCGTCGGCGCGGGAAATCCAGCGGCCCCCCCAGCGGAAGTCCACCGCCCAGTGAGGCTGATCGGTGGCGTCGAAGGCTGCCCACAGCTCATCGAAAGTGCGACCGTCGACCGGGTGTGCGTGCGCGGGCAGCAGTTCGGCCAGCGGATGCAGCACGAAGGCGTAGCGGGTGATGTCCTCGCGTGGCAGACGTGCCTCACCGTAGCACCCGACGGCATCGCCCCATAGCAGCACGTCGATATCCAGTGTGCGGGCGATGAACTTGGCTGGCCCCGGCGGACGGCCGTTGTCCCCTTCGATACGCTTGCAGCGATCGGTCACGTCTCCCGGCGACAGCTCGGTGTCGAATGCCACGACCAGATTGTAAAAGGGGCGGTCGTCGTCGAAGCCGACGGCCGGGCTTTCGAACACTCGGGAGAGTTGCAGCGGCGACGCACCGGCGAGATCGGTCAGCGCGTCCAGCGCGCGGCGAAGGTGGCGCTGGCGTTGCAGATTGCTGCCCAGCCCGAGCACGACCAGCGCCATCAGTCGACGCTGCGTTCGATACGGACGCCCACGGCGCGCGCCGCCGCCACGGCGCCCGGTTTGCGCACGGTCAGGCGCAGCTGGCGAACGCCGAACTCATCGATCAGTATGGCCGCGACGCGCTCGGCGAAGGTCTCGACCAGGCCATGGGCGTTGGCCTCGGCATAGGCGGTGAGGCGCTGGCAGATGGCGGCGTAGTCGAGTGTCCGGGTGAGATCGTCGCCCCGGGCGGCGGGGCGGATGTCGGTACCGAGTTCCAGGTCCAGTTCCAGGCGCTGGCGTACGGTGCGCTCCCAGTCGTAGACGCCGATCACCGTCTCCAGGGTCAGGCCCTCGATCAATATCTGATCCACGCGATGTCCTCGTCAGCAGCGGGTCGGGTTGGCGGCCGGTGTTGTCGGCGATGAGGCGTGTCGATCGAGGCCCCGGCCAAGGTGGCGTCGATTGTACGCGATGAGAGTGGCAGAATCAGGGCCTCTCGATGATGCCCGACCCGCGCCAACAAGGAGATTGATGCCTTTGCCCTCGGTCCTCGTTACCGGTCTGCTGATGGTGGCCGGCTACTTGAGTGGTTCGCTGCTTGGCGCGATCTGGGTCTGTCGTGCCTGGGGGCTTCGCGACCCGCGTCTTGCCGGCTCCGGAAACCCGGGGTTTTCCAATGTGCTGCGGGCGTTTGGCTGGCGGCCGGCGCTGCTGACGCTGATGGTCGACGCGGTCAAGGGCATGCCGGTGCTGTGGTTGTCAGGCGCGCTGTCATTGTCGGTCTGGGCACAGGGGCTGGTGGGGCTCGGCGTGCTGGTCGGGCACAGCTGCCCGGTCTGGCATCGAGGCCACGGGGGCAAAGCGGTGGCCAGCGCCTTTGGCGTGCTGCTGATGCTGGCGACGCCGGTGGCATTGATCTGCGCGCTGTGCTGGTTTCTGCTGGCCTGGCGCGTGCGTACGGCGGCGGTGGCCTCGCTGGCCACGGCGTTGATGGCGCCGCTGCTGAGTTACTGGCTCGCGCCGGCCATGACCGGTGTTATCTGCGTATTCTCGCTACTGGTGCTGGCAAGACACGCCTTGAACATCCGGCTATGGCAGGAGCGGCGCCGCGAGACACAGGAGCCAGCTCTGGCCGAGGCTTTCGATGCCGACTCTTCTGCCACCGATTCTGATGCTTCCGATTCTGATGCTTCCGATTCTGATGCTTCCGATCCTTGCGATGAGGAAGACGCGTCACGCAACCGGCGAAATCCTGTCGCGGCCAGGGCCGACTCCCGAAAGACGGATCCGGAAAACGTCGAGCCAGGGGAGGCTAGGCCGCGGGAGGAGTGAGCTCGGCCAGCGGCCAGCGCGGCCGAGGCTGCAGGGTCTGGCTTCGTTGGCCGGCCGCGAGTCGCTGTGCGCCGGCGTAGGCGATCATCGCGCCGTTATCGGTGCAGAAGCGTCCGCGCGGATAGAAAGCCTTGGCGTCCAGCTTGGCGAGCGCGGCGTCCAGTATCTCGCGCAGGCGGCGGTTGGCACTGACGCCACCGGCGACCACCAGCCGCTTCCGGCCGCTCTCCTTGAGCGCACGCCGGCACTTGATCGCCAGCGTATCGACCACGGCGTCCTCGAACGCCCGGGCGACGTCGGCACGCGCTTGATCGTCCAGCACGTCTTGCTCGCGAAGCTGGCGCAACGTGGTCATGGTGTGCGTTTTGAGTCCCGAGAAACTGAAATCGAGGCCCGGCCGGTCGGTCATCGGTCGTGGAAAGCGGAAGCGCTCGCTGCGACCCTGCTCGGCCAGCGCGGCGACCTGGGGGCCGCCGGGGTAAGGCAAATCGAGCATCTTGGCGACTTTGTCGAAGGCCTCGCCGGCCGCATCGTCGACGGACTCCCCCAGCAGCCGGTAGTCGCCAAGACCGCGCACGTCGACCAGCTGGGTATGGCCGCCGGAGACCAACAGGGCGACGAATGGAAATGCCGGTGGATTCTCTTCCAGCATCGGCGCCAGCAGATGCCCTTCCATGTGATGTACGCCCAGTACTGGAATCTCCAGCGCGCGGGCCATGCCGTGGGCGGTGCAGGCGCCGACCATCAATGCGCCGACCAGGCCGGGGCCGGCGGTATAGGCGATGGCATCCAGATCGTGCTTGGTCAGGTCGGCGTCGCCGAGCACCTGATCGACCAGCGGCAGCAGCTTGCGGGTGTGGTCGCGCGAGGCCAGTTCCGGCACCACGCCACCGAATTCGGCGTGCAGCGCCACCTGGCTGTAGAGCGCGTCGGCCAGCAGGCCAGCCTCGGTGTCGTAAAGGGCGACGCCGGTTTCGTCGCAGGAGGTTTCGATGCCCAGCACGCGCATAGTCGGATGTCCGTCGAGGTCGGGAGGCAAAAAAGGTCAGGAATCAGAAAGAGCGCTAGTTTACGCTGCCGAAAAGCCATTTGCATTGGTCGGGGGCCGAGACTAGAATACTCTGCTCTGCAGGACTGGGTCGTGCGCCTTTAACACGTTCTCGGCTGTCTATTCGCAAGATCCGGGTCATGACGACTCGAATCGAGCTGGAAAGAACCGGACCGGGAAAATCCGGGGTTGCGCCACGAAAGGTATCCGTTCCCTTCGTGACGAGGTTTCGAATATCCCGGGTTGCGCGTCGAAAAGGGTGTGCGTTCAAACCGAACTCAATTCCCAAGGTAGGTGAGTGCTTCATGCCCGCTGTTAAAGTACGTGATAACGAGCCGTTCGACGTCGCGCTGCGTCGCTTCAAACGCTCCTGCGAAAAAGCCGGAGTTCTATCCGAAGTCCGCCGTCGCGAAACTTACGAAAAGCCCACTGCGGTTCGCAAGCGTAAAGCTGCGGCTGCCGTGAAGCGTCACGCCAAGAAGTTGCAGCGTGAGCGTAAGCGTTTCGAACGCTTGTATTGATCCGTACTGTGGGTGACTTCGGTCACCTCAGAGGGACGATCAAACGGCCGCCGTTCAGGTGGCCGTTTGTTTTTGTCACGCTGCCATTTGCCGGAAACGGCACGCAGGCAGGAATATTCTGACTGTCCACGCTTCGCGACAGGCACTTTTTACGACAGATCTTCGTCACGACAGACCTGCTTTACAACAGATCTGCTTTAAAACAGATCTGCTTTAAACCAGATATGGCAGCAGCGCCGGGCCCTTTATCACAGCCCGCCTGCAGCCGGATTCTCCAGAGCGTCCCGACGATATGGCCGGACAGATTTCTCAGCGCTTCATCGATGACCTGTTGGCGCGTACCGATATCGTCGATGTGATCTCCGAGCGCGTTCAGCTCAAGAAAAGTGGGCGCAATCATAGCGGCCTCTGCCCGTTTCATCAGGAAAACTCGCCGTCGTTTACGGTGAGTCACGATAAGCAGTTCTACCACTGCTTCGGTTGCAGCGCTCACGGCAACGCCCTGCGTTTCCTGATGGAATTCGACAATCTGCGTTTCCCCGAAGCCGTCGAACAACTGGCATCGCGGGCAGGCATGGAGGTCGAACGGGAAGGCGGCGAGGATCCGGGGGCGCGTCAGCGCCAGCAGAAACGTGAGGAAGGGGTCAATCTGCTGGAGCTGGCCTCACGCTTCTTCCGCGAGCGGCTGGCGCTGGGAGGCGGACGTCAGGCCAGGGAGTATCTCGAGCGTCGCGGCCTGAGTCAGGAGATTATCCGCGATTTCGGTATCGGTTACGCCGAGGACGAGTGGGAATCGCTCAAGCGCTATCTGCTCGAACAGGGCGTCAGCGAGGCGGTCCAGGTCGAATACGGGCTGCTGGTGCACCGTGAAGAGACCGGGCGTACCTATGATCGCTTTCGAGACCGGGTGATATTCCCGATTCGTGACTGGAAAGGCCGCACCATCGCGTTTGGCGGTCGAGTGATGGGTGATGCCAAGCCCAAGTATCTCAACTCGCCGGAAACGCCGGTCTTTCACAAGGGTCGTGAACTCTACGGCCTGTTCGAGGCGCGCCAGGCCAATCGCCAACTGGCTCGCGTGCTGGTGGTCGAGGGCTACATGGATGTCGTGGCGCTGGCACAGTTCGGAATCCGCAATGCCTGTGCCACGCTGGGCACGGCGCTGACCACGGACCATCTGCAGCGTCTGTTCCGGCTGGTGGACGAAGTGGTGTTCTGCTTCGACGGCGACAATGCCGGGCGTCAGGCGGCGCGTCGCTCGTTGCAGACCGCGCTGCCATCGATGATCGATGGTCGCCAGGTGCGTTTCCTGTTTCTGCCCGAGGGGGAGGACCCTGATACGCTGATCCGTCAGGAGGGTCAGGAAGCGTTCGAGAATCGGGTCACCTGTGCCAGCCCGCTGTCGGAATTCCTGTTCGAGCAGGCGGCCGAAGGGCACGACCTCAAGCAGGTGGAGGGGCGGGAGCGTTTCGTTACCGCCGTGCTGGAGACGCTCAAGCGTCTACCGGAAGGGGTGCTCAAATCTCTGCTGGTCAGGGAACTGTCGGTGCGAAGTGGTATCGAACAGTCGCATTTCATCGATTGGCTGGCGACGCATGTCGAGTCGTTGCCGCGTCAATCGGCGACACCGGATGTCGGCGGCTACGAAGCCCTGATGGCCGTGGCAGAGGGTGACGAAACGGCTTCAGACCCTCGAGCGCCGGTCGATAAGGGTAAACATTCGTCAAGATCGCGCGCATTTCCGGCATCTCGCTCAGGAACTGCTACGCTTTCCCTGAGCATTCCGGCTCGGATATTGCATCTGCTGTTGCACGAGCCGGGATTGGCCGAAGGGCTGCCAGAAACGCTCGAATGGTGCCCGATGGAAGTGCCTGATGGCCGTCTGTGCCGCGAAGTGGTGCAACTGTTGCGTGCCGGACGCTATCGCAGCCCTCAGGTACTGCTGGCGCATTTTCACGGTAGTGCCGACGGTGAACGTCTCGATCAGTTGGCACGCCGTGAACTGGCCATTCCGCGTGAGGTACGGGCCAGCGAGCTGGACAACTGGGTGCGCTATCTCGAGCGTGAAAGCGAGCGTTTGAGCCCGGTCGAGGAGTATCGTCAGCTACTGGAGAAGAGCCGTCAGCCGGGCGCCCTCGGCAGCGAAGAGAAGCAGCGGCTCCGGGCGCTTATCGGTCAGTTGGCAACTGGCGGGTCAGGCTCTTCATGAGCGTCGACCGGATTGAAATCAAGGCCATTTGAATAACGAGATTGGCGCGAGCGCCCGGCGTTTGTACAGCAACCGTCCGGCGTTTCTAGGGCAGACTTCGGGCGGGAAACGGCGTCACGAGATTCGGACTACCAAGGCAGGGAAGCATGAAGTGGTCAATCAGTAAGGTTATCAACCGAACGCGCGGTCAAAAAGGTTGAAATGGCGGCGATCGCCACCAAATAGGTTAACCAAGCACACTAGCACACCTGGCAGGCAAGTTAGTAGAAGCTGGCAGCAAAAAGCGGGGGCGCGCTATACTAGCCGGCTTTTGGGCGGCGCGCTGTCATCCCCAGGTGCTTCATTCTTCTTCGTCGAGTAGGGTTTCTATGGCTGGAAATGCACAGCAGTCACGTTTGAAGGAGCTGATCGCACGCGGCAAAGAGCAGGGTTTCCTGACTTATGCCGAAGTGAACGATCATCTCCCCGAAGATATCGCCGATCCCGATCAGGTGGAAGACATTATCTCCATGATCAATGACATGGGGATCAATGTCGTCGAGGAGGCACCTGACGAAGACACGCTGATGATGTCCGACGATTCGGCGGATGAATCGGCAGCGGAAGAGGCTGTCGCGGCGCTTGCCGCCGTCGAGAGCGATGTCGGACGTACGACCGACCCGGTGCGCATGTACATGCGTGAGATGGGGACGGTCGAGCTGCTGACCCGCGAAGGCGAGATCAAGATTGCCAAGCGCATCGAGGAAGGTCTGCGGGAGGTCATGTCTTCTCTGTCCTACCTGCCCGGTGCCGTGGATTCCATCCTCAAGGTCTACGATCAGACTCAGGACGAGGAAGCCCCCGGGCGCCTGTCGGATCTGTTCTCCGGTTTCATTGATCCCGATGAAGGGATTCCCGGTGTTGCCGAGGTCGAGCTGCCGGAAGAGGTCGAAACCACGTCCAGTGGTGACGACGACGAAGACGACGAAGAGAGCGAAGAAGACGACGACACCGCCAGCGAAGGTGGCCCCGATCCCGAAGAAGCTCGGGTTCGCTTCGAGCAGATTCGCCAACAGAATGAAGTTGCCAAGGCCGCCATCGACAAGCACGGGCGTGGTTCGAAAGACGCCAATGCCGAGCAGGCGCGTCTGGCCGAGCTGTTCTCGCCGATCAAGCTGTCGCCCAAGCATTTTGAGCGTCTGGTCGGTCAGGTCCGGATCAGTGTCGATCAGGTTCGGAGCCAGGAAAAGGCTATCATGCAGGTGTTCGTCAAGCAGGGCAAAGTGCCGCGCAAGACGTTCATCAGCTCGTTTCTGGGCAGTGAAGCGACCAATACGTGGTTCGACGATTTCCTCGCCAAGCACGGCAAGTATGCCGATCGCCTCGAACCGTTCCGCGGTGACATTCAGCGCGCCCAGCGCAAGATCAGTTTCGAAGAAGAGATGGTCCTCCTTAGCGTCGGCCAGCTGAAAGAGGTCAATCGGCGTCTTTCCATCGGCGAGGCCAAGGCCCGCCGGGCCAAGAAGGAGATGGTCGAGGCCAACCTGCGTCTGGTCATCTCGATCGCCAAGAAGTATACCAACCGCGGTCTGCAGTTCCTGGATCTGATTCAGGAAGGCAACATCGGCCTGATGAAGGCGGTGGACAAGTTCGAGTATCGTCGCGGCTACAAGTTCTCGACCTATGCGACGTGGTGGATCCGTCAGGCAATCACCCGCTCGATTGCCGACCAGGCTCGTACCATTCGTATCCCGGTCCACATGATCGAGACGATCAACAAGCTCAACCGCGTATCGCGCCAGATGCTGCAGGAGATGGGCCGCGAGCCGACGCCGGAAGAGCTGGGCGAGCGCCTCGAGATGCCGGAAGACAAGGTGCGCAAGGTGCTCAAGATCGCCAAGGAGCCGATCTCCATGGAGACGCCCATCGGCGACGACGAGGACTCGCACCTCGGCGACTTCATCGAGGACAGCACCATGGTGCTGCCGATCGACTCCGCCACCGGCGAAGGCCTGATCGAAGCGACGCGCAACGTTCTCGGCGGGCTGACGGCCCGCGAAGCCAAGGTCCTGCGCATGCGCTTCGGGATCGACATGAATACCGATCATACGCTGGAAGAGGTCGGCAAGCAGTTCGACGTCACCCGCGAGCGTATTCGCCAGATCGAAGCCAAGGCACTGCGCAAGCTGCGTCATCCGTCGCGTTCCGAGCCGCTGCGTTCGTTCCTCGACGAGTAAGCGCGAAGCCGCATCGCGAAGTTCTGTCGCAAAGCCCTGTCGCAAAGCCCTATCCCGGGCACGAACGACGAGCCCCGCCAACCGAGAGGTTGGCGGGAACGTGAATATCCAGGGTACTGCGACTGATTCGAAATCGGCGAGAACCTCACTGCCGAGGACTTCTCGAACTCATCTGCGTAATGACGAGGGGGCTTAACGCTCGCGCCCTCGCCGCTCCCCCTCTATTGGCGGCACAAGTCCGCTTTTACCTTCAACCTCATGTGCTCGCTCGGGCCGACGCGTAACGGACATCCTGTCCTAACGCGCCTCTTGCGACATCCATGTCGCAAGACCCGGCTCGCAAATGAGCCTGAAGGAGCGGTCTTGAATAGCCGCCGGGCTCTGTGGCAATGAAGTTTGTCAGCGACTGAAAAATCAGTCTCTTTGGTCGCTTGATAGCCTCGCTGCCCGACTCGCCTGCAGCGTGCGCGTCATCAGCGCACGCAGGGCGGCCGGGCGTACCGGCTTGAGCAGGATCTGATAGCCGCCGCGCTTGATCTCCTCGGCGACTTCTTCGGTGCGATCGGCGGTGATCACGATACCCGGCACCGCCTGTTCGCAGAGTTCCTCCAGCGCTTCCAGCGCCATGATCCCGGTGACTTCGTTATCGAGATGGTAGTCCGCCAGAATGGCGTCCGGATCGCCACCCATGTTGCGAATCGCCGACTTGGCGCCGCCGATCGATGTGGCGGTGTAAACCTCGCACTCCCAGCCTTCCAGCATCGCCTTCATTCCCTCGAGAATCAGGCGCTCGTTGTCGATACACAGGATCCGCGTTCCTCCCAGCTTGTTGCTGACCCGCTTGCCGGGTGCAGTCTCCTCCGGATCGGCGGCGCCGCGGCGGCCGGCCACCAGCGGCACGGAGACCGAGAACACGGTGCCCGCGTCAACCTGAGAACGGACGCGGATAGGGTGGTCCAGCACCCGGCTCATGCGCTCGGCGATCGACAGCCCCAGCCCCAGGCCGCGCTCGCTCTCCTTGTGGCGCGACGCCTGGTCGAGCCGGCGGAATTCCTGGAATATCTCGCTCAGTTTGGATTCCGGGATGCCCGGGCCGGTATCCCACACTTCGATCGATATCCGCTCGGCGTAGCGTCGGCAGCCCAGTAGCACCCGGCCCTGCTGGGTGTAGCGCAGCGCGTTGGAGAGAAAGTTCTGCACGATCCGACGTAGCATCTGGGCATCGCTGTCGACCCACAGGCTGGTAGTGACCACTTCCAGGTCGAGACCGCGATCATCCGCCATGACCTCGAATTCCGCGCGCAGCGGGCGCAGGATATCCGCCAGCGGGAACTGGCTGCGGCGAGGTGTCAGCGCGCCGGCATCGAGCTTGGAGATATCGAGCAGCGTACCCAGCAGCTCTTCGGCAGCCTGCAGGGAATTGTCGATATGGCCGATGGTGCGGCTGTGGTCGACATGCTCGATCTGCTGGCCGAGCGCGGAGGTGAAAAGCCGCGCCGCGTTCAGCGGTTGCAGCAGGTCGTGGCTGGCCGCTGCCAGAAAGCGGGTCTTCGAGGCGTTGGCATCCTCGGCGGTCTGCTTGGCCTGGCGTAGCGCCAGCTCGGCCTCGGCACGAACGCGGTTCTCCTGGCGCAGAGCCGCGTTGGCCTCGGAGAGCGCCTGGGTGCGCTCGCGCACGCGTTCCTCGAGATTTTCGTTGGTCTCGCGCAGCGCGATTTCGGCCAGACGACGCTCGGTGATGTCCTGGTAGAGTGCGAAAAAGCCGAGAATACGCCCGCCTTCGCCGAAGTGCGGGGTGTAGGTCACCAGCATGTAGCGCACGCCGCCGTCGCCATCGTCCAGCGAAATCTCGAAAGTGACCCGCTCGCCCCGCAGCGCCCGCTGCATCCACGGCGTGCGCTGACGCGCGGTCTGCGGCGGCAGCACGTTTTCCGCCCGTTCGCCGATCACCGCATTGCGATCGATCCCCATCGTCGCCTCGTAGGCGCGGTTGGTGAAAAGATAGCGGCACTCCTTGTCGAAATAGGCGATCAGCGCCGGCACGTTGTCGGTGTAGATACGGATATTGCTTTCGGAGCGGATCAGCGCCTCTTCGGTGCGCTTCTGCTGGGTGATGTCCTGATAGGTGTAGACGAACCCGCCGCCCGGCATCGGATTGCCCAGCACCTCGAGCACGCTGCCGTCGGGGCGGTAGCGTTCGTAGCGGTGGGGCTTGCCGCTGCGGATATTGTCGATCAGCTGTTCGACGTGTTCTTCCGGATCGCCGGGGCCGTATTCACCGTTGTGGGCGTTGTAGCGGAAGACCTTTTCCATCGGTGTGCCGACACGAATCAGATTGTCCGGAAAGCGGAAGATCTCCAGATAGCGCTGATTCCAGACCACCAGATTGAGATTCTGGTCGACCACGCCGATGCCCTGATTGATGTTCTCGATGGTGGCCTGCAGCAAGGCGCGGTTGAACTCCAGCACCTGCGACGCCTCGTCGACGATCGAGATGACGTCCGAGATACCGATGCCGCGCCCCTGAAGGGCGGAGTTGACGACGATGCGCGACGACGAGGCGCCGAGCACCGACGCAAGCAGGCGTTCGGTGAACTGGATCACGTCGATCGACGCCCGGGTGTTGTTCTCCATCGGTTTGGCGGTGCGTCCGGCGTAGTCCTCGAAGGCCCGCTCGACCTGCGACTTGCCCAGGAAGCGCTCGCACAGCACCTTGAGATCGCCGACGGTGGTGGCGCCGGTCCATGGGCGGTTGACGGTGGTCTGACGGGTCTCGATGCTGTCGACGAACAGCGAAGCCTGGATGCGATCGACCACGCGCTGCGGTGTCAGCTGCGAAATGAAGATGTAGAAGAACAGGTTCAGACCCAGCGACAGCATGACGCCGTGGGCGAAACTATCGGTGACGTTGAGGCCGAACAGATGTAGCGGCGAGAGCCACGTCACCCCTAGCGGCCCGCCGGCCAGCCACGACTCCGGCAGCAGGTTGGCCTGGATCAGCGCCGGCATCAGCAGGGTGTAAGCCCAGATCAGGAAACCGACGTTGAGACCGGTGACGACGCCAAGACGATTGCCTCGTTTCCAGTAGAGCCCGCCGAGCACCGCCGGCGCGAACTGGGCCGCCGCCGAGAGCGATAGCAGGCCGGTCGCGGCCAGCGAGCTGTACTCGGCCACCAGCTGATAGAACAGGTAGGCCAGCGCGAGAATGACGACGATGGTGATTCGGCGAGCCCGCAGGACCATCCGGCCGTAGTCGCGCGGTTGTTGCTCGAACCAGCGCAGCCGGAACAGCGCGGGCAGCACGATCTCGTTGGAGATCATGATGGCGTTGGAGACTACGGCCATGATCACCATGCCGGTGGCCGCCGAGAGGCCGCCGACGAAGGTTATCATTGCCAGCCAGGGCTGGTTGGCAACGATCGGGAGGGCGAGAACGTAACTGTCCGGCGAGATGTCGTCGCCGGAGAACAGCGTAAGCCCCGCAGCGGCCAGCGGTAACACGAAGAAGCCGATCGCCACCAGGTAGATCGGGAATAGCCAGCGTGCCCGTTTGGCGTCGTCGGCGTGGGTGTTTTCTACCACCGTGATATGGAACTGGCGGGGTAGACAGAAGACCGCCAGCATCGCCAGCAGCGTCTGGGTCCAGAAGCCGGTATCGAAGTTCTGTTCGGTCAGCTGCTGCTGCAACTTCAGGTACGTGTCGGCGCGCGTCATGAGCTCGCCCAGACCGTCGAACATGCCCCAGGTGACGTAGGCCCCCAGAACCAGAAATACCAGCAGCTTGACCACCGATTCGAAAGCAATCGCCTGAATCAAGCCTTCGTGGTGCTCGGTGGCATTGGTGTCACGGGTCCCGAACAGTATCGCGAAGACCGCCAGGAAAATGGCGATGTAGAAAGCGGTGTCGTCGACGATCGGGGCCTTGATCGCATCGCCATCGCTGGTCATCACCTGGAAGGCGGTGGAAACCGCTTTCAGCTGCAGGGCAATGTAGGGCAGTGTGCCGATCAACGCGATCAGGCTGGCGAACGCCGCCAATGACTGCGACTTGCCGTAGCGGGAAGCAATGAAGTCGGCGATCGAGGTGACGTTCTGACGCTTGGCGACGCGGATCATCTTGGTGATCACCGGCCAGAACAGCAGAAATGTCAGCACCGGGCCGAAGAAGATGCTGGCGAACGACCAGCCGGATGTCGCGGCCTGACCGACGCTGCCGTAGAAAGTCCAGGACGTACAGTAGACCGCCAACGCCAGGCTGTAGACGATGGGCCGACGGGTCGCGGGGCCGTGGAGTCTGGCGTGGCGGTCTCCCCGCCAGGCAACCGCGAACAGCGTGGCGACGTAAAGTAGCGCCACGACGATCAACAACCCGCCTTCGAACATGAAATTCTCTCCCTTGAACTGCGGCCATTCTAGGGCAATGCCGGCCCTGAGGGCAGCCGCGATCCCGGGCTTGGGGATAACAGTACTGTGTGTTGCGTCAGCCCTTGGCGCACACCGTCTTCAGTTGCGGATCGTCGTCTGCGAGGTGGCGCAGGCGATCGACATCGGGCCGTCGACTGTCGCCGACGAGTGGTACCCGTTCCCGGTTGCTGCAGTTCATCAGGTACGCCTGATGAGTGAGTACGTCGCGATACTGCATCTCGAAATGGTAGAGAATGAACTCGACCAGATGCTCGCCATCGTCCCGCGAGCTCACCAGCTTGTCCCGGTCGACGACGCTGAACGCCGTGGTCAGCGGATAGAGGTAAGTCCACGGGCGCCACGGCATCCGGCTTTGCTCGGTCGACACCACCTGCGCTGATTCCGGCAGTTGCTGTTGCTTGTTCCCGTACCAGTCGTATTCGTAGTTGATCTGGTAGGCCAGTAGGCCCAGACCCGCGCAGGCCGGAATGATCCAGCGTGGGAGGCGCTTGCCGCTGAGCATACGCAGCAGCAGTGCTACGCCGGCGGCGCCCAGGCCAGCGGCGGCGGCGGCGACCAAATGCCATATCATAGTGAGTCCTTGCTCAAAGAATCGGGCTTCCCGTTGGGAAGCCCGATTCGATTGGAACCAGTTAGCCTGTGGGCCAGTTAGCCTGGCTCGTCAGGGAGGCATTGTCGCTTAGTGATCGATCGCGGTGCCAGCCCCCTTGGGATAGCGCACGCTCTCCACCAGGTCCTGGATCTCCTGCGGTGGCTCCTCGGTCACGCTGGAAACCACGTAGGCCACGGCGAAGTTGAGGATGGCACCCACGGCGCCGATGGATAGCGGCGAGATGCCCATCACCCAGTTGGCCTCGGTATCCGGCAGATTGGCGGTGCCCGGAATGAAGAACCAACCCTTGTAGACGAAGATGTAGACCAGAGTGAAGATCAGGCCCGTCAACATGCCGGCGATGGTCCCCTTGTTGTTAATCCGCTTGGAGAAGATCCCCATCATCAGGGCAGGGAACAGCGAAGCGGCGGCGATACCGAAGGCCAGGGCCACCACCTGAGCGGCGAATCCCGGCGGATTGACGCCAAGATAAGTGGCGACGACGATGGCGACGGACATCGAGATGCGCGCTGCCCGCAGTTCGCCCTTCTCGGAGATCTTCGGATTGATCGCACCCTTGATCAGGTCATGACTGATCGCCGAGGAGATCGCCAGCAACAGGCCTGCTGCCGTGGACAGCGCTGCCGCCAGGCCGCCAGCGGCGATCAGGCCGACCACCCAGCCGGGCAGATTGGCGATTTCAGGGTTGGCCAGCACCAGAATGTCGTTGCTGACTTCCAGCTCGTTGCCCTGCCAACCGCGTCCGGAGAAGTCGGCCGCGTCGTTGTAGAGCTGAATCTTGCCGTCGTTGTTCTTGTCGTCGAACTTGATCAGCCCCGTTTCTTCCCAGGTCCGGATCCAGTCGGGCCGGTCTGCGTAGGCGATCGGGTTGGCCGCGGCGTCCTCGTAGTTCTCGACCTGGCCGGCCATGTCCGGATAGATGGTGGTCACCAGATTGAGGCGAGCCATCGAGGCCACGGCCGGCGCCGTCAGGTAGAGCAGCCCGATGAACACCAGCGCCCAACCGGCGGACCAGCGAGCATCGGCGACCTTGGGGACGGTGAAAAAGCGCATGATGACGTGCGGCAGACCGGCGGTACCGATCATCAGCGATAGCGTGAACAGCACCATGTTCAGCTTGTTGTCGACCATCGCCGTGTACTCGTTGAAACCGAGCGCGACGACGACTTCGTTGAGCTTGGATAGTAGCGGCTCGCCGGATGCGCTGTGATCGGAGAACAGCCCCAGCGGCGGTATCGGGTTGTCGGTCAATTCCAGCGAAATGAACACCGCCGGAATGGTGTAGGCGATGATCAGTACGACGTACTGGGCCACCTGGGTATAGGTGATACCTTTCATCCCCCCCAATACCGAATAGAAGAATACGACTATCGCGGCAATGATCAGGCCGGTGGTCGCGTCGACTTCCAGAAAGCGCGAGAAGGCCACGCCGGCACCGGCCATTTGGCCGATGACGTAGGTGAGCGAAGCAATGATCAGGCAGACCACCGCGACCATGCGCGCCGACTTGCTGTAGAAGCGGTCACCGATGAACTCGGGAACGGTGAACTTGCCGAACTTGCGCAAGTAGGGGGCGAGCAGCAGGGCCAGCAGCACGTAGCCACCGGTCCAGCCCATCAGGAAAGTCGAGGCGCCATAGCCTGACGAGGCGATGATGCCTGCCATGGAGATGAACGAGGCGGCGGACATCCAGTCGGCGCCGATCGCCATGCCGTTGGTGATCGGATGTACCCCGCCACCAGCGACATAGAAGTCCTTGGTTGACCCGGCCTTGGCCCAGATCGCAATGCCGATGTAGATCGCAAAGGACCCCCCGACAAAGAGAACGTTGATCGCGAATTGACTCATGCAGGCTTACTCCCCGAGACCGAATTTTTTGTCTAGTCGGTTCATCTTCCAGGCGTAAAAGAAGATCAGGCCGATGAATATCAGAATGGATCCCTGTTGCGCGAACCAGAAACCCAGGTCGGTGCCGCCGACGGCTATGCCGGCGAGCAGGGGGCGTAGCAGGATGGCGCAGCCATAGGACGCCAGCGCCCACACGATCAGGCAGCCGGTTATCAGGCGAACATTCGCCTTCCAATAGGCAGCAGCGTTGGTTTTGTCATCTGCCATATTATCGTTCTCCGCGTCATTGAGGGTGGGAAGTGGCTTTGAATTTATGCTTACCCGATGGATCCGTCGTTCATATACAAACCGTATTCATCATGAGTGATTCGCGTGCATACGAATTTTGCGCGGGAAGGTTCGACCGATTGGCGCGTTTCGATCACTCATTTATAGCGACTAAAGTCACTCTCTATTGGCGCCATGGCTCGTCGACGGGATGCATTATCGATCTGCGATTGCCCTGAGTTACTCAATAGCAATATTGGGCAACGAAAACAAGACGTTAAATCTTCTACCTTAGTATCGTTAAAATGGCTGCACATAATGGCGCAAGTTTGACTCGGCATGAATCTATTCGCCCTTCGAATCTGCGCCGGCGTCTATAAGACGATGGTCTCGTGACGAATTCGAAGTGCTCGATGTGGCCGGGAGTCCAGAGTTGATAGTCTATTTTTTATTATCAAATAGCGAGTCATTAACAATAAAAGAGAATGCGCTTCGTTAAGTTATAATGAGGTGGCAAACAAATACGGCATGAAGAGCGTTGGAGTAGTGCTGGAACTAGGAATGAAGAATACTGGCGGAGCGCCGGAAGCGTTCGCGGCGCCCCGTCTTTGCGTTGTACTTGAGCAACGATTGGATGATGCTTTTCAAGAGGGGAGTTCTCGTGATTGAAACGATACGACAGTTCGAGCATACCCCCATCGGGTTCGTTCGCTGCCAGATTCCCGACAAGGGTGTGCCATTGCGATGACGGGAGCCACTTGATGGTCAACATGGACCTTTCCCAGCCGCCTTTCACGCTGCTCGACGACAGCGGACGTGAGCGTGTGGCTCGTGGCGTCGATCTGCTCTATTTCAGTCGCGACGAGATCGTTCTCGATGCCGGCCAGCCCGGGGAGTTCGTGTACATCATTCACAAGGGTGAGATCGCGGAGCTCGACCCTTACGCGCCGAGTGATCGGGTGCGCATTGCCCATTACACGGCTGGTGACCTGTTCGGCGCTATCAGCATTCTCAAAGGGACCAGCCGATATCGCTTCAAGGTGGAGCAGGAAAGCCTCTGCTACGCGATGCCCAAGTTACTCTTCGAACACCTTTGCGACGATTACCCGACGTTCGCCGACTTCTTCCAGCGCAGGTTGGCGCAGAAGACCCGCCTGCTAGCCGAGCGTCGCGCCAAGAGCGGCGTGAACATGGCGGGCTTCATGCTGGCTCGGGTCAGCGCGTGCATGCGAGCACCGTTGATCGTCGATGCGGCCACCACCATCGCCGCGGCGGTCAACCGGCTCAACGAGAGTCATGCCGATAGTCTGCTAGTCGTCAACAACGGTCGCTTCGGCGTGGTGACCAAGACCGATTTGCTCAACGCTCTGGTCATGGAGGGCGCGACGCAGGCGCGTCCGGTCGTCACCATTGCCCACTTCGAGCTGGTATCCGCCGGCCCCGATCAGTATCTGTTCGAAGCGCTGGTACAGATGACCCGGCATCAGGTAGCCAGGGTGGTAGTGGTCGAGCGGGATCTGCCGGTCGGCGTGGTGGAGTTGACTGATGTGCTCAGCTACTTCTCGAGCCGCTCCTACATGGTCAGTCTCGAGCTCGAGCAGGCCGACGACCTCGATGCGCTGGCTCACGCCAGCGAACGATTGCCGGAGTTGGTCCAGACGCTGATGGCCCAGGGAATCAAACTCCATTTTGTCATGGACCTGCTGGCGGCGCTCAACGGACGTATCGTCGACAAGGCCTATCAGTTTCTCATCGACCCTCGCTACCGCGCCCAGAGCTGCCTATTGGTGATGGGCAGTGAAGGACGCGGCGAACAGATTCTCAAGACCGATCAGGACAATGCGCTGATTGTTGCCGACGATAGCGATTGGCCCGATCGCGCGATGGCCATGCAGCGTTTCACCGAAACGCTCTACACGCTGGGCTACCCGCCGTGTCCGGGCAACATCATGGTCTCGAACCCTGCCTGGGTAGACAGCGAGAGCGGCTGGAGAAGGACGGTCTCGCGCTGGGTCGAACGCCGTGACGGGGCGTCGCTGATGAACCTCGCGATCATGCTCGATGCCCGTGGCGTGGCCGGCGACACCCGCCTGCTGGATCGCCTACGCGAATATCTCTTCGACAGCTGCTCCCACGATGAACTGCTGCTTTCCTACCTGGCTCGGGCCGCACTGCATTTCGCCGCACCGCTGACTCTGTTCGGAACGCTCAAGAAGCCCAGACACGGCATCGACATCAAGAAGGGCGGCATCTTTCCGATCGTGCACGGGGTACGTACCCTGGCGCTGGAGTGCCGTATCAACGAAACATCGACCCTCGCCCGACTGGAGGCGCTTGCCGGACAGGGACGGCTGGAAGTGGACTTTGCCGCAGATCTCGGCGAGGCGCTGGCGCTATTCATCGAGTTGCGCCTCAAGCAACAGCTGACCCAGCTCGACGGACGGCAGAACAGCGACGAACCCAATCTTGTCGTGGTTCAGTCCCTGTCTTCGCTGGAGCGCGACCTGCTGCGCCAGGCGCTGCATATCGTCAAGGATTTCCAGCAACGCCTGACGCATCGTTTTCATCTCGAATACTGAAGAGGCCTCGATGCTACGTTCGCTACGCCGTGCGGCCGATCGACGCCGCCAAGGGCATGGCCGCTATGACTGGCTGTTCAGCCCCTATGCCGGCGACGAGCTGGTGGCCATCGACTGCGAGACCACCGGCCTCGACACCAGGACCGCCGAACTGGTCTCGATCGCCGCTGTACGCATCAAGGGCGAGCGGGTGATGACCAGCGGCTCGCTGGATCTGCGCCTCCAGCCGCCGGCCAGCCTCCACGGTGATTCCATCAAGATCCATCGTATGCGCGGCATCGATTTGAGCGATGGCGACACCCTGGGCGAGGCGCTGGAGAAGTTCCTCGACTTCATCGGTAACCGGCCGCTGTTGGGCTGGTGCATTGATTATGACCTGGCGGTCATCGACCGCCAGCTGCGCCCCCTGTTCGACTTCGGTTTGCCCAATCCATGCGTCGATGTGGCAGGGCTCTATCGTCGCGAAATGCATCGGACGCGGCCGCAGCTGGAGCCAACGATGAATTTCGAGCGGGTCGCTGAGGCGCTCAATGTGCCGGTGATGGGCCGCCATACTGCCCTAGGTGACGCGACGACCACGGCCTTGATGTACGTACGCCTGAAGAAGGGCGCTCTGGCGGCGAGTTAGGCGTCTGGCAGCGGGCGCGGCATCGCAAGTCGTCGGGCGCAGTGATAGCATGAGTTCGCCTTCATTTCCCTGTGTGTCGTTCGACCCATGCAAGCATCTACCGTTACCCAGAAGTACGAGTTCAACAAGCTGCAGAAGCGCCTGCGTCGCCAGGTCGGCAATGCGATCATCGATTACGGGATGATCCATGAAGGCGACAAGGTGATGGTGTGTCTGTCCGGTGGTAAGGACTCCTACACCATGCTGGAGATTCTGATGAATCTGCAGCGCAACGCGCCGGTCGATTTCGAACTGGTGGCGGTCAATCTCGACCAGAAGCAGCCGGGTTTTCCTGAGCATGTGCTGCCCGAATACCTGGACGCCAGGGGTGTGAATTATCACATCCTGGAGCGGGACACCTATTCGGTGGTCAAGGAGAAAACGCCGGAGGGCAAGACCACCTGTGCACTGTGCTCGCGTCTGCGTCGCGGGTCGCTCTACGGTTTCGCCGAGGAGATCGGCGCGACCAAGGTGGCGCTGGGGCATCATCGCGAGGACATTCTCGAGACGCTGTTTCTCAACATGTTCTTCGGGGGCTCACTCAAGTCGATGCCGCCCAAGCTGCTGTCGGACGACGGCAAGAACATCGTCATCCGCCCGTTGGCCTACTGCCGCGAGGCCGATATCGCCGAATTTTCCCGGCAGATGGCGTTTCCGATCATCCCCTGCAATCTGTGTGGCTCCCAGCCCAACATGCAGCGACAGGTGGTCAAGGAGATGCTGGCGGAGTGGGAGATCAAGCATCCCGGGCGGCTCGAGACCATGTTCAAGGCGGTGACTAACGTCGCCCCTTCTCAGCTCGCGGATCGCAATCTGTTCGACTTCGAGGGGCTGGAAGCCAAGCAGCGTCAGCGGCAGGAAACCCGGATCGACGCCTTCGATCTGCTCGCCCGGGAAGCCTGAACGAGTAAGGCGTATCGAATACGGCGTAACGGATACAGGGCCGCGATAGGGAACAAGAAGCCTGCCGGAGGTGATCTCTGGCGGGCTTCTTGCGTTGGGGCGATCGGTTTCCAGGCCGTATCTGGACCGTCGACAGCCCTCCGTGCTCAGCCCTCACTCAGCCCTCACTCAGCCCTCAGCCCAGTGGACCGCCGAGTATGGTCTTGCTCATGCCGCCCATGATGCGAGTGCCGTCTTCCTCGGCCAGCTCGGCGTACCATGCCTGGGTAGCGAGCGGATCGGCGCCGTGAGTCGTCTCCGCGCGCTGCCGCGCCCGGGTGACGATCTCGCCGACACGCCGGGTTCGTGCGTCATCGTAGGCTTTCAAGGCAGTATCGATGTCGCTGCCGGCGTCATCGAGGGCGCGAGCCAGTACCCAGGCATCCTCCATCGCCTGACAGCCGCCCTGACCCAGATCCGGTGCCATGCCGTGGGCGGCATCACCGAGAATCGCCGCGCGTTCGCCGACCAGCGTCTCCAGCGGCTCGATGTCATGGATCTCGACGCGGGCCATCGCCGCGGGATCGATACGCTCGATCAGCTTCTGCACAGGCTCCGCCCAGCCGGCGAAATGCTTGGAGAGCTCTTCCCGGTAGCGGGAGGAATCGTTGGGCGTGTCCGCCGCCAACGGCACGTCGAAGAAGCAGTAGAACTCCCGGGCGTCGTCGTCACCGCTCATCGGCATCATCGACACGCGCTGATGATCGCCGACGTACTGGACCCATTGATCGAGCGGCGCCAGATCC
Organism: Salinicola halophyticus; assembly: GCF_003206695.1. Classification (GTDB taxonomy): domain Bacteria; phylum Pseudomonadota; class Gammaproteobacteria; order Pseudomonadales; family Halomonadaceae; genus Salinicola; species Salinicola halophyticus. Next base: position 208,338 of record NZ_PZJN01000001.1, on the reverse strand, counting down.
AGCGTTGCGGCGACGCGTACATTCCAGTTGACGTAACCGCAGTAGCGACGTTCGACGGGGCGCCCCAGCGCACGCTCGCGAAGTCGTGAATGGGTGCCGTCGGCAATCACGATCAGGTCAGCCCGTCGGCTCGAACCGTCGGCGAATTCGGCGAGAATGCCGCTGTCGTCGCAGCGGTAGTCGATGCAGGAAAGGCCGAGCGTGACATTATCCGGCCCCACGGCGTCCAGCAGCAGCTGCTGAAGCGTTGCCCGGGCGATGGGGCAGGCGCGCTGTCCGACCTGGTCATAGAGCGGCTGCAGACTGAAGCGCGTCAGCGGTCTGCCATCCTGAGTGAGATAGGCCATCTCGTTCATGCGCCCACTGGCTTGTTCGACGGCGTTGCCCACGCCGAGAGCCTTGAGCACCTTGACGCCGTTGGACCAGACCGAAAGGGCGGCGCCCACCGGGCGAAGTTCGGTGACCCGGTCGACGACCTCGACCCGGTGGCCCGATTGCTGCAGCGCCAGGGCGGTGGTGAGTCCGCCCATGCCGGCGCCGATGACGAGAACGTTCAAAGCCATGAGTTGTCCTGAATTGTTGTCGTTAAAGAACGTATCGGTGGTTCGATCGAGTCTGGCCGAGCGAATCTGACCGATCGATCAAGTTTTGTCATCCTACGCAAAAGAGACAGCCGGTGGGAATGCCGATACGGCCACCGCCGAGGCAGAAACCGAACCAACCCGCTCCTGAAATTCGGTGAGGCGATACGATGACCAAGGCGATGTTGATACCCACGCTTGAAACTCGGGACTTGGCAAAGCTGCGTAAGGCGCTGGCCACGGGGGAGGGCTCGCGCCATGAAACCGCCCTGGGCGGCTTCCTGGTTGAAGGTGCGGCGCATCATGGGCGGCTGATCCTGTGTCACGGCGCGGGCGCCGGCCACGACTCCGTGTTTCTGACTCGATGGCGTCAACGGCTGGCTGCGTGCGGTATCCAGGTCGTGGCGCTGGAGTTCGGCTACATGACCACCATGCGCCGAGAGGGCAGGCGCCGTCCCCCGCCCAGAATCGAGACACTGGTCGCGGAACTTGGCGAATGGCATCGGGCCATCAGGACGCTCGATAGCGAGACGCCGCTCTGGTTCGGTGGCAAGTCGATGGGCGGGAGAGTTGCGAGCCTGCTGGCGACGCGCGTCGACATGGCCGGGCTGGTACTGTGCGGCTACCCGTTCCACCCACCCGGCAAACCTGAACGCTTGCGGCTCGATCACTGGCCGGAGATCCGCTGCCCGATAGTGCTTTTTCAGGGCTCTCGCGATCCGTTCGGGCGACGTGACGAGGTCGAGGGTTACGATCTGCCGGCGCAGGTCGAGTGCCATTTCATGGAGGGCGGCGACCACGACTGGCAGGCTCCCAAACGTCATGCGCAGACGCAGTCGACATTGATCGATGAAGCGGCCGGCCACGTGGTACGGCGGCTGGGCGCAAGTGAATGATCCGGATAGAGAAAAGCGGCACGAAAAGCTGTTGACTTTGAATCGGTCACAGGTAGAATGCAGCGCCACGTGACCACGGGTGGTTAGCTCAGCTGGGAGAGCACCAGCCTTACAAGCTGGGGGTCACAGGTTCGAACCCTGTACCACCCACCATTGCGTTTTCGCAGTGCTCGGGTTCACGTGTTGCAAGTGGTTGTTGTAAGAGACATCGTTGTAGAAGATGTCGTTGCAAGAAAGGCAGTTGGAAAATGCGGACCGGTAGTTCAGTTGGTTAGAATGCCGGCCTGTCACGCCGGAGGTCGCGAGTTCGAGTCTCGTCCGGTCCGCCATTTCCGCCGACATGAGTATGCCTTCGAGGCGTGCAGTGTCACCCGCTAGTTGCGTAGCAGGTATTGTGGGCACGAGTTTCGACTCAGCCTCGCGATACACATAGAGTGGACCGGTAGTTCAGTTGGTTAGAATGCCGGCCTGTCACGCCGGAGGTCGCGAGTTCGAGTCTCGTCCGGTCCGCCACGCTTCGCTCCATGCGGTTGTTGTACTGAAAGCTGTTTGACGTTTGGGTGGTTAGCTCAGTTGGTTAGAGCACCAGCTTCACATGCTGGGGGTCACAGGTTCGAGTCCCGTACCACCCACCATAGCGGACCGGTAGTTCAGTTGGTTAGAATGCCGGCCTGTCACGCCGGAGGTCGCGAGTTCGAGTCTCGTCCGGTCCGCCAATAACGTCTTTTGACCTCCTCTGTATTCTCTTCTCTTTCGTTGCCCCTTGGGTTCCTCGTCTCCCTGCAGGTTGACGACGCTTTCTCCTTGCCTGTCAATCCGTCCGGTTTCTCTGTTCAATCGCACTGATGCCTGTTCTGGTCGATCGTCTGTGTCAGTCGAATGGCGCTAAGGTCGGCTGCACGGTCGTTCACGATACCGCTTTGGTGGAATGGCCCTCGTCTCGCTTTCCGTTACACTGACGTTCATACGCGCGTTTGAAAGCCGCTGCCGCGGTGTGCGCCCAGGCTGTACCAAGAGCTGTTCCAAGGACTGTGCCAAGACATGAGTGGAGCCGATACGTGACGCGCTTTCCCAATCTCTTTCGTCCCCTGCGAGTTGGCTCGCTGACGCTGCGCAATCGCGTGGTGATGGGCTCGATGCACACCAATCTGGAAGAAGCCCCCGACGGGTTCGCACGGCTGGCGGCGTTCTATGCGGAGCGGGCGCAACACGGCGTCGGATTGATCGTCACCGGCGGCATTGCGCCCAATCCGGAAGGGGCGGTGTTTCAGGGGGCCGCCAAGCTCACCGACGCCGCCGAGGTCGAACGGCATCGGCCGGTGGTGAAGGCGGTGCATGCCCACGGCGCGCGCATCTGCCTGCAGATCCTGCATGCCGGCCGCTACGCCTACTCTCCGGATCTGGTGGCGCCCTCGGCGATCGCCGCTCCGATCAATCGGTTCACGCCGCGGGCGCTAAGTGGCGACGAGGTCGAGGGGCAGGTCGAGGATTTCGTGCGCTGTGCGGAACTGGCCCGGCGTGCCGGGTACGACGGCGTCGAGATCATGGGTTCGGAAGGTTACCTGATCAATCAGTTCCTGTGTCGGCGTACCAATCATCGCGACGATGCCTGGGGTGGCGATAGCCAGCGTCGTCAGCGCTTCGCGGTCGAGATCGTGCGCCGCGTTCGTGACGTGTGCGGCCCGGACTTTCTGCTGATCTTTCGGCTGTCGATGATCGATCTGGTGGAAGAAGGCAGCACGCGGGAGGAGATCGTGGCGCTGGCACAGGCGATCGAGCATGCCGGGGCGGACGTGATCAACAGCGGCATCGGCTGGCACGAAGCGCGCGTGCCGACCATCGTCACGAGCGTGCCGCGAGCCGCTTTCGTCTCGGTCAGCCGGGCAGTGCGCGAAGCGGTCTCGATACCGCTGATCGCGACCAACCGTATCAACATGCCGGCCGTGGCCGAGGCGGTGCTGGCCGAGGGGGCTGCCGACCTGGTCTCGATGGCCCGCCCCTTCCTGGCCGATCCGGCCTGGATGGCCAAGGCCGAGCAGGGCCGCGTCGACGAGATCAATACCTGCATCGCCTGCAATCAGGCCTGCCTCGATCATACCTTCAAGGGCAAGCTGACCTCCTGTCTGGTCAATCCACGCGCCTGTCATGAAACGGAGCTGACGCTGACCCCGACCGACCTCCCCAAGCGGATCGCCGTGGTGGGGGCCGGGCCTGCAGGCTTGGCCGCTGCCGTGGCCTGCGCCGAGCGGGGACACCGGGTAACGCTCTTCGAACGCGATGGGGAGATCGGCGGCCAGTTCCGGTTGGCCCAGCGAATACCGGGAAAAGAGGAGTTTGCCGAAACGCTGCGCTACTTCACCACCCAGCTTTCGCGGCACGGCGTCGAGCTGCGCCTCGGCACCGAGGCCGACAGCCAGCAACTGCAGGATTTCGACGAGGTCGTTGTCGCCACCGGCGTCCGGCCGCGCGCGCTCGATATCGAGGGAATCGAGCATCCCAGCGTGATCTCCTACCCGGTGGCGATCCAGCATCCCGAGCGCGTGGGGCGTCGCGTGGCGATTATCGGCGCCGGCGGCATCGGTTTCGATGTGGCAGAACTGCTGGCGCATGCCGAGCAGCCGGCGCTGGATATCGAGCGCTGGTGCGACGAGTGGGGCGTTGACTTGACGGTCGAGCACGCCGGCGGCTTGAAGCCGCGGCTGGAGCCCACGGTGCCGCGACAGATCACGCTTCTGCAGCGCAAGACTGGCAAGCCGGGGGCTGGACTCGGGGTGACCACCGGCTGGGTTCATCGCGCCGCGCTACGGGCCCGCAAGGTCGAGACGCTGTCGGGCTGCGTCTATCGGCGCATCGACAGCGACGGGCTGCACCTTGATGTCGATGGGGAGTCCAGGCTGCTGGCGGTCGACACAATCGTCATCTGTGCCGGGCAGGAGTCGCAGCAGGCGCTTTACGACACGCTTGCCGCGAGCGGGACGCGGGTTCATCGAATCGGCGGGGCAGAAGTGGCGGCCGAGATCGATGCCAAGCGCGCCATCGATCAGGGGGTGCGGCTGGCGGCGATGCTGTGAGCGCGGGCGCCCTATTGCGTTGAGTCAGCGTGAGTGGCGAGTGTCCCGGCGCTGCCGGGGTTCGAGGACAGGTGTTAGACTAAGGGTTCACCAGCGAGCGCGAGCCGTGTGACGGGGATCCCGTTACCCCCGGATTCGCGCTTCTTGTTATTCAGGCCGCGACGCATTGCGACCGCCACGCCTGACCCTCAGAAAACGCGATTCTGGTTACCGTCACGGGTTCTGAATCGCTTTTCTCCGTGGAGGGATCGTACAAGGACCCCCAGATGACATCCGATTGCAGCCCTCGCTATCTGGCGAGCGACAACACCTCCGGCATTTGCCCGGAAGCCCTCGATTACATGATCCGGGCGAATGGCAGCGACGACCTCGCCTATGGTAACGATGCCTGGACCCACCGTGCCGCGGACCGTTTCCGTGAGCTTTTCGATTACGACTGTGACGTTTTCTTCGTCTTCAACGGCACTGCCGCCAACTCGTTGTCGCTGGCGGCGCTGGGCCAGAGTTACCACAGCGTGATCTGTCATGAACTGGCGCATATCGAGACCGATGAGTGCGGCGGACCGGAGTTCTTCTCCAACGGTTCGAAGCTGCTCACCAGTCCTGGCGAAAACGGCAAGCTGACCCCGGAGGGAATCGAGAGGCTGGTCGTGAAGCGCAACGACATCCACTACCCCAAGCCACGGGTCGTCTCGATTACCCAGGCCACCGAAGTGGGCACGGTCTACTCTCGCGAGGAGCTACTGGCGATCCGCACCGTCGCGGACAAGTACGATCTGCGCGTTCACATGGACGGCGCGCGTTTCGCCAACGCCTGCAGTGCCCTGGATGCGACTCCGGCCGAGCTGACCTGGCAGGCAGGCGTCGACGTGCTCTGTTTTTCCGGTACCAAGAATGGTTTGCCGATGGGCGAGGCGATCCTGTTCTTCAACAAGGAGCTGGCCGAGGATTTTGCCTATCGCTGCAAGCAGGCGGGGCAGCTGGCCTCCAAGATGCGCTTCATCGCCGCGCCTTGGCTTGGGTTGCTGGAAACTGGCGCCTGGCGGCGTAACGCCGACCATGCCAACGCCATGGCCCGGTATCTCGCCGACGGGCTCGCCTCGTTACCCGGCGCCTCGCTGATGTTCCCGGCGCAAGCTAACAGCGTTTTCGTCAGTTTGCCCGAACCGGTCATCACCCAGCTGCGCGCCAGGGGCTGGACCTTCTACACCTTCATCGGTGCCGGTGGCGCGCGTTTTGTCTGCTCCTGGAACACCACGCCCGAGCTGCTCGATCAACTGCTGGCCGACGCCCGCACTGCCTTCGACGCGGCATGAGCCCGAGCGGCGTCCGTCAAACGGGCGCCGTTCCTTCCCGAGTTCCCACCTGTTCGACTCGCGAACGAAATTTCCCTGACTTTTCCTCTGCTTGCCTGCCATCGGGCAGTGTTGCGCATTTTGTCCCCGCAAATTCCCCGTGCAACGAAACCGGATCGTGGTAGCGTGTTCTAAAGCGTATGTTCCGACGCTGCGTTGAAAAGACTCGCGAAATGGGTCTACCCGACGCTTCGTGCATCTGTCTATGCTGATAGTCAGCTAGCCCGGCTGGCAGGGCGTTCGTCCTGTACGGTCGAGGGTCACGACCAGGAGGCTTCCATGAGCATCTTCGATCACGTGCAGAGCCGTTACGAGCAGGTTCAGCAGGAAGAATTGAGCCTGCAGGAATATCTAGAGCTGTGCCGAAAGGATCCTCGGGTCTACGCCAACGCTGCCGAACGAATGCTGAATGCCATCGGAGAGCCGGAAACGATCGACACGGCCAAGGATCCCAGCCTGTCGCGAATCTTCTCCAACAAGGTCATTCGACGCTATCCCGCCTTTGCCGAGTTCTACGGCATGGAAGAGGCGATCGAGCAGATCGTTTCCTACTTTCGTCACGCCGCCCAGGGGCTCGAGGAGCGCAAGCAGATTCTCTACCTGCTGGGCCCGGTCGGGGGCGGCAAGTCCTCGCTGGCCGAACGCCTGAAATTACTCATGGAGCGCGTGCCGTTCTACGCGATCAAGGATTCGCCGGTCTTCGAGTCTCCGCTCGGGCTGTTCTCGCCGGAAGAGGATGGCGAGCTGCTCGAGAAGGAGTACAACATCGCCCAGCGCCATCTGAGAGGGCCGATGTCGCCCTGGGCCGCCAAGCGGCTCAAGGAGTACGGCGGCGATCTGTCCCGATTCCGCGTGGTGCGCCTGCACCCCTCACGCCTCAACCAGATCGCGGTTTCCAAGACCGAGCCGGGCGACGAGAACAATCAGGATATCTCGTCACTGGTGGGCAAGGTCGATATCCGCCAACTGGAGCTCTATTCCCAGGACGATCCGGACGCCTACAGTTTCTCCGGTGGTCTGTGCAAGGCCAACCAGGGCTTGATGGAGTTCGTCGAGATGTTCAAGGCACCGATCAAGGTGCTGCATCCGCTGCTGACGGCCACGCAGGAGGGCAACTACAACCCCACCGAGGGTATGGGCGCGATCCCCTTCGAAGGCATCATCATGGCCCACTCCAACGAGAGCGAGTGGCAGCAGTTTCGCAACAATCGCAACAACGAGGCCTTTCTCGACCGGGTCTACATCGTCAAGGTGCCTTACTGCCTGCGCGTCTCCGAAGAGATCAAGATCTACCAGAAACTGCTGGAACATTCGTCGCTCAACGAAGCCCCCTGCGCGCCGGATACGCTGCGCATGCTGGCCCAGTTTTCGACGCTCTCCAGGCTCAAGGAGCCGGAGAACTCGAGCATCTACTCCAAGATGCGGGTCTACGACGGCGAGAATCTCAAAGACACCGATCCCAAGGCCAAATCGATTCAGGAGTATCGCGACGCGGCGGGTGTCGACGAGGGCATGAACGGGCTCTCCACGCGTTTCGCCTTCAAGATCCTCTCCAAGGTGTTCAACTTCGACGCTCACGAGATCGCCGCCAACCCGGTGCATCTGCTCTACGTGCTGGAGCAGGCGCTGGAGAGGGAGCAGCTGCCCAAGGAAGTCCACGAGCGCTATCTGCGCTTCATCAAGGAGTATCTGGCGCCGCGCTACGTCGACTTCATCGGCAAGGAGATCCAGACCGCGTATCTCGAGTCCTACACCGAGTACGGTCAGAACATCTTCGATCGCTACGTCACCTACGCCGACTTCTGGATTCAGGATCAGGAGTATCGCGACCCGGAAACCGGCGAGCTGTTCGATCGCCAGTCGCTCAACGAGGATCTCGAGAAGATCGAGAAGCCCGCCGGTATCTCCAATCCCAAGGACTTTCGCCACGAGGTGGTCAATTTCGTGCTGCGAGCTCGTGCCCACAACAACGGCATGAATCCCAGCTGGCAGTCGTACGAGAAGCTCAGAGGCGTGATCGAGCACAAGATGTTCGCCAACACCGAGGAACTGCTGCCGGTGATCTCGTTCAACGCCAAGGCGTCGGCCTCGGACCAGCGCAAGCACGAGGATTTCGTCGACCGGATGGTGAGCCGCGGCTATACCGAAAAGCAGGTGCGTCTGCTGTCGGAGTGGTATCTGCGAGTGCGGAAGTCGCACTAGAGAACAGCGTCAAACGACGTCGTCGGAGCGGCAGTGGCGGCCCGAGCCGCGCCGCTCCCGGAGCAGAGACCATCCTCGGGTGGTCGCTGTTGCAGCAGTCTGCGGTCAGCCTGCAGGAGGTGCCATGAGCTACTTCATCGATCGACGCCCCAATGCGCGCAACAAGAGCGCGGTCAACCGTCAGCGATTTCTGCAACGCTATCGCTCGCACATCAAGCGCGCCGTGGAGGAGTCGGTGAATCGACGTTCGATCACCGACATGGAGCGTGGCGAACGAGTCTCGATTCCCACCAAGGATATCTCCGAGCCCTCGTTCCAGCATGGCCCGGGCGGGCGGCGCACGGTTGTCAATCCCGGCAACAAGGAGTTCGCCGAGGGTGATCGGCTACGCCGGCCCGGCGGTGGAGGTGGCGGGGGAGGTAGCGGCGACGGCCAGGCATCGGGTCAGGGCGAAGGCATGGATGAATTCGTGTTCTCGCTGTCGCGGGAGGAGTTTCTCGATTTCGTCTTCGACGGGCTGGAATTACCGCACCTCGAGCGCAAGCAGCTGCGGGTACTAGAGGAGACCCGACCCGTGCGCGCGGGTATCTCCAAGGAGGGCGTGCCGGCGCGGATCAATATCGTGCGTTCGATGCGCGAGGCACAGGCCAGGCGGATCGGCATGCGCGGGCCGTTGAAGCGCGCTCTTCGCGAAGCGCAGGAGGCACTGGTCGCCGAAGAGCGCAAGGATCCGGTACTGCGCAACCCGGCGCGAATCGACGAGCTGAAATCCGAGATCGCGCGGCTCGAGAAACGGATCGGGTCGATCCCGTTTCTGGATACCTACGACCTGCGATACAACCATCTCACCCACCAGCCGATGCCGTCGAACCAGGCCGTGATGTTCTGCATCATGGATGTCTCCGGTTCCATGACCCAGGCCCACAAGGATATCGGCAAGCGCTTCTTCCTGTTGCTCTACCTGTTTCTCGAGCGCAATTACGAGAAGGTCGAACTGGTGTTCGTGCGCCACCATACCGTGGCCAAGGAGGTCGACGAGGAGGAGTTCTTCTACTCGCGGGAGACCGGCGGCACCATCGTCTCGAGTGCGCTGACGCTGGTCGACGAGATCATCGAGGCGCGCTATGCGCCGGAGCAGTGGAATCTGTACGTGGCCCAGGCCAGCGATGGCGACAACTGGGACGACGACTCATCGACCTGTCTCGAACGGCTCGACGAATCGCTGATGCGAAAATTGCAGTACTTCACCTACGTGGAGATCACGCCCCACGCCCATCAGGCGCTTTGGGAAGCCTACGACACGGTCAGAGCGGCCTATCCCGAGCGCTTCGCCATGCAGCAGATCGTCCAGGCGGAAGATATCTACCCGGTCTTTCGTGAGCTTTTCCGACAGCGCGCCCAGAGCTGATATCAGTCTTGGGGTCAGACGGAACGCAGCGAGGAGGAACGCAGCGATGACGCAACGCAAGCCCATAGCTACCGGTTCGGACTGGAATTTCGAGACGCTCGAAGCCTATGAGCGTGCCATCGCCAAACTGGCCGAAGAGTATCGGTTGGAGACCTATCCCAATCAGATCGAGGTCATCACCTCCGAGCAGATGATGGACGCCTACGCCAGCGTGGGCATGCCGATCGGCTATCACCACTGGTCGTTCGGCAAGCAGTTCCTGTCGGTGGAACAGGCTTACCGGCGCGGCCAGATGGGGCTGGCCTATGAGCTGGTGATCAACTCCGATCCCTGTATCGCCTATCTGATGGAGGAGAACTCGCTGATGATGCAGGTGCTGGTCATCGCCCACGCCTGCTACGGTCACAACTCCTTCTTCAAGGGCAACTACCTGTTTCGCGCCTGGACCGACGCCTCGGCGATCGTCGATTACCTGGTGTTCGCGCGCAAGTACATCGCCCAGTGCGAGGAGCGTCACGGTGTCGAGGCGGTCGAGCAGCTTCTCGATGCCTGCCATGCGCTGCAGAACTACGGCGTCGATCGCTACAAGCGGCCCTCGTCGATCTCCGCCGAGGAGGAGGCGCGCCGCCAGGAGGACCGCGAGGCGTACCTGCAGACTCAGGTCAATCGACTCTGGAGCACGATCCCGCTGGCGGTGAGCGAGCTCGCCCGGGAGCCACTGCACGACCACGAAAACGACCCCCTGGGCCTGCATCGTCATGGCCGCTACCCCAGCGAACCGCAGGAGAATCTGCTCTATTTTCTCGAGAAGAACGCGCCGCTGCTGGAGCCCTGGCAGCGCGAGATCGTGCGCATCGTGCGCAAGCTGGCGCAGTATTTCTATCCCCAGCGTCAGACCCAGGTGATGAACGAAGGCTGGGCGACGTTCTGGCACTACACCCTGATGAATCGGTTGTACGACGATGGCCAGATCGACGAGGGCATCATGCTCGAGTTCCTGCAGTCGCACACATCGGTCGTCAGCCAGCCGGGCTTCGACAACCCCTACTTCAACGGGATCAATCCCTATGCGCTGGGCTTCGCGATGTTCAGCGACATCAAGCGTATCTGTCAGGCGCCGACCAGCGAGGATCGCGAATGGTTTCCGGATATCGCCGGCAGCGACTGGCTGGAGACGCTGCATTTCGCGATGCAGAACTTCAAGGACGAGTCGTTCATCCAGCAGTTTCTCTCTCCCACCGTGATCCGCAATCTGAAGCTGTTCAGTCTGGTCGACGACGACCGTGACGATAGCCTACAGATCGAGGCGATTCACGACGACCGCGGTTATCGGCGCATCCGCGAAGCGCTGAGCGTGCAGTACGCGTTGTCGGCGCGGGAGCCCAATATCCAGGTCTGGGAAGCCGATATCCGCGGAGACCGCTCGCTGACGCTACGTCACGTGCAGGATCGGCGCCGTCCTCTGGGGCAGAGTCTGTTTCCCGTGATGCGCTATCTGCATCAGCTTTGGGGATTTCCGATCAAGCTCGAGTCGATGGAAGGAGGCGACGTCGTGCGCCGCTATCAATGGCCGATCCCGGAACCGGCGCGAGAGTCGGCGTGACGTCGCGATCGCACGGCGCAAACGCCAGGGTCAGACGCCAGGATCAAGCCGCTCGGCGCGCGCGCTCAGGAGTCACTGCTCGTCCAGCTGCTGCACCAGCCCTGGCTGGCGACTCGATGATCGGGAAACAGGCCGCAAACCTGCGTCTCGGCGGTGAAGAACTCGCAGTTGTCACAGCGCTTTCCCGTTCGGTAGGCCTCGTGGTCGCTCGCTTCTTCGGCATTCTGGACATAGTCGAGCGCGCGGGCCGGGTAGGATTCGGGGTCGAGCATCGGCTTCTGCTGGGCCAGTGCCGGGACAGCCTGCCACCCCAGCAGCACTAAACCGGATGCGCAGACGCCGCGTTGCAGAAAGCGGCGACGCTTGATATCCGTCACGCCGCTCTCGGCAGTGGCGTGACTCTGCTGTCTCGTTTTCATTGCCCCCTCCTGGATCGACGTTCTGCGCCTCGCCGCCGCACCGCCGCCGCCTCGCCGCTCGTGATGTCCCGGCGCTGAAATGATCTCGCCCTCCGGAAATTATGCGACGTGACGTGAAACGTCCACAACCGATTGGCGAGCCGCGCCGAGTGGACTTGTCGGGTTGCAAGCCAGCGCTGATCGGATCGGTTGCTGGCTATTGGTGCGACGAGGCGATGGGTCACGGAGCTGATATACTCGCGCCGTCAACTTCATTACTGGCCCGCGGATCGCGAGATCTGGCGCGCCGGGCAGGCCGATAGCCGGATCGGTGGCTGGGTCGCTGGACTGGATCACTGGGCTGGATTGCTGGGCTGGATCAATAGGAGAGGGAAATGCAGAACGCCGTTATTCTGATCAACGTGGAAAAAGGCCGAATTCGTGGCGTGGCCGAGCGTCTGGCGGATCTCGAGGGAATCAGCGAGGTCTATTCGACCTGCGGTCGCTACGATCTGATCGCCATCGCTCGCACCCGCGATTTCGAATCGCTGGCCGCGCTGGTGACCGAGCGGCTGATGGAGGTCGAAGGCATCCGCGATACCGAAACGCTCAATGCCATGCAGGTGCATTCACGCCACGATCTCGACGCCATGTTCTCCGTCGGTCTCTAGGTCGGGATGGCGCGTCATCAACGGCGAGGGCTGCTGGGTCAGCTGGCTCGTTCGTCTCGGATCGGATTGATCTTCGTCGTGGTCATCAGCGGGCTGTGGTATTGGCACGAAGGCGGCGTCCGCGATCAGCTGAGCTGGATGGGTGTTCCCGACTGGCAATGGAACGACTGGCGAGGCTGGAATCGGGTGCTGCGAAACGACGGCTTTCTGGTCGGCTGGTCGGACGTGCGGGCCGAGCCGCTGTGGGTGGGCTACACGCTGAATCGGGTCGACAATCCGCATAGTCTGCCGCGCCCCGATCATTTCCAATCCGACTGGCGCAGCCTGTGGCCGATCTCCGGCGACGACTACGCCCGCAGCGGTTACGATCGCGGTCATCTGGCGCCGAACTATGCCATGGCGGTCGTTCATGGGCGCGAAGGCCAGCTGGACAGTTTCCTGATGACCAATATCACGCCGCAGCGACCCAAGCTCAATCGACAGCTATGGCAGCGCCTGGAAGAGGCGGTCATCGACGATTTCGTGCCGCGTTTTGGCAGCGTCCGGGTCGTGACCGGACCGGTCTTCGATGACCAGCTGCTGCACCGTGTCGGGTTCTCGCAGGTGCCCGTGGGCTTCTACAAGATATTGGTCGTGCCGGGCAAGACGCCGAAGGCGCTGGCATTTCTGATGCCGCAGGACGTCACGGGCGACGAACCGCTGGCACGGTTCGTGATCACCATCGACGAAATCGAGGCTCGAACCGGGCTGGACTTCTTTCCGCAACTGGCTGATCCGATCGAGCGTCAGCTGGAAGGAAAGGTGGAAAAGAGCGGCTGGGGGCTGGAAGCGGTTTCGACTCGGCCCGGACGCTATCAGTAGCTGTGGAATGGAGTCGGCGCTGAAGGTTGCCGATGTCGGCCGCTTGGCAAACCGGTCGTCTACTCGCGAATTCATCGAGCCAGCGACGATCTGGATGCAAAGAACGATCTGGATGTGAAGAAGGGTCGGAAACGACGAAAAATCAAGATGGGAAAGCGTTACGTCAAAAGCCGGCGTTAGCAGGGGGAGTGCTGCCGACTATTACATGACACGTGGTGCCCAGGAGAGGACTTGAACCTCCACATCCGTAAGGATACTAGCACCTGAAGCTAGCGCGTCTACCAATTCCGCCACCTGGGCGTGTCATGTATCGGTGCTGCCAGGAGTCCGAAAAACTCCCTTGGAATGGTGCCCGGAAGAGGACTTGAACCTCCACGTCCATAAGGACACTAGCACCTGAAGCTAGCGCGTCTACCAATTCCGCCATCCGGGCTTATCCGGCCTTGTGCGTTCGAAACATCCATCGCCGGAAGCGATGGTGCCCAGAAGAGGACTTGAACCTCCACGTCCATAAGGACACTAGCACCTGAAGCTAGCGCGTCTACCAATTCCGCCATCTGGGCCAAGGCGCGATGCATGATACCGGCTTTGCGTTCGAATGCAAGCGTCCGATTGCCGGCGATTTATCCTCCCGAACCTTGCCGCTGCGGCGCTCCACGGTGGCTCTTCGTCAACGCTATTGCCCCGTTTGCGCAGTGCATGGTTGGGTCGGGCAGGTGTGACCGCTATACTTGGCGCATGAATCCAAAAAAATTGAACGGCTCAAGCCGCCTGCCGCGTGAATTCTCTCCACAGCCCAAGCCCAGTAGGCTCAACGCAAGGACGATGGTTGCATGACTCATTGGACATTGGATGACGACCCGCACGCGGCTCGTGAAGCAGACAAATATGACAGTCCCGTACCCAGCCGTGAGTACTTGCTCGCGCGCCTTGAGGAGTACGGCAAGCCGATTACCCACGAAAACATGAGCGCGATGCTGGGGCTCGAAGATGACAACCAGCTGGAGGCGGTGCGTCGCCGGCTCGCGGCGATGGAGCGCGACGGTCAGATCCTCAAGGATCGCAAGGGCGCCTACGCACTGATCGACAAGCTCGATCTGATCAAGGGACGCGTTCAGGGTCACCGGGACGGCATGGGGTTCCTGATTCGCCATGACGGGGTCAAACCCGATCTGGTGCTGCCTCCGCGTCAGATGCGACGCGTGTTCAACGGCGACGTGGTACTGGCGCGTATCAGCGGCCGGGACCGGCGTAACCGTGCCGAGGGCACCATCGCTGAAGTGCTGGCGCGCAACACCCAGACGCTGGTCGGCGTGTTCCGTCAGAATACCTCCGAGTTCGCGGTCCTGATTCCGGAAAATTCGCGGATCAGTCAGGAGGTCATCATCCCCCACAGTGTCAGCGGTGGGGCGAAAGACGGTCAGATCGTTTCGGTCCGGATCACTCAGCAGCCGGAGACCCGCAAGCAGCCGGTCGGCGAGGTGGTCGAGATCCTCGGCGAGCGAATGGACCCGGGGCTCGAGATCGACATCGCGATCCGCTCGCACGATATTCCTGCGGACTTTCCGCCGGAAGTCGACGATCAGATCGCCGGCATGTCCGCGGAGGTGAAGGACGAGGACAAGGCCGCACGGATCGATCTGCGCGAGATGCCGCTGGTGACCATCGATGGCGAAGATGCCAAGGATTTCGACGACGCCGTCTGCGCCTGGAAGACCAAGTCCGGCAGCTGGAAGCTGGTCGTCGCGATCGCCGACGTCTCCCATTATGTCCGCGGCGGCAGCGCGCTGGACAACGAGGGCTACGTTCGTGGCAACTCGGTCTACTTCCCCGGTCAGGTGGTGCCGATGTTGCCGGAGCTGCTCTCCAACGGGCTCTGTTCGCTCAACCCGCACGTCGATCGCCTGACCATGGTCTGTGAGATGAACATCTCGCAGAACGGCACCATCAGTCGCTACAAGTTCTACGAAGCGGTGATCCAGTCGCATGCACGGCTGACCTACAACCAGGTCGGCGCCATGTTGCAGGAGCCGGACAGCGAGAAAGGGTCGGCGCTACGCGAACAGTATCGCGAGCTGGTCCCGTCGCTCGAAAACCTGCATGCACTCTACAAGGTGTTGCGACAGGCGCGTGACGTGCGTGGCGCCATCGACTTCGAGACCACCGAGACGCAGATCGTCTTCAACGACGAGCGCAAGATCGAGAAGATCGTCCCGCGTAGCCGCAACGACGCCCACAAGCTGGTCGAGGAGTGCATGCTGGCGGCCAACGTGGCCACGGCGCGCTTCCTCGACAAGCATGACCTGCCGGCGCTCTACCGGGTGCACCAGGCGCCGGCATCGGAGCGGCTCGAGAACCTGCGCGTGTTCCTCGGCGAGCTGGGATTGACGCTGGGCGGCGGCGACGAGCCGACGCCCAAGGATTATCAGGCGCTGCGCGAGGCGATCCAGGGGCGCCCGGACTTCGATATCATTCAGACCGTGATGCTGCGCTCGATGAGTCAGGCCGTCTATTCGCCCCAGAACGATGGCCACTTCGGGCTGGCCTATCAGGCCTATGCGCACTTCACCTCGCCGATCCGTCGCTATCCCGATCTGCTGGTGCACCGTGCGATTCGCTCCGTCATTCGCGGCCCGCGTCAGACCCAGACGGTCCTGCGGGCCGAGGGCGCACCGGTGGAGAAGCCCTCTACCTGGTGCCCGTACACCTTCGAGCAGATGATCGAGCTGGGTGAGCACTGTTCGATGACCGAGCGCCGCGCCGACGACGCGACCCGTGATGTCACCGACTGGCTGAAGTGCGAATTTCTTTCCGACAAGGTCGGCGAAGTCTACGAAGGCACCATCGCCGCCGTGACGCAGTTCGGTATTTTCGTGCGTCTCGACGACGTCTATGTCGAAGGCCTGGTCCACGTGACCTCGCTGCCGTCCGATTATTATCACTACGAAGCCGAGAAGCATCGTCTGAAAGGCGAGCGTAGCGGTGTGGCCTATCGCCTGGGTGACGGCGTCACCGTCCGCATTGCGCGCGTCGATATGGACGATCGCAAGATCGATTTCGACCTCGCTGATGCGGCGCCGCGTCATCGCCGCACGCCGCGCGCCCAGAAGCCGGGTGGGGGCGGCGGAAACGCGAAGCCATCAACGAGCAAGAATCGCCCCGGCAAGCGCGAGCGTCAGGGTGGCAAGTCCGGCAGCGACGCCACGGGTAATGACTCGACGAATGACGAGTCAACGAATAACGGGGCGGCGAATAACGATTCGACGAACAGCGACTCGAGCGGCAACAAGGAGGGTGGCGCTCCCAAGCGGCGCTCCCGTGGGCCGCGCCAGCGCCGGGGCAAGCGATGAGTGCCGTGATCTGTCGTTCCGCGGCATGGAGTAGGTGACGCCATGAGTCGCCCAACCCATCGACGTCAAGCCGGCCGGTCGCCGGATCTTCCCCGGACGCCAGACGGGCTCGAACCCGTCTACGGCGTTCACGCAGTTCGCGCGCTGTTCGAGCGTGGACAGCCGCCGCGAGTGCTGTGGATTCAGCAGGGGCATGCCGAGCAACGTCTCGAGGCGTTGCTGCAGCAGGCCCATGCCGCTGGTTGCGAGCTGAAAAGGGTGCCGCGGGAAACCCTCGACGTGATTTCGGGTCAGGCCTCTCATCAAGGCGTGATCGGTTTTTCCGAGCCGCTGATCGCGGAGAATGAGACGGCGCTATGGTGGCGCCTCGACCAATGGCAGCAGAGCCAGCCGCCGCTTTTTCTGATTCTCGACGGGGTGACGGATCCGCACAACTTCGGTGCCTGTCTGCGCAGCGCCGATGCCGCCGGTGTCGATGGCGTCATCGTTGCCAAGGACAAGTCGGCTCCGCTCAATGCCACGGTGCGCAAGGTTGCCTGCGGCGCGGCCGAGAGCGTGCCGGTGTTTCAGGTCACCAACCTGGCGCGCTGCATGGAGAAGCTCAAGCAGGCCGGGGTCTGGATTACCGGAACGGCCGGGGAGGCCGACGCGCTGGTCTTCGATGCCGACTTCACCGTTCCCTGCGCCCTGGTGATGGGGGCGGAAGGCAAGGGCATGCGCCGTCTGACCCGCGAAGCGTGTGACGGACTGGTCAAGCTGCCGATGCAGGGCGGCGTTTCCAGTCTCAATGTTTCGGTCGCCACGGGCATCTGTCTGTTCGAAGCCGTTCGTCAGCGAGGGCGTGCCAGCTCCACTTGAGCTTGCACCCGAGGCGCTCGGTCTCTACAATTGCGCGGTTCTGTGGGCAGGCTATGCTCACGGAGCGCGCCTCGTCTACGGGATGAATCGGCGGGTCAGGTGAGTCTGATCCAGGCGATTTGCCCGAGCAGAGCGTCAATTGGTCTGAATATCTGGATGGCAACGTGGTTTTGCGCCGCGACCCGATATCGACTCCTTGCTTCTCGTGGTACCCCTTCAAACGAGGGCCCGCGTGGAAGCTGCCAAACCGAAAGGAGCTAACATGCGTCATTATGAAATCGTGTTCATGGTCCACCCGGACCAGAGCGAGCAGGTCCCGGCCATGGTCGAGCGCTACACCGGCCTCGTGACCGAGAACGGCGGCACCGTGCATCGTCTCGAAGATTGGGGTCGTCGTCACCTGGCGTACCCGATCAACAAGATTCACAAGGCACATTATGTGCTGATGAACGTCGAATGCAGCGGTGAGACTCTCGACGAAATCGAGAACATCTTCCGTTTCAACGACGCCATCATCCGCAGCATGATCGTGCGTTGCAAAGAGGTCGTGACTGAAGCCTCGCCGATGATGAAGCCGGCTGAAGAAAAGAGCCGTCGTCGTGACGACAAGCCCTCCGAGCGTGGCGATCGTGAGCGTTCTGAGCGCCCCGAGCGTTCCGAAGCTGCTGAAGAAACCCACTGATTCGATTTCGCTAAGGAGAGATTCTCATGGCACGTTTTTTCCGTCGCCGTAAGTTCTGCCGCTTCACCGCCGAAGGCGTGAAGTACATCGACTACAAAGACATCGATACGCTGAAAGCCTACGTCACCGAGACCGGCAAGATCGTTCCCAGCCGCATCACGGGTACTCAGGCGCGCTACCAGCGTCAGCTGTCCACCGCGATCAAGCGGGCGCGCTACCTGGCATTGCTGCCGTACTCCGACAGCCACCAGTAAATCCTGACCCGGTAAACCTTGACGAGGTGTCATGCTGGCATTGGCCCGTTGGATCATGCGCGGTACGCCGCAAGCGTTGGTGGCGGCCGCACTGACAGCGCTGGTGCCCTGGTTGTTCTGGTTCAGCGCCGCCGTGGCGGGTCTGGTCACGCTGCGCCGAGGCATGACCCCGGCAGCGCCGGTACTGATCGCTGCGGCGATCCCTGCCGGTTGGTGGTGGATTCAGGGCGATGCGGTACCGTTGTCCAGTATCCTGCTGGTGACGTTGATGGCGACCGTCCTGCGGGCACGCATGCGCTGGTCGGAAGCGCTGATCGTCGGCAGCGTCGTCTGCATGGCGATGGTGCAACTGAGCATCTTCGTACCGACCGGCGGTACCGGTCCACTTCTCAGCGAGCTGCGGCAAAGCTCGTCGGAAGTGGCCAGCATGCTGGATCAGCTGGCGGCACAGGGCATCGACACCGAGAGAATGGCGACACTGGTGATCGGCGGTGCGACCGGGCTGGTAGTGCTGTTGGCGGGAATTGCCTGTCTGGCACTCGCCAGGAGCTGGCAGGCGGGGCTTTATAACCCCGGCGGATTTCGCGAGGAGTTTCATTCGTTGAAGCTCTCGCGGCGACAACTTCTGCTGCTGCTCGGACTGATGGCGGTGGGTGTCGTATTTGCCGTTCCTGCCGCCAGTCTGTTGGCCTGGATACCGTTGCTGGTTGCCGGTGTCGCGCTGGTTCATGGGTTTATTGGTTTGAAGGGAATGAGCGGGTTCTGGCTGGTAGGCTTCTACGCCTTGCTGTTGACCACCTGGCCCACGATTTTGATTGTACTGCTGTTGGCGTTGGTAGATACCTTCGCGGATTTTCGCGGTCGACTGACACGCAGTGATTGACGAGAGGTTCACGAGAATGGAAGTCATTCTGCTCGATAACATCGGCAAGCTGGGCGATCTGGGTGACAAGGTCACCGTCAAGCCCGGTTACGGTCGTAATTACCTGGTTCCTTACGGCATGGCCGTACCGGCGACCAAAGACAACGTCGAAGCGTTCGAAACGCAGCGCGCCGAGCTCGAAGCTCAGGCTGCCGAGCGCAAGGCCCAGGCCGAAACGCGCGCCGCTCAGCTCGCCGAGATCGAACTGTCTCTGGTGGCCAAGGCGGGTGAAGAAGGCAAGCTGTTCGGTTCCATCGGCCCGCGCGATCTGGCCGAAGCCATGGCTCAGGCCGGCATCGAAGTCGCCAAGAGCGAAGTGCGCATGCCGGAAGGCCCGCTTCGTCAGACTGGCGAATATGACATCGCGCTGCAGTTGCACGCCGAAGTCACTTCCAGCGTCCGTGTGGTGGTGGTGGCCGAGTAAGTCTCGACCACGATCATTGATCGCGACGTCTGACCAAGGCACGCAGGGTTCACGCCCTGCGTGCCTTTTTCATGACCGTCGACGTGGCGGTGCTCGCGCTCGACTGGGTAGAATGAGCGCCTGAGAATTCTTGCGTGTCCAGCGCACGACACAGGATGAATGCCAAGCATGAACCAACGCGTCGACAACGATCGGGAAACCGCGCAGCTGAAGATGCCGCCACACTCGCTGGAGGCGGAGCAGTCGGTACTCGGCGGGTTGATGCTCGACAACAGCAGCTGGGACACCGTATCGGAGCGTCTGGTCGCGGACGATTTCTATCGCCATGAGCACCGGCTGACGTTCAACGCGATGGCCGAGCTGGCCGAAAGCTCCCATCCGCTCGATGTGGTGACCCTGTCGGAAGCCCTCGAGCGTCGCGACCAACTCGAAAGCGTGGGCGGGCTCGCCTACCTGGCGGAACTGGCGCGCAACACCCCTTCGGCAAGCAACATTCGAGCCTACGCCGATATCGTCCGTGAGCGTGCGACGCTGCGCAAGCTGATCCAGGCCTCGCGTCAGATTGCCGATAGCGCCTACTCGCCGGAAGGACGGCTCCCGGACGAGCTGGTCAACGAGGCCGAGCGGCTGGTGTTCCAGATCAGCGAATCGCGACCCAAGTTTGGCGGGCCGATCGGCATGAGCGATCTGCTGACCAAGGCGGTGGACCGGATCGACGAGCTGTTCAACATGAAGGGCCAGATGACCGGGATCTCGACCGGCTTTCGCGATCTCGACGATATGACGTCGGGGCTGCAGCCCTCGGATCTGGTGATCATCGCCGGGCGCCCATCGATGGGCAAGACCACCTTCGCCATGAATCTGGTCGAGCATGCGGTGGTCTCCAACGACAAGCCGGTGGTCGTGTTCTCGATGGAGATGCCTGCCGAATCACTGATGCTGCGTGTGCTGTCATCGCTGGGACGGATCGATCAGACCAGGGTGCGAACCGGCCAGCTCGAGGACGAGGACTGGCCGAGGCTGACCTCGGCGGTCAACCTGCTCAAGGATCGCCAGCTGTTCATCGACGACACGCCGGCACTGTCACCCAATGAATTGCGCACGCGCGCGCGGCGCATTGCTCGCGAGCACGGCAACATTGGCCTAGTGATGATCGACTATCTGCAGCTGATGCAGGTGCCCGGGCTCTCCGAGAATCGTACCGCGGAAATCTCCGAAATCTCGCGCTCGCTCAAGGGGCTTGCCAAGGAATTCGGCTGCCCGGTGGTGGCGCTGTCGCAGCTCAACCGCTCGCTGGAGCAGCGCCCCAACAAGCGCCCGGTGATGTCGGATCTGCGTGAGTCGGGCGCCATCGAGCAGGACGCCGATGTCATCGCCTTCGTCTATCGGGACGAGGTCTACAATGCCGACAACCCGGACAACAAGGGGTTGGCGGAGCTGATCATCGGCAAGCAGCGTAACGGCCCCATTGGTACTGTCCACATGGCGTTCATCGGCAAGTACACGCGGTTCGAGGATCTCGCCCCGGATAGCTATGGGCAGCACTATGAATAGGTCAGCACTACGAACAGGTCAGCGCTACGAATAGGCCAGCACTGCGAACAGGCCTGCATGCGAATAGGCCTGCATGCGAATAGGCCTGCATGCGAATAGGCCTGCATGCGAATAGGCCGAGACGTTTAGTTCGATACGGTTAGCTCGATACAGTTAGCTCGATACAAACTGAAGCGCGTCGGCATTGCCGACGTGGGAAAGACATCAAGGAGTCAAACATGGCAGGCGGTTTTCAGCGGGGGCGTCGTCAACGTACACCCAAGATCGAAGTACGCGGCCAACTGGAGAAGCATGAGCGGGAAGGGCCGTTCAAGGAGTGGTTGGGGATGCCGGATCTCTATCGCCATTGGCTGACCGTCGACGGCGAGCTCTATAGCTACCAGACCGAAGACTCCGAGATACCGGTTAGCGTCGGCGACCGGGTCGTGTTTCGCTACAAGGAAGCCAAGGCGGGGAAATGGGTCGATCGCAACTCGCTGGGCAAGGCCATCGACCCCGCCGATTATCAGTAGCGCCTCGCTGAATACCCCTCCGAGCTCGTAATCACCGTTCGTGAAGGCGTCGATGGCGGCGCCTGTCATTTTCCTGTCACAACACTACCGTTCAATGTCGGGCATGAATGTGATCTCCGACATAATGCTTGGTTGTTTCCGCCTCGTGCCGATCCTCGAGCGAATCCTGGCAAGGAATTGGCAACCCATACCCGCCCCGGCTTCCACGTCTACCGTATCGACCCTCCTGGATCGCTGCGACGTAGCGCCTGTCGCTTCATGTCTCGTCACGACGTCGCTGGAACGATCACTAGCGCTGAAAGTCTTACATCTAAGGCTCTTGAGTCTGAGTCTTTTAAACTTGGGGCTTGATCCCTGAGAGTCCCGAATCAAGAAGTTTTCATTCACTAACGATCCACCTGTAGGAGTCAATCATGGAACTCACGGAGTTCGCGCACTATCAGCGACAGCACGAAAATTTCGAGATTCGTGTCATTGCCCATGCCGGCAGTCGCTACTATCAGGTCATGCTGGAACCGGCAGATGGGGCCACGCAAATCTTGACCCGGCGCGGCAAGCCGATGCTGTTTCGTTCGCTAGAGGATGTCTACGGCGAGCTGAAGCAGGCCGGTATTCGTCGCGCCTATCTGGTTCAGCAGGTCGCAAACGACGAGATCGTCGGGCACGAAGCGCGCTATCATGACCCGCTATTATCCCGGATGCCGCTGGTCTTCTGATCCCGCAGTTCGAACGTCGCAACCGCCGCCATTCTTTATTCATCCACCCCGTGTCCCTCCGGCAAGCTCAGAATTGACTTGCCCTGCTTTGGAGGGAAGTTTGCTTTGTCGATTCAGCTCTCACGCCGTTCTCGCGCAGTTCTCTTGCCGTGTCTCGTTCAGGTTGTCATCCCGTCTCGATCCGATCCTTTCTTCGCTAGTCGTCCCGATCTTGCTGCTCTCGCTTCTCAGCGACGTCGGTAGCCATTGGCGTGATCGCCTTTGCCGTACGCGGCCTCGAAGGTGAGCGAGTCGATGAATTTTCCGGCCTGATCGAGTATCGCCGTCCGCTTGTCCTCCTGCATGCGATCCCAGCTGCCGTAGATGAGTTTCATGCGATGATTGCCGCGCAGCTGCTCGCGATGGCGATCCAGAAAATGCCAATAGAGACTGTTGAAGGGGCAGGCGTGTTCGCCGGTGACCTGCTTGACGTCGTAGCGGCAGTGACGGCAGTGATCCGACATGCGATCGATATATTTTCCCGAGGCGCAGTAGGGTTTGGAGCCGAGGTAGCCGCCGTCGGCGTAGAGTGTCATGCCCAGCGTATTGGGCAGTTCTACCCATTCGAAAGCGTCGACATAGACCGCCAGATACCAGTCGCAAAGCGCCGCCGGTGCGACACCGCAAAGCAGCGCGAAGTTGCCGGTGACCATCAGCCGCTGAATGTGATGGGCATGGGCGTTGTCGCGGGTCATCTCCAGCGCACGGCGCACGCAGCGCAGATCGGTCTCCGCGGTCCAGTAGAAGTCGGGCAGGCCGCGCCGAGCGTCGAGCCGATTCTCCCTCTTGTAGTCCGGCATTCGTTGCCAGTAGATACCGCGCACGTATTCGCGCCAGCCCAGAATCTGGCGCACGAAGCCTTCCACTGCGTTGATCGGCGCGCGACCCTGCTGCCAGGCCGTCTGCGCCGCCTCGCACACCTCCCGCGGCGAGAGCAGGCCGATGTTCATCGATGCCGACAGTCGCGAATGAAACAGCAGCGGTTCGCTATCACTGATGGCATCCTGGTAGGTGCCGAAGTCGGGCAGCGCCTGCGCGATGAAGTGGCGCAGGTCCGTCAGCGCCTGACGTCGAGTCACCGCCCAGTTGAACCCCTCCAGCGTGCCGAAATGATCGCCAAAATGCGCTTCCACCAGCGTCGTGACGTCCCGCGTGATCTCGTCCTGGCGGTGTCTTGGCGGAGTGGGAAAGACAAGGTCGCTATCGAGTGGCCGGCGATTGTCATGGTCGAAGTTCCACTGCCCGCCGGCGGGTTCGCCATCTTCCATCAGCAGGCCGGTACGTTGGCGCATCTGGCGGTAGAAATCTTCCATCCGGAAGCGCTTGCGGCCCTCGAGCCACTCGCCGAAATCAGCGATCGAGCAGTAGAAGCGTGAATCCTCGAACAGTCGCCAACGCGTCCCTCTACGCTGAATGCGTTCGAGCAGCCGCCATTCGCCGGGATGCGTCACCCGGATCTCGTCACAGCCGTAGGCGTCGGCGAGTCGTTCGGCTTCTTCCAGCAGGTCCTGACGATTGTCATCGTCGTCGAGCGCGCTGTAGTGGACCTGATACCCTTTGTCGCGCAGGGTATCGGCGAAGTGGCGCATCGCCGACAATATCAGCACGATCTTCTGGGGGTGGTGGGGGACGTAGTCTCCCTCTGCCTTGACCTCGCAGAGTGCGACCACGGCATTGGGCGGGGCGCTGGCGAGGACGTCCAGTGCCTCGCTCAACTGATCGCCCAGAATCAGGATCAGCGGTTTCGACATGAAGTTATCCATAACTTATACACATGGATTTGATCGTATAAGATGATCGGGTCCGTGCAAACCGATAGTGATAGAATTTCGCCCCAAGATGGCAGGGACAGGAGTGGTATAAATGACGGCCCGTTACGGAGTCATGCTGGTCAATCTGGGTACGCCCGAGGCGCCCACCCCCAAGGCGGTGAGGCAGTATCTGGGCGAGTTTCTCGGCGACCCACGGGTCATCGACGCGCCGCGCTGGCTGTGGTGGCCCATTCTTCATGGCGTGATTCTGCGTATTCGCCCGCCCAAGGTCGCCAAGGCCTACGCCTCGGTATGGCAGGAGGAGGGGTCGCCGTTGCTGGCGATCGGCCGGCGCCAGCAGCGCGCGCTGCAGGCGCGTCTGGCAAGCTCTGAAGGTGAGGAAATCCCGGTGGAGCTGGCGATGACCTACGGCAAGCCGAGCATGGAAGAGGCCGGGCTCCGGCTGCGCGACGCCGGGGTCGACCGCATTCTGGTATTACCGCTTTATCCGCAGTTCTCGCGTACCACCACCGGCGCGGTATTCCAGCGCCTGGCCAAGGCGCTGGATCCCTGCCCACATCTGCCGGAACTGCGTTTTGTGCGCGATTATCACGACCATCCTGACTACATCGCGGCGCTGGCGGCTAGCGTTCGTCAGCACTGGGAGGCCAACGGCGACCGCGGGCGGTTGCTGATGTCCTACCACGGCATCCCCAAGCGCTACGTCGATAACGGCGATCCCTACGCTCGGCACTGCCAGACGACTAGCCGACTGCTGGCCGAAGAGCTGGGGCTTGGCGAGGGAGAGTGGTTCCAGAGCTATCAGTCGCGATTCGGGCGGGAAGAGTGGCTCAAGCCTTATACCGACGAGACCTTGAAGGCGTGGGGCGCGGACAAGACCGAGTGCGTCGACATCATCAGCCCCGCCTTTGCGGCGGACTGCCTGGAGACGCTGGAAGAGATCGACGCCGAGAACCGCGAATACTTCCAGCACGCCGGAGGCGGGCGCTACCGCTATATCCCTGCACTCAACGAACGCCCCGAGCACATCACCCTGTTGGCCAATCTGGTCGAACAGCACACCGCAGGCTGGTAAAGCCGCGGTGGCGGGCGACGCACGTTTTTCCAGGCACTCCCCGGACGAAGGCTTTTCAGGCCAAGGCCAAGGCCAAGGCCAAGGCTAAGGCAGGGGAGAGTCGCCCTGAGGGGATTCCTCGATCGTGTGCCGGGGCTTTTCACTCTCCAGCTCGACCGGATTGCCGCGGGTGCGGGGATCCGGCTTGAGCTTATGGTGCAGCGCGCTCTTGGCCAGCATATGCGCCGAAACCGGCGCGGTGATGAACGCGAAGATGGTGATCAGCAGTTCCTGGATCACCGGCCCATCCTCGCGGCTGAAGAAGATCAGTGCGCCGATCAGCGTGCAGCCGACTCCCAGCGTGGTGGTCTTCGAAGGGCCGTGAAGGCGCATGTAGAAGTCCTTCAGGTGGGTCAGGCCCAACGAGCCAATGAAGGCAAACGCGCCCCCGGCGATCAGCATGAAGGCGATCGCGCCTTCAATCATCGTATCCAGCATCTTCTCGCCTCCTATTCGATAATATCGCCGCGGAGCAGATACTTGCAGACGGCAATGGTACTGACGAAGCCCAGCATCGCGATCAGCAGTGCCGCCTCGAAGTAGTCCTTGTTGTTGACCCAGATACCGAACAGCACGATCAGCGCGATCGAGTTCATGTACATGGTGTCCACCGCCAGAATGCGATCCGGCAGGCTCGGCCCGACCACGGCACGATAGAAATTGAGCACGATGGCGGCGCAGAACAGCGCCAGTGCGATCCACAGAGCCGTATCGATCATGATTCGAAGATCTCCAGCAACGGGCGCTCGTAGCGCTGGTGAATGTCGTTGATCAGGGCGTCGATATCGCCCACATCCAGCGCGTGAATCAGCAGAGTCCTGCCATCCAGCCGCAGGTGGGCCGAAACGGTGCCGGGTGTCATGGTGATGGTGCTGGCGAGAATGGTGATCGGAAAATTCTCCTTCAGCGTCAGCGGATACTCGACGAAGGCCGGGCGCATCCGGCCACGAGGATCGAGAATCAACTTCGAGACCTGCAGGTTGGCGGTCACGATGTCGCCCAGGACACGGAAAAAGTAGCCGACCAGCTTCAGCGGTCGCTTGATGGTCGGCTGGCGCTCCCAGAACGGACGACACAGCACCGGAATCAGGATCGCCAGAAAGCCGCCGAGAAGCCACTGGCCGAGTGAAATACTGTGCTGCAGCAGTAGCCACACCACCAGCAGCAGCAGGGACAGAACCGGCATCGGCAGCCAGCGAGTGGGAGGAATCATGAATCACCTCCAGCGACGTTGTGGGACAGGATCGCCTCGACGTAGGCGCTGTGATCGAGCAGCTGCGTGGCACTGGCATCGGTGAATCGCGTGATCGGGCCGGCCAGAATCGACATCACCGGCGAGGCACCGATCAGCAGGATCAGGCCGGCCAGCATGGCTACCTTCAGGCGCGGTCCTTCCTCATCGCCGCGCGTCGCCTTCCAGAAAACCGCCGAACCGCTGCGCGACATGGCAATGAGCCCGGCGAGACTCGAGAGCAGCAGCAGCGACCACAGCCAGGGCTGTTCGCTGGGTAGGGCCGAGTCGAGCAGCAGCACCTTGCCGATCGCACCCGACAGCGGTGGCAGACCAACGACGGTCATTGCGCCGACGAAGTAGAACAGACCCAGCAGCGCCGGCTGAGTGACACCGCGCCCGGACACGATACGCGCCCCGGCCTTGCCACGCTGTTCGCTGATCGCATCCGCGAGCAGAAACAGCCCGCCGGTGGCCAGGGTCGTATGGATCATGTAGTAAAGCAGGGCGGCGAAAGGTGCCTCACGACTCATGCTGACGCCGACCAGCAGCGTGCCCACCGAGATGATGATCAGATAGGCCACCTGGCTGCGTAGATCGCGCGCCGACAGCACGCCCACGCCACCCAGCGCCAGGGTCGCCAGCGCGAACCACCACAGCCAGGGCTGGACGAAATTGGCCAGTTCCCCCGCGCTATCCCCGAAGATCAGCGTGTAGATCCGCAGAATGGCGTAGACACCCACCTTGGTCATGATTGCGAACAGTGCCGCCACCGGTGCCGGCGCGCTGCTGTAGGCGCGCGGCAGCCAGAAATAGAGCGGCAGGATCGCCGCCTTGAGCCCGAACACCACCAGCAACAGGAACGCCCCCGCCTTCAGCAAGCCCAGCCGGCTGGGATCGAGCGTTGCCACCTTCTGCGACATGTCCACCATGTTGAGGGTGCCGGTGGTGCCGTAAAGCACACCGAGAGCGATCAAAAACATCGCCGACCCAGCCAGGTTCAACGCCACGTAGTGGAAGCCGGCCTGGGTCCGGTCCTTGCCACCGCCGTGCATCAGCAGCGAGTAGGAGGCGATCAGCAGCACCTCGAAGAACACGAACAGGTTGAAGATATCGCCGGTCAGAAAGGCGCCGTTGATACCCATCAGCTGGAGCTGGAACAGGCCGTGAAAGTTGCTGCCCTTGCGGTCATCGCCGGCGCAGGCGTAGGCCACGCTGCCCAGCGCCAGGAAACTGGTCAGGCACACCATCAGCGCGGAGAGCCGGTCGAGCACCAGGATGATGCCGAACGGCGGCTGCCAGTCACCCAACGCATAGTAGGTGATCTCGCCGCTGTCGCTCTGGACTACCAGCACGGCGCTGATCGCCAGCAGCGTCGCGGTGCTGACCAGGGCGATCGCGCGGCGCGGCAGCACCACCGAGTCGCGCTTGACCAGCATCAGCAGGCCGCTCAGCAGTGGCAGAAGGATCGGCAGGATGATCAAGTGATGCATCATGACTTGTCCTCCTTCGACTCTTCGCGCTGGTCATTGACCTGATCGCTGCCCAGATCGCCTCGCACACGCATCGCCAGAATCACCGAAAAAGCCGTCATGGCGAAGCCGATCACGATCGCCGTCAGCACCAGAGCCTGGGGCAGCGGATCTGCGTAGTAGCTGACGCCCTCCTGGATCACCGCGGCGCCGTTGGTGGTCAGGCCGCCGGTGGAAAACAGGAACAGGTTGACCGCATAGGAGAGCAGGGTCAGGCCCACGACGACGGGGAAGGTGCGTCCGCGGAGCGCCAGGTAGAGGCCGCTGGCGGCGAGGAAACCGGTCACGGTGGCATAGAGCGCTTCCATCAGACGGTCTCCTTGTCATTTTCTTTGCTGGGACGATGGCGTGTCGTCAACTTGCCCAGGTTGGCCAGGATCATCAGGGTGGCGCCGACGACGGTCAGATAGACCCCGAGGTCGAACAGCATGGCCGTCGCCAGCTCGACCTCACCAATGTAGGGAATCGAGAAATGGCCGAAGGCGGAGGTCAGAAAGTTGTGACCGAAGACCCAGCTGCCGAGCCCGGTCAACGCGGAGATGGCGACCCCGGTCACCGCGATCGGTTGATAGTTGAACGACAGTCGCTGCTGGGACCAATCCACGCCACGGGCGATGTAGAGCAGGATCAGCGCCACCGCAGTCACCAGCCCGGCGATGAAGCCGCCACCGGGCTCGTTGTGGCCGCGCAGGAAGATATAGACTGAAACCAGCAGCGCCAGCGGCAGCAGCGTCTGGGATACCGTCCCCAGCAGCATCGGATGGAGATCCTTCGACCACGGACGGCCCTCGCTGTCGCTCGACGGCATGAACAGGCGCAGGCGATTGAGCAGCTTGTAGATGCCGATGGCCGCGATGCACAGCACCGTGATCTCGCCCAGGGTATCGAAACCGCGGAAATCGACCAGGATGACGTTGACCACGTTGTGACCGCCGCCGCCGCTGACGCTGTTGTCGAGGAAGAAGCCGGAGATGGTATCCAGCGGCCGGGTCAGCAGGGCGTAGTTGAGACTCGCGACCACGCCGCCGAATCCCGCCGCCACCAGCACATCCCTGACCACTCGCGGTCCGCTGGACTCCTTGGGCGTGCGCTGCGGCAGGAAGAACAGCGCCAGCATCAGCAGGATCACCGTTACCACCTCGACCGCCAGCTGGGTCAGGGCAAGATCGGGGGCCGAGAAACGCGCGAAAGCCAGCGAGACCATCAGACCGACGACCGACAGCATCATCAACGATACCAGCCGTCGCCGATGCAGGATCGCCGTGCCCAGCCCGGCCAGGATGGTAATTGCGGCGCCGACGATCAGCAGGCCGTCGAGGGCCTGCAGCTGGCGCGGGCCCTGTAGCTGCTCGAGATCCAGCAGGCCGCCGCCGGTCAGGAACAGCACGGCGATGATCAACCACAGCATGTAGCGCTGAAGCGAGCCGTTCTCGAGACGGTCGATCGCCGTCTGCGTCCCGTGCAGGAGCCGCAGAATGTTCTGCTCGAAGGCCATTAGGGCGTTGCGCTGCGGAAACTGGCGCTGAAAGTTGAACAGATTGCGACGAACCGCATAGAGCCCGGCACCGCCGGCCAGCGCGACGGCGCTCATCAACAGCGGCAGATTGAATCCGTGCCATATCGCCAGGTGGAGCTCCGGGCGCGGTGACAGGATCGTGGCCTGGGCGGCGGCATCGAGCAGCCCCGTGACCATCAGTGCCGGCATCAGACCGATGATCACGCAGAGTCCGACCAGCACCAGCATCGGTAGCCGCATCATGAACGGCGCTTCGTGGGGCGTCTGGGGCAGATCCTTGGCTTCGGGACCAAAGAAGATGTTGCGCACATAGCGCAGCGAATAGGCCACCGACAGCACGCTGCCGATCGTCGCCAGCACCGGGATCAGCCAGGCCAGGCCGCCGAGAATGCCGGTCCCCAGCGCTTCGGTCAGCATCATCTCTTTCGAGATGAAACCGTTGAGCAGGGGCACCCCGGCCATGGATGACGCGGCCAATCCGGCCAGCAGCGCGGTCATCGGCATGCTGTGGCGCAGGCCGCTGAGCTTGCGGATGTCGCGCGTACCGGTTTCGTGATCGATGATGCCGGCCGACATGAATAGCGACGCCTTGAACAGCGCGTGGTTGATGATGTGGAACAGGCCCGCGGCGACTGCCAGCTTGCTGTCCAGGCCGAACAGCATGGTGATCATGCCGAGATGGCTGACGGTAGAGAACGCCAGCACGCCCTTGAGGTCGTATTTGAGCAGGGCGAAATAGGCCGCGTAGATCATCGTCACCAGCCCGGTGAGAGTGACGATATAGAGCCATAGCTGGGAGCCGGCCAGCGCCGGGTGCATGCGCGCGAGCAGGAACACCCCGGCCTTGACCATGGTCGCGGAGTGCAGAAATGCCGACACCGGTGTCGGCGCTGCCATCGCATGCGGCAGCCAGAAGTGGAACGGGAACTGCGCCGACTTGGTAAAGGCGCCCAGCAGCACCAGCAGCAGTGCCGGTAGATAGCGCGGATCGGCCTGGATCAGGTCGCGGCTGTCGAGCACGGTCTGCATGTCGTAGGTGCCGACGATATGGCCGATCAGCAGGAACCCGGCCAGCATCGCCAGCCCGCCCATGCCGGTAACGACAAGCGCCATCCGAGCGCCGCGTCTGGCCTCGCTCTGCTGAGACCAGTAGCCGATCAACAGGAAGGACGACAGGCTGGTCAGCTCCCAGAACACCCACAGCAGCAGCAGGTTGTCGGCCATGACGATGCCGATCATCGAGGTCATGAACAGCATCAGATAGGCGTAGAAGCGCGGCATGCTGTCGTCCGGCGACAGGTAGTAGCGGGCATACAGAATGATCAGCAACCCGATGCCCAGAATCAGCAGCAGGAACAGCAGCGAGAGCCCATCGATCCGGAACGCCAGATCGAGCCCCAGTTGAGGCACCCAGTTCACGCTGAAGTGGTAGACCTCGCCGGAGATCACGCCCGGCGCATGGGCGATGACGATGCCCAGCGCAATGGCCGGCAGCAGTGCGGTGGACCAGGCATTGATCGTTCGATGCTGGTTGTTGCTCAGCATCGGTATCAGGCTGCCCAGCAGGGGCAGCAGAACGATTAGCGGCAGTGACATGAAGTTGTCGCTCTATTCTGGGATCAGGGAGGCTCGAGTTCGGCCCGGCACAGGGCCGCGAGCCAAGGGGTCGAGCTTCGTTCTCGCGTTTGTCGCTCCGGGTCTGCAATCGCTTCCTGGTTCAGTGTAAGCGATGTCGCCAGTCGCACGAGAATGGCATCGTGTCGTCGGGATCAGGAGTTGACGCGGGGGCCTGGTGAGCTTGTTCCGCGCGAGCATTCATCTACCCAACGATGCGGCTGACGAACGGAGAGGGCAGCGACGCTATTGGCCCGCCCGAGCTTCCGTGCCAGCTCAGAGACGCCGAGGCGGATCGGTCAGATAGGGGCGGCGAGCGCCGCGAGGGGCCAGCATCCAGGCGGGCGTCTGGTCCTGGATCGTACCGGTAAGGGACGACGGAGCGTGGGCACCGATGCGGCAGGTCGCGCATGTCAGCGATCGCTGGCTAGGCATGTGGCCCGGCATGGTGTCTCTCCTCTTTGCACGAAACGCGCGATGGGTAGAAAACGCTCGATCATCGTTCGCGCGCAGCGAAATCACTGAAAAACCTAGTGATTTACGAGATTCGAACGAGGGTGTCGCACCGACTGTACCATGCCGATATACACCTAGCCATAGGGTGCGACACCGGCGACCGGGTCGTGGCGCTCGCTGCCGGTGGCTGAAAGCGGGGCGGGCCGGTGGCCCTCTATCGTCGCTTCCTCGCCATCCTCGAATTCCCCCGGTGATGGGATGCGCTACACTGCGGATGCGGCGCGATGGTGAGCTCCACCGCGTCCAGCGTGATTTCGGAACAACTCTGCATCAAGAACTCAGCATTAAGGATGTGCTCTCGTGAAGCGTTCATTGCCGGTCAAGGCCCCAGCCACACTCTCGCTGTGCCTCTGTCTCGCCCTCCTGGGCTGTCAGAGCGTTGCCGATACCCACACGGCGCCGAGCGCCTCGGACGCGGGTGCGACTTCCAGCGCGAACCCCTCGGGAACGAACCCGTCTGGAGCGACTTCACCCCAGCCGGCATCGCCGCGGTCCGAGCCATCGAACTCGCAGGCGTCCTCGGCGACGGCGGCAGACGATGAGGCAAAACGGGATTCGGACCCGGAGGTCGCTCAGGATGCCTCCAAGTTCGATGCCTGGGTCGACGATTTCCGCCAGCGCGCCGCTGCCGAGGGCATCGACCAGGCAACGCTTGCCGAAGCCTTCGATCAGGCCCGCTACCAGCCGCGTATTCTCGAGCTCGATCGCTCCCAACCGGAGTTCACCCGTCAGATCTGGAGTTATCTCGACACGGCCGTATCGTCGACTCGCGTCGCCAACGGGCGTGAACGGCTCGCGGAAAATCGCGCCACGGCGGACGAGGTGACGCAGCAATATGGCGTTCCTGGCGAAGTGATCGTCGCCATCTGGGGCATCGAGAGCAATTACGGCAGCAACTTCGGCGACTTCGAGACCATCGACGCGCTCTCCACGCTGGGTTTCGACGGTCGCCGTCAGTCGTTCGCGCGGAGCGAACTGATGGCGGCGCTCAAGATTCTGCAGAATGGCGATATCGATCGCGATCGCATGCGGGGTTCCTGGGCCGGGGCGATGGGCCATACCCAGTTCATCCCCAGCAGCTTCCTGGCCTATGCGGTGGATGAAGATGGCGACGGTCGGCGCGACATCTGGGGCAGCATTCCCGACGTGATGGGCTCGACCGCCAACTATCTGGATGCTTCCGGCTGGCAGCGCGGCCAGCCCTGGGGCGTCGAGGTCACACTGCCGGATGATTTCGATTACTCGCAGACCGAGCTATCGGTGCGCCATGCGGCCCAGGACTGGCAGGCGCAGGGTGTGAAGCGCCTGGACGGCCAATCGTTGCCGGACTTCGATCAGGCCTCGGTCATTGCGCCCGCCGGCGCCAAGGGACCGGCCTTTCTGGTGGGTCACAACTTCCGCGTGATCATGCGTTACAACGCCTCGACCAGCTATGCGCTGGCGGTGGCGACACTGTCGGATCGGCTGGCCGGGCGCCCGGGTATCCAGAGCGACTGGCCGCGTGACGAGCCGGCACTATCGCGGGATCGCATCCGCCGCATGCAGCAGGGTCTCAACGATCACGGCTTCGAGGTCGGCACGCCGGATGGCCTGGTCGGACCCAATACCCGCGCGGGATTGCGTGACTATCAGCGCAGTGTCGGCGTCATCCCCGACGGTTATCCCACTCAGTCGCTGATCCAGCAACTCACCGACAGCTGATCGCGACCGTCGAACCGGCGCCGAACCTTGGCGCCGGTCTCGTCTAGCCATCCTCCTCGCAGACTTCATTGTTCCACACGCCGTTAGTGCCGTTATCGATCCCAATCTCGTAGGGATCGTTCACGCGGCGAATTGGCGCCGATTTCAATGCCATTCCGATCCTTCCCCGAGGCTTCTCGGCTGGCAGACTGTGGGCGCG
The DNA here is from genome assembly GCF_003206695.1 of Salinicola halophyticus. Taxonomy (GTDB): domain Bacteria; phylum Pseudomonadota; class Gammaproteobacteria; order Pseudomonadales; family Halomonadaceae; genus Salinicola; species Salinicola halophyticus. The sequence continues at coordinate 174,786 of NZ_PZJN01000001.1, read as the reverse complement.
ATTTTCCAGAGCAGCCCGCGATGACCGAGTGGCTGCCTCGAGCTACCGAGGAAGCCATGGGCGTCCAGCGTTTCATTGCCAGCAACAGCCGCGAAGCCATGCGCCAAGTGAGATCGGCGCTGGGGGATCAGGTGTTGATTCTTTCCAACCGCTCCGTCGAAGGAGGGGTCGAGATCATTGCCATGCCCGAACAGGAGCATGAGCAGGCGCTTTCCGAGTTCGATCCTTCGACGACGGAGGCCGCCGTCGCGACACCGGCCGCCGAACCCCTCGGTGACGCGACCGTAGAAACCCTGCAGGCGCTCAACCGGCAGCTGCTCGATGATGTCCGCACCATGCTGCGCGAGAGCGCTGTTGCCACGCCATCCGCCTCGACATCCGGTGTGTCGACGCTGGTTGCCGGCTTGCGCCAGCAGCTGATTCAGGCCGGGTTCAGCGCCACGCTGGCCGATGACGTGTTGCAGGATCCGCCGGAGGAGTTGCGCGACGAAGCCCCGGATTCCCCCGCTGTGAAGGCTTGGCTGGTGCGTCAGCTACGCTCGCGACTGTCGTTGCTGGAGGACGAGGACGCCGTGTTCGACGCCGGCGGCGTGTTTGCGCTGGTCGGCCCTACCGGCGTCGGCAAGACCACCACGACGGCCAAACTGGCGTCGCGCTACGTGATGCGTCACGGCCCCAAGGATGTCGCGCTGGTGACGACCGACAGCTACCGGATCGGCGCCGCCGAACAGCTGCGTATCTACGCGCGGCTGCTGGGCACGGAAGTCCATGCGCTGGAGGCGGACGGTGATCTCGGCGATCTGCTGACGCGTCTGACTCAGCCGCGCCGGGCCTTGCTGTCGCGCAGTTCGGGGAAAAAGCTGACGGTGATCGATACCGTCGGCATGAGCCAGCGCGATCAGCGTCTAATGGGCGAGATCGCGCGGCTGGGCAGCGGTCCGGCAACGGTCCGGCGGGTGCTGGTGCTCAACGCGGCCAGTCATGGCGATACCCTGGCGCAGGTCATCGAGGCCTGGCAGCAGGCGTCGACGGAGGCGGGGGAGCCGTTGTGGGGCTGTATTCTGACCAAGCTCGATGAAGCAGCGCGGTTGGGGAGCGTGCTGGACGTGGTCATGCGCCACCGGCTCAAGCTCTGCTATGTCTCGCGTGGGCAACGGGTGCCGGAAGATCTCGAGCGCGCGGATGCCGAATCCCTGCTCGACGAAGCGCTGTCGCTCGCGGGGGAATCCCCTTTTTCAAGTACCCCGGCGGGGCGCGAGCTAGCCCCGCAGCAGGCACGTCAGCAGGCATTGTCGCGAGGCGTGCTGCGCCAGAGCGACGCCCTGGCGGCCACCCTCGAGACCCTGAGACAGCACAATCTGGGCATGACGCTGCTGGAGCAGGTCTGGCAACGGGCCAAACGTCCCGATGACGGCCCTGACAAGTTTGCTCAACTGATGGCCGACGCCACCCAGCAAGGTCTGCTCACGGCAGAGGACGCGCCGCATGCGCTCTACTGGTCGAAGACTTCCAGCGTCAGCGGTGCCGATCGGGCGATGCCGCTGGTCTCGCTGAATCATCAGGGCATGCCCCAGCCGCTGAGCTGGCCGCGCCATCGGCTGCCCGCGGGCCATGCCGAGCAGCAGCGCTGGGCCGGCGGGCTCGGAGCCGGTTGGCATCTGTTGATGCAGCTGCCGGCCGTCGCCGATCTCGAACGCCTCGACGCCGCCGGTGGCGGCTGGCTGGCCGCGGTGACCGGCGCACGGCGGATTCGTCACGCCGGCGAATGGCTGACGTTGTCTCAGGCGCTGTCCCAGACGATGGCGCTGGGTGAGGTCGTCGAACCGCAGCCCGTTCGCCATCAGGGGCGCGCCGCCAGTCTTCATCTGACGCGACTGGAGACGAGCATCAGTCAGCGCCGGCAGGATCCCCACGGGTTGCCGGTGCTGGCGTGGTGCGGCGAGATCCGGGATGCCGATGATGGCCGCCGACTGGCACGTCGCTATTGGTTGAGCAGCAGTCATGCGGGGCTGGATATGGCATCGCGGATGCCTCAGGCCGTGCTCGTCGAAGCCTTGCCTGGACTGACCCGGCAGGCCGATCAGCTGATGCAGGAACGCGGCCTGATGAAGGATCGGGAGCAGCGCTGGCATCTGGCCTCGATGCTGGCCGCGCTGGCCCTGCGATTGGGCGCGGAAGACGCAACCTGGGCGATGGATGTTCGCGCGCGTCTATCGGGCATCGCGCAACGCCGCTGCGGGCGCCGCCCCAAGGCGCTGCTGGAAGCGCTAATGGATACGCTGAGCGCCCATGACGCGCTGACGCAGGCGGGCGTCGTAACCGCTTCCGGTCGAACGGTTGCGGCGTGAGGGATCAGGCCGCGGGGCTGCGTGCCTGGGCGGAGCGCCCCGATTCCCTGGTGCTGGGCGTGATCGGCGATCCGGGAGAGGACGCGCTAGGGCGAGCGCTAGCGCAACTTCCCCGCGTCGAAGGCCATCGCTGGCAAGCCCTGCGCAACGATCAGGTTCGGCAAACGAGCGTGACGGCCTGGATGCTATGGGTCGATACGGCTGGGTTTAATGTGGCTGAGGTTGGCGAGGCTGGGCTCGACGTGGCCGATCTCTACCGCCGGGTGAAGCGCGCACTGACACCCATCACCGCGCCAGCGGCTTCCGCCACCTCTCTGCCTCTGCTGCTCTGGCTCGACGATGACGATAAAGAGGGCGCACCTGCTCTGGATCCCGCGACAATGCGCCTGCTTGCCAATCTGGGCACGACTCTCAAACGCTTTCTGAACGTCGAACTGCTGCGCGACCCGGCCGACTGGCAGCGTCGTCTGATCGCGTCGGGTCGCGTATCGGCAGCGAGCGACTAGCTCGAGCGGCTAGCACGAACGACCGGCATGTGGTGCCCGGGCCGGTCCGACTCTCCGTTCAGAACAATCGCGACAACAGCGCCGTCACCGCGGTTTCCACCCGTAGAATGCGCTCTCCCAGATGAATGCCCTCGAAACCCAGTTCGAGAAACTTCTCGACTTCGTAATCGACGAAACCGCCCTCCGGGCCGATGGCCAGCAGGGTCGGATCGCTGATCCCGCGCGGGCACTCCTGACTCAGGCCGGGATGTGCCAACAGGCCGCGCTGACCCTCGAGCAGGGCCGGCAATCGATCTTCCACGAACGGTTTGAAGCGGGTTTCTAGCGTAATCTTCGGCAGCCGGGTATCCCGGGCCTGTTCCAGCCCCAGCAGCAGATGCTGGCGGATCTTGTCCGGCTTCAGCTCGGGGGACTGCCAGTAGCTCTTCTCGACGCGGCGCGTATGCATTAGCGTTACGCGTTTGACCCCCAGTGCCGCGACGTGCTCCAGCGTCCGTGCCAGCATTCGTGGTCGCGGCAGCGCCAGCAGCAGATGAACCGGCAGTGGCGCCGGCGGCTCGCGGTCCAGCGTGACCCGGAACCGGGCTTGCGTCTCTTCCAGCGAGAGCAGCTCACCGCGCCCCATCAGGCCATCGAGGGCGCCCACGGTCAGTACGTCGCCGGGGCTGGCGCCGTGGACGTCGCGCAGGTGGCTCAGGCGGCGGGGGTCGCGAATGACGGCGTGAGTGTCATCCAGCCATTCATCGGGTTGCAGCAGAATCAGGTTCATGGGCGGGCGTTCGAGACATCGTGAAAAGGGATCGGGCCGGGCGGCCATTCTGCCCGAACGGGCGTTACCTGAACACAGCGGCGAGCGCAGCACCTTTCTGACATAATGCCCCTTGTTTTTACCCACACACACTCTTACACAGCCAGCCAAGGCTTGGCACAAGAAGGCTAGCGATGAAGGTTTTGATCATTGGCGGGGGCGGGCGCGAACATGCGCTGGCGTGGAAAGCGGCACAATCGCCGCAGGTCGAGACGGTTTTCGTGGCACCGGGCAATGCCGGGACCGCGCGCGAGCCCGGACTGACCAACGTTGCCATCGATGTCATGGATAGCAAAGGGCTGATCGCCTTTGTTCGCGACAACGCGATCGAGTTGACCATCGTGGGGCCGGAAGCGCCGCTCGTCGCCGGCGTCGTCGATGCGTTCCAGGCCGCGGGGCTTTCGATCTTCGGTCCGAGCGAAGGCGCCGCGCAGCTCGAAGGTTCCAAGGCCTTCACCAAGGATTTCCTGGCGCGCCATTCGATTCCGTCCGCCGATTATCAGACTTTCAGCGACGTCGCGCCGGCGCTGGCCTATCTCGGGAAGATGGGGGCGCCGATCGTGATCAAGGCCGACGGCCTGGCCGCGGGCAAGGGCGTCGTCGTGGCGATGAGCGAAGCCGAAGCCGAAGCGGCGATTCGCGACATGCTCGAGGACAACGCCTTCGGCGACGCCGGGGCTAGGGTCGTCATCGAGGAGTTTCTCGACGGCGAGGAGGCGAGCTTCATCGTCATGGTCGACGGCGAGCACGTGCTGCCGATGGCTACCAGCCAGGATCACAAGCGCGCCGGCGATGGCGATACCGGCCCCAACACCGGCGGCATGGGCGCCTATTCGCCGGCCCCCGTGGTCACCGAGAGCGTCTATCAGCGCATCATGGACGAGGTGATCCTGCCCACCGTCCGCGGCATGGCAGCCGAAGGTCATCCTTATACCGGCTTTCTCTACGCTGGGTTGATGATCGACGCCGACGGCGCTCCCAGAGTGATCGAGTACAACTGTCGTTTCGGCGATCCGGAAACTCAGCCGATCCTGATGCGGTTGAAGAGCGATCTGGTGGCGCTATGCCAGGCCGGGCTGGAGCGCCGTCTCGACCAGATCGAGTGCGAGTGGGATTCGCGTGCCGCAGTCGGCGTGGTGCTGGCGGCGGAAGGCTATCCCGGTGACTATCGCAAGGGTGACGAGATCGGCGGGCTCGATGCCGCGGATGCCGCCGGTTGCAAGGTGTTCCACGCCGGCACTCGCCTCAGCGACGATGGTCGCGTCGTCACCAGCGGGGGCCGTGTGCTATGTGTGACCGCTCTCGGCGAGACGGTCGGCGCGGCGGCATCGCAGGCCTATGCCAGCGTCGAGGTAGTCCGCTGGGCCGGCGCCGAGTACCGCCACGACATCGCCTATCGCGCCATCGCCCGAGAGCGTCGGTCAACCTGAGAAAACCTGTCGACCGGCGTGACAAGAGCGCCGGCCGTCCTGCAAGTCGGGTATGTAGAGAAAGTCAGTTACTGAGAGACAGTCAGTTAGAAAATCGGGCAGTTTAGAGACAAGGGAATCCGCGATGCAGCGAGTGACGTGCCAAAGAATGGCCGGACAACGGATCGACTTCTCGAGCGATCTCGGGAGTTCGTTGAATCTCGTCGTCGGGGAGGCCTGGCATGTCGCGTGAATTTCCGATCATCGCGGTGACCGGCTCCTCGGGGGCCGGCACCACCACGGTCAAGCGCACCTTCGAGCGCATGTTCGCCCGCGAGGATGTGCACGCCGCGTTCATCGATGGCGACGCCTTCCACCGTTATTCCCGGGCGGAGCTGGCCCAGATCCTGCAGACCGAGCCGGAGCGCAAGGCCGAACTTTCGCATTTTTCGGTCAACGCCAACCTGCTCGATCAGCTCGACGCGCTGTTCCAGGAGTACGGCGAGAACGGCAAGGGAACCTATCGCCACTACATTCATGCCGAAGACAAACGCATGATCGAGGCGGGCTGGCAGGTCGGCACCTTCACCGACTGGCAGCCGATTCCCAGCGGTACGGATCTGATGCTCTACGAAGGGCTTCACGGTGGTCTGGTCACTCACGAGGTCGACATCGCCCGGCACGTCGACATGCTGATCGGCGTGGCGCCGACCATCAACCTCGAATGGCTGCAGAAGATCGATCGCGATACCAAGCTGCGCGGCTACTCCCAGGAAGCGGTCATCGATACCATTCTCGGACGCATGCACGATTACGTGCGCTATATTCAGCCCCAGCTGTCGCGCACGCACATCAACTTCCAGCGTGTGCCGACGGTCGATACCTCCAACCCGTTCGAACTGCAGGACGTACCCAATGACGGCGAGTCATTCGTGGTGATTCGTTTCCGGGATCCCGCGGCGGTGGACTTTCCCTATCTGGTCACCATGATTCATGATGCCTTCATGAGCCGGCCCAACACGCTGGTCGTGCCGGGCGCACGGCTGTCATTGGCGATGGATCTGATCCTCGCGCCCCAGGTGCGCCAACTGCTGGCCCAGCGTCGCTTTCGCTGAGCGCCAGCCGCCGCAGCCGGCAAATCATCTCGAACTCAGGAGCTTTCATGGAGCCGACACTCTTCAGCAAGATCATCGATCGCGAAATAGCCGCGGATATCGTCTATGAAGACGACCACGTGCTGGCGTTCAACGACATCAATCCGCAGGCGCCCACGCATATCCTGATCATTCCCAAGAAGCCGATCGCCACGCTCAATGACATCGAGGAAGGCGATCTGGCGCTGGTCGGGCGGCTGCAATACACCGCGGCCAGGCTGGCCAAGCAGCTCGGCTTCGCCGAAGACGGTTATCGAGTGGTGATGAACTGCAACGAAGCGGGCGGTCAGTCGGTCTATCATATCCACATGCATCTGCTGGGTGGCCGTTCGATGCAATGGCCGCCGGGCTGAGGGAAGACGCGTTCGAGGCGCATCTTGTGCCAGCTCGTCGACAATAGTCGACCTTGTTCAGCCGTTAGATTGCCAGGAGACATCGATGACTCGCCAGATTTCCCGCGCCGATAATCTGATTCACCAGTTCGATACCGTGCTGCGTACGCTGGTGCCCAAGGCCGCTCAGCCGAGTCGCCCATCGCCGGCCAACGTCCAGCCCGAGAGCGCCCTGAACGATGAGCAGCGCCATCAGGTCGCGGGGTTGATGCGTATCAATCATACCGGCGAGGTCTGTGCCCAGGCGCTCTACCAGGGCCAGGGGCTGACGGCCAAGCTGACCGAGACCCGCGAGCGCATGGAAGAGGCCGCGGCGGAGGAGATCGACCATCTGGCCTGGTGCGATCAGCGCCTGCAGGAGCTCGATAGCCGCACCAGCTATCTCAATCCGGCGTTCTACGCCGCTTCTTTCGGGCTGGGCGCATTGGCCGGCGCCATCGGCGACCGGGTCAGTCTCGGCTTCGTGGCGGCGACCGAAGAGCAGGTCGGGCGGCACCTCGAAGCCCATCTGCGCAAATTGCCGATGGACGACAAGCGCTCGCGTGCGGTGCTGGAACAGATGCGTATCGACGAAGCGCAGCACGAACTCTCGGCGCTGGAATCCGGTGGCCAGCGCTTCCCGCTGCCGCTGAAGTGGGGCATGCGGCTGGTGTCGAAGGTCATGACGACGAGCGTCTATCGGATCTGAGCGATGAGCTACGAGCTACGCGCTACGAGCTACGAGCTACGAGCTACGAGCTACGAGCTACGAGCTACGAGCTACGAAACACGCCAGCGANNTCGCTGGCGTGTTTCTTGCTGATCGGTTGGCTTTTCTCGGCGGTTCGCGGCTTACGCCTCGACGATTTCGTAGTCGTGGGTGATTTCGACGCCGCCCTTGGCGAGCATCAGCGAAGCGCTGCAGTATTTCTCGGCGGAGAGGTCGACGGCGCGCTTCACGACGGCGTCTTTCAGCCCCTTGCCGGTGACGACGAAGTGGACGTGTATCTTGGTGAAGACGCTGGGCGTGCCGTCGAAGCGTTCGGCTTCCAGCGTGGCGACGCAGTCGGTGACTTCGGCGCGAGCCTTCTCGAGGATCTGGATGACGTCGAACGAGGTGCAGCCGCCGAGACCCATCAGCACCATTTCCATCGGCCGCGGGCCGGTGTTGCGGCCGCCGTTGTCCGGGTTGCCGTCGATCACGACGCTATGACCGCTACCGGATTCGGTGACGAACTGGCGGCCGTCTGTCCATTTGACTGTGGCTTTCATGATGAGAGTTCCTTGCTGGGGATTCGTTGTCGAATCGCGCGGTGGATGATGGCGGCAGGATAACATCCTCGCCGGACGTCAGCTCGACGCCGAGTCCGAAACGAGCCTTGCTTCCAGCTCGGCCAGCCGTTCCGGGGTGCCGACGTCGACCCAGTCGCCAAGATGATGCCAGCCGCCGACGCGACCCGCCTGCATCGCATCCACCAGTAGCGGCGCCAGCTTGGCAACCGTGCCGACTGGAAGATCGGCGATCAGCTGGGGGTGAATGACGCCCAGACCGGCGTAGATCAGGCGCGGTTCGCCCTCGGCGTGCAGCCGCCCGCGATCGTCGAGATGGAAATCGCCACGGCGGTGGAAATCGGCGGTGTCGACCATCACCAGCGAAGCCAGATCGCCCTCGGCCAGGGCGAGTCGTTCGAGCGGAAAATCCGTCCATACGTCGCCGTTGACCAACACGAAGGGCGCCGCGTCCAGTTCGGGTAGGGCCTGGCGGAGCCCGCCGGCCGTTTCCAGCGGGGTCTCCTCGATGCTGAAGGTCAGAGAGACGCCAAAGCGTTCGCCATTGCCGAGGGCGTCGATGATCTGCTGCGCCCGGTAGCTGACGTTGATGACGATGTCGTGAATCCCCGCTGCCGCCAGACGTTCGAGGTGGTGGACGATCAGCGGCTTGCCGGCGACCGGCAGCAGCGGCTTGGGGCAGTGATCGGTGAGCGGGCGCATGCGGGTGCCGAGACCGGCGGCGAGAATCATCGCTTTCATGATATCCCTCCGGCGCCGCTGGTCGTTCTGTGCTCGGCCAGGCGGGCTTCCATCGCCGGACGGTAGCTCTCGCGCAGCCAGCGATGGAACTCGCCGAGCGCCGGTAGCGCAGCAAGCCCTTCGTCGAGATGGGCGTAGAAGTGGGGCAGCCATTCGAGATAACGCGGCTTGCCGTCGCGCAGGTAGAGGCGGCAGAACTGGCCCAGGATCTTGAGCTGGCGTTGGGCGCCGATCGCCTCGACGTCGGCCCGGAAGCTTTCAGCGTCGAGATCCGGTGCGATTCGCCCGGCGACGACGCAGCGCTGGCGAAAATCCTCGATCCAGTGGTCCATCTCTTGCCGCGACCAGCGGTGATAGCGGCCTCGCAGCAGCGATATCAGGTCATAGCCGAGCGGGCCGGCCAGCGCGCCCTGGAAATCGATGATCCACAGCCGGTCCTGATGAATCATCAGATTCATGGCGTCGAAATCGCGATGCACGGCGACAGTGGGGAGTGTCGCGATATGGCCGAGCAGATGACGCTTGACCTCAGGCCACTGCGACGGCGTTTCGATACCCAGCCAGCGTGTCAGGCCCCACTCGGGGAAGCGGTCCATCTCTTCTTCAAGAAAATCGAGGTCGTAACGTGGCAGCGAAACGCTTGGAGCGCGCTGCTCGATCTCGTCGAGTACGACAAGCGCACGGCTCGTGCCCGCCCGCGCGCCGGCGTCGGTATCGAAGTGGTGATGCAGGCTGTCGTTACCGAGATCGTCGAGTTCGATGAAGCCCTGTTCGAGATCGACGGCATGGATCATCGGTACCGGCAGGCCCGCGGCGTGCCATTCACGGCCGATAGTCACGAAGGGTTGGCTATCCTCCAGCGCCGGTGGCGCATCCATGACGATCCGGGTGCTGGCGTCGGAAAAAATGACGCGACAGTAACCGCGAAGACTGGCGTCACCGGCGACGGCTTCCAATCGACATGCCTCTGGCGCAAGGTGATGGTGGGCAGTGATCCAGTGGCGAAGAGCATCGAGGCGCAAGGTCATGCGGTTTTCCGGTCGTTGGGGCGTGGCTCAATGTCGTGTGACGATCGAGATGACGGTCGTTGAGGTGGCTCGTCGTCGCCCGATGCCGCAGCGAGTTGACGGGCCGGGAATGGCACCGCATGCTGGGTTCCATTCTGGGCGCGCCGTGCGAACCGTGCCTCGCCCGACGGTACGAGACAGTGCTTCGCGCAGCGATCATGAGTCTCGCAGGGCGACCGTGATGGTGGCTCCGCGACCGTCGGTCAGTGTGCCGCTTTTGTCCGGCGCCGCCAAATCGTAGAGCCTCGCCAGCCCTGGGGGCATCGCTGAATCGATAGGCGTCACTGAATCGATAGATATCGTCGGCTTCTGTAGCAGCGTTCGGCCAAGGCCCAGACGGTTCAACAAGGAATGGCTTCGCGGCAAGTCCCGTCGAGGTCTGTATACTACCGGCTCCACACGGCAAGGACACAGAGGACATGGGCAAGCGACTGGTCTGGACTGCCCTGACTGGCCTGATTTCATCGACGGCTCAGGCGGCGCCCCCCGCACCATTACCGGCGGATCAACTGGACTGGGCGCCTTGGGGCGATCAGGCACCGGCCGGCGACCTTTGTGGTGGCCGCTATATCGAACCGGGCTATATCCTGCCCGAGGGCAAGACCCCCGAAGAAGTGCTGTCCGACTCGGGGTCGGCCGAGTACGGCAACGACGGCGAAACCATTCTGGGTGGCAATGTCGTACTGCGTCGCGGCGGAAGCCAGCTCGAATCACCGCAGGTTCGGGTCAACGCCGCCCGGGATACGGCCTTTGCCGATGGGCCGCTGACGATTCGCTACCCCGGTATGCTGGTGCGCGGCGAAGACGGCCAGGTCTCACTCGATAGCGATGCCGCCCGCATCGATGACGCCCACTACGTAGTCCACGACCAGCGCTTGCGGGGCGATGCACGGTCGATGCAGCGCCTCGACGACGGCCGTTATCGGATGACCGAGGCCAGCTTCACGACCTGTGCGCCGGACAGTCGCCTGTGGCGACTGGTGGGCAGCGACGTCACCATCGATCGCGAGCAGGGCTACGGCACCGCTTCCAACGCGCGACTGGAAATGGGCGATGTGCCGGTCTTCTACTGGCCATGGGTTCGTTTTCCCATCGATGATCGGCGTCAGAGCGGCTTTCTGTGGCCGACGATGGGGATTTCCAGCGACGGCCTCGATTACAGCCAGCCTTACTATCTCAATCTGGCGCCCAACTACGACGCCACGATCACCCCACGCGAGATCACCGACCACGGCCTCATGCTGGGCGGCGAATTCCGCTATCTGTTCGGCAGCGATCAGGGAACCGTCGAAGGTGCCTACCTGCCCAACGACAGCGGCGGCGAGAGCGAGAACCCCAACGATCCCGATGATGCCTTCGACGGCGAAGATCGCTGGTACATCGACTATAGCCATTACGGTCAGTTCAGTGATCGGCTGGACTACGCCATGCGTTATGGCGCTGCCAGCGACGGGCGTTATTTCGATGACTTCGGGCGTGATTTCGGCGAGCAGGACACCGAATATCTCGAGCGGCTGGCGCGTCTGAGCTACCAGGGCACGACCTGGAATCTCGATGCGCGAGCCCAGGGCTACCAGCGCATGGATTATCCGCTGGACGAGAACGATCGGCCCTATTACAAGCTGCCGAGCCTGTCCGCCAATGCACGCTGGGATCAGGACAACGGCTTCTATCAGGAGTGGAATTCCAACGCGACGTACTTCTGGCGCGATCTTCATGGGGTCGACAGTGACGGCTTCTGGGAGGACGAAGAGACCGGCAATACTCGCCAGATTCGGCTGCGCGAAGCGGCCAACGGCTCGCGCGTCAACCTGACCCCGGCCATCGGCTGGCGTGGGCAGCCCAGCTGGGGTTTCCTGGAGCCGCGCTTCCAACTGTGGCAGACCGACTACCAGCTCGATTACGGCAACCGCAACACGGATCGCGACGAGAGCCTGTCGCGCACGGTACCGGTCTCCTCGCTGGACTCCGGCCTGATCTTCGAGCGTGACGTGTCGATGTTCGACCAGCAATGGAAGCAGACCTTCGAGCCGCGGCTCTATTACGCCTACGTGCCGGAGCGCGACCAGTCCGAGCTGCCGGACTTCGATACCGACGAGCGAGCGATCTCCTGGAGTCAGCTGTGGTCGCCGTATCGCTTTACCGGGTCCGATCGCGTCGGCGACGTCGACAAGCTTTCCTATGGCGCCTCGACCCGATTCCTCGAGGACGACACCGGGCGCGAGCGGCTGTCGCTATCGGTGGGGCAGAGCGCATACTTCTCCGATCGCAATATCGACATGGACGGCGATCCGGATACTCTGCCGAACAAGGAAACCGACTACGAGGATTGGTATCGTGCCACGCGCGATCGCTCGCCGGTCATCAGCCAGCTGGACTGGCGCATCAACGACCAGTGGCGTACGCGTTACGAATGGTTCTACGATGCGGACCGCTCCAAGACCGAAAAGGCGTCGGCCTACCTGCAGTACCTGAGCCCGGCCGGCCACGTGGTGAACCTCGGCTACCGTTGGCAGCTCCAAGGGTTCGACCCCTCGGGTGAAGACGACGATCGGCTGAGCTACAACCGCGAGGATTACGATGTCTCGTTCGCCTACAAGGCTACGTCGTCGCTGGACCTGATCGGCCGCTATCTGTACGACAACACCAACAGCCGCGATCTGGAAACCCTGGGCGGCGTCCAGTTCAACAGCTGCTGTAGCGCCGTGCAGGTGGTTTGGCGTGAATGGGTCGAGGACAACGACACCGCCAATAACACGGACGACGACTACACCGATCGCGGTCTGTTCCTGCGCTTCGTGTTCAAGGGCCTGGGCGGCGTCGGTCAGGAAGCCGACAGCTACTTCGAGCGGTCGGTGCCGGGTTATCAGGCGACGCAGTTCTGATAGACGGGCAGAATCGAGAAACAGGCTGTCGAGATTCGTCGATCGAAAGCCTCGGTTCAGCAGTCAACGAGAGCCAGCCGGTCAACGAACGCGGTCAATCAATGTATAACGGCGGGCCCGCAGGGCCCGCCTCTCCATCAAAGCAAGAGAGGTAGGCATGCGTCTTAGAGTATGGATCCCCCTGGCGCTGGGAATGCTGCTGTCGCCGTTGCCCGCAATGGCGGAAGTCGTGCCGCTGGATCGTATCGTTGCCGTGGTCAACGACGATGCCATCATGCACAGTCAGCTCGAAAGCCGCGTTGCCCAGGCACGCGACCAGCTCCGCTCCAACAACATCCAGATGCCCCCCGAGCAGGCGCTGGAGCGTCAGGTGCTGGATCGGATGATCGTCGAACAGATCGAGCTGCAGATGGCCGACGACGCCAAGCTGAGCATCGACGAGACCCAGCTCAACACCACCATGCGTGGCATTGCCAAGAACAACGGCATGAGCCTGGAAGAGTTCGCCGATACGCTGGAAAAGCAGGGCCAGAGCCTGGCTGAAGTGCGCGAGCAGGTCCGCCGTGAGCTGCTGGTTCGGCAGGTCCAGCAGAGCCAGGTGGCCAGCAAGATCACCGTTTCCGATCGCGAGGTCGATCGCTTCCTGGCCCAGCGCAGCGAGAACAGCAACATGGCGTATCACCTGGCGCAGATCCTGATCGCGGTGCCGCAGTCGCCGACGCCGGATCAGGTGACCCAGGCCCAGGCCGAGGCGCAGAAAATCTACCAGCAGCTTCAGGATGGTGCCGACTTCCAGCAGCTGGCCGTGGCAGAATCCGACGATGCCCAGGCGTTGCAGGGTGGCGATCTCGGCTGGCGTCAGGCGGCACAGATTCCGTCCGTTTTCGCCGACGTGATTCCCGATCTCTCCAAGGGCCAGGTCAGCGAGCCGATTCGCAGCCCCAGCGGGTTCCATCTGGTCAAGTTGCTCGATACCCGGGGCGGCGGCAGCGAGCAGATGAGCCGCGATCAGGCCAGCCAGGCGATCTTCGAACGCAAGGTTAACGACGAGATCGAAGCCTGGATCCAGGAGATCCGCGCCAGCGCCTATATCGATAACCGTCTCGATAAAGAGTGATGGCATCGCCGGTACTGGCATTGACCACCGGCGAGCCGGCCGGCATCGGCCCCGAGCTTGCCCTGGCGGCAGCTCGGGACTGGCAGCGGCTCGACGCGACAGTGGTCGCCGTGGGCGATCTGGATCTGCTGGCCGAACGCGCACGGCACCTGGGCTGGTCGATCGAGCTGGAAGTTCTGACCCCCGGCGACCCCTTGCCGGCGCCGGTCAACGGCAGGCTGCCGGTATGGCCCGTCTCGCTGGCAGCACCTTCGACGGCTGGCCGTCTTGATTCTGCCAACGCCGGCTACGTGCTGAAGACACTGGATGTTGCCATCGAGGCCTGTCGGCGGGGAGTGGCCGACGCCATGGTGACGGCGCCGCTGCACAAGGGCGCGATCATCGACGGCGGATACGCTGGTTTCACCGGCCATACCGAGTATCTGCGCGACGCCTGCGGTGTCGACGAGGTGGTGATGATGTTGGCCACCGAGCGTACCGCCAGACCGCTGCGGGTGGCGTTGGCCACCACCCATCTACCGCTTTCGATGGTGCCCGGCGCGATTACCGATGCGGGTCTGACTCGCGTCACGCGCATTCTGGCTCAAGAGCTGACGCATCGATTCGGCATCGTTTCGCCCCGGATACTGGTCTGTGGGCTCAATCCGCATGCGGGAGAGGGCGGTCATCTAGGCCGCGAAGAGCTGGAGATCATCACTCCGGCGATGGACCGACTGCGCGCGGCGGGTCTCGATATCGTCGGCCCGCTGCCGGCGGATACGCTATTCACGCCACGCCATCTCGATCATGCCGACGCCGTGCTGGCGATGTACCATGATCAGGGCCTGCCGGTACTCAAGTATGCCGGGTTCGGGCAGGCCGCCAATATCACGCTGGGCCTGGGTTTGGTACGTACCTCCGTCGACCACGGTACCGCGCTCGATCTCGCCGGTAGCGGCGTGGCCGACGTCGGCAGCCTTCGGGTCGCCTTGCAGGTTGCCCGGCAGATGGCCGCCCGCGCCCACTGAAGGAATTCGCTTTTCATGTCTACACGTTCCTCCGATCGTTCCCCGTTGCCTCGGGCCCGGAAACGCTTCGGTCAGAATTTTCTCCAGGATCTCGGCGTGATCTCGCGCATCGTCCGGGCCATCGGCCCGCGTGCCGGAGATCGCCTTGTGGAGATCGGCCCAGGGCAGGGTGCCCTTACCGGCCCGATTCTCGAGGCCAACGGGGCGCTCGAAGTGATCGAACTCGATCGCGATCTGATTCCCGGTCTGCGGGTCCAGTTCTACGACTATCCCGACTTCACGATTCACGAAGGCGATGCGCTCAAGTTCGATTTCCAAGCATTATCGCAGCAGGATGGCCGGCCGCTGCGTGTCGTGGGCAATCTGCCCTATAACATCTCGACGCCGCTGATCTTCCATCTGCTGGCGGCTCGGGGCGCGATTACCGACATGCACTTCATGCTGCAGAAGGAAGTGGTCGAACGCCTCGCGGCCGAGCCCGGCGGAACCAACTGGGGCCGGCTGTCGGTGATGACCCAGTACCACTGCGAGGTTGAATCGCTGTTCGTGGTCTCGCCGGATGCTTTCGTGCCGCAGCCCAAGGTCGACTCCGCGATCGTGCGGCTGACGCCGTTTGCCGAGCTGCCTTCACCGGCCAACGACGAGGCGCATTTCTCCGACGTGGTGCGGCAAGCCTTCGGGCAGCGACGCAAGACGCTGCGCAATAACCTCAAGGGCGTCATCGAGGTCGAGGCGCTGGAAGCGCTGGGCATCGATCCCGGGCGTCGGCCGCAGACGCTGCGTGTCGACGAGCTGGTCGCCATCAGCAACTATCTGACGAGTGCGGGTGCGACGGACGGCGATTCGACGGACGGCGATTCGATGGGCAACGCTTCGACGGACAGCCCGGTAACGAGGAGCCCTTCATGAGCGAGGCGCCTCCCACCGTTACGGTCGAGATCGAGCCTTCGTTCCGCGAAGACGAATCGTCACCCGGCGACAAGCGCTTCGTGTTCAGCTACACGGTGACCGTTCATAACCAGTCCGAGCACAGCGTGCAGCTGCTGTCGCGCTACTGGAAGATCACCCAGGGCCACGGCAAGGTGCAGGAAGTACGCGGCAACGGCGTGGTGGGCAAGCAGCCGACGATCGCCGCCGGTCACAGCTTCCGCTATACCAGTCGCGCGGTGATCGAGTGTCCGGTGGGCGTCATGCAGGGCAGCTACACCTGCGTCGATCTCTCCAGTCAGACCTCCTTCGATGTCGCCATCGCGCCGTTTCGCCTGGCCGGTCCCAATCAGATCCACTGACTGAAGAGATTCGACGACCACCAGAATGGCGTTTCTCTATCGGCATCGCATCATCACCAGGATCGTATCACCTACACGAGGAATGGCATGGCAACCTACGCAATCGGCGATCTGCATGGCTGCTACGCCGAGTTCGAAGCGCTGTTGGCACGGCTCGACTTTTCGCCCTCTCGAGACCATCTGTGGCTGACCGGTGACCTGATCAACCGGGGGCCCGACTCGCTGGGGTGCCTGCGCAGGAGCGTGGCGCTGGATGGCGCCGCCAGCGTGGTACTGGGCAACCATGATCTACATTTGCTGGCAGTGGCACGCGGTCATGGCAAGCTCAAGCGCCATGACACCCTGACCGAAATTCTCGAAGCGCCGGATCGAACCGAAATGCTGGAGTGGCTGCGTCGTCAGCCGCTGATGGTTACCGATAGCCAGCATGACGCTTTCGACAGAGCCAGTATCGACAGAAACTATGTGATGACCCACGCCGGGCTGCTGCCGCAGTGGTCGATAGCGCAGGCCAGCGAACTGGCCGCCGAGGCGGAAGCCGTCTTGCGCGGTGACGATGTCGATGACTTTCTGAGCGTGATGTACGGCAATCTTCCGGCGCGATTCACGCCTGAGCTGACCGGCCAGGACCGTATTCGGGCCATCATCAACGTTTTTACCCGCATGCGCTTCATCGCCGCCGACGGCACGCTGGATTTCGCCGCCAAGGAGGGGCTCGACAGCGCCCCGGCGGGCTTCGCGCCCTGGTTCACCTACCCACGAGAGCTTTCGAGCGAGTACTCTCGTGAGGAGCCGCGTGAGTATGCGCTTGCCGAGGATAGGATTACGCTGATCTTCGGCCACTGGGCGGCGCTGGAAGGCGTCACTCCAGAGGCGCGAGTCGACGTGGAAGCGTTGGATACCGGCTGTGTGTGGGGCGGTTCGTTGACCGCCTTCGATCTCGGCAGCGGCGAACGCATCGAAGAACCCTCCCGGCGTGGGAATCGCTGAATCGTTCTGGCGACCCCTGCCCAGCGCCCGATTCGTCTCAAAACTTAGCCCTTTCCTCATCCCCGATCAGGAGTGATCCATGACTCAGTCCTTCGAACACCTCGATCCGACGACGCTGGCGCAATGGCTGAGCGAAGGGCGGCCGTTGCAGCTGGTCGACATTCGCGATCCGCTGAGCTTCTCGCAGGGTCATATCCCCGGCAGCCGCCATCTCGATAACACCACGGTGGCGGACCTGGTGGAAAAGACGCCCGGTGAAACGCCGCTGGTGGTGGTCTGCTATCACGGCCATTCCAGTCAGCAGGCCGCGAGCTGGCTCGCCGGCCAGGGCTTCGACGAGGTCTACAGCCTGGATGGCGGCTTCGTGGACTGGGAGCATCGCCGACCCGAGAGCGTCGAGCGTTAGGTTTTTGCCCCGAACTTAATCACGGAGCCAGGCGATGAACACGCAACCCGATTCACGTCTTGACCCGCGACTCAACGGCCTGGAGGTCTATCTGGTCGGCGGCGCCGTTCGCGATGCCCGACTGGGGTGGCCGGTCGGCGACCGCGACTGGGTCGTGGTCGGCACCACGCCGGAATCGATGCGCCAGCGCGGGTTCAAGTCGGTCGGTCGGGATTTTCCGGTCTTCCTGCATCCCGATTCACACGAGGAGTACGCGCTGGCCCGCACCGAGCGCAAGCAGGGTCACGGCTATACCGGGTTCGAGGTTCACGCCAGCCCCGACGTCACGCTCGAGGCTGACCTCGCGCGGCGCGACTTCACCATCAACGCCATGGCCGAGACGCCGGACGGCGAGCTGATCGACCCCTATGGGGGCGCCGCCGATCTCGCCGCCGGACAGCTCAAGCACGTCTCGGCGGCGTTCGTCGAAGATCCTCTGCGCGTGCTGCGGGCGGCCCGGTTTCTGGCCCGCTATCGCAAACTGGGTTTCACGATCGCAGCGGAAACCCAGGCGCTGATGGGTCAGCTGGTGGCCAGTGGCGAGATGCGTCATCTGGTCGCCGAACGCGTCTGGACCGAGACACACAAGGCCCTCGGCGAAGCCGAACCCGGCGCTTACTTCGAGACGCTCGACGACTGCGGGGCACTGGCCGAGCTGATGCCGCCGTTGGCGACGCCGGCATTGGCCAACGTGATTGCCAGGCTCGGTCGCGTGCCGGACGAGTCCACGACGTCGCAGCAGGCGCTGTGGCGCTGGGCGCGACTCGGCGAGCATCTCGAGGACGTCGAACAGGCCCGGCTCAACGACGCCGTCAAGGCGCCCAATGCGTACCGGGATGCCATGCGTCTGGCCGCCCTGTCCCGTCGTTTGCGTCGACAGCTGGACGGTGAGCGGCCCGCGGCCGAAAGTGATCGCGCCGAAGCGATCATGACCTGGCTCGACGCCATCGATGCCTGGCGACGGCCGGAGCGGGTGGCGCCGCTGCTGGCTTTGATCGCGCATGATGACGGTGAGCTGGCGGACGACCTGGCGCTGGCCTGGCGGCTGGCCGCGCAGATATTGCCCCAGGCGCTGCTCGATGACGGCTTTCGCGGCCCGGAACTGGGCAAGGAGTTGTCGCGACGTCGCGAAGAGACGGTGCGGGAGGCGCTGGAAGGCCGCTAGCGCGACGCCGAGGTCGCAAACGACAACGCCCGCTGCGTGTTTCACGCAGCGGGCGTCTTGCGTCAGTCCATCTCGTTTGCCTAGATGAACAGGCCAATAATCAGCGCCATCACCAGCCCGATCACCCCGATGAGAGTCTCCATTACCGTCCAGCTTCTCAGCGTCTGTGCCTCGGTCAGGCCGAAATAGCGGTTGACCAGCCAGAAGCCGGAGTCGTTGACATGGCTCAGCACCGTGGCGCCAGAGGCGATCGAGATCACCAGCAGGCCGAGCACCGGGCCGTCGAGATTGAGCGTGGTGATGACCGGCGCCATCAGGCCGGCGGCGGTGATCATGGCTACCGTGGCCGAGCCCTGAATCACGCGGACGGCGGCGGAGATCAGGAACGCCAGCAGAATCGGCGGCAGCGCACTGTCGGCCATGATGTTGCCCATCACTTCGCCCACGCCGGAGTCGATCAGCACCTGCTTGAACACGCCGCCGGCACCGGTGACCAGAATGATGATGCCGGCCGGCTCCAGCGCCTTGGTGGCGACTTCCATGACCTGTTCACGACTCATGCCGCGGCGCGTGCCCAGCAAGGTGAACGCCAGTAGCGTGGCCAGCGTCAGTGCCACGAACGGATGACCCAGGAAGGTCAGGGCGGCCAGGACCGGGCTATCGTCCGGCAGAATGACGCCCGAAACGGTATTGAGCACGATCAGCGCCAGCGGCAGCAGAATGATCGCCAGGATCAGCTTGAAACTGGGCAGGCCGGTGGTATCGACGTCGTTTTTCGGCAGATCCATGTACTCGGGGATCTGCGCGTCGATGCGCTTGGCGATCCAGCGGCCGAATAGCGGACCGGCAATGATCATGGCCGGCAGGCCACAGATCGCACCGAACAGGATCACGTAGCCGAGATCGGCGCCGATCAGCTTGGCGACGGCAATCGGGCCTGGCGTCGGCGGGATGAACGAGTGGGTGACGGCGAGCCCGGCCAGCAGCGGAATACCGTAATAGAGCAGCGAACGTTTGGTGCGGCGCGACAGTGCATAGATCAATGGCACCAGAATAATGAACGCGACGTCGAGAAAGACCGGGATGGCCACCAGGAAACCGGTGACGCCCATCGCCCACTGCGAGCGATTCTCGCCGAATTTATCGAGCAGCGTGCTGGCCAGACGGTCGACACCGCCGGAAACTTCCAGCATCTTGCCGAACATCGCGCCCAGGCCGACGACGGTAGCGACGAAGCCCAGCGTACCGCCCATGCCTTTTTCGACCGTATCCAGCAGCTGGTCGACGTCCATGCCGGTAAACAGCCCGACCAGCCCGCTGACCACCAGCAGGGCGACGAACGCGTGCAGGCGCAGCTTCATGACCAGATAGAGCAGCACGATGATGCTGCCCAATGCGGCAAGTATCAGGGAAGTGGGGCTATCCATGGCAACGAAAATCCTTTGTGAGAACACGTGACGCAAGAGCTGGATATACGCCCTTGGTGGCGTTGTGCTTCGCGGTAGAGTTGGAGAAAATGAATGTTACCGGTAACAAGTCGGTCTCAACAATGCACCTAAAGGTGTAGAGACAATCACGGCCAAATTGGTTTAGGCCAAACCGTCGCCGAGTGGGTCCGGATTCCTCGATAATCGAATCGGGCGAGTCGCCGGGCTGAAGGGGGCGAGGGCTCGACGCGAACGACGCAGGCATCAGCCAGCTATGCGAGAATCGTTCGGTCAAGAATCACTGGGTCAAAAATCACTGGGTCAAGAACCGCTCAAGCATCAATCACACACGCATCAATCGGAAGGCAACGTCATGGACGCAAAGATGGGTCAGCGCATCGTCGTGATGGGCGTATCGAGCTGCGGCAAGACCGAAGTCGGGCAGCGACTGGCGACCGCACTAGGCGGACGTTTCCTGGACGGGGACGACTACCATTCGCCGGAGAGCGTCGCCAAGATGTCTCGCGGCGAGCCCCTCGACGACGACGATCGCGCAGGCTGGCTGAACCGGCTGGCAGAGTTTCTGGCCGAAGCCAAGGCGCAGGGGGAGACGCTGGTCATCGGCTGCTCGGCACTGAAGCGCCGTTATCGCGATATCCTGCGCAAAGGCGACGAGGCCCTGACCTTCGTTCACCTCGCCGGAAGCCGCGAACTGCTGCTGCAGCGCATTCAGTCGCGTCGCGATCACTTTTTCAAGGGTGAGGCGATGCTCGACAGCCAATTGGCCACGCTCGAGGCACCGGGCAATGACGAAGCCGTCACCGTCGATATCGCCGGGACGCTCGAGCAGGTGGTCAATGAATCGGTATTGAAACTCGAAAAGCGCTTTCTGGCTGCAGAGCGGTAAAACCCGGTGTGATGAAAAGCCGGTTTGATACCTCCGTCACAGACTGCCGCCGCGCCGAATCCGGAATCCCAGATCCTCGCTGATCGGCGCCAGCGGTGCGCCCTTGAGCCGTGCCAGTAGCCGTGTGGCGATGGTATCGCCAATGCGGCGTCGCGGGGTTACAACGGTTGCCAGCGGCGGCGCGGTCGCCTCGGTGATGTCCAATCCGTTGAAGCCGGCCAGGGCCAACTGCGCTGGCACGTCGAGACGGCGCCGCTGGCATTCGAACAACGCGCCGGCGGCCAGATCGTCGTTGCCGCAGAAGATGCCCTCCAGATCCGGCCATCGCTCCAGCATCGATGCCAGCATCTCGCCGCCCAGCCGGTAGGAAGAGGGGTGCGGCGTCGTCAGGCAGCGCTCGGTCGACAGGCCCGCCTGGCGCATGGCCGTTTCCCAGCCTGCCAGGCGCAGCTGCGCACGATAATCCATGCGCGCGCCAAGAAAGCCGACCCGCCGATAGCCCTGATCGAGGAACGTTTGCGTCATCGCCCTGCCGGCCTCGTGCTGGTCGAGCCCGACGTTGATGTCCAGCGGCGTCTCGGTCAGTTCCAGCGTCTCGACCACCGGCACCCGGGCCCGGGTCAGCAGGCGGCGAGCATGATCGGTATGGCGAGAGCCGGGCAGAATCAGCGCCTCGACGCCGTAGCAAAGATAGGTATCGATCAGCCGCTCCTCCTCGAGAATCGAATAGCCGGTATGACCGATCAGTACCTGATAGCCTGCGGCGCCGAGCCCTTCCTCGATACCGCGCTGGATCTCCGAAAACACCGAATTGGAGAGTGAGGGAATCAACAGAGCCACGCTGTGCGAGCGCCCGCTCGCCAGCGCCCCGGCGGAATGGTTGGGGATGTAGCCGAGCTCGTCGATGGCGGATTCGATCCGCAGTCGCAGCGCCGCGGAAACGAGATGGGGTTCACGCAGGGCGCGTGACACCGTGACCTTGGTGACGCCGACACGTTCGGCAATATGCTGAAGCGTGACGCGCCCCGACGAACGACGCGGCATGGCAATCCCCGGAAGCGAGTGGTTATGACCGGTTGTTGTTTCGGTTGTTACCGGTAACTTCTAGGCAGATTATCATGTGTGGTTTGACCCTTTCCTTTGGGCCATCGTCGTAGATCGCGGGAGTGATCGGGTGAGAATGATGGCTCGAGGTCAGAATGACAGCAACAGCAGAATCAGCGGTGGTGACAGCAGCGACAGCAGAAAGCCGCTGACGATGGCCAGCGGTACACAGGTGATGCCGCCGTACTGCTGGATCACCGGGAGGCTCACATCCATCGACGTCGCGCCGGCGTAGCCGATCGCCAGCGGCATAGCGCGGCGAATGAACAGCGGCACCAGCAGGAAGGCGAGCAGTTCCCGGGCCAGGTCGTTGAAGAAGGCCGCGCCGCCGAGCACCGGCCCGAGCTGGTCGCCGATCAAAATCCCGGAGAGCGAATACCAGCCGAATCCTGACGCCAGCGCCATACCTTCGTTCCACGGCAGTTGCAGCAGCGGTGCCGCGATCAGCCCTGCCAGCATCGAACTCACGAATACCGTCACCGCGATCGCCAGCCCCAGCCGATTGAGCAGAATCTGGCGCAGGCCGAGTCCGGAATTACGCAGCTGACAGCCGATCAGAAAGAGCAGGGCGTAGAGTGCCCAGGTTGCCAGTGTTTCCGCCAGCGGAGCCAGGTGCCAACCGAGAGTTTGAGCGCCCGCGCCGAGACAGACGCCGAGCAGCACGACCCCTGCCAGCTGCAATGACCCTAGCATCGCCTGCAGCTTGCCGGCGGGAGCCGAACCGCCCTCGTCGCTATCCACCAGCGGTTGACAGCGCGCCAGCCGTCGCCGCGATAACCAGGCCAGCGCCAGCAGATTGATCGGCGAGATCACCACGAACAGCACCAGCGCCGTGGCTCCGATCCGCGATAGCTGGCCGAGCAGATCTTCGAGCCCGCCGAGGCTCACGCCCATCAGCAGCAGAATCACGTAGACCGAGGCGCCGACACCTTGATCGATCGCCTGACGGATCCCGGCCTGGTGTACGGGTATCAGGTAGCCCACGATCAGAGGGAGCAGAATCCACAACAGTCCAAGCAGCATGCCGACTCCAGGCGCGTATCAATGAAAAGCGAGCACAACACGAAAACGGACGCCGATAAATCGGCGCCCGTGAATGGGCAAGAACTCTAGAGGATACGTGTCGAAGAGGGAAGACAGCCGGACGGTTATTGCTCGGCGGTGCTTCCTGTGGCGTCGTTCGGCTGATCCAGTGCCAGATCGGTCAGCGTTAGGTGGCTACGCTCCTCACCCTCTTTGACGTAGCGCATCTTCAGCAGCAGACCCGGTATCTCGCGGTGGAAGGTGAAGTAGAGATGGCGATCACGCTTGTCCGGATCCCAGGTATCCACGGTAACGCCCGGAAACGTACCGGCCGGCGTATCGATATCGCCGCGATCTGTCACGCGGTAGTAGAGCGTTTCCGTCTTGCCCTTGTGGTTCTGGTAGTCGAGCTCGCAGGGCGATACCTGCGTGCTGGCGCAGCGGGCGTCAGGCGCCTTGCGCGACAGCTCGAACAGCGCCGTCTGGCGGTCCGGCAGCGACTGCAGCTGCGACTGGTCCAGGTGATACTCGTCGCCGATCCCCACCAGCGAGTACGCGCTGGTGTAGTCGAGCGCCTGCACGCGGTCACCGTCCAGCTCGAACCGGCCGCGCTCTTCGCCGCTGGCGACCTTGATGCTGGCGCGCATGGCGCTCTCCCAGACATTGTCCCAGCCACCGCCGGGTTGCGAGTCATTGCCCACGCGCGACAGCTGGTGGGTGATCGTCGCGTCCGGCCAGCCACTGATGTCGAGCTGATAGTGGGCGGTGAACGGCGTCGGCGCGGCGAATATCGAGCCGCTCCAGCAAAGCATGGCGACCAGAAGGGCGGCGATGCGAGGTTTGAATAGGCTCGTCGGCATCGGAGCTCCTATGTGAAAACTAGAGTCCCCTTCAGACGTCGTTTGCCCGGTCAGGTTCCGCCCATCAAAAGTTCAATACCCCGCCTCGGGATCGATGGTCTCGACCGCCTTGCCTTTCGACATCGCGTCCAGCGCGTCGGCGACCTGATCGGCGGCAGCGCCGATCGGCGTCGGCCCGGCCATGTGCGGGGTGATCAGGATGCGCGGATGGCGCCATAGCGGGCTGTCTGATGCCAACGGTTCACTCGGGAACGCATCCAGCAGAGCGCCGCGCAGGTGGCCTTCCGACTCTCCATCGCCGAGCGCGTCGAGCAGGGCGGGCTCGTCGATCAGCGTGCCGCGACCGGGGTTGATCAGGCTGGCGCCATCGGGGAGCTTGGCCAGATTGTCGCGGTCGATGATGTGGCGCGTGGCCGGGGTGTCCGGCAGCAGGGTGATCAGCGTCTTGACCTGTCGCAGCAGCGTGTCGAGCCCGTCGTCGCCGTGATGGCAGGTGAGTCCGTCGATCTGTTTGGGCGAGCGACTCCAACCGAGGACCGGATAACCATCGGCGGCGAGCATCTGCGCCACCCGCGTGCCGATGGCGCCGAGACCCAGCACACCGATCGGCCAGTCGGGCTTGTCGACGACCGGCACCTCGCGCCATTCGCTCGTCGCCTGCTGGCGTCGGTAGCGGTCGAAGTCGCGCTGGAAATGCAGTACGCCGTAGCGCGCATAGTCGCCGATCAACTCGCCCATACCGGCGTCGCGCAGCTTGACGATGGGGAGCTCGCGGGGCAGCGAGGGGTTCTGTAATAGGGCATCCACCCCGGCACCCAGATTGACGATGCCCTTGAGCGCCGTCTGTTCGTCGAACACCGAAGCCGGCGGCTTCCAGGCGACCAGGTAATCGACCTGCGGGTTGCCGCTGTCCTTCGCGACGACAATTTCGGCGGTCGGCAGGCGCTCGCGCAGAATATGGCGCCATTGCTCGGCATCGTTGTGATAGATCAGGACTCGCATCTCGGCTCCGTCGTCGCTGTATGGTCATGTCTCGTCATCATGGCAGGTTGTCCATGGTGAAAGAAATCGGCGCGCAGCTTGGCGGGTTGGCTCGCCAGTTGACGCTGTTTGCGCAGCTCGCAGCTCGCAGCTCGCAGCTCGTCGCTCGTGGCCTTCAATAAGCGATTTCCAGCATCGGCGGCGGCGCTTCGCCCAGCAGTTGGCTTAGCACGTCCAGCCCGCTGGCGAGACGCGCCAAGTCCGGCTCGGCTCCCAGACTGATACGCACGCGGCGCGGCATGGCGGACTGTTCGACCAGAAACGGCTGCGCGGTGGTGATGGCGACGCCTTCCTGGCGTGCCTGCTGCTGTAGCTCTTCCGCTCGCCATGGTTCGGGCAGTGCCAGCCAGATATGCAGGCTGCTGGGGCGCGATTCGATGGCATGGCCCGCCAGCTTGCGGGCGGCCAGCGCCTGACGCTCCGCCAGCAGTTGGCGCTGCTCATGCGCCAGGGTGTCGACCATGCCGCTGGCCAGCCAGTAATCCGCAATTTCGAAGACCAGCGGCGTCGCCATCCAGCTGGTGGCGCGCAGTCTCGGCAGCGTGTGATGCATCTGCCCGCGGGGCACGCTGAGATAGCCGGCGCGCAGCCCGGGGACGGTCGCCTTGGTCAGGCTGGTGACGTGGAAACTCTGCTGGGGCAGGCGGGCGGTCAACGGGATCAATCCCACGGGCTCCAGTAGTGCATGGACGTCGTCCTCGATCAGCCACACATCGTGACGCAGCAGGATATCGGCCACGACATCGCGCCGGGCGTTCTCCATGGTGGCGCCGGTAGGGTTGAGCTGGGTCGGCGTCAGGCAGACCGCGCGCGGGCGGTATTTGACGATGGCCGCCTCCAGCGCTTCGGGAATGACGCCCTGTTCGTCGATCGCCACGCCATGGAGCTGGAAGCCGAGCGTGCGGGCCAGCGCGATCAGACCGTGGTCCGTCAGCGTTTCCGTCAGCACGATATCGCCATGCTGGACGACCGTGGCGATCGCCAGCATCAACCCATGGGCGGCGCCGTTGCAGAGCAGCCGATCGTCGGTCTCGCCCGGCACGCCGAGACGCTCCTTCAGCCACGCGTTAGCGCGTTCGCGCTGGTGCTGAAGACCGGCGATCGGCCTGCAGGCGCCGATGACGTCGGCGTGGGCCGTTTCCGCGAGTTCTGCCAGCGCCTGCCGGAAGCGTCGATGATGAGACGGCGGGCACACCGGATGGGCGATCGACAGATCGATGGGGGCGGCATCGGTGACCGCCGCCGGTGCTCGCAGGTACTCGTTTTCGGAGTCGCCTTCGGCATCGCGAATCCAGGTGCCACTGCCGACACGCGCCTGAACGAGACCGCTCTTCTCGGCCTGTTCGTAGGCTCGAGATACCGTCTGCACGCTGACACCCAGCGTCTCTGCCAGCTCACGATGCGTCGGCAGGCGCATGCCCGGAGTCAGCACGCCGTGGCGGACCGCCTCGGCGAGGGCGCGGGCGATGGAAAGGTATTTGGGGCCGTGGCCGCCAAGGAAGGGCGTCAGGTCGATTGTCATGATGCAATAAAGCCTTTGACGGCACGCTGAGCGACGATGCTACTATCGTCCTCGATGCATTGACCGATAATTGTCATGAATATTACGGTTTAAATCATGACAATTTCTCACCCGGTCGGCAAGCGGCAGGACATTCGACCCGAACCCCTCGATGGCCGATGTCTCGATCATTCAGTCCCGTTAGTCGAGTGGCGCCATGTTTCAGGTTTCCTTGCCTTTCTCGCGTGAAGAGTACGCCAGCCGTTTGCACAAAGTGCGCGTTTCCATGGCGAATCGCGGAATCGATGTTCTCGTCGTCAGCGACCCCTCCAACATGGGTTGGCTGACGGGTTATGACGGTTGGTCGTTCTATGTGCATCAGTGCGTGCTGGTGGGCCTGGAAGGCGAGCCAGTCTGGTACGGGCGGCGCCAGGACGCCAACGGTGCCTGGCGTACCTGCTGGATGGACGCCGAGCGCGTGCGCTACTACCCCGACTACTACGTTCAGAATCCGGACATGCATCCGATGGAGTATCTGGCCCAGTCGGTGCTGCCGGAATATGGCTGGCATACCGGCAATGTCGGGCTGGAGATGGACAACTACTACTTCTCGGGCAAGGCCTACGTCAGCCTGCTCAAGGAGTTGCCACACGCGCAGCTGATCGACGCCACGGCGCTGGTCAACTGGTGCCGGGCGATCAAGTCGCCCCAGGAGATCGCCTACATGCGCACGGCGGCGAGAATCGTCGAGTGCATGCACACGCGGATCATCGAGATGATCGAACCGGGCCTGGCCAAGAGCAAGCTGGTGTCCGAGATCTACCGCGTGGGCACCGAAGGCTGGACCGACGAGCATGGCACGGTCCATGGCGGCGACTATCCGGCGATCGTGCCGCTGCTGCCGACCGGCAGCGACGCCGCCGCGCCGCACCTGACCTGGGACGACACCCCGTTTCGTAAGGGCGAGGGCACGTTTTTCGAGATCGCCGGCTGCTACAAGCGCTATCACGCGCCGCTATCGCGGACCGTTTTTCTGGGCAAGCCGCCGCAGGATTTCATCCGCGGCGAATCGGCCCTGCTCGAAGGGATCGACAACGGGCTGGCGGTGGCCAAGCCCGGCAATCGCTGTGCCGATATCGCGCTGGCGCTGGGCGCGGCGATGGACAAGTACGGCTTCGATCGCGGCGGCGCGCGCTGCGGCTATCCGATCGGGATCAGCTATCCGCCGGACTGGGGCGAGCGCACCATGAGCCTGCGTCCTTCCGACGAGACGATCCTCGAGCCCGGCATGACTTTTCACTTCATGCCCGGCATGTGGATGGACGACTGGGGCCTCGAGATCACCGAAAGCATCCTGATCACCGAGAACGGCGCCGAGCCGCTGTGCAATTTTCCGCGCCAGCTGTTCGTCAAGTAAGCCGGATCAGCTGCTGGTCAAATAAACCGGATCAGCTGTTGGTTAGATAAGCCGCGGCAGCTGTTCGTCAAATATGTGCATTAAACAAGAGTCGCCGGTCGTTGGTGGAACGAGGCCGGATAGCGGGCCTGAGGCCCGCCCGGGATCCGCCCCGCCCGGCTATTTTGCTACCTTTCAATGACGCGCCTGTTAGCGATTCGCTGCGGCGCGTCATCCGTTTCATTGAGGAGAGTTCGCATGTCCGCAACCCTGCGTCCCAGCCCGATCAGCGCCACCGTCGACTTCGATGCCCAGGGCGTTCAGCACGGTTTTCTCAAACTGCCGATCTCCATCGACACCTCTGCGTGGGGCGCGGTGATGATCCCGATCACCGTGGTCGCCAACGGCGAAGGGCCGACGGCTCTCTTGACCGGCGGCAATCATGGCGACGAGTACGAAGGCATCACCTCGCTGCTCAAGCTCGCCAGTACGCTCAAGGCAGAAGACGTGCGCGGTCGCGTAATCATCGTGCCGATGATGAACACGCCGGCGGCAGAAGCGGGCAAGCGAACGTCGCCGCTGGATGGCGGCAACCTTAATCGCAGCTTTCCCGGCGACCCCAATGGAGGCGTGACGAGTCAGATCGCCGACTATTTCACTCGGGTGCTGGTACCGATGTGCGACGTGGCGCTGGATCTGCACTCCGGCGGTCGCACGCTGGACATCGTGCCGTTCGCCGCGGCGCACCGGCTCGACGATCTCGCCCAGGAGCGCGCGAGTCTCGCCGGCGCCGTCGCCTTCGGCGCGCCTTACGCGATGATGATGTTCGAACTCGATGCCACCAAGCTTTACGACACCGCGGTGGAGTCCCAGGGCAAGACCTTCGTCACCACCGAGCTCGGCGGCGGCGGCACCTCGACGCCGCAGAGCCTGGCGCTGACCGAGCGCGGCGTGCGCAATTTCCTGATTCACTATGGGTTGATGGCTGGCGAGATCGAGAAGCCGACCGAACCCATGATCTACGTCGATATGCCGGATGCCAGCTGCTACGTGCAGAGCGAGCATTCCGGCCTGCTGGAACTGACGCTGTCCCTGGGAGAAATGGTTCAGCAGGGCGACGTGCTGGCGCGTGTCTACGACATGAGTCGCACCGGCGCAGTGCCGGTCGAATATCGCGCCCAGCGCGACGGCGTGCTGATCGCTCGGCGGTTCCCGGCCAAGGTGGGGATGGGCGATACCATCGCTGTGGTCGCGGAAGTGGTCGAGTCGCTGGAACGTGAGGGTTCTTTATCGGCCCCGAAGCCGGCCGAATGAGACTCGATCGCTACGACCTCAAGATCCTCGAGATTCTCAGTCACGACGGCCGGATTACCAAGTCGCGGCTGGCGGAG
Source organism: Salinicola halophyticus (assembly GCF_003206695.1). Taxonomy (GTDB): domain Bacteria; phylum Pseudomonadota; class Gammaproteobacteria; order Pseudomonadales; family Halomonadaceae; genus Salinicola; species Salinicola halophyticus. The sequence goes on along the minus strand of NZ_PZJN01000001.1, from coordinate 145,544 downwards.
GCGATCAGCCTCTCCGTCAGCCCGTGCTGGGAACGAGTGAAGCGGCTGGAGAAAGCCGGGGTCATCGAAGGTTACAGCGCCCGCATCAATCCCGACGCCATCGTCAAACGCACGCCGGTGTGGGTGCAGATCGAGCTCAAGCAGCATAACGCCGAGAGCTTTCAGCGTTTCGAGAGCGCCATGCGCGATGAGCCTGTCGTTGCCGAGTGCGTCGCGGTCGGCGGCGGGGTCGATTATCTGGTCAAGATCGCTGCCGACAGCATCGACGCCTATCAACGCCTGATCGATGCCTGGCTCGTATCCGATCTGGGTATCGAGCGCTACTTCACCTACATCGTCACCAAGACGGTCAAGCGCGAAGGGCCGCCGGTACTGCCTTCAATATCGGACTAGCTCGTTAGATGGTGTTTGAGCTTTTCGCAGTCATATGAAGTGATCTCGAAAGGGTTGTCATCCGGGTCCTTGAAGTAGAGAGACCACGATAATTCGTGGTCTTCGAGTGTTGGCGGCTGTTTCAAACACTTCTCGAGATGCTCTTTCCAAGCGATAAATTCCGCAGCATCGACGCCGAATGCGATCGTGGCGTGCCTGTCGCTGGCCGGGCGCTCGAAAAGCGAGAGACAAACAGCTCGCTCATCGTCTGCAATCATCAATGGGCCATCCGCAGTGGCCCACTGCTCGAATTCGGTAACTCGCTTTAAGCCGAGCGTGTCGGCGTACCACTTTTCGGCGGTCGCTCTGTCGAGAACATGAACGTGCATGTGATCTATCTGCTTGAAACGCGGTGTCATAAAATTTTCCTTGATGGCGAGCAATTCAGCATTGAGTGGTGAACGTCTGTTGGATCAAGTCACCGGCGATGACGATGAAGTAACGCTTTTTGAATGGCTTGGCTTTCTATCAGTCGCTCAACAAGCTCACCGGTGGCTAATTGACGGTCAAGCAAAGCGATGACTCTAGCAGTGAAGCTTATCCCGCCAAAAAAACCGCAACTCCTGACCGGGCTTTCGAAAGAAAGCGTGCCGCAAAGCGGTCGAGACGAAAAGTTTCCTGCCGCCGAATCGATACCATGGGCGCATTCGCAGGATAGGCAACCCGTTCTGCCCCACCGCCGACAGCCTTTGTTGTCCAGACCCAAGCAGGAGGCGATATGAAACTCAACGATCCCAGACTCTTCCGCCAGTACGCCTATATCGATGGCAAATGGACCCACGGTAGCGAGGGTCGCGAAGAAGCGGTCGTCGATCCCGCCACAGGAGAGACTCTGGGTCATTGCGCGCTGCTGGAAGCGGCCCAGATCACCGACACGGTGACCGCGGCAGAGAATGCTTTCGCCGCATGGCGAGCGATCAACGTCCATGAGCGCGCCGAGAAGCTTCATGCCTGGTATCGCCTGCTGCACGAGCACAAGGAAGACCTGGCGCTGCTGATGACCTACGAGCAGGGCAAGCCGCTCGACGATTCCCGTGGCGAGGTCGACTACGGCGCCAGCTTCATTCAGTGGTTCGCCGAAGAGGCCAAGCGCGCCTACGGCGTGACCATTCCCAGCCATATTCCCAACGCGGCGCTGGGCACGATCAAGGAACCGGTCGGCGTCTCGGCGATGTTCACGCCGTGGAACTTTCCGCTGGCGATGATCACGCGCAAGGCGGGGGCGGCGCTGGCGGCCGGTTGCACGGTGATCGTCAAGCCGGCCAACGAGACGCCATATTCCGCGCTGGCACTGGCCGAACTGGCCGAGCGGGCCGGGATCCCGGCGGGCGTGTTCAACGTCGTCACCGGCGATCCGGCGACCGTCTCCGAAGTGCTGTGCAACGACAACCGCATCCGCAACATCTCGTTCACCGGTTCGACCCGTGTCGGCAAACTGCTGATGCGTCAGAGCTCGTCCAGCGTCAAGCGGATGTCGTTGGAGCTGGGCGGTAACGCGCCGTTCATCGTCTGCGACGACATGGACCCGGATGCCGCGGCGAAAGAAGCGGTCGCCGCCAAGTTCCAGACCGCCGGGCAGGATTGTCTCGCCGCCAACCGCATCTTCGTTCACCGCAAGATCTACGATGCCTTCGTCGAACGCTTCGTGGTGCACATGCAGGCGCTGAAGGTCGGTAACGGCCTAGAGGGAAGCGATATCGGCCCGCTGATTCACAAGCGTGCGGTCGATTCCGCTCGGGGTATCGTCGAGGACGGCATCCAGAAGGGCGCGCGCCAGCTGGGTGGAGAGCGCCCGGCGCCCGGCGAGAACTTCTTCATGCCGACATTGCTGGCTGACATCACCCCGGAGATGCGCGTGTTCCGCGAGGAGACCTTCTCGCCGGTCGCCGGTGTCTGCGCGTTCGACGATGACGAAGAGGTTCTCCGGCTGGCCAACGACACCGAATACGGTCTGGCCGCCTATCTCTACACCTACGACGTGCGCCGGATCTGGAAGCTGATGCGCGGACTCGAGTACGGCATGGTCAGCGTCAACAGCGTCAAGATGACCGGCGCGCCGATCCCGTTCGGCGGCGTCAAGCAGTCGGGGCTGGGTCGTGAAGGTGGCGCTGCGGGGCTCGATGAGTATCTCGATACCAAGTACTACTGCATGGGCAATATGCCGTCGGCGAGCAATTCATAAGTTTCAGGAATTTCAACGCGGGTATGACACAAGGATCGTTCCGATCGCTGCGCCCGCCCGGATCGCTGCCGTTTCCGACATCGCTCGATAGTGCGAGCACGGCAGCAATCCTCTTTCGGTAAGGAAATCGTATGACCGATACTCGTACCCTGATCGACAACGATCGCCGCCACGTTTTCCATGCGTCCACCCATCTGCGCGATTACGCCCAGGGCGATGCGCCGGGGCGCGTCATCACCGGTGGTAAGGGGATCTCCATCGTCGATCGCGACGGCCGCGAGATGATCGACGCCTTCGCCGGGCTCTACTGCGTCAACATCGGTTATGGCCGCACCGAAATCGCCGAGGCGATCTACGCCCAGGCCAAGGAGCTGGCGTACTACCACACCTATGTCGGCCACTCCAACGAGCCATTGATCGCGCTTTCCGAGCGCATTGCCAAGCTCGCCGGCAACGGCTTGAACAAGGTTTATTACGGGCTTTCCGGCAGCGACGCCAACGAGACCCAAATCAAGCTGGTGCGCTATTACCACAACGTCACCGGCCGGCCGCAGAAGAAAAAGATCATCTCGCGTCAGCGCGGTTACCACGGCTCCAGTATCGCCGCCGGCTCGCTCACCGGCCTGCCCGCGTTCCATCAGCATTTCGACCTGCCCATCGAGGGCGTGCTGCATACCGAGGCGCCATATTATTACCGCCGGCCTCGGGGCGGTGTAGACAGTAACGGACGTCCACGCGGCGAGATGAGCGAGCGCGAATTCTCCGCCTACTGTGCCGAACAGCTTGAAGCGATGATCCAGCGCGAAGGGCCGGAAACCATCGGCGCCTTCATCGGCGAGCCGGTGCTGGGCACGGGCGGCATCATCCCGCCCCCGGCAGGCTACTGGCATGCGATCCAGGCCGTGCTGAAGCGCCACGACATCCTGCTGATCGCCGACGAAGTCGTCAGCGGCTTCGGCCGTCTGGGCAGCGATTTCGGCTTCCAGCATTACGGCATCAAGCCGGATCTGGTGACCATCGCCAAAGGGCTGACCAGCGCCTATCAGCCGCTTTCCGGCGTGATCGTCGGCGAACGGGTGTGGAAGGCACTGGAAGATGGCACCGGCGAATACGGCCCGATCGGTCACGGCTGGACCTACTCCGGCCACCCACTGGGCGCCGCCGCCGCCATGGCCAATCTCGATATCATCGAGCGCGAAAACCTGGTGGGTAACGCCGCCGAGACCGGTGCCTACTTCAATGCCCAGCTCAAGAAAACCTTCGGCGAGCACCCGCTGGTCGGTGACGTACGTGGCGAGGGGCTGATGGCGGCGCTGGAATTCGCGCCAACCAAGGGCGCGTACGCACCCTTCGATCCGTCGCTCAAGGTCGGTGCCCGGGTCGCGGCCGCGGCGATGGAAGAGAACCTGATCGCCCGCGCCATGCCCAACGGTGACATTCTCGGCTTCGCGCCGCCGCTGGTGATCGATCGTGGCCAGGTGGATGAAGTGATCGCCCGCGCCAAGCGAGCCGTCGACAAGATCACCGATGAGCTGACGCGCGAAGGCAAGCTGAACGCCTGAGTGTTGATGGCGCCATGAGACTGCGGCAGGGTGGAAACGTCCATCCTGCCGTTTCCATTTTCTCAATCGGGAATCGCTCAACGATGTCAGACCCCGTGACGCTTCACGACATCTATCTGGCGCGAAGCCGCATCGCCGGCCAGGCGGCGCGGACGCCGCTGATACTTTCCCAGAGCCTCTCGACGCGCTTCGATGCCGAGATCTATCTCAAGCTGGAAACCCTGCAGCCGAGCGGCGCCTTCAAGCTGAGAGGCGCGCTCAACAAGATCGCGTCGCTGTCGCCGGAACAGCTGGAGCGCGGCGTGACCACGGCTTCCACCGGCAATCATGGCCGCGCGGTGGCCTGGGCATCGAAGCGGCTCGGCGCCCGCGCCATCATCTGCGTCTCCGAACTGGTACCGGCCAACAAGGTAGCGGCCATCGAGGCGCTGGGTGCCGAAGCCCGGATCATCGGACGCTCCCAGGACGATGCCTTCGTCGAGGCGCGGCGTCTGGTCGCCGAGGAGGGCATGGCGCTGATCGAGCCCTTCGACGATCCGTTGATCGCGGCCGGGCAGGGCACCATCGGGCTCGAACTGATGGAAGACGTCCCCGAGCTGGACCGGGTGCTGATCGGGCTTTCTGGTGGCGGGCTGCTTGGCGGCATCGGGCGCGCGGTCAAGGGCATCAACCCGAAGGTCCACGTGACCGGCGTCAGCATGCAGCGCGGCGCAGCAATGATCGAGAGCCTTGCCGCCGGCGAGCCGGTCGAGGTGGAGGAAGAAGCGTCGCTGGCGGACTCGCTGGGTGGCGGGATCGGGCTCGACAACCGCTGCACGTTCGAGCTGGTCCGCGAGGTCATGGACGATCATTGCCAGGTGTCGGAAACGGCCATTGCCCGCGCCATGCTGCACTTCTTCGAGCATGAAAAAATGCTGGTGGAAGGCGCCGCCGCGGTCGGGCTCGCCGCCATCGAGGAGCACGGCATCGACGTTCGGGGCGAGAAGGTGGCGCTGATTGTCTCGGGCAATGGCGTCGACGCCGAAACCCTGATGCGGGCGAAAACCCTGATCGACTATCCAGAGCGCTGAGCGCTCGAATGCTGTTACGAATTCAACCGAATGGACTCAGGAGTCATCCCGATGGAACTCTATAACCGCCAGCAGATTCAGGACGTCGTCAGTCTCGATCACGCCGCTCTCGAAGCCGTCGAGGCGGGCTTTCGCGCGCTGGGCGAGGGCAACGTGGTGCAGCCGCCGATCCTGTCGATGGCGATCGAGGAGGCCAACGGTGAGGTCGACGTCAAGACCGCGCATATCAAGGGCAATTCTCGCTTCGCGATCAAGGTCAGCCCTGGCTTCTTCGACAACCCGAAACTGGGACTGCCGAGTCTCAACGGGCTGATGATCGTGTTCTCGGCCAAGACCGGGCTGGTCGAGGCGGTGCTGTTCGACGAAGGCTATCTGACTGATATTCGCACCGCGCTGGCTGGCGCCATTGCCGCCAAGCATCTTTCGCGTGCCGACAGTCAACGCGTCACCGTGCTCGGCGCCGGGCTGCAGGCGGAGCTGCAGGTCGCCGCGCTCATGCTGGTGCGCGACATCGACACGCTCGATGTCTGGGCGCGGGACGTGGCCAAGGCCGAGGCCTACGCGGCGCGGATGCAGGAAAAATACGGCCTGACCGTGGCGGTACATACCGATATCGGCGAGGCCTGCCGCGAGGCGGACATCATCGTTACCACCACGCCGTCGCGGGAGCCGCTGCTGAGTGGCGAGCATTTGCGTGAAGGCGTTCATGTCACCGCCATGGGCTCGGATAGCCCGGACAAGCGCGAGCTGGATACCTCGGTGATGGAGCGAGCCGATCACTACGTCGCCGATACCCGCGCCCAGAGCGAGAACAATGGTGAGCTCAAGGCCTACGCCGGCCACCAGCCCCCGTTCACCGTCAACGAGCTGGGCCGCGTGATCGCCAGCGGCAAGAGCCTGCGTGTCTCCGACTCGCAGATCACCGTCTGCGATCTCACCGGTACCGGCGTGCAGGACACCGCGATTGCCGGTTTTGCGTTGGCGCGGCTGATGGAGTGAATGCCGTGGACCCTGTGACCGTGGACCCTGTAACAGTGCCCCTGGCAACGCTGGTCGAGAAGCTACTGGCGAGGTCTCTCGGCGGCCGGGGCGGCGCTTGATTCGGGGCGCCCCAGCGCCGAGGCCTTGACGACGATCACCAGTGCCAGAACGCCGAGCAGGGCGAAGGCGTAGTGCAGCGTGATGAAATGCGCGGTGAAGCCGATCAGCGGCGGGCCGATCAGAATGCCGCCATAGCCGAGCGTGGCAACGCTGGCAATTGCTACGCCAGGCGGGGTGTCCGGGTCGTTGGCGGCGCGCGAGAAAGCCAGCGGCATGATCAGCGCGTAGCCCAGTCCGAGCAGCACGAAACCCGCCAGTGTCGCTGCGAAGCTGGCGGGGATGACGGCCAGCAGAACGCCAGCGACCGCCGAACAGCCGGCGAGCCGGGCGACATTGACCTCTCCCAGCCGCATGATCACGCTCGTCCCTAACAGGCGCATGACAACCATGGCCGCTGAAAACACCGCGTAACCCAGCGCGCCCTGAGCCTGGGTCGCCGAAGTGACGCTGACCAGAAACAGCGCGCTCCAGTCGGCGATGGCGCCCTCGCCGAGCGCGGCGCACATTGCGACGAGACCGATCCAGAAAAGCGCACCGTGAGGCAGCGGAAAGCGCTTGGCGCCCTTGACCGGCTTGCGAGTCTCCGATGGCCAGCCAATCGCGGCGAGCCAGGTCGTCAGCACCCAGAACACGATGCCCACCAGCGCGAAGTGCGCCAGCAGACCGAGCTCGAACGATGTCGCCAGGTACCCGCCCATCGCACCGGCGCCGGCACCCAGGCTCCACATGGCGTGAAACGTGGACATGACCGGTTTGGCGATATGCCTCTCGGCCTCGCCGGCCCAGCTGTTCATGGTGACGTCCATGCCCCCGTGGCCGGCGCCGAACAGACACAGCGCCGCGCCGATCAGCCAGACGTTGGGCGCGCACGCGATCAGGATCAGCGCGATCGTGTAAGCCAGTGCGATGACGAGCGTCGCGCGCGCCGCGCCGAAGGTATCCGAGGCACGTCCGGCGAGCGGAAACGAGGCGATGGCGCCAGCGGCCAGGGTCAACAGAAGTAGCCCCAGCTGGCCGCCGTCGAGAGCATGACGCTCGACCACGGTGGGAATGCGTGACGCCCAGGTGCCGAACAGGCCTCCGTTCAAGGCAAACATCGCGGCGACGGCGATCCAGGTCTTGCTGGCGCTAGGCATGCAAACCTTCCCGTTCCGTACCATCGAAAGCATCCCTGTCAGCCCGGATCATCGGTTACTGCCACCGTCGAGTTCTCCCGGTGTTTCACCGGCCACTCGGCACTGGCGCGACGCCGGGGCCAGTCGGAGAGCCAACTTGGTGCCATAGCCGGCCGTCGCGCTGGATCAGCTTGTGGGCACCATCGGGACCGTCGGACCCGGCGGCGTAGCCTTCGATGTCGTTCTCTCCGGTCGTCGACTCGCGGGACCAGGCTTGCTGGAAAGGCTCTACCGCGCGCCAGCCGTTTTCGATGGTATCGGCGCGCTGGAACAGCATCTGATCGCCGGTCAGGCAGTCGTAGATCAGTGTTTCGTAGCCGGTAGCGGCAGGCAGGTCGAAGAAGTCCTTGTAGGCGAAGCCCATCTTGACGGTATCCATCTCGAGTTCGGGGCCGGGCCTTTTGGCCTGGAAGTCGAACCACATTCCCTCGTTGGGCTGGATCTGGATGATCAGCCAGTTGGAGGCCATCCGTTCCACATCGGTATTGCGGAACTGGGCGTAGGGGGCCGGTTTGAAGCAGATCGCGATCTCGGTATCCCGCGCGCTCATGCGCTTGCCGGTACGCAGATAAAACGGCACGCCGACCCAGCGCCAGTTATCCACCATCACCTTCATCGCGACGAAGGTTTCGGTCTGGCTGTCCGCATCGACGCCATCTTCGTCGAGGTAGCCCGGTACCGGCTGATCGTCGAGTTGCCCGGCTTCGTAACGCCCGCGAGCGGAGTTGTGGGCGGCCTCCTCGGGCGTCCAGGGGCGAATGGCACCCAGCACCTTGGACTTCTCGCTGCGCAGGGCATCGGCCCCGAAGGCGGCCGGCGGTTCGATGGCGACCATGGCGAGCAGCTGAAACAGGTGATTGGGCACCATGTCGCGCATGGCGCCGGCTTTGTCGTAGAAAGCCGCACGTTCCTCGACGCCAACCGTTTCCGCCGCGGTGATCTGGATATGATCGATGTAATGGTTATTCCAGAACGGCTCGAACAGCACATTGGCAAAGCGGGCGACAAGGATATTCTGGACCGTCTCCTTGCCCAGGAAATGATCGATCCGGTAGATCTGATCTTCTCGCATCACCTCGAGCAGATCGGCATTCAATGCCCGTGCCGATTCGAGATCGTGTCCGAACGGTTTTTCGACGATCAACCGTCGATAATTCTCGCCTTGTTCGGTCAGTAGTCCGGCCTGGCCGAGTTGCTTGGCGATGTTGCTGAAAAACCGCGACGACGTTGCACAATAGAAGATCGCATTGTCGTTGCCGGAGGCGGCAATGGCATCCTCGATCTGGCGATAAACGGCTTCATCGGTAAAGTCGCCCTTTAGATAATGGATCCGCTGCTCGAACTCGGCCCAGCGCGATTCATCCAGCGATTTGATGCGTCCTTCCGAATGACTGTCTGCCGCCTTTTCGGCGATGAACTGCTTGAGATGGGCGCGAAATGCGTCGTCATCATATTCGGCGAGATCGATGCCGACGATTTGCATTTCAGGGTCGATCAACTGGTCCCGATCCAGATTGTAGAGTGACGGGATCAGCAGCCGCTTCACCAGGTCACCGCCGGCGCCGAAGATGAACATCGTGGTGTTGTCGGCGGCGGGCGTGCGCTCATGTTGCGCTGGCGTCGAATTGGGCACGGACTCTCACCTCGTTACGTGGATTGCCAAAAGCAGGTCGTCTCGTTCGATTCCATCATGGAAGACAATTTGTCACGGAGCCAGTGAATATGGCTTGGCGAGTCCGAGTCGGATCTCCTTTTGCGCCTTCCGGCGTGCTGAACCAGACTGAGGCGACATGTCTTTCAGTTCGAACGGAGTCTCGTGATCATGAGTCATAGTTCCCGCCAACGTACTCAAACCTCTGACGGCAACGAGTCGCTGACGCTGCATTTTGGCCACGACGAGCTGGTCATTCGAGAACGCTACGAAATCGTGAGCATCGCCAACGATATCCTTGTCGGCGTCTGGTTCGTCATCGGCAGCATCTTTTTCTTCTACGACTCCCTGGCGTACGCGGGAACCTGGCTATTCGTGATCGGTAGTGTCGAGATGCTGATTCGACCGGTCATCCGCCTGGCGCGACGGCTGCACCTGCAGCGCATGAATGCCAATTCGTCGGCACCCAGCGCCGCCGAACACGACTTCTGAAGCGAGCCAGTGAACCCGATCTCGTCCGATATCGACATTGCGCCGCCGCTGGATTGCCGACTAGGCTTGGTCGCGACGAAATTCGTGTGACCGCACCACACCCACAGGACGTGGAGGGATTGTGAGCAAACCCGATTCAGGTACTGATCTTGGCAATATGGACGCCGTAAGCCTCGAGCGAATGTATCGATCCGGCGAAGCATCGCCGCTGGAGGCGACACGGGCCTCGCTCGACCGTATCGATCGCTTCAACGGCGCCGTGAATGCGTATGTTTACGTGGATCGCGAGGGCGCGGAGAAAGCCGCCAAGGCGTCGGCGCGGCGCTGGGGGCAGGGCAAGCCGCTGAGCGCCATCGACGGTATTCCGGTGTCGATGAAGGATCTGGCCGAAGTGGCCGGCATGCCGGCGCGTGGCGGTTCGCTGACCTCGTCGGACGCCGTGTGTGAAGAGGACTGCCCGCCAGCCCGGATGCTGCGGGAAGCGGGCGCGGTGATTCTCGGCAAGACCAATACTCCGGAGTTCGGCTGGAAGGCAGTGACCGACAACCGGGTATTCGGCGCCACCTACAACCCTTGGGATACGCGGCTGACACCGGGAGGATCTTCCGGCGGCGGCGCTGCTGCTGCCGCGCTCAACATGGGCGTGCTGCACCAGGGTGGCGATTCCGGTGGCTCGATCCGCATTCCGGCGGCCTTTACCGGCGTCTTCGGGTTCAAGCCGACTTACGGCTGGACCCCGCAATGGCCACCGGCCACCGAGCCGTCGCTATCCCATATCGGCCCGCTGACGCGCAGCGTCGAAGACGCCGTGCGCATGCTCAACGTGATCGGCCGCTACGATTATCGCGATCCTTATGCCACGCGGGGTCAGCCGGCGGACTGGGGCGCCGATCTCGATCAGGATCTGCGCGGGCTGCGTATCGCCTACTCGCCGACACTGGGCTATGCCGAGGTCGACGAGCAGGTCGCCGCCCGAGTGCGCGAGGCGGCACGCAACCTGGAGCAGCTGGGCGCCGAGGTCGAGGAAATTCACCCGGGATTCGAGTCACCGATCGATATCTTCCAGAAGCTCTGGTTCACCGCATCACTGGATTTCTGGTCGAAGTGCAGTGAAAAACAGCGCCAGCAGCTCGATCCCGGGCTGGTCGCCAACGCGCGAACCGCCGAGCAGTGGAGTGCGCTCGACCTGTTCCAGACGCTGGGCCGGAGAGCCAATTTCACCGAATGCCTGGAACGCTTCAACCAGAAGTATCACCTGTTGATGACACCGACGGTGCCGATCGAGCCATTCGAGGCCGGCCATGAGGTGCCGCCGGGCAGCGGTATGCGCGACTGGGAAGAGTGGGCGCCGTTTTCCTATCCTTTCAACCTCAGCCAGCAGCCGGCGGCTTCCGTTCCCTGCGGGTTCACCGACCGCGGGCTACCGGTCGGTTTCCAGCTCGCCGGTGGCAAGCATGACGACGTTCGCGTGCTCCGCGCCTGCCATGCCTATATGCAGGCGCATCCGCCGCGTTTTCCGCGGGTGCCGGACCCGGCGGAAATGGCCTGAGTCAAGGCGATTCACCGATTGCCGACTACGCTTGAACGAGGCGCTGCACCTATCGTGTAGTGCCTCGTTTCGTCAGTGCCCACTGTTTCACTCTTTTTTATCTCATTCATCGCCCAGTTCATCGGGCCGACGAGGTCGAAGTCGCCGAGAATAGTGCAGCAACGCTTCGGCAGTGTCTGGCCGTGACAGGAGTCGCCCCATGAGTCATCAGAATGTCGCTGAAATCATCGTCGAAACCCTTGCCGAGGCGGGCGCCAAGCGCTGCTATGGCGTGGTCGGCGATACCATCAATCACTTCACCGACGCGATCCGGCGCAGCGATCTCGAGTGGGTGCATGTGCGCCACGAAGAGGTCGGCGGTTTCGCCGCCGGTGGCGAAGCCTACATGACTCGGGAACTGGCGCTGTGTGCCGGTACCTGCGGCCCGGGTACGCTACATTTCGTCAACGGCCTGTTCGAAGCCCATCGTAGCGGCTCGCCGGTGGTGCTGATCGCCTCTCAGGTGGGTACCGCCGATACCGGCGTCGGCTTTCCTCAGGACGTCGATCCCAAGCCGATCTACGAGCAGTGCAGCGTCTTCTGCGAAAGGATCATCAATCCCGATCAGGTGCGCCGGATGACGGCTCTGGCGGCCCAGGCGGCACTGGCCGAGAACGGTGTTGCGGTGCTGATCGTGCACGGCGATCTGTTCACCCAGAAGCCGAGCCAGGATCTGCCGTATCGCGCCCATCGATTCAACCCGATCACCCGGCCGAGCGCCGAGGAGCTGGTGCCGGCGATCAAGGCGCTCAACGCCGGGGGCAAGATCTCGATTTTCGCCGGCTCCGGCTGCGAGCACGCGCGTAACGAGGTGATGGTGCTGGCGGCCAAGCTCAACGCGCCGGTGGCGTGGACCTCGCGGGCCAAGGATTTCATCGAACCGGACAATCCCTTCGAGGTCGGCATGACCGGGGTTTTCGGCCTGGCCGGGGGTTACCACGCCGTTGCGGAATGCGACACCTTGCTGCTGCTCGGCTGCAACTTCGCGTGGACGCAGTTCTATCCCGAGAAGGCGACGATCATTCAGGTCGATATCGATCCTCAGCAGATCGGCAAACGTCACCCGGTCGACATCGGACTGCTCGGCAGCGTGCGCGATACCTGTGCCGCGCTGGCCCAGATCGTCGACGAGCAGAGCGACACGTCCTGGCTGGAGCGCTGCCGCAAGAGCTACCACAAGGCGCTGGAGCGCGATGCTCACGAGTCCGACGACGACGGCCTGATCCATCCCCAGGAACTGACGCTGGCGCTGGACGAAGCCGCCCACGACGACGCCTTCTTTACCGCCGATGGCGGCAGCCCGATGGTCTGGATGCTGCGTCACATCCGCGCCAACGGGAAGCGCCGCACGCTGTCGAGCCTTGTCCACGGCACCATGGCCAACGCCTATCCGCAGGCGATCGGCATTCAGAAGGCATTCCCCGAGCGTCAGGTCATTGCGATGTGCGGCGACGGTGGCATGACCATGCTGATGGGCGACCTGCTGACCCTGAAGCAGGAGAAAATTCCGCTCAAGATCGTCGTCTTCAACAATAGCTCGCTGGGTTTCGTCGAGCTGGAGCAGAAGGTCGACGGTCTGCTGGACAGCTACACCGACCTCGACAACCCCGATTTCGGGCTGCTGGCGCAGTCGATCGGCCTGTGGGGGCGGCGGGTCGAGCAGGAACACGAGCTCAAGCACGCCATCGCCGAGTGGCTGGCCCATCCCGGCCCGGCGATTCTCGACGTCAAGGTCAACCGCATGGAGCTGGTGATGCCGCCCAAGATCGAACCGGGGCAGGTGACGTCCACCGCGCTCTATTCGGGCAAGGCCGTGCTCAACGGCCGCATGAGCGATGTGGTCGACCTGGTGAAGAGCAACTTCTGGAAGTAGACGATCCGGCGGTTTTTTCTGTCGAGCTGGCGGTGGCATCGATGACGGCCGGAGGTTGTCGGTCCATACCGGAGAGGCTGCACAATAAAGGGGGCGGCATTATCACTTGCCGCCCCCTTTGCACTGGAATTTCTACCGGCAACCGCTAGCCGTTAAACCCCTTCCACCATCATGACACGATAGTCGGCGCCTTTGAGCCGATGCTGCTTGGCCTCCTGATAGGCCGGGCTTTCATACCACGCCAGCGCGGCCTGGCGGTCGGGAAACTCCAGCACCACGGCACCCTCGGCTTCTGGGCCCTCTAGGGTGGTGATATCGCCATAGAATGCCAGGGGCTTGGGAGGGACCTCCCCCCTTGCCTTGCTGGCCTTGTCGGCGTAGATCGCCATCTCCTCGCTATCGAGGGTGGCGTCCTTGATGAAGATCACGTAAGTGCTCATTGAACTACCCCTTTTCGTTGAGTCGTTTCAGCAGGGCCTTCGCGGTTTCGGCGGAGGAGCCCGGGTTCTGGCCGGTAATCAGCAGGTCGTCGGTCAGAACGTAAGAGGACCAGTCAGCGCCTTTGCTGTAGTCGCCACCCTGTGACTTGAGCACGTCCTCGACCAGAAACGGCACCACGTCTGTCAAGCCGACAGCCTCTTCCTCGCTGTTGGAAAAGCCGGTGACCTTTTTACCCTTCACGATCGGCGCGCCGTCAGCGTCCTTCACGTGACGCAGTACGCCAGGCGCATGGCAAACGAGCGCCGCGGGACGGCCGGTCCGCAGGGTACGTTCGATCAGCGCAATGGATGCCTTGTCTTCGGCCAGGTCCCACAGCGGGCCGTGGCCGCCAGGGTAGAAGACTGCGTCGAAATCGTCGCTATCGATATCTGCCAGCACGTGGGTGCTGGCCAGTGCCTTGATGGCCTCCGCGTCAGCGCGGAAACGTTTGACCTCTTCGGTATCCGCCGTCGGGTCGTCGCTTTTAGGGTCCAGCGGGGGCTGACCCCCCTTGGGCGAGGCCAGCGTGATATCGGCGCCGGCGTCCTGGAAGACGACATAAGGCGCTGCCAGCTCTTCGAGCCAGAAGCCGGTTTTCTCACCGGTGTCGCCAAGTTGATCGTGTGATGTCAGTACCATTAATACTTTCATGGGATGAATGCCTTTGTGGTGGTTACGCAATCGATGACCGCGGGATCCGGTGCTTCGAAGTCGAGGAGGACGAGATCGAGGGGGACGAGATCGAGCGACATGGGATCAGCGCTCGCCGACCTGAGGGCACGGTGTGTCCTTCAGTGTTTCTTCCAGCCAGTCGAGCAGCAACCGACACGCGTAGCGATCCATCGCTTCTCGGTGGGTATAGACGGCGATCGCCTCGGGTTGAATGAGAGCTTCCTCGACGGGTCTTATCAGCTCTCCAGCGTCGATCAAACGCTCGGTCGTGCGTCGCCATCCCAGTGCGATACCGTGCCCGGCCAGTGTCGCCTGCAGCATCAGCGGATAGCTGTCGAACACTTTCCCCGGCAGCGGTGGCGAGACTTCCTGATCCATGGCCGTGAACCAGCCGCTCCACTCCATCCAGTCGGGCGGTTCTGCGCGATGATGAAGCAGCTCCTCGCCCGCCAACGCTTCCAGCGAGATTGGCGCGTTACGCGCGGCCGAATGATCGGGACTGCAGACGGGATAGATCATATCCGCGGCGACAAATGCCAGCGTATGGTTGCCACTTGGTCTGCCATGCGTCTGCAAGGCGATATCGAACGGGTCGCGTTGCTCGGTCATCGGTCGGGTCGATGTCACCAGCTTCAGATCGATGTCGGGGTGGCGCTGATTGAACGCCGCTAACCGAGGCATCAGCCAGTAGAACGCTTCGCAGAGTTGGCAGAATAGAATCACTCGGGGCGCGCGCTCGCCGCCGCGGAGATCGTCGGCCTGCTGTGCGATCCGGGACAATCCATCGGTGATGACGTTGGCCAGTTCGCGTCCGGCCGGCGTCAGGAAGACACCGCGGTTTCTGCGCTCGAATAGGGTCGCGCCAAGGTCCTTTTCCAGCGATCGCACTTGGCGGCTGATGGCCGCCTGAGTCAGGCCGAGCTCTTCGGCGGCGCGAGTGAAGCTCTCCCAGCGGGCGGCGGCTTCGAACGGGAGCAGGGTAGCGAGGGGCGGCAGTGAACGGTTCAGCGGAAACATAACCCTGGCTCATGGATAGTGACGCCACCATCGCTGGTGACGGCGGCGGTCGGTGGGGCACGCTCTGGCGGTTGCCACCGACTGGAACCGCCATGAAAGCACCTTCCACGTTTGAAGATAACCCTCGCCGCGGCATTCTGCTGATCGTCGGCGCGGTTTTTCTCCTCGCCCTGGCAGACGCGCTAGTCAAGTATCTCAGCGACAGCCTCTCACTTTGGCAACTATTGGTAATCGCGCCCTCGATCTCGTTGCCGATACTGCTGATAGGCTGGCGGCGTCAGAACGGCAATCTTCCTCGGCGCCTCGATAGCTGTGGCTGGATCGCATTGCGGAGCCTGCTGCTGCTGGCAATGTGGATTGCGTTTTATGCCGCGCTACCCTGGATTCCACTGAGCATTGCCGCCGTTGGAATCTACACCACGCCGCTGTTTATCGCGATGCTGGCCGCGCTGACGGGCGAGCCGTTGACGGGGCGACGCTGGGCCGCACTGTGGCTCGGCTTCGCTGGCGTGTTGACCGTGCTGCGTCCCGGTGGGGCGCTGTTCTCGCCAGCCATGTTGCTTCCGTTACTGGCGGCGCTCTGCTATGCCGGGGCGATGGTTGTGACGCGAACGCGCTGCCGCGACGTGTCTCCGTGGCTATTGGCCCTCGGGCTCAATGTCGCTTTCCTGCTGGCGGGCGTGGTCGGCAGTGTCATCGTGACTGTCCTCGTGTCTGAGACATCATCCGGGTTTCTCACCCGTGGCTGGCAGCGACTCGCTACGGTGCCGTGTCTGCTGGTCCTGCTTTACGCGTTGCTCATGGTGAGCGTCAATACTGCGGTTGCCCGAGCCTATCAGCTTGCGCCCTCGTCGCTGGTGGGAGCGTTCGATTACGCCTATCTGCTATTCGCGACCGGTTGGGGGTTCTGGTTATTCGGCGAGGTTCCCGATGGTCCAACGCTGGTGGGCATGGCGACTATCCTGATCGCGGGATGGCTGATGATCCGTCAGCAAAGCGTTATGATCGCTGGCAAGCGCAGGACCTCAAGCTAGTTCGATAATCAACTACGTTGATAACAAGCGACGTTGATGAAGAATGAAAAGAGCGATGATCTGAGTCGGTTCCAAGGGGAGGTCGGGATGCGTAACCACGGTTTTATCTGCGCCACCTGTGGCGTGCAATATCCGCCGAGCGAGACACCGCCGGAACACTGCGATATCTGCGAAGACGAGCGGCAGTTCGTGCCGGTCGAAGGCCAGCGCTGGACGACGCCAACCCAACTGGCGACCCGTCACACCAACACCTTCCGCCACATGGCGCCGGGGCTGATGGCGATAGGCACCACGCCAAGCTTCGCCATCGGCCAGCGTGCCTTCCTGGTACGAACGCCAGCCGGCAACGTGCTGTGGGACTGCCTGACGCTGCTCGACGAGGCGACCATCGAGATCATCGAAGGGCTCGGCGGGCTCGATGCCATCGTGCTGTCGCATCCGCATTTCTTTTCCACCATGGCGGATTGGGCGCAGGCGTTCGACTGCCCGATCTACGTCCACGCCGCGGACCGTGACTGGGTCACCGTGGCGGATCCTGGAATCGAGTTCTGGGAAGGGGAGTCACGCGAGATACTGCCCGGCGTCGATGTTTACCGTCTAGGCGGTCATTTTCCCGGTGCCAGCGTGCTTCACTGGTCCGAGCATCGGGTCCTGCTGACCGGTGACACGCTACTGGTGACGCCGGATCGGATGGCGTCGTTCATGTGGTCCTACCCCAACAATATTCCGCTCGATGCGGGAACGGTCGAGAGCATCGCCAGACGCCTCGAACCGCTCGACTTCGACAGCGCCTACTCCGCGTTCTGGGGGCGCGAGATCCTGATCGATGCCAAGCACGTCATCGAGGAGTCGGCGCAGCGGCACTGTCGAGCGGTTCGCAGCGAGTAGCGATGTCCAACGTCCT
This sequence comes from Salinicola halophyticus, assembly GCF_003206695.1. Taxonomy (GTDB): domain Bacteria; phylum Pseudomonadota; class Gammaproteobacteria; order Pseudomonadales; family Halomonadaceae; genus Salinicola; species Salinicola halophyticus. The sequence continues at coordinate 128,311 of NZ_PZJN01000001.1, read as the reverse complement.
GTCAGCTTCCGGAAGGGGAGCCTGCCTGAGTGTCCCTCTGGTGCGGGTCGGCACCACTGATATCGATATCCACCCCGACCATCATACCGGGGCCGATCAGCTCGGTGGGGCCGTCGTCGAAGCGGATGCGTACCGGGATTCGCTGGGTGATCTTGGTGAAGTTGCCGGAAGGATTGGGATCCGGTAACAGTGCGAACTGGCTGGTCGCGGCGCGGCCGATGACGGCGACATGACCGCTGAAGGTCTGGTCGGGAAAGGCGTCGACGGTGATGGCGACGGACTGACCGGTGCGCAGCGCGCCGACATCGGTCTCCTTGATGTTGGCTTCCACCCACAGCTTCGCGGGATCGTGCATCATCAGGATCGGCTGTCCGGCGCTGACGTATTCGCCCTGGTCGATCAGTGTCTTGTCGACCACGCCGTCGACCGGGCTGGTGACGTGGAGATCGTCGAGGCGCAGACGTTCCTCGTCGCGCTTGGCCTCGGCCGAATCGAGATCGCGCTCGGCGATCTTCACCTGCTGGTGCAGCACGTCGGGGTTGGGCAGCGGCATCTGCGAACCATTGATGAAGCCCACCTGGGCGTTGTCGGCCAGCGCCTGGCTGACTTCCACTTCCTGCTGCGCCTGGGCGTGTTCGGCGAGAGCGGCCTGGTAGGCGTAGTAATCCTGATCACGACGTTGCTCGGAGATCGACTTCTTCTTGTACAGCGTATCGGTGCGCTTGAAATCGCGCTGGGCTTCGGTGAGCCGCGCCTGGGCAGCTTTCTCGGCGGCCTGGCTGGCCTCGAATTGGCGATGCGTCAGATTCATTCCCCCCTTCAGCTGCTTCCCGGCCATCGCCAAGCGGGCCTTCTCGTAGTCGAGCTTAGCGCGCTGGGCGGCGACATCGGCTTCGAGCGAGGCCAGCCTGCGCTCGTCGGGCTTGCTGTAGAGCGTGGCGACAGCGTCGCCTTGCTCGAGCGTATCGCCCTCGGTGAGCGTGAAATCGGTGACCCGACCGTCGAGACGACTGCTGACGGTGACCTGGTCGGTCATGACGCGGGCGTCCTGGGCGCTGACATGGGATAGACGGTGCGCGATCGCCAGCCCGATCCAGATCAGACACAGCACCACGACGATGGCGAGTATCAGCAGTTTCACGCTGCGGGGCAGGCGACGCTTGGCGGGTCGAGGGGAATCGGCGGTCATGGCGTGAATGGGTCCTTCAAGAGTCGGATGAACGAAAGGCGGTCAGCAATATCAGGCGCGGGACATGCCTCGCCAGCGGCTGAGCAGTATCGACGGGATCACCACCAGAAACAGGCTCCCGATCAGGATCCAGAAGCCGTCCTGATAGGCGTATATCGAGGCCCAGATCGCCTCGATGCGGCCCATCAGATAGCCGGCCATGGCCGGTTGATGGGTTTCCGGTACGCCGAGTCGGCCCACCATCTCGGTCAACTGGCCCAGCTGCTGACGGGCGATGGCGTTACCCGCGTTGACGCCGGCATTCAGGAGCTGGCCGTGATAGGCGGTCTGACGATCGAGCAGGATGACCAGCCCCGCCGTGCCCAGCGCGCCTCCCAGCTGCAGCGCAAAGTTGATCGCGCCCGAACCATGACCGGTGAGGTGGGCGGGTAGGCCGGCAATGGCGTTGGATAACGTCGGCGGCGGGAATGACGCCATGCCGATGGAGAGAACGCCCATCGCCATGGCGAGATAGACGAACGAGGTATTCCAGTCCATCTGCGCCATCAGCCATACCGAGAACAGCGTGCAGGCGAGGCCAGGCAGCGTGATCCAGTGCGGCGGGTAGCGATCGCTCAGCCAGCCCACCAGCGGTACCAGAATGCCCAGCACAGCGGTGGAGGGCAGGAATATCTGGCCGGCCGTGATCGGGCTGTAGTGCAGCACTCCCTGCACGAATTGCGGCAGCAGGTACATGATGCCGTAGAAGGTGCCGCCGAACAGGCACATCGCCAGGGTGCCGACGACGAACAGGCGGTTGCGGAAGATCGCCAGCTCGAGCAGGGGGTGTCTGGCGCGATTCTGCCAGGCGATGAACGTGGCCCCGCAGAGCACCGAGACCAGTATCAGCTCGGGAACGCGAGGATCGTGCCAGCCCCAGCGCTGGCCGTTGGAAAGCGCCGCGAGTAGCGAAAACACGGCCACGAACAGCAGCACCACACCGGCCCAGTCGAAGGGGGGGCGCGGACCCTTCTGTTCGCGGGTGGGCAGGAAGAACAGACCCATCACGATCGCGGCGGCGCAGATGGGCAGCGTGACGAAGAACACGTAGCGCCAGGTGAAATGTTCGACCAGCCAGCCACCGACGACGGTCGCCAGCGTCAGCGGCAGGCCCAGGCACATGCCGTACATGGCGGTCGCCATGCCCCGCCCCTCAGGCGGATAGACGGCGAACAGCGCCTGCATGGCGACCGGGCGAATCAACCCGGTCATGCCGCCCTGGACGATCCTCGCCGCCACCAGCGCCGCCATGCCCTGGCCCAGGCCGCCGAGGATCGAGGCTGCGATGAACGTCAGCAGCAATCCTACGAAGGTGGCTCGCTGACCGACGGCGGCCACCAGCCACGGCGCGACCAGCAGCGACACGGTGGTCGAGGCCAGAAAGCCGGTAGACAGCCACTGGACCTGCGAGTCGCTCATGCCGAAGGCGCCCTTGATGTAGGGGATGGCCACGTTGACGATGGTGATCGACATGCCCAGCGCCACCAGGCCCAGCATCACGGTCAACGTCACCCACAGCCGATAGCGTGGACCGTAGCGCTCGAAAAGCTGCTCGACCTGGGTCATGCGTCATCATCCGAAGTATCGATGGCGACGGCGATCCGATGGGTGAAGGGCAATGGGTATCCTTGAACGGTGCAGGAGGCAAAATGCAGCTTGCAAAGATCGGGCAATGAAGGAAGCAGGCGAATCGATAACGCGTCTATTTTTTGCTCGCTAAGCGATTATCCCGACTTGGTTGTATGACTTTCAAGGTGCTTGCGACTAAGGTCGCACGATAACCGGCTCTCGCACGAAGAACGAAGCGTTGGCACTCGTCGGACGCCGAATCGGGCCTTGGCGGCGGCATCGGTTGCCGTGGGGATCGTCTACGCTAGAGACTCACGTTCACCGACGGCGCTGCCAAACGGTCATGATCTATTTCCCGTGGCGTCGTGTTTTCGACAGCTCGTGTTCTCGATATTCGAAAGGAGGTATTGCATGGCCATGCCCGATTCTCCCGTGTGGTTGATCACGGGATGTTCCACCGGTTTCGGCCGCGAACTGGCCAAGTTGATCATCGAGCAGGGCGGGAAAGTCATCGCGACGGCGCGTTCCCGCGAGCGTGTGGCGGATCTGGTCGAAGGCGCCGAAGATCGCGTTCTCGCGCTGGCGCTGGATGTCACCGATGCGGCGCAGATCGATGAGGTCGTCGCGGCGGCGAACGACAAGTTCGGCCGGATCGATGTGCTGGTCAACAATGCCGGGTACGGCTATCAGGCTTCCTGCGAGGAGGGCGAAGAGAGCGCGATTCGAGCGCAGTTCGACGCCAACGTCTTCGGTCTGTTCGCGGTGACGCGAGCGGTGCTGCCCGGCATGCGCGAACGCCGTGCCGGACACGTCATCAGCATCAGCTCGGTGGCCGGCTTCATCGAGTTTCCAGGTTCCGGTTACTACGCTGCCAGCAAGCACGCGGTGGAAGGTTGGTCGGATTCGCTCAAGGCCGAGGTCGGGCCGCTGGGCATTCGCGTCACCTGTGTCGAACCGGGGCCGTTTCGCACCGATTGGGCCGGACGCTCGCTGCAGCAGACACCGAGCAAGATCGACGACTACGCCGAGACGGCCAAGGCGCGCATGGCAGGAACCAGCAGCAACAGCGGCAAGCAGCCGGGCGATCCGGTGCGTGCCGCTCAGGCGATGATGGATCTGGTCGCGCAGCCGCAGCCGCCGCGTCATCTGGTGCTGGGGGCCTGGGGTGTCGACAAGGTGATCGAGAATCTCGAGGAGCGGCTGGCGGAGATTCGCGAGTGGCGAGCGGTCGGGGAAGCGACCGACTATCCGGGCAAGTGAAAGCCGTCGGAAACGGATGACCGGAACGTAGGCAACGACGTTCCCAACGACAAACGCCCNNGGGCGTTTGTCGTTGACGGGTGGGCGTTCACGAATAAGCGTTGGCTTCACCTTGAGCGGCGGGGTGCGGATTGATGACCCGCGAGCCGCGGAAGCCGTAGAAGGCGATGAACAGATAGCAGATCAGCGGCAGCACGAAGGCGTGATGAATGCCAACGGTATCGGCGATCGCGCCCTGGGCCACCGGCAGGATGGCGCCGCCGACGATCGCCATGATCAGCAGGCTCGACGCCTTGCTGGTCAGCGGGCCGAGCTTGGCGATACCCAGCGTGAAGATGGTCGGGAACATGATCGAATTGAACAGGCCGATGGCGACGATGCTCCACATGGCGATATGACCGGAGGTCAGCATGGTAGCGGCGGTCAGCAGGGCCGCAACGATGGCGAACACGCCCAGCATCAGGCTGGGGCGAATCTTCTGCATCAGCGCCGAGCCGATGAAGCGACCGATCATGGCGCCGCCCCAGTAATAGGCAACGTAGCTGGCGGCGCTGCTTTCGCTCATGTTGCCGATGTCCGGCAGAGAGATGTAGTTGATCAGGAAGCTGCCGATGGAAACCTCCGCACCCACGTAGGCAAAGATGCCGATGACGCCGAACAGCACATGCGGGTGACGCAAGGCCTGGGCGGCAGTGACGTTCTCGGTGGGGCTATCGTCGCGGGCCTGATCCTTGAAATTGGGCAGCTTCCACAGATAGATCACCACCGCCAGAACAGCGAGTACGCCGGCCAGCAGCAGGTAGGGCAGCTGCACGCTCTGGGCCTGCTGAACCTTGTAGGCCATTCGGTCGGCGCTGGACATGTCGGCGAGCTCACTGGCCCCCAGCACCGCGGCGCCAAGGATCAGCATGCCCCCGAAGTACGGGGCCAGCGTGGTGCCCAGCGAATTGAACGCCTGGGCCAGATTGAGCCGGCTCGAAGCGGAGCCCTCGGCCCCCAGCAGACTGACATAGGGGTTGGCCGCGACCTGCAGCATGGTGACGCCGCTGGCCAGCACGAACAGCGCGGTCAGAAACAGCGGATACGAGGGCGCCCGCGCCGCCGGATAGAACATCACCGCGCCTACGGCGGCGATCAACAGTCCCAGGCTGATGGCGTTCTTGTAACCGATCCTGGCGAGCACCTTGCCCATCGGCAGCGACATGATGAAATACGCGCCGAAGAAGGTGAACTGGATCAGCATGGTCTGGGTGTAGTTCAGCGAGAAGACCGCTTTCAGGTGGGGAATCAGAATGTCATTGAGACAGGTGATGAAACCCCACATGAAAAAGATCGTCGTGACGACGGTCAGCGCGCTGCGGTAATTGGGTCTGTGCGTTTCGGACATGTTAGGAGAATCCTGTGATGAAGTGTCCAGAGAATGGGCCGTTGCCCCGACGTTGATCGTGTCAGCGCGCTGGCTGGACAAGATAATGCATTAAGAGAGGCGGCTTATAAAGCAGCTGTTCATTATTAGAACGGTAATGGAATGCTCCATATGAAGGCGCGAACCTGGGTCCGGGACCTCGCTTGTTGAAGTCGCCGAACGTTTCTATACCTGAAGCCATCTTCGAAAGAGCGCGACCACTCGATCGCGGGCATATCGCGGACATGGATAGCCGAGACATCGCCAAGGAGGGCAATAATGCTGATTTTCTGGTCATGGGTCTTTCTGCTGCTGGGTATCGCGACGGCACTGATCATTGCCGTCGATGTTTTGAAGCGCCCCCAGCCCATGGCGATCATGAATCTGACCTGGCCGATTACCGGGCTCTACATGCCGGTGTTCGGCTGGTGGGCCTATCGCCGAATGGGCCGAGCGCCGACTAAATGGGAGCAGGCGCATCAAGCCCACGAACAGCGCGGCGGCCATGAACATCACGGCGGTGACAAGCCCAAGTGGCAGAGCGTTTTCGTCTCCGCCACCCACTGCGGCGGCGGCTGCACGCTGGGCGACGTGGTGACGGCCCCGATCGCCACGGCCACCGGCTTCGCCCTGCTGGGCTCCGCGGTGCTGGGGCATTTCGTGCTCGCGTTCATCGGCGCCTATCTGTTCGGCGTGCTGTTCCAGTATTGGCCGATTCGGGCAATGAGCGATTCAGGCCCCGGCGCGGCGCTGAGAGACGCGATCAAGGCCGATACGCTGTCACTGATCGCCTTCCAGATCGGCATGTACGTCTGGATGCTGGTCGCGCTTTACGGTTGGATGGGGGAGATGAACGCGTTCACGGCGCCGTTCTGGTTCATGATGCAGATCGCGATGCTGATCGGCTTCGCCACGTCCTACCCGGCCAATTGGGTATTGATCGACCGCGGAATCAAGCACGGCATGTGACACCGGCACGAACGGCGCAGATGGCGGGTCACGATTCTGATATCGTGCCGAGGCTCCTTCATCGCGCCCGGCTTTTGCGGGCGCTCGCTCATCAGGTGGCCGCATGGCTCTGCGTTCGCGTACGCGATCTCTTCTTCCTGCATCGATCGTCGATTCGGCCCTGCCCTGGGGCGCGCTGACGCTGCTGTGGTTGGTCGGTCTGTACATGCGCTTGCCGATCCTGATCGCACCACCGCTGGCCGGGGATATCGCTGAGTCGCTGTCGCTGGGCAGTGCGGCAGTCGGGGCACTGACGACGGTGCCTTACGTGGTGCTGGCGTTGAGCATGATGCTGGCGGTCCGATTCGCCCGGCGTATCGGCATGCTGCAGGCATTGACGCTGGCGCTGGCGATCGTGGCCCTGGGCTCCGCGGCACGGGGGCTGACGCTCTGTGCCCCCGTTCTGTTTACGGCGTCGGTCGTCATGGGTCTGGGGCTGGCGGTGATGCAGGTCACGGTGCCCGCGTTGCTGCGGGACTGGACGCCGAGCCATCTGGGGCTGGGCAGCGCGATCTATCTCAACGGCATGACGGTGGGCGAATTGATCGGCGCGGGAGGCACGCGCCCCGTCTTGCTGGCGTTGGCCGGCGATAGCTGGCAGTGGGCGCTGCTGTTGTGGTCGTTGCCGGCGCTGGTGATCGTCGCGTTGCTGGCGATGCGTCTTCGCCAGAGCTTGCGACATCGCAAGGTCGCGGCCGCATCCGAGACGGTGCCTTCCCGTTCGATGTCGTTGCGCTCGTCACGGGTATGGCTGATGGGCGTGCCGCTGGCGGCGTCGATCGGGATCTTCATGGCCACCAACGCCTATCTCAGCACCGTCCTCGACGCTCGCGGGGAGGCTGGCCTGCTGACGCTGGCGCTGCTGTTCTACAACGCCAGCCCGCTGGCGGCGTCGCTGGTCATGTTGTGGCGGGGGCGCCGCTGGATCACCCGCCGTCGGCCGCTGGGGATCTTCGCCGCGCTCGGGGTGCTGGGGCTGGTCGGTTTTCTGGGGATGGAGGGCTGGCCGGCGCTGATCGCGCTGGTGATTTCCGGTTTCGGCATTACCTTGGAACTCACGCTGATCATGGCGTTGCCGCCGTGTCTGGAACGCGGGGAGGCGGTGGCCTCGCTGACCGCCGGCATGTCCTTCGTCGGCTACTCCCTGGCCTTTGTCATGCCGATGCTGGGCGGCTGGCTCGCGGAGGCATACTCGAACCCGAACCTCGCGCTGTGGCCGATGCTGCTGTTCGCCGGCCTCAGTCTGATCGCGGTCTACCGGATGCCGATGTCGGCGAGCCCGAATGGCGAGTCCGAATGATTAGCCCGAATGACGAGTCGGCGAGCGTCTCCTAAGCTATTTGTCGAATCGATGATCCAGACTCAGGGAGAACGTCATGGCGACGCCGCAACCCGAAACGCACACGTTCGACGCCGATGAGGCCAGCGGCTTTCCCAACTCGTCGCTGCCGGTGTTGATCTACCGTCAGGTTCTCGACGCCTCCGAGTCGGATCCGGCCGCCGGTTTCGAGGCGCTGTTCGCTCGTCACCAATGGCCGCCACAGTGGCGCTATGGGCTCTACGATTTCGATCATTTCCATTCCACCGCGCACGAGGCGCTGGGCGTCTTCCGTGGCCGAGCGCATATTCGCCTGGGCGGCCCCAACGGCCGCGAGCACGATATCGCTGCAGGCGACGTGCTGGTGCTGCCGGCGGGCGTCGGTCATGCCTGTCTCGAGGCCAGCGATGACTTCACCATGGTCGGCGCCTATCCGCCGGGGCAGTCGTGGGAGGTAGAGCGCGGAGAGCCCGGCCAACTCGATGCCGCCCGCCGCCGGGTGGCTGCGGTCGCGTTGCCCGACGACGATCCCGTCGGCGGGGCGCTGTTGTCGCTATGGCGCGGTCATCATTAAAAAGGCGCCAAGGCAAGGGAACGATAGCGGAAGGGCATCGCGTTGAAATCGGGCCTTGAGCTTGAAGGATGTGACTTTCGTCTATAGTTTCCTGTGTGATTAGCAGCCTACACTTTTCTCGAGGAACACTCCGATGTCCGATTCTCGTTCCATTGCCGTGCTGGGCCTGGGTGCCATGGGCCATGCCTTCGCCGCCAATCTCCTGCAAGCCGGCTTTGATGTAGCGGTTTGGAACCGCTCTCCCGGCAAGGCCAGCGGCCTCGTCGAGAATGGCGCGCGCCTTGCCGAGTCTCCCGCCGATGCGGTGGCTCAGGCCCAGGCCGTAATCACGATGCTCCCCGACCTCACGGTGACGCGGGATGTGCTGTTGAGCGACGACGGCGCGCTGGCCGCGATGACGGAAGGCGCGATATTGATCCAGATGGGCACGCTGGGCGTGGCCGAAACCGACCGGCTGATCGCTGAAGTCGGTGACGCGCGCAGTGACGTCGTGTTCATCGACGCGCCGGTTTCCGGCACCAAAGCGCCGGCGCAGCAGGGTAAGATCGCCATTCTGGCCAGCGGCGATCGTGATCGCGCGGGCACCGTGGTCGAGCCGGTCTTCGAGGTGCTGGGCAACAAGACCCAGTGGCTGGGACAGGCCGGGCAGGGCGCGCGGATGAAGGTCGTCATCAACGCCTGGTTGATCTCGATGATGCAGGGCATCGCCGAGACCGCGCAGCTTGCCGATACGCTCGGCTTCACCACCGACGATCTCTGGCAGGTGCTCGAGGGTGGCCCGCTGGCCACGCCCTACATGAAGCTCAAGATGGACATGATTGCCAGCGGCGAATTCGATCCGCAGATGGCGATGCAGTGGGGGCTGAAAGATCTCGGGCTGGCACTGGAGGCGGGCGACGACAAGGCGCTGCCGTCGCTTTCCCATATCCGCAATCTCTGGTTCGATGCCGTCAATGCAGGGCATGGCGAGCAGGATATCGCGGCGATCTATGCGTTTCTGGAAACGTATCGCCGCTAATTGATCGGCGCTCACAGACTGACCCTCGACAGGATACAACCCTGAACTCGCCGGGTCTGGATCGATGAAATCCAGGCCCGGCGAGGTTCGCGTCAGATGCTAAGGCCCGTCATTTCGTCCACGCCGAGGTGCACGTTCATGTTCTGTACAGCGGACCCGGCGGCGCCCTTGCCGAGATTGTCGAGCCGCGACACCAGGCAGACGCGCTCTTCGTTGCCGAACACGAACAGATCGACGCGATTGGTCTCGTTGGCGCCCTGCACGTCGAAGAAGCCGTTTTCTAGATTGTCTATGTCCTCGAACGGCCACACCCGGACGAAAGGTTCATCGGCGTAGTGCGCGCGGTAGGCATCAAGCAGATCTTCCGCCCGGGTCCCCGCGCCAAGATGAGAAAGCTGCAGCGGCACGCTGACCATCAGGCCTTTCAGGAACGGGCCGACGATCGGTGAGAACACCGGCGGCTGCGCCAGCCGGCCATGCTGTTGCATCTCCGGCAGGTGCTTGTGGCCGAGTGCCATGGCATAGGGGCGCGGCGCGCTCAGGCGGTCGCCGCCGTTGGGCTTTTCGTCGAGAGCGGCCTGGTACTCGGCGATCATGGCCTTCCCGCCACCGCTGTAGCCGGTCAGCGAAAAGGCGGATAGCGGATAGTCCGCCGGCAGCAGCCCGGCATCCACCAGCGGCCGCACCAGCAGAATGAACGCGCTGGCGTGACAGCCGACGTTGGCGATGCGCTTGCTGGCGCGAATCCGATCGCGTTGGCCGTCATCCAGCTCCGGCAGCCCGTAGGCCCAGTCGGGATCGGTACGGAAAGCGGTGCTGGCGTCGATCAGGCAGGTGTCCGGATTCTCGACCATCGCCGCGGCTTCGCGGGAGGCGGCGTCCGGCAGGCACAGGAACGCGACATCGGCGGCATTCAGCAGCCGTGCGCGCTCGACCGGGTCCTTGCGCCTGTCGCTGTCGATACGCAGCAGTTCGATATCGTCGCGTGCCTGAAGATAATCGAACAGCCGCAGGCCGGTGGTCCCTTCCTGTCCGTCGACATAAACCTTGAATGAGCCCTTGGATGCCATGAGCGTGCTTTCCTGCCGTGGGTCTTTGACGATGTCGTGATCGCGATATTGTGCGGTTTTCGCGTCAGGTTGTCATGCCGTCGAGCGGCCGGGCCGCCAGCCGGGATTCACCCTGACATTCCTGGGCGCAGCGTTCGATCCGTCGGCACGCCTCGCGCAGGCGCTCGGCGTCCACGGTCAGGCTCAGCCGCACGAAACCCCCAGCGGAAGGGCCGAAAGCCTCGCCCGCGAGTACCGAGACCCCGTGCTCATCGAGCAGACGATCCGCGAAGGCGTGCGTGCTGAGACCGGTGGCGCGGATATCGATCATCATGAACATCCCGGCGGCTGGCGGCAGCGTGGCAACCACCTCGCTATCGCGTAGCGTCTCGACCACCGCATCGCGGCGCTGGCGGTAGGTCTTGCGCATCGTGGCGAGTGCCGCCGGTGGCTCGTCGAATGCGGCGATGGCGGCGTCCTGAATGAACGGCTGACATCCGTAGAGCATGCAGAGCGCGAGGTTGACCAGATGCGACATCAACGCCGGCGGGCCGACGACCCAGCCGAGCCGCCACCCAGTCATGGCGTGGGATTTCGACAGACTGCTGATCACCACAGTGCGCTCGCGCATGCCCGGCAGACTATCGGGGCTTGCGTGCTCGCCCTCGAAGATCAGATCAGCGTAGACGGCATCGACGATCAGCCATAGATCTCGCTCGCGGCACAGCGTGGCGATCGACTCCCACATCGCCGGCGTCAGGCACTGGCCGGTGGGGTTGTGCGGGCTGTTGATCAGGATCGCCTTGGTGCGCGGGGTGATCGCCGCGGCGATGTCGGCCGTCCGCGGCTGGAAGCCCTCGTCGGCAGGCAACGGGACCCAGACCGGCACGGCGCCGGTGGCCTGGACCACGGCTTCATAGGTGACGTAGGCCGGTTCGGGAATGATCACCTCGTCATCCGGGTCGAGCAAGCACTGCGCCGTGGCATAGAGGCCGCACTGCGCGCCGGCGAGCACGGCGACATTGTCCGCGCTCGCGTCTGCGTGGCCGCCATGGGCACGGTGAAAGGTGGCAATACGCTCGCGCAGCGCCAGCTTGCCCTGAACATCGGCGTAATGGGTGGCGCCGCTGCGCAGACTGGTCACGGCGGCGTCGACGATGGAGGGCGGCGTGTCGAAATCGGGATCGCCCACCGACAGGATGATGACGTCTTCACCGCGGGCCTGGCGCGCCTTGGCGCGAAAGTGGATGTTCCAGGCGCTGGCACCTTCGCCGGCGATGCGCTGTGTCAGGGCGGAGTAGTTCATGGCGGTTCCCAGGTCGCGAATCGAAAGCCTACTGATAACAGAGCAGACTAACGGTTACGCGTCCCGACGAACAGCCGCCGGATGGCGAGACCCCGTCCGGCGGCTGGCAGTCGCTCAACCCTGATCCCGAGTTCTCGGGCAATCTGGCGGATTTATCGCAGGCTGGCTTCGACGGCGTCCAGCGCCGGTTGGCCATCGCGGGTTTTCACCCCGCCGAGGAACTCGGCAACTCGCTCGGGATGATCCTGCAACCATTGGCGGGCGACATCCCTGGCCGAGCGTTCCTGACGCCCGTAACCGTCGATGAATTCGCTCTGTTCGTCGGCGGTGAGCGTGAACTGCTCGAGCAGCTTGAGCAGATTCGGATTGGCCTCGGCGAAGTCCTTGTTGACGATGGTGCGCACGTCGCTCTTGCCGTTGTCGGGGCCGTAGACGGACTCAGGATCATCGAGAATGTGCATGTCGTAGGCCGGCGCCATCCAGTGCGGGGTCCAGCCGTACCAGACGATCCAGCGCTTGGCCTCGTGGGCCGCTTTCACTTCCGACAGCATGCCCGGCGTCGAGGAGTCGAGGATCTGCCAGTCGCCCAGGCCGTAGACGTCCTGGTCCTGCGCGTCATGAATGAAGGTGCTGACCGTCGAGCCGGATTCGATCGAGTAGAAGCGGCCGTCGAAGCGGTCGCGATGTGCGTCCAGGTCCTCGGCGCTGTGGATCCCCGCGTCGTAGACGTAACCCGGTACCGCGAAGCCCATCCGCGCACCGGTGACGTTGTTGCCGAGATCCTCGATCTTGCCACTGGCCATGGCCTCGTCATGGCTCTCCTGCTGGGCCGGGATCCAGCCGGCCAGGAACACGTCGCTATCGCCGGTCTGGAGCGTCTGATAGCCGACCGTACTGCTGACCTCCTGGGTCTCGCTGTCGTAGCCGAGCGGTGCGATCAACTGGCTGAAAACCTCGGTCTTGACGGTGACGCCGGGCCAAGGCGGAACGACGAAATTGACGCTGTCGGCCTTGTCCTGCTGCGGGCTCTGAGCGAAAACCGCCATCGATACGGTCATTAGCGATAGCGGCAGTAGCGTGGCGGCCAGAAGCGCGGGGCGCAGTGTCATGGTGACTCCTCGTCGTTGTGTAGAGTAGGTCGTTATGTAGAGCAGATCGTTGTCGTGAGAGCTGGTCGTTGTTGTGAAAGCAGATCGTTGTGAGAGTAGATCGTTGTTGTGAGAGCAAGGCGTTACGGCCAGCCAGCGCTGGGCTCAGCCGGTCGCCACGCTGGGCAGACCTTCGCCTTCGTACGGCGGGCGCGCCAGCACCCGCTCGAGCAGCGGGCGGAAGTGCTCGAGGGGAAGCGTGTCGTAGTCGGGATCGAACGAGGTCTGGTCCCACTTGTCGCAGAAACGCACCGTGCGTTCGTAGCCGGGATGACCGCGGTAGTCGTCGCGAACGTGGCGGTCCAGTCCGTAGAAGTGGCGATAATGATAGCCCTGAAACAGCTCGTGATGACGAATCATCCACACGTTCAACGGGTCGATGAACGGCTCCAGGATCGCCGCCGCGATCTCGGCGTGATTGTCCGGCGCCAGGTCGTCGCCGATATCGTGGAGCAGGGCGCAGACGATGGTTTCGTCATCGGCGCCGGCGCGTTCGGCGCGGGTCGCCGTCTGCAGGCAGTGGGTGTAGCGATCGACCGGATAGCCGTGGGTATCGCCCTCGAGGCGCAGCAGATGCGTGACGACGCGCTCGACGACGCCTTCGCGATAGTCACGAAAATGCGCGTCGATCTCGCGCCAGTCTTCCGCCTGGCTGTTATCGAAACGGGTGAAGTTGGCGCTCATGCGGACTCCTTTCGCGAGTGTGAGGTGGCTCCAGCCTGGCGACGCAAGATCAGGCGCCGGCTGGCGGTGGTATCGCGATCGACGTAGCCCTGGCGCAGATGACGAACGCCCTGGCTGAGCCGGAATGCGGTTCGCCCATGCAACAGCCGGTAGTTGTCCATGATCAGCATCTCTCCCGGCGCCAGTTTGGGCGTCAGCGTCAGGTCGGGATCGGTAATCAGGGCGAAGAAGGCGCGCCGGGCAGCGTAGTAGCGCTCCAACTGCTCGGGCGGCAGCGGGGGGATGCGCTCGGTGCGATTGTTGTAGCGCACCCGGACCACTTCGCCCCGGCTATCGAGTTCGATCAATGGGCCTTCGCTTACCAGATGCGCGCTGTCGTCGACGTAGCGGAACCGCGTCGAGATCCGGGTCAGGCAATCAAAAGCGTCGGGATCTTGTCGACGCAGCCGCTCGGCGGCCATGAAGCCGTCGGCCAGCGTGCTGTCGCCGCCGCTATCGGCGTTGCTCAGGCAGTGCAGCCAGATATAACCCGGGATCGGATCGCGGTAGGGGTTGTCGGTATGCGGCTCGAGGCCGCGCTGGGTCATGGTCAGATCATAGGCATCGGCGATCGATTTGACGTCGGCGATGCCGCCCCAATTGGTGCGGCGCAGTGGCCCCAGGCGCTCCACCAGCGGCATCATCCCGTCAAGCGTCAACGGCACGCCGCGGACCTTGACGAAACCGTAACGCTCGAGCGATTCCAGCATCGCGGCTAACGCCCCGTCATCCTCGAGGGCGCGCTCGAAATCGGCGCTGGGCAGTTCGGCCAACGATGCATCCCAGTGTTCGTGGATCACGTCCGACGACGCGGGAACAAGGTCGCCCAGGGCAAAATCGGCGTGATGACCATCGCTGAACGCGAGATGGATCCGGTCGCCGCGGCAGCTCGCCTCGACCAGTGCCAGGTCCAGCGGCAGCGCCGCAGCCTCGATCAGACGCTGACCGGTGCGCGGATCGAGGGTTTCGGCATCCGGCGAGCGCTCGCGCAGCCACAGCGCGTGGAGCCGCGTCTCCCGGTTATCCACGATCACTCTCAGCTGGCGGGCGTGGGTTTCCGGAATGATCTCGACGAAAACGTCCATGGCGACATCTCTTGGTGTCTCAGTGTGTTGACACCCTATGAGGTATGACGCGAGGCGATTTGAGTTTTTTGGCCATATCAGCGAGGATTTTCGCCATGACCGATCATCCGACGCCGCAATGGCTCTATCCGCGCCCCGACCTGCCGCCCGTGCTTTCGCCGGACGAAGCGGACATCACGGTCAATCTCTGGCTGCTGCCCAAATTCTCGATGCTGACGCTCTATTGTCTGCTCGAGCCGCTGCGCGTCGCCAACCGATTCGGTCGTTCGCTGTTCGCTTGGCGGCTGTTCTCCAACGACGGTGAAGCGGTGACCGCCAGCAACGGCGTGACCGTCGACGTCGACGCTGCACTGGGTGAAACGCCAATCTTCGATAATCTGTTCGTCATCGCTTCCTATGAAGCCGAGGCGACCGTGGCGCCTTCACAGTGGGCCGTGCTGCGCCGGGTTGCCGCCCACGGCGGGCTGCTCGCCGCACTCGACACCGGCGCCTTCATCCTGGCGCGAGCCGGATTGCTGGAAGGCTACGAGACGGCACTGCACTGGGAAAGTGCCCCGGCGTTCGTCGAGGAGTTTCCGACACTGGCACTCAGCGATGCGCGCTACCGCTTCGATCGACAGCGCCTGACCGGTGGTGGCGGCGCGGCAAGCCTCGACCTGATGATGGCCTTCATCGAGCGCGAACACGGCGCCAATCTGGTGGCTGCCCTGAGCCGCCAGCTGGTGCATTCCCGTCTCGAACCACGTATCGACGATGAGCGTAACGTCGATATCGGCCCGGCGTATTGCCCCCGCAGCGTTCGCCGGGCGGAAGCGATCATGGAGGACCATCTGGCGCAGCCGTTGACGATTCCCGACATCTGTCAGCGAATCGGCCAATCCCAGCGTCAGCTCAACCGACTTTTTCAGCGCTATCGGGGCGAGACGGCGAAAGGGCGCTATCTCTCGCTGCGTCTCGACCGCGCCCAGCAGATTCTCGCCGATAGCCGTACCAGCGTGACCCAGGCCGCGCTGGCGGCCGGGTTCGGCCAGCCCGCGCATTTTTCCCGGGTCTATCGCGAGCGATTCGGAGAGTCGCCACGAACCACGGCACAGCGTGGCAAACGCTCGCCGTGAGCGGGGCGTCGTTTCCGATTAGCGGTCGCTGCTTGCAGTTAGCGTGCATCGTTGCCGATTAGCGGTCGTCGTTCGGTGTCAAGTTCGCGGCGTTTCATGGCAACCAATGTGCCGGTTCGGCACCCACAATGGGCCCATCGCAACGCACCACCCGGTGCGCTCACCCATTGCTCCGCGCCGCTGACGGCTCGGGGTCGGACCGAGAGGTTATCTTATGAACCGCGACGTCATTTTGACCTGTGCCGTAACCGGTGCCGGCGATACTGCCGGCAAGCATCCGGATCTTCCCGTCACGCCCAAGCAGATCGCCGACAGCGCGCTGGACGCCGCCCGCGCCGGCGCCAGCATTGTCCACCTTCACGTGCGCGATCCGGAAACCGGCGGTGTCAGCCACTCGACGGATCACTTCCGTGAAGTCGTCGAGCGCATCCGCGAATCCGATGTCGATGCGGTGATCAACATCACGGCCGGCGGCGGTGGCGATCTGTTTCCCGAGATTCGTGACGGCGTGATTCACGGCCTCGAAGGTACCGATCTGCAGACCGCGGCCGAACGTCACCACCCGGTGGGCGAGCTGCTGCCGGAGCTGTGCACGCTGGACTGCGGCAGCCTCAACTTCGGCGACATGGTCTATCTCAACACCGCCGACTGGCTGCGCGAGCATGCGCGTCTGATCCAGCAGGCCGGGGTCAAGCCGGAGCTGGAGTGCTTCGATCTGGGCCATGTCTGGTTCGCGCGTCAGCTGGTCGAGGAAGGTTTGATCGACGGCGATCCGCTGTTCCAGCTCTGCCTGGGCATTCCCTGGGGCGCCGAAGCCGACACCGAAACCATGCTGGCGATGCGCAACAAGCTGCCGGAAAACGCGATCTGGTCGGCTTTCGGCATCGGTCGTCAGCAGTTCCCGATGGCGGCGCAGTCGATGATCATGGGTGGGCACATGCGTGTTGGCCTGGAAGACAACCTCTACCTGAGCAAGGGCGTCTTCGCCAGTAACGCCCAGCTGGTCGAGCGCGCAGTGACGATCGCCGAGAATCTCGGCGGCAAGGTGCAGACGCCGGCGCAGACGCGGGAGTCGCTCGCGCTGCGCAAGCCCTGAGAGGAAGTTTACAAACTGCCTGTGCTCGACAATACGGCGTTAAAATCGGCCTTAAAATGCTCATTTACCCCCGTGTAAACTGGAGCGCCAGCCCGGTCCGTTTTTCGGCCGATTTTGCCTTGTCTTGTCCTCGCTCGCCGACTTTGTAAACCCCCTCCGGCTGCTTGAACCTCTAGCGCGTCGCTCGCTTCGCCCATCGCGATCGCGCGCTCGATGCCGCTGAGCGTGCGGTTTCACATATCCCCTTATTCCCGCGAGGTATCCATGACTACTTCCGAACTTCCCCGCAATGTCGCTGTGATCGGTACCGGCGTGATCGGCAACGGCTGGATCGCCCGCGCGCTGGCGGCCGGCTGCCGGGTCACCGCCTTCGACCTCGACCCCGCCGCGCCAGAGCGCACCCGTGCGTTCGTCGAGCGCGCCTGGCCGTCGCTCGAACGGCTCGGGCTGGCCGATGAGGCCGACCCGAAGGCGCTGACCTTCGTCGACTCCCTGGAGGCCGCGGTAGAAGGGGCCGAGCTGATCCAGGAGAACGTGCCGGAACGGCTGGCGCTCAAGCACGACGTGTTGAGCCAGCTCGACGCGTTGGCGCCGCTGGACGTGGTGATCGGTTCGTCGACCTCGGGTATCAAGCCGAGCGATCTGCAGTCCGCCTGCACCCGGGCACCAGGGCGCGTGATCGTGGCGCACCCGTTCAACCCGGTCTATCTGCTGCCGCTGGTGGAGCTGGTGGGTGGCGAGCACACCGCGCCGGTGGTGATCGAACGCGCCCAGGCACAGTACGCCGCACTGGGCATGCGCCCGCTGGTGGTGCGTCGCGAGATCGAAGGCCATGTCGCCGACCGCTTGATGGAAGCGCTGTGGCGCGAGGCGCTGCATCTGGTCAACGACGGCGTGGCAACCACCGAAGAGATCGATGCCGCTGTGGTCTACGGTTGCGGCCTGCGCTGGTCGTTGATGGGAACCTTCCTGACGTTCCATCTGGCCGGCGGCGACGGCGGCATGCGCCACATGCTTCACCAGTTCGGCCCGGCGCTGAAACTGCCGTGGACCAAGCTGGAAGCGCCGGAGCTGACCGACGAGTTGATCGATAAAGTCGCCGATGGTTGCGAGCATCAGGCCGCCGGGCGCAGCGTCGCCGAGCTCGAGACGCGCCGCGATGCGTTCCTGACCGAGCTGCTCGAACTGACGCAGAAATACTGGCCGGAAGCCGAAGGGCTCCAGGGCCGGATTTAATGAACGAGACGGATTTGATGAGCGAGGCGCCTCTGATGACCACGATTCCGGATGATCCGCTGTTCAAGACCCGGGTGCAGGACGCCTGGGTCGACTATAACGGCCACATGAACGATGCCGAATACGCCCGCGTGTTCTCGCTGGCGGTGGAGGCGTTGATGGATCGCGTCGGTCTCGACGAGGCCGGTCGCGCCGAGCACGGCTACACGATCTATACCCTCGAGACCCATCTCTGCTATCGCCAGCAGGCGCATCGCGGCGAAGCGCTGAGCGTGGCGCTGACGCTGCTCGACAGCGACGCCAAACGCCTGCACGTGCTGTTCACGCTGACTAACGCTGATGGCGATACCCTGGCGACCAGCGAGCAGATGCTGATGGGGATCGACATCGAAAGCGGTCGCCCTGGCGCCTTCCCCGAGCCGGTGGCCGCGAGCGTCGAGGCGCTACCGAAAGCCGGAGACGAATGGCCGAGGGCAGCCGGCCGCAAGATCGGGATCCGGCGCTGACCGTTTCCTCGGCTGTTTGAAACACCATCGACCCCGCTGGAAACAGCGGGGTCTTTGCGTTTTGGGAGGAATGAGTCGGGCTCCGGGCTCAGGCGTCTTCCAGCCGCGCCTGGCGCTCGGCGCGCTTCAGCATGCGCAGGCGCGAACGAGCCTCATCGCGTTCCAGATAACACCCTTGCAACCAACGACTGCCGCCCTGGCTGACATCGAAGGCGTCCCGGGCGTGGAGCAGGCGCCGGTTATCGAAGATCACCAGATCGCCGGGAGCGTAGCTGAAGCGCAGCGCGAACTCGGGCTCGCGTAGCAGACCTTGAAGCGTCATCAGCGCCGCGTAGGCGGGTTCCACGTCGTCGAACGGTGCCATCAACGGGCCGCGCAGGAAATCGGCGATGCGGACTTCATCAAACTCGCCGCGAGCATCGAGCTTGATCATCGGATCGAACCAGACGTAGTCGCTGGTCCTGGCGGTATTGGCATAGCACCAGCGCACCCGGGTCAGCGTGGCAAAGTGCGCCGGATGACGTTCGCGCAGCGCTTCGGCCACGGCAAATCCGTCCATCATCACTGCTTCGCCGCCGACGGTATCGTTCTCCAGGCAGTGCAACAGCTGTAGACCCGGCTGGTACTCCCGCGTCGGCAGATCGACGTGGGGCGGCAGGGCGAGCGAGGTGTAAGCGTTGGAATCCGGATCCGGCTTGGCGCGGACATCGAACAGATTGCCGAAATTGGTCGGTCGCGGCGGGCCGATTCGCCGGGCGATGGCATCCAGACTGCCAGGCGCCGTGGGCAGATTGCGAAGTCGGACCAGCCCCTCGCCGATGACGGCTTCCAGCGCCTGTTTCAGCAGCGAATCGACGCTTGTCGCGTCGTGATCTCTTTCCATCCAGCCGGTCGCGTCGAGCGTGGTCGGTTCCTCGCGATCCGACCCCAGCCACAGCGTCCGTGGCACCAACGGGGGCTCGTGCTCGACGAGGTTGGCGTAATCGTGGGCTCGCAGCCAGCCGGGGTGGAACGATAGCCGGCGTCGTTCGGGCAGGAAGTCGATCGTGATCGCGCCATTGGCTTCCAATTTGGCGTGCTCGATCGTGGGCCACGCCTCCAGCCGGGAAAGATCGAGGATCCGCTCCCGCGTCGCCGGATTCACGGTGCTGTCGTCGGCGGCGTTTTCGCGCAGCCAGATGCTGTGGTAGCGGCTCTGGCTGCCGTCCTGCCAGGTCACGTTCAAGATCTGCGGATCATGATCGATCGCGGTGATGGCTACCTCGACCGGCCAGGCGTCGAAATCCGGAGTGGCGGGCAAAGGCTGAGATCGAGACTGGGTCTCGGATTGAGACGAGACTCGAGAATGGTGCAGGGATCGAGAGTCGGGATCGGCTGACATGGAGGCTCCGGAGGCTCGCTGATAGGGATCGAACCAGCGTCGCCGATCAGCCGGTGGCGAAATTGACCTAAAACGCCATTTTTTTGAGGTTATTGGCCGTGATCCGCGTCTGGCATTGGAAGTTCGGCGCGCCTTCGCGAGGCGCTGGGCGGTTGTCGATAGTGCTGGCGATAGGCGCGCGAGAAACTCGAAGCCGAGCTGAAGCCACAGGCCAGGCCGATGCTCAGGATGTCGCGGTCGGTCTCTTCCAGCAGATGTCTGGCGCGGTCCAGACGCAGTTCGAGATAGTAATCCCGCGGGCGCTTGCCGAGTTCGTCCACAAACAGACGCTGGAGTTGGCGCAACGACAGGCCGATCCGCTCGCTGAGCACCGCCATCGACAATGGCTGCTCGAGATGCTGTTCCATCAGCGCGACGGCATCGACCAGCGGACGGCGATGGGTGCCCAGCCGTTTCGCCAGTGGAAGCCGTTGATGGTCCTGGCGCGGGCGCAGGCGGGCGTGAATCAGCTGTTCGGAAATATCGTCGGCCAGGGCCTGACCGTGACGGCTGGCGATCATGCTCAGGGTCATGTCCATGGCGGCAGCGCCGCCGGCGCAGCTGAACCGGCGAGCGTCGATCTCGAACAGCGATTCCACGGCATCAAGCCCGGGAAAACGCTCGCGGAAGGCCGGCAGACTTTCCCAGTGGAGGGTCAGACGATGGCCCTCGAGCAGCCCGACCTCCGCCAGTATCAGCGGGCCGGTGTCGATGCCGCCCAGCAGGCAGCCTTCGCTGGCCTGGCGATGCAGCCATTGCGAGAGCCGGCGCGAGTGGTCGCGTTCGGGTTCGAAGCCGGCGCAGACCGCGAGCGTCGGCAAGGAGGGCGCATCGGAGAGCCCGCAATCGACGAGCAGCGTCATGTCGTTGCTGGCGGTCACCGGCTGACCGTCCTCGCTGATCAGCGTCCAGCGATAGAGCTCCTGACCGGCCAGTCGATTGGCGATCCGCAGCGGCTCGACCGCCGAGAAGAACGCCATCATCGAAAAGCGCGGAATCAGCAGAAAGCCCACCGGCTCGGGCAGTGGTCCAACGTAGTCCAGACGCATGATGTGGCTTCCCGGCGTTATCGGACACTACGGTGAGGGTGTCTATGGATTTTGCCATCGTGGCGCGCTCATGGTGACAAAAAAAACCGCAGGAAACACGTCGGCCTTCGTCAGCGGCATCATGCTGCAAACGGGAGTGCGACAGGCTGATCGGCACGACCAGCGTCTAACGGCGCGGACGCCGGAAACTGGCTACGCTGCAGGTATGGTCAATTCGACGGTCGACACGCGCAGGTTCTCGACCCGCCGCTGGTGGTGTCTCGGCTGGCTCGTCTGTCTGTTGGCGGGTTCTTTGCTGGCGCTCGCGGTACTCGCACAGTCACCCGACACGAAGCAGGCGCTGGTGCTGACCCTAGATGACAGTATCAACCCGGCGACGCGGGATTACGTCGAACGCGGCATCCAGCGGGCCGAATCGAACAACGCCGAACTGCTCGTCATCGAACTCGACACGCCGGGCGGGCAGGTCGAGTCGATGCGCCGGCTGGCCCAGACGATCCTCTCCGCCAAGGTACCGGTGGTGACCTACGTCACGCCCAGCGGGGCCCGGGCAGCCAGCGCCGGCACCTACCTGCTCTACGCCAGCCCCGTAGCGGCGATGGCGCCGGGAACGCATCTGGGTTCGGCCACGCCGGTCACGCTGGGTGGCGAGGGCGAGGATGCCAATAGCCAGGCGATGCACAGGAAGATGATCGAAGATGCGGTGGCCACGATCCGCGGCTACGCCGAGCGTCATGGGCGCAACGCGGACTGGGCCGAGCAGGCGGTGCGCGAGGCGGCCAATCTGAATGCGCAGGATGCGCTCGATCGCAACGTCATCGACGTGGTGGCATCGGATCTCGACGATCTGATGGCGCAGCTGGACGGCAGTCAGGTGGCGCTGGCAGACGGCGTCACGACGCTTTCGACCCAGGACATCGAACGTGTTCGCGAAGGGCCGGATTGGCGCACGGCGCTGCTGTCGCTGATCGCCAATCCCGTCGTGGCTTATGGCCTGCTGCTGATCGGCTTCTACGGGCTGGTATTCGAGCTCGCCAGCCCGGGCACCCTGGTGCCGGGCGTCGTTGGCGGTATCAGTCTGCTGCTGGGGCTGTTTGCCTTCCAGGTGCTGTCGATCGATCTGGCCGGGCTGGGATTGGTACTGCTGGGTCTGGTGATGATCGTCGGCGAAGCCTTTCTGCCCAGCTTCGGGGCGCTCGGTGCCGGCGGTATCGTCGCCTTCGTGATCGGGTCGGTATTGTTGATGGATGAGGCCAATAGCGCGGCAGCATGGCCGCTGATCGGCGGCACCGCGCTGATCGCCGCCGGTTTCCTGCTGTGGGCGGTGATGCGCTTGATAAAGGTGCGCCGACGCGTCCCGTTGACCGGTCGCGAGGAGTTGATCGGTGCCGAGACCGTGGCGCTTGGCGATTTCTCCGCCGGCCGCGGCAAGGTGCTGCTGCATGGCGAGCGCTGGCGGGCACGGAGTCAGACCGACATCCATAAAGGCGACCGGCTGCGTGTCACGGCGCTGGAGGGACTGACAGTCACGGTGACGCCGCTGGCCGATGGCGACATCGAGTGTTTCGACGATGACCACGAGAAGGGGACGACATGATATTCACCTATCTGGTACCCGTGATACTGCTGATTCTGCTGTTGCTGGCCTCGGTCCGGATCCTGCCGGAGTACCGCCGCGGCGTGGTGTTCTTTCTGGGTCGCTTCCAGGACGTCAAGGGGCCGGGGCTGTTCTTCCTGATCCCGGTGGTTCAGAAAATGCAGGTGGTCGACCTGCGGGTGATCACCATGGATGTGCCGGAACAGGACGTGATCTCCCGGGATAACGTCACCGTGCGGGTCAATGCGGTGCTCTATTTCCGCGTCGTCGATCCGGAGCGAGCGATCATTCAGGTCGAGAACTACGTCAACGCCACCAGCCAGCTGGCCCAGACCACGCTGCGTTCGGTGCTGGGCAAGCACGATCTTGACGAGATGCTCTCCGAGCGGGACAAGCTCAACGACGACATCCAGGAGATCATCGATACCCAGACCGAGGCCTGGGGGATCAAGGTGGCCAATGTCGAGATCAAGCACGTCGATCTCGACGAGAGCATGATCCGCGCGATTGCCCGCCAGGCCGAAGCCGAGCGCGAGCGCCGGGCCAAGGTGATCCATGCCGAAGGCGAGCAGCAGGCGGCCGAGAAGCTGGTCGAGGCGGCCGACATCATGTCGCGCAATCCGGCGGCGCTGCAGCTGCGCTATCTGCAGACCATGAGCGACATGAGCAACAAGAACGCCTCGACGATCGTCTTTCCGCTACCGATGGACATCATGGAGGCGTTCAAGACGATGAAGGGATTCTCCGGCGCGGCCAAGCCGAAGGACGAGTGATCGACGCCGACGGACGCTTTCCGTGACGAGGCGAGCGTGTATCCTGAGCGCATTCTCAATCGATTGAACCGGAGTCTCGCTTGGCTACGTCACGCTCCCATTTACCCCGTCCGCCTTCCGCGCTCGCTATCTTCGATCTCGACGACACGCTGCTCGACGGCGACTGCACGCATCTGTGGCTCGAGTGGATCATCGAGTGCGGCTGGGTCGAGGACGGCGAAGCCCTGCTGAACCAGATGCGCGACCACGACAAGCAGTACCACGCCGGCACGCTGAACATGACCGATCATCTGCGTTTCTCGCTGGCACCGCTCGTGGGTCGCTCGCGCCGGAGCGTTCGCGAGCAGGTCGAGGCCTTTGTCGAGGCGTCCGTTCGCCCGCGCCTGATGCAGGAAGGGGTGGAACGTCTGCAGCAACATGGCCGGGATGGTCATGCCACTCTGGTGATCTCGGCCTCGATGCATCATCTGGTCGAACCGATCGCCCATGCCGTCGGTGCCGATGGCGCGCTGGCAACGCTACCCGAGTTCGATGCCGGCGACCGTTTCACCGGCGAACCCACCGGCATTCAGACCTACCAGCGCGGCAAGCTCGACGCCTTCGAAGCGTGGCTCTCCAGTCACGACACCGGCTTTGCCGAAGGCTGGGAAACCTGGGGCTACAGCGACTCCTTCAATGACCTGCCTTTGCTCGAATTCGTCGATCATCCCCACGCCACCCAGCCGGATGCACGCCTTCGCGAAACCGCCGAAGCGCGCGGTTGGCCGGTTCTGCAGTGGCGCTAGGCCAGCTGATGGCAGCATTGCCCTGTCGCTAATCGTCCCGATTGAGATAACTCATGAGGAGTCACCGTTGCGCGTCTGGTAACTGGGGTATATCTTGTCAACCGTGGTTTAACTTGATAACCAAGGCTCGGTTGTCTTGATGCGCCGGTAACTTCCAGAGGCCAATGTGTCGAATTCCCTGACCGAATCCCGCGACGAAAGCTCGTTGGCGCCGACCAAGGCGCGCAGGCGTTCGGCGTTATCCCGCTTCCTGCCGTTCTTTGGCCCGGCCATGATCGCGGCGGTGGCGTATATCGATCCGGGTAACTTCGCGACCAATATCGAAGCGGGTTCGCGCTACGGCTACGTGCTGCTGTGGGTGGTGCTGTGGGCCAACCTGATGGCGATGCTGATCCAGACGCTGTCGGTGCGGTTGGGCCTGGCGACCGGCAGAAATCTGGCGGAGATGATTCGCGAGCGCTATCCGCGACCGCTGGTCTGGTTCTACTGGGTGCAGGCCGAGCTGGTGGCGATCGCCACCGATCTGGCCGAATTCCTCGGCGCCGCGCTGGCGTTCAATCTGCTGTTCGGCATGTCGATGCTCGAGGGCGCGCTGCTGACCGGCGCGATCACCTACGCGGCGCTCTACATGCAGCGTTTCGGCTTCCGGCTGCTGGAAATCATCATCGGCAGCATGCTGCTGGCGGTGGCCGCCGGTTTCGTCATCCAGATCATCATGGGTCGTCCCGAGGCCGCGCCGGCGCTGGAAGGGCTGCTGGTGCCCGGATTTCCGGACGGCTACGCCGTCTTCCTGGCCGCCGGGATTCTGGGCGCGACGGTGATGCCTCACGTCATCTATCTGCACTCGTCGCTGTCGCAGCGCCGGGTGACAGTCAAGACCGACGACGAGCGCCAGCGTGCCATGCGCTACTACCGCTGGGACGTGATCATCGGCATGGGTATCGCCGGTATCATCAACCTGTCGATGCTGGCGCTGGCCGCCTCGGTCTTCTTCGACAACGGGCGTACCGGTGTCGCCACCATCGAACAGAGCTATCAGCTGCTGGCACCGTTGATGGACCGCGATCTGGCGAGCACGCTTTTCGGCTTCACGCTGTTGATGGCCGGGTTGTCCTCGTCGATCGTCGGCACCATGGCGGGGCAGGTCGTGATGCAGGGCTTCGTCGGCTTCACCATTCCGCTGTGGCTGCGACGTCTGTTGACGATGCTGCCGGCCATCGTTGTCATCATGCTGGGCTTCCCGGAACAGCAGGTGCTGGTCGCCAGCCAGGTGGTGCTGAGCTTCGGCATTCCCTTCGCGCTGATCCCGCTGATCCACTTCACGGCCCAGCATCGGCTGATGGGCAATCTGACCAGTCGCCGCTGGGTGACCGGGTTGGGGTGTCTCATTGCCGCGATCATCATCTTGCTGAATGGTTATGTGTTGGCCTTCGAGTTGCTGTAGGCTTTCAGGCACGCGCGCGGGCGAACGCTGCAAAGGTACCCGTCGCCGATCATTCTGCCCGTCGATGAGAACACCATGCCAGGAACGCCACGTCCCCGTTATGCGCGCTTCGAGCGTACGCGTCTCGACCACCAGCAGGAGCTGGTGGAAGATTACGTCGAAGAGATCGCGCAGCTGCATCGCGATCACGGCGAGGCGCGCGCCAGCGACCTGGCCGAGCGTTTCGGGGTCAGTGCCGCCGCGGTTTCCAAGGTGATCGCCCGGCTCAAGCGTGACGGTCTCGCCGAGGCGCGACCCTATCGCGGCGTCTTTCTGACAGAAAAGGGCGCCACGCTGGCGGCGAAGGTCGAGGCACGCCATCAGCTGGTGTTGTCGACGCTGCTGGCGCTCGGCGTGCCGCCGCATGTCGCCGAAGCCGACTCCGAAGGGATCGAGCATCACTGCAGCGATGCTACCGTCGAAGCCATGCAGCGATTTCTGGAAGCGCACAACCGCTGAGCCGGCGAGTTGCCGTCGACCGCTCCCGCGTTGATCTGGCGATGCCAGCATTCCGTCTGGGAACCTTCCGACGTTAGTGGTAGACTCTCGCTCGCTAAAATTCTCGATCATTCAATGACGCGCTCGACAAGGTCGATCTCATGCAAGACCGATTCGGTTACACCATTGCCGGTATGACTCCACCCTAGCGTAATGCCCCCCTCGGCGTGCCTCATGCGCGCGCTTCGCTGTCACCGATACCGCTGTATCGGCGAGACGGCATCTGCTTGTTCGTCCGATTCCATTCAACATTCTTGCCGCGACTGCGTGGCCGTTCATCGACTGCACTCTGTATCGTCGCTCCGCTGACCTTCGGCGCGATGACAGGTGACCATTTCGCTTTATTCGATCGAGCGGATGGGTAACGTCGCTGGCGGACCATCGCGGCCTATGACAGGGAACTGCCCATGTTCGAAATGATAAAAAGACACTGGTTATCCAACGTCCGTGCCGACGTGCTGGCCGGTGCCGTCGTCGCGATGGCGCTGATTCCGGAGGCGATCGCATTTTCGATCATCGCCGGTGTCGACCCCAAGATCGGTCTCTACGCGTCGTTCTCGATCGCGGTGGTAATTGCGTTCACCGGCGGCCGGCCAGGGATGATCTCGGCGGCGACCGGCGCCACGGCGCTGCTGATGGTGACCCTGGTGCGCGACCACGGCCTCGAATACCTGCTGGCAGCGACGCTGTTGACCGGGGTGATCCAGATCGTGTTCGGTTACTTGCGCCTGGGCGAGCTGATGCGCTTCGTGTCGCGCTCGGTGGTCACCGGGTTCGTCAACGCGCTGGCGATTCTGATCTTCATGGCCCAACTGCCGGAGCTGACCAACGTCACCTGGCACGTCTATGCGATGACTGCCGCCGGGCTCGGCATCATCTATCTGTTCCCGTACCTGCCGGTCATCGGCAAGATGCTGCCGTCACCGCTGGTCTGCATCGTGGTGCTGACGATCGTCTACATGGTCAGCGGCATGGACATTCGCACCGTGGGCGACATGGGCGAACTGCCCGATTCCCTGCCGGTCTTCCTGTGGCCCGACGTGCCGCTCAATCTCGACACCCTGATGATCATCCTGCCGTATTCGCTGGGTATTGCCGTCGTGGGTCTGCTCGAGTCGATGATGACGGCGACGATCGTCGACGAATTGACCGATACCTCGAGCGACAAGAATCGCGAGTGCAAGGGGCAGGGCGTCGCCAACATCTTCTCCGGCCTGCTCGGCGGCATGGCCGGCTGCGCGATGATCGGTCAGTCGGTGATCAACGTGAAATCCGGCGGTCGTACGCGTCTATCCACCCTGATCGCCGGCGCGTTCCTGCTGATCCTGGTGGTCTTCCTGGGTGACTGGGTGTCGCAGATACCCATGGCCGCGCTGGTCGCGGTGATGATCATGGTCTCGATCGGCACGTTCAGCTGGGAATCCATCGTCAACCTCCGTCGCCATCCGATGTCGACCAACATCGTCATGCTCGCCACGGTGATCGTCGTGGTGACGACCCACAACCTGGCCATCGGCGTGGGGGTCGGCGTGCTGCTGGCGTCGCTGTTCTTTGCCAACAAGGTCGGGCAGGTTCTCTACATCGGGAGTCGCATGGACGACGATGGCAAGACGCGCAACTATGAGGTCGTCGGCCAGGTCTTCTTCGCCTCGTCCACCCGGTTCAATGCCGGGTTCGATTTCAAGGAGGCCATCGAAAGCGTGACGATCGATGTCTCCCGTGCTCACTTCTGGGATATCACCGCGGTCGAAGCGCTGGACAACGTGGTGGTCAAGTTCCGTCGCGAGGGCACCGATGTCGAAGTGGTGGGCATGAATCAGGCCAGTGCCACCCTGGTCGATCGTTTCGGGGTGCATGACAAGCCGGACGCCGTGGAAAAACTCATGGGCCATTAAGTCGGCCCGACACTCTGGACCATCAATCAAGAACGACTGAAAGGAGAAACCCATGAGTGGACGTCAGGTCCTGGCCTGCATTGACGACTCGCACCACGCGTTCGCGGTCTGCGCCGCGGCGTCGTGGGCCGCCGAACGGATCGGAGCGCCGATCGAACTGATGCACGTGTTGAGCAAGGCGCCGTGTCTGGGCGCCGCCGACGCCAGCGGACAGATCGGTCTGGGGAGTCGTGAACATCTGCGCGAACAGTTGACCGAACTCGACGAGCAGCGAGCCAAGATTGCGCAGCAGCACGGTCGTGAACTGCTGGAAGCCGTGCGAGGTCAAGCCGAGCGCCTGGCCCCGAGCGCCAAGGTCTCGACCGCCTTGCGTCACGGGGAACTGATCGAGTCGCTGGTCGAGCGCGAGCCTCAGACCCGGCTGGTGGTGCTGGGCAAGCGCGGCGAGTCGGCGGACGAAGCTCTCGAGCATCTGGGCAGCAACCTCGAACGGGTCGTGCGCACGCTGCACACGCCGATTCTGGTGACCCCGCCAGAATTCCAGCCGCCATCCCGATTGCTGCTGGCCTTCGATGGCGGCCAGACGACCCGCAAGGGCGTGGAGATGATCGCCGAGAGCCCGTTGCTCAACGGGCTGGTCTGTCATGTGGTCATGATCGGCGCCGGTACCGATGATCAGCGCGCCCAGCTCCAGTGGGCGCTGGATCGACTGCGTCAGGGGCAGGTCGACGCCCAGGGCACGATTCTCGCCGGTGATGTCGACGAGGTGCTCGCCGACTACGCCGATCGTCAGCAGATCGACCTGATGATCATGGGCGCCTACGGCCATTCGCGCATTCGCCATCTGCTGGTTGGCAGCACCACCACAGCGATGCTGCGACACGCTCGGACGGCGACGCTGGTACTGCGCTGAACGACTTGCGCCGATGTCGTCGTGATGTCGAGAGCCAGAGGACGCCGGTCGAATCGGGAGCCGTTGGCTCGGTCGTCTGGCTCAGTCGTCTGGTTCAGCCGTCGTCGCGGGATGGCGGCGCTGGCCGGTGTCGCAGAAAGCGCGACAACCGCTCAGATTGGCTTTCGCCAATCTGGCACAGCTGCCAGGCGATCTCGGCGTACTGCATGAGCGTCGGCAGCATCAGCTGCAGACGGTGGGCATCGTCTTCGTGGCGCTGTGCCTCGGCATCCAGCCACTCGAACAGCTGCGCCAGGCGGGAGTAATTGACATCCCCGCGGCCGCTGTTGCCGCGCATGGCATCGATCGCCAGGCAGCGCATCACGCTGCGCTTGTTGGGATCGAGGCTCTCCTTGTCCAATAGCGCTTCGGCGTGCTGCACGAACTGGCCCATCAGTTGAGACAGTTCGGCAGACTCCAACTGGCGGCGTACCGCATCCTGGCTCTCGATCAGCGCCTGCTGCTGACGCATGAGCCCTCTGACCAGCACCACCAGCTGCACGCACAACCAACCCGCCAGGACCAGCGTCAACAGGTAGACGCCCAACGGCGCCAGCGCGTCGGCCGGCAGCGGCCAGCCAAGGTCGCTGGCCAGCACGCCACCGGCGGCCAGCGCCAGCAGCACGATGATGATCAGGGCGATGGAAATGCCGGATTTCATGCTGATATCCAATCAAGAGAAGGCGTTGTCGCCATGGCGCTTTATCGGCGCTGCAACGCTGTTCTTGAGCGTTCTCTAAAATGGATAGCCAGCAGGCGCTTGGAGGGTGATTACCAAACAGGCGAGCGACGGCGAGGCAAGGCGAAATCGGCTGATCAAGCGCCGTTTACGAGGGGTAAATGAGCATTGTGAAACCGATTTTAACGCCGTATCGCCGAGCGCAGCCCTTTTGTAAACATCCTCTTAGATCATGCCGCCATTCACCGCGATCACCTGACGCGTGATGTAGGCCGCGTCCCTTGAACACAGAAAGCTCACGGTGCCGGCGACCTCTTCGGCTTTTCCGACACGCTGCATGGGGATCAGCTTGCGAACCTCGTCACGCGGAAGCTCGTCGGTCATCCGCGTCTCGATCCAGCCCGGGGCAACGCAGTTGACCGTGATCTTGCGTTTGGCCAGCTCGACGGCCAGCGCCTTGGTGGCGCCGATGATCCCGGCTTTGGCCGCGCTGTAGTTGACCTGACCGCGATTGCCGATCATGCCCGACATCGACGAGAGCGTGACGATCCGGCCAGGCTGGCGGCGCTGGATCATCGGCATGATGAGCGGATGCAGCACGTTGTAGAAACCGTCCAGATTGGTCCGGAGGACGCTGTCCCAATCCTCTCCCGTCAGTGCCGGAAAGGGCTTGTCCGCGGTGATACCGGCGTTGCAGACCACGCCGTAGTAGCAACCGTGCTCGGCGATATCCGCTTCCAGCACCGTCTTGACCGTCTCTCGTGCGGTCACGTCGAAGTGGACGACGCGTGCCTGGCGTCCTTCGGCTTCCACCGCGGCCTTGACCGAGTCGATGTCTTCTCCAGGTCGCCGGCAGTGCAGCACCAGGTCGTAACCGTCCCCCGCCAGCCGTTTGGCGATCGCTTCGCCGATGCCGCGATTGGCCCCGGTGATCAGAATTGTCTCGGAATATCGTTGTTCCATGGTGCCTCGGTACAGAGCTGCGGATGATGAAATCAAGGCGATCAGACGCCGTTCAGCGTCGGCATCGAATCCGGCCGATAGAGCGTCAGGCTGCCCTGGGCCAGCGGCGCCTCGGCCTCTTCCGCCGGGTACAGCTTGCCGCTGATTTGAGTCACGCCGTTGTCGGCGACGAATTCGACGGTCACGGCGATCCGGATTCGCTGATCGAAGGTAAAGACGGGAACGCGAGCGTGATAGCGTTTGGCCCCGAGCAGCAACCCGGGTGCCGGAGACTCGCCCGATGCGGCGGCGCGGAAGCCGGCCCAGGCGGCGACGGTCTGGGCCAGCCACTCGACGCCTACCCAGGCCGGGATCCCGTCGGCTTCGGCGAACAGATCGTCGCGCCGGGTCGTCGTTTCGGCCACGCCGCCCTCGTAATCGACCTCGATGAGGCGCGTCAGCAGACACATGCCGCGGGCATGAGGAATCAGCGGCGCGATGGGGCAGGGCAGGGAAACTGGGTCGAATGCAGTCAAGGGGATTCCATTGTTTCTTGCGTGTCTCTTGGCGGGGCGAGCTGGCGCGTCAGTCGGCCCGGGTCAGCAGCAGGCTGGCGTTGTTGCCGCCGAAGGCAAAGCTGTTGCTCAGCGCATGTCGTGGCCGCTGCGCCGGCGCCGAGTTGGTTGTCACCAGTGGCAAGGCGGGAAGCTCCGGATCGTATTCACCGTCGAAGACGTGCCTCGGCAACTGACCCCGTTCGAGTGCCAGCCAGCAGAATGCCGCCTCCAGCGCGCCGGCCGCGCCCAGCGTGTGGCCGGTCAGGGCCTTGGTCGAACTGCAGGCGGGCGGCGCGGGAAAGAGCGTCGTCACGGCGGCGGCTTCCATGCTGTCGTTGAGCCGCGTGCCGGTGCCGTGCAGATTGAGATAGTCGATCTCAGCCGGATCGCGCCCGGCCATTGCAAGTGCCTGGCGCATGGCCTCGGCGGCACCGCTGCCATCCGGGCGCGGCGCCGAGATATGGTGGGCATCGACGCTTTCGCCGACACCGGCCAGCTGAATGCCGCCGGCTTCCGGCGTGACCACGAACAGCGCAGCCGCTTCGCCCAGATTGATCCCGTCGCGGTGACGGGAAAAAGGCAGGCAAGGCTCGGCGCTGACCGCTTCCAGGCTCAGGAATCCGTTGACGGTCAGGCGGCACAGGCTATCCGCGCCGCCGGCGATTACCGCGTCGCACTGGCCGCTCTTGAGCAGGCGCCTGGCGCTGGCCAACGCTCTGGCACTCGAACTGCAGGCCGTGGAGAGGGCGTAGCAGGGGCCGGTGATCCCCAGCCGTTCGGCGAGGAAGCGCGCCGGCGCCCCCAATTCCTGGCGCGCATAGGCGAAGTCCTCGGGTAGCGGCGCATCTCGGCCGCTGGCGGCAATTGCCCGTTCGGTTTCGCCGATCCCCGAGGTGCTGGTGCCGATGACCACGCCGATCCGGTCTCTCGCCACCGTCGCCAGCAGGCGCTCGACCTGACCGTCGAGGCGTGCCAGCGCCAATGCCAGCAGCCGGTTGTTGCGACTGCGATGATCTTGCGGCCACTGGCTGTCGTCGGGGAGTTGTCCCTCGACCTGGCCCAGCGGCAGGGGGCGGCCCGGGGTGAAGGCATCGCTGATCGTCAGCCCCCGCTCACCCGTGAACAGCGCGCGGCCGATCGTCTCGAGAT
Source organism: Salinicola halophyticus (assembly GCF_003206695.1). GTDB lineage: Bacteria > Pseudomonadota > Gammaproteobacteria > Pseudomonadales > Halomonadaceae > Salinicola > Salinicola halophyticus. The sequence goes on along the minus strand of NZ_PZJN01000001.1, from coordinate 95,888 downwards.
CGTCACCCAGCGAGCAGACGATGCCGGGCCGGGAAAGACGGCAATCGAAGGCGGCACTCATGGCTGGGCGTTCTCCTGTTCGTTATTCGCTGGCTCGCCGTTCTGTGGCTCATCGTTCTGTGGCTCACCGTTGCTATCGCCGTCTTCCTGCATCGGCGCAATCGTCAGCTGGTAGCCGCCCTGGCGATCATCCAGGGTCAGCGCCGTGGGGTGTTCGCGATCGGGTACCGGAGTGATGCGCGCAGCCAGCTCGCCGTGGTAGCGGATATCGCGGCTCGTGGCGCTGTCGGCGACCTGCCAGGCGCTTCCCGCGAAGGATCGGCGCAACGCCTCCAATGGCCACAGGCTCCATTCGAGACGGGAGGCCAGCCACTGCGGCGGAATCGGCAGCGGAGACTCGCCCGGCGCGTCGCCGGCCTCGAATCGGGCGCCTTCGGTATCGCGCACCAGCGTGGTCAGGCGCTGGCCGTAGGGCGTGACCAGCACCGCACGCAGCTGCTCGGGGGTGATCCGGATGAACGCGATCAGCGTGCGGGCTTCACCGTCGTCTGGCTGGAACGTCAGTTGGCTTTTCAACGTGTCGGCCGTCGTCGCAGCGGCCAGCGGAGGCGTCGGCGATACCGGTGGCGTCAGGCTGCAGGCGCTCAGTAACAGCATCAGTGCCAGTATCAGTACCGGTATCAGTACCGGGGCCAGACACGGCGTCCCTGGCGGTCGCAAAACGCGATTCATGGCCGAGTCTCCATGGACGTATCGATACCGGCCTGTTCCGTCGCAGTAGCGGCCCGCATCTCGCAGATGGCGGCCAGGGTGTCGATATGGCGGCGTGAGGCACTGGCAAACGGGTTGCTTCGGTCCCAGGCGTAGCCGGCCAGAATGGCGCTGATGCGCGTCTTGATATCGGCTGGTGCGTCGGCGTGGAAAATGATCGTCTGCAGGCGACCGTCGTACCAGGCATCGACGAAGGCGCGGAACGTCTCGATACCTTTACGCAGGGGGCTTTCGAACTCGCTTTGCCAGTCGATCGTCTCGCCGGCCAGCTGACGGTCGACCAGCGGCGCGGCGAGGCTGGCCGAACGCAGAGCGATGGTCACGCCGGAGGAGAATACCGGGTCCAGAAATTCGCCGGCGTTGCCCAGCAGCGCGTAGCCGGGGCCATGCAGACGTGTCACGTCGGCGGAATAGCCGCGGAGTTCGCCGATGGTCCGGGTGGTGGTGGCGCCGTCGAGCAGCTGGCGGAAACGCGGCTCGACGTCGATCAGCGCGCGGAAGCGCGCTTCGGGAGTCTCGCCGTGGGCGTTGATCCGTGCCGTCTCGCCGACCACGCCCACCGAGGCGCGCTGATCGCGAAACGGGATCAGCCAGTACCAGATGCCGGCGTCGTCGGGATGGACGCCAATCAGGATCTTGTCGCGATCATGGCTCGGTTCGGTGGGGCAGCCTTCGACATGCGTGAACAGCGCCGTGCGCGGATCCTGTCGCGCATCGCGTTCGAGGCGCTCGAGTCGGGCCAGCACGCGGCCATAACCGCTGGCGTCGAGCACGAAGCGCGCCGTCAAGGTGCGCGAATGGCCCGCCTCATCGGTGACGTCTATCTGGGGATGGCTGTCGTCGGCGCGGAAGGCGGTGACGGTGACGCCGAATTCGACGCTCGCTCCCTGGGCGCGGGCCCCCTCGATCAGGCGCTGATCGAAGTCTGCGCGCTCGACCTGGAATGTGGTGCCCCAGCCCGGCGTGGATTTGTCGCGGAAATCGATCGACGTCTCCTCGCCGGCGCGGGTGAATGCGGCGCCGTTCTTGGGCTGGTAGCCCGCGGCTGTGACGGTCTCCAGCAGCCCGGCCTCCTCGAGATGGCTCATGCATTGCGGCAGCAGACTCTCGCCGATGGAGAAGCGCGGAAAATGGCTACGTTCGACCACCAGCACGCGCCGGCCACGGGCCGACAGCATTGCCGCGGCCGTGGCGCCGGCCGGGCCAGCACCAATGACGATCACGTCGTGGTCGGCTTCAGCCTTCTCGACTTCAATCATGCTCAACCCCAGTCATGTTCAACCTCAGCCATGCTCGCTCTCCCGTGAGGACTGATTTGGAGAATCGTGCGTCGGATACGCATCATCGGCCGGCCGCACCCAGGGGACCAGCGCCCAGACGCTCGCCAGACCGATCAGGCACGTCAATCCCAGATAGTGCAGTGCCGGCGTGGCGCTGAAGGCGAGCATCCCGAACGCCAGCAGGCTGGTCAGCGTCGACAGCGTGATTGCCAGCCAGGCCGACGGCCGCCTGGCGTGTTCCACGTTGAAGATACCGGCATCGAGGCCGATTCCCAATACCAGCAGCAGACCCAGTTGATTGAAGATGTTGAGCGGAACGCCGGTCACGGCGAACGCCGTCAACACGATCAGCGTGGCGCCGAAAGGCGGTACGATGACGCGCCAGGCGCGGCGTCGGTATCTTGCCACCAGTGCCAGTGTCATCAGCACCATGGCGAGTGCCACCCACATTGCCGTATGCCGCCGCAGTTCGCCGAGCAGGCTGCCGATTCGGCTGACCCGGTCCACGTATTCGACTGTGGCTCCCTGGTGGGTCTGCGATTCGGCCAGCGCGCGTAGCGTCCTATCGACATCGGCGTTTCTGGCGCCGGACACGACGACCGTCGCGGCGACACCGCCATCGCCCGTTTCGCCCAGCCATAGCCGCTGCTGGAGCGAACCCAGCGGCGTCTCGAGCCAATTCGCCAGCGTCAGCATCGGCGATTTCTCGAGCTGGGCTCTGGCTTTCTCGGCGACCTCGGCCGGCATCCCGGCACGCTGGATGAGTTCGTCAAGCGGAGCGCCATAGAGCTTGCGCACCTGCGCCAGATTGGCCTGCTGCTCGGCGGCCGTCGGCACGGAGCCTGCCAGCGACTGGTAGTCGATCTCGAGCCCTTCGCCGATGGCCTTGTCCAGAGCACCATCCAGCTCATCGAGCCGCGCCAGCAGCGCCTGGGTATCTTCGGCCTGGACCAGGAAATAGCGGCTGCCGGTATCGCGATCGAGCAGTTGCTGGACGCGCGCCTCGTCCTGCATCAGGGCCGCCGGTGAGGGGTTGAGCAGCTCCAGGCTGTCGTCGCTGGTCAGGCGCAGGGCGCAGACGACGATCAGCACGACGGCGCCGGCCAGGGCGAGCCACGGCGACAGTCTCCAGCGGGGCTGACACAGTCGCCACCAGCCCGTCGCCAGGCGGGCGGTGAAGGGGCTGGCGTGAAGCGTGAAGCGCGGCAGCCACAGCACCACGGTGAGCCAGGCGCCGATCAGCCCGAAAGCCGCGAAAGCGGCCATCTGGCGTAACCCGGGCATCGGCGTCAGCGCCTGGGCCACGTAGGCGATGACGCTCGAGATCAGGCCCAGCGTGAGGCTCGGCAACAGCCGGCGCAGCCTGAAACCTCGGCCTTCGATGGCGCGATCGCACTGCAGATGCAGCACGTAGTCGATGGCGATACCGATCAGGCTGGCACCGAAGGCCAGGGTCAGCAGATGCAGGCGGCCGAAGATGCCCAGGGTCAGGGTCAGCGCGAACAGCGAACCCGCCAGAAGCGGTACCATCAATTGCAGCAGTACACGGGGCGAGCGAAACACGAACCCGATGATCAACAGCACGCCGAGCAGCGACGCCGCGCCGATGGTAGACATCTCGTGTTTGGCCTGGCGGGCGCCGGCCGCAGCGTGAAAGACCAGCCCCGAGCGCAGCAGCTCGGCATCGGGATGCTGCTGCTGAAACTGCTCGAGCGTAGTGTGCAGCGCCGTCTGCATCGGCAGATCGTAGGGCGAGCCTTCGAGCTCGCCGATCAGCACGCTCCACTTCTGGCTGCCGGGCTGGTAGCTCCGGTCCAGCGTCAACAGGCCGTCGGCGGCACCGATCGGGCTCTGCGGCAGCCGTGAGAGCCAGGCATCCAGCAGGCCGAAAGGATCGGCGACGGGATCCGGTCGCGCCGTCGGCGAGAACAGCTGGCGCAACGCCGGGTCGACCAGCGTGCTGCCACCGTTGGCATCGATGGTCTGCTGCCATTGAGGCGTCAGCAGGCGATAGCGCCATGGCCCCATCCACTCGTGCGGATCGGCATCGGCCAGATCCAGCTCGCGCCAGTCGATACCGGCGAGCTGGCCGTCATCGACCAGTTGCTGCAGCGATCGCCCCAGTGCCTGTGTCGTCGCGACGCGATCGTCATCGCCGAGCAGCAACAGGAAGCGATTCTCGAAGCCGCGGCCCAGTTCGCGGTCCGCCTTCTCGACCAAAGGCGCTTGGCGATCCGCGGGCAGCAGAGCGGTCAGATCGGTATCGGCGGGCAAGCCCTGGCGCAGCATCCAGCCCAGCCAGACGGCGCAAAAGGCCAGTACGACGAGCCAGAGCCAGCCCAGCCGGCGATAGCCCAAGGTCTTGACGAATCGATCAGACTTCATGATTCGCTCAGGCTTCATGAATCGTTCAGCGGGCGCTGATCGAACAGGCGGACTTCGAGACGATCGCCGTCGGGCGTACGCATGTCGAGATTGTCGATGGTGCGGTCACCGCGAAGGGTGATGTCGGCGATGCGCTCGCGCAGCGCGGCCTCTTTCGGCGTCAGCGCTACCTGCCAGGCGTCCCGGTCACCGGAGAGCTTTAGCGTGAAGCGCGATTCCAGCGCCTGCCAGTCGCCTTCCAGCAGTTGCAGGAACAGCTGGGCGACCTGCTCGCCACCCGGCGGCGCGGCCTTGCCGCTGCCATCGGTGATCGCCTCCGGGGTCAGTTCGATGCGCTCCTCGACCGGCGTCTCCAGCTGCCAGACGACCCGCTTGCCGCGCTCGAAAATGAACGTGCCCTGGCTTGTCAGCGAGCTATCCAGATCCGCCAGTTCGCGCTGCTGTTCGAAGCGGCCGGCCACGGACGGCGTGGCGGCGAGCTGGCGCTGCAGATCCTCCAGATCGAAAGCCTGGGCGCTAATCGGCAGCAGCAACAGCAGAAGCGTGATAAACCCTCGATGAAGCGGCATGGTCGAATCCTTATGGTGTCTCATCGTGCGAGTGATCGGGGCTTTCTGAAACAGCCCGGGTCAACTGATCGAACGCTCGTCTTCGGGGTCGTCATGGCGATAAGCGTCATGGTGAGTGTCGGCATCCGCGTGAGCGTCGGCGCAGTCCAGCCAGAAGGGGAAGAAGTTGAACCACTGCAGTGGCGTCTTCTCGCACTGACGAGTGAGCCAGTCGACGTAGCGCTGCATGGCGCTGTCGATCCACGCCGAACGATCTCGCCGGCTCAGGTCGCTGGTGTCGTCGAAGTGATCGAAATCGATCCGGTAGCTGGTCGCTTCGCGAAAGCAGCCGATGGTGTAGACCGGGCAGCGCAGCAGGCTGGCCAGCCAGAACGGCCCTTCGGGAAAGCGCGCCGGGTGGCCCAGAAACGGCAAGGTACGGGCGCGGCCGCTGTCGCTGATCGGCACACGGTCGGCGGCGATGACCACGAAGCCGCCTTCGGCAATTCGCTGGCCCAGCTTCATCGCGGTCGAGGGCGTGATTTCGCTGACCTCGATGATTTCCGGCGGATTTTCCCGGTGAGTCGAGCGGGCCAGCACCTCATCGAACTGGCTGGCGTTACGGGTATGCATCAACAGCGTGGCGCGGAAGTCGTCCTGCATGTCGCTCATGGCGGTACAGATTTCCATGTTGCCGACATGGGAAACGAACATGATACCGCCGCGTCCGCTCATCACTGCCTGGCGGAATTGCTCGCGGGTATCGCCTTCGAAACTGAGCGCGGGCGGAATGCCGCTCCAGGCGTCGATCTTGTCCATCAGGCTCTGCCCGAAGCTGCGGAAGTGACGCAGGCTGAGCCAGGTCAGATGCTGGGGCGCTTCGCCGTGAAGATGACGCCAAAGCCGGGTCAGGTAGGTATGCGATGCCCGTCGGTGCAGCCCATGGGCGATGTAGTAGTAGACGATCACCAGCGCCAGCATGATCTGGAACGGTAGCCGGCCCAGCTTGCGTCGGATCCAGACCATCGTGCGAACGCCGCCGGCGGTGCCGGTTTCACGGATTCTCGACCAGTGGTTGGGATTGCTGCTGACCGGTGTCATGAGAGGGTTTCCTGGCGGCGGTTCAAGAGTTCGGGAAGGCGCCTGAGCATGCCGAGCAACAGACGCGAATGCATCGCGGCGAGGAGTACGTTGTCTCGCCACAGCTTGAAATGCGAGACGCCATCGGTCGGATAGCGAACCCGCACGGGGAGATTGCTGACACGTCCGCCCTGCCAGACCCAGCGCACCGGCAGTTCGCTGTCGAACTCCATGCGATTGCCGCAGGGATGCTCGGCGACCAGCCGGTTGACTGCCGCGACCGGGTAGAGCTTGACCCCGCACATGGTATCGCGCAGCGCGAACGACAGCGTTGCCAGCCACACCAGGGAGTGCGTGATATAGCGAGAGTAGAAGCGGTGTCGGGGCACGCTGGCATCGAAGCGGGGATAGCCGATCCGCAGGGTTTCGTCGTCGGCGCGCACCCCCTCGACGAAGGGCGGCAGATCGTCGGCTTCGTGCTGGCCGTCCGCATCCACCTGGAGCGCATGGCTCAGTCCGCGGTCGGCGGCTCGTGCCAGGCCCGCTCTCACGGCGGCGCCCTTGCCACGGTTGACCGGCAGCCGGACCAGCTCGACGTTGCCCGCCTCGGCAAGCGTATCCAGCACCGCGGCGCAGTGCGCGTCGCTGCCGTCGTCGACGAGGATGATCGGTAACTGTAGCCGTCGAAGCCGATCCACGGTCTGCCGGATGGCTTCGGCATGGTTGTAGACGGGAATCAGTACGGCAATGTTGGCGGGGTTGTCACTCGGCATGGGCGCCATCCCTCGAAGGTTTACTGTCGAACGTTGGCCGGCTCACCAGGGAGACGCGACCGGTGACATGCTTGCCGCGGTGGCTATCGCACTCGAGGCGCAGGCTCGCGCCTGCGTCTCCCTGATGAGAGGCATCCTGGCGAAGGCGAAGCGTCAGCACGAAACGGTCGCCGGGCAGTAGTGGCTGGGGAAAACGCAAGCGCTCGAGGCCGGCAAAATCGGCGGTCAGCGCGAACAGTCGGCGCGCCTGCTGCATGGCCCAGTGCACCAGCGTCATACCGGGGAGTACCGGATGGCCATCGAAGTGGCCGTCGACATAAGCACAGCGCTCGGGGACTTCCAGCGTGATCTGCCAGCCATCCTCCAGCGCGCATTCACCCAGCCAGCGTGGCGCACGACGGTCGTCCAGGTCCTGAAACAGGCGCTGGCGAATGTCGGCGCTCAACTTGCCCTGGGCATTGGTAGGCCAGTGACTCACGAAGCGCCAGTAGCGGGGCAGGGCGGGCGTTTCGAAACGCGCGGCCAACGCCCGGCGCAGGTGCTTTACCATCTCGCGATGTTGAGCGTGATCGTGAGGCAGCGCCTCCGGGGCCAGCTGGATGATCGCGGCCAGACGTAGATCCCGCCGCTGCAGGGGCAGCGTCTGTGCGCGCTCGACGCCGGGCAGTTGGGCCAGGGCGCGATCCATGGCGGTCAGCGAGATGCGTTTGCCGCCGATCTTGACGATGCGATCGGTCCGGCCCAGCAGCTCGAATCCGTCATCCGTCAGCACGATCAGGTCGGCCTGGCGCTGCCATCGATCCGGCGACTCCAGATGGCGCGAGCGCAGCCACAGGCGACTGTCCGCATCCTGATCGACCTCGACACCGGGAAAAGGGGTCCAGGTCGAACCGCGCTGCTGCACTCTCCAGCCGATGCCGCCGGTCTCGGAGCTGCCATAGACTTCGTGGACCGACGTTCCCAGACAAGCTTCGATCTGATCGCTGGCGTCTCGCGATAGCGGCGCGCCCGAGCTGTAGATCGTGTCGAGCGCGCCGCTCACCGGTGCCCAGCCCGGGGTTTCCGGCAGACGTGACAGTGCCGGTGGCGCACTGACGAGAACCATCCGCAACTCCTCGTCCCGACAGCTCTGCAGCCAGGTACGCAAGGTTTCCGGGTAGCGACAGGGTTGGGCCGAAAAGGGGCTGCCCTCGCAAAGCGGCCGCAGGATCGAGAACAGCAAGCCGTAGATATGCTGATGACTGACCTGGCTGACGACGAGATTGCCTTTCAACGGCCACAGCAAGGCCTGCGTCGCCAGCTCGGCATCCAACTGATCGAAGCGCTTGTCCAGCCGCTGTGGCTCGCCGCTGGAGCCGGAGGTATAGAGCGAGACAGCGATCTCGGGCAGCGGCCGTGCAGACCACTGCGGTGGCTGGCTGGCGAACGGCCGCGCCGCGTCTTCTTCGCTTCCCGATGCCGCAGCTTTCTCGCTTCCCGACGCCGCAGCTTTCTCGCTTCCCGACGCCGGTACGATCTGACCCAGCGCGATGCCGGTCTCGCTCAGGTTTCGCAGCGTTTCGGGCTGATTGTCTGCAGGGAGGATGACGTGATCGCCACGCTCCCAGATGGCAACCAGCGCCGCACTGAACTCGACCGGGTCCGGTTCGTAGAGTCGCCAGCGACCGCTCGGGTTGGGCGTACCGGCCAGCCGCTGCTGCCACGCGCCAATGCGCCCGTGCCACTCTCCAACGGTCAGCCAGCGAGCCGGGCCGCCGTTTTCCGGCGGCAACCAGGCGATGGGCGTTGCCGGGGCGGGCTCGCGCCAGGGTCGCTCGCTCAGCTCACGAAACGTCATGGGACACCTTTACCGGACGAACATCGTCATCGAGATCCTCGTTCTGGCGCTCGTCGTCCAGACCGGCTTCTTCCAGACCGGCTTCGGCCCGGCGCTTGACGCGCTGACGGATACACCACTCGCCGACGAACATGGCCAGCATCAGGCCGTAGACGATGCCGCCGTTGTACCAGGCCCAGGTTTCGAGATCGGCGTAGATCGCGGTGGCCAACGCGATACTGCCGTTGATCACGAAGAAGACGCACCAGGCCTGGGTAACGCGCCGGGTATAGCGAACGGCGTGCGGCGGCAGATCCGGTTCCTGGCGGCGGGCGTAGCGTTCGATCAATGTGGGCGGATGGCGCAGGCCGTGAGAAAAGAGCAGCAGCAGCCCCATATTGACGACCACCGGCCACAGCCGCAGGCCGAGTTCCGCGCGACCGGTTGCCATCAGCAGAACGAGCAATGGCAGCATGAGCCAGCCCCAGCGGCGTTGAGACGGCGGCAGTCGCCACCAGGCAACGGCGGCCAGCCCGATCAGCAGCGGCCAGGCGCCGTAATGCGGCAGGAGGAAGTGGACCACCAGCGGCCAGAGCAGGCCGATGATGCCCAGCGCCAGCAAGAGCAGGCGCCTGGGGCCGTTGAGAGAGGCTGTCGGAATCACGCTGGCACCGCCGGGTTCATTTCTGGCGACGCGATTCGACCAGAGACGCCAAGCTTTTCAGATTGGCGAAATGCTGGCGCGAGGATTCCGCTTCGGATTCCAGCGTAATGCCGTAGCGTTTCTGCAGCGCCAACCCCAGCTCCAGCGCGTCGATGGAGTCGAGCCCCAGGCCTTCGACGAACAGCGGCTCTTCGGGATCGATGTCATCAGGGGTGACGTCTTCGAGTTCCAGCGTCTCGATGATCATCTCTTTGAGTTCGTGTTCCAGCGCGGTCGTCGCCATTGGTCTTGATCGTCCCTATTACTCATTCATTATCAATTACTGTCGCCTGAATTCGAACCAGACGCGGTGCCGGTGTCGGCCGGCAGCAGCGGCATCTCATGACGTAGGAATGAGACACCGCTCGAGGATATTGCATCGTGGGCCGCGGATCATGACGGAAGGTCCGCGAATTGCCAACCGCGCTGGCTGATCGGGCATGTCACACGCTCACGCCGGTCCATCAACCAGTCGATGATATCGAGCGGCTGCACGGTCGGGCCGTCGAGCGCCAACGGCGTTTCCGTCAGACGCCGGGCACCTGCCGCGGGTTCTCTGCCGAAGCGCAGGACGACGGCGGCGGAGAACGACTCGGGAGCGTAAGCGGCAAATCGCTCTGGCACCGGTTGATCGCTGAACACGACCACGAGGCTCGAATGGTGATCGGCAAGATAGCCACGGGTTTCCGCGACCAGTGCCGCCCACTCTCCGCCACTGGCGGCGATCGCCTGCTGGCTGCGTCGGTTGCCACTGGCAATGGAATAGACGCCCACGGTGGCGTTGTGTACCGACAGACCGAAGCGGGCCGGAGACAACGGCTCACCTTCATCGAGGCCGTACAGCATCTCTAGCGTGCGCTCGCCGTCTCCATGGCGCGAGGCATGCAGGACGAGGCTGTCGGCATCGGGGTCGATCGCCGCGAGCATGTCGCAGACCGCTCGACCGAGCAGGTTGAGACGACGTCGCAACATCGACGGAACGGCGGTGCCGTCTGGTTTGTCCCGCGTGTCGAGTCGGGGCTCGTCATCGGCTACGCGATGCGGGGTCCAGCCTCGCCAATCGTGTAAGTAAAGATCTGCCATAGCGCCGTTGTAACGATCCGTATTGCCAAAACTTTACGCATCATAACGGAAAAGGAGGCATACGCGGTGCAAGCATTATGCATTCTAGCGGGGAGCTGACTGCAGGGGGGCGAGGCGAGACAAAGCGCCGAACCGGAGTCCGACGCGCCCTGGGAGGACGATCCCGTGGGCCGGACAAGCCTACCTTCGGTCACCCCAAATGGACTTGATACAGGTTAAGTTATCGAACCGGCGTCTATGGAAAAGCCGAATGTGACTCGTCGTCGTGCGCAATCCTTCGCAATTCATGCTCGATGCTCCGTAACCCGATCGAAGAGCCTTGCCGGAAGTGGCGACCGGTTCCCCCAGCTCCTAAGCTGATTCATCCTGGAATTTGTTAGCGAGCGAATAATTTTCCCCATCGCTCCTTCCATGTCCTGAACAGTGGTTTCGAAAGCACGTCGCGAACAGAAGGAAGCACTATATGGAACTTCGCAATCTGACTGACAGCGTCGCCGTGATCACCGGTGCGTCCAGTGGTATTGGTCAGGCCGCCGCCCGACTGCTGGCCGAGGAGGGCGTCAACGTGGTCCTGGTAGCACGCAGTGCCGACAAGCTCGAAGCGCTGGCCAAGAGTATCGGCGGGCGCGCGCGGGTCCACGTGGCCGACGTCGCGGATCCCGAGGCCGTGGCCGGTATCTTCGCTGCCGTCGAGCGTGAATTCGGCGGGCTCGATCTGCTCTTCAACAACGCGGGGGTCGGTTACAACAACCGCTTCGAGGAGAGCACCCCGGAAGAGTGGCGAGCCACCATCGATGCCAACCTCTATGGCGTGCTCAACTGCACCCAGCGGGCCATTCCGCTGATGCGGGGCCGCAAGGGGGCGATGATCAACAGCGTCTCGAGCGTTGGCGGGCGCTACGGTATCGCGGGCTGGTCGGTCTACAACGCCACCAAGTTCGCCGTGGTGGGCTTTCACGACGCGCTGCGCAAGGAGCTCGGCGAGGACGGCATCCGTGTATCGCTGATCGAACCCGGCGCCACTTATACCAACTGGGGCTACAACGTTCCTGAAGAGAAGATGCAACAGCGTCGCGACAGCGTCGAGGCCCTGCAGGCCGAAGATATCGCCAATGCCCTGGTCTACGGCTTCGCTCAGCCAAGCCACGTCAACGTGCAGGAACTGCTGGTGATGCCGACCCGCCAGGTTTCACCCTGAGTATTTTTTTGCGGTAGAGATTGCTTGCAGTCATGAGTTCACAGAGAAAAGCCTGCAGCAAGAAGCCAGCCTTGGCCGGCTTCTTGCTGTCCTGACTGAATAGGGCTGAATCTATCGCCGCTCGCCGTGGGCTCGAGTCACTTGAGCTTAGATGGCTCTGATTCACTGATAGCTTTTTACTGTGGCAAGAAGTGCTTCTTTGTGGCTAAAGATGTCCGTGAGTGTCGCAAGGTCGTGTTTGACCTGCTTTTCATTTTCCCAGAGCTCAAGTCGTTTCAGAGTCTTGGAGTTGAAATGCAGGCGGCAGATCGGCTTACGGTTATTGTTGTCCAGCAAGACAGCGCAGTAAGTCTTGGCATCTCGCATAAAGACGCGTTCTGGAGCGACTTCACTGGAGACAATAGCCCTCACCATGTTGTAGCCGTCGATCTCCTCTTGAGTCGTCACAATGTCGTCTTCTGCTTTTATTGCAGCCGCCGATTCGGATTTATCCACTAGCGTGCCGGCGGCTATCGTGGGCTCTTCTCCTGTTGTGCTGGCCAGTGCCGATTTCAAACGCTGTGAAATTTGCTCTTTGATGTATTGAGACATCGCATCTCGGACGATAGGGGTGAACTCATCCAACACCTGCTGAGTCATTCGGCCATCGTAAAAGTCCTGAGCTAAAAACTTGATGAATTCTCGCGGCGGCTCTTTCAACAGTTTCCCGAAAGATACTTTGGCGAGATTAGTATACTTCAGACGATTGGCAGTACTGAGAATGGCATCCACATCGAACACAGGTTTTGCGAATTTTTTCAGCTCTTCGATATCACGCTCGTTATAATCGGCCAAGCGAAAGGTGAAGAAAGGTCTGGTATCCAAGCGATTGGTATCATCGAGATCAGAGTAAAATCGATACTCGATGCCGTTGGTCAGAATGGCGAATTTGGCCTCGGTGCAGTTGAAGTATCGATATAGCTGGCTGAACTGGGCATTGGCCAGGTCTGTAGTTCGCGGTTTGCACTCCACGAGGATGGACAGAACTCCATCGTTCTTGATTGCGTAGTCGACCTTTTCACCCTTCTTCAAACCGACATCCGCGGTGAACTCCGGCAAAACTTCAGTGGGATTGAAGACGTCGTAACCTAGACTCTGGATGAAAGGCATGACCATCGCATTTTTAGTCGATTCTTCGTTCACGATATGGTCTAGTTGTTCTCTTGCACGGCTGGCGAGAGCCGCGATTTTTTGTGATATGTCCATATTTTCCCTGCCTTTATGATTTTTGGCTTTGTTGCGAATACTTGGCAGCTATCGAAGTTGACGCAGAAAATATCGATAGTTCCTCATGTTTTGGTCAAATGCAGCTGCTTTGATACATTGAGTTACCTTTTCACGTTTGTCCGTGAGAATCCATACTGCTGTAGTCTGAAATAGAGAGGATGAGCGCCAGCATCCTCGCTGACGTCAAGCGCAATATGACCAGCATGAGCCACCCGTCGATGCACTGCCATGGGAGCCTGAAACGGCGGCTCTGCGCGGCGAGAGACGCTACCGACTACACGGATCGTCCAGCGGGACCTCGCGGGGCCGGAAACGGCGGGAGAGGGCGTCGACGCCGATGTTGAGCACGGCGGTGATCAGCAGCAGGAAGAAGGCGTGGTCGAACATCAGATATTGGAAGCTGGAATCGATGTAGAAGCCGAGTGTGGCGACACCGAGCATGCCGAGCAGGTTGCGGTAGAGCCTGAGCAGCAATTAGTAGGCGTAGCGCCCGGAAGCCGCTAGGTCGATCATTCCGGTTTTCCGGCCGTCAGCATGGCGCTCTACCAGAAAAGCGATCAGGCGCCGTTGTACAGGGCGAGCGCAAGCCACTTGGTGTGGCCATCATCACCGAGCCAGCGCGGGGAAGTGCTAAAGAGGTTCACGATCGGATGCCGCTGGCGCTGGATAATGACTCGGTCGAGCCTTGGCTGGATCCTGCATTCACGGAGCGCGACGCCATCCGTGGCGTCACTCGGCATATCGACGCCGGCCTGATCCGACACTGGCCGGTGAGTCCTTTAGTCGACAAGCCCGGAGACGATCGTAGCGCGCAGCTAATCAATCCGCTCAAGCCAGTTTCCTACATGACTGTGTGCCATTTCTTTCCCTAAGGCTTTCAAAGTACTAGAAAACTGGTCCTAAGGGATGATGGCTGATCTTGTAGACTAGCCACGAGTCCATAGATTTGGACCTGCGTATTGGCCCGGCCTTTTGGCCGGGTTTTTTTGTGGCGTAAACCTCTCCACTGGACCACAGTATGTCAGCGTCATGGACGACGCGCGGTCCACACATCTAACACGCAGCCAGGGACGCGCAGAATGGAAGCTGCGGGAGGCTTGGTGTGGATGTTCCCGGCTGGAGACGGCCGGCCTTTCCTTCGTGTCCTAACTCTATTTTCTATCACTTAACCTAGATCAACTCATTTGCGACCTGTTCGGTCCACTGTGGCGCCAGCGCTAGGAAGGCGCTGAACCAAGGATGGAGCTGCAGGAAGCGGTTATCACACGGATGCACGGCAGGATGCCGTGGAGTGTTTGCAGGGATAGCAGCGCACTTGAGACTTGCTTGAACCGGAGTCTCTTTTTCGCTGCGCATCAATAGAGTTTTACCTCTGGCAGTTCATCCCACCTCGTTGTATAGCGCTGCGGCAGCAGCTCGGCTTTCAGCTTCCAGTCCGCTTTGCCCTTCGTGCCGCCCAGGCGCAATTTGCCACTCCCCATACGTTTGTTCAGCTCATCCATCCCGCCGATGCCTTGGCCGACCGCTCGCGTTCTTCGTCACTCTCTGGTGAATCGAAGATATCGGACTGCATTGCGTCACTCCGGACGAGGTATAGCATCATGACGCCGGCGTTCATTTATCGGTACCCATCGCGCCACATACGCTTGAGGGCCGCTTGGGCGGCGTGCGCGCGGATCGCTTGACGCGCCTCGTGAACGTCGCTGGAAAGCCGACCGAACGATCAGCTGTTCATGATGTTTGTCGAGCGACGACAATCAGTTACTTCACTTCAGAGAGTTTTCTCGCTTGCGTAAAAAAGCCGCTCGGGGAGAGCGGCATAATGGGGAACGAACATTGCAAATTCGAGTGACGGTAACTACGCCGCTTTCGCGGTGACGCCGCTGCGCGCGTCATCACGAGCCATTGTGATCAAGAGTTCCAGCGATTTGCTCAGAGTATACATCCGGTGGTTCGGGGAGGCGAAGCCTGATTGATGGTCACGGGTGCCAATAAACTCACCGCATGCCAGGCAATTTATTTCGTCCCAGTCTTGAGCGGTATCGTCTGAGGCTGCTTCGTGGTGCCCGCATCGGGGGCATGAGATCTCATGATTCATGGTAGCCATCCTTGGCTTGCTTCTGCCGGCCATCCTGGCCAGTCGATGTCTGAGTAACGCCCTTGTACCGGTTCAATCCTCCCGGCTTTCTGCCAGCGTTCCGTGCTGGCCAATTGATACTGGCACGATTTCAAAACCTGTACAAGAGTTATGTTCGTGTACAAGGTGGAGTTAAGTCATGGCAGATTTCAAACAGCGCGAGTGGATCAAGTGGAAGTGGGGTGACAACTGGGCGAAAGGCCAAATCACCCGGAAGTATCAAGAGACGGTGACGCGAAAGCTGCAAGGCAGCGAGGTCACGCGAAAAGGCAGCGAGAAGAACCCCGCCTATCTGATCAAGCAGGAAGACGGTAGCCGCGTGCTCAAGCTGCACACTGAGATCAAGAAGGTATAGCAGAGGAAGCGAGCATGACATTTGAAGAATTTGTACAGCTTGCCCACGAATCCAGGGTAGAGGAGTTGCATGTCGAATCCTTGGAGGGCGACATTTTCCTTTACTGCGCCTACGTCGAAGGGGAAAAGCACGTACTGATGGATAAGAATGGTGTGCCTCTTCACCCGCAGTCATTGGGTCACGCTCGGAAATGGCTCATCGATGCTGGGGGCCTGGAGGACGTCCCGCTGTTCCTCGTGCAGGAGACACCCTACGACGAGATGATCGGCCTCGATTCCAACAGCGAGAGCCACAAAACGCCGATGACATTACATTCAGGATTATAACCGCTCCGGTAGGGGCGTTTTTCGTGCCTGCGAGAAGCGCTCGGCTGCGCCCCACACTGCGCTACCGCCGCGGTTGGACGTAGATCCGATGATAGTCATCATCGCTCAGCGATTGATACCACTCCCGCTGGCGACGGAGGTGATCAGCGTAGTCGACAGGATCGGAGTCGGGCGTGTCCTTGATGCGCTCGTATCGCTCCCGCTCGCGGCGATTCTTCCCCATTCGCGGAATGTCTTTTGTACGTCGAATTGTATGTCGATACCGCATTCCACCAACCTCACCGACTACACGGATCGTCCAGCGGGACCTCGCGGGGCCGGAAACGGCGGGAGAGGGCGTCGACGCCAATGTTGAGCACAGCGGTGATCAGCAGCAGGAAGAAGGCGTGGTCGAACATCAGATATTGGAAGCTGGAATCGATGTAGAAGCCGAGTGTGGCGACACCGAGCATGCCGAGCAGGGCGGTCTCGCGCATGATGACTTCCGCCCGATAGCAGATCAGCGCCAGCAGGTTGGGGTAGAGCCTAGGCAGTAGTTCGTAGGCGTAGCGCCCGGAAGCCGGCAGGTCGGCCATTCCGGTTTTCAGGCCGTCAGCATGGCGCGCCACCAGAAAGGCGATCACGGCGCCGTTGTGCAGGGCGAGCGCCAGCCAGGCCGGCAGCATCGAAGGACCGAGCATCAGCAGGAAGATGAACGCCAGCAACAGTTCCGGCGTCGAGCGCAGCACGATCAGCATTAGCCGCCCGCCAACGCGCTGCCATGGTCGCCCGAAATGGCGGCTGGCCAGCGGCCACAGCAGCAGCGCCAGAACCAGACTGCCGGCAGTGCCCATGAGTGCCAGCAGCAGCGTATTGCCGATCGCCGGCAGCAGATCGGGCAGGCCGGCCAGCCAACTGCCCATGCCGGCCAGATCGCCCTGGAGCAGGGGCGCGGGCCATAGATCCTGACTGACGAATCGCCACAGCAGGTCACCGTCGACTTCCGGCCACGGCCCCAGACAAAACAGCGCGCCAACCAGCAGTATCGGCAGCAGGCGGCGGTGCCCCCACCACTGCAGGGTAGCGATCAGCGCATAGAAGACCCACAGCAGGGCGCCGGCTTCACCGAAACGCCCTTCGCGGAACGCACTTTCGAGATAGAAGCCGAGGGTTGGCAGCCCGACGAAGCCGAGCAGCACGCTGGCACGCATGGCACATTCGAAACGGTAACGGGTGTAACTGGCGAGACGCTCCCACACCAGCGGCAACTCGGCGTAGAGAAAGCGCGACAGCCGGTCGACCCCGCCGGGCAGTGCGTCGGTTGGCGCTCTGGGCGTGAGTTCGAGAATTTCGGCATAGACCTTGGCGAAGATGCCAGCGTAGGGAATGGCCAGCGCGGCGAGAGCGGTGACTGCCGACAGGCCGAAGACTTGAATGAACAGCAGGGCCCAGAACAGTTCGTGAATGGCACGGACGAACGCGCAGAAGGCTCGCACCATTCGCGAATGGTGAAACAGCAGCGCCAACGGGAAGCCCAGTATCGCGCCGATGAAGGTGCCCCACAGCGCGACGCTGACGGTCAGGGCAATCGCCAGTAGCGGGTTTTCCAGGCCGAGGAAATCGGGCCAGACAAAACCGTCGAGCATGCGCCACAGCTCTCCCCACGGATCGACAGCGATGATCCGCAGATCGGCAAAGGGCAGCAGTAGCAGGCACAGCAGGATCAGCGCCAGCGATCGGCGTGCCAGCGTCAATCCCGGGCTGTTGCCCCGCAATAAACCGGGTGCGCCACTCATGTCGACGATGCTGCCCTGTCCTCACCTTTCGCCTCGCCCGGCGTTTCATCTTTCGTGTCGCCCTGGGTCGCGGTCGAATCCGGATAGAGCGCGTCGAGCCGAGCCAGGGTCAGCTCGCGGGTCGGGGCATCGAGCACCACGCGGCCATCACGGAGGCCGATGATCCGATCGAAGTGACCCAACGCCAGGCGGTGCTGATGCAGGGCGATAATGCTAGTGGCATGGCGAGCCTGAATACGTTCCAGCAGTCGTAGCGCCTGATGGGGATCGACGCTGGCCAGCGGTTCGTCGCCCAAGAAGATCTCGCGCTGCTGATAGAACGCTCGGGCGATGGCCACGCGCTGGCGCTGTCCGCCGGAAAGTTGCTCCACCGGTCGGCGTAGCAGGCCCTCGAGACCCAGCTCATGTGTCAATGTCTCGACGGTCTGCCAGGCTTCCCGCCGGGGCTTGACGAGGTTGAAGAGATTGGCCAGCGCGGAATGTCGCTCCAGCCGTCCCATGTAGACGTTGTGGTAGACCGACAGCAGCGGCACCAGGCCATGCCCCTGGGGACACCAGGCGGCGGTATTGCCCAGGCGGCGACGGATCTCGGCGAGCAGCGTCGACTTGCCGGCGCCACTCTGCCCCAACAGCGCGACGCGTTCGCCGGCCTGAAACGACAGCGTCAGCCCCGGCAGCACGACGTGCGTGCCGTGCCCCAGGTCGACGTCTTCGAAGCGCAGTAGCGACATGGGCCTCAGCGCAGCAGGCCGATGGATTTACCCACCGATTCGATCGGACCGTAATCGTCATTGCTGGCCGGAATGAAGCCCGACCGCGGGAAGCTCTCCAGCAGCTCCGGGTCTGTCATGTCGAGCAGCGCCTTCTGGACCTTGTCGGTGAAGCCGTCGCCGTAACGCTCGTCGGCGTCGCCGCGCAGCGTCCACTGATAGTCCGGGTAGGTGGGGGATTCCCAGATCACCTCGACCTTGTCGGTATCGACTCGCCCGTCCTCGACGGCGGCCTGCCACACGGTGAAGTTCACCGCGCCGACGTCGTAGGTGCCGGATTCCACCAGTGCGATGGTGCGCGAGTGATCACCCGAGAAACCGACGCGGGAGAAGACCTGTTCCGGGGCCTTGTCGAAGCGCTGACGGATGAAATGTTCGGGCATCAAGCGACCGGACGTGGAGGTCTTGGCGCCGAACGTGAACGAGTGGCCGCTGACCGATTCCGGCAGTTCGTCCTGCTCCGGTTCGATGCCGGTCGAGGTGTTGGCGATGAAATAGCTGCTGAAAGCGGCGTCTTCCTTGCCCTGGGCGATAGCCTTCGACCCCGGCACCAGCTGGCGTGCCTGGACACCGGACAATCCGCCGAACCAGGCCAGTTGAACCTGATCGTTACGGAAGGCCGTGACCGCGGCACCGTAGGAGGTGACGGGGACGTATTCGACATCGACGCCGAGCTGCTCGGAGAGATAGTCGGCGACCTTGGAAAAACGCTCGACCAGGCGTGACTGGTCCTCGTCCGGAATCGCCGTGAAGCGAAAGGTGTCGGCGGCGTTGGCGGCCGAACAACCGAGCAATAGAACTAGAGCAAGCATCCAGCGCATGAGAAAACGACCTCGCGGGTATTAGAAGGCGCCCATGATAACCGGATTCGGGTGACGGCATTAAGCCGCGAGTGGTCGTAGGAGATCGCGGATCCCCCCAGCGTCGATGACCTCGCAGACGCGCTGGCGGGAAGCGCTCAGGGCGCCTTCGGCGCGAACTTGGTCGGCCGCAGGCTCTCCTTGATCTTCTTGAGGTGGGGCAGAAACGATTCGCCCCGGCGCAGCGTCACACCGGTCGCGAGCACATCGATCAACGCCATGTGCAGCATCCGCGAACTCATCGGCATGTAGACTTCGGTGTCTTCCGGCAAATCGACGGGAAGTAGGTCGGTGCAGACATCGGCCAGGGGCGAGCCATCGCGGGTAATGCCGATCACCAGTGCGCCGCTGTCGCGGGCGAGCTGGGCGGCTTCGACCAGGTCCCGAGTGCGGCCGGTATAGGAGATCACCACGATGACGTCGCCGGTATGGGACGCCGCCGCGACCATGCGCTGCATCAGCACGTCGTTGTAGGCGGCAACCGGCAGGTTGAAGCGGAAAAACTTGTTCTGTGCATCGAATGCGGCCGGCGCCGACGCGCCCAAGGCGAAGAAGTTGATCTGACGCGCCTGGGATAGATGATCGACGATGCGTTCGATCCGCTTGGGATCGATCGCGCGGCGGGCCTCGTCCAGTGCGGCAATGGTCGCGCCGATGATCTTGTCGGTGTAGGCCGTGGCATTGTCGTCGCTTTCGACACTACGGCTGACATAGGGCGTGCCGCCAGCCAGACTCTGGGCCAACTGGATCTTGAAATCCGGGTAACCCTTGGTCTCGAAATTCCGGCAGAAACGGTTGACCGTGGGTTCGCTCACTGAGGCAGCCTGTGCCAGAGTGGCTATGCTCATGCCAATCGCCGCATCGGGATCCTGAAGGATGACGTCGGCGACCTTGCGCTCCGAACGATTCAGTTCGTCGACCCGCGAACGAATGCGGGCAATCAGATCGTGGACTGCCATGGCTACGAGCATCTCCTTGCGGCGGAATGACTAGGCTTTTCATCGAGCAGGCCCTGCATCCTAGCCTTTGCCGACAGGTGCGCCAAGCGCCGATACTCAGGGGCGCGTCAGTCCAAGATCCCCAGGCACGGTATACTGACGAGAGACCGGTAATTTAGTTACGAAGTTGAATGTCAAATGTCACACGAGTGGCGTATTTTATTCGTAAATTAACGACTTTAGCGGAGGGAGGCAATGACTAGAGAGGCAACGCCCAACGTGGATCTGGCGCTGTTCGGCGCCCTTGGCGATCTGGCGCTGCGCAAGCTCTATCCCGCGCTCTATCACCTGGATCGCGACGGTCTGCTCGGCCCCGATACTCGAATCCTGGGGCTGGCTCGGCACGAGCATGATGGCGACAGTTTTCGTGGCTTGGTGCTGGATATGCTCAAGAAGCGCGTCAAGCCCAAGGAGCTCGAGCAGAAGTGTCTCGATCGCTTTCTGGCGCGGCTCGAGTATTCACGGCTCGACTTCGATACCGTCGAGGGCTACGAAAAGATTCGGGATTGGCACGCTGAGAGCCCGGATGCGACATGTCCGCTGACGATTTATTTGGCGGTGCCGGCGAGCATCTACGGGGCGATCTGCGCCAACCTTCAGCAGAGCGGCAGCCTGGATGACGACTCCCGCGTCGTGGTCGAAAAGCCCATCGGCTACGATCTCGAGTCTTCCCACGAGATCAACGACGCCATCGGCGCGGTCTTCCCCGAGTCGCGTATCTACCGGATGGATCACTATCTGGGCAAGGAGACCGTCCAGAACCTGATCGCGCTGCGCTTCGCCAATCCCATGTTCGGCAACCAGTGGAACCAGAGCCAGATCTCGCACGTCGAGATCACCGTGGCCGAGCAGGTCGGCATCGAAGGGCGCTGGGGCTATTTCGACAAGGCCGGTCAGCTTCGTGACATGGTCCAGAACCACCTGCTGCAGCTCTTGACCATGCTCGCCATGGATCCGCCGGCCAATCTCGACGCGGACGCCATTCGTGACGAGAAGGTCAAGGTGCTCAAGGCGCTCAAGCCGCTGGAAGGCGAAGACCTCAACCGACACGTGGTGCGCGGTCAGTACGTGGCCGGCACCATGGGCGGCGAGAGCGTGCCGGGCTATCTCGACGAGGAGGGCGCCAACACCTCCAGTACCACCGAGACCTTCGTCGCCATGCGTCTCGAAGTGGCCAACTGGCGCTGGGCCGGCGTGCCGTTCTATCTGCGCACCGGCAAGCGTCTGCCGGAAAAGCTTTCACAGATCGTGATTCATTTCCGCCAGCAGCCGCACTACATCTTCGATCCCGATCAGCGCAATCTGGCTGCCAACAAGCTGGTGATCCGGCTGCAGCCGGAAGAGGGCATCGCGCTGCAGGTGCTGACCAAGGATGGCGGTCTCGACAAGGGCATGCGGTTGCGCCCCGGCCCGCTGCACCTGGATTTCAACCACGCCTTCCCCAAGGAGCGGATCCCGGATGCCTACGAGCGCCTGCTGCTGGAAGTCATGAAAGGCCAGCAGTATCTGTTCGTGCGCCGCGATGAGGTCGAATACGCCTGGAAATGGGTCGATCAGCTGATCGACGGCTGGGAAAAGCGCGACATCCCGCCGCGTCGCTATCCCGCTGGCTCCTGGGGCCCGGTCGCCTCCATTGCGATGATCACGCAGGACGGACGTTCCTGGTATGAAGACTACTGATACCCAGTCTACCGAGCCCAAGGCGATCGGGGGGCCACGGGAGCAGATCGCCGTCCAGCTGGCGGAGGCTGCCGCTCGTGCATTGACGGCCGATCTCGCCGACCAGCCGCGCGCGCTGTTGGTCGTCTCGGGCGGGTCGACACCGCTGCCGTTCTTCCAACGTCTCGCCGAGCAGGCGCTGGATTGGTCGCGGGTCGACGTCACGCTGGCCGACGAGCGCTGGGTGGCCGCGGATCATCCCGACAGCAATGCCCGCCTGGTCCGGGAAACGCTGCTCGTTGGTCCGGCGGCGGCGGCCACGTTCCATTCGCTGACCACGGACGATCCCACGCCGGAACAGGGCGTGGCGACCGTTGCCGCGCGTCTGGCCGCGCTACCCTGGCCGGCCAGCCTGGTCGTGCTCGGCATGGGCAACGACGGCCATACCGCATCGCTGTTCCCGGATAGCGGCGAGCTCTCCCTGGCGCTGAGTACCGATGACAGCGTCGTGGCCGTGAGAGCGCCCAGCGTGTCGCAGCCCAGGATTACCTTGAGCGCCGCGCGACTGCACGATGCGCGGCGCCATGCGCTGCATCTCGTCGGTGATGCCAAGAAGGCAGTGCTGGCCCAGGCGCTCAGCGGAGACGACGTCCGCGAACTGCCGATCCGGGCTTTCCTGACCTGCCCGCTGACCCTCTATTGGGCGCCCTAGCGCCGGACCTCTTTCAAAGGAACCATCTCGATATGTCATCCGAACAACGCTTTCCCACCGCTCACATCGAACGTCTGGATGCGATCTGTCGCTCCGGAGCGATCATTCCCGTGCTGGTCATCGAGCGTCTCGAGCACGCCGTGCCGCTAGCCAAGGCGCTGGTCGACGGCGGTCTCGACGTGCTCGAGATCACGCTGCGTACCGACTGCGCGGTCGAGGCTATCAAGCAGATCAAGCAAGCGCTGCCGGACGCGGCCGTCGGCGCCGGGACGGTGCTCAGCATCGACCAGTATCGACTTTGCGAGGAGATCGGCGTCGACTTCGTGGTGACGCCGGGCACCACACCGGCGCTGTTCGAGTACGGCGTCAACAGCAGCGTACCGCTGTTGCCGGGCGTGGCCACCGTTTCCGAAGTCGTTACCGGCTGGGAATATGGCTACCGTCGTTTCAAATTCTTCCCGGCGGAATCGAACGGCGGTGCCAAGGCGATGAAGTCGTTTGGCGGCCCGCTACCGGAAGCGCTGTTCTGTCCGACCGGCGGGGTCACCGTGGATAATGCCGCCGACTATCTGGCACTGCCCAACGTGATGTGCGTGGGCGGCTCCTGGATGGCGCCGAAATCCCTGATCGATAACGAAGACTGGGCGGGTATCACCGAACTGACACGAGCCGCGACGCAGCGCTATCCGCGTTGATGATTCACTGACCGGCAACGACACCGCTATAAAAGAAGGCCCGATCCATGGATCGGGCCTTCGCTTTTACGGTTCGCGTCTCGAGGAGCAAGTGCCTGGCGCTTAGCCGCGCTCGATCGCCGTTGCCACGCCCTGGCCGCCGCCGATGCACAGCGTCGCCAGACCGCGCTTGGCATCGCGACGCTGCATCTCATGCAGCAGCGTCACCAGGATGCGCGCGCCGGAGGCGCCGATCGGATGGCCCAGTGCAATGGCGCCGCCGTTGACGTTGACCTTGTCGTCGCGCCATCCCAGATCCTTGGCCACGGCCAGCGTCTGGGCGGCGAAAGCTTCATTGGCCTCGACCAGGTCCAGCTCGTCGATGGTCCACCCGGCCCGCTCCAGGCAGCGGCGAGTCGCTGGCACCGGGCCGATGCCCATGGTGGCCGGATCGACGGCGGCATTGGCATAGGCGCGGATGGTCGCCAGAACCGGTAGCCCGAGCTTGGCGGCCCGCTCGGCGCTCATGATCAACAGCGCGGCGGCACCGTCGTTGAGCGAAGAGGCGTTACCGGCGGTCACGCTACCAGTCTTGGAGAAAGCCGGCTTGAGCTTGCCAAGCGACTCGGCGGTAACACCGTCGCGGGGCTGCTCGTCGCGCTCGACGAGGATATCGTCGCCGCGTCGCTGCGGCACGCTCACCGGGGTGATCTCGGCGTCGAAGCGCCCGCCGTCCCGCGCTGCGCAGGCGCGCCGTTGGGACTCGGCGGCGTAGGCGTCCTGCGCTTCACGGGAGATACCCCACTGTTCCGCGACGTTCTCCGCCGTGATCCCCATGTGATAGTCGTTGAAGGCGTCCCACAGGCCGTCGCTGATCATGCTGTCGAGCAGCTCGGCGTGGCCCATGCGCAGCCCGGTTCGCGCCTTGGGCAGCACGTAGGGCGCGAGGCTCATGCTCTCCATGCCGCCGGCGACGATCGCCTCTGCGTCACCGCAGCGAATCGCCTGCACCGCGAGGTGCACTGCCTTCAACCCCGAGCCGCAGACCTTGTCGACGGTCATTGCCGGCACGCTGTCGGGCAGGCCCGCCTCGATCGCGGCCTGGCGCGCGGTATTCTGGCCCAGACCGGCGCGCAGCACGTGGCCCATGATCACCTCATCGATACCGGCGGGATCGATGCCCTCGAGCACGCGGCGGATGACGGTCGCGCCCAGGGTCACGGCGGGAACGCTCGACAGGCCGCCCTGGAAGGTGCCGATCGGCGTGCGCTTGGCCGCGACGATGACGACGTCGCGCATGGTGGCTGCCGTTTCTTCAGACATGGGCCGTCTCCCGCTGGTCGATCAGTTCGCAGCCGGTGGCTTCACGAATTTCCTCGAGGGTGACGTCCGGCGCGAGCTCGGCCAGCGCCAAGCCGTTTTCGGTGACGTCCATCACGCCCAGGTCGGTGATGATGCGGTCGACCACGCCGACACCGGTCAGCGGCAGGCTGCACTCTCCCAGAATCTTGTGTTCCCCCTTGGCGGTGTGGCTCATCAGCACGACGACGCGCTGCACGCCGGCGACCAGATCCATGGCCCCGCCCATGCCCTTGACCATCTTGCCGGGAATCATCCAGTTAGCGAGATCGCCCTTTTCGGAGACCTGCATCGCGCCGAGTATCGCCAGATTGACGTGGCCGCCGCGAATCATCGCGAAGGAATCGGCGTTGTCGAAGTAGCTGGAGCCGGGCAGGGCGGTGACGGTCTGCTTGCCGGCGTTGATCAGGTCGGGGTCGAGGGTCTCTTCGGTCGGAAACGGGCCGATGCCGAGCAGGCCGTTTTCCGACTGCAGCCAGACATCCATGCCCTCGGGGATATAGTTTGCCACCAATGTCGGCTGGCCGATGCCGAGATTGACGTAGAAGCCGTCCTGCAGTTCGCCCGCGGCGCGTTCGGCCATCTGTTCCTTGGTCCAGGCCATATCAGTTCGCCTCCCTGAGCGTGCGTTTCTCGATACGTTTTTCCGGTGTCGGGTTGTGCACGATACGGTGCACGAAGATACCCGGCAGATGGACGTCGTCGGGATCGATGGCGCCGGTCTCGACGATCTCCTCGACCTCGACCACGCAGACCTTGCCGGCCATCGCCGCCAACGGGTTGAAGTTGCGCGCGGTCTTGTTGAAGCGCAGGTTGCCCGCCTTGTCGGCGACCTGGGCCTTGATCAGTGCGACATCGACCGGTAGGCCACGCTCCATCACGTAGTGCTCGCCGTCGAACTCGCGCACCTCCTTGCCTTCGGCGATCTTGGTGCCATAGCCGGTCTTGGTGAAGAAGGCGGCGATGCCGGCACCACCGGCGCGCAGCCGCTCGGCCAGCGTGCCCTGCGGGCAGAATTCGAGCTCGAGTTCGCCGGAGAGATACTGGCGCTCGAACTCCTTGTTCTCGCCGACGTAGGACGAGAGCATTTTCCTGATCTGGCGCGATTCGAGCAGCAACCCGAGACCGAACCCGTCCACGCCGGCGTTGTTGCTGGCGACGGTCAGATCCTTCTTGCCCGTGTCGCGCAGGGCGACGATCAACGATTCGGGGATGCCGCACAGGCCGAAGCCGCCGACGGCCAGTGTCATGCCGTCCTTGATGAGACCTTCCAGCGCTTCATCGGCGCTGCCAAACAGTTTGTTCATGTGTCCTCGTCCTGAAACGGAAGTCGCGCAGGGATCGCCTGGAAACCTCGTGGCCGATGTCAGAGTGAATGTTCGACTCGATGTCCGAATGAACGTTCGACTCAAGGCTTGAGTGAATGTCCGAACATGATGCTCTCGCAGGCGATCGGTTGGTGAGACATTACCATTCGAGGCAGGGCGCCGAAGGTCGATTAGACGATAGGAGTAGACGCCGTCGCGACAGGACGGCGTCGGGTAGCTTCGCGACATGAGCGTGGCGACAGCGTGTAAGCACGGCGAGGGCGCCGTAACGAACAGCTTGTCCTAGCGCGGCAGGTCGTCGAGATCGTCGGCGCCGGGCAGCGAAACGAAAGACCCGGCACGGGTGGCGGCGAAGGCGCCGCAGCGGCAGGCAAACGTCAGCGCCTCGCTCAGGCGGGCTTCGTCGGCCAGCCAGTCGGAGAGTGTCTCGCAGGTCACGTCGTCTCGTGACAGGGAAGCCAGCAGCCCGCCGATGAAGGCATCGCCGGCGGCAGTGGTATCGACTGCCTGCACGCTTGGCGGTATTGCCTGTTGCTGACGATCGGCCTGATAGGCGATTACCGGGCCCGGGCCATCGGTGATCACGATCAGTCGGGCGCCCTTGGCCAGCCTGGCGCTGGTCCATTCGTCGACGCTGCGATCGCCGCGCAGGGTATCCAGCTCTTCGGTGGAAAGCTTGATGACGTGGGCACGTTCCAGCAGTTGCTCGACCAGTCCGATATCGACGTTGCCCTGTGGCCACAGCATCGCGCGCAGATTGACGTCGACGCTGATCAGGCAGCCACCGCGGCGGGCGATACTGGCCAGATCCAGCGTGGTGCGGGCAATGGCGGTATCGGTCAGACTGTTGCTGCACAGGTGAACCAGCGCCGGCTCGGTGAAGATGCCGGATGGCAAGTGTTCGCGGCGATACAGCAGGTCGGCAGCGGGGGGGCGATAGAAGTCGAACTGACGCTCGCCCTGAGCATCGCGGGAGACGAAAGCCAGCGCCGTGCGGGCCTCGCGGGTCCTTACCACGTGCTGGGTGTCGACGCCGTAGCGATTGAGCTCATCGACCAGGAAATCGCCGAAGCGATCATCGCCGATCATGCCGAGAAACAGGCTGGGGATACCCTGTCTGGCGCACGCCACGGCGGCATTGGCCGGCGCACCGCCCGCGTAGGGGGTGAAAGACTCGGGGCCGCTGTCGGTGCCGAGGCGGCTGGACAGCATGTCGACGAGGGCTTCGCCGAAGGCGATGATAGGGGTCATGGGTTACCGACTCTCTTCTCTAGCGGGAATCCTGATGCGGCGTACTTGGTCTTGTCGAACCTGGCCTTTTCGAATCTGGTCTTGTCGAACCTGATCTCAGCGACCTGTCTTGTCGGCTGGGCCTGTCGAGCAAGACGCCGCATCAAACGTCATCAAGGCACCCGGTGGCTGCGAGCTTCCTCGAGCAGTGCAAACCAGGTCGGGCGATCGAGTTCGAGATTACTGCTCAGCAGTAGATTGTCGATACGTCTTTCATCCAAAGTGCCGGTCACCGGCACCGGTCTGCCCGGCAGGCGTCTCAGCCAGGCCAGCGCCAGCCCGGCAGTGGTCGAGTTGAGCTGTTCCGCCAGTCGAGACAGCGCGCTGCCCAGCACGTCTTCGAACACTGACCCACCCCCCAGTGGGGACGAAGCCATCGGTGCCATTCCGTCGGCGAGGACGGCGTCGTAGAAGCCGTCGAACAAGGCATCCGGATGTGCCAGCGACAGTTTGAGCTGATGAGCGCCTAGCCGATTATCCATCGCAGCCTGCAGGCGTCGCCACTGCTCCGGCAGAAAGTACGACACGCCCACCGCACCGACCTTGCCGGCCGCGATGGCGTCGTCCAGCGCCCGTGCCGCGGCTTCGGTATCCATCAGCGGGTCGGGGCGATGCAGCATGAAATGATCCAGACGATCGACGCCGAGACGAGACAGGGAACCGTCGATGACCTGGGTGAGATGACGTTCGGAAGTGTCGTAATGCTTGACCCCGAACGCAGAGGTGTCGCGATGCGGCAGAACGATATTGCCCTTGGTCACCACTCGAACCCGGGACTTGAGCGACGGCCGGCGGGCCAGTGCCTCGCCGAAGCGCTGTTCGCCCAGGTGGTTGCCGTAGCTGTCGGCGTGATCGAACCAGTGCAGGCCCTGGTCGACTCGCGCTTCCAGCCAGTCGGCGAACTTTTCGACATCGTCGAATTCGGGGCGCTCGTAAAGGCGCATCATGCCCAGAATGAAGGGCGAATCGAAAATCAGATCGTCACTCACGCCGGCTGTTCCTCTCGCACGATGGTGGTGGACAGCAGGTGTTGACTGTCGGGGACCAGCCATACCGGATCGACCCGGGTACAGGCGGCTTCGACGCAGACGAAGCGCAAGCCGGCCGAGGCGGGGGTATCGTCCGGCAGACCGTCACCGGGGTGCCAGACGACCGTGGAGTCGCTGCCCTGTTTGCTGATCAGCAGGCGGCGCTGGCCGTCGTCCAGTACCACGGCGCGATTGGACTGGTAGATGCGATCCAGCGCGCCTCGGATGCCCAGTTCGCCCTGCTGATGGTGCTCGGCAAAGTGTTCGAGCTTGTCCAGATACCGCGCGCCCGCCAGCCCCTCGACGCGGCACCGATGGGTATCGGCAACGGCGAAATAACTGTGCAGGGCCCCGGTCAGCTTGACCGGTGTGGTGCCGGCGTGGCGGGTCATCAATTCGACGGTCAGACGCTTGTCGTTGGCATGAACCACGACGTTGGGAACGAGCTGGTCGTGCAGGCGCTCTTCAGGAGAGAGGTGAATCTCGACGCCGCTGCCGGAAACGCTGTCGTCGACGGCATCGACACGCCACGGCGCCGTGCGCGCGGGGCCATGCATGGGGCCCTTGCCATCCGGTGACTCGTCGGCGAACCATGGCCAGCAGACGGGAATACCGCCGCGGATGGCGCCCGGCATGGCTTGCGGCGTCGGCGTCACCCACAGCCAGCCATCCTCCGCGCCGGGAGCCGGTCGGGTGCTCGAGGCTCGCCCGGCTTCGTCGGCGAAAGGTAAAAAGTGCAGAACCTGTGCGCCCTGCAGCGAGATCGCAAGCTCGCCCCATTCGGCGTTGAGCAGCAGAAGACGTCGGCCTTCCCACTCGGCCTCTTGCTGGCCGTCGGTCGCATCGATCAACTCCCGCAGCGTATCCGGGATCATGTCACCTCCTCGTTATGCAGAGCTTCCGCCGCGCCCAGCAGTCCGGTCCACGGCGCGGTCACCACCCAGGTGGGGATGCCGGCATTGTAGGCGCTCAGGCGGCCCTTGTCGGCAAAGGCGCGACGGAAGTCGCTGCGCGGCAGCCAATCGACGAGGCGCGGAATGATGCCGCCGCAGAGGTAGACACCGCCCAGCGAGCCTAGCGTCAGGGCGACGTCGCCGGCCGAGCTGCCGAGAATCTTGAGAAAGCGCAGCAGCGCCTCGCGGGCGACGCGGTCGCCGGCACGCGCGGCGCCGGTGACTTCGGCCGGCGTATTGTACTGCGCGGTGACGTTGAGCAGCGCGGCGTGAGCCAGATAGAGATCGAGCAGCCCCTGGCCGCACAGCAGGCGCTCGATCGAGACCCGGTCGTAACGGGCGCGGAAGTAGCCGAGCAGCTGACGTTCGCGCTTATCGGTGGGGGCGAAGGTGGCATGGCCGCCTTCCGTGGTCAGCGGGATCCAGTGGCGCCGGCTGGGAACCAGGCCGGCCACGCCCAGCCCCGTGCCGGGCCCCATGACCAGGCGAGGACGGCGGGCCTCGGCCTCGCCGTCGCCGATCTTGACCAGATCCTTGTCGTCGATATGCGGGATGCCGAGCGCCTGGGCGGTGAAGTCGTTGATGACCTTGAAATTCGACAGCCCCAGCTGTTCGGCAACCGCTTTCTTGGAGAACGCCCAATCATTGTTGGTCATCTTGACCCAGTCTTCATGAACCGGGCAGGCGAAGGCCAGGCAGGCCTCCTCGGGCGCTTCGGCGCCGACCTTCTTCAGGTAGGCCTGAATGGCCTCGACCAGCCCTGCGTAGTGGGTGCAGGGAAGCGTTTCGATCGACTGCAGTTCGACGCTGCCAGGCATGACCAAGGCAAAGCGCGCGTTGGTTCCACCGATGTCGCCGATCAGGGCGGGAGTGGTCATTTGTGCCCTCCGGGCAAGTCGGCGGCCTCGAAGCCGCCAAAGGTAGCCGCGCCTTCCTCGGCACCACCGACCAGCTGGCGGAAACCGGCGAACAGCTCGCGACCCATTCCATGATGATAGTGATCCAGATCGCAGGTCGCCGGTTCGCGTTGTGCCCAGGTTTCGGCATCGACGAGGGCTTCGAGTACGCCGTTGTCGGGGTCGAGCAGCACTCTGTCTCCATCGCGCAGATAGGCGAGGGGGCCTGCGTCGACCGCCTCCGGCGTGACGTGGATCGCCGCGGGTACCTTACCAGAGGCACCGGACATTCGCCCATCGGTGACCAGCGCGACCTTGTGGCCGCGATCCTGCAGCACGCCCAGAAACGGCGTCAATTGGTGAAGCTCCGGCATGCCGTTGGCGCGCGGCCCCTGGAAACGCACGACGACGATGATGTCCCGGTCCATTTCCCCGCTTTCGAACGCGGCCCTGACCTGGCTCTGGTCATCGAAGATTCGCACCGGCGCTTCGACCCGGCGAAACTCCGGCTTGACGGCGGACACCTTGATCACGCCGCGGCCCAGATTACCGTCGAGCACGGCGAGGCCGCCGGTGGACGAGAACGGTCGGGTCACCGGTCGCAACACGTCTTCATCGAGACTCTGCTGCGTGCCTTCGCGCCATATCAGACGATCGCCATCGAGGAACGGCTCCTGGGTGTAGGCGTGCATGTCGGTGCCGAAGGCGGTGCGCACGTCGGCGTGCATCAAGCCCGCCGAGAGCAGTTCGCGCACCAGGAAACTGACGCCGCCGGCGGCATGGAAGTGATTCACGTCAGCCTGGCCGTTGGGATAGATGCGAGTCAGCCCGGGAATTACCGTCGACAGCTCGGCAAAATCGTCCCAGGTGATGGTCAGGCCGACCGCGGCAGCCATCGCCACCAGATGCAGCGTGTGGTTGGTCGAACCGCCGGAGGTGAGCAGTCCGACCATGGCGTTGACGATGGCGTGGGCGTCGATCTGCTTGTAGAACGGATGATAGTCACCGCCCTGATCGCTGTTGCGGATCACCTGTTCGGTACTGAAACGGGTGATCGCGTCGCGCAGCGGGGTGCCCGGATTGACGAAGGAAGTGCCCGGCATGTGCAGGCCCATCATCTCGAGCATCAGCTGATTGGAGTTGGCGGTACCGTAGAAGGTGCAGGTGCCGGCGCTATGGTAGGACTCCGACTCCGCTTCCAGCAGCGCGTCACGTCCGACCTTGCCTTCGGCGTAGAGCTGGCGGATACGAGATTTCTCGGCGTTGGGCAGGCCGCTCGGCATTGGCCCGGCGGGAACGAACACGGCCGGCAGATGGCCGAAGCGCGCCGCGCCGATGAACAGTCCTGGCACGATCTTGTCACACACACCAAGATAGAGTGCACCGTCGAACATGTTGTGCGACATCGCCACCGCCGTCGACATGGCGATCACGTCGCGGGAGAACAGCGACAGTTCCATGCCCGGCTGGCCCTGGGTCACGCCGTCACACATGGCCGGCACGCCGCCGGCGAACTGGGCGGTGCTGCCCATGCCGCGGGCGGCTTGCTTGATCAGTGCGGGGAAGTGCTCGAGAGGCTGATGCGCCGACAGCATGTCGTTGTAGGAGGAGACGATGCCGATGTTGGTGCTGTTCATCAGCTTGAGGCTGTTCTTGTCGCCGGCGTTGCAGGCGGCGAAGCCATGCGCCAGGTTGCCGCAGGAGAGCTCGGCGCGATGAACGCCGCGACGATGCTGCTGCTGCATGCGTTCTTCATAGAGGCGGCGACGATCGGCTGAGCGCTCCTCGATGCGTCGCGTCACACGGTCGACTGTAGAATTGAGCTTCATGGTGTGCCTCATCGAGCTGTCAGGTTTGTTTGGTAAACTTACCAAAAAAACATCGCATTTGTTCGCGAATGAGCCTTTTGTATTAGTCTTTCGGAGTAATATTTTTTCATGCAGCAATGTTCTAGACTGCGTGTTCTAGACTGTTCACGAGCTCCACGGTGATCGAGCTTGGCGCTCGATCCGGCGTCGCCCAGGTGTCTGCCAATGCAGGCGCTAGCAGAACCTGACGTTTCAGGCTTTCACAGCGCTTGCCTCGAGAGGCTGTCACGAGGGCGCGGCTATGCCACGCAGCTGAACTTTCGAATTACGTCACCAAGAGGAGAGCACCATGACATTGCGTGTCGCCATCAATGGATTCGGCCGCATCGGCCGTAACGTGCTTCGTGCCATGTACGAAAACGGCTATCGGGATCGGATCGAAGTCGTCGCCATCAACGATCTGGGCGATCCGGCGCTTAATGCCCATTTGCTACGTCACGACAGCGTCCACGGGCATTTCGGATTCGAGGTCACTCACGATAGCGATACTCTGAGCGTAGACGGAGATAGCATCCGGATCCTCTCCGAGCGCGATCCGGCACAGCTGCCCTGGAAATCGCTGAACGTCGATTTGGTGATGGAGTGCACGGGGCTGTTCACCAAGCGTGACGCTGCCGCCAAGCACATCGAAGCCGGCGCCGAGCGTGTGCTGATTTCCGCGCCCAGCGGTGACGCCGATGCAATGGTGGTATTCGGGGTCAATGAGCATGTGCTCAAGCCCGAGCATCGCGTCGTCTCCAACGCTTCCTGCACTACCAACTGTCTGGCGCCGGTGGCACAGGCGCTGCAGGAAGGGGTCGGCATCGAGAGCGGTCTGATGACCACGGTGCATGCCTACACCAATGACCAGAACCTCTCGGACGTGTATCACAAGGATCCGTACCGGGCGCGTAGCGCGACCCAGTCGATGATCCCGACTCAGACCGGCGCTGCCGCGGCCGTGGGTATCGTGCTGCCGGAGCTGAACGGCAAGCTCGATGGCCTGGCGGTTCGTGTGCCGGTGATCAACGTGTCGCTGGTGGATCTGACCTTCACCGCCGGCCGCGATACCAGCAAGGAAGAGATCAACCAGATCGTCGAGAAGGCGGCTGCCAAGTCGGCGGTGTTGGCGGTGAACTCGCAGCCACTGGTCTCGATCGATTTCAACCATGATGCCAACTCGTCGACCTTTGACACCAACCACACGCGCGTCAATGGGCGTCTGGTCAAGGTCATGGCCTGGTACGACAACGAGTGGGGCTTCTCCAACCGCATGTTGGATACCGCACTGGCGATGCAGGCTGCCAGCTGATTTCGGACGGATCCGGGATCTGAACGCGTCGGGCGACAGCATGGCTGTCGCCCGACGTCGTTTTCCGGGCGAGCATGGCGCAGTCCGTGCTCCGTGGCGTTTTCCTCTGCTGTGTCATCCCTTCTACTACTTAATCTCTCTTTCACGCAGTCTTTCTGCTGCGAGCGCTTCGCCTGCTGCCCGCGATTGTGCGGTTTGACCTGAGCCTTTGGCCCGGTTCGTCGAATCCCGAAATCGTGTCCCTTAGCGCCGAAGTCATGCCTGATTTGCGCTCAAGTCGTTCGATCAGGTGTCGATAGAGCGTGTAAGCTGGGCAAATGTGCTTGCGGGCTTGGACTTGCCGGGCCGACCCTCTAATGTAGCGCTGAACGAATGTCATTTTTATTCACGCGTATTTTTATCTACGCATCATTTCATCCACTCATCGTTTCATTTACGCACAGAGGTCGGCGGCGTCATGCAGGACAACATCATCAATGCGCATCGTTTGATCGGCGAGACCATCCACGAACCCGAAACAGAGCGCCGCGGCCGAATCGTCGGTGTCGATCAGTCGCGTGCCGTGCCGGTGATTTTCGTGATCTGGCAGGAGCAGTCGGGCATACAGCGTTTCGAATTGACGCGCGACGAGCTGCGTCAACTGGCCGAGGCCTGTGGCCGTGCCCGTTCTACAGGCCACGATACCAAAGCCGAGCGCAAGAGCGACGACACGGGGGCATCGCTCGAAGATGCCGCGTTCGTTTCGCCGGAACTGAATCAACGTCGTGTCGGTTCACGCTGACGCGATTTCGTTCTATCACCCAGCCGCGCGTCATAGTACTGCGGCTAGATGAGGCCGGAGTGCATGGGTCAACTTAACGCCTTCGTGCATGACGATGGCAGTTTGAGTGCGGAAGCGCAGCACTGGCTGCAATCGTTGCCGGGCACGGCCTATGTCACCGATTCGGCGTGGTGGCTGGGCGAGCTCCACTTCCTCGCCGATTCCATCAGCACATTGGGTCAGCGCCAGGCGGCGGATTATCGGTCTCAGCCCGACCGATGGCTGGCCCAGATTCCCGAGCCCGAGCGTTGGCCGTTACTCGAACAGCTGCAGCAGGCGCTGGCGCGCGGCGATCATGCGGCGCGGCTCTCCTACGTGGTGGAAAGGCAGGATGGCTCGCAGTGCGAGGTCGACGACAGCCTCAGCATCCTGCGCGATGCCGATGGCGCGGTGGTCGCGCTGGTGGGTTTCCTGTTGCCGCAGAAGATCGAACCCGTGGTGAGCGAAAGTCTGTCCCTCCAGGCACTGCTCGATCACAGCGACGACGTGATCATGGCGCTCGACGAGGATCTCAACTGCTGCGACGTGGCGGGCAATACCCAGGGCATGCTCGGGATCGCCGTGGCATCGCTGCGTTCGAGTTCACTGTTCGGCCTGATGGCCCCCGAGGATGGCTCGCGGGTTCGGCGGTTGCTGGCGGAGGGCGCGGCCCAGGCCGCCTCGGCGATGCTGGAGCTGAGGCTGAGGCATCGGGATCGCGGATACCGCTGGTTCGAGATCCATTTCTCGCCGTGTCCGTTACCCGCGGCGCTGACATTGACGTCTTCGGAGATGCCGGGGTGGATCGCCGTCGCGCGGGACATCACCCAGCGCCGGCAACAGTCGCTTCAGTGGGATGCGTACACTGCCACGGACGAATTGACGTCGGCCCTCAATCGAGAGCCTTTCATGGGCCTGTTGAGCCATGCGTTCTCGAGCGGCGATGCCACCGCCCGGTTCACGCTGATCGTCTTCGACGTCGATCATTTTGGCGATATCAACGCCGCCTGGGGACGCGAAGGCGGTGATCTCGTGCTCTCGTGCATCGGCGAGATGTGTCGGGCGACGCTGAAAGAGCGTTTCAGTTTCGGAAGGCTGGACGATGACACCTTCGCACTGTTGCTGAGCGGCAAGTCCCTGCAGGAGAGCGCTGCTATCGCGGAGCGGCTACGCGGGCGGTTCGCCTCGACCCGAGTGGAGTTTCATGGTCATTGGCTGGCTTTCTCGGTTAGTCTTGGGGTCGCCGAACGCCGTGCGGATGAGTCCGCGCAAGCCCTGCTGGCGCGCGCCGAGGCGGGTGTCAAAGCCGCCAAGGGCAACGGCAGAGACCGCGTACAGCAGGCGCCATGAAGAAAAAAGCGACCAATCCTCGCGCCAGGCCAATCGAAAGCCTTGGCCAAGCCAGTCGAACAAGGAGAACGACAATGGGAAGACTACTGCTGGCCTCGCTGCTTAGCCTGATATGCGTATCGGCGTGGGCCGATGAGGTCGAGGGGCCCCACGTCCAGGGACAGACCTTCGAATACTCCACCGGCGGTCAGACTTACCAGGGTTACCTTGCCTACAACGCCAGCGACGATCAGCCCCGCCCGGGCGTGCTGCTGGTGCATGAGTGGTGGGGTCTCAACGATTACATGAAGCACAAGGCCGACCAGCTGGCCGCGCTGGGGTTCGTCGCCCTGGCGGTCGACATGTACGGCGATGGCAAGGTGGCCCAGCATCCCGCCGATGCCAAGGCGTTCTCCAGTCAGGTCATGAAGGACTGGCCGTCTGCGCGGGCGCGGCTGGAAGCGGCGATGTCGGCGCTGCGAAAGCACCCCGCGGTGCGCGAGGATCGCATGGCAGCGATCGGTTACTGTTTCGGCGGTGGCGTGGTGATGAACATGGCGCTGGCCGGCATGCCCCTGGATGCGGTGATCAGCTTCCACGGCAGCCCGACCCAGGTGGTTTCCAGCCCGCAACCTTTCGATGGGGTGGTGCGAATCTACAACGGCCAGGACGATACGCTGGTCGACCCCGATGCGCTCGATAGCATGGCATCGGCGCTTACCCAGGACGGCGCTGATGTACGCGTGGTCCAGTATCCCGGCGCCAAGCATGCCTTCACCAATCCTGATGCTGACAAGCTCGCCAAGGAGGACGATCTGCCGCTGGGCTACAATGCCGCCGCAGATGCCGCCTCCTGGCAGGCCGCGCTGCTGACGCTGGACGAGGCGCTGAATCAGTAGACTGGCGAACGAGCTACGAGCTACGAGCTACGAGCTACGAGCTACGAGCTACGAGCTACGAGCTACGAGCTACGAGCTACGAGCTACGAGCTACGAGTAAGGCAGAAGAAGAGAGAAAGCCACGAACGATCG
Organism: Salinicola halophyticus; assembly: GCF_003206695.1. Classification (GTDB taxonomy): domain Bacteria; phylum Pseudomonadota; class Gammaproteobacteria; order Pseudomonadales; family Halomonadaceae; genus Salinicola; species Salinicola halophyticus. The sequence continues at coordinate 59,547 of NZ_PZJN01000001.1, read as the reverse complement.
GGTTCGTGGCTTTTTCGTGGGGTCTTGGCCGGTGTCTAGTCGTGGGGGCGGCTCAGGGCCAGTACGCGTTTGGCCAGGGCGATCATCTCCGGGTCGCCGGTGTGTTTGTCCGGCACGTCGGACAGCTTGATCACGGGCAGCCAGTGCTGGCCTTCCGGCCTGGCTTCGACCATCTTGACGACCATGTTCATCGGCTCGACACCGACATCGTTAGTGAAATTGGTGCCGATGCCGAAGGCCATGCCGATACGGTCATGGCAGAACGCCTGGATTCGCTCGACCTTTTCCGGGGTCAGCGCGTCGGAGAAGATGATCGTCTTGCTCCGCGGATCGATTCCCAGCTTCTCGTAGTGGGCAATGGTCGAGGCCGCGAAGTCGATCGGATCGGCGCTGTCGTGGCGCACGCCATCGAAGAGCTTGGCGAATTTCTTGTCGAAACTTTCGAAGAAGGCCTGGGTGGTGAAGGTGTCGGTCAAGGCGATGCCGAGATCACCGCGATAGACGTCGACCCAGTGCTCCAGCGCCAGACTGTTGGCCATCTTGAAGCCGAAACGTGCGCCGTGGAACATGAACCACTCGTGAGCGTGGGTGCCGATGGGTTTGACCCCGTGGCGCATCGCCAGCAGCATGTTGCTGCTGCCGCTGAACGCCTCGCCTCCGTGACGGCGCAGCGCACCGACCACGCGGTCATGAACCTCGAAGGAAAACCGGCGTCGCGTGCCGAATTCGGCGATCTTCAGCCCCATCCGCTGGTATTGCTCGATCTTGTCACGGGTGCGCGCCTCCACCGTTGCGTCGTCGTCACGCTCCACGCCGCGCAGGCGATACCAGAGTTCACTGATCAGCGCCATCAGCGGGACTTCCCACAGGATGGTGCGATACCAGAGCCCGTCAATGGTCACCGACAGCTCGCTGCCCGTCTGCTCGATGATGACTTCGGCCGGGTTGTAGCGAAAGCCGGCCAGGAAATCGAGGTAGGTCGGATCGAGGTAAGGACAGGTGACTTCCAGATACTGCTTCTCGGCTTCGGTCAGGACCAGGTCGACCATCGCGTCCACTTCATGCCGTAGCGCCTCGCCGAAGCCTGCGGGAAAGGCATGATCGCCGCGGTTGATGAAGGCGTAGCGCGCCTGCGCGTAAGGGAAGCGCTTGATCACGGCGTTCTGCATCGTGATCTTGTAGAAATCGTTGTCGAGAAGCGAAGTCAGCATGAAAATCCATCATCAGCGTTAGCAAAGGGCGCGATCGGCAGCCCGGCAAGCGTTCTTCCATGGGTACGGGTTGGGCCATCGCTACGGCTTTCGTCCCTCGGTACGCTAAAGGAAGGCCATGACACCGAACATCGCCGCGACGAAACCCCCGAACAATAAAAGACCGGCCAGCGATAGCAAGATCAGCAAATAGCCTAATATCAGACCGGCGAGAGCCCAGCTGTCTCCCGACTCTTGTTTCCGGCGAATCTGCCGTCGAGCCAGGTGCCCGCAGACGACGCCACCGAGTGCCGCCGGCGGCACCAGCGTCCCCAGCACGCTCAGCGCGAAGGCAGCCAGCGCCATGATGTTGGTCGGCGCCGGCGGGGGCGTAGATTGGCGGGAGGGAGCAGAGGCTAACGTCATCGGGCTAAGCGTCTCGCGATCTTGGATTGTCGACCTGGGATTATCGGTCCTGGGTTATGGACTATGGACTATGGGCTATGGACCTTGACCATGGACAGAGTATCGCACGCTTGCCCGCGGCTCTCGAAGTTTTCGGCCCAGGATGTTATCCACATTGTCACCGCTTTGATCTGACGACCTAGAGCACAGGCCGGCAGCGGAAAACAGGAGAGCAACATGGTGTTGCGGGTCGAGAATATCGGCAGTCTTGCCAACACGAGTGCGGCGCGCTGGAACGGTGTCGTCGGCGATCGCTATCCTTTCCTGCGCTACGAGTTTCTGGCGGCTCTGGAAGCGTGTGGCTGCGCCGATACGGCCACCGGCTGGGAGCCGGATCACCTGATGGTCGTCGACGGGGAGCGCGCGGTTGCAGTGTTGCCGCGCTACGCCAAACATCACTCTCGCGGCGAGTATGTCTTCGACTGGGCCTGGGCCGACGCCTGGGAGCGAGCCGGCGGCGACTACTACCCCAAATCGTTGTCGGCGATTCCGTTCACGCCGGCGACGGGGCCACGGCTGGCGATCGCCGAGGATATCGATCGGCGTGCGGTCATCGCGGCGCTGGCGGCGGCGATTCGTGAGTCCGGGCTCCAGACCTGGCATCTGCTGTTTGCCGACAGCGATGAGGTCGACGACTGGCAGGCCGCTTTCGACGCGCCGCTGATGGAGCGACAGGCGGTGCAGTTTGCCTGGCAAGACGATGACTTCGGCGACTTCGAGGGATTTCTGGCCCGGATGAGTTCGCGCAAGCGCAAGGAGATCCGGCGCGAGCGTCGCAAGCTGGCCGAACAGGGGTTCGTCTTCGATCGGCTCACCGGTCCCCGGATCGACGACGACGCGCTGGCCCAGTTCTATCGCTGCTACTGCATGACCTATCTAGAGCGGGGACAGCGGCCCTATCTCAGTCTGGAATTCTTCACCCGTCTGCGCGACGGTATGGCCGATGCCCTGGTGCTGGTTCGTGCCAGCGTCGGCGAACGGGCGGTGGCGGCGGCGTTGTGTTTTGAAGGACGAGGACTCGAGGGGCGGAGTCCCGACGGAAATGGGACGCTCTATGGCCGCTACTGGGGCAGCGAGGTCGAGGCCGATTTTCTGCATTTCGAGACCTGTTACTATCAAGGCATCGAGCACTGCCTCGAGCGAGGTCTGACTCGATTCGATCCCGGCACTCAGGGGGAACACAAGCTCACGCGCGGTTTTGCGCCAGTCATCAGTCGGTCGCTGCATTATCTCGATCATCCGGGGTTTCGGGATGCCGTCGATGAGTTCTGCCGCGAGGAGCGGCGTCACGTCCAAGCCTATTTCGAACAGTGTCGCCTGCGTCTGCCATTCAAGACCGAGGTCGATTGAGTCGATAGCGCGTGGCGTTCGAGCCGTCCGAGCCGTTCGAGCCGCTCGAGCCGCTCGAGTTTATAGAAGGCCCCCGCTGGCGAGTTCCACCACGGCACGCGTCGCGGCAACGAGGGTACGAGCGAGATGGATTTTCTCAACGAAGCGGCCGTGCTGTTGGGTGCGGCGATCATCGCGGTGCCGCTGTTCCAACGCCTCGGTCTGGGATCGATTCTGGGCTATCTCTGTATCGGCTTGCTGGCAGGCCCCTCGATCAGCGGCTTCGTGTCCGAACCGGAAACCGTTCTGCATTTTTCCGAATTCGGCGTGGTCATGCTGCTGTTCATCATCGGGCTGGAGCTCGAGCCACGGCGGCTATGGTCGATGCGCAAGCGCCTGCTGGGGCTGGGAACGCTGCAGATGGCAGGCTGCGCGGCACTGCTGATGCCGATCGGATTGCTGTTGGGCCTGCCGCCGAGTATCGCCATTTTCCTGGGGCTGACGCTGGCGCTGTCGTCGACCGCCTTCGCGCTGCAGGTGCTCAACGAACGTCGCCAACTGGCAACGCCCCACGGCCAGAGCGCCTTCGCCATGCTGCTGTTCCAGGATCTGGCGGTAATACCGCTGCTGGCGCTGTTGCCGTTTCTGGCCGGTCGCGCCGACGCCAGCCCGGACGACGGTTGGGTTATTGCGCGCAGTATCGGGGTGGTGATCGCCGCCATTGCCTTCGGGCGGCTGGTGTTCCCCCGCGTGCTGTCGCTGATCGCGCGCAGCGACGTTCACGAGATTTTTACCGCCGCCGCGCTGTTTCTGGTGCTGGCAATGGCGCTGGTGATGCAGTGGGCGGGGCTGTCGATGGCGCTTGGCGCTTTTCTGGGCGGCGTCATGCTGGCCGATACGCCGTATCGCCACGAGCTCGAGGCCAATATCGAGCCGTTCAAGGGCTTGCTGCTGGGGCTCTTCTTCATCGCTGTCGGCATGTCGGTCAATCTGACGCTGGTACTGGACAACGTGCTGCTGGTGGTAGGGCTGGCCGTGGCGATGACGCTGGCCAAGACCGCGGTGCTGGCGATCATCGGGCTGCTGACGCGATTGCCGCGCCCGGAAATCCCCCGGCTGGCGACGATCATCGCCCAGGGCGGAGAGTTCGACTTCGTGCTGCTGACGGCCGCGGTGGCCGCCGGGGTCATCGACCAACGCATTGCCAGTCTGTGTATCGCGGCGGTCACGCTGAGCATGGCGGCCACGCCTTTTCTGTATCGACTGGGGGAAAGGCTGGGCAATCGGCTCAAGGAGAGCCGCCCCTACGACACCGACTTCGGCGACGACACGCCGCCCGTGATCATTGCGGGGCTTGGCCGTTTTGGCCAGATGGTCGGGCGGATGCTCAAGATGCAGGAGATCAATTTCACCGCGCTGGATCCCAATATCACTCAGGTCGAGTTCATTCGCCGCTTCGGCTCGCGCATTTTCTACGCCGATGCGACCCGGCTGGATCTACTGCGCGCGGCCGGCATCGACAAGGCGCGTCTGCTGGTCATCGCGGTGGATAGCGAAAGTGCCGCGCTGACCATCGCACGGCTGGCGAAGACCCACTTTCCGCATCTCACAGTCTATGCGCGAGCGCGTAACCGTCATCACGCCTGGCAGCTGATGGAGGTCGGCGTCGATAGCGTGGTGCGCGAGACGTTCGCCTCGAGCATGGAGATGAGCGTCGAAGTGCTCAAGGGGCTGGGCTACCCCAGCGCCAATGCGATCAATGCGGTGCGCACGTTCCGCGATTTCGACAATCAACTGCTCAAGGACACTTACGCTCATCGCAATGACACCGAGCAGCTGATGGCGACCGAACAGGCGGCCATGGCCGAACTGCAGTCGCTGTTTCAGCAGGCGCTCAACCGAGGCCGTGGCAGGGAGAGTCCTCGTGACGAGCGCGTCGCACCCAGCGATGGCGACGACGTACAGAAGGAGACCCATCATGACGCAGACGCTGAAACGACGACTCGCGGCGCTTGACGTGTCGACGGACGGTGGTCTGACGCCGCTCTCCGGCGGTGACAGCGGCGCCGGGCTTTGGCGAATCGAGGGCGGGACGCCGCATATCGTCAAGCGGGATTCGCCAGAGCGCGTAGCCGGTGAAGCGGACGGCTTGCGGGCCCTGCAGTCGGCCTGTCGTCTGCTCATCGTGCCCGCGGTGCTGGCGCAGGATGATGACCTGCTGGTCATGCCGGCGCTGGACGACACGGGGAAGCGCGATGGCGCCGCGCTGGGTGAAGGGCTACGTCAGATGCACCAGGATTCCCGGGATGCCGAGGCGGGCCATGGCTGGCCACGGGACAACGCCTGCGGGCTGACGCCCCAGCCCAATGCGCCGCTGCAGGATGGTCGGGTTTTCCAGCGCGAACGCCGGCTGTTGCCATTGGTGACGCTTTGTCGCGAGCAGGGGGCGCTGGACGCCCAGTTGGCTGCGCGTATCGAGCGCCTCGCCGAATCGCTGGAAGGGTGGTTGCCCGATACGCCGCCCTGCCTGGTCCACGGTGATCTGTGGTCGGGCAATGTGCTGTTCACGCCCGCTGGGCCGGCGATCATCGACCCGGCGGTCTATCGCCATTATCCGGAGGTGGATGTCGCCATGTTGACCCTGTTCGGCGGGCCGGGAGAGGCCTTTTTCGAGGCCTACTGGGATGGCGATCGCCCCGTGGATTGGGAACGTCGCGAGGCGCTGTTCCAGCTCTATCCGCTACTCAACCACCTATATCTGTTTGGACGGGGTTATCTCGGCGGCGTGCAGCGAGCCGTGGACCGGGCCCTGGCCGAGTAGGGCGGCTCGGCGTGCCATTGATTCTTTTCTGTCATCAATGTCGCCGATGCTCTTTTTTTGCCTCCCGGCCGCGGCGTATCACCGCTCGGGAGCGCGAATGTCGGAGGGGCCAACCGGTTCACCCAGCACGTCGTGGCCCCGGGTATTGAGATGCAGCGCATAGAGCGAGGTGGTGGCGCAGATATACAGCCGGTTGCGGCTGATGCCGCCGAAACAGACGTTGGCTACGGTCTCCGGGACCACGATGCGCCCGAGTCGGGTGCCATCAGGGGCATAGCAGTGCACGCCGTCGCCGGCGCTGGTCCAAAGGTTGCCGGCGAGATCGAGACGAAAGCCGTCGAAGAGGCCGTTCGACGAAACGGCGAAAACCTCGCCGCCTGAAAGACGATGATCCGATTCGACCCTGAATCGACGAATATGGCGCGGGCCGTCATCGCGATGGGTGGCGCCGGTATCCGAGACATAGAGCCAGGCTTCATCGGGCGAGAAGGCCAGGCCGTTGGGCTTTTCGAAATCGTCGGCGACGCGGATCAGTCGATGCTCGGGGGTGAGGCAGTAGACGTGGCAGCCCATCTCGGCGTCACGCAGGCCGCCTTCGTAGTCGCCGTCGATACCGTAGCTGGGATCGGTGAACCAGATCGAGCCGTCCGACTTGACGGTGACGTCATTGGGCGAGTTCAGCCGGTGGCCCTCGAATCGATCCGCCAGCGTGGTGATGCGCCCGTTGTGCTCGGTGCGCGTGACGCTGCGCGAACCGTGTTCACAGGTAATCAGGCGGCCTTCTCGATCCCGGGTCTGGCCGTTGCCGAAGGCGGCAGGCTGGCGAAAGACCGCGACATGACCATCGCACTCGTCGTAACGCAGCGTACGATCATTGGGGATGTCGGACCACAGGAGATAACGCCCGGCGGGGTCGTAGACGGGGCCTTCGCACCAGCGCCCGCCGCTCCAGAGTCGTTCCAGCTGAGCGTTGGGGAGGATCAGCGACGTAAAGCGAACGTCGTCGACGATGTACCCATCGGGATATTGCATGCAGCCACCTTCAGAATATGAGACCGATCAGAATGTAGGGCCTAGCAAAATCTAGGACGACACAGTCTTGTCGCTGCGATATCGGCTGTCATTGAGACGAAAGTTCTATCGATGGCAATGTGCTGATGACACTGCCATCGACGAGCTTCGTCATGACCTATCGAGCGGTTCGCACCGCGTCATCCTGGTCATCGGTGGAAAGGTCGTCCTGGTCATCAGGGAAAGCCTGCTGGCGTCACGCTGATGCGCTCGAAGAAGGTATCGATCATGCGGGGACCAATTTCACCGATATCGTAGCGTTCGGGATCCCGTAGCCAGTCGTGCATGAGTCCCAGAAACATCGACATCAGCATGCGGCAGGCAATTTCCGGCTCGATGCTGGCGGCGAGGGTGCCGGTGTTGTGAGCTTTTTCGAAGCGCTCGAGCATCGTCTCGTAACAGTCGCAGGCCAGCTGGTCCTGCAGCGCGAGAATGTCGACATCGCTGGCCGATTCGCTGCAGTGCAGCAAAATGGTATGGACGCGACGCGAGCGCGGGCCCTGCAGCCGCCCGAGAGCGTGCAGCGTGGCCAGGCGCAGGCTTTCCAGCGGCGCGTTGGGCTGGTCGGGATCCTCGACATCATCCAGCAACTGACGTAGTGGCATCTTGACGCGATCGAGCATGGCGTGGAACAGATCGGACTTGTTCTTGAAATGCCAGTAGACCGCGCCTCGCGTCATGCCGGCTTGCCGGGCTATCTGCTCGAGCGATGTTCGTGACACGCCGCGCTCGAGAAAAGTGACCTCGGCAGCGTCCAGTAACGCTTCGCGGGTTGCCTCGGCTTCGGCCTTGGTGCGTTTGGGCATGATGGTGTCATCGACAGGTGAGTGGGTGCATGACGTCAGACCGGCATTTCTTATGTTGAGGTTAAAACCGCCGAGACAAGAGCATAACCAATTTTCCGCAAGTTTACATTCATGTATGTATGCCTGTAAGCTCGCGGGATTAACCTAGGCATCATCCTTCCAGGACGGAGACTCATGCGCCCTAATTTCGTGAAATGCACCCTCGGTTTCGGTGGGGCGTTGTTGCTGTCGTTGGCGCTGGCCGGCTGTGGCGACGACGACTCGCAAAATGCTCAGCAAGGCGGGGGACAACAACAAAAGCCGCCGACCAAGGCGGAAGTGATCAACGTCGAGGCGCACGATGTCGCGCTTTCCAAGGAATATCCCGCCCAGGTTCGCAGCAATCAGGAGGTCACCGTGATGGGTCGCGTCGAGGGTGTCCTCGAAGCGCGTCATTACCGCGAGGGCAGCATGGTCGAGAAGGGTGACAAGCTGTTCACCATCGAGCAGGCGCCCTACGAAGCCACGGTCAAGCAGAATCAGGCCGACGTGCAGAGTGCGCAGGCGGAAGTGTCCCGCGCCCAGCGCGATGCCGAGCGCTACAACCGTCTCTACAAGCAGAACTCCATCAGCCAGCAGCAGCGCGATCAGGCCCAGGCGGATCTGAGTACGGCCCGGGCCGCCAAGGCTCAGGCCCAGGCCGCGCTGGACAGCGCCCAGATCAATCTCAGCTACACCGAGGTCAACGCCCCGGTCAGCGGCATGATCAGCCTGAGTGAAGTCAATGTCGGCAACCTGGTGCAGCCGCCCCAGGAGCTGGCCACGATCACGCCGTTGAATCCGATCGAGGTGCGCTTCTCGCTGCCGGCCAACGACGCCTTTTCGCTGCGTCAGCAACGTCAGCAGGGCGATACCGAGCAGGCCAACGTGGCCGTGCTGACCGCGCCCGGTACGGAAAGCGCCTCCCGCGATGCGCTTCAATTACGCGGCAAGCTGGATTTTCTGGGCTCCCGGGTCGATGAATCCACCAGCACGGTGCAGGCCGAAGCGGTGTTCCAGAACGATGACCAGGTTTTCCTGCCCGGCCAGTTCGTACGGGTCGCGTTGCCCAACGTGATGCGGTACGACGTCTATGCGGTTCCCGCGATTGCGGTGACCGAGGGACTCAAGGGGCCGCAGGTCTTCGTGCTCGACGATGAAGGCAAGGCCGGGGCGCGGTTCGTCTCGCTGGGCGAGATCGCCGGTGATTGGCAGATCATTACCGATGGACTGAAGCCCGGCGATCGCGTCGTGGTTTCGGCGATCGGCAGCATCTCCGCCGGTGACAAGATCGATGCGCAACCGTTCAGCGGCAAGGTGCCGGAACCGCAGAACAACGCGGGTGAAAATCCTTCCCAGGACCCTGACGCGCAGGGCGGTGAAGGCGTCGAGGGCGCCAAGCGGGATGCCCAAGAGGCAGACGACGGACAGAACGGAGCCAACTGATGAACTTTGCTAGCGTTTTCATCAGGCGCCCGATTTTTGCCACGGTCATCTCGGTCATCATCACGCTGATCGGTTTGATGGCGATGCGCACCTTGCCGATCGAGCAGTATCCGCCGGTGGTGCCGCCGACGATCAGCGTGTCGGCGACCTATCCCGGCGCCAGCGCCCAGACCGTTTCCGACACGGTCGCCTCGGTCATCGCCCAGGAGATCAACGGCACCGAAGACATGATCTATCTGACCTCGTCGAGTTCCGACAGCGGTCAGATGTCGATGAGCGTCTATTTCAACATCGGTACCGATCCGCAGACGGCGACGATCAACGTCAACAACCGGGTCCAGCGGGCACTGTCACAGTTGCCCAGCGAAGTGCAGTCCCAGGGCGTGACGGTAGAGCAGCGCTCGTCGAGCATTCTGCTGTTCGTGGGTATCACCTCGACCACGGACGCCTACGATTCGCTCTACCTGACCAACTACGCCAACATCAACGTGACGGACGAGTTGTCACGGCTTCCCGGCGTGGGGCAGGCGCAGGTACTGGGTAGCCAGGAATTCGCCATGCGCGTCTGGCTCAATCCGGACAAGCTGGCGCAATACGACCTGACGCCGGCCGAAGTCTCTTCGGCAATCCAGGCCCAGAACGCGGTGGTGGCGGGTGGCAAGCTCGGTGCCGAGCCCCAGAGCGATCCGACGCCATACACGTACACCATCACGACCCAGGGGCGTTATGACAGTGTCGATCAGTTCCGGGACATCATTCTGCGCACCAATGCCGACGGCTCCTCGCTGCGGCTGAGCGATGTCGCCCGGATCGAGCTGGGCAAGAACAGTTACGGTATCCAGGCCTACGTCAACAACAAGCCGATCGCGCCGATCGCGATCTACCTGCAGCCGGGTGCCAACGCGCTGGACGTCGCCAAGGAAGTCAAGGACGCCATGGCGGATCTCAAGACGCGATTCCCGCCGGGGCTGGACTTCGAGATTCCCTACGACACCACGCTGTTCATCGATGCTTCCGTCGAATCGGTGGAGCACACCTTCATCGAGGCTCTGCTCCTCGTCGCGGTGATCGTGTTCTTGTTCCTGCAGAGTTGGCGCTCCACCCTGGTGGCGATGTCGGTGGTGCCGATCTCGGTGGTGGGGACGTTTGCCGGGATGTATCTGCTCGACTTCTCGATCAACCTGCTGTCGCTGTTCGGCATGATACTGGCGATCGGCATCGTGGTGGACGATGCGATCGTGGTCATCGAGAACATCGAACGGATCATGGACGAGGACGAGGAGGCGACGCCGTTCAGCGCGGCGCTCGAAGCGATGAAGGAGGTTTCCGGCGCGGTCATCGCGACGGCGTTCATCATGGCGGCGGTGTTCGTGCCGGTTGGCTTCATGAGCGGTCTGACCGGCCAGATGTACCAGCAGTTCGCGATCACCATCGCGATCTCGGTAGCGATCTCGGCGATCGTGGCACTGTCGTTCACTCCGGCGATCGGCGCGATCTTTCTCAAGCACCAGGATCGCATGCAGCAGTCCGGGTTCGTGCGGGCCATCCGCAAGCCGTTCGACTGGTTTAACAAAATCTTCGACAAGATCACCGACTTCTTCATGGCGATCACCAATTTCATCATTCACCAGCTGTGGCTGGTGGTGGTGGGGCTGGCGGCTGCCGGTATCGTCTCCTGGATGATCTTTGCCCAGTTGCCGGCGGCGCTGCTGCCTTCCGAGGACCAGGGTGTGGCTCTGGCCTCGGTCAGCCTGCCGGCCGGGTCGTCGGTAGCGCGTACCGACGCCTACGTGCAGGAGTTGAGTCAGCGGCTGCGCGATGCCGTGCCGGGCATCAACTACGTCACCGGGATTCCGGGCTTCGATATCCTCTCGAGTTCACCCAACACCGCCAAGGGTACGGTCTTCGTCACCATGAAACCGTGGGCGGATCGTGACATCACGGTGGACCAGCTGACCCAGAAGATCATGCAGATCGGCGGTCAGATTCAGGGCGGCAAGACGGTTGCCTTCAACCTGCCACCGATCCAGGGTCTGTCGCCCACCGGCGGGTTCACCGGCTATCTGCAGTCCTACGGCGGTGATACCTCTCAGCAACTGGCAGAGGCGGCTGGAAAGGTCATGCAGGCGGCGGCCGAGCGGCCGGAACTTGCGGGTGTCTTCTCGTCACTCGATGTCAACGTGCCGGTCTACGAGGCGGATGTCGATACGGACAAGGCGCGCAGCCTGGGTGTGGATATCACGGACTTGAATACCACCATGGCGAGCACTTTCGGTAGCTCCTTCGTCAACTATTTCACGAGCTCGAGCCGTAACTTTCAGGTTTATCTCCAGTCCGAGGACGATTTCCGGCGCAATCCGGACGACCTGAGCAAGGTCTACGTGCGCGGTGGCGACGGTCAGCGTATTCCGCTGTCGGAGCTGGTGACCCTGACCCGTGGCAAGGCGCCGTCGGTGCTGCAGCGCTACAACACCTACTCGGCGGCGCAATTCTCCGGCGGGCCGGCACCGGGCTATAGCTCGGGTGAAGCGGTACAGGCGATGCAGGAGGTGGTGACCGATACCCTGGGCACCAATTACGGGATGGGCTGGAGCGGCGAGGCCTATCAGCAGGTCAACGTCGGCACCGCGGCGACGCTGGCACTGTCGTTCGGTGTGATCATGATGTTCCTGATCCTGGCGGCGCAGTACGAGAGCTGGACCTTGCCGCTGGCGGTGGTGTCGGCGGTGCCGTTCGCCTTCGTCGGCGCGATTCTCGCGGTCTACCTGGCAGGCTTGAGCACCAGCGTCTATCTGCAGGTGGGTTTGCTGGTGGTCGTCGGGTTGGCGGCAAAGAACGCCATCCTGATCGTCGAGTTCGCCGAGCAGCAGCGCAAGCACGCGGGGCTTTCGGTGGTCGATGCGGCCAAGGTGGCGGCGCGTCAACGTTTCCGCCCGATCGTGATGACCTCGCTGGCGTTCATCGGTGGTACCTTGCCGTTGGCGCTGGCGTCGGGTGCCAGCGCGGCGAGTCGTAATCAGATCGGCACGCCGGTGGTGGGCGGCATGATCTCGATCACGCTGCTGGCGACGATTTTCGTGCCGGCGACCTATGTGCTGATCATGAAGGTCACGCATGGGTTGCAGTCCAGACTGGGCAGGAACAAGTCCGGCAAGGATCGGCAGTCGCCGGAGTCGCGCGAAAGCCATTAACGGGTCCCGCAAGCGATACTGGAAATCCAGTCCTCGACAGGCAACCTCCCATGGAGGTTGCCTTTTTTTATGGTTGTTCATCCACTTCTCCCTACAGCCGTTCAAACGGACTTTGACGCTTTCCGGGCAGTGGCATATATCTGTACCTAGTGACATCCTTGCGCGAGCAGTGCGTGGCTCGTTGGGCGGAGCGTCTACCGGAGCGCGCCTCGTGCTCGACTCATTTTCATCCTTTATCCTCAGGAGAACCGTCATTACAGCCGTTGGCCCGTTTTATTAACGCCGGTTATCGTCGTTGAGTGGTATCGGAGCGCACGATGATGGGTCGACGCTGGTTGCTACCCACTGGTGGACCGGATGTTCGGGGGAGGCTGGATATGACGCAGGCCGTGGTTCATGGAAAGAACAGCCGGACGGCAGCAAGAGGTGGGGAGACTTCCCACTGGCTCGCATCGGCGTCCGGCCAAGGGGCAGCAAACGCTTCCCGAAGTGCCTTGTCGCGACCCATTCCCGTCGCGCCGGAGCGCCACCGGCGTGTGCTGTTCGTTACGACCGAGATCGCCGACTTCATTAAGGCCGGCGGGCTGGGGGATGTGTCCGCGGCGCTGCCACGCGCGCTGAAACCCAACTACGATGTGCGGGTTCTGATGCCCGGCTATCGTCAGCTACTCACCGCTGGACGTCCGATCGTCCATGTTGCCAGCCTACCTGCCCGCCACGAGCTGCCCGCGTGTGAAATCGGCCGTCTGCTGTGTGAAGACGGCCTGATTATTTATGTGGTGCTGTGTCCCGAACTCTACGATCGGGTGGGCAACGCCTACGGCGATGAACTGGGCGTGGGCTGGGCGGACAACGACGTTCGTTTTGCGCGGCTGGCGATGGCCGCGGCCGAGCTCGTCAACGATGTTGCCCTGCTCGATTGGCAGGTCGACCTGCTGCATCTCAACGATTGGGCCACCGGGCTGACAGCGGGATACGTGCGCTGGCTCGGCAAACGTTACGTGCCCTCGGTCTACACCATTCACAACCTCGCCTATCAGGGCGTTTTTCCCGCCGAAAGACTGCCCGCACTGGGCATTCCGGCGACGGCCTTCCATATCGATGGGGTCGAGTTTCACGGCCAGCTTTCGTTCATGAAGGCCGGGCTTTCCTACGCCTCCCACGTCACGACCGTCAGCGGCAACTATGCCGTCGAGATCACCACGCCGGCGCTGGGCTGTGGCCTCGAGGGACTGCTCAAGAAGCGCGCGCTGGAAGGGCGTCTCAGCGGGCTGCTCAACGGCATCGACGATCACTGGGATCCGCGTACCGACCCGCATCTGGCGCCCAATTTCGGCATCAACGATTGGCACGGCAAACGCGCCAATACCCAGCGTGTGCGTCGCATGTTCGGGCTCGCGCCCAGCGGCGGTCCGCTGTTTGCCGTGGTCTCGCGGCTGGTAGCGCAGAAAGGGCTCGATCTGACCATCGAGGTCACCGATGCCATCGTGCGGGCCGGCGGCCAGCTGGTCGTGATCGGCCAGGGTGAACATGCCATCGAGCAGTCGCTCGTCGAGATGGCAACGCGCTACCCGGGTCAGGTGGGCGTCAACATCGGTTTCGACGAGGGCGAGGCGCGTCAGATCTATGCGGGGAGCGACTTTCTGCTGATGCCATCGCGGTTCGAACCCTGCGGACTCAGCCAGCTCTACGCTCAGCGCTTTGGCTCGCTGCCGATCGCCCACCGAACCGGTGGGCTCGCGGATACGATTCAGGACGGCATCAACGGCTTGCTGTTCGATGATATGAGCGTGGAGAACTATCGTGCCACCGTGCTGCGGGCGTTCGATCTGTTTCGGGCAACCGATCTGTTCTACGCCATGCGCCGGGCGGCGATGGCGGGGCGGCTGCACTGGCGCCAGGCCGTAATTCCCTACCGCCGGCTTTACGCCGATCTGCTCTCGGAGGCGACCGTCCGATCCGACGACGTCGCGGCACGACGATGACGAATTCTCGCCAAGGGCGCGCCAGTGCCGGAAGTACTGAAAGTGTTGAAAGTGCCGAAAGTGTTGAAAGCACCGAGAGAGACAACGAATCCGGTCCTGCTGAACTGAACGCCTCTGCGCAGAGGACTTCGACGCTTCCGGGTATCCGGCCGATTGCCGCTGATTTGTCGGCTGCCTCGTCATCCGGTTCCTCGTCCGTTCCCACGCCGCGTGACGCCGCGCGTCCGGGGAGCAAGATGAGAAGCAGTGAGTGGCTGGGCACCTGGTCCTGGGACGACGGCGACTGGATGCGAGCCAGACCCGGACGCCACGGGGGCGAGATGCCGCTGGCTTTCTATCGCCTGCGCGCACTCGACTGGTATCTCTCCCATTTCGCCCTGCCGATGAACTGGAATCGGCTCGCCGAGGAGCTGGTGCCCTATGTTGCCGATCTGGGCTTCACGCATATCGTCCTCGACGGCGCGCTGATCGGCCAGCCGCATAGCGTCGTCTGCCAGTTCATCGAGACCTGTCACATTGCCGGTGTCGGCGTGGTCATCGTCTATTCGCCGCTATCATCGATGACCCAGCCGGAATTTCTGGCGTGGTGTGATCGCTGTCATATCGATGGCTACGAGGAGGTGAGCGATCACTCCGGGGAGGGCCGCGGCGCCGAATGCCGACTGTTTCTGAGCAAGACCACCGAGCCGGTGCTGGTACTCGATCCTCGGGTGCGATGGCGCCTTGCCAGTGCCGACTACCTGGCACTGTCTCCCGCCGAGCGCTGTCGGCAACACGCCGCCTGGATTGCCGCGCTGACGCCCCGCGAACTCAGTCGCGGCCTGCTGGAGCAGGTGCCCGATGACACCACCGCGCTGGGGCAGTGGCGCTTGCAGGTTCATGGCGATGATTGGCAGCGTTTTGCGGCGTTCAGGACGTGTCTGGCATTGATGTGGGCATTGCCTGGCGACAAGCAGGTGGCAATGGGCGTCGAGCTGGGCCAGGTTCTGGCCGAGTCATGGGAAGCTGCGCTGCACTGGCCGCTGCTCTTCGAAAGTCGTCATGCGGGCGTACTGCGTCTGGTCGCCGATCTCAATCGTCTTTACGTCAACGAGCCGGCGCTGCAGGTCCGCGGCGAGGATCGTCTCGGCTTCGAGTGGCTGGTCGACGACGATAGCGACAATTGCGTGATCGTCTTCGCGCGCCATGCCGAAAGCGGCCATGCCAGCCTGGTCTGCGTGTGCAATTTTCAGGCCTGTGTTCACTATCGCTATCGTCTGGGCGTGCCCAGCGCCGGCTGGTGGCGCGAGACATTGAACAGCGACAGCGTTTTCTACGGCGGCAGCAATGTGGGCAACGGCCGCGGCGCCATGACGGAGCCGATACCCAGCCATGGTCACGCCCAGTCTCTCGCCGTGACAGTACCGCCGATGGCGGCACTGTTCCTGCGCCACGAAATCTGGTTCGAGGACGGTTCATGAGCGCGTCGTTTCAAGCGGATGACTCCGCGGGTAAGTCAGCGGGTGAGTCAACAGGAATCACCGGGCAACCCGGCGAGCCGAGAAGGGCCGCGTGGACACCGTTTTACGGTGCTGCGCCAGTCGCCGACGGGCGTATTCGTTTTCGGCTGTGGGCGCCGAGCGCGCAACGCGTCGACCTGGAGTGCGAGGGGCTGGGCTCTCAGCCGATGAGGCCCATGGGAGACGGCGATTTCGAGCTCGAACTCGAATGTTCGCTGTCGACGGCCTATCGATACCGGGTTTTCGTCGAGGGTGACGACGACGGCATGGCAGTTCCCGATCCGGCATCGAAAGCCTTGCGCGACGGCGTGGATGGGTCGACCTGCGTGGTCGATCCCGACCGCTACGCCTGGCGGCATCCCGAATGGACCGGCCGGCCGTGGCAACAGACGGTGATCTACGAAGTGCATCTGGGGGCCTGCGGCGGCATTGATGGTTTGCGTCATCGCCTGCCGGCGCTGGTGGAGCTGGGGATTACCGCGATCGAGCTGATGCCCCTCGCCGAGTGTCCGGGTGAGCGCAACTGGGGCTACGACGGCGTCCAGCCTTACGCCGTTGCTGCCTACTACGCATCGCCTGATGAGCTCAAGGCCCTGATCGACGAGGTCCACGGCCACGGTCTGATGATTTTTCTTGATGTGGTCTATAACCACTTCGGCCCAGATGGCAATTTCCTGACGCATTACGCCAAGCCTTTCTTCCGTGACGATCTGCAGACGCCATGGGGCGGTGCCATCGATTTCCGGCGGCCTCAAGTACGGCGTTTCTTCATCGACAACGCGCTGATGTGGCTGCTCGAATATCGTTTCGACGGGCTGCGTTTCGACGCCGTTCATGCCATCAGCGAGCGGGATTTCCTGGTCGAGCTGGGCCAAACCCTGCGTGAGCGCGTAGGCCCCGACCGGCACTGCCATCTGATTCTGGAAAACGAGCACAATCAGGCCAGCCTGCTGGCGCCGGGGCTCTACGATGCGCAGTGGGCGGACGACTGGCATAACACCATGCATGTGCTGCTGACCGGTGAGCGCGAAGGCTACTACGCCGACTTCGTCGACGACGCGACGCAGAAGCTCGCGACCGCGCTGGGCGAAGGGTTCGTCTACCAGGGGCAACCCTCTCGCAAGGGGGAAGCGCGTGGTGAACCCAGCGGTCATCTGCCGCCCACCGCATTCGTCAATTTCCTTCAGAACCATGACCAGATCGGCAACCGGGCGCTGGGCGAGCGTCTGCCACAGCTGACCGAACCCGAGGCGCTCGATGCGGCAACCCTGCTGTTGCTGCTGTCGCCCGCCATTCCGTTGCTGTTCATGGGCGATGAGTGGGGCTCGACGCGGCCGTTTCTGTTCTTCACCGATCACCACGACGCGCTGGCGGACGCGGTGCGGGAAGGGCGTCGCCAAGAGTTCGCCGATTTCCCCGCGTTCCAGGATCCGGAACAGCGACAGCGCATTCCCGACCCCAATGCCGTGGCCACGTTCGAGGCGTCCTGCCTCGACGACGCCGAGGCCGCCGCGCCCGAACACCGTCGCGTCCGCGAACGCTTTCGTCGCTGGCTGGCACTGCGAAATCGGCACATCATTCCCGGACTCGAGGGTGCTCGCGCGATCGGTGCCTGGGTCGTCGCCGACAAGGCAGTGGAATCCCGCTGGCAGCTGGGCGACGGGCAGATGCTGACTATCGTCATCAACCTCTCTTCGCAAGCGGTTGTTGTGGAGCCGCAGGGCGCGCCGCTGGTCTGCTCGCGAAAGGACGTGACCGATGCGGTGGCGAGCGGCCAGCTGCCGGCCCTGGCCTGCGTCGTCTGGCTGCGGCCATCGGATGGCTCGGCGGGAGCGTCGCGCGCATGACGAACCATCGCAATGATCGCCCTCAATCATCAGCCCCGCCCGGCGGCTCGCTGCAGCAACTGGCCGAAGCGGTCGGCTTGTTGATCGACTGGACCGGCAGCGACGGCCAGCCGCAGTCGCTGTCGCCAGCGCGTCAGCGCGAGATGCTCACTCATCTCGGCTGGCCGGCCGGCGACGATGACGAGATTGCCGCCAGTCTGGCGCGATGGCAGGCACGCCACCGGCCGGCGGCATTCGAACAACTGCCGCCGCTGCTGATTGCCGATCAGGGCGCTCCCTGGCGCGTGCCGGTGGTCGACGGCAGTGGCTGCGCTTTCGCCCTGCGACTGGAAAGCGGGGAGACGCTGGATGGGCATCTCGACGCCAGCGGCTGTCTACCCGCGATCGAGGAAACGGGGTATCACCGGGTGAGTTTCATTACCGAGCGCGGTGACGAGAGCGTAACCCGGGTGCTGGCGGTGGCGCCGCCGCGCTGCTTCACCCTCGACGATACTGCCCGCGAGCAGGGCGAGGCCCGGCCAAGCTACTGGGGCGTCGCGGCACAGCTCTACGCGCTTCGGCGTGACGGCGATGGTGGTATCGGCGATCTGCAGGCGCTCGCCGAGCTGTGTACGAGTGTCGCGCGAGCGGGCGCCGATGCCGTCGCCATCAGCCCCATGCATGCGCTGTTTGCCGCGCATCCCGAACGTTTCAGCCCCTATTCGCCCTCCAGCCGACTGTTCTACAACGTCTGGCACGCGGCGCCGGAGTGCCTGTTCGACGAGCAAACGTTGGCGCAGGCGCGGGCGCCGTTCAGCGAGGCCATGGCGAAGCAGGCAACGCTTGAGTTGATCGACTGGCCCGCCAGCGCGCGGCTCAAGCTGTCGATGCTGGAACGGCTGTTCGTGCATGTTCAGCATGATGAAAGTGCGCTGGCCTGGCGCTCTCAGTTGGTCGCCTTTCGTCGCGATGGCGGCGAGGGCCTGGAGCGCCACTGCCGTTTCGAAGTGCTGCAGGCGCATGCCGACGTCGCCGACTGGCGCCAGTGGCCCCAGGCGTGGCAGGACCCCGGCAGCGATACGGTCGAAGCCTTCGCCGAGCAGAACCGTGAGGCGATCACCTTTGCCGTGTTTCTGCAGTGGCTGGTCGCCGCTGGGCTCGACCGGGCCCAGACCGAGGCGCGTCGGGCCGGCATGGTAATGGGGCTGATCGCCGATCTTGCCGTGGGTGTCGATCCGGCCGGCAGTCAGGCCTGGAGCGATCCCTCCGAGTTGTTCCCGGGGTTGAGCGTCGGTTCACCGCCGGATGCCTTCAACGCCCAGGGTCAGAGCTGGGGCGTGGCGGCGTTCTCGCCCGAGGGGCTGGTCGATAGCGGCTATAGCGGTTTTCTGGCCATGCTGAGGGCCAGCCTTGCCCACGCTGGCGGCTTGCGTATCGATCATGTCCTGGGGCTGTCACGGCTGTGGCTGGTGCCGGAAGGGGCGTCGGCGCAACAGGGGGCCTATCTGCGCTATCCGCTGGATGATCTGCTGCGCCTGGTGTCGCTGGAATCCTGGCGCCACCGCGCCATCGTCATCGGCGAGGATCTGGGAACCGTCGAAGAGGGGCTGCGCGAGAAACTGGCGGCACGCGGCGTGCTCGGCATGAGCGTGATGTGGTTCGAACGCGATGACGAAGCGTTTCTGCCCGCCAACGCTTG
Organism: Salinicola halophyticus; assembly: GCF_003206695.1. Classification (GTDB taxonomy): domain Bacteria; phylum Pseudomonadota; class Gammaproteobacteria; order Pseudomonadales; family Halomonadaceae; genus Salinicola; species Salinicola halophyticus. The sequence continues at coordinate 40,201 of NZ_PZJN01000001.1, read as the reverse complement.
GCGCGAGACCACCATGGCCACTACCAGCACTCACGATTTGCCCACGGTGGCGGGGTGGTGGCTGGAGAATGATCTGCGCTGGCGCGATCGGCTGGGGCTGCTGGCACCGCAAGAGACGCTTGCCGAATTGAGTGAGCAGCGCCGCCAGGATCGGCATCGGCTGGCCAGCGTGTGCGGCCTCGACGAGATCGCCACAGCCGTCGACTTGGAAAAAGCCCATGGCGATTCGGACGACGTCATTAACGATTCGAGTGACGATTCGAGTGCCGACGCGAATGGCGGTTCAAACGAGGGCGTGAACGTCGACGATGTCATCGACGCGGTACTGGTGCATGTGGCCACGACCCCGACGCCGCTGGCGCTGTTTTCGCTGGAAGATTTGCTGGGGCTGAAGGAGCAGGCCAATCTTCCCGGCACTTTCGACGAGCACCCCAACTGGCGACGGCGCTTGCCGGCGCCCGCGCCGCAGGCGCTAAACGATTCCGCGGTACAACAACGTCTGGCACACATCGATCGCGTGCGTCGGGAGCGTCGAACATGAGGTCTATCCGCGCCACCATCCGGTTGCAGCTCCATGCCGGATTCACCTTCGACGATGCTCGTCGGCAGGTCGACTACTACGCGGCCCTGGGCGTCAGCCATTTTTATCTGTCGCCGTTTCTCGCCTCGCGAACGGGATCGACGCACGGCTACGACGGCGTCGATCCGACTCGGGTGGACCCCGAGCTGGGTGGCGAAGCGGGGCTGACGCGGCTGGTCGAGGCGTTGCAGGCGGCCGATATGGGCATCCTGGCCGATATCGTGCCCAATCATCTGGCCGTGGGGGCCGAGAACCCCTGGTGGCAGGATGTGTTGGCTCACGGCCGCGACAGCGACTACGCCCGCTGTTTCGATATCGACTGGGAGCAGCCCGGTTCCGACGGCAAGCTGCTGTTGCCATTCCTGGGAGATCGTTATCTCCAGGTGCTGAATGACGGCGAACTGACGCTGGCATGGGACGCAGCGCTCGGCGCCTTCTTCATTGGCTATCACGAGCACCGCTTTCCGCTGGACCCGGCGCATACCGCCGAGCTGCTGGCGGCCCTGCCCGACGACGCTCGTACGGCGCGTGATCGCCAAGAATCGAGCGACGACGACCCGGCCATCGCCGCGATTCTCGCCCGGCACGATGCCGCGACCGCCGAGGGGCGGGGGCGGTTGCATGCGTTGCTGGAGCGCCAGGCGTATCGACTCGCCCACTGGCGTACCGCCAACGACGCGCTCAACTGGCGGCGGTTCTTCGATATTACCGAGCTGGCAGGGGTGAGTGTCGAGGACGAGAGCGTGTTCGATCTCTCCCACGCCTATCTGCTGTCGCTGGTCGAGCGGGGGTGGATCGAGGGGTTACGCATCGATCACATCGACGGGCTCGCCGATCCCAAAGGTTATGCGCTGCGTCTGCGGGCGCGGCTCGAGGCGATTGCCGAACGGCGTGGCGACAGCGCCGGGGAAAACCTGCATCCACCGATCCATCTACCCATCTATGTCGAGAAGATTCTCGGCGATGGCGAGCATCTGCACACCGACTGGGGCGTCGACGGCACCACGGGCTACGAGTTTCTCGACCTGGTCTCGGGCGTTCAGCATGACCCGGCCGGGCGTGAACCGTTGACCCGACTGTGGCGAGATATCAGCGGTCGCTCGGGGGATTTCGCCGGCGAAGTCGAGACGGCTCGCCGCGAGATGCTCGACGGCCCGCTGACGGCCGAATTCGAGCGCTGCGTCAGAGCGATCGGCGCGCTGGCCAGCGCTAACCCCGGCACACGGGAGTTCACTCTACCGGCGATTCGGCGGGTCCTCGGGGCGCTGGCGGTTGGCTACCCGGTCTATCGTAGCTATGCCGATCTCGAGGGGCGGCCCGAGCTCGACGCCGAAGCGTTCGACCAGGCCCTGTGCGCGGCGCGTTCGCGGCTGTCCTCGGCCGATGCCGGCTGGCTCGAACGGCTCGATGACTGGCTCGGTGGGAATGCTCCTGCCGCTTTCGAACAGCCCGAGCGGGATTTGCGCCTGACGGCGATGACGCGCTTTCAACAGCTGACGTCGCCGCTGGCGGCCAAAGCGGTGGAAGATACCGCCGGTTATCGCTCGGCGGTGCTGCTGTCCCGCAACGACGTCGGCTGCGAGGGAGATCACTTCGCCTACACGCCTCACCGTCTGCATGCGGCGAATCAGGAGCGCCTGCAGCGATTCCCACGTGGCATGTTGACCACCGCGACCCACGACCACAAGCGTGGCGAGGACGTCCGGGCGCGGCTGGCGGCACTCAGCGAATTGACCCAAATAATAGTGCCGAAAATGCACGCCTGGGCGCATGATCGACGTCTGTACGATAGCGACGAAATTCCCAGCGGCGGGGATCGCCTGATGATGCTCCAGCTGCTGTTGGCGGCCTGGCCGCTGGCGCTGGAGTCCGGCCCCGAGCTTGAACCCGGGCCGGACCTGGAGTCCGAATTCGTCTCCCGTCGCCGCCAGGCGCTGGGCGCCTTCGCCGATCGTCTCGTCGCCTGGCAGCAGAAAGCAATGCGGGAAGCCAAATTGCAGAGCCATTGGCTGGCGCCCGACGAAAGCTACGAGCAGGCCGGCGAAGATGCCATTCGTCGCGCCCTGACCGGCGACAAGCTGACTCGCGAATTGGCCGAGACGGCGGCATTGCTGGATCTGCCGGGTGCGATCAACGGTCTGGCTCAGGCGGTGTTGAGGCTCTGTTCGCCGGGCGTGCCCGATCTCTATCAGGGCACGGAATTCTGGGATCAGTCGCTCGTCGATCCCGACAATCGTCGCCCGGTCGACATGGCGGCGCGGCGCGAGGCGCTGGACGCCGCCGAGATGCCCGTCTCGGCGTGGCGGCACTGGCGTGATGGCGCCGTCAAGCAGGCTGTCGTCCAGCGTCTGCTGGCATTGCGGCGTCAGTATCCGGCGCTTTTCAGCGAAGGGGAATACGTGGCGCTACCGGCTGTCGGTGCCTACGCCGATCACGTGCTCGCTTTCGCTCGCCGGACCTCGGGCATGACGTTGGTGGTCGTGGTCCCGCGGCTGCCGATGGCGCTGCTGAAAACGCCGGACGGCACGCAGCTGCAATGGGCGGATACCGCATTACCTCTGGACGCCTTGGAGCTGAACGGGGCCGGCGAACCCTGGTTGACGCCGTTACCCGTGCATGCCGCCGGCGCTCTGGCGCTTCACGAACATTTGTCGGATTTCCCCTGCGGCGCGTGGCTATGGACATGATGAACATGGTGTCTGCCCAGTCAGGGTCGGCAGTACGAGCCGAGAGCAAAGGTCGGCAGTCAAAGTCGACATCGAGAGTCGGCGTCAAGCGTCGGCGTCAAGCGTGTCATGGCAAGGCATCGATCATAACGATGTCGAATCAACGGATCCGGTGAGGCAGGGATCGCCTCGCCCTACGACGAAAAGAGAACGGAGGACGTCACGATGACGAGTCGCGAACAACGGGTACGGATGCTGGCCTATCGCATCTGGGAATCGGAAGGTCGTCAGGAGGGTCAGGAAGCGCGGCACTGGGAGATGGCCGAGCGTATCGTCGAAGCCGAGAACGCGCGGGAGGAGGAACACGAATGGCTCGAAGCGTCGGACGAGCCTTCGCCGCTGGAAGGCGAGGATCCCCCGGCCGAGCCCGACGAGCTGGGTATCGATGAGCAGCGTCTGCCTTTGGATGACCCGGAGACGGAAGCGCGCAAGGAAGAGGATACCGGCGTCGAGGTGCATGCCAAGCCGGAAAAGGCCAAGTCTTCTTCCCGGCGCAAGACGGCGGACAGTAGCGGAAGTGGCGACAGTAGCGGAAGTGGCGACAGTAGCGGAAGTGGCGACAGTAGCGAAAGTGGTGAGAGTGGCGACAAGCCGGCACCGCGCAAGCGCGCCACCAAGAAGAGCCCGGAAGCGGAGAGCAAGAAACCTGCAACGCGTCCCCGCAAGCCGCGCGTTACCGGTAACAAGAGCGAGTAAGGCGACGCTCACGAAAGTGAATCGTCGTTCAACCAGCGTTGAGGAACCCGGGCATTGCCTGGTTTTCGACGGAGCGAGACATGACCGAGCGGCACGAAATCGACACGGATAGTGAAATGACCGTTCAGGGTGGCGTGGTACAGCCATCGCGCATCAGTGAAGGATTGCCCTACCCGCTGGGGGCGACCTGGGACGGGCTAGGCGTCAACTTCGCGCTGTTTTCCGCCACTGCCACCATGGTCGAGCTCTGCCTCTTCGACGAGAGCGGCGAGCAGGAGATCGAGCGTATCGCGCTGCCGGAGTACACCGACGAGGTGTGGCACGGCTATCTGCCCGATGCACGGCCGGGGCAACTCTACGGCTATCGCGTGCATGGGCCGTACGATCCGGAAGCAGGGCATCGTTTCAACCCCAACAAGCTACTGATCGACCCCTACGCCAAGCAACTGGTCGGCGAGCTCAAGTGGGACGATGCGCTATACGGCTACACCATCGGCCACGAGGATGGCGATCTCAGCTTCGACGAACGCGACAGCGCTCCTTTCATGCCGCGCTGTCGGGTTATTGATCCGGCGTTCACCTGGGGCCGATCGGCCGAAATCATGGTGCCGTGGAGCGACACCGTCATCTACGAGACGCACGTGCGCGGCTTCACCATGCGTCATCCGTCCATCCCGGAGGATCTGCGCGGCACGTTCTCCGGGCTCGCGGCCCCCGAGATCATCGATTACCTCAAGCAGCTCGGCATTTCGTCGCTGGAGCTGATGCCGATTCATGCGTTTGCCGACGACCGCCATCTGCAGGAAAAGGGGCTGCACAACTACTGGGGTTACAACACCCTGGCGTTTTTCGTGCCTCATCCGCGCTACATGGCGACCGAGACGATCAGCGAGTTCAAGCAGATGGTCGCGCGCTTCCATGCCGCCGGCATCGAAGTACTGCTGGACGTGGTCTACAACCACACCGCGGAAGGCAACGAGATGGGGCCGACATTGTCGCTGAAGGGTATCGACAACGCCTCCTACTACCGCCTGATGCCCAAAGAGCCGCGTTTCTACATCAACGATACCGGCACCGGCAATACTCTGAATCTGTCGCATCCCCGTGTCCTGCAGATGGTCACGGATTCCCTGCGTTACTGGGCCTCCGAGATGCGTGTCGACGGTTTCCGTTTCGATCTGGCGACGATTCTGGGCCGCGAAACCGACGGCTTCGACGAGGGCGGTGGTTTCCTCGATTCCTGCCGGCAGGATCCGCTGCTGTCGCAGTGCAAGCTGATCGCCGAGCCCTGGGACTGTGGCCCCGGCGGCTATCAGGTCGGCAAGTTCCCCCCTGGCTGGGCCGAGTGGAACGACCGCTTCCGCGACGACATGCGCGCCTTCTGGCGTGGCGACGAGGGCAAGCTGCCGGCATTTGCCAATCGCCTGACCGCCTCGGCCGATCTCTTCAATCACCGGGGTCGCAAGGCGTTCTCGTCGATCAATTTCATCACTGCTCACGACGGCTTCACGCTGCGCGATCTGGTCAGCTACAACGACAAGCACAACGAGGCCAACGGCGAGGACAACCAGGACGGCAGCGATGACAACATTTCCTGGAATCACGGTGTCGAGGGCGAGACCGACGACGCCGAGATCCAGGAATTGCGCATGCGCCAGATGCGCAACCTGCTGGCCACGTTAATGCTGTCCCAGGGCACGCCGATGCTGCTGGCGGGGGACGAGTTCGGTCGCACACAGGGCGGCAACAACAATGCCTACTGCCAGGACAGCGAGATCGGCTGGGTCGACTGGGATCTGTCCGACGAGGGCCGCGAGCTGTTGGCTTTCACCCAGCGCCTGATTCGACTGCGGCGCCAGTATCCGATTCTCGAGCGTGGCCGCTTCATGACCGGCGACCTGATCGAGGAACTGGGCATCAAGGATGTGACCTGGCTCAAGCCCGACACGACTGAAATGGAAGACGGCGACTGGCATGAAGGCGGCGTCAAGGCGATCGGTGTCGTTCTCGACGGTCACGCCCAGCCCACGGGTATCCGCGCGCCCGGCAAGGACGTGACAGTGCTGCTTGCCATCAATGCGAGCGAGGCGCACGTCCTGTTCGTGCTGCCGACGGTCCCCGGCGGCAATCAGTGGGTTCGCCGTGTCGATACCTTCGATCCGGCCGCCCAGGATGTTCGTGTCGACATGCAAAGCGAGTACGGCGTCGAAGCGCACAGTCTGGCGCTTTTCGAGCTTGTCGAGAGGCAGGGCGGCGCTCCGCATGCGTAGCGCGGGCCTGGTGTCTGCCGATACGCCTCTCGGCGACGGTCATCGCCTGATGGAACGCTCGTTGGCGATGCGGGAACGCATTCGGGATTCTGCTGCGCCGTAATCGGCATGCCGCACGAACGGTTCTCGTGGCATGGCCGCTGGACAGACTGCAACTCCACCTCATGGACGGAAGGAGACGCCAGTGACTACGAATTCATCCCCTCAGCCGGCGGCTGAAGTGGCGGCTACACCCTCTCGGCGAGATGACGCCGCCTTGGCGGCGGCGCACGCGCCACGCATTGCCATCGAGTCCGTTCACCCCTCGCTCGAACTCGGTCGCTTCGCCGCCAAGACGACTGTCGGCGAGCCGGTCGAGGTCTCTGCGATAATCTTCGCTGACGGTCACGATGTGCTGGCCGCCGCCGTGAGCTGGCAGGACGATCAGGGGCAGCGGCATCGCGAACCGATGCGGCTGGTACGACCGCTGGGCAAGGATATCTGGGAAGGGAGCTTCACGCCGACCCGGGTTGGCCGGCACACCTTCCTCATCGAGGCGTGGTGGGACGTGTTCGGCACCTACCGCGACGAGCTGTTCAAGAAGCACCAGGCCGGCGTGCCGGTGTCGCTCGAACTCGAGGAGGGCCGGCGGCTGGTAGTGGCTGCCGCCGAGCGCTCGGGAGACGAGCTGCGCGAGGCGCTGGCCGAGATTCACCAGCGCTTCCAGGCGTGTGGCAGTGATGGTGAGCGGGTCGGCGTCATGCTCGAGGCCTCGACCGCCCAGTGGATGCAGACCGCCGACGCGCGACCTCATCTATCGTGCAGCGACGCGATCTACCCGTTAGAGGTCGAACGCAAGGCGGCCCAGTTTGCCAGCTGGTACGAACTGTTCCCGCGCTCGGAGACCGACGATCTTGCGCGTCACGGCACCTTCGATGACGTCCACCGGCGGTTGCCGTTGATCCGCGACATGGGTTTCGACGTGCTCTACTTCCCGCCGATTCATCCGATAGGCCAGGCCCACCGCAAGGGTCGCAACAATACGCTGACGCCCGGCCCGGACGATCCCGGCAGCCCGTACGCCATCGGCAGCCCGGAGGGCGGCCACGAGGCGATCCATCCCGAGCTCGGTACTCGCGAGGACTTTCGCAACCTGGTCAGCGCGGCGGCCGAACACGGGCTGGAGATCGCCCTGGACTTCGCCATCCAATGTTCGCCGGATCATCCCTGGCTCGAGGCGCATCCGGGCTGGTTCTCGTGGCGCCCGGACGGCTCGATCCGTTATGCCGAGAACCCGCCCAAGAAGTATCAGGATATCGTCAACGTCGACTTCTACGCCGAGGATGCGGTGCCCTCGCTGTGGCTTGAGCTGCGCGACGTGGTGCAGGGCTGGGTCGACGAGGGTGTGAAGATCTTTCGCGTCGACAATCCGCATACCAAGCCGTTTCCGTTCTGGGAATGGCTGATCGCCGATATCCGCGACCGCGACCCGGACGTGCTGTTCTTCGCCGAAGCGTTTACCCGGCCGGCGGTCATGACCCGTCTGGGCAAGATCGGCTTCAACATGAGCTATACCTACTTCACCTGGCGCAATACCAAGGCCGAGCTGACCGAATATCTGAGCGAGCTCAACGAATCGCCGATGCGCGAATGCTACCGGCCCAACTTCTTCGTCAACACGCCGGATATCAACCCTTACTTCCTGCAGTCTTCCGGCCGGCCCGGATTCCTGATCCGCGCCGCGCTGGCGACCATGGGCTCGGGGCTGTGGGGAATGTATTCCGGCTTCGAGCTGTGCGAGGGCGAGCCGGTGCCGGGCAAGGAGGAGTATCTCGACTCGGAGAAGTACCAGATCAAGCTGCGCGACTATACCGCGCCCGGCAACATCAGCTACGAAATTACCCAGCTCAACCGCATCCGCCGCGAGAACCCGGCGCTGCAGACCCACCTGGGAGTGGCCTTCTACGCCGTTCATAACGAGCGTCTGCTGTATTTCGGCAAGCGCACCGATGACCAGGGCAACTTCATTCTGGTGATGATCAATCTGGATCCGTTCGAGGCCCAGGAGGGGGCCTTCGAGCTGCCGCTGTGGGAGTTCGAACTTCCCGACGAGGCGGCACTGCACGTGGAAGATTTGATGTCCGGTCACCGCTGGACATGGCAAGGCAAGTGGCAGTCGATCCGACTGGAACCATGGCATTTGCCGTTCGCCATCTGGCGCATCCACCCGGTGCGCTGATCAGCCAAGGAGAAAGGCAACATGATGGATGCCAGCAGCGAGTCGCACGCCGTCGAGACCATCGATTTTCTCGACGATCCGTTGTGGTACAAGGACGCGGTCATTTACCAGGTACACGTCAAATCGTTCTTCGATGCCAACGATGACGGGATCGGCGATTTCCAGGGCCTGATCGAGAAGCTCGATTACATCGTGAGCCTCGGAGTCAACACGATCTGGATCCTGCCGTTCTATCCCTCGCCGCGGCGCGACGACGGCTACGATATCGCCGAGTACACCGGGGTCAGCCCCGACTACGGCACCCTCGAGGACGCCCAGCGCTTTATCCAGGAGGCGCATCAGCGCGGCCTGCGAGTGATCACCGAGCTTGTCATCAACCACACCTCGGATCAGCACGAATGGTTTCAGCGCGCTCGCCGGGCGCCGCCGGGTTCGCCGGAGCGCGACTTCTACGTGTGGTCGGACACCGACCAGAAATACCCCGGTACGCGAATCATCTTTCTCGATACCGAGTCGTCCAACTGGACCTGGGATCCGGTGGCCAATGCCTACTTCTGGCACCGTTTCTATTCGCACCAGCCGGATCTGAACTTCGACAATCCGCAGGTGCTCGAGGAAGTGCTCGAGGTGATGGCGTACTGGCTGGACATGGGCGTCGACGGGCTGCGCCTGGATGCGATTCCCTATCTGGTCGAGCGCGAGGGCACCAACAACGAGAACCTCGATGAGACCCACGTGGTCCTCAAGAAGATCCGCGCGGCGCTCGATGAGCGCTATCCCGACCGCATGCTGCTGGCCGAGGCCAACCAGTGGCCGGAGGACACGCGGCCCTATTTCGGCGGCAACGAGAACGGCGAAGGCGACGAATGCCACATGGCGTTCCACTTCCCGCTGATGCCGCGGATGTACATGGCGCTGGCTCAGGAAGACCGCTTTCCGATCACCGACATTCTGCGCCAGACCCCGGAAATTCCGCCCAACTGCCAGTGGGCGATTTTCCTGCGCAACCACGACGAGCTGACCCTGGAGATGGTCACCGACAAGGAGCGCGACTATCTCTGGAACCATTACGCCGTCGATCGCCGTGCGCGCATCAACATGGGCATTCGCCGCCGCCTGGCACCGCTGCTCGAGCGCGACCGGCGTCGCATCGAGCTGCTCAACAGCCTGCTGCTGTCGATGCCGGGCACGCCGGTGCTCTATTACGGCGACGAGATCGGCATGGGCGACAACATTTACCTGGGCGATCGCGATGGCGTCCGCACACCGATGCAGTGGTCGATGGATCGCAACGGCGGCTTCTCGCGGGTCGATCCGGCCAAGCTGGTGCTGCCGGCGATCATGGACCCGCTCTACGGCTTCCAGTCGGTCAATGTCGAGGCCCAGACTCGCGACCCGCATTCGCTGCTCAACAGCATGCGTCGGCTGCTCGAGGTGCGCGGCCAGCATCGCGTGTTCAGCCGCGGCACCATGCGGCCGCTGTATCCCAGCAACCGCCATATCCTGGCCTATCTGCGTGAACTGGTGCTGGACAACGGCGACAGCGAAGTGCTGCTGTGCGTGGCCAACGTGGCACGCAATGCCCAGGCGGTGGAGCTCGACCTGTCGGCGTTCGTCGGTCAGGTGCCGGTGGAGATGGTCGGCGGTAGCGCCTTCCCGCCGATCGGCAAGCTGCCTTATCTGCTGACGTTGCCACCCTACGGCTTCTACTGGTTCCTGCTGGCGCCTGAAACCGCGATGCCTGCCTGGCACGTGCCGGCCCCCGAAGCGATGCCGGACTACGTCACGCTGATCATCAAGCGTGAGCTCGAGGAGATTCTCGACTCCCCGTCGCGTGACATGCTGGAGAACGAGGCGCTGCCCAAGTATCTGCCCAAGCGTCGCTGGTTTGCCGCCAAGCAGGCACGCCTCGACCGGGTGAAGCTTTTGTATGCCGTGCGTATCGAGGACACCCGGCACGCCATGCTGTTGAGCGAACTCGAAGTACAGCACTCCCAGGGCACCGATCGCTACCTGTTGCCGCTGGGCTTTCTCGGCGAGGACGACCGCAGCGGCGCCATGGCCCAGCAGCTGGCCCTGGCGCGGGTAAGACACGGCCGCGATGTCGGGCTATTGACCGACGCGCTGGCGCTGGACGCCTTTACCCTGCGCATCCTCGATCTGCTGCGTGGCGGGGCGAACCTGCCGTGCGCTGACGGCGAGATTCGCTTTATGCCGACACCGGCATTGAGCGAACTGGAATTGCCGGAGGACGTCGACGTCGCCTACAGCAACGCCGAGCAGTCCAACAGCTCGGTGATCATCGGCCACCAGGTCGTGCTCAAGCTGTTCCGCCGTCTGGAGCCGGGCCTGCATCCCGAGGCCGAGATCAGCCGCTACCTGAGCGAGCAGGGGTTTGCCAACGTACCGCCGCTTTACGGCGAGGTGGCGCGCCGCAATGCCGATGGCGACTCCCAGACCCTGATGCTGGTGCAGGGCTTCATCGCCAATCAGGGCGATGCCTGGTCGTGGACGCGCAGCGCGCTGGAGCGGGCGATTCGCGAGGCGGGCGAGGAGAGCGTGCCGAACGCCGAGGAGAGCGGCTACAGCGCGCTGGACGAGCTCGAGGCGTTCGCCACCACCTTGGGGCAGCGCCTGGGCGAATTGCACCAAGCGCTGGCGTCGCCAAGTGATGATGCCGACTTCGCGCCGGAGCTGGCCGACGACACGCACGTGGCCGCCTGGTCGCAGCGCGTCCGCGAGCAACTCGAGACAGCGCTCGAGCTGCTGGAGCGCCACCGGATCGATGCCGACGAGGCCGATCAGGAGCGGATCGAGCGGGTGCTGGCCCAGCGAACGGCTTTGCTGGCGGCCGTCGAGCCGCTGGCGCAGCGGGCCCGGGGCAGTCTGCTGACTCGCGTCCATGGCGATCTGCATCTCGGCCAGGTGCTGGTCGCCCACGGCGATGCCTACCTCATCGATTTCGAGGGCGAGCCCGCCCGCTCGCTGGCCGAGCGGCGTGCCAAGGACAGCCCGCTGCGCGATGTCGCCGGCATGCTGCGCTCCTTCGACTATGCCGGCGCCAAGCTCGACGAAGCCGCTGTCGGCAAGCCCGGTGAAGAAAGCGCGATCGAGGTGGCCCAGGGGGTCGGCGAACGTTATCTGCTGGCCAGCCGACGCGCCTTCCTCGACGCCTATTGGCAGAGCAGCGCCGATATCGCCCATCGCTGGACTGCGGCGGAAGATGCCGGTGCCGCGCTGGACCTGTTCGTGCTGGAGAAGACGGTCTACGAGATTGCCTACGAAGCCGCCAATCGCCCCGCCTGGCTGGGCGTGCCGCTGCGCGGCCTGGCAGCCGTCGTCGACCAGCTATCCATGACATCAACTGCACATGAGAGGGGCATATGACCGATCTGAACGTCACTACCGTCAATGACGATGCCCTCTGGTTGTCCCCCGACGATGCCGAAGCGCTGGTTCGGGGTAGACACGGCAACCCGTTTTCCCTACTCGGCGTGCATGCCTTCGGCGGCGAGAGCGCGGAAGCCCGTCTGCTGCGCGTCTATCTGCCCGGTGCGCTGGGCGTGGACGTGCTCGACCGGGATACCGGCGAGCCACGTTGCAGCCTGACCGGCATCCAGGTTCCGGGGCTTTTCGCGGGTCGCCTGCCGCATGTCGCTCCTTACACCTTGCGCATCCGCTGGTCGGGCGGCGAGCAGCAGACCGAGGATCCCTATTCCTTTGATCTGCTGCTCGGCGAGATGGATCTGTATCTGCTCGGCGAGGGCAATCACCGCAATCTAGGCCACTGTTTGGGCGCCCAGCCGATGGAGGTCGACGGCGTGTCCGGGGTGCGCTTCGCCGTGTGGGCGCCGAATGCCCGGCGCGTCTCGGTGGTGGGTCATTTCAACGCCTGGGACGGTCGTCGGCATGTGATGCGCCTGCGCCACCCCGCCGGGGTCTGGGAGCTGTTCCTGCCTCGGCTGGGGCCGGGCGAAGCGTACAAGTACGAGATTCTCGACGCGCATGGCGCCATCGCGCTCAAGGCCGACCCGGTGGCGCTGGCCACCGAGACACCACCGCACACGTCATCGGTAGTCGCCGACACCACGCCATTCACCTGGCATGACGCCGAGTGGATCGCCCAGCGCGGCAAACGCCAGGCGCCCGACCGGCCGATCTCCGCTTACGAAGTCCACGCGGCCTCCTGGCGCAAGCACGGCGGGCACGACGGCCTCACCTACAGCTGGCGCGATCTGGCCGAGCATCTGATTCCCTACGTGCTCGAGATGGGCTTCACCCACGTCGAGCTGCTGCCGATCATGGAGCACCCGTTCGGTGGCTCCTGGGGCTATCAGCCACTGAGTCAGTTCGCCCCCAGTGGGCGTTTCGGCAAACCCGAGGACTTCGCCTATTTCGTGGACGCCTGTCATCAGGCAGGGCTGGGGGTGATTCTCGACTGGGTACCGGCACATTTCCCTACCGATGCGCACGGTCTGGCACGCTTCGACGGCACCGCGCTCTACGAATACGAGCATCCGTTCGAGGGCTTCCACCAGGACTGGGATACCTACATCTATAACCTGGGCCGGCGCGAGGTGCATGGGTTCATGCTGGCTTCGGCACTGCACTGGCTGCGTCACTATCATGTCGACGCGCTGCGCGTCGATGCGGTGGCGTCGATGCTCTACCGCAACTACTCGCGCAAGGAAGGGGAGTGGATTCCCAACCGCTACGGCGGACAGGAGAATCTCGAGGCGATCGAGTTCTTGCGCCACCTCAACGACGTGGTCGCCGAAGAGGTGCCGGGCGCTTCGGTGATTGCCGAAGAGTCCACTGCCTGGCCGGGCGTCACTCAGCCGACCTCGGAAGGCGGCCTGGGCTTTGCCTACAAGTGGAACATGGGCTGGATGCACGACACCCTGGAGTACGCCGCCAAGGATCCGGTCTATCGCTCGTACGCCCATCACGAGCTGACCTTTCCGATGGTTTATGCGTTCTCCGAGAAGTACGTGTTGCCTATCTCCCACGATGAGGTGGTGCACGGCAAGGGTTCGCTGATCGGCAAGATGCCGGGCGACGAGTGGCAGCAGTACGCCAACCTGCGCGCCTATCTCTCGATCATGTGGACCCAACCCGGCAAGAAGCTCCTGTTCATGGGCTGCGAGTTCGGCCAGTGGCGCGAGTGGAGCCACGATCGCGAGCTGGACTGGTCGCTGCTCGGCGAAGCGCATCATGCCGGCATCCAGAGCCTGGTCGGCGACCTCAACCGGCTTTATCAGGAAAAGACGCCGCTGCATCAGCGCGACACAGAGCCCGAAGGCTTCTCCTGGGTGGTCGGCGACGACAGCACCAATAGCGTATTTGCCTGGCTGCGCTGGAATCGGGTCGGCGAGCCGCTGCTGGTGGTCGCCAACATGACCCCACTGCCGCGCTACGATTATCGGCTCGGCGTCCCGGTGATGGGCGCTTGGGAGGAGATTTTCAACAGCGATGCCGAGCGCTACGGTGGATCCAATCTTGGCAACGTAGGCCGAGTCGAGGCCCTCGACACGCCGCTGCACGGCCAGACGGCCAGCGTGTCGCTGACATTGCCCCCATTGGGCGTGGTGTTACTGGTGCCCAGCGCGCTGAGCGAGTAGCGCCCGGGTCACGCCATTGGTCCAGCCAAAGCCATCCTGCAGCGGATATTCGCCGCCGATTGCGAAGTCCGCTCCAGGGTAGAGGACATATTTTTCCACCAGCTTGCGCTCGCGGCGATAGAGATCCTCGACCAGCGCCAGCCAGCGATCGGCGATATCGTCCGCAAGCTCGGTGAAACCGTAGGTTCGCAGGCCCTCGATCGCCATCCATTGCAGCGGCGCCCAACCGTTGGGATGGTCCCATTGCTCGTTGCTGTCGGTGATTTCGGTGGTGACGAGGCCGCCCGGTGCAAGGAGTCGGTTGGCAACGATATTGGCAACCCGCTCCGCCTGGGCATCGGAGGCCGCGCCCACGAACAACGGTACGACGCAGGCCGCGGTCAGGTGGACGCTGCTTCTCCCACGCGTGAAGTCGTAGTCATAATAGGCGCCTCTCGAATCGCTCCACAGGTAGTGATCCATCGCGTCGCGTCGCCGTAGTGCCCGGTGGCGAAAGTCTCCTGCCTTGCTGTCGTCGCCGACGGCGGCGTGCAGCCGGCTCAGGGTCTGCTCGAGGTGAAAGAGCAGCGCGTTGAGTTCCGGGGTGACGAAGTGGGTGGTACGAATCGAGCTCAGGTCCTGCACATCGTCCAGCCAGCGACCGCTGAAATCCCAGCCGCTTTCCGCACCGGCGCGGAGATCGCGAAACAGCGCTTCCGCGTGGCGGCGGGAGATGCCCGCCAGCTCCAGATCCTCGCGAAACGACTCTTCTCGAGGCGTGGTGCGATCGTCCCAATGACGATTCAGCCAGTGTTCCTCGCTGAGGCGCACACAGCGCCGGTGGCTCTCGCCGGGCGCCAATGTTTCTTCGCCGTCCATCCAGAACGCATACTCCTGTTCCAGCTGCGGCAGGTAGTCGATGGCGTCGCGCAGCCCCTGGCGTTCGGTCAACTCGACCATCATCGAGAACAGCGGCGGTTGCGAACGGCTCAGGTAGTAGCTGCGATTGCCGTTGGGCATATGACCGTGGCGCTGGATGAGAGCGGCGCAATTGTCGGTGACGGCGCGCACCAGGTGATTTTCACCGCTGGCCGCCAGGCCCAGCATGATGAAATAGGAATCCCAGTAGTAGTACTCGCGAAAGCGCCCGCCGGGAACGACATAGTCCTCACAAAGCGCCAACAGCGAGGACCAGCGCGGATGCTGACGCGAATTGCGCGTGAGCACCGGCCACAGGTTGTCGATGTGGGTGATCAGATCGTGCTCGGGCCGGGATTCGTAACCCTTGCCGGGGAGGACGTCGCTGTAGAAGTGATCGGCCACGAAGGCCCCGAGGTCGAATCCTGGCTGGCTGCGCTGCTGCTCATACGCTTCCATGATCTGCTCGGGTGGCTGCCGAGGTATGGCGTCGGCGAAGGTTTTGGAGTCAGGAAAGATATGCGCGAGAGCGACGGCCTCGAACAACTCGCCGTAGTGGTCGTAAGGGGTGATTGCTGCTTCGTCCCGAAAGTCAGCGTTTTCGGACCTCGTCTGAGGACTGTCGAGCATGCCGGTTTTCCTGGATAAGGAGTGGTTGTCGGTGACGAAACCGTACGGAATGAGGCGTCATACTGCCACAGTAGACCGCCGTCTACCGGTACTAGGTTCCGCTAGTGTGAACCGCTTCGCTTTAAGGCTCAAAGCCAGCTTGGCGTTGTCGCCGGCGGCCTTGGATAGCATGATGTCGGCGACAAGCTATCGAAGACTCGATAGGAGCGCAGACAGGAGTCAACGTGAGCGGATTGAGACAGTGGGGATGGATGTGGGTACTGACCCTGATATTGGTGACTTCGACGTTCATGGTCAGTCTTCCGGCATCGGCGCAGTCCTTGTCATCACTGGTGAGCGGTGGCGGTCTGGCCAGCGGGACGAGTTCGGCCCCGACCCCGTCGCCACAAGAGCTGCGCGCTTCGCTCGATCAAATCATCGCCACGCTCGACGACAGCGATCAGCGCCAGGCGCTGCTCGACCATCTCAGGCAGCTGCGTGACGCCACGGCGGTCGATGCAGGGAAGGAGAGCTCGGATGGACTGCTCGGTGCGCTGGCGCAGTCGTTTTCATCGTTGGAGACGGACGGTCTCGACAACCCGATCCGTTACTGGTCGGCGAAAGCGGAACAGGCCGGCAGCGATATCTCGGGGTTGAGCGATCGCGAACGGTTGACGACGATCTTCCTCGATCTGCTGTGGGTCACTGCGCTGTGGGTCGGCGTCACCGGGGTTCTCGCCATGCTGTGGCGTTGGGGCGTGGGGCTATTGGGGCTGATGTGGCATCTGCCTCCGGAACCCACGACCTGGATGCTGGTTCGCCATATCATCCGGCGCGTGGTGCCGCTAGCCATCGGTTTTGGCGTGGCGTTGACGACCGTTCATCAGCTTGCCACCGGTTCGGTCGGTAGCACGCTGGCCATGGTAGCGGCCTATGCCACGCTCTGCGGCGCGGTCTTCTCATCCATCTGTGAAATCGTCTTCTCGCTGTTCGGTAGTGGCCACCGCCATACCGCACTGCGCATTCTGCGTCGTCGCGGCGCTCGCTGGCTATTCGCCCTCGGCGCGCTGGTCGCACTGGGAGACGCAGCCAATGCCGAGGCCCTGGTAGGGCCGCTGGGTGAGGGGCTGACGGCATTCCTATCGCTACTCGCCAATGCCTGCGCAGCCGTATTGCTGGGCGTCTTCGTTCTGGTGTTCCGTCGGCCCATGCGCCATCTGATTCGCAACCGGCCCTATTCACAGCGTCAGGAGCGTCGCGCGACCACGGAGCTGATTCGGGTCTTCAGTCGAATCTGGCATATTCCGATTCTGATCATGGTAGCGGTTTCGCTGATCGCCATGATCATGTCGGCGGAGGATTCGCGGAGTGCCTTCTTCCGGGCGGTGATTACCGCGGGGGCCATGATCGCGACCCTGGTGGTCACCGGGCTGATTCACCGGCGTAGCGAGAATGTGCGCGATAAGCCCCCGTCCGAGTACATGGCGCGCTTGGCGCGTTTCGGCTTTACGCTGGCGCATCTGCTGAGCTGGCTGGTCTTCGCCGAGCTTGCGATGCGAGTCTGGGGCTCGTCGCTGTGGGCCGTGGGCAGCTCGGCGGGAATCAGTCAGCAGATCGCCAAGGGGGTGCTCGGGCTGGGGGTGACCTTCCTGCTCGCCTGGCTGATCTGGATTCTGGCCGACACCGCGATCAAGCATGCCTTGCTGCGAAGCAGCCGCCGCCATGGCCGTCGGGTCAATGCCAGCGCGCGTGCCCAGACCATCACACCGCTGCTGCGTAATACCGTGTTCGTGACCATCGCGGTGATCGCGGTGATCATCGCGCTGGCCAATCTGGGCGTTAACGTCACACCGCTACTGGCAGGTGCCGGCGTCATCGGTCTGGCGGTCGGTTTCGGCGCCCAGACCCTGGTTCAGGACCTCATTACCGGGCTGTTCATCCTGATCGAGGATTCACTGGCGATCGACGATTTCGTCAATCTGGGAACGCACATGGGCACGGTCGAGGCGTTGAGCATTCGCACCGTCAAGTTGCGCGACCTGGATGGCATCGTGCATATCATCCCCTTCAGTCAGATCCAGGGCATTCAGAACTACTCGAGAGAGTTCGGTATCGCATTGATGCGGATCCGTATTGCCCATCACATGAAGATCGACGAGGCGATCGAGATCGTGCGCGGGATTGCCGAGGATCTGCGCAACGATCCGATGATGCGTCATCACATCTGGTCGGCGCTGGAGGTTCAGGGTATCGAGAGTTTCGACGCCGGTGCCGCCATTCTGCGAGTTCGCATGCGTACCGCGCCGATCATGCAGTGGGACGTGGCCCGCGCGTTCAACCTGCGCCTGAAGCAGCGTTTCGACGAGCAGGGCATCGACCTCGCCGTGCCGAGAATGAGCGTGGTGATGGAGCAGACGCCAATGACTGCCGGCGGTACAGGGCCGAGGGAGCCGGTGACGGCACCGGGCGCACCGGATCCGCAGTAGGGGCGTCGGCGATCAGGGCCACTTCACTGATCGTTCGGAATGATCGGACGCTTGAGGCTGCAATGTACAGAGCCAGCCATGACGACTTCTAAGCCTCGGCTGCAGCCAATGTTTACCGGCTCGTTGTCGCTGGTTTAGAGAAATATCGGCTTGAATCACAGGTTTTAAAATTCCAAGCCAGCTTGGCCGTTAGTCTTAACCACTAAAGGGTAAGCATTGGTTCTGTAAGGTTGTAGTAGAGTTGTACCGTTAAGTAAGTGGAAAGGATCTCCACACGTTGAATTTGATGACGTCGCGACTCAGTGAGGATAACGATGTCGATACGTGGGGTACGCAATGAGTCTGCTCAGTTTGGGTTATATCGTCATCGCCTTTTCCGCTTTTGGTCTGTTCATCGCACTCCAACTTTGCAGTAGCGACAAGGCACCGTGGCAACCGTATGAGCGTCCGGGCCAACAGACCCGATCACACGAGACGGGTATCGAAGATAGATTCTGATCCACCCCAGTTGTGTAGTGGTAACAAGAAACCGGCAGCTTTGAACTGCCGGTTTTGACGTTTCGGCTGCACACAAAGTGTTTCGCGTTGCTTTTATCGAGAAAATATCGCGCGCGACGTCCTGGATGAAATGGCAGCGGGTACGTTTCGCACGTAGTCGCGCGTCAGCCAGGCCAGCGGCGCGAGCTCTGGACCGAGCGTGTTGAAACAGCCCCAGCGCACGGCGATGACAGGGCGCAGGAAAAAAGGTAGCCGGCGATGCGCGCGCAGACCCCGGATACGCTTGGTGCGGGCGACTAGCAGATCGATGCGGTGGCGTTCCTGTAAAGGAAGCGACTGCAGATCACTAGTGACGGTCGCAGAGGGCACCTGCCCCTTGGCCGGATCGCAAGGCTCCAGCAACAGCCGAGCCAGCTGTTTGACGGTGTGATGTCGCATCCACTTCCTAATGGTGATGGTCATGTAGGTTCCCCTCAATGATTGTCCATGCTCCTGCAGGTCGTGAAGACATAAATAGCTCGAGATTTGTCAGTCATTTCGCGTGACGAGGCTATTCGCGAGACGCCATGGTCTCCCTATGGCATCGTGGAGTTTCCCCGCTTTCACGAGACAGAACTCATGCAGCTCAATGACATCCCTTTCGGGACGACCGACTGGTCGACGATCGTTCCGACCGAGCATCCCGGTGAAGCCGGGAAAGCGTTGTGGCGAACTCGGCATTTCGGCGCGTTGCGTGTTCGCATCGTCGAATACACGCCAGGCTACCTTGCTGATCACTGGTGCTCGAAGGGCCATATTCTGCTGTGTCTCGAGGGTGAGCTCGTCACCGAGCTGGAAGATGGTCGAATTTTTCGTCTTGCCCCGGGCCAGAGCTATCAGGTCGCCGATCAAGCAGAAGCGCATCGTTCCTCGACGGAAATCGGTGCCAAGCTTTTCATCGTTGACTGACTGCAGCACTCAGCCTAGCACCCACTGTCGGAACGCGCGCATCGGCTCGGTGAGGTGTCGGTGTTCGGGTATCTGCCGCGAGAAGCGGCCGTGCAGAGACACGCACTGTAGAATAGAGCGCCGAGTCCATGCCAAGGAACCGAGATGGAGCCTGAAGACCTCAAGAAACTGGTCAGCCGCAAGATGCCGTTCGGCAAGTACGAAGGATGGTTGATCGCCGATCTACCTGGCCCTTATCTCAACTGGTTCGCCCGGGAAGGCTTTCCCAATGGAGAAATCGGGCACTTGCTGGCGCTGATGCAGGAGATCGACCACAACGGGCTCTCGCCATTACTGGAGCCGTTGCGGTCTTCGAGGTGAATCAGACTGCTCTTTAAACTTCCAGCGACTTACACATCACGCCTTGCTCCGACATGACGTCCGCACGGAAAGTCACGTTCGCACTCAAGGCTCAGCGCATCCCCGAGCTCTTGTTCAGATTTTCCGGGCCGAAGGAGTCGGGCAGCAGCTCGTCCATGGTGTAGTGCTTGAGTGGGGCGCCGTCGCCGTCGAGCACGATGACCTCGGTCGCGGGCGTTGCGAATTCGCGGATGCGCTGGCGGCAGTCACCGCAGGGCGTGCAGAGATGTTCGCCGGGGCCGATGACGTAGATCGTGCGGATCTGGCGCTCGCCGCTGGAGACCAGCCCGGCGATGGCGCTGGCTTCGGCGCAGAGGCCTTTGTAGTTGGCACTTTCGACGTTGCAGCCGGTATAAGTTTTGCCGCTTTCGCTGATCAACACGGCGCCGACCGGGTGATCGGAGTAGGGCACGTAGGCGTTGTCGCGCACTTTCAGCGCGGCCTGGCGGATCTCGTCGGGAACCGGGGTGTCGTTCATGGATTGGTGCAGGGTCGTGCTCATCGATTTGCCTCCTGGTCGTCTCGCAACAGCCCTTCCAGCGTGATCGCCATCATCTCGGAAAAGCCGGTCTGGCGAGCCTGTGAGTCGAGCGCTTCGCCTTTTAGGATATGGTCGGAAACGGTGCACACCGTCAGGGCGCGGGCGCCGAATTCGGCGGCGACGCCGTAGAGCCCGGCGGCTTCCATTTCGACGCCGAGAATGCCGTGGCGTTTCATGGTCTGGAAGAAGTCGCCATCCGGGGTGTAGAACAGATCCGCCGAGAACAGGTTGCCGACTTTCACGGGCGTGCCGCGTTCGCGAGCGGCATCCGCCGCATGGCGGGTGAGATCGAAATCGGCAATGGCGGCGAAATCGTGACCGCCGAAGCGGGTGCGATTGACGCCGGAATCGGTGCAGGCGCCCATGCCGACGACGATGTCGTTGACCGCGACGTCATCACGCACCGCACCGCAGGAGCCGACGCGGACCAGGCGTTTGACGCCGTACTCGGTGATCAGCTCCTTGGCGTAGATCGAGATCGAGGGAATCCCCATGCCGCTACCCATGACGGAGACCTTGCGGCCCCGATAGGTGCCGGTGAAACCGAGCATGTTGCGCACGCGATTGACGCATTCGACGTCTTCCAGGAACGTCTCGGCGATGAACTGGGCGCGCAGCGGGTCGCCGGGCATCAACACGGTATCGGCGAAGTCGCCTGACTGGGCTTCGATATGCGGCGTGGCCATCTCATTCGTCTCCGTTCTGGGGGCTGTCTTTCGCCATTGTGCGTTCCTTCAACATCGATCGGCCGTATTCCATCTCGCTTAGGGTGAAATGGTCGGCCAGCGTCTGGCCGATGTCGGCATAGGTGTCGCGGCGGCCGTAATCGCCGGGAGCGATGACGTTACCGGCCATCAGAACCGGTACCTGTTCGCGGGTGTGATCGGTGCCGCGCCAGGTGGGGTCGTTGCCGTGATCGGCGGTCAGGATCAATAGGTCGCCCGGCTCGAGCTTGGCGAGCACTTCCGGTAGTCGCTGGTCGAATGCCTCCAGCGCGTCGGCGTAACCTTCCGGGTCGCGGCGATGACCATAGAGCGTGTCGAAATCGACGAAGTTGGTCATCACCAGCGTCTGGTCGCCGGCGTCATCGATGGCGTCTAGCGTGGCGTCGAACAGTGCCTCAAAACCGTGCGCCTTGCGCACCTCGCTGACGCCGCAGTGGGCGTAGATATCGCCTATCTTGCCCACCCCGAGCACCGTGCCGCCGCTGTCATGCAGTTTCTGCAGCACGGTCGGACTTGGCGGTTCGATGGCGTAGTCGCGTCGATTGCCGGTGCGCTCGAAGGTTTCCGACGTTTCGCCGATGAACGGTCGGGCAATGACGCGTCCGATGTTGTAGGGCATCAGCAGTTCGCGGGCGATTTCGCAGAGCGCATAGAGCTGCTCGAGACCGTAGTGTGTTTCGTGCGCAGCGATCTGGAACACCGAATCCGCCGAGGTGTAGACGATCGGCTTGCCGCTCTCGATATGCGTCTCCCCCAGCGCTTCGAGGATCGGCATGCCCGACGCTTGGCAGTTGCCGAGTACGCCGGGCAGATCGGCTTGCTCGATCAGGGCTTCCAGCAGTTCGGGCGGGAAGCTGTTCTCGCGATCGAGAAAATAGCCCCACTCGAACAGCGCCGGAACGCCAGCGATCTCCCAATGGCCAGAGGGGGTGTCCTTGCCGGAGGAGATTTCGCTGGCGCAGGCGTAGGCCCCTTCGACGGTTTCTGGAATGCTGACGCCCGCCGCCCAGTCGCCGGTGCTCAGCCGGTGGGCGTGATAGAGGCCGAGACGAGCCAGGTTGGGCAGATGGAGCGGGCGGCCGGCATCGGCGCGATAGCGGGCGATGTGGCCGAGCGTGTCCGAGCCGGCATCGCTCGAACTGGAATCTCCCGAGCTGAAATCACCATAGTCGGCGGCATCCGGCGCGTTGCCAATGCCGAAGGAGTCGAGCACCAGCAGGATGGCGCGCTTCGATGCGAGCGTGTTCGATGTCTGGCCCATTACAGATCCTCCTGGCGCAGGGTGGCGTGGATCAGCGGGGGGATGGTGGCATCGTCTGCCTCGCTCAAGGTGAAGGCGTGACGCAGGCGCTGGGTGACCGCCTCAGCATCGGCCCGGTCGGCGGCATGAATGCGAAGCAGCGGTTGGCCAGGTTCGACACGCTGGCCGAGCGCGGCGATGTGTGACAGACCGACGCGGTGATCGATGGCATCACCCGCGTTGCGCCGGCCGCCGCCCAGTTCGACCACGGCGAGGCCGAGCCCGCGGGTATCGATGGCACTGATGAATCCTGCCTGGTCAGCGTCGAGATCGACTGTGACCGGTGCGGTGGGAAGGTGATGTTCGGCGCGTTCCGCCAGATCACTTGGGCCGCCGAGACCGTGCACCATTTGCGAGAAGCGCTCCAGTGCCTCGCCGGAATCGAGAGCGAGGTCCAGACGCTTACTCGCATCTTCGGCATCACTGGCCAGGCCCGACTGGAGCAGCATTTCCTGGGCCAGCGACCGAGTGACCTGATAAAGCCGACTCCGCTTTCCATCGCCGCGCAGCAACCGCAGGGCTTCGAAGACTTCCAATGAATTGCCGGCACAGTCGGCCAGCGGCTGGTTCATGTCGGTCAGCAGCACGCTGGTTGTCGTCCCCGCACCGCAGCCGATGGCGACGATCGCCTCGGCCAGCTCGCGGGAGGCTTCTGCGGTCGGCATGAAGGCGCCGCTGCCGACCTTGACGTCCATCACCAGGGTCTCGAGACCGCAGGCCAGCTTTTTGCCCAGGATCGAGGCGACGATCAGCGGGATCGACTCCACCGTGGCGGTGACGTCGCGCACGCCATAGAGGCGCTTGTCGGCCGGTGCCAGCGAGCCGGTCTGGCCGATGATCGCCACGCCGACCTCTTTCACCAGCTTGCGGAAGGTGGCGTCGGACGGGGTGACGTCGTAGCCGGGAATCGACTCGAGTTTGTCCAGCGTACCGCCGGTATGGCCAAGGCCACGCCCGGAGACCATGGGTACATGGCCGCCACAGGCGGCGATCCAGGGCCCCAGCACCAGCGAAACCAGATCGCCGACGCCGCCGGTGGAGTGCTTGTCAAGCACCGGGCCGTCGAGATCAAGATCGGCCCAGCGCATCACTTGGCCGGAATCCCGGATCGACTCGGTCAGCGCCACGGCCTCGTCCCGGTTCATGCCGTTGAGATAGACGGCCATGGCGAAAGCGCCGATCTGTGCGTCGCCGATACGCTCATCGGCGATGCCCTGCATGACCAGATCGAGCATCCTGCGATCGAGTGTCTGGCCGTCGCGCTTACGACGAATGATTTCCTGCGTCAGCATGGCGTTCTCCGCCTGTGAACGAACGAAGCTGTCAGTAGCCGTCGGTGGGCGGCTGGATGTCTTCATCCGACAGCGTGGCGAGCAGCGCGTCGAGCAGACCGGAAGCGCCGAAGCGGAAATGCGCGGGCGTCAGCCACGCCTCGCCCATGATGCCCGCAGCCAGATCCAGGTAAGCCTTGGCGTCCTCGGCGGTGCGGATACCGCCGGCCGCCTTGAACCCCACATCGCGACCGCTGTCGCGAATCGCGGTCAGCAGAATCTCGGCAGCCTCGAGCGTCGCGTTGACCGGCACCTTGCCGGTGGACGTCTTGAGGAAATCCGCACCGCACTCCAGCGCAATATCCGCGGCCTGGCGAATCAGTACGGGATCCTTGAGCTCGCCGGTCTCCAGAATCACCTTGAGCAGCCGATCGCCACAGGCGTCACGGCAGGCAGTGACCAGCGCGCGACCCGACTCGGTATCACCGTTGATCATCGCCTTGTAGGGAAACACCACGTCGACCTCGTCGGCGCCGGCCGCTACCGCGGCGCGGGTTTCGCGACTGGCCCGTTCGACGTTGACGCAGCCGTGGGGGAAGTTGGTGACGGTCGCGATTCTGACGCGCTCGCGAACTCCCGTATTTCGCAACCCCATGTCGATCAGCTCACGATTTGCCGTCTCGATGAAGGCGGGGTAGATGCACACCGCGGCGGGAGCGCCATGCGGGGTGTCGGTGCGGCGGCACAACGCCTGGATCGTGGCGTCGTTATCGTCGTCGTTGAGCGAGGTGAGATCCATCATCGCCAGCGCCTGTCTGGCGGCGTGCTTGAGACTGTTCATCGTCCTGTTTCCTTGGTTAGGCGTGGCAGCGACGGCCTCCTGCCGTTGTCGTGTCCCGAGTCGGCCAGGATCCGGCATGCGCTCTCGAATTCATCCCTCTCGAGTCTGCCGGATCCTCATGGCGTTCGTGATTCATGCATCTCGGATCAGGCTGTCCTGGATCAGGCAGTACCGGCCAGCGACAGAAAGATCCCGGCCAGGGTGGCCGACATCAGGTTGGAGAGCGTGCCGGCGAGTACCGCCTTGAGCCCGTAACGAGCGATCTCCGGGCGACGGCTGGGGGCCAGCGTGCCGAGACCGCCGAGCAGGATCGCGATGGAGGATAGGTTGGCGAATCCGCAAAGCGCGAACGACAGGATCGCGGCGGTGTGGGCGGACATCGCTTGCCCGGTCGCTTCCACCATGGTGTCGCCGCTGATGTAGGGCGCCAGATTGATATAGGCCACGAATTCGTTGACCACCAGCTTCTGACCGATGAACGAGCCTGCCAGCGTCGCTTCATGCCAGGGAATGCCGAGCACGAACGCCAGCGGCGAGAACAGCCAGCCGAGGATCATCGACAGGCTCAACGAGTCCATCCCGAACCAGCCGCCGACACCACCCAGGATGCCGTCGATCATCGCGATCAGGCCGATGAAGGCCAACAGCATGGCGCCGACATTGGCGGCCAGCATCAGGCCCGATGAGGCGCCGGACGCGGCAGCGTCAAGCACGTTGGCCGGCTTGTCCTCGGCTTCCAGCACGTCCTTGGCCTGACGCGTGTCATCGTCGGGATTCTCCGTCTCCGGCATCAGAATCTTGGCGAATAGCAAACCGCCGGGCGCGGCCATGAACGAGGCGGCGATCAGGTATTCCATGGGAATGCCGAGCTCGGCGTAACCGGCGAGAACGGAACCGGCAACGGATGCGAGCCCGCCACACATGACTGCGAACAGTTCAGACTTGGTCATGCTGGCCAGGAACGGGCGTACCACCAGCGGAGCCTCGGTCTGGCCGACGAAGATATTGGCGGTGGCGGAGAGCGATTCAGTGCGCGAGGTGCCCAGGACCTTCTGCAGCGCGCCACCCAGAATCCGCACGACCCACTGCATGATGCCCAGATAGTAGAGAACGGCCGTCAGCGACGAGAAGAAGATGATGATCGGCAGCACCTTGATCGCGAAGACGAAGCCGACATTGGTCGGATCGGCGAGGTTGCCGAACAAAAAGCCGATGCCGTCGTTGGCATAGCTGATGACCTGGCTGACGGCACTGGAGACGGATCCCAGCACGGCCTGCCCGAAGGGCACGTAGAGCACGAAAGCCCCGATGCCGGCCTGAATGGCAAAGGCGCCGATGACGGTGCGCAGGCTGATCGCCCGGCGGTTGCTCGAAAAGATCAGCGCGATCAGCAGTAGCACGACGACGCCGACCAGACCCATGAGGAGTGTCATGTTGTTGTCCTTGGTGTTGGTCCCGGTAGGTAGAAAACGCGATGGGAAAGAGCGATTTCTTGAGATCTTTTTAACATTTTTTGGTTTTGTTCGTCACTTGTTGTTTTTATCGTCACAAGCTCATAGAGTAGCGAAAAGCGAACTATTGCCCATATATAGTGTTTTTGGGCGCTTTTCAGCAAATCGTCATCGATAGTTGCGAGGCAGAATGCCGGTCGAGGTGCAAAGCCGGGAATGTAAGAATAGTCACAAAATGGGAACCAACACGCCATAACAACAAAGTAGGGGGATGGCATGGTAGAGAAAATTGCGCAGCCGGTCGCGTGGTCGGCGAGAGTGTGGTCGACGGGGAGAAGTGCCAGCTTGCTGGCGCTGTCGCTAGGCGTAGGGTCGATGACGCTGGCAGCCGCGCCGACGTGGGCAGATGACCAGGGCGAGGCGCCGGTCATCGAGCAGGAGACGCCTGACGAAGGACCAACGTCGGAAGGGCAGACGGCCGATGGTCCCTATCTTTCCGACTGGTACCACCAGAACGTCACGGTCATCGGCAGCAAGAACATTCGCTTCGGGCCGCAGCAGGTTGACGATATCTATCTGGAGTATGAGTTTTTCGGGCGTAAAGGGCCGCTGGATCTTTACGGCTATATCGATTTTCCCAAGTTCTTCGGTACCGGCAACGCCGCGGATAGCGGGATCTTCGACAAGGGCTCGCCGGTGTTCATGGAGCTGGAACCGCGGCTGTCGATCGACGACATGACCGGTCAGGACCTGAGCGTCGGCCCGTTCAAGGAGTGGTTCGTCGCCTTCGACTACATCTTCGACTGGGGCCACACCACGGAAAGCCGTCAGAACACGCTCTATGCCGGTCTGGGCACCGATATCGAGACCGGTTCCCCGCTGGGGCTCTCGTTCAACTTCTACAAACGTCGCCAGTGGGAAAACTACGGCGCCGCCAACGAGAACTCGTGGGACGGCTATCGCGCGCAGCTGAACTACTCCTATCCGTTGGGCAGCTTCGATAACGGTGCCTCACTGGTCTACGTCGGCTTCACCAACCACGACTTCGGCTCGGATCTGGGCGATAACGACCCGACCCGTACCAACGAGTCGACCGTGGCGACCAACGTGCTGCTGTACCAGTTCACGCATCTGCGGTTCATGGCAGTGGCGCGTTACTTCCATAACGGTGGCCAATGGAACGATGGCGAAATGGCGCCGTTCCCCAACAGCCACGGCGATGGTTTCGAGCTGCGCTCCACCGGCTGGGGTTACTACTTCGGCGTCGGCTGGCAGTTCTGACTTGGCAGTTCTGGCTTAGCAGCACTGGTCCGACAGTTCTGATCTGACATTTCTGGTCTAAACGCTCCTATCTGACAGCGATGGGCGTTATCGACGAGGAGCCTCCGGGCTCCTCGTTGCGTTCCAGAGAGAGATCGGGGATAAGGTCGATGGGCCGACAACATCGGGAGAACGTCATGAATGGTCGCAGTGCGGTACGGCTGGAAAGACTTCGCGAGGCGATCAGGCGCAGTGGAACCCTTCCGTTGGCCGAGGCGGCAACGCTGTGCGACGTTTCCGAGATGACGGTGAGGCGGGATATCGCTGCCAGCAATGGTTCCATCGTCTCCTTCGGCGGGCATCTGGTCATGGCCGACAACCCCCAGTTCACCGCTGCCTACAACCTCGATGCCCAGAAGGACCGCTACGCCAAGGCCAAGCAGCGTCTCTGCGAGACCGTGACATCGATGATCGAAGAGGGCGATACCGTGTTCGTCGACTGCGGCACCACCTTGATGCCGCTATGTGCACTGCTGCCGCGCGACATGAACGTGACCATCGTCACCTACGCGCTCAACGTCGCCAACGCCTTCAGCCAGCGCGACATGCCCAATATGCGCCTCGTCGTGCTCGGAGGCCTCTACTACGCCGCTTCGGAATCCTTCGGCGGGCAGGACGTCACCACGGCGATCCGCCGTCTGGGTATCAACAAGGCGCTGATTTCCGCAGCCGGTGTCCATGTCGACAAGGGCGCCAGCTGCTTCCATTTTCATGAGGTGGCACCCAAACAGGCCGCCATCGAACATGCAGAACGGCGCATCATCGTCGCCGACGAGAGCAAGCTCGACGTGATGCGCGCAGCGTTCTTCGCCGACCTGTCCGATTTCGACACGCTGGTCACCACCGGCGACCCGGGTCGAGCATGGCGCGCTCGAATGAATGAGAGCGATGCCCCGAAGGTCGAAGTGGTTTGAATTCTCCTGTCGTGAGTGGGTATTGGTGACAGCTAAATCCTGCTTTGTGCAGGAAGTATTCGTCTTGTCGCGGGGGTAGGATGGCTGGACTTCCTACTTTTCGAACAGGTGACCGGATCGATGTCCTTTTCATCAACGCCTTCATCATCGTCTCTTCAGAATCAATTCGTATCGCTCAAAGCGCCCGCTGATGCCGCCTACTATCCCGCCGCCATCGTCGGCTTCGATGCCACCGACATGGGGCGCTACGCCTTGCGCTCTCCCGCAAGCGGAGAGGTGATAGCCGAAGTCGCCGACTGCGGTGTCGAACAGGCCAGGCTTGCCGCCGACAATGCCCAGCGTGGCTTCGAGTCTTGGCGCAAGACCACTGCCTTCGAGCGTGCGGTGCTGCTCAAGGCCTGGCACCAGGCGATGCTCGAGGCCAAGGAGATCCTCGCCGTGACCATGGCGCGGGAGATGGGCAAGCCGATCCGCGAAGCGCGGGGTGAAGTCGATTACGCTGCCAGCTTCCTGGAGTGGTACGCCGAGCAGGCCAAGCGCATCGACGGCGATATCCTGCCCAGCCAGCATCCGGACAAGCGGCTCGCCGTGCTGCGTCAGCCGGTCGGCCCGGTATTGGCGATCACGCCCTGGAACTTCCCGGCGGCAATGATCACCCGCAAAGTGGCACCGGGGCTGGCGGCAGGCTGCTCGGTGATCGTCAAGCCGGCGGAGCAGACGCCGATCACGGCGCTGCTGCTGGCCCAGCTGTGGCAGCAGGCCGGCGGGCCGCCAGAGGTGTTCCAGGTCATCACCGCTGAGCGCCCGGCCGCAATCAGCGATGAACTGATGAGCGACCGACGCATCCGCAAGGTCACCTTCACCGGCAGCACGCCGGTCGGCAAGCATCTCTACGCCAAATCCGCCGCGACCATGAAGCGAATGTCGCTGGAGTTGGGCGGCCATGCGCCGTTTCTGGTTTTCGACGATGCCGATATCGAGGCCGCCGTCACCGAAGTGATGGCGAGCAAGTTCCGCAACGGCGGCCAGACCTGCGTCTGTGCCAACCGCATCTATGTACAGCGTGGCATTCTCGAGGCGTTCTCCGCGCGTCTGACCGCTGCGGTGGACGCGCTCTGCGTCGGCCAGCCAGAAGACGAGTCGACCCAGATCGGCCCGCTGGCCAGCCAGGCTGGGCGCGACAAGGCGCAGTCTCACATCGACGATGCGCTGGCCAAGGGCGCGAAGCGTTTGACGGCGGAGCGGGATGTCGACGGCTTCTTCGTCGCGCCGACGGTGCTGGCGGACGTCACCAGCGACATGCAGATCATGCAGGAAGAGACTTTCGGCCCCGTGGCACCGCTGATCGTCTTCGACAGCGAAGACGAGGCGGTCGCGGCGGCCAACGCCACGCCGTTCGGGCTCGCCGCGTATCTGTGGACGCGAAATCTGGGCCGCGCGTCGCGCGTCTCCGAGGCGCTGGATTACGGCATCGTCGGGGTCAACGACGGTGCGCCTTCCGTACCGCAGGCGCCGTTCGGTGGGGTCAAGGATAGCGGTCTCGGCCGTGAGGGCGGCCGCTACGGCATCGACGAATATCTCGATCTCAAGTTCGTCTCGACGCGACTGGACGGCTGATGACGAACCGGGATGAAGCGCCCGTCGGCGCGCGGTTAGCGATCGAACTCGATCTTGCCACGGCGCTGCGGGAAACCAATTTGCGCCATGCTCGGGTGGTGGCCGGCGAGCGCTCGCTAGGGCGGCCGCTGAGCTGGGTCCATATGGTCGATCATCCCGACATCATCGCCTGGGTTCGTGAAGGCCAGCTACTGCTGACCACCGGCTATCACTGGCCCGACGAGCCGAAGGCCGAGCGAGCGCTGATCGAGGCGCTAGTCGACAAGGGCCTGGCCGGCGTGGCGCTGGCGGTGCCCCGATTTCTGACCGCATTCCCGGAGACCAGTCGTCGCGTGGCCGAATCGCTCGACTTTCCGCTGTTGGAAATTCCCTGGGACGTGCCGTTCAGCCAGATCACCGAAGAAGTGCATGCCTGGCTGATTGCACGGCAGGGCCAGCTGATCGCGCGGGCGGAACGTATTCACCGCGATCTCACCCGTTCGGCCCTGACGGCGCGGAGCTTGGGCGACATCGCCACGGCGTTGAGCCTTTTGCTCGAGCGGGACGTGCTCTTCACCGGGCTGGAGGGTGAATGGCTGGGCGGCAGTGCCGAGTTCGATGCCATGCGCCAGCCTACGCCGGCCATGCTGAGCGAGGCGCAGTTTCTGGACGAGGCCACGGCTCGCTCTCTCGGCGAGAGGGACGGGGGCCGGTTGCTGGCCTGTCCGGTCCGAATTCAGGGGGCGCCGGCTGCCATGCTGTGGATCGATGAGACGGTATCCCCGATCAGCGAGCTCGAACAGCGGGCGGCCGAGCAGGCCGCGTTGATCTCGGCGCTCCACCTGTCCCACCAGCAGGCGCTGCAGGCGCAGGAAACCCGGTTGGGTTACGCCTTCGTCGACTCGCTGCTCGAGGGTCGGTTCGAGGCCACGCCGGCGGCCCTGGAGCGGGCGTCTTTGCATGGGTGGGATCCTCACGCCGGCTATCACGTCTGCGCGATTCTGCTCAACGAGCCGGTACCACTGAGCCGGGAAGGTTTGCTACGACGCGAACGGTGGGAGCGCCGGCTAGGCGATCGTCTCGAGGCGCTCGGCCTGCCACGGTTGATCTCCGTGTCGCTCAATCAGCTGCTGTTCCTGGTGCGTGCCGAGGTCTCGACCGAGGTGCTGTGGCGGGCGTTGAGCGACGGCGAGGCCGCCATGGCGGTCAGTCGTAAGGTGCAGGGCGCGACAGCCATCGCCGAGGGCGCCGGTGACGTGGCCCGACTGCTGCCCTCGCTCAAGGCCGGCGAGCGCCGGGATTTTGAAACCTTGTTGTTCAGCCGAGTACTGGAAGGCGACGGTGAGGCTCGACGACTGTTTCTCGAGCGTATTTCACGCGCCCTGGGGCAAGGCGCGCGACGGCAGAACGCTATCGAGACGCTCACGGCACTGGCGCACAGCGGTTTTCAGCTGGCGCAGACGGCGCGTGCCCTCGATATTCACATCAGCACCCTTCGCTATCGCATCGAGCGGCTAGAGACCGCGCTTGCCATGGACCTGAACGACGTCGACACCCGGCTGCAGCTACAGGTGGCGATGCGCCTACTCAGTGCCGATGCCGATTGGTGATCGACAGATAATCGAAGGACGCATTCGAACCTCCGGCCCGATGTCCACAGAACCGTGCCAGACATGATCAGACACAGAAGAGAGAGACCCTCATGCAACTGACCGATTTCACCACCCTGACGTTCGACGTCTACGGCACTCTGATCGACTGGGAGAGCGGCATGGTCGCCGGGCTGCAGCCGCTACTCGAACGAACCGGCCGGAATCTGAGCCGCGATCAGATTCTCGAGGCGCACGCCCGGCACGAATCGACCCAGCAGCGTTACACGCCGCATCTGCAGTATCGGCTACTGCTGGCGGTCGTCTACAAGCGTCTGGCGGAGGAGTGGGGCGTGGCGGTGAGCCACGACGAGTGCCTGGCCTATGGCGACTTCGTCAAGCAGTGGCCGGCTTTCGCCGATACTGCCGAGTCACTCGCCTACCTCAAGCAGCACTACCAGCTGGTCGTGCTCTCCAACGTGGATAACGAGAGCTTTGCCTACAGCCAGCGCAAGCTAGGCGTCGAGTTCGATGCGGTCTACACCGCCGAAGATATCGGTTCCTACAAGCCGGCACAGCGCAACTTCGACTACATGCTGGAAAAGCTCGGCGAGCGCGGCATCGACAAGTCGCAGATCCTGCATACCGCCGAGAGCATGTTCCACGATCATCAGCCCGCCAACCACAATGGCCTCGCCAACTGCTGGATCTACCGCCGCCACGACAAGGAAGGTTTCGGCGCGACGATGAACCCCGGCGACATGCCGACGGTCGACTTCCGTTTTAACAGCATGGCGGAACTGGCCGAAGCGCATCGGCAGTCGATGTGATCGGGCTCTAGCGACGCGAAGACCACACCTGCGCTTCGCTGATGCCCAGCGTCGCAAACTCTTCCCGCCGCAGCGGGGCTTCTTCCCGCATGAAGAATTCGTCCAGCTGCGGCGGAGCGACGTCGGTTTCCGAAAGCATGGCGTGAACCTGGCCGCGGTGATGGGTCTGATGCACGAACAGATGGGCCAGCACGCGATGTGCCGGTTCGAGTTGCCGGCGATCGGCCCGTTCGAGTGCGATGTCGGCGGTCAGCTGGGCATCGTCGAGTGCGTTGCAGATCGCGATCAAGCGTCTATCCAGTGTTTCCTGGGCGGGCCACAGCGTGTCGACACGAGAGTAGGGCCGCTCGTCATCGAAGGCGCGCTGGCCCAGCGTGCCGCCTTCTAGGGCATCGATATAGTAGGCGTCGACGATCAGGATATGGTTGAGCGTGGCGTGAATCGACGGGAAGAAGCTGCTCCGTCGCGCCTGAAACGCGTTCTCGGGCAGGCGGGCACAGGCCTTCAACAGCCGATGGTTCGACCACAGGTTGCAGTAGGCTTGCTGGCGAAAATATTCGATCATGGTTCGGCACCGACTCAATCGTCTTCTTTCCAGCATCTCAGGAATCGTCATGGAAATGCTACACGGCCTGATCGTCATCACTTTCGTGCATTTACTGGCGGCTGCCTCGCCGGGGCCGGACTTCGTGCTGGTGACCCAGCAGACACTGAATCACGGTAAGCGCGTCGGGCTGTTGTGTAGTCTCGGCATCGCGCTGGGGTTATCCATTCATATCGTCTATTCCGCCTTCGGGCTTGCCGCGGTGATCGCCAACTCCGCCGAGGCGTTGTGGGCGATCAAGCTACTGGGCGGAACCTACCTGTTTTATCTCGGCGTCAAGGGATTACGCTCGCGTCCGGCCTCCACCGAAGCGAGCCCGAGCGCGGTGGCCGTCGCGCCGCCCCGTTCGGCGCTGCGCACCGTCGGTATGGGATTTCTCTGCAACGCGCTCAATCCCAAGGCGCCGATCTACTTCGTCTCGCTGTTCACCATCGTGCTGTCACCCGATATGCCGCTCTACCAGATCGCCATCTACGGCGCCTGGATCATGCTGATCCAGCTCGGCTGGTTCTCGGCGGTGGCTTTGTTGCTCTCCACGCCGCCGATCCATCGCGCGTTCAAGCGTTTCAGCCACTGGATCGATCGGGTGCTGGGTGTGGCGATGATCGCACTGGGCATCAAGGTGCTGGCGACACGGGTGTAGAACGGTCGGCTTTCTTCCTCGCGTCATTTTCGGCATCCTGAGTCGCATCCATTCCAATGGCGAGGAGCGCTCGTGAAGACTTGGCTGCGTGAGTTACCCAAGGTCGAACTGCATTTACATATCGAGGGTTCGCTGGAGCCGGAGCTGATGTTCTCGCTGGCGGCGCGTAACAACGTTTCTCTCCCCTACGCGACAGTGGACGAGGTGCGGGCTGCCTACGATTTCAGCGACCTGCAGTCGTTCCTGGATCTCTATTATCAGGGGATGCGGGTGTTGCGCACCGAGCAGGATTTCTACGACCTGGCGATGGCGTATCTGGGACGAGCGCAGGAAGAGGGCGTGGTGCATGTCGAGCTGTCGTTCGACCCGCAGGCGCACTTGAGTCGAGGTGTCGAGCTGGCGGTGCCGTTCGAAGGCCTGCGACGTGCCATGCGGGATGCAGCGCGTCAATGGGACATGACAACAGCGCTGATCATGAGTTTCCTGCGTGATCGCGATGCCACTGATGCGATGGACTTGCTGGAGAAAGCGGCGCCCTATTACGAGTTGATCGATGCCGTCGGTCTCGACAGTGCGGAAATGGGCAATCCGCCCGCCAAGTTCGCAGCCGTATTCGAACGGGCCAAGGCGTTGGGCATTCCCCGCGTGGCGCATGCCGGAGAAGAAGGCCCGGCGGCTTATATCAGCGAAGCGCTGGATGTGCTCGATATCTGCCGGGTCGATCATGGTGTCGCCTGCCTGCAGGATGCCGAACTCGTCGAACGGCTGCGTGAGTCGCAGATTCCGCTGACGGTCTGCCCGCTTTCCAACGTGCGATTGAAGGTCGTCCAGGCGATGACCGACCACCCGCTACCGGCGATGCTCGAGCAGGGGGTGAAAGTGACGCTCAATTCCGATGATCCGGCCTATTTCGGCGGCGGGGTGCTGGAGAACTACATCGCCTGTTTCGAGGCGTTCGATTGGGATCGCGATCTGTTCAGGGAGTTGGCGGGCAATGCCATCGAGGTCGCGTTCATGTCTGAAGAGCGCCGCAGCGAGCTGTTGAAGCGATTGTCGAGCTGCTGATCGGTTTCGAATCTGGTGTCACGACTGCCCGGCGACGATGCCGGGCAGATTCGTTCAGGGCGGCAAGCCATCAGGCGGTGACGTCCTGCGATGCTCCCGCCAGCGCGGCCAGAAACGGGACCAGTCGATCGAGTGCTTCCCTGGCAAGCGCGGGGTCGATGGCGAAGCAGATCCGCAGATAGTCTTCGCCTTCCGGGCCGAAAGCGCTGCCTGGCGCCACGCCGACTTTGGCCTCCCGCAGGATCCGCTTGGCCGTGTCCAGGCTCGAGCCGCCCAGACCGTGCACCTTGAAAAAGAGATAGAAGGTGCCCTGCGGAGAAAACACCGTCACGTTGTCCAGCGCCGCCAGACCCTCGACCAGTATATCCCGCGAGGCCTGACAGCGTTCGACCTGTTCAGCGATGAAGGCGTCGCCATCTTCCAGCGCCGCGATACAGGCCCGCTGGATGAACGATGCCACGCCCGTGGTGTTGTACTGGCATAGTCGAGCGAAAAGCTGATCCATACCCTGCGGGAACACGATCCAGCCCGCGCGCCAGCCGGTCATGCACCAGTTCTTGGAGAACGTGTTGGTTACCAGCAGTTTTTCGTCTGGCTCGCAGATCTGCAGGAAAGAGGCCGCCGGGCCGTGTCCACTCGGCTGCTGCCCGCCGTCCTGACCTCGATCATCATAGACGAAGTGGTTGTAGACCTCGTCGGCCACGATCCAGAGGTCTTTCTCCCGACAGAAGTCTCGCAACCGCTCCATGTCCCGGAGCGGCATGCGCCAGCCCGTAGGATTGGAAGGCGAGTTGATGAAAACCGCGCGGGTGCGGTCCGTCACTTTCGCGAACAGCTTGTCCAGATCGAGCTCGATTCTGCCATCGGGGTAAAAACCGAAGGGAACCGATACGTTCACGCCGCCGACGATCTCGATCATCTGGCGGGCATTGGGCCAGGCGGGCGTCGGCATGATGACTTCGCTGCCCTCGTCGAGAATCGCCTGCATAGCCATGGTGACGGCGTTCATGCCGCCAATGGAAACGCAGAAGCGCTCGCTGGAGACATCGACCTGCCAGTGCCGACGATGGTAGCCGGAGAGCGCTTGGCGAAGCTCGGGCAAGCCCTGAGAGTAGCTGTAGCGGGTATCGTCCTGTCCCAGTGCATCCACCGCCGCCTGCTTGATGTAATCCGGAGTAGGCAGATCTCCCTCGCCGATCCATAGCCTCACGACCGAGGCGTCATGACGGGCTAGATCCGCGACGGCGACGATCTGGTTGTCGGGCATTTCCTGAACGCGGGAAGAGCAGTATCGGCGCAGGCCGGCGGGGATGACATCGGACATGGAAGGGCTCGCTGTTGGCATCGAAAGTGGAAATCTGGCCTTGATCGATCATATAACGCTCACCGTTGGCATGCTAATTGGCGCTTTGATCGGACGGATGCCAGTTAACCTCTCGCAAGAGTCTCTATTTGCTAAGCTTTGTAAAAAGTCGCGCGACAATTAATGAGAACGTACCAGGGCATAAATAAAATTATGTTGATCCTGGATACTAAACGGTTACATTTTGCGCATTGATGAAGTTTACTTCGTCTCCGCTTTTCCAGATTGCTGAGGTAGATACCGATGGCTGCTCTCGTCACTATCGTCCGAGTGGATGGCAATGTTTTCCTGATGGATCCCCGCAAGCCCGTGGTTCAGGGGATGGCGATTCCAGAAGGTGCCTCGTTGTTCGCCCCGGATGGTGGTCGTCTTGTGCTTGCCGACGGAACGATCCTGCCGTTGAACGCCGGGCAACCGGTGACTCTGCAGATCATCGAAGGCGTTGCCACGGTCATCGCAGCGGACCCCGCTTCTGCGGATCCCGATGTGGCATCGCTCCAAGCGGCCATTGCGTCCGGTCAGGATCCGACCGCGATTCAGGAAGCGCCTGCAGCCGGCGCCGGGGCAGATGGTGGCGGGAATCTATCGGAGGGTGGCGGATTCTCCGCACCTTTCGATATCGCTCGAACCGGACGTGAAGAGTCCAGCACCTACCGCTATGCGGCGTCTTCCTCGGATCTCGGTCGAGTGACGGTGACGCCCGCGAGCTTCAGCCCTGAAGCCAGTTCGACAACGGGTGAGGGTACGGGGCCATCACCGGTGGTCAGCGTCAGTCTCGATGCCATTGCGATCGACGATATCGTCAACCTGGCGGAGTCGGGACAGAGCATTACGCTCAGCGGTAAAGGCGGCGGTGATGCCGTCGCTGGTGATCAGGTCACGGTCACGATTGGTGGCGTCGCCTATTCTACGGTTCTGGGCGAGGATCTTGGCTTCTCGGTGGTCGTTCCGGGAGGCCTGCTGGCGCAATTTCCATCGGCAACGGCGACCTTGACGCATGTCGGTGAAGGCAGTGTGGTCACGGCGACATCGACGCGGCCCTACAGTGTCGATGTCGACGCGCCGGCGCCAACCGTACAGTTGAACACGATTGCGGGTGACGACGTCGTCAATGCCGCAGAGTCCGGGCAGCCCGTGACACTGACGGGGCGCGCGGGCGGCGATGCCGTCGCTGGAGATATTGTTACCGTCGCCATCGGTGGCCAACAGTATCAGGCGGCGGTCGCTGACGATCTGACCTTCAGCGTCGTGGTGCCAGGCAGCCTCCTCGCCAGCGCGGCGGGCTCAACGGTCACGGCGGTCATCAGTCACACCGACGCCGCCGGTAATACCGGCACGGCAACGACGACGCACGCTTATGGTGTCGATACCACTGCGCCGACGCTCGGGATCACGCTGGACACCATCGCCGGTGATAATGTCGTCAACGCGGCCGAAGCCAACCAATCGATCCCGGTGAGCGGCCAGGTCAGCGGCGAATACGCCAGCGGCGATCGCGTGACGCTGACGGTCGGAAATCAAACCTATACCGGCAGCGTCAAGGCCGACGGCTCGTTCTCGATCAACGTGCCGGGCTCACAGCTGGCGAGCAATTCCAGCGTCAGCGCGGTGGTCAGCCACACCGATGCGGCGGGCAATACCGGCAGCGCCAATACCGCCGGCAGCTATGACGTCGACACCGTCGCGCCGAGCGTCTCGATCAGCCTCGATACAGTGGCCGGCGACGACGTCATCAACGCGGCGGAAGCCAAGAGCAACGTCAGCGTCTCCGGCACCGCCGGCGGCGACGCGGCCCAAGGCGATACGGTGACGATCTCCGTGGGCGGCCAGAACTACACCACGACGGTCGGGGCCAATGGGTCCTTCAGCGTGGCGGTGCCGGGAACGGTGCTGGCGAATGCCGGCACCGACAGCATCCGTGCATCCGTGTCTCACACCGACGCCGCCGGTAATACCGGCACGGCAACGACGATACATGCCTACGGCGTCGATACCACCGCGCCGACGCTCGGCATCACGTTGGATACCATCGCCGGTGACAATGTCGTCAACGCGGCCGAAGCCAATCAATCGATCCCGGTGAGCGGCCAGGTCAGCGGCGAATACGCCAGCGGCGATCGCGTGACGCTGACGGTGGGTAATCAGTCCTACACCGGCACGCTCAAGGCCGACGGCACGTTTTCGATCAACGTGCCGGGCTCACAGCTGGCGAGCAATTCCAGCGTCAGCGCGGTGGTCAGCCACACCGACGCGGCGGGCAATACCGGCAGCGCCAATACCGCCGGCAGCTATGGCGTCGACACCGTCGCGCCGAGCGTCTCGATCAGCCTCGACACCGTGGCTGGCGATGACGTGATCAATGCCGCCGAATCGCGGCAAAACGTTACCCTGAGTGGCACCGCGGGCCGCGACGCAGCCCAAGGCGATACGGTGACGGTCTCCGTGGGCGGCCAGAACTACATCACGACGGTGGGCGCCAATGGCATCTTCAGCGTGGCGGTACCGGGAACGGTGCTGGCGAATGCCGGCACCGACAGCATCCGTGCATCCGTGTCTCACACCGACGCTGCCGGCAACACCGGCACGGCGACGACGACACATGCCTACGGCGTTGATACCGCCGCGCCGAGCGTCTCGATCAGCCTCAACACCGTGGCTGGCGATGACGTGATCAATGCCGCCGAATCGCGGCAGAACGTTACCCTGAGTGGCACCGCCGGCGGCGACGCGGCCCAGGGCGATACGGTGACGGTCTCCGTGGGTGGCCAGAACTACACCACGACGGTCGGGGCCAATGGCACCTTCAGCGTGGCGGTACCGGGAACGGTGCTGGCGAATGCCGGTACCGACAGCATCCGTGCCTCCGTGTCTCACACCGACGCCGCCGGTAATACCGGCACGGCAACGACGACACATGCCTACGGCGTCGATACCACCGCGCCGACAGCGATTGCCGACACGGGTTCGACCCAGCAGGAGCAGGCGCTGAGCATCGATGCTGCGCACGGTGTTCTAGCCAACGATGCCGACTTGGGTAGCGATAAGTCGACGCTGCATGTCGTCGCTATCAATGGCAGCTCGGAGGGCGTTGGAAAATCCATTGCCGGCTCTAACGGCGGAACGTTCATCGTTCAATCCGACGGCAGTTATCGATTTTTGCCGGGCGATACATACAACTCACTCGCTGCGGGCGAAAAAACCACGTCCCAGATCAGTTACACCGTCAGTGATGGCCACGGCAATGTTTCAGTAACCACATTGACTGCAACGATCGTTGGTACGAACGATGTGGCTATCATCAGCGGTCCTGCTGTTGGTAGCGTCGTTGAAGATAGCAACGTTAGCGGTGGGAAACTTACTACGACGGGTTCGCTCTCGGTAACCGACATCGATACCGGGCAGTCGAGTTTCAACCTGAGTAGCGTGACCTTCACGGGCGCTAGTGGAACGACTAATGGCGTCACCTCTTCGTTGGGCTCGCTCTCCGTTACGGCTGACGGTCTATGGACCTTCAATGCCGATAACAGTAAGGTTCAATACCTTGCTGAAGGTCAGGTTCGGACCGAGGCATTTACGGTGAAATCGGCTGATGGTTCCGCGAGTCAGACCATCACTATCAATATTATCGGTACTAACGATGCCCCGGTCCTCCGTGCCGACACCGGCAGCACGGGCGAGAACGCTACTCTCAATGTCGCCGCGGCCCAGGGCGTGCTGGCCAATGACAGCGATGTCGATGGAGGCATCCTGAGCGTCGGCGCTGTCAACGGCGTAGCAGGTAGCGTGGGGCAGGCCATCACCGGCTCCAACGGTGGGACCTTTACCCTTAACGCCGACGGCTCCTACAGCTTTAATCCGGGTTCGGCGTTCGATCGCCTGGCCGCGGGTCAGACCGACACCACTAAAGTCAGCTACACCGTCAGCGACGGCCAGGGCGGCACGGCCACCTCGACGTTGACTGTAACCGTGATCGGTACCAACGATGTGCCAGTGGCCCGGGCTGATACCGGCAGCATCGGTGAGAACAGCGCTCTCAGCGGGCAGGTGCCGGCAGCGACCGATATCGATGGCACCATCGCCGGTTACGACCTGGCGACGGATGTTGGCACCGGCAACGGCAGCCTCAGCTTTAATAGCGACGGCAGCTACAACTTCACGCCGGGCACCGACTTCGACACTCTGGCCGCCGGCGAGAGCCGC